>NZ_JAWLGY010000006.1:0-156078 GCF_041690615.1 Marinobacter sp.
TGGAGCGGGTGAAGGGAATCGAACCCTCGTCTTAAGCTTGGGAAGCTTCTGCTCTACCATTGAGCTACACCCGCGTTGGCCTCAATATAGGCCTGCATGTGAAAACAGGCAATACCCACCGACGTACATCCTTGTTGCACTAACGGTACCTGGGGTTTTCGGAGCCGTTGGTATTGATCGGATAACCTGACTGGAGAGTGCATGGATCCCTACCTCATACTGATCGGCGCCGCTATGCTCGTGATGAGCATCCTGCTCAGTCCGCTGTCGAGCCGGGTGGGCATGCCGGTGCTGCTGATATTCCTCGGGGTAGGGATGTTGATGGGTGAAGACGGGGCCGGCGGCATCCGTTTTGATGACTTCGAACTGGCTTTCGTGATCGGAAACCTGGCCCTCGCCGTGATTCTGCTGGATGGCGGTATGCGCACCCGGGCCGAAACCTTCCGGGTGGGCCTCAAGCCAGCCCTGTTGCTGGCCACAGTCGGTGTGTTCATTACCGCTATACTGGCAGGGCTTTGTGCCTGGCTGGTTTTCGACCTGCACTGGATGGTTGCCCTGCTCATCGGCGCCATCATCTCATCCACGGATGCGGCGGCCGTTTTCTCCCTGCTGCAAGGCCACGGGCTTCATCTCAACGAGCGGGTCAGCGCCACCCTTGAGATCGAGTCCGGCAGCAACGACCCCATGGCAATCTTTCTGACCCTGATGCTGGTTAGTATGCTCAGTGCCGGGGGCGCCTCGTCATTGACAGACGGCCTGGCCATGCTGGTCAGCCAGTTCGGAATTGGCGCTGTAATCGGCATTCTGGGTGGGTTCCTGATTGTCGAGCTGGCCAACCGGGTGCGGCTGACCGCGGCACTCTACCCGCTGATGGTGGGGGCCGCGGGCCTATGTGTTTTCGCCGGCACCAACATCCTGGGAGGAAGTGGGTTTCTGGCGATCTACCTGGCGGGCGTCATTGTGGGCAACCGGCCTGTGCGGATGATGCCCATGATTCTTCAGGTCCACGACGGTCTGGCCTGGCTGGCCCAGCTCTGCCTGTTTCTGATGCTGGGCCTGCTGGTCAGCCCGTCTGACCTGTTACCACTCATCGGCGGCGGTCTGATCCTCGCCCTGGTACTGATCTTCGTGATCCGGCCGCTGGCGGTGTTCAGCACCCTGTGGCCCTTCGGTTTCAATCGCAGGGAGTTGCTGTTTATCAGCTGGGTGGGTCTGCGGGGGGCCGTACCCATCGTTCTCGCCCTGTTCCCGATCATGGCCGGCCTGCCGGAAGCCAGGGATATCTTTCATTTCGCGTTCTTTATTGTTCTGGTGTCCCTGGTGGTTCAGGGTAGCTCCCTGGCCCCACTGGCCCGCAAGCTCAAACTGGAAGTGCCGGCCACCGGCGAGCCGTATCGCCGCCTGCCCCTGGATGTACCCGCCGCCGGCGACCATGAGCTGATGCTGTTCCCGTTACGGGGGGATCGCTGGGACGATCCACGTCCTCTGGGGCAGCTTAAGTTGCCGGACAACACCTCCATTGCGGGCGTCTTCCGCAACCGGCAATGCCTCGCCCCGAGCCCTGACCTTGTTATCTCGAAGGGCGACGTGGTGGCCGTCTTCGCGGTGTCTGGCTCCCTGTCGGAACTGGGCAAATCCCTTTCGGGCAAGCAGGCGCCCCGGCACCTGGCTGAGCGCGCCTTCTTTGGCGACTTTGTCCTCAATGGCGATGCCCTGCTGGGGGATGTGGAACAGGTCTATGGTATTGAGTTCGATGAGCTGCCCCCGGAGCTGTCCCTGGCCGAATGTTTTGCAAAGCGCACCAAGGGCCACCCGGTTGTCGGGGACAAGGTTACCCTGGGCCCGGTGGTGCTGGTGGCCAGGGCTACGGAGTCAGACCGGGTCACCAAGGTGGGCCTGAAGATGACCGACTCCTGAGCCATGAAATAAAACGTGAGACACTGAGATTCTTTGTGACATATACCCACAAATGTTACCTACGCGTAATCTCAGCAATATGCTATAACATGGCGAAATTGTGATCATTTCGACTGAAGCCTGACAAACGATGATGGAAACACCGGTTTTATTCCGCAAGCACCTGATGACAGCGCTGTTCACTGCGCTGGCATTGTTTGCCACAGCGACCCACGGTACGGAACTGCGGACGCTGGCCATGGCCGAGCCGCCGCCTGCCATCGGCAAGATCGGCACGATCAGTGAAGTGGTGGTACGCAAGGAAGAGCGGCGCCTGTACCTGCTCTCCGGCGAACGGGTGGTCCGCGACTACCGGATTTCCCTGGGCAAGACGCCAGAAGGCCACAAGCTCTACGAGGGCGACAGCCGCACGCCTGAAGGTACCTACACCCTCGATTTCCGCAATCCCAACAGCGATTTCTACAAATCCATCCGCATTTCCTACCCCAGCCCGAAGGACCGGGAGCTCGCGGAGGCCTGGGGCCTCAACCCCGGGGGCAATATCATGATCCATGGCCTGCCCAATGATGTGGGCGACATGGCGTTTGCCTATCAGGGGCTGGACTGGACCGACGGCTGTATTGCAGTAACCAATGAGGAGATGGACGAGATCTGGCAGTTGGTGGGTGTGGGCACTCCCATCCGGATTTTGCCCTGATCAGTCCGAAAAGCCCACGGATTCAAAAAGTTCCTGAAAACAGACTTACGTTTATGTAATTACCTAAGAAGTTTTACGTATCCCGAGTTAACATTTTTATCGGGAGTGTTTTACACTGTCACTGAATCCGGCGGTAAGCCGTCGGACCCGATTTAACAGGATGTTATTTATTCAGAACTTCTGCACCACAGGAAGTATAACGACCAATAAGGGGATTCAAGACATGCGTAAGTTGACGATCGCAGGGTTTGCACTGGCCACCGCACTGACTGCCGGCTGTGCCACTACTGACCAAGCCGCCATTGATGAGGCTAATGCAACTGCCAGCTCTGCCGAGCAGACAGCAAGCAACGCCCTGAGCACTGCCAACAACGCTGACCGCAAGGCCAACACCGCCCTGCGTCGCGCAGAGCAGGCCCTGGCAGAAGCCAAGGAAGCTCAGAAATCTGCAGACGAAGCCAACGAGCGCGCTGCTCGCATGCTTCAGCGTTCCAGCCAGAAATAAGGTTGGATAGCATCTGCGAAAAAGGCCGGCATTTGCCGGCCTTTTTTTCATTCTGTGACTCGTCCTGAGACCTCTTAGGCAGGCGCCCCGTCCGGCCCCTCCGGCTTCGGATTATCCGTCACTGGCCCCGGTTTTCCTCCAGCTTTGCTCCTGAATGTTTCCATGATGTCCATCGGTAACGGGAACACGATCGTAGACGAATTGCTGGTACTCATATCGGCCAGGGTCTGCAGATAACGCAGTTGCATGGCACCTGAATCCACTGACATCACCTGGGCAGCTTCCACCAGTTTCTTCGAGGCCTGCAGTTCGCCCTCCGCATGGATGACCTTGGCGCGACGTTCCCGCTCCGCTTCCGCCTGACGGGCAATGGCGCGAATCATGGACTCGTTCAGATCCACGTGCTTGATTTCCACATTGGCCACCTTGATACCCCAGTCCTCGGTCTGGGCATCAATGATCTCCTGAATATCGGAATTGAGCTTGTCCCGCTCCGACAGCATTTCGTCCAGGTCGTGCTTGCCCAGAACGGAGCGCAGCGTGGTCTGTGAAAGCTGACTGGTGGCTGACCCGAAGTCTTCAACCCGCAGTATCGCCTTTTCCGGATCAACCACCCGGAAGTAAAGTACGGCGTTGACCCGGACTGTGACGTTATCCTTGGAAATCACATCCTGGCTGGGCACATCCAGGGTGATCACCCGCAGGTCAACCCGCACCATCTGCTGGATACCGGGTATGATAATGATCAGCCCAGGCCCCTTTACCCCCTGAAAACGGCCCAGAAAGAACACCACGCCTCTCTCGTATTCCGGCAGGATCCGGATCGCAGAGCCCAGAATGAGTAACAGCACCACCAGCGGTGCAATCCAGGGAATCAGTTCACCTATCATAAAGCCTCCTTACGGCCAGTATCCGCATTTTCCGGACGGACCTTTACAGTGAGGCCCTCCAGTGACTGTACGCGTAACCACTGCCCCTCAACGACGGGGTCGTTACTGATGGCATTCCAGCGCTCGCCGGAAAGTCGGACGTGCCCCTGATAGTAGTCGTCCTCCCGGGAAAAATCCTCCAGCGCCCGGCAGCGCTCCTCCGTCATATGCTCGGCGCCTACGGCGGGAGACCTTCGTCTGAGCCCGATAAACCGGGTCACGGTCCACAGGATAAAGCCGCCGGCCACCGCCGCAGTTCCGCCCACGGCGGGCAGCGAGATTTCCTGGTGTGAGCCATCCATGAGAATCACTGAACCCAGAACAAAGGCCACGATGCCGCCCACCCCCAGCATGCCGAAACTCGGCATGAAGGCCTCCCCCACGATAAAGGCAAGCCCCAGCAGAATCAGCGCCAGCCCGGCGTAATTTACAGACAGTACCTGGAAGGCAAACAGGGCCAGCAGCAAACAGATAGCGCCAATCACACCGGGATAGAGGCTACCGGGATTGGCCAGCTCGAAAATAATGCCGTAGAAGCCGATGATCATGAGAAAGTAGGCGACGTTGGGGTCCGTGATCACCGATAACAGACTGGTTCGCCAGTCCGGCTGCTGGCGCACGATGGCGAGATTTTCCGTATCCAGGGTGCGGGTACCCGAGGCCATGACTACATCGCGGCCATGGATCTCGCTGAGCAGCTCGTTGAGGTCAGAGGCGACAACGTCAACCACACCCAGTTCGAGGGCTTCTGTTGCCCCCAGGTTGACCGCTTCCCGAACAGCCTTCTCGGCCCAGTCAGCATTGCGCCCATGGCGCTCCGCCAGACCCCGGATATAGCTGACCGCATCCTCCATGACCTTGCGCTCCATGGCGGTACCGCTGTCAGCGGAATTGGATGCTTCGTCGGCCGATTCCTCCTCACCGGAGGCTGGCTCATTGCCGGAGTCGTCCGGTGCCTGATCGGAACCAGGCACACCACCCATCTGGACCGGTGTGGCGGAACCCAGGTTGGTCGAGGGGGACATGGCGGCAATGTGGCTGGCATAGAGAATATAGGTGCCCGCGCTGGCTGCCCGGGCACCAGCGGGTGTCACCCAGGTAACCACCGGCACATCAGAGCCCAGTACCGCCTTGATCAGCGAACGGGTCGATTCCATCAATCCGCCGGGGGTATCCAGCTGCAACACCACAAGGGCAGCACCCCTGGCTTCGGCGTCGTCGATACCCCGGATCACGTAATCCATGGTGGCGGGGCCTATGGCCCCGTCAATTGTCAGCACAACCGCGCTACGGTCACCGGAGGACTGGGCAAACACCCACTGACCAACGCTCAGGGTGAGACCAAGCAACACCAGCCCCAGCCAGAGGCCATAGCGATAGCGGGATGGGCGGGCCGAGGCTGTCAATGATTCCATTAGCTGCTCCCTTACGTGAGCCGCCCCGAAACCGGGGCCGACATTCTACCCCCGCCACCCATCCCTGTGCTCAGAACCAGCGTTGGGGCGAGCCCGGGTCCGGGTTACCGGACGACCGGCCAGATTGTTCTGACGTCTGATTGCTGGCGGCACTGGCCGCCTCGGTATCGCGACTGGCCAGTTGCGTTACCCTCTCACCAATCATACGCGGAATACCGTCAGCCTGATCAACCACCTGTTCCACAACCCGGCGCTGGATCTCAAGTTCCTTGTTTTCTTCAGTGTAAACCTCAAGTGCCTCAGCCACCTGCTGCCACAGACGTTCTTTCTCTTCTTCCGGGTAGGCCTCCCGGGCACGATGCACTTCCAGCCAGAGCTGCCCGTTACGCAAGCCTACCTTGACCGGCTGATGGATGACCTGAACCGGGGTACCCTTGGGCACCTCCTTCACAAAGCGGGAAATGTCGTCGTTGTACATACGGAAGCAGCCATGGCTGACCTGCATGCCGACACCAAACCCCTTGTTGGTCCCGTGGATGAGGTAACCATCCTCACTCAGCATCAGGGCATGGGTTCCCAGGGGATTGTCCGGTCCGGGAGGAATCATCCTCGGAAGGTATTCGCCACTGGCTTCATATTCGGCCCGGATGCTTGCCGGCGGGTACCAGGCCGGTGATTCAAGCCCCATGGTGACTTCAGCATCGGTCAGCGGCGAAGGGTTCTCCTCCGTTCCCACACCCACGGGGAACACCTGCACGCCACCATCGCGGAAGTAATAGAGGCGGTACTCGGCAAGGTTGATCACAATCCCCTCCCGGCGGGAGTCCGGCAGCACATACTTGCGGGGCAGGGTGATCCTGGTGCCGTCACCCGGTAGCCAGGGGTCCACTTCCGGGTTGGCCTTTACCAGCTCCAGGTAACCCAGACTGCGTTGAGTACCGATTTCGGCAAAGGTGTCTTCGTACCGGGTGGTCATCATCTGCAGCTTGCCCGCCAGATCATCTTCCAGCACCCATACCGGCGATCGGCTGCGACTGTCCGTCGGGGTGATCTTTTCAACGCTTGCACCGGCAGTGCTTTCCAGAGGAGTGCCGCCCCGGGCCTGTCCGGATGCGGGAGATTGCTGTGCAAAAACCACACCTGCAGCACCCCACGCCACCAGGCCGGTGACCATCAATGCAATACCAGTATTCAGGGTTCTAGCCATTATGGGTGTTCCCGGTCGATATACCCGGCCCCTCGAGGCCGGTCTGTTCGTATTATCCTGTTTGACGTTCCCGTGCCCGCACAGTTCCGTGCACCGGCAACGCCAGGCCTTATCAAAGGCCGTTGAACGCGGCCACCACCGTGATGATCGCCAGCACCACAAACAGGATACTGGCACCAATCCTGGCTGTCGCCATGGGCATGCGCTCCATCAGCCATTTGCCGGCAAGGATTACAGGCACATTGGCCACCAGCATACCAATGGTGGTCCCCACGATCACCCAGAAGGTCTCATCATAACGTGCCGCCAGCACTACAGTGGCAATCTGGGTCTTGTCGCCAATCTCTGCCAGGAAGAACATCACCGTGGTAGCGGCAAATGCCCCAAGCCCCAACAGCCTGGAATCCCCGCCATCGTCCTTGTCCGGAAACAACAGCCACAGGGCAATGGCCACGAAACTGGCCGCCACCAGCCAGGGCACCCAGGCCTGTGGCAGCCAGCTGGCCACCCAGGCGCCCAACAATGCCGACAGGCCATGGTTAACCAGGGTCGCAACAAGAATGCCAAGAATGATCGGCGTACGGCGATGAAAGCGGGTAATCAGAAAGAGGGACAGCAGCTGTGTCTTGTCACCGATCTCGGCAATAAACACAGACAGGGTCGAGGCGAGAAAAGCATCCATAGCACTGAAAATCCGGGGCGGAGCGTGACGACATGAGGAACGGCCACCCTCCACCCACGGAAGTGACTGTTCCCCAGGTCTTGTCAGTTCCGCTGACTGCTGCCAGTCTCACCGGCATTTCTGCAGCACAATCGCAGCACTTCACAGCAGTGCAGGAACGTGATGGCCACGGAGATGTGCTCCGATCATGTTGACCACCACCCGCAACCGGTCGCGGTTACGGAGACTACTCCCCTGAAGGAGGCGCAAGCATAGCGGGCCCGCCGCCAAAACTCAACCGGGCCCGGGATGCCTACTTTTTCAGGTCTGCAGCATTTTCCATGACCCGCTCGAAGACATGCAGGGCAACTTCCAGGTCCTTGTCTTCGATACCCTTGAGCATCTCGTCCCGCAGCACGTTGCCCCGTTCATTAAGATCGCTCATGAAGCGCTCGCCGGCGCTCGTCAGGTACAGTCGCCGGGCCCGGCGGTCGCGCTTGCAGGGCCGCCGCTCGATCAGGCCCTGTTCCTCGAGGCTGTCCAGCAGTCGCACCAGGGTCGGGTTCTCTATGGCCATCAGGTGCGCCAGTTCCCGCTGGGTGAGCCCTTCGCCACCACGCTGGAGGTACACCATGGTGGACCAGCGCGCCTGGGTAACACCCAGGTCCTTGAGGCGTTCGTCCAACAGCTTGCGCCAACGCCGGGTTACCCGGGCGACGGCAAATGGAAACTGATCTCGGAGGGTTTGCGGGTCCATGTCACTGTCCTGTTACTGATGATTCAGCAATAGTAAGCTAATCATTGAGACGAACACAAGTTACACATTGATCAGGTTTGCCTCAGGTCAATATGCTACCCGCACCCTTACGCGGATTCCCGCGCCAGCTCGTTGGCTTCCGCCTCCGGAGAGACATGGAACTCCTCGTTACGTGGGTCGATTTCCGCCAGTACCGGCGAGGCTTCCGGCATGGCCGCCACAAAGTGCTCCTGCTCCTCCACAGGCACATCCGGGGTATGACTGATGCGGTAACTGGTCGCAACCGCCAGCACCAACAGAAAGCCGGCGCTGCCCCAGAACAGTCCGGCCGGCCCCAGAACACTCATCAGTTCGGCCATCACCACCGGACCAATCACACTGCCGATACCGTAACTGAGTAACAGGGTGGCGCTGGCCGCTACAATGCGATGGGATTCCATACGGTCATTGGTAATGGCTACGGCAATGGGGTAAAGGGTGGCGGAGAGTCCGGTAAACAGGCCCACCAGCAACATGAGGACTGTCAGGTTGGCGCTGCCAACCACTGCCACGGTAGCGGCCGTAGCGGCCGCCGCCACGGCGACAATGAACATCACGCGGCGACGGTCAAAGGTGTCGCAGATACGCCCCAGGGGCCAGGCCAGGATCATCGCTGCCACAATCGCTGCTGCCATGAAAAACGAGGTACGGGATACGTCGAGGCCGGCCATGGTGGCGTAAACCGGCCCCAGCGCGTAGAAGCCTCCAATCAACACACCGCAGGTGAGTGCCCCGGCCATTCCGGTGAACGACTCCCGGGCCAGGGTGAAGAAGGACATGCGCTCCGCTGTCTCGATATGGGGCGCTTCCATACGGGTCAGGGACAGGGGAATCAGCGCCAGCGTCAGCAGGATCGCCGCCAGCGTAAAGGGCATGAAATTGGCGGGATCGCCCAGATTCACCACCAGCTGGCCCCCGGCAGCAGCGATGTAGAACACGATCTGATAGACCGCGAACAGTGCTCCCCGGTTACTGTTGGTTGCCCGGCTGCTGAACCAGCTCTCGATCACCACCAGCACCCCCGCAATGCTGAACCCGGACAGGCCCCGCAAGAGCGCCCACAGGACCATGGTCACCGAAAGGGGATAGACCAGGGCGGTGACCGCAGCCAGCGCCGCAAATACCGCAAACGCCCGGATATGACCGACACGGGCAATAACGTGGTGCACGTAGAGCGTACCCAGCACAAAACCCACGGAGTAACACACCAGCACCCAGCCGATAACCGAAGGCTCCACCGATTCGATACTCAGGCGGATACCCAACAGCGTTGTCAGAAACGCATTGCCGCTGACCAGAAGAATAATACTTATGATCAGCGCCGACAGGGACGCCACCATTCGGGTCATCGGGAAGTCTCCGGAAACAAGTTCAGAGCGGGGTCAGGGCCCGGCAGCAGTGAATGTGCAGCTGGCTAACAGACAGCAAACTTGATTTAAGCATCCGATAACAAAAACAGCCATTACGCAGTTGCCGAAACGCTGCCGGACTGAACATAAAAACACCTCTGCAAGTCGCGCCACGACTGCGTTTCACAAAATTTTACATTAATCGCCCGTAACACACTGAACTATGGTAATGCTGCTAACATCGGTCGGGTGATCATGGATCGGTCGCTGTCGACCAGACCTCTGTTAGCCATCACCAAGAGCCCGACATTATGAAAAAAACGGAATGGCCCATTCGCTGGGATCTGCTGCTGCGTTATCGCCTGATAGAAACCGTTGCCCTTTGGGAAGGTCGTCTCACCACCAACCACATCTGCCACGGCTTCGGCATTGGCCGTCAGCAGGCGTCAAAGGACATCAATACCTATTTGCGGGAACTGGCACCCGGCAACCTGGTTTACGACAGGCATCTGAAAGGCTACATCCCGGCTCCGGATTTCCAGCCCGTAGTGACCCGGGGTGAGCCTGAAGAATATCTGGAGCTGGCTTGCCGGCACCAGTCACTGAGCAACTGCTTCGAAAACCTCGATATCGGGCTGCCGGACAGCTGTGTGGTGCGGGCCCCCTGCGGTCAGGCAAGTCCCGAGGTTACCCGCGCGGTGATCACCGCCTGTCGTCAGAAACGCAAACTGGAAGCACGCTACCTTACACTTGAAAACCCTGACGGGGAGACCCTGGTGCTGGAGCCCCACACCCTGGTCATGACCGGTCAGGGCTGGCACGTGCGCGCCTGGAATGATCGCCGTCAGGGCTTTGGTGACTACCGCCTCAGTCGGCTAACCGGTCAGGTCCGGGTCGCCCGGGACAAGTCCCGTCACCGGGAAGAGCACGACGAGCGCTGGAACCGGATGATCAGCCTCAAGGTGCAACCGGCTTCGGGGCTGGACGCTGCCAGTCGTCGCCTGGTCTGTGCCGACTATGGCATCGATGACACCCCCCTGGAGGTACGCTGCCGGGAGGCCATGGTACCCTGGTTGCTTCCCATGCTCGGGCTGCCTGCTGGTGGTCGTGAGGAAGATGTACCGGGCCGCCAGCTGGAGCTGTCCAATGGAGATACCCTGCCGGCCTGGCTGAAAGCCCCCAGCCGCAGCAAGGCTGAAGAGACTCAGCCAGATACCGTATAACCGGTGTGTTGCGGCCCGAGGGGCCAGGAGGCAGCGCAGTAGCAATGCTGAAAACAGTGGCTGTACTCGTCCTGCTGATTCAGGCCGTCCAGGCCGGCGCTCAGACCTGTGGCGGCCCCCGCACGGCGATATCCGCGGTCCAGGGCCCGGGTGACACGACGCCACTGTCCGGACAGACCGTCACCGTCGAAGGCATCATCACCCTCGACCTCCGACAACCCGGTGGCTTCAAGGGTTTCTATCTTCAACAGGCCGGCCCTGAACAGGATGACGATCCGTCCACTTCGGAAGCGGTCTTCGTCCACACTCGGGCGGAGGATGGCCGACCAGGCGACCGGGTACAGTTGCGAGGCAAGGCAGGCGAATACTATGGCCTGACCTCACTGAGCCAGGTAAAAGCCATTACAGTCTGTGACTCGCCAGGCTTACCGCTCCCCGTGGCATTCCACCCCGGGCAAACACCTGCGGACATTCGCGAGCCTCTAGAGGGCATGCTGGTCCATGTTGAACAGCCACTGACCGTCACTGACACCTGGAACCTGGCCCGTTACGGCGAACTGGCGCTGGCGCCTGAAGTGCAGTGGGTGCCCACCCAACTGGAAAAACCTGCCCCCGGCCTGGCACGCCGTCTCGACGCACAGGAGCAGGTCAGGTTGCTGCTCGATGACGGCCACCGACGACAGAACCCCCGCCCCATACCCTGGCCGGCGGGCAATCTGGCACCGGATAATACGGTGCGAGTAGGGGACCAGGCTGGCCCCCTGACCGGCATTCTCGACTACCGGTTCGGACACTGGCGGCTGCAGCCCCTGGAGCCACCTGACTTCCACTCAACAGAACCACGTTCGCCCGCTCCCGGACGGCATGACAACGCCAATCTGAGGGTCGCCTCACTCAATCTGGGAAACCTGTTCAATGGCAACGGCCAGGGTGGCGGTTTCCCTTCCCCCCGGGGCGCACGAACCCATGGGGCTTACCAGCAACAGCTGGCGCGCCTCACGGCCCAGATCACCGCCATGGACCCGGACATCCTCGCAGTATCCGAGCTGGAGAATGACGGTTACGGGGCCCAAAGTGCCATAGCACACCTCTCCCGGCAGCTGGGAACACACTGGCACTTTGTGAAAGGCTCAACCGATTCCTACAGCGACGAGATCCGCAACGGCATACTCTATCGGTCAGACCGGGTGCGCCCGGTGGACGCCCCTCAGCTGCTCAACAGGGGGGCTTTCCGGCAATGGCACCGCCCGGCCCTGGTCCAGCGTTTCCGGAGGGCAGAGGGCAGCGAGTCCCTCACCATCGTCGCGGTACACCTCAAGTCCAAGAGTTGCCGCAACGCTCCCCAATCCCAGCTGGACACGGGAGACGGTCAGGCCTGCTACGCCGGGGCCAGGGCCGATGCGGCCCGGGAACTGGCCCGGTGGACATCCGGCCTTGGCGCTGACCGGGCCGGGGTATTAGTGGTGGGAGATCTCAATGCCTATGCCATGGAGGACCCGCTAAGGATACTGACCGCAGCCGGATACCAGGACCTGATTCGCGAGTTTCACGGCGTGCGTACCCCTACGTTCCGCTTCCACGGCCGGCTGGGTACCCTGGACTACCACCTGGCCAACGATTCAGCCAGACAGCAGGTGGTGGCCAGTCACGTCTGGGCTGTTAACGCTGAAGAGCCCAGAATCTGGGCCTACAACGCACCGGGGGGCCTTGATCTGCCGCCGGAGCATGTCTGGCGGGCATCCGACCATAATCCGGTGATTACCGACCTGCGGCTCGACACCAGGTAACAGCCAGCAAGGGAGAATCAGTCAATACCAACGATCTTGTGCATCTGGATGGTCAGGCGCCAGCGGGGATGCTGCAGGCAGTAACCCACGGCCTTGCGGGTATTGCTGGCCTTCACCGGGTCGACACCCCCTTCCGGCATTGCGGGAGACGCCATGGGAGAGAGGAAATAGTACCGGGCGTTGATGGACAGGAATCGCTCCGGCATCGCCAGGGGCTGGGGGTAAACCAGCTTCAGCTCGTCGCATTCGCGGATCACCACCCTTGCATCCGCCTTGGGACTCACACACAGCCAGTCAATGCCCGATGGCGCCGGCAAGGTACCGTTGGTCTCCACACCCACCTCGAACCCCCGTTTATGGAGCGCAGCAATGAGGGGCTCATCCAGCTGCAACAGCGGCTCACCACCGGTACAGACGACATAGGGCTTCGCTCCCTGCTGATCACTTCCCGGGCCATCAAATGGCCAGAGTGCCACGATGTGATCGGCCAGCGCTTCTGCCGTATCGAACCGGCCACCATTCTGACCATCCGTTCCCACAAAATCCGTATCGCAGAAGCTGCACACAGCGCTGGCCCGGTCCGCCTCCCGGCCATTCCACAGGTTGCACTTGCTGAAGCGGCAGAACACGGCGGCCCGGCCAGCCTGGGCACCTTCACCCTGCAGGGTGTAAAAGGCCTCTTTTACACGGTACATCAGTTACGCGCCTCATAGGGCAGCGGATCGGTCATTCCGTGGGCGGCAAAGGCTTCCAGGCGTTCCACGCACGATCCACAGACGCCACAGGCCTTGTCACGCCCGTTGTAACAGGTCCAGGTCCGGCTGTAGTCGAGGTCCATGGCAAGCCCCTCCGCCAGGATGTCGGTCTTGCTGGCGCGGATGTAGGGGGCTTCAATGCGAACCGGTTCATAGTTGGCAATTCGGCAGACCGCATCCATTTTTTCCACAAACTCGGGGCGACAGTCCGGGTAGATGGCATGGTCGCCTCCATGGGCGCCAAACCAGACCGCATCAGCCTCCACCGTAACCGCATACCCGGTGGCCAGGGACAGCAGGATCATGTTGCGGTTGGGCACCACAGTGGATTTCATGGAGGCTTCCTCGTAATGCCCCTCCGGTACCTCACCACCGCCGGTGAGAGACGAGCCGGCCATAACTGCCTTCATGGCGCGGATATCGATCACCTTGTGGGGAATACCAAGCTGTTCGCAGACCTCTGACGCGGCCTTCAGTTCGCGGACGTGCCGCTGGCCATAGTCGAACGACAGGGCATGAACCTCATGCCCGTCTGCCAGGGCACGGTGCAGCAGGGTAAAGGAATCCATACCCCCCGAGTAGATCACAACGATACGTTCAGACACCTGTCCTCCTGCTTGTAAAACGGACATTCTTGCCAAACGGACACTGGCGGTTAACCCGAACGTCGTTCAGCATGACGGCGTTCGCGGTGCCAGCCAGGCCCGCGGACTTAGTATTGTAACAGCCACCCGCGACTATGGGTTCGCGTCAGACCAGAGGGACGGTTACACTTTGCAGACAGCACAGCAACTGACCGAATTGCCGATGATCCATGCCTCCACACCGGCCTTTATCGATTTTGAGGCTTCCAGCCTCGATCTGATCGCCAGCTACCCGATCGAGGTCGGGGTGTGCCTGCCGGATGGTGCAGTGTACAGCTGGCTGATCCGTCCCCACGTGCTATGGCACGACTGGTCAGAAAGCGCCGAGGCAATCCACGGCATACCCCGGCCGGTACTGATGGAAAAGGGCCATACCGTGCACCAGGTGGCAGGCTATCTCAATAACCTGCTCACCGGCCAGGTCTTCTGTGACGCCTGGACGTTCGACAGCTTCTGGCTGCACCGGCTGTTCCGCGCTGCCGAGATGCAACCCGGGTTCCAGCTGGAATCCATCTCGCTTCTGCTCAACCCCGCCCAGGTCCGCCGTTGGACGCCGGCCCGCCAGAAGGTCATTGCTGAACTGGGCCTGCCGGTGCACCGGGCCGCCAACGACGCCCGCATTCTGCAGACTACCTGGCAGCTGGTTACCGCTGCGGACCAGGACCATTCCGACCCGCTCCACAATCACTGAGCTCTCACCGCCTGCCTGAACATAAAAAAGGCGCTGCGGGAAACCCGGAGCGCCAAGACAATAAAGGAGAGATCACACAGTAACTGACATGAACTGACGTGCTACTGCGGATTGCACAACGTAAAACACGTGACGTTTATAATTATCGTTACCGTGCGGACCGCAGTCTGTACGGGTTTGCCGAAGGCAGGGTTACTGCGTATGACTCCCCCAGGTATGCCCATTTGCAAAGTCCGGCGTCCGCGATACACTGATCGTTGCTGGCCATCATACGGTCGGCGTACACCGAACGGTATTACCTGAACAATTTCTGAACAGAGCCATAACGGAGAGTCCCGATGGGCTTGAAGAAACAAGACCACCTTGTCGATACGACTGCACGGAGCAGGGCCCTGATGCCTCTTCGTAGCATGGTGATTTTCAGGTAACGCTTTCGGCCCTGCCCGGAAGCTTCAGGCGACCGGGCATGCAGTCTTACGCATGAAAACCCGGTCCCGTGAGGCCGGGTTTTCTGGTTTTTGCAGCCGCAAAACGGTAAGGAGAGTGCCATGAACAGACCAACAACCAGACGTGCCGCCAACGTTCCGGCCAGCCGCCGGCCCGGGCCCATCCGCCGTCCGGAAAAATTGCCGCTGCTGGATGCCATCTGCAAGAAGCTGAACCAACGGGTCAACCTGGACGACGAGCAAAGCGTACTGGGCCTGTATGAGCGGGGCTGGATCTTCAATGGGGTACTTGCGTCCCTGGATGGGGCGGAAGCGCGCTATGTGAAGGCGTTGGCGAGTCGCTACAATTCCTGGATTGCCCGCCAGGTCGCGTAAGGTCGGCGGACCGATGAACTGCTATAGTCTGGCTCATGTAACCAGGGAGTGTGCCATGAGCCAGACATCCGTTGCCGATACCCTCCGGGAATACCTTTCATTGCTTGAACTGCTTGATGATGCCTACTGGGAAGCGGGCAGCATCGCCCACAAGGATCTGCTGTACGACATTATCACCATCTTCCACCAGGAAGTAGCGGAGCTGAACAAGCTGAGCATCCAGGACCACCACTACCCCTACGAGGTGATTACCGAAGGTGTGCGTCGGGTGGTGCCACAGCTGGAGCGCCTTGACGAGCAACGCCATGAGATTATCCAGCGAACCCAGACATTGACGGACTTCCGGGATATTGTGTCGTCGGTACTGGGCATTCTGGAAGCGCAGCTACGTACCATCTGAGGTAAGGTCTTCGGCCGGGGCCGGGGTGTACACCTCGGTCCGGTTCCGCCCCAGGCTCTTGGCCAGGTACATGGCCTTGTCCGCGCGGTTACAGAGCTCGTCGGCGCTTTCCCCATGGTCCGGATAGACCGCCACGCCGATGCTGACCGTCATTTCCAGCGACTGCTCCGCCGCCACCGGAACAGGCTCCGAGGCAACACGACGCCGCAGGCGTTCGGCCGTATCACATGCCTCCGCCACCGACATTTCCGGTAACACCACCAGGAATTCCTCGCCCCCGAAGCGACCCAGGGTATCCACGGTTCGCACGCTGTCCGCCAACCGCAGGCTCACTGTCCGCAGCACCTTGTCTCCGATGGCATGCCCCCAGGAGTCATTCACCCGTTTGAAATGATCCAGGTCGACCCACAGCACCGCCAGCTGGCGACCATAGCGTTCGGCTCTGACCAGCTCTTCCTGAAGGATTCGCTCGGTTTCCCGTCGGTTGAACTGGCCGGTGAGGGGGTCCAGGGTTGCCAGCTCGGACAGTCGTTCTTCAAGCCGCTTGCGCTCGGTAACGTCGAGGACTATGCCCTCCAGCACCATTCCGTGGTCATCCTCCACTCCACGACCACGCTCCCAGACCCAGATGCTCTCCCCGGTGGCGCGCCGGATACGATACTCCACCGAGAACGTCGAGGCGTTACCGATAGCCCCCTCTACTTGGCGGAGTACGTCACTGGTATCACCAGGCTCAATCAGTTCCGCCCAGGCAACTTTTCGATTATCGACCAGGTCCTCCGGCTTATAGCCGGTAAGTTCCTCACAACCACTGGAAACAAACTTCATGGTCCAGAACTCATCATAGAGACAGCGGTAGGCCATGCCCGGCAAGCTGTCCATGAGGTTGGCGAGCTTCCTCTCGCTGGCCTTCAGGGCATTCTCGGCCGCCCGTTGTTCGGTAATATCCACACCGATGGCGATCGAACCCGCCACCTCCCCCCGGGAGTCCTTCAGGGCTCGGGAGTTCCATGAGATCAGGCGTTCACCGTTATGTTTCGCCAGGATGCGGGTCTCAAGACCTTCCACCTCTTCCTCGCCTGCAACGATTCCCCGCACCCGGTCGATTACCCAGGCCCGATAGCCCGGGTCAGGGTACAGTTTCTGCCATATTTCAACGCTTCCGGTAATCTCATCGCTGGTATACCCGCTGATGCGCTCGGCCGCCCGGTTCCAGACGAGCACTTTTCCATTCGGGTCGAGCACATTGAGCCAGACATTCGCATTATCAATGACGCCTTGCTGGAACTGGCTCAGACGCAGAATTTCCTCCTGCTGGGCCTTGCGCATATGAAGCTGTTCCCGGTCCCTGCGCAACTGGCGCAGCAGCACCAGGCAAAGCACAGCGGCGGTCACCAGGACAAAGGCCCACCCTTTCCAGGTTTGCAGGCGGCTGAGGGTGACCGGATCGCTGACCAGCCGTTCGAGGGCCGCGTCAGAGAACAGGATCCACAGCGCACCGGTCACAAGGTAGGCCATGGCTATCTTGAGTGAACGTCCCAGGGCCGTTCCCTGTGTGTGGTTATTGTCCATGGGTAGTCAATTGTCCTGATGTATTATGTGCCGGTCACTAATACCCGGCCGGGGCCGGACTGACCTGCAAACTGCCTGACAGTAGTCTGCAATGACGTTAGTGTGTCACACCGGCCACGTCGACCACTTCAACAATCTTTTACGACTGTCATACTTGATGAGATAGTCTGGCAGGTCAACGAGCCGGTGCACCGCCGGTGACTTTCACTGAACAGGAACTCCAGGTATGGCAGCAGGGCCCCCCGCAACGGCAAAAGAGGAAAATACCAGGGCGCTCTGGTCCTGGGCCCTCTATGACTGGGCCAACAGCGCCTTCTTTACCATTATCCTGACCTTTATCTTTGCCCGGTATTTCAGCCAGTCCGTGGTACAGGACGACGTTGCCGGTACCAGTGCCTGGGGCAATATCGTTGGGGTGTCCGGCATTGTGGTTGCCCTGCTGGCCCCGGTGCTGGGAGCCATTGCCGACCAGACCGGCCGGCGCAAACCCTGGCTGATAGCCTTCACCCTGTTGTGCGTACTGGGCAGCGGTATGCTGTGGTTTGTGGAACCGGGTAGTGGTGATCTTTGGTTCTCTGCTTTCTGGGTCAGCGTGGGCATTCTGGGGGCCGAGTGCGCGTTTATTTTCTACAACGCCATGCTGCCTGACCTGGCCTCTCCCGGCCGGCTCGGACGATGGTCCGGCTGGGCCTGGGGGCTGGGTTATGTGGGAGGTGTTACCTGCCTGGTGGTGGCCCTGTTCGGGTTTATCGAGGGCAATACCGACTGGCTGGGGCTGGACCGGGAGAACCTGGAACATGTGCGGGCCACCTTTGTGCTGGTAGCCCTGTGGTATCTGCTGTTTTCCCTGCCGGCTTTCTTCTTCATTCCGGACCAGCCGTCCCGGGGGCTGTCCATGGGCCAGGCGATCCGCTCCGGTCTGGGCCAGCTGAAGGACTCACTAAGCAAGGTAAGGGAGCTGGGGCATATCCTCCGCTTTCTGGTGGCCCGGATGCTCTATACCGACGGACTGGCTACCATATTTACCTTCGGGGGCGTGTACGCCGCCGGCACCTTCGGTATGAACCAGACCCAGGTGCTACAGTTTGCCATCGCCCTGAATGTGACGTCTGGCCTGGGGGCACTGGGTTTTGCCTGGGTGGATGACGCCCTCGGCGGCCGCAATACCGTCCTGTTATCGCTGATCGGCCTGGGCACCAGCGCCCTGGCGATTCTGCTGGTGGATTCGGTGCTCTGGTTCTGGGTCTGGGGCATGATTCTGGGCATCTTCGTCGGCCCGCTGCAGTCCGCCAGCCGGTCCTATATGGCCCGGGTGGTACCGCCGGAACTGCAGACCCAGATGTTCGGCCTGTTCGCCTTCTCCGGCAAGGCCACTGCCTTCGCCGGGCCCCTGCTGGTGGGCTGGGTAACGGTAGCGACCGGCAGCCAGCGCTGGGGCATGGCCACCATCCTGGCATTCCTGGCGGCGGGCTTCCTGATCATGCTGACGGTGCCCCAGGCCTCGAAGGTACGTCACCAGCCGTCCTGACTTGTCCCGGTTTCAGGGTTATCCTGCACCGGGAAAAACAGAAGTATCGGAGAGACCATGACCCCAGCCGTTGACCTTGTGCGCAAGGAGGGTATTGCCCACACCCTTCACGAATACCCCCACGATCCCAGGAGCGAATCCTACGGCACCGAGGCAGCCGAAAAGCTGGGCCTGGACCCGGACCAGGTGTTCAAGACCCTGGTGGCGGAGACCGACACCGGCGAGCTTGTGGTCGCCATCGTCCCGGTGTCCGGCAGCCTTAACCTGAAACAACTGGCAAAGGCGGCAAAGGCCAGGAAAGCGGCCATGGCGGACAAGCAGAAGGTACAGCGCACCACCGGGTATGTACTCGGGGGCGTCAGCCCGCTGGGTCAGAAAAAGGCACTGAAAACCATTATTGACGACTCAGCGCAGGCCTTCGACACTGTTCACGTCAGCGCCGGTCGGCGGGGGCTGGAAATTGAGCTGGCACCAGCGGATCTGGCGAACCTGACCCGGGCCTCATTTGCTTCTATCAAGGCATGACAGGGGTTGCCTGGGCCGTTTGAAAACTACACCCCCGTAAATACCCGTCGACAAGGACCCTTCGGTGAGCACCCTTCGACAAGCTCAGGGTGAGCGGGGAGAAGGAACTCTGGGGGACCCCGCTCACCCTGAGCTTGTCGAAGGGTACCTCTCGAAGGGCCGATCACCCCGACCTTGTCAAAGGGGCCTCTCGAAGAGCCGATCGCCCTGAGCCTGTCGAAGGGAGCCTGTCGAAGGGCCTTGGCAATAAAAAACCCGAAGAACGTCACCGCCCTCCGGGTTCCTTGCAGCCTGCCAGCGTGTTACTTGCCGGCGGCCTGCTGACGAGCTTCCTCAAGGATGGCATTGAGGGTCTCGCTGGGCTGCATGATCTTGCAGACCTTATCCGCGGGCGGGTGGTAGTAACCACCGATATCCGCTGGATGGCCCTGGATCACGCTCATTTCTTCCAGAATCTGGTCCTTGTTTTCTTCCAGCTTCTTCGACAGTTTCTCGAAGAAGGCCTTCAGATCCCTGTCCTTGTCCTGGTTGGCCAGCTCTTCCGCCCAGTAACGGGCCAGGTGGAAGTGGCTGCCACGGTTGTCCAGCTCACCCGTTACCCGTGAGGGGGACTGGTTGTTTTCCAGCAGACGGCCGGTGGCCTTGTCCAGCGCTTCCCCCATCAGGCGGGCACGCTCATTGTTCTGCTTTTCACCCAACTCTTCCAGGGAGACCGCGATGGCGAGGAATTCACCCAGGGAATCCCAACGCAGGTGGTTCTCTTCCAGCAGTTGCTGTACGTGCTTGGGTGCCGAACCGCCGGCCCCGGTTTCGTACAGGCCACCGCCGTTGAGCAGCGGCACGATGGACAGCATCTTGGCACTGGTGCCCAGTTCCAGAATCGGGAACAGGTCGGTGAGGTAGTCACGCAGCACGTTACCGGTGACAGAGATGGTGTCCTTGCCACGGATCAGGCGTTCCATGGTATGGCGGATTGCCATGACCGGCGGCATGATGCGGATATCCAGCCCTTCGGTGTTGTGCTCCTTCAGGTAGCTCTCCACCTTCTTGATCAGCTGGGCATCGTGGGGACGTTCGTCGTCCAGCCAGAATACAGCAGGCATGCCACTGGAACGGGACCGGTTAACGGCCAGCTTGACCCAGTCGCGGATCGGCAGGTCCTTGGTCTGGCAGGCCCGCCAGATGTCGCCCTGCTCGACCTTGTGCTCGGTCAGAACGGAGCCGTCCTCAGTTACGACACGGACAATTCCCTCTTCGGGAATCTCGAAGGTCTTGTCGTGTGAACCATATTCCTCGGCCTTCTGGGCCATCAGACCCACGTTGGGTACGGTACCCATGGTGGTGGGGTCGAAGGCGCCGTGGGTCTTGCAGAAGTTGATCACTTCCTGGTAGATGGTGGCGTAGGTGGACTCGGGCATGACTGCCTTGGTGTCCTTGAGCTTGCCGTCACGGGCCCACATCTTGCCGGAATTACGGATCATGGCCGGCATGGAGGCGTCGACGATCACGTCACTGGGCACGTGCAGGTTGGTGATACCCTTGACGGAATCCACCATGGCAATTTCCGGGCGATGCTCGTAGGTCTTGTGCAGGTCTTCCTGGATCTGCTCCTGCTTGGACTCCGGCAGCTGCTTGATCTTCTCGATGACCGAAGACAGGCCGTTGTTCGGATTAACACCGATTTCCTGGAACAGGTCACCGTACTTGTCGAACAGCTCCTTGTAGAAGACCTTCACCGCATGCCCGAACACGATCGGGTGGGAGATCTTCATCATGGTGGCCTTGACGTGCAGGGAGAACATCACGCCGGTCTTTTCGCAATCCTCGATGGCATCCTCGAAGAATTTCACCAGCTTCTGCTTGCTCATGAACATGCCGTCGAGCACTTCACCTTCCAGCAGGAGCAGGTCGGACTTCAGTACGGTCTGCTCGCCCTTGCTGTTCTCGAACACGATGCGGGCATTGGTGGCCTTGTCCAGGGTCACAGACTGCTCGCTGGAGTAGAAGTCACCACCGCGCATGTGGGCCACGTGGGTGCGGGACGCCGGGCTCCACTCACCCATGGTATGGGGGTATTTGCGGGCAAAGGCCTTTACGGCAGCCGGGGCGCGACGATCCGAGTTGCCTTCACGCAGTACCGGGTTTACCGCGCTGCCCAGTACCTTGGAGTAACGGGCCTGGATTTCCTTCTCTTCGTCGGTTTCCGGGTGTTCCTTGTATTCGGGAACCTTGTAGCCCTGTTCGTTCAGTTCCTTGATGGCGGCGCGGAGCTGGGGGATGGAAGCGCTGATATTCGGCAGCTTGATGATGTTGGCTTCCGGGTTCTTGGTGTACTCGCCCAGTTCAGCCAGGGCATCGGGAACACGCTGGTCTTCTTCAAGGTAGTCGGGGAACGTCGCCAGGATACGGGCGGCCAGGGAAATGTCGCTGGTCTCGAAGGTAATACCCGCTGGCGTGGTGAACGTCTGAAGAATAGGCAGAAGTGAGCGGGTCGCCAGTGCCGGAGCTTCGTCGGTCAGTGTGTAGACAATCTTCGGGTTTGATTCTGTCATGTGCGTCCTCAAGGTTGGTTGTCAGTTCAGGACGGTCAGGGCTGATACCGGCGTCTTGTGGACTCCGGATTCAGGAAGCTCTGTTGCACGGGGCATCAGATAGGTCAGAGCCTCCTTACGCAGACACTGATTACGAACTTTTTATTGGAGCTAGACAATATACCAGTTTTTAGGTCACTCAGGTTACGATTTTAGTCTAAAGTCGCAGCCCACGCCGGTTGACAGAGGGCACGGGTAACGACCCACACGGCGGATTTGCGGGTCGTTTTACGGTACCGGAACCTTCCGGGCAGCGCCGGACCATCAGGCCCCGGAGGCCAGCAAACCCGCGTCGGCCAGTGTTTTCCGGATGCTGTCCAGGGCTTCCGGATTGGCCAGGGCGTCCCGGTTATCCGAGCGGGCCGAGCCGTTGAGCAATCGCGCGACCGCCAGCTCAACCTTCTTGCCACTGCGGGTGTAAGGGATATCCGAAACGGCGAGGATATGCTTCGGCACGTGGCGGGGACTGGCCCCCTCCCGGATGCGCTGTCGCAGGGTCTGGCTGAGTTCCCCGGTGAGATTCCGGCCGGCTGCCGGCACAACCAGCAGCACGATTTCCACATCGCCGTCCACTTGCCGGCCAACGACCAGGCTGTCCGCCACCTCGCCGATGGTTTCCACCTGGCGATAGATTTCCGCAGTGCCGATACGGACCCCGCCCGGGTTCAGGGTGGCGTCAGAGCGACCATAGATAATCGCGCCCCCATGCTCGGTGAACTCAATGAAGTCACCGTGTGCCCATACACCCGGGAAGGTCTCGAAGTAGGCGCTTCGATAACGCTCACCGTCCGGGTCGTTCCAGAACCGCACCGGCATGGAGGGCAGCGGCTGGCGACACACCAGTTCGCCACGGCCTTCGGTAACTGGCCTGCCGTCATCGCCATAGGCCACCGCATCCACGCCCAGGAAGCGGCACTGGATCTCGCCACGGCGTACCGGCAGCAACGGGCAGGCGCCGACAAAACAGCCACAGATATCGGTACCCCCGGCAATGGAGCCCAACAGGACCTCCGGTGCCCCGTCACGGTAGACCCAGTCATAGTCCTCGGGTAGCAGCGGCGAGCCTGTCGAGAAGATCACCCGCAGATGGCTCTGATCCAGGTCCCTTGCCGGGCGGATTTCCGCCTTGCGGCAGCCGGCCAGGAACTTCGCACTGGTGCCAAAATGGGTGATTCGTTCGCTGGCGACCACCTCCCACAGCATATTGATGTCCGGGTAACCCGGCGACCCGTCTACGGTCACCACGGCCGCGCCGGTCATCAGTGCCGACACCTGCCAGTTCCACATCATCCAGCCACAGGTGGTGAAGTACAGGAAGCGGTCGTCTGGCCCTACATCGCCGTGGAGCATCAGTTCCTTGGCATGGTTCACCAGGATGCCGGCACTGCCATGGACAATGCACTTGGGCTTGCCAGTGGTACCGGAGGAATAGAGGATATAGACCGGATGGTCCGGCGGCAGCGGCGTGAAGGAGGGCGCCTGATCCTCACCGCTCGCCAGGGCCTCGTCCCAGGTGGTGACCTTGTCACCAGTCAGGGGCTCGTCATCGGGCAGCTGGGGAATACTGACCACGCATTTCAGGGACGGCAGCTGCACTACCAGTTCTGCGAATTCTGCCTGGCGGGGGAACACCTTGCCGCCGTAGCCATAACCGTTGACCGTGATCAGTGCCGCCGGCTCGATCTGGCCAAACCGGTCATTGATGGCGCCAACCCCGAAGTCAGGGGACGCCGAACTCCAGATAGCCCCCATGCTGGTGGCAGCCAGCATGCCGACAATGGCCTCGTAACCGTTAGTGACGATACCTGCCACCCGATCCCCCTGCTGCACACCCTTGCTGCGCAGGAAGGCCTCCAGGGCACCCACATCCGCTTTCAGCTGGCGGTAACTGCGGCGCAGTACCGGCCGGGTCTCGCAATGGGCCACCACCGCTTCGTTGTCCGCATGGTCCCCTTCCGCCATCCGCAGCAGGTTGGCGGCGAAGTTCAGCTTCATGCCCGGAAACCACTGGGCGCCTGGCATGCCACGACTGCCCAGCACCTTGTCGGCAGGGGTATCGCAGACCAGGCCGCACCAGTCCCAAACCTGTTGCCAGAAGGTGTCCAGGTGCTCAATGGACCACTGGTGCAGGGCATGGTAATCCGCAAACGGGCCGTAACCCTGCTGCTCCAGGGAGGCCTTGAATCGGGCCATGCGGGACTGCTCCAGGATCTCCTGTGACGGAGTCCAGACAATGGGGGATTGCTCTGTTGTACTCATCCGAATCTCCTGTTTACTGCATATGCCAGCCGTGGCTGACCACGATGGACTGGCCCGTCAGGGCAGAGGACGGGAAGGCAGCCAGGTGCACAGCCAGCTCCGCCACATCCTCTACCGTGGTGAATTCACCGTCCACCGTGTTCTTCAGCATCACGTTGCGGATAACCTCCTCCTCGGAGATACCCAGCTCCTTCGCCTGTTCCGGGATCTGTTTTTCCACCAGCGGCGTGCGCACAAAACCCGGGCAAATGATATTGCTGCGCACCTTGTGTTCGGCCCCCTCCTTTGCCACCGCCCGGCACAGGCCCAACAGGCCATGCTTGGCGGCCACGTAGGGGGACTTGAGAGGTGAGGCCTCCACTGAATGCACTGACCCCATGTACAACATGGCGCCGCCCTTGCCGGCGTACATCTGTTGCAGCGCAGCCCGGGTTACAAGGAACGCGCCGTGAAGGTGGACATCGATGACCTTCTGCCAGTCAGCGTAGGCCAGCTTGTGGATGGGGTCGATATGCTGAATGCCGGCATTGGCCAGGGCGATGTCGACGCCGCCCCACTTGTCAGCCACCGCCTTGAAGCCGTCATCCACGGCCTGCTCGTCGGTCACATCCATGGCCAGGGCCATAGCTTCACCACCGGCCGTCCGGATGGCGTCAGCCGCTTCAGTGGCGGTTTGCAGGTCCAGGTCTGCAATGGCAACCCGGGCACCTTCCCGGGCATAGTGTTCGGCAATGGCGCGGCCAATACCCCGGCCAGCGCCGGTGATGAGGGCTGTTCTGTTCTTGAGTCGCATAGCGGATACCCCTTCTTGTTACATTGTTGGTAGTCGGGACCCGGATTTAGCAGCATCTGTGCCGGTTATTATTTTTATTTTATATCAGTAAGTTAACACTATTGCTTTGGGTCATTAGCGAATGATTTGTCCTGATTCCCGGACAAACCATGGATCAGGTGTCCAGATTACGGGACAGGCGTCCGGTTTTCAGGACACCTTGCCAAGCTTCTCATACAGGGCTGAGCGGGACACTCCCAACAACCTTGCTGCGCGAGTCCGGTTGCCGCCCGTTGCGTTCAGTGCAGCATTAATGGCATCAGCTTCAGCCCGGGCCACCACGTCGGCGAGGGGCCTGACAGGCAATGTGGCCGCGTTCCCAGCCCCCCCGCCAGAGCTCCTGCCGGCTTCGGCCGTTCCCTGCGGCGGCAATGCCTGGGACAGTGCCCGCACATCCACCACAGAAGCATCCTCCGCCAGCGTCAGTGCACGCTCAAGGACATTACGAAGCTCACGTACATTACCCGGCCAACTGTGGCGCCCCAGCAGATCCAGCGCGTCACGGGTGATGCCCGCTTCGGGGCCAGCTCCGCCGGCCAGTTCCGCCAACAGCCCCTCACACAGTATGCCGAGGTCGGCAGGCCGTTCGCGCAGTGGCGGCACAAGTATCTCCAACACATTCAGACGATAGTACAGATCCGGTCTGAAACGTCCCCCGGCAATCATGGCCGGCAGGTCACGACTTGTTGCGGCAATCACCCGGACATCCACGGACTGAACCTGGCCCGAGCCCAGTGGCTCCACCTCGCCTTCCTGCAGGGCGCGCAGAAGCTTTGCCTGCATCGGCAACGGCATGTCACCGACTTCATCAAGAAACAGGGTACCGCTGTGGGCCATCTGGAAACGGCCATCACGATACTTGCTGGCGCCGGTGAACGCCCCGGGCGCCACACCAAAGAACTCCGCTTCCAGCAGGGTTTCCGGCACGGCGGCCACGTTGACGGCCACAAAGGGGTTGTCCGCGCGCCCCGAAGCGGCGTGGATAGCCTGGGCCAACACCTCCTTGCCGGTGCCGGTTTCTCCCCGGATAAGCACCGGCATGTCCCGCCCGGCCGCCAGTCTTGCCTTGCGCTTGACCTCCAGTGCCTGCGGCGTCGCGCCGACAAAGTCAGACAGGCTGTACCGGGCACTTCGCGAGCGCCTGGCCAGGGCCTTGCGGGCGGCCTGCAGGTCCTGGTGCAACCGGCGATAGCGGGCAACCAGTGGGGTCAGCGGTTGCAGGTCATCATAGAGAATGCATGCGATAGCGCCGTTGACCTCACCCTGCCCGTCGTACCAGGGCAGGCGTGTGACGACCAGTTGCTGCCCCTCATGCTCCATGATGTCCAGCAACAGGGGGTCGCCGCTTTCCACCACTTCGGGCATACGGCTATGGGGGATTATGCGCCGGACCGGTTGCCCGATAACGTCGCCCTGACGTTTGCCGAGCAGCTGGCAGTAGCTGTCGTTAATCCAGGTAATCCGGGACTCCCGGTCAACAGCAATGGCGCCGGCACTGGCCTTCTCGAACATCGCCATTAGTGCATCGATCATTTCCCGGGTTAGCCCTTGTATACGGCCGGGCTCATAGGCTTCTGACATACCTTTCTCTTGTTGTTTCTACGCAAGGCATCACGTCCTTGACAGTGAAGACTGACCCGACTGAGGCCGGCCGCCGTATGCCCTGATCAGGAGCCTGACGGAGGGACTGCCGATGAAACTCGCTCGCTGGTTGTTCGCGCCTGGCGTTCTGCTGCTCAGCGCCTGCACAATCCACGTCAATGCGCCGGATCATCCGGTGATGCCAAAGCATACCGCGTTGGAGGAGCGACTCAACATCCGCTACTCGCCAGTGGACTGGCCCGAGCCACTTCATGCGGACCTTTACCTGGCACAACGGCCATCGCCGGGGCCTGCCGTACTGGTGGTCCATGGCGGTGGATGGGAAGGCCGCTCCCGTGCAGACATGACCGACACGGCCCGCGAACTTGCCCGACATGGTTTCACGACCATGAACATCGATTACCGCTTTGCCCCGGAACACCAGTATCCGGCCCAGCTCCGTGACCTGCAAAAGGCACTGGACTGGCTCAGGCAGAACCACCGGGAGCTGAACATCGACCCTCACAGGATAGCCGGCTTCGGTTACTCCTCCGGCGCCCACCTGGTGAGCCTGCTGGCCACGGTAACCAGCAGCGATCACCCGGACCGGGCTCCCTGGAATCCCGACCAGCGTGGCCTGGTAGCGGTGGTTGCCGGGGGCCTGCCCGCAGACCTGCGTACCTTTGGCTCCGGTCGCCTGCTCAGGCAGTTCCTTGGCGACACCCGGGAAGCAATGCCGGAGCGCTACCGGCGCGCCTCACCGGCCGCGTGGGTGACACCGGATACGCCGCCGCATCTGTTGTTCCATGGCAACTGGGACCGCCTGGTGCCTGCCTCCCAGGCACGGGACTACCAGCAGCGACTGGCCAAAGCCGGGGTGAGCAACCAGCTATTGCTGATGCGCGGTCAGGGCCATGTCACCAGCTTCCTGTTTCGGAGCACAGTGATGGACGAGGCCCTGGTGTTCCTCCACAGGCATACCGTCACCCCAGCCGGAGAAACGGAGCCAGTGAAACCCCCAGAATGAACAGCAGCGCCAGCAGCGCGGCAATGACGGTCACCGGCTTGCGCAGGAACTGGTGCCATACGCCGGTACCCCTACCTTCCTTCACGGCCTCTTCCCACGCCTGACGCTGGGTACTCAGCCGCTTCGACTGATAGGTTTTGAGCAACTCCCTTGCCCGCTCTGCCTCTGCCGCGTCATGCACCCAGAAGCCCCCCATACTGATTCCCCAGAACGAAGGGGGCGTTTCGTAGTAGTTAACGTCGTGCTCCTCGAACAGGGCACGGATCTCATCGGCCTCGTCATCGGGTACATGGCGCAGATTCATCAAATGGTGGGGCATCGGTTACACTCTCCCAGGAGCCTGAAAGGCAAAAATCGCACAGACTCCAAGCCTGTTCGGTGTCATTCATACAAGGATACTTCATGCCCGGCCACCTTGAGACCCTGCTGGCCTTTGATCGTCAGTACCAGCGCGACCAGCAGCAGTCGCCGGTCTTTCTTCACCGCCGGGATCGTCGTTACGCACTGGATAGCGGTGAGGGACAGGCGCCGGACATTTCCCGGTGGCTGGCCCAGCTTCACGCCATTGGCAGTCACACCGCAGACCGGCCCGATTTTCCGGAAATCCACTTCTGGCATCGCTTCTCCACCGGATTTATTGTCGCCGGCGCGTTGCTGGGCGTGATGACCATGTCCGGCCTGTTGTTCTATGACGGCGGTCAGCAAATCAATGTAACGGTCATTCTGGGCTTTGTCCTGTTGCAGCTGATGCTTGCCCTGTACACCGCCGTTCAGGGCCTGGCCGGGTGGCAGCCCTGGTCACCTTTAATTCACAGTCTGCAGCAGCGTCTGCAGAAGCAGCAGCCCTCACCGGCCCTGAGCCCCCTGATGGGCCCCATGATGGCCCGGACCGCCCAGGCGGCCGGGCTTGCCTTCGGTTTGACTGCCCTGATCACCCTGCTGATTTCCGTGGTGTTCCAGGACCTGGCCTTTGGCTGGAGCACCACCCTGGACACCTCCGCCGGTGCCTGGCACCGGGTGGTCAGCTGGGTAGCCGTCCCCTGGTCGGGCTGGCTGCCGGTGGCGAGCCCTTCGCTGGAACTGGTGGAAGAGACCCGGTTCTTTCGGCTGGAAGGGACCGGGGCGGAGACAGCATCTGCCCGCTGGGGCGCCTGGTGGCCCTTTGTAGCCATGGCCTGGCTGGTCTGGGTCATCCTGCCCCGCGCCATCCTGTTGGCCGTTGGCTCTGCGGACCTGCGCCGCAAGAGCCGCCACGCCCTGACACGACACCCCGGCTACCAGGCACTGCTCTGGCGCATGGAAACCCCCGCAGTCGACACGGGCGCCAACACCAGTGATAGCGGTCGGCTTCCCGACGATCACTGTTCGGCTGCGGTGCCAGTCCCACAGTCCGCCCTGGCGGTAAGCTGGGCGGGAGCAACCGCCGACGGACTGCTGCCCGGCGCCGACACGGCAGTGCCCCGAGCCGGAGGCAACCAGAGCCTGCAGGCGGACCGGGAGACACTGGCACGACTGTCGGAGCAAAGAACCTCGGCCCACCGCCAACTGGTGGTGGTGACCCGCAGCTGGGAGCCACCCACCGCCGAACTGGCGGATTTTCTGGAAGACGCCAGCGAACAGCTGCCTGGTCTCACCATCACCCTGCTGCCTGTTGCCGCAGAGCCGGGCGTTCGCCCGGATGAGCAAAAGCTGGGTCAATGGCTCAGGTTTGCCGAGCGAGTCGGGCAGGGTGTACGGGTAGCAGCGGCAGAAAGCCAGGAGGCCGCCCATGATATCCAGTAATGAGGCGCCGGTATTCGCGGTGGTGGGCCACCCCAACCGGGGCAAGTCCAGCGTCGTGGCCACCCTGTCCCAGAACGACCGTATCGCCATTGCCCTGGAACCCGGCACCACCCGGGAGAGTCAGACCTACCCCTTGCAGGTGGATGGCCGCACGCTCTACACCCTTGTGGATACCCCCGGCTTCCAGCGCCCCCGGCGGGTGCTGGAGTGGCTGGAGGGCCACAGCCTGTCCGCATCAGACCGGCCGGATACGGTAGCAGCCTTTGTCCGCCAGCACCGGGACAACCCGCGCTTCCGGGACGAGTGCGAACTGCTTGCCCCCATTATCGAGGGGGCGGGCATTATCTACGTGGTGGACGGCTCGGTGCCCTATACCTCGGAACAGGAAGCGGAAATGACCATCCTGCGCTGGACAGGGCAACCGAGCCTGGCGCTGATCAACCGCATTGGTCCCGGTGACCATAGCGAAAGCTGGCAATCTGCCCTGGGGCAATTCTTCCAGATTGTCCGGAGTTTCGACGCTGTACGTGCCCCTTTCGAGCAACATCTGGGATTGCTCAAAGCGTTTGGCCAGTTGCGCCCGGACTGGGAGCAGCCGCTGGAAGACGCCACAGGCTTTCTGACCCGACAGCGGGAGGACCGGCAATGGCGCTCGGCCCAGCTCATTGCGGCGGCACTGGCGGACATGATGACGCACCAGGAATCCCGCACCCTGCCGAAAAACCTGGCCACGCCGGGCAGTGACAGCCGGGAAGCCCTGGAAACCCGCCTGCGGGAGCGCTGGTACCAGCATCAGCGGGAGCGGGAAGAGAAGCTGCGCAATGAGATCGAGGCCCTCTACCAGCATCACCGCATTGCCCGCCAGGAAGCCGCTCTGAGCTGGCACCATGACCACGACTTGTTCAGCGAAAGAACCCGACAGACCTGGGCCGTCAGCCGGGGCTACCTGGCCACTGCCGGTTTCGGGGCCGGGGCCGTCGGCGGCGTGGGAATCGATGCCCTGACCCTGGGCCACTCACTGGGCGCCGGTGCGCTCATAGGTGGGCTGCTTGGAGCCGCCGGCAGCTACTTCTACGGCGACCGGCTGGCGATCCGGGCTCTCCGGCTGGGCGCCCTCAAGGGGGCCGGGGACCTTCAGACCGCCACCTTTGGCCCGGTACAGGACCTCCAGTTCGGCTATATTGTTTTGGGAAGGGCCGTGGACCACTGGTGGCACATCAGCCAGCGTAACCATGCTGGTCGCGATCCGCTGGAGTTGCCACCGTCGGAAAGCCACTGGCTGGAAACCCTGGACGGCGACACCCGGAAAGCCATCCAGCAGGCCCTGACCCGGTTACGCAAGAACCGCAAGCTCAGCCACGGGGAACAGCAGGAACTGGAAGCGGCCATTCAAGGCGCCCTGGAGGGGTATAGCCAGTGGCGGGAAGAAAGCGCCGCTTGAAATACATAGAGGTCTAATGTTTATACTATAAAGCTGTTTCACCCGATTCTGGCCAACCAACCATGAGGTACGCCCATGAAAATCGTTAGAGTTCAGGACATCATCGGTACCGAGCGTGAAGTCAGCGACAAGCAGTGGACCAGCCGCCGCCTGCTGCTCAAGAAGGACGGAATGGGATTCTCCTTCCACGAAACCATCATCAAGGCAGGCTCCGAGCACACGTTCTGGTACAAGCATCACCTGGAAGCGGTGTACTGTGTTGCCGGTAATGGCCGCATCAAGGACCTGGCCACGGGTGAAGTTCATGAGATTACCGACGGCACCCTCTACGCCCTGGACAACCACGACAAGCACACCCTGTACGGTGGTACCGAGGACATGCGACTGATCTGCGCCTTCAACCCGCCGGTGACAGGCCAGGAAGTCCATGATGAGGACGGCGCCTACCTGCCGGACACCAGCGATAACTGATCCGGGCTGATATGGCGGCTGACCCGACCGCTAACACACCGCCACCGCCAGCGCGCCTGCTGCCGGTGGCGGCGTTGCTTTGGCTGGCAGGCCTGTACCTGCGGGTTCCCATCCTGGTGGCGCCACCACTGGCACCGTTCATCAGCGCCGATCTGGACCTGAACCAGACCCTCACCGGGGCGCTCACTACCCTGCCCATTCTGATGCTGGCCATCGGCGCCATGCCCGGCTCACTGGCCATATCCCGCCTCGGACCCCGCAATACCCTGGCACTGGCCATGGTCGTCACGGCACTCGGTTCCGCCGCCCGGGGGCTGGCACCGGAAATCATCACCCTGTTAACGGCCAGCACCGTCATGGGACTGGGCATTGCCATGATGCAACCGGCCCTGCCGGCATTGCTGCCCCGCTGGCTGCAAGCCCACCATGTGGCTCTGGGTACGGCCATTTACATGAACGGCATGCTGATGGGGGAGTTCGTGGGGGGCGGCGTTACCCTGCCGGTGCTGGTGCCCCTGCTGGACAACAGCTGGCGACTGACCCTGCTGGCGTGGTCGCTGCCCGCCCTGCTGGTCGCCGCCGCCCTGTTCCTGCCAAAACGGGACCTGGCCCGCCCGGTACAGCGTGCGGCCTGGTTGCCGGACTGGTCCAACCCGCTGACCCTGAAGATCGGCCTGCTGCTGGGGCTGTCCGCCTCCATGTTCTTCGGGCTCAACGCCTACATGGGCAACCTGCTGGAGCAGACCGGCCACTTCGACAAACTGTCCCGGGCCCTGTTCTTCTATAACATTGCCCAGGTGTTCGCCTCACTGGTGATGCTGAAAACCGCCCGCCGCTGGGTCGGCCGCCGCTACCTGATCGGGGTGATGGCGGTGATCAGCGTGGTGGGCACCATCGGCGCCATTGTCATGGAAGGCTGGTGGGCCATTGCCAGTGCCACCGTCATGAGCTTTGTGGCCGGCATTCTGCTGATCCTGCTGGTGGCCCTGCCGCCGTTGCTTACCCGCCCCGGAGAAACCGGCCGGCTGTCGGCAGGTACTTTCCTGGTGGGCTACACCATTGCATTCGTTGTGCCGATGATCGGCGGAGCGGTGGCGGACATTACCGGCGATATCCGACACAGCATTCTGGTGATGATCCTCTACAGCATCCTGGTACTACCGGTAATCCGCACCCTGGACCTTACGCCGGCACGGCGGGCCCAGGCACAATAAGGACCCGACTCAGGCTTCTGCCTGTGGCAATGCGAGATCAGAAGCCGAACCCGCCAGCATGGCCTTTGCCTTGATACCCTGGTCCAGCATCCGTCTCAGGGCACTGAGATCATCCAGGGAGACCTGGCCCCGGTCCTCGTCCAGCTCACCGTTGACGATGGCCCGCAGTAAAGAGGCCTTGAGTTTCTGATACAGGACTTCCGCATCCCTGACGGCCCCGTCAATCACCTCCTCGGAGGTGAGCAGTTGGTTGACCGCTTCCAGGTACCGGTCCATCAGCAGCCGGACCGTCTGTTCCGGCAGCACACGACGTACCTCCCGCAGCCGGACAGCACTGCCGGCCTGCCCCGCCATCTCCGAGAGATAGCGGGCAGTGCGAACCGCCACCGTCAGCTGTTCCACCTGCTCCGGTGACATCTTCTCGGCCCGGGTCCTGGCGGCAAACCTGGTAATCGCCTGATACAGGTTGTGGATAGCGGATGTCTGGCGGGTACCTGCAACAACCGTCATACCCTCCCGGGTAAGGGCGGCATGGACCAGGCCGGTGACCAGCTCTTCCATCCGCTCCAGCTCCTGGTGCAACGCACCCACCGCCAGCTCCGGGGTCGAGGCCACGGTACGATCCAGGTAGCGGGGCCGTGACAGATCTTCCTCCGCACTGCGGAAAAACCGGTCCAGGTGCCGGGCCAGCCAGGGGACCAGGGGCAGGAGCAGGGCAATACCGATGAGCTTGAACAGGGTATGGAAGGCCGCCAGCAGAATCGCCGGACTGCCTTCCAGGTCCAGCCAGTCAGCCAGCAGGCCGGCAAGGGCCAGCACAATGGGCATCACCGCCAGGGCGATAACACCGGCGACGAGGTTGAACAGGATATGACTCACGGCCAGGCGACGGGCATTGGCAGTGGCATTGAGCACCGCTACCGCCGCCGTTGAAGTGGTACCAAGACTGGCACCGATAACACCGGCAGCGCCGGCCTCCAGGCTGATCACACCGGTACCGGCCGCAGTCAGCACAATGGCCAGGGTAGCCGACGAGGACTGGGTAAGCAGGGTGATCACAAAGCCGATACCCAGGTACATGGCCCAGTGCGTACCGGCACCGCCTTCAACGGTGGAATTGAAGCCGGTGGCAAAGCCCCCCAGGGAATCCTTCAGCAGATCCAACCCCAGGAAGAACAGCCCGAAACCCGCCAGGGCTTCACCGAGCGACGCCCAGCGGCTGCCGGAGCCGGCAATACGGAGAATGACACCCACGGTCAGGATGGGCAGTGCCAGCGCACTGACCTTGAACCCGCTGCCCACCAGCGCCACCAGCCAGCTGGTCACTGTGGTCCCGACATTGGCACCGAACACCACAGCAATCGCCTGGGACAGGGTCAGCATGCCGGCATTTACGAAGCCGATGGTAGCCACCGTCACCGCACTGGAAGACTGCACCAGGCCGGTGATCAGAATACCGGTCGCCAGCCCCCGCAGCGGCCGGTCTGTCCAGCGTTCGAGCAGGCGTTTGAGCCCGGCCCCGGCAAAGGTTTTCAGGCCATCGGTCATCATGCCCATGGCGAGCAGGAAAAGGGCGAGGCCGCCAGCGGCCTGGATAACAACGGGAAAACTCAAGAAAAGGACTCCGTGTCAGATGCGTCGAGGCCAATTCCGGCGCGCTTCTTCCAGAGCAGGCCACCCCATGGACCGTAAGCCGTGGGGTGGGGGCAGGTTTCTGTAGGGAACAATTGTCTGAGCGAAGCAAGTTTTTTGTTTCCGCAAGAAACCTGCCCCCGCCCCGCGGCTCACCCCGAAAGTGACCTCAGATGTAGTAGTCTTTCAACGGAGGAAAACCGTTAAATTCCACCGCACTGTAAGTCGTAGTATAGGCACCGGTGGACAACCAGTACATGCGGTCACCAATGGCGAGGTTCAGTGGCAGCGGATACTTGTGATGCTCATACATGATGTCAGCGCTGTCACAGGTCGGCCCCGCAATGACACAGTCCTCGCCTTCGCCGGTCTTCTCGGTCCAGATGGGAAACTTGATGGACTCATCCAGGGTCTCGATCAGCCCGCTAAACTTGCCCACATCGGTGAACACCCATCGGTGCAGCGCGGTACGGGATTTACGGGAAATCAGCACCACCTCACTGACCAGCACACCAGCATTGGAAATCAGTGAGCGACCCGGCTCAATAATGATCTCCGGCAGCTCATCGCCGAAATCCTCCTGCAGGAAGCGGGCAATCTCTTCGGCATAGACACGCAGTTCGTTGGTACGGGTAATGTAGTTGGCCGGAAAGCCCCCGCCCATGTTGATCATCTTCAGCTCGATGCCGTCTTCTTCCTTCAGGCGCTCGAAGATGACCTTTACCTTGCCCAGAGCCGCATCCCAGGCACCGATTTCCCGCTGTTGGGAACCCACGTGGAAAGATACACCGTAAGGTACCAGGCCCAGGTCGCGGGCCAGGATCAGCAGATCCATGGCCATATCCGCCTGGCAGCCGAACTTGCGGGACAGGGGCCAGTCCGCGGTCAGGGTGCCTTCGGTCAGAATGCGCACATACACCTTCGATCCGGGGGCTGCCTTGGCAATATTACGCAGGTCGGCCTCAGAGTCAGTGGCAAACAGGCGGACACCCTTCTCGTAAAAGGTACGCACGTCCTTCGCTTTCTTGATGGTGTTGCCATAGCTGATCCGGTCACCGGTCACCCCCAGTGCCATCACCTTTTCCAACTCGTACACCGACGCAATATCGAAATTGGCACCCTTGTCCCGCAACATGGTCAGAATCTGCGGGGCCGGGTTTGCCTTCACCGCGTAGTACACCTTGGCGTAGGGGAAACCCTCCACCAGCTCGTTGTACTGCCGGCCGATGGTAGCGGTGTCGATGACTACGAACGGCGTTTCCTTCGTGTCGGCAAAATCCTTGATGCGCTTGAAGGTCTCGGCGTCGTAGTAGTCAGCGATGTGGGCGTTGGCGAGGTCGGTCATGGGTGGTGTTTCCCTCCACAGGGTATACGGGCAATAAAAAAGGGCGACAGTCTGGCTGCCACCCCGGAATTGGCGCGATCATCGGGCTTTTTCACCCCCCCGGATATGAGCAGAAATACCCATGACCGGAGGCCTTCCATTGACCGGTGGCGAAGATGAAATTTGTAAGGGATTGAAACAGGAAAGCCTCGGTGATTTTACCCCTTCGGCCATGGCTGCTAGGGTGGTGGTGAAGTTTCAACCAAGCGGAGTCCGTTATGTCAGACGTTGCCTCCATGGCCGCAGCCACCACCCAGATGAGTCAGCAACGGGTAGGGGAACAGGCACAGATCCAGGTGATGAAAAAATCAATGGATATGCAGCAGCAGGGCGCCATGCAGCTGCTTGAGGGCATCACCGAAACCTCGGTGGCCACCACCGGCGCCAACCCTGCCGATCGCGTCGGCGCCAATGTGGACGTGAAGGCCTGAGAGCCTTCACTGTCTGTATCGGTTACTTTTTGAAGAACGCGAGAAACGCGCCCGCCACGACCGCCGCAACACCCCCGATGATGTACCACATGGTTTCGTCACTGAACCGGCCGGTAACCGTCTCTGCAAGCTGTTCACCCATGGACTGGGAGGCCTGGTAGCCAAAAAACAGCAGCAGGATACCCACTACCAGCAATACGATACCTATGATTTTTGGAGTACCCATTCCTTGATCCTCTCTGGCATGTGTGGGGACAAGTTAGCTGCATCGTTGGGAAAAAACAAAACAGGTCGCCGAATAACCAGGCAATACCTCCCCCATTACACGGCAACAGGCCACAAGGGCGCCGGTCCGTCGGGATCTTCCGGTGCGCTCTGGCTGCACAGGTAACCAAGAATCGCGTCTTTCAACTCAGAACCCTGCGCCAGTCCCTGATTGCCGAATAGCCTGTTGAATTCCAGTACGTAGGGGTAGCCCTCCACCAGTGCAATATCAAACCCTGCATGGTCAACGCCCAGTACCTGTGCCAGGCGTAACGCCAGGTCTGTCACAACTGCCGGTACCGGCCCGGTATCAATGCGCCCACCCCGGGCCACATTATTATAGAACCCCTGGTCAGCCTGGGTTCGCCAGTAGGCGGTCACCACCCGGTCGCCAACGATCACCACCCGCACATCCCGGTCGATGGGCAGGTACTCCTGCACGTACAGCACCGGCGTCTTCCCACAGTAGGCAAGCCAGTCCACCCGGGACTCAATCAGCCACACCCCTTCACCCATGGAAGCCTTGGGTAGCTTGGCGACAAACGGCAGGGGCATGGTGCCCCAGATCTGCTCACGCTCTTGTGGCCCGTTCGCTTCAATGATGGTCCAGGGCGTATGTTCCGGCGCCACCGTCTGGAAAGCCCGGGTCATTTCCACCTTGTCGTGGCCGATGCGATAACTCGCTTCACTGGGGAAAACCCGGCAGCCGAGGCCATAGACCAGGGCGTTCAGTTGCCAGTACTCCGGGAACAGTACCCAGTCTGCCTCCTGTAACAGCGGTTTATGGTTCAGGAACTGCGCCGGCTTGAGCACAGTGGTATCGGGGAAGCCGAGGGTTCGGAAAATATCAAAGGAAACCAGGTGCATGGGACCAGGGCACTCGAATGGAAAGTGCGCATTTTATGCGCAACCCGGGAACTGGCAAGAATTATTTACCGAAGCTTGATCTGCGTCATTTAATAGGACTATGATGCGGATGATAATGCTTATCACTTAATAAACGGAGATGAATTCCATGAAAACCCTGATCCAATGCACCACCCTGACCGCCGCCCTGGCTTTCTCTGGCCTGGCTGTTGCCACTGACGTTGAACACTTCGAAGGCAAGGACTCCAATACACTGCCGGAAGCGGTCGCCAACTTCTCTGAATACAACGACAAGTTGGAGGCGGTTCTGGACGGCGATCTGACGCCGGAGGCCATGAATGAGGTTCACCAACTGACCTATACCCTGGAGAAAGCCATTGCCAAGATGAGTGAGGAGCTGGATAACCTGGCGGTGACCCTGGAGGAAGTGCACCTGGCTTCCGAGAGTGCCGACGGTGACACGGTATCTGAGCAGGGCGCTGCCTATCTGGAGAAGTCCCGGCAGTTGGTTGAATAAACGTTGAAGGCTTAGGTAGACGTCAAGGCTGGGTCACCCAGACTTCGGGTTGTGGAGTCTGGTGCCGGGGTGGGCCGTGAATTGCGGCGGCAAAAAGACTCCCCGGCAGCCCCGTGCCGGCACCCAAGCCACAAGGCTACGTTAACCAGTAAGCCCCGAACGAAACCGGGAAGGACTAACCCCCTCCCACCGTCGAAAAGCCCGGGAAAAAGCCGCCTCCTCAGAAAAACCAAGCTGCTCGGAAACCGAAGCCACCGAAGCCCCAGACCGAAGCAAACCAACCGCCAGCCGATGCAATTCCCGCTCGCGCAAAACCTTGAAGGAAAGCCCCTCGTCGGCGAGCAACCGGGTCAGATGCCGCCCGCTCATATGCAGCTCCGACGCCACCCGCTCCTTGCCCCAGCCGGGGTGCTGCCGGGCCAACTGGCCGACCTGGCCACTCAGACTCTGGTGCCCAAGCGCCTCCAGCGTATGATCCGCCAGCTGCCGTAAATGATCCCGCAGGGCGCTGTTGGCCTGGATCAGCGGCAACTGCCCCTGATCCCGGTGGAACCGCAGACAGTTTCGCCCGGCGCCGAACACCACCGCCATACCCAGCCGCTCACGATAGACTGCCTCGCCGACCTCCGGCTCATGGGCAAACAGGAGGGTTTCAGGCATAAAGGCATCCCCCGTTGCCCAGACGGTCAACCGGACCAGCGACGCCATGACGGCTTCAACCCGCTCGGCCACCCGCACCCGGAACGCGGGGTGATAGCATAACAACAGCTGATCCCCTTCCTCCGATAGCGAAAACTCGCCGCCATCGCCCACCACCGGCGCGTACTCCACCAATGCTTCCAGACCATCCCGCAGGGTATCGCAGCTGACCAGCAGCATGCCGGCACTGTCCAGGTGCCCCACCTGCAAGCCAAGACCGATGTCGAGGCCCGCCAACGGATCATCGGCCCGGCGGCAGTATTCCTCCCACAGCTGGTCCTGCACCGCCAGTGGCACCCGTTGACCTGGCACCACCTCACAGGTAATAGATTCCGGCAGGCTAATACCACGGCGATGGGCCGCCTGGAGGATCGCCTGGGCGTAGAGGTGGGTTACACTGGGAGAACTTCCGATCATGGCCCGAATTGTCGTGATTTGTGTCCCGTCCGGTCAGGAAAACCGGCACATCAAGTCGTAAGATACGGGATCATAAAAACAAAATCAGGAAAACCATCATGTACGCAGTGATCGGCGCCGGCCCCATGGGCCTGGCCTGTGCCCGCAACCTTCAGAAACAGGGAATTCCCTTCACCGGATTCGAGCTCCACAGCGATGTGGGTGGTCTGTGGGACATCGATAACCCCCACAGCACCATGTACGACACCGCCCACCTGATTTCCTCCAAACGGATGACCGAATTCACCGAGTTTCCCATGAAGGATTCGGTGGCCCAGTACCCCAGTCACCTCGAGCTGAAAGCCTACTTCCGGGACTTCGTGGACCATTTCGGCCTGCGGGAGCACTACGAGTTCAACACCCGGGTGATCCGTGTCGAGCCCGTCGGCGATCAGTGGCAAATCACCACCGAGCGGGACGGTCAGCAGCAGACCCGGGACTTTGATGGAGTGATGATCGCCAACGGCACCCTCCATACCCCCAACATGCCGGAGCTGCCCGGTGAGTTTGCCGGCACCGTGATGCATTCCGCCGACTACCGCAATCCCGAAGTCTTCCGGGACCAGCGGGTGCTGGTAGTGGGCTGTGGTAACTCCGGGGCGGACATCGCCGTGGATGCGGTGCACCATGCCCGCTCCGTAGATATGAGCCTGCGCCGGGGTTATTACTTCCTGCCCAAGTTCCTCAAGGGCAAGCCTATCGACACCATCGGCGGCAAGCTGAAACTGCCCCGGCCCGTCAAACAGCGGATGGATGCCCTGCTGATTCGCATGGTGATGGGCAAGCCCTCCGACTACGGCCTGCCGGACCCGGACTACCGCATGTACGAGTCCCACCCGGTGATCAACTCGCTGGTGTTGCACCACCTGGGCCATGGCGATATTTGCCCGCGCCGCTCCATTGATCGCATCGAGGGACACACGGTTCATTTCAGTGACGGCGAGTCGGGGGAGTATGACCTGATCCTGATGGCCACGGGCTACCTGCTGAACTACCCGTTCATCGACCGCAAGCACCTGAACTGGCCTGCGGACGAGGACGCCCCACGGCTGTACCTGAACATGATGCACCCGGACTACGACAACCTGTTCCTGATGGGCATGATCGAGGCCACCGGCCTGGGCTGGGAAGGCCGTAACCAGCAGGCACGGCTGGCAGCCCTGTTCATCCGCGAGCAGCAGAAAGGCTCGGCCGCCGCCGGCGCCCTGCGCCAGAAAAAGAAAACCCATGCCGGTGAACGGCTGGATGGCGGCTATAACTACATCAAGCTGGCCCGCATGGCCTACTATGTGAACAAGGACGCCTACCTGGACAGCCTGGGCAGCCATATTGCCGACCTTGAACCCGGCAGCAAGGGGTAACCAGCCATGACGGTGCAGTTCGACCCCGCCAGCCTGATTACCCTGAATGTCATCCTCGCCCTGATGATGTTCGGCGTGTCCCTAAACCTCAGACCGGCCGACTTCCGGCGGGTACTGACCATCCCCCGTGCACCGGTGGCCGGTCTGATCGCCCAGTTCCTGCTGCTGCCCCTGGGCACCTGCCTGTTCACCTGGGTATTCCGCATCGACCCGGAACTGGCCTTGGGCATGATTCTGGTTGCCTCATGCCCCGGCGGCAGCTTCTCCAATATCATGACCTGGCTGGGTAAGGGCAGTGTGGCTGTCTCGGTAAGCATGACCGCCGTTTCCAGCCTGGCGGCCACGGTGATGACCCCGTTCAACTTTGCCCTCTATGGCTGGTTGAATCCCCATACCCGGGGTTATCTGCAGGAGATTGCCCTGGAGCCAGGCAACATTCTGTTGCTGGTTTTACTGGTTCTGGCGGTGCCGTTGATTCTGGGTATGGTGACCGGCGGACGTTTCCCGACACTGGCGGTGCGCAGCGAGAAGCCCCTGCGCTTTGTCTCGCTGCTGATCTTCCTGGGGTTTGTGGCCATCGCCTTCCTGAATAACGTGGAGCTGTTCCTGGCCCGCTTCCATACCTTCTTCTGGCTGGTGGTGGGGCATAACCTGCTGGCCCTGGGGCTGGGGTTTGCCATGGCCCGGCTGATGAAACTGTCGGTGCCGGATCAGCGGGCGGTCACCATGGAAGTGGGCATCCAGAATTCCGGCCTGGGGCTGGTCATCCTGTTCACCTTCTTCCCGGACGCCGGTGGCATGATGCTCATTACCGCCTTCTGGGGTGTCTGGCACCTGGTGTCCGGCCTGACCCTGTCACAGATCTGGGCCCGGCGCCCCGTTTCCCATCCAACCGAACAAGCAAGCTGACCCCATGACCCAGGAAAAACGCATACTTATCACCGGCGCCGCCGGCTACATCGGCCACCAGCTGGGTAACCGGCTGGCGAAGGACTACTTCGTTTTTGGCACCGACATCAACAAGCGGGATGGCCTGGAGTTTCCCCTGGAAGTGCTGGACGTGCGGGATAACAAACTCGTGCTGACCCTGGCGGAATACCGCATCACCCATGTCATCCACCTGGCCTCGGTACTGCAGGCGTCCCCGGACCGTGAGCGGGACTTCGACATCGACGTCAACGGCACCCGCAACGTGCTGGAAGCCTGTGTCGCAGCGAAAGTGAAGCACATCACTGTCACCAGTTCCGGCGCCGCCTATGGCTACCACCCGGACAATCCGGCCTGGATCGACGAGGATGACCCGCTGCGGGGCAACCCGGAGTTTGCCTATTCGGACCACAAGCGACATGTGGAGGAGTTGCTGGAGAAATACCGGAGCGAACACCCGGAACTGCAACAGCTGATCTTCCGGCCCGGCACGGTACTGGGAGCTGAAACCCGCAATCAGATCACCGGCCTGTTCCTGGCCCCACGGCTGCTGGCAATCCGGGGCAGCGCCTCGCCATTCGTGTTTATCTGGGACCAGGACGTGATCGGAGCCATGGAGCAGGGCATTCGTGAGGACAAAACCGGCCGCTACAACATGGCCGGCGATGGCGCCCTTACTATCCGGGAGATCGCCCACATGCTGGACAAGCCCCTGCTGACCCTGCCCGCCAGTGTGGTAAAAGGCGGCCTGCAGGTGGCGAAATGGCTGGGCAAGCCGGTAGGGCCAGAGCAGGTCAACTTCCTACGCTATCGACCGGTGTTGAGCAATCGCCGGCTCAAGGAGGAGTTCGGTTATCAGCTACAGAAAACCTCGGCAGAGACCTTCGACTATTTCATCGAACAGGCGAGAACAAAGGGGGATCTGTGACCGTTACCCTGATCACCGGCGCCGCCAGCGGCCTGGGGTGGGCCATGGCGCAGCACTGGTACAAGGCGGGGCACTGCCTGGTACTGGCGGATATCGACGCCGAGGCCCTGTTACGCCGAAGGGATGAACTGGGGGACGACACCCGGGTGCATGTTGTCACCGTGGACGTCACCCATACCCCGGAGCTGGCGCGGCTGGTACGGGAAACCGAGGCCGCCTACGGCCGGCTGGACCTGCTGGTCAACAACGCCGGCATCACCCACCGCTCCCCGGCAGCCAGCACCGACCCGAACGTCTTTCGCAAGGTCATGGCGGTGGACTGGCAGGGCCCGGTGGAGCTGACCCAGCTGGCCCTGCCATTGCTGGAGCGCAGCGGTGGGCAGATCGTCTGTATCGGGTCCATGGCCGGCTGGATGCCCGTGCCGGGGCGGGCTGGTTACTGTGCCGCCAAGGGTGCCCTGACCCAGTTTTTCGAGGTACTGCGACTGGAACTGGAACCCAGGGGCATTCACCTGCTGATGGTCTACCCCAGCTTCCTGGACACGCCCATTGAGCAGAACGCCCTCGGAGCCGATGGCAGCAAGGCCACCCACGCCCGCTCCACCATCGGTGGCATGGGCAGTGCCAATGACATGGCCCGGATGATCGATGGCGCCCTGGCCAGGCGAAAACGCTGGCTGCTGCCCGAGCCCGTGTCCCGCTTTGGCAGCCTGCTGTGGCGGTTGGCCCCGGCACTGTACCTCAGGGCTGTGCGCCGCAAGTTCGCCGCTGACATTGCCGACAGCTCAGCTCCGGTTACGACCAACTCCAACGGAAATCCGGCAACATGATCGACCCCTGGCTCTGGCTTGGCCTGGCCATCCTGCTGGCCTACACCATTGAAGCCATCACCGGATTCGGTTCCATTGTCATCGCCCTGTCACTGGGGGCCATATTACTGCCCATCCCGGAGATGCTGCCGGTGCTGGTGCCCCTGAACGTGTTCATGAGCGGCTACCTCACCTGGAAGCACCGCCAGCACATCCACTGGCGACTGCTGGCCACATTGATCTTGCCATTGATGGTAACCGGCACCCTGGCCGGCTACCTGCTCACCCCCTGGCTGGGAGCCGGTATCCTCAAAGTGCTGTTTGGCGTCCTGGTGGTGTGGTTTGCGGGCAAGGAGCTGTGGCGCCTGTTCGGCGGCCATGTGGCGGAACCCCACGGCCTGATGACCAGCCGCATTATCACCTTCGGCGCCGGCATCACCCACGGCCTGTTCGCCTCCGGCGGTCCCCTGCTGGTCTATGCCCTGGCCGGTATCCGGCTGGACAAGAGCCGCACCCGGGCTACCCTGCTGACGGTCTGGTTCACCCTGAACCTGACCCTGAGCGTGCTATATCTGTTCGACGGCAGCCTCCTGGCCAGTGCCGGCCGACTGGTGTGGTACCTGCCATTGCTGGTGGTCGGTGTGCTGGTGGGGGAATTCCTGCATCATCGGCTCAATGAGGAGCGATTTCGACAAGCGGTATACAGCGTGTTACTGATCACCGGGTTACTGCTGATCCTGCGGGCCTGAACCACGAGCTGAAGCCCTGCCGGGCGTCGTAATCGTTGTCAGGACACCTCTGGTGTTCCGGAACCTGCCCCCTGGTCCAGGGCGTAGGCCACCGCCTGGTCGGCATGAATGGCGGTGGTGTCGTACAGCTTCACCGTTGTGTCGGGGGCCTGGATCAGCAGGCCGATCTCGGTGCACCCCAGTATCACCCCCTGTGCGCCCCGTTCCGCCAGGGAGGAGACGATATCGAGGTACTGTTGCTTTGATTCCGGTACAACCTCGCCCTGACACAGTTCCTGATAAATGACCTGGTGGACCAACTCCCGCTGGACATCGTCTGGAACCAGCACCTCAATACCCCGGGCTTCCAGACGCTCCCGATAGAAGGCCTGTTCCATGGTAAAGCTTGTTCCCAACAGCCCGACCCGGGAAACGCCGTCACTCTGCAGTACATCCGCGGTGGCATCGGCGATATGCAGCAGGGGCAATTCCGAGGCTTTCTCGATCTGCGGCGCCACTTTGTGCATGGTGTTGGTACAAAGTACGAGGAAGTCAGCACCAGCCGAGCGCAGGGACCGGGCGGCTCCGGAGAGAATAGCGGCCGTGGCTTCCCAGTCACCCTTGTGCTGGAGCGCCTCGATTTCCGCAAAGTCGACACTATAGAGCACCAGGCGTGCGGAATGCAGCCCGCCCAGCTGTTCCCGCACTTGCTGGTTGATAAGCCGGTAGTAGGTCTGGGTGGACTCCCAGCTCATACCGCCGATCAGGCCTATGGTCTTCATCGGAACGTCTCCCTGTTCGTTTGCTGAAATACCTAACGTAGCAGAATAACTGGAATTCCCGTAGGCCATCGGCCCTACTTGCCGGATTTCTTTGTGCCCATTTTTGCCTCGGCCGTCAGAGGGTCCTCGGGCCAGGGGTGCTTGGGGTAGCGGCCACGCATTTCCTTGCGGACTTCCGGGTAGACTTCCTTCCAGAAACTGGAAAGATCTGCTGTCACAGCCAGCGGGCGCCGGGCCGGTGAGAGCAGGTGAATAACCACCGGAATGCGACCTCCGGCCAGTCTCGGGGTTTGTGTCCAGCCGAACAGGGCTTGCAGTTTTGCAGCCAGGCCCGGGCCGTTCTCGGCGGTATAGTCCAGCCGCAGGTGCTGGCCGGTGGGTATCTCCAGCGTGGTGGGCAACTCCCGGGACAGGCGCTGTTGCTGATCCCACGGGAGCAGGGACTGCAGGGCATCCACCATCGGAACCTGCTGCAGGCCCTTCCAGTTACGCACGCCCGCGAGGAACGGCGCCAGCCACTGATCCAGTGCGGCCATCAGGCCGTTATCGGAAACATCGGGCCAATGGTCCGGCTCCAGCCGCTGCATGACCTGAACCCGGGCCTGCCATTGCCTGGCAGTCTCGTTCCAGGGCAGGCTGGTGATGCCCTTCTGGCGCACCGCGTTGAGCAGCCCTTGCTGAAGCTGCTCCGGATCCGGATCCGGCAGGGACTGCTCCGCCAGCACCAGTGCACCCAGGCGGGTTACCCGTCGGGCGACAACCATGCCCCGCCTGTCATCCCATAAGGCTTCTTCAGTCGTGTCGATATGGGCCGCCAGGTCGGCTTCCAGGGTGGTGCGATCGGTAGCGGCGGCCAGGAAGACCTGCGCCTCCCGGGCCTGTCCGTCCAGGTCGGCGGCGACAATCCATTGCTCACTGCCCAGGGCATCATCGTCAGCCAGGCGTGCACCGCGGCCATTACTGAGCTGGTAGCGGTTGGCATCACCGGATCGCCGCCTGCCAATGCGATCCGGGTAGGCAAGCGCCAACAGACGTCCGGCCGGCACGGCATCGTCCTCGTCTTCCGCCTTCTTGTGCGGCAACAGGCGGTCTGCCGCCCGCCGAACGGCATCCAGCCGGTTCCTGTCCAGCCCCGACGAGCGATAATCACCGGACAGCGCCTGCAACCGGTACACGACATCTGCCCCGGCGGCGCGACCCAGCAAATCGCGCTCTTCCAGCAACGCAGCAAGTCGGGCAGCGGTTTTCGGGTAGCCCAACTCCCGCCCCTTCAAGACCATATGGGCCAACCGCGGATGAATGCCAAGCTCCCGGGCCTGGTGACCGTGGTCGGTAATCCCGCCATCTCCGTTCAGCAGGTCCAGCCACTGCAACAATTCTACTGCCTGCGCCCAATGGGCTTTCGGAGGCAGGTCCAGCCACTCCAGGTCGCCGGGATCCCTAGCGCCCCACTGGGCCAGTTCCAGGGCCAGGGGCGCCAGGTCGGCTTCCAGGATTTCTGGCGGGGTGTGGTCCGCCAGGCCGTGGTGTTCTGCCTCACTCCACAGCCGGAAACACACGCCAGGCTCAATACGTCCTGCGCGTCCCCGGCGCTGCTCTGCCGCAGCGCGGGAGACCCGGCCGGTGACCAGGCGGGTCATGCCACTGTTGGGGTCGAAGACGGCCCGCCGGGCCTGGCCGGCGTCGATGACTACCCGAACCCCTTCAATGGTCAGGCTGGTCTCGGCAATGGCGGTGGCCAATACCACCTTGCGCTCGCCACGCGGAGCCGGTTCGATGGCCTGGTCCTGGGCATCGCCTTTCAGATTGCCGAAAAGGGGAGCGAGTCGTGTGCCGGCCGGCAGATGGGGCCGGAGCAATTGCTCCACCTTGCGGATTTCGCCGGCGCCCGGCAGGAAGACCAGGATGGAGCCGGGCTGTTCAGCAAGGGCTTCACGAATCACGGCGACGATATGGTCCAGCAGGCGGGGTGGTCGCCCCGCCGTGGTCCTGGGGGGACGATAGAACACCTCCACCGGGAAGGCCCGGCCCTGGCTGGAGACCACCGGGGCATCCCCGAGCATGCTGGCCAGCGGCCCTGTATCCAGGGTCGCGGACATTACCAGTACCCGCAGATCGGGCCTCAACACCTGCTGGGTTTCCCGCACCAGGGCAAGACCCAGGTCGGCCTGCAGGGATCGCTCGTGGAATTCGTCGAACAGAACGGCGGCGTAGTCCTCCAGTAACGGATCTGACTGGATCAATCGGGTGAGGATGCCTTCGGTGACCACTTCGATAATAGTGTCGGAGGAGATTCTCGTATCCAGACGGGTTCGATAGCCCACGGTCTGTCCCGCTTTCTCTCCCAGCTGACGGGCCATGTAGACGGCGGCGGAGCGGGCAGCCAGGCGGCGGGGTTCCAGCATGAGGATCTTGCGGCCCTCCCGCCAGGGGGCCGCTTTCAGGGCCAGGGGCACACGGGTAGTCTTGCCGGCGCCCGGCGGCGCCTGTAACAGCGCCGTGGTGTGCCGGTCCAGGATGTCAGTAAGCTCTGGCAGGACCTGTTCGATGGGCAGCATGGGTTCAACGCAGCAGGTTAGAAACCTTCCAAAACCCGTTACCGGGCATGCCAGCTCTCGGGCCTGGGCACAAACAATGCCAGCAATAATCCCCACCCCAGCGCGACGGCACCCAGGGTAAAGGCTCCCACCAGCGTGCCGCCGGCATCCAGCCACTGTCGGGTGAGCCAGGGACCGGCCATCTGGGTCACACTGTACAGGGCGACCATGGCGGCCGAGAGTCGGGGGCCCTGATGGGGGTGCAACGCACGGCCGATACGCTGGGTGAGCAACACGGTACCCACAAAGGTACTGCCGACCAGCAGTGCACAGAGCACAATGCCCATGGGGCCAGGCCAGATCACCACGGCCAGGGCACCCAGGAACTGGATCAGGTAGTTGAGTCGCAAGGCCGGCAGGTCACCAAAGCGGGCGCCCAGAAAGCTCCAGATAATGGGGGTGGGAATGGTCACCACAGCCACCAGTAACCAGGATCCGTCCACCAGCCAGTGACCTTCCGGCAGCTGGGTCTTGGTGAGCAGGGGCAGGAAGGTCATCGGCAGGATATAGCCCAGGCCGGCACCCGCGTAGGAAAGGAACAGCGGAATACTGGCCCGGTCCAGCAGGGGGCCTTTATCCGCATAGGAACCATCGTCCCGCTGGATACGGGCCGGCACATCCAGCCTGACCAATCGCCAGGTGGCCCACAGGGCCAGCGGAATGGACAACAGTGCAGCCGGCCACCAGCGGCCCGGCCCGGAGAGCAGGTCTGCCGTGCCGGCCACCAGGAAGCTGGATACCAGCAAGCCTACGCCCACGCCCACATACACCAGCCCGCTGGCACCGGTGCGGTTGCGGCGCACCAGCCATTCCAGGATCAGCGCCGGCGCCTGCACAAACACCACGCCATTGGCGATGCCGTTGACCAGTCGCAGGCCGGACAGGGCCGCCACCGGCTCCACCTGGGTCTGTGCAAGTGTGGTAAGTACATGAACGCCCATGGCAATGGGCAGGGAGACCCGAATCTGATCAGGCCGGTACCAGCGTACCGCCAGCAGGGCGCCGATGAGGTAGCCAAGGTAGTTCCAGGTAGCAACGGAGGCACCTTCGCTGGCGGTCAGCTGGCCGTCGCCTACCAGGTAAGGCAGCAGAGGTGTATAGATAAAGCGGCCCAGGGCGTGGACCACCAGGAGGATGGTGGCACCGGCCAGCACGACCGACATGAGCTGCCTGGCGTCCGAGGCTGGCCGATGATCTGTCATTGTTACTCCAGGGGGTTATTCCGGTAAAGGCGCGGTTACTTCACGTCGACCTTGGCGGGGGTAATGTACTCGATTCGCGGGGGACCTGCCAGACAGCCGGCGGCGACTTTGCCGAATGCCTTCATGTGATCGCTCTTGCCGTGGGGTCCCAGGTGCTCAGCCGATTCCCACACTTCCAGGAACACCAGGCGATTGGGGTCCGACAGGCTGGTATGAAGCTCGTACTCAACGCATCCGGGCTCCTTGAGAGTGGCCTCGATGCAGGGCTTCGCTGCTTCTATAAGAGTGTCACGCTGGTCAGGTTTCACGTTCAGAATCGCACGTACGTATAGCATGGTTTTCCTCGTTATAGTGCGCCCATCCGGGCGCTCTTGTTATAGGACCCTCAGCCAGAGCGGGCCTGGTTCTGTCGGGTCCATTCGTAGATTTCGCGGTAGGCTTTCACCAGTTTTTCCGGATCGTGGGGTGGCTGGATCACAGCTGCCATCTCGCCCTCCGGATTGATCAGCGCCAGGTGGCCACTGTGATCCACCAGGTTATTGCCCTCGCCGTCATCACGGTGAACAAAAACGGCCCCTACGCTTTTCGCCAGCTCCCGCAGCACCTCGATATCACCGGTCAGCCCGTGGAAATCCTCGCCAAAGAACCCCAGGTAATCCCGCAATTGCTTGGGCGTATCCCGTTCCGGGTCTGCGCTTACCAGCAGATAATCCGGCTGTGGCAGTTCTGCCGGCATGCGGCTGTCAGCCTGGCGCAGGGTGGCCATGGTGGCCGGGCAGATATCCGGGCAATTGGTGTAACCAACAAACACAAACGTCCAGCGGCCCTGCAGGTCCTGGCGGGTCATTTCTTCACCCTGCTCGCTGGTCAGGGTAAATTCCGCCAGCGCCCGGGGTTCTTCGTAGACATAGGTATTCATGGCGCTGAGGTCAGGGGCAGGTTCCGGTTCCTGGGCCTGCATACGCATCTGCTGGTAGATGACAAGTGAGAAAATAGCGGCAACAACAAGCAGTAGCAGCACCAGCGTGCGCCGGACCGAGCGGTTCATGAAATCTCCTGTCAGTGATCACAGGCGGCCCCCGGAAGGGCCGCTGGAACATCAGAAATAGAAAAAGTGATCGACCAGCAACACCACGAACAGGGCCATCAGATAGGTTATGGAGTATTTGAAGGTTGCCAGCGCCACCCGGCGATCATCGCCCCTGAGCAGGCGCACCGAGTACTGGAGGAAGCGTAACCCAAGTGCCATGGCGCCGGCCAGATAGATCCATCCTGACATGCCTGTGGCAAAAGGTAGCAGGGTCACCGCCAGCAGCATGAGGGTATAGAGGAGAATATGCAGTTCGGTGTAGCGGTTACCATGGGTCACCGGCAGCATCGGGATACCGGCCTTGGCGTACTCCTCCTTGCGATGGATCGCCAGGGCCCAGAAATGCGGTGGTGTCCAGGCGAAAATAATCAGCACCAGCAGCAGGGCATGACCCTCCACCTGATTGGTGACCGCCGTCCAGCCAAGCAATGGGGGCATGGCGCCCGCAAGACCGCCGATCACGATGTTCTGGGGGGTGGCCCGCTTGAGGAAGAGGGTATAGACGCCGGCATAACCTACCAGCGATGCCAGGGTCAGCCAGGCGGTCAGGGCATTGACCTGCCACATCAGGATCATCATGCCTGCCAGCGCCAGAACCGCAGCGAACAGCAAGGCGTCCACCTGACTGACCCGACCGGTAGCCACCGGTCGGCGGCGGGTACGGGCCATGACGGTATCAATCTTCTGGTCCACCACGTGGTTCACCACGGCCGCCGCACCGGCCAGCAGGGCGATACCGACATTGCCAAAGAGCAGTACTTCCCAGCCCGGTATACCCGGCGCGGCGAGCAGCATGCCGATAACCGCTGTCAGGATCATCAGCGCCACCACCCGGGGCTTGGTCAGCTCCAGAAAGTCACGCCAGGAAACCGACCGGGTTGCGGTCGGGCTGGCCGTCAGGGCCTTGGCCTGGTCAGTCATGCGGGTACCTCGCGATTTGTTGTTGTTTGCGCCGGTTCTGCGACCGGCTGGCGTGCATATCCGTGAACCTGCCATAGCATGTGAATCACGGTCAGTAACAGACCGGCTCCCATGGCGTTATGGGCCACGGCTACCGAAAGCGGAATATGGAAAACAATATTGGCGATTCCGAGGCCAATCTGCATGACAAGGGCCCCGGCGGTCAAGAGCACCATGGACCGTGCGGGTGCATTCCGGGTATGGCGCCAGAGGGCCAGCAGCAACAGACTGAAGTAGGCGAGTACAATCACGGCCCCCAGACGGTGGGTTACGTGGATGGCGACCCGTCCGTCCGCGGTAAGCTGGCCGCCGAGGTAGTTGGGACCAATGGTTTGAAGCAGGTCAAAGCCATGGCGGAAGTCCATGTTCTCTGGCCACCACTGGCCCTGACAGGTGGGCAGATCGGTGCAGGCCACGGCCGCATAGTTCGCTGCAGTCCACGCCCCGAGGGCAATCTGCAGGATGACCAGCGCCAGGCCACCATAGAGCCAGGGTCGCAACCGGGCTACCGCACTGGCACGGTCCGCGGCAAGGAATTTGCGGCGGCCCCGCAGCCGCAATGTCAGCAAGGTAAGCAGACTCAACGTGGTGAAGCCCCCCAGCAGGTGCAGCGCGACTACCTTTGGCCACAACTGAAGGGTCACCGTCCACATCCCGAACAGGGCCTGCAGTACAATAAATCCGGCTATGAACAGGGGCAGCCTGACCGGTATCCCCTCACGGCGATGCCGGACCGCGTAGGCCGCAATGCCGAAGACAATCAGCCCCAGAGTGCCGGCGGCATACCGGTGTATCATCTCCGGCCAGCCCTTGGAGACATCCACCGGCGAATCGGGGAAGCGGGCATTGGCCATGGCAATACTGGACTCACTCTGGGGAACGGTCAGAAAACCGTAGCAACCGGGCCAGTCCGGACAGCCAAGACCCGCATCCACCAGCCGGGTCCAGGCGCCCAGCATCACCACAATGACGGTAAACAGGGTGGCAACCAACGCCCACCGCGCCATGACACGGTGGGCGCTGCTTTGTTGGGTCCGGGTGACTTGTTGTTGTTCTTGCACGATCCGTTACCTTGTCTGATTGGCCCGGGGACAATGCCCGGCCAGGCCGCTAGCCTATCTGGGACAGTTTCATCAGGTGCTTGAGGTCCTCGAGCATCTCCTTGCCGGTGTGCCCGTTGTCGTAATGCATCATGACATTACCGAACGGGTCTACCACCAGAATACCGGGCGCATCGGCGGGATCCGCCTGGGGTGGCCACGAGGGCGTCGTCCCCGGGGCAACCTGCAACCGCTCCATGGAACGGTAGTCCGTTCCCCAGCGTTGCTGCAGTGCCGGGGGAACCTCGCCAAGCCAGGCGGCTCGACCAACCCGATTGGCGTGCTTGCCGAGAGCGATATTCACCTGGCGGGACAGGTAGAGCAGTTCTTCACAATCGGCACCACAGGTCCGGGCGGTCACGATCAGCAGCCATTTCGGCTCCTGCAACTGGGGCCCGAACCGGCTTTCAAGCGGGGTACCGTCCCCATCCAGCAGATGCAGTTCGGCCACCGGCACGGCCGGCTGGATCAGCTCGCCGTGGTTGCTGCGGGTTTCCGGATGGAGCCAGCCGGTGTAATACATGATGGTGGCGAAGATCATGGGGCCGAAGCCAATGGCAAACAGCAGCAGGGCGGTGCGACGTCCGCGACGGACCTGTTCCGGGGTCGGCTCGGCTTCCTGTAACTCGGCAGTGGTGTCAGTCATTCAGGACTCCTGCTTACGATAGCTCGCTATTATTGTCAGTATGATGAGCGCCGCTGCCAGGGAAAACCATTGCAGGGCATAACCATAGTGAGTCTGAGGTCCCATCATATCCGGTTCCCAGTCCGCCCGGAAGGCACCCGGTTGATTACTGTCATCCAGTTTCAGGATGTTCCTTGCCATGGCCGGTTCAGTGGCTGCTGCGACTTCTCTGGGCAGCGCCTGCACCCGCTGCGGCCCGGTGCCGGCGGCCGGCTCGGCCGCAGGTTCGCCGGCCAGCACCGGTGGCTCCGGGTAGGCCGCGATACGCCCGAGTAACGAAACCTCGTCCTCCGGCGTCTTCACCTGAGGTAGTTCTGACCGTTTCCGTTCGGCCGCTATCCAGCCCCGGTTGACGACTACCGGCGGCCCTTTCCCGGGTTGAAACAGGGTCAGCACCTCATAGCCGGGAATACCATCGCGGGTGCGGTTATCCAGCAGCCATGTGGTGGAACGGTATCGCCCACTGACCGTGACCGGCTGACCCGTTAGCGGGTCAGTATCGGCCACCTGGTGCCAGTCAACGGCCCCGGCAGGATCCTCCCACTGGGCCAGCAATCGGTGCTTCTCATCCGCCCGGTCCAGCTGCCAGAAGCCGAGGCCCAGCAGAACCGGCAGAAAAGCGCCGGCAAACAACAACAGTCGCCAGTCGGGCGCCCATACCCGACGGCGGGATTCATGTTCAGACATGCTCTGTTATAGTCACAGGTTCATTGCCTTCATGCAGACAATAATAAAGACCTTCCAAAGCGGGGACGAGGCTCATGCTTCTCAAAATCCTGATCGTGGTACTGATGCTGGCCGTTATCGTCAGTCTGTTCAGTGGTTTGTTCTTTCTGATCAGGGACGACGGAGGCCGGCGGCGGGTGGTGAACTCACTGGCGATCAGGGTAGCGCTTAGCGTACTGTTGCTCGCAGTCATCCTGCTGGCGCTCTGGCAGGGCGGTCTGGACCTGAACCCGACACCCTATCACTGAACGGTCTCCGGGCGCCCGGAAGGTCCGGAGGAGGCTCCGGGTATCCCGCCCGGAGCCAGGATCGTCAGATCACATAGACAAACACAAACAGTCCCAGCCAGACCACGTCCACGAAGTGCCAGTACCAGCTGGCCGCCTCGAACCCGAAGTGATTGTCCCCGGTAAAATGGCCTTTCTGAATGCGGAGGAACATCACGATCAGAATGATCGTACCCAGGATCACGTGGGCCCCGTGAAACCCGGTAAGCATGAAGAAGGTGCTGCCATAGATACCGGACTGCAGGGTCAGGTTCAGGTCCTGGTAGGCATGGACGTACTCTTCCGCCTGCAGGCCCAGGAAGACCAGGGCCAGAACAATGGTGGCACCAAGCCAGATTTTCACCTTCTTGCGATTGTCTTCCTTGAGCGCATGGTGGGCCACCGTCACCGTGAAGGATGAAGTAACCAGCAGGATGGTGTTCACCAGGGGCAGGCCCCAGGCGCCGATGACACCCTCCGGCGCCGGGTAAGCCTCCGGATCGGGGTTATTGATCAGAGGCCACGTTGCCTGGAACCCTTCCCAGAGCATGGCGCTGGAACCCTTGTCCCCCGTACCTCCCAGCCAGGGCACCACAAATACGCGGGCATAGAAGAGCGCCCCGAAAAACGCCGCGAAAAACATCACTTCCGAAAAGATGAACCAGCTCATACCCCAGCGGAACGATCGGTCCATCTGAGGACTGTAGAGCCCTGCCCGACTCTCCCGGATCACCGATCCGAACCAGCCAAACAGCATGTAGGCCATGACGACGGCGCCGATAAGGAAAATAAACCAGGATCCGCTGGTGGATTCCCCCTGGGACCCGTTTACCATCACCGAGGCCACGCCGTAGAGGGTGAGGAACATCCCGATCGTGGCCACGATGGGCCACTTGCTCTGTTCAGGTACGTAGTACGTCTGGTTGTTCGCCATGCTCGTCTCCAGAGGCCGCTCCGATGGCCTGTCCGTTCTCGTTTATTGTTGTCAGTTCACTCGCTGTCCGGGGCAGCCCCGGCACCCGCCAGCGGCGGCACCGGGGCGGGCACTCACTTGACTTCCGGCGGTGTCGCAAAGGTGTGGTAAGGGGCGGGCGACGGTACCGTCCACTCCAGGCCTTCAGCACCTTCCCAGGGTTTGGCAGACGCTTTCTCACCATTGCCCCGGGCGCACTTCACCACAATAAACAGGAACAGCAACTGGGTAACACCGAACATGAACGCCCCGATACTGGAGATCATGTTGAAATCGGCGAACTGCAGGGCGTAATCCGGGATACGACGGGGCATGCCGGCGAGACCGAGGAAGTGCATGGGGAAGAACGCCAGGTTCATGCCCACGAACGACAGCCAGAAATGGGTCTTGGCCAGGGTCTCGTCGTACATGGTGCCAGTCCACTTGGGCAGCCAGTAGTATGCGGCGGCAAAGATGCCGAAAATCGCACCCGGTACCAGCACGTAGTGGAAGTGAGCAACCACAAAGTAGGTGTCGTGGTACTGGAAGTCCGCCGGCGCGATGGCCAGCATCAGTCCGGAGAAACCGCCAATGGTGAACAGTATGACAAAGGCCACCGAGAACAGCATGGGGGCCTCAAAGGTCATGGAGCCGCGGAACATGGTGGCAACCCAGTTGAACACCTTCACCCCGGTAGGTACGGCTATCAGCATGGTGGCGTACATGAAGAACAGCTGCCCGAAGATGGGGATGCCCACGGTAAACATGTGATGCGCCCAGACCAGGAAGGACAGCAGGGCAATGGCACCCACGGCGTAGACCATGGACGCATAGCCAAACAGTTTCTTGCGAGCGAACGCCGGGATGATGTGAGACACCACACCAAAGGCCGGCAGGATCATGATGTACACCTCGGGGTGACCGAAGAACCAGAACACATGCTGGAACAGCACCGGGTCACCACCACCGGCGGCATCAAAGAAGGAAGTGCCGAAGTTGATGTCCATCAGCATCATCGTCACCACACCTGCCAGTACCGGCATGACGGCAATCAGCAGGAAGGCGGTGATCAGCCAGGTCCAGACAAACAGGGGCATCTTCATCAGGGTCATCCCCGGCGCCCGCATATTGAGGATGGTGGCAATCACGTTGATGGCGCCCATGATGGACGACACACCCATGATATGGATCGCAAAGATAAAGAAGGTGGTACTCGGTGGTCCGTAGGTCGTCGACAGGGGCGCGTAGAAGGTCCAGCCGAAGTTGGGGGCACCTCCCTGCATGAACAGGGTGGACACCAGCATCAGGAACGCGGCGGGCAGCAGCCAGAAACTCCAGTTGTTCATCCGTGGCAGGGCCATATCCGGCGCGCCCACCATCAGTGGCAACATCCAGTTGGCCAGCCCCACAAAAGCCGGCATGACCGCACCAAACACCATGATAAGCCCGTGCATGGTGGTCATCTGGTTGAAGAATTCCGGTTCCACGATCTGCAGGCCGGGCTGGAAAAGTTCCGCCCGGATCACCATCGCCATACTGCCCCCGAGCAGGAACATGGCGAAGCTGAAGATCAGGTACATGGACCCGATGTCTTTATGGTTGGTGGTTAACAGCCACCGGGTAATGCCCTTGGCGGGACCATGATGGTGGTCCTGGGCGTGGGTATCTGCGACCGCACTCATTTGAAACCCCCGTTGCCGCCTGTTTCTTGTAGCTGGCGTGTTTGTTATCTGGCGAACCTGACGGTGGGCACAGCCCACCGTCCGGCTGTCTCTTATTGATTCTTGTAGTCGAAGACTTCCTTCGGCGTCACCATTTCTTCCGTGTTATTACCCCAGGCATTCCGCTCGTAGGTAATGACCGCTGCGAGGTCCGCCTCACTGAGCTGCGTACCAAAGGCCTGCATGGCCGTGCCACTGACGCCGTTGATGACAACATCCATATGAGCGTCCACGTCTTCGGTTACGATCTGGGTACCCCGCAGTGACGGGAAGCCACCGCCGCCGGAACCATCGTCGCCATGACAGGCTGCGCATGAGGAGGCGTATACGCGCTCGCCACGCTCAACCAGTTCTTCCAGGGTCCAGTCCTTCTCGGTCAGCTCACGCTCTTTTTCGGCCGTTTCGCGCTGGTCCGCTACCCACTGATCGTATTCATCCTGGGGAATCGCCTCCACAACCACCGGCATGAAGCCGTGGTCCTTGCCGCAGAGCTCTGTACACTGACCACGGTAGGTGCCGGGCTCATCCACCTTGAACCAGACCTCGTTGATAAAACCGGGGATGGCGTCTTTCTTGATGGCAAATTCAGGAACCCACCAGGAATGGATGACATCATTGGCCGTCAGAAGCAGCCGGACCTTCTTGCCCACTGGCACAACCATGGGATTGTCCACGTCCAGGAGGTAGTCTTCCTCCTTGTCCATCCGATTGTAGATTTCATCCTTTGACGTAGCCAGGTTGGAGAAGAAGCCGAATTCAGGATCACCCTCGGTACCGGGATTCTCGAGATATTCGTAACGCCAGCGCCATTGATAGCCGGTGACCTTGATGTCCACCTCGGCTTCCGTGGTGTCATACATATCCACCAGGGTGGCAGTCGCGGGAATGGCCATGATGACCAGGATGGCAAAGGGTATAATGGTCCAGAGTATTTCCACGACGGTATTCTCGTGGAAATGGGCCGGCTGATGCCCTTTGGACTTACGGTGGGCAAAGATTGACCAGAACATGACCCCGAAAACCACGACGCCAATGGCGACGCAGATCCATAGAATGGTCATGTGAAGGTCAAAGACCTGGTTACTCGTTTCGGTGGCCCCGGGGGACATGTTTATTGTCCAGGCAGCCAGAGCCGGCGCAGACAATAATGTTCCCGCAATAAGGGCACCTGCCCGTTTAACGTGCACGTGCATACCGCGTCTCCACAGAATGTTGTTCTTGTTCATGACAGACACGCATTTGAGCCGTCTTTCCTGCGACTGCTACCTGTCATGTCTGGCGGATCTGCGTGACACTTCCATAACAATGAAGGAAGTACGTCCCCCCGGGCGTCAGAAAACCCAGTAGCGCTCGCACACGCAACCGGTGATGCCGGGAAGTCTGTTCACGGATAACCAGAACCCAGTATAGACAGAGAGTTAGCTGACACTCAAAAACTTGGGCACATTTTGAAAAATTTTATAGTTATAAGCTTAGTATTATTTGACATAAATCATTGCGCTCAGGCCGTACAGCCAATATGACCCGATTGATCCGGTATCAGCTTACCCGAGCTGATCGTCATCTATGGCGCCTGGCATGGCCACTGATGCTGACAAACCTGACTGTCCCTCTGCTGGGGCTGGTGGATACTGCGGTCCTGGGCCACCTGCAAAGCCCTGTTTACCTGGGCGCCGTGGCGGTCGGTGCCAACCTGTTCAGCATCCTTTACTGGTCCTTCGGCTTTATGCGCATGGGCACCACCGGCCTTGCCGCCCAGGCTTACGGCCGGCGTGACGCCACAGCCCAGACCGCGTTGCTGCTACGCTCGCTGCTGCTGGCACTGGCCATCGCGCTGATCCTGATTGCACTGCAGTCGCCACTGATCCGAATCGGCCTGGACCTGATGAACCCGGGGCCGCAGGTGGCGCAACTGGCGGCGGAATACGCAGCCATTCGCATATGGAGCGCGCCGGCGGTGCTGGCCCAGTATACCCTGGTGGGCTGGCTCATAGGTTGCCAGTTGCCCCGGGGGCCGATGATCATGCTGATCGCCGCCAACGGCATGAACATCATCCTGGATGTGTTGTTCGTTACCCTGCTCGGATGGAACAGCCGGGGGGTGGCCATGGCGACCGTCATGGCCGAGTATTCCGCCGCAGGACTGGGCCTGTGGCTGGTCTGGCAACGGCTCCCTGACCATCGTGCATCGTTTCGCGCCCTGCTGGGCCGGATGCCGGATTACCTGGCACTGATCCGGGTCAATCGCTACCTTATGGTGCGCACTATTGCACTGCTGCTGGTGCTGGCTTTCTTTACCGCCCAGGGAGCCCGGCAGGGGGAGATCATCCTCGCCGCCAACGCTGTGCTGCTGACGTTCCTGCTGGTCATCTCCAACGGACTGGACGGTTTCGCCAATGCTGCAGAGGCCATGGTCGGACAGGCCGTCGGCGGCGGCTCGCACCGGCGATTCCTGGTGGCCTGCCGTACCGCCGCACGATGGTCGCTGATCGGCTCGCTGGTGCTGACCATGGTGTTTGTTGCCGGCGGTCACTGGCTTATCGGTCTGCTGACCAGCATCGAGGAAGTGCGGACCACTGCCCGCCAGTTCCTGCCCTGGCTATGGCTGCTACCCTTTACGGCGGTCTGGGGCTATCTGTTCGACGGCATTTTTATCGGTGCAACCCGTACCCGCGACATGCAGAACACCATGCTGTTTTCCGCGCTGGTGGTATTTCTGCCCGTCTGGTGGCTGACCACAGGCCTGGGAAATCACGGGCTCTGGTTTGCCCTGATCATGCTCATGCTGGCCAGGGCTGGCAGTATGGCGACCGTGTTCATGGTGCGGACACGAAACCGGTCATGGTTCCGACATGAGTGATTATTAATCCCGTCCGCACACCTTCAAATCTCAACTACACTGCAAATCAAGGGGCGTCCGGCGCCGGATACCCTGCGATACCCAGCAAACCCGGCATTGTCTGACATGACTCCAGAGGCAGTATTGAACATCATTGATCAGGCCCGTCGGCAGGAAGCCCATTCCGGTGAGTTTCTCCGCCAGATGCGCGAAAAGGCAGAGCATCTGCCCGCCAGCGTGACTATTGAAGGCTACCAGCCTGCCGTCTGCCTGTTCCGGTTCGCCATCGAATACATCGAAATGGCCCCCCGCCTGATCGACTGTATTGATGACTGTGCCTGCAAGTCCGGCCGGCGCCGGCTGTTCGACCCTTTCATCCAGACCGCCATTCGCTACTTCACCCAACCGTCGCTGATACTGACCCGATACGACGGCCTGGACGGCCTGCTGGTCAAGGCGTATCTCTGCCATCGCCTGATGGAGGAGATGTACGAGAACAACCTGTCGACCCGGCGTAGCAATCTGGTGGACCTGGAAGCCACGCAGGCCAACCTGCTGGCCCACCAGCTGATCGGTGAACCCTTCGCCAACGAGCTGGATGAGTCCATTACCCTGACCGTGCTCAACCTGGCCGGTTCGCCCGATTACTACGAGCTGAACCTGGACCCCTTCGTGACGGAACTGCGCAAGGCCGCCCATGCCTGGATGCGGGAGTACTGGGAAAACCTGCTGACCCGCAACCACATCCGCTTCACCCTGCTGCCCTGAACCACCGGTCACGGATATCGGACCATACAGTGTGACCCTGTTTCCCTCTGACACGACCCAACCTTGGCCCCAGCCCCGGTCAGCGGTAAGCTTGCGGGCATTCAGCCAGCACCGGAGCCATAAAGTCCCGCTGTGCCGCCACTTACACCTTATCTACGGAGTACCCTGACCATGGAAAATGCCGATCTCGGAAAGCTGATCCTTCGCCTGACCCTGGGGGCGCTGTTGCTGTTCCACGGCATCAGCAAGCTTCTCAACGGCACCGGCTTTATCGAGGGACTGCTGACCAGCCATGGCATTCCGGCATTCTTCGCCTATGGTGTATTTATCGGTGAGCTGCTGGCTCCACTGATGGTGATCCTGGGCTATCACACCCGCATAGGCGCCTTGCTGATCGTCTTCAACATGCTGGTGGCCATAGCCCTGGTACACACCCATGAATTGCTGAAGCTCGGTGGCAACGGCGGCTGGGCCCTGGAACTCCAGGGGTTCTTCCTGTTCACCGCACTGGCGCTGATCTTCCTGGGACCGGGCCGTTACAAGCTCAAGAACTGAGGTACCCGTATGAGCAGAACTGTCGAACCGGGACGCTACCGGCACTACAAGGGCAAGGACTACCAGGTACTTGGTACCGCCCGCCACAGCGAGACTGAAGAGTGGCTGGTGGTCTACCGTTGCCTGTACGGTGACCATAGCCTCTGGGTCCGCCCGCTGGACATGTTCACGGAATCTGTTGAGGTTGCTGGCGAGCAGGTGCCCCGATTCACCCGGATAAGTGATTGATCCCTGGTGCCCGGGCGCCTTGAGCCCGGGCAGTTTTGACTCTGCTGTCGGTTTCCTGCAAATTAGCGCCCCTTCCGAACCTGTCCGAACTGTCATCAAACGCGCATAAAGCCCCAAAAGGGCTTTCGCCTGTCACGGAGTCTTACCATGAACGCCGTTGTCGCTGCGGTCGTCGTCATGCTCGTACTGAGCCTGCTACGCATTCACGTTGTTGTTGCCCTTATCATCGGCGCCATCACCGGGGGCCTGATTGGCGGCATGTCACTGGAAGCCACCATCGAGGCCTTCAACAGTGGCCTTGGCGGAGGTGCCACCGTGGCCCTGTCCTACGCCACCCTGGGCGCTTTCGCCGTTGCCATCGGCAAGTCCGGCCTGGCCCATGCCCTGGCGGACCGGGCACTGGCAATGGTGGGCCGCCAGGACAGCAGTGATGCCAGAGGCGTCGCCACCAGGGGCGTCCGTTTCCTGATCATCGGCCTGCTGCTCGCGGTGGCCATGTCCTCCCAGAATATCCTGCCGATCCATATCGCATTCATCCCGCTGATTGTGCCGCCATTGCTGTACGTGATGGCGAAGCTCAACCTGGACCGGCGGCTGGTGGCCTGTGTACTGACGTTTGGCCTGATCACGCCGTACATGTTCCTGCCGGTAGGCTTCGGCGGCATCTACCTTAACGAGATCCTGCTGGCCAATGTCAGCGATAACGGCATAGTTACCGATGGTCTGAACGTTATGTCGGCCATGGCATTGCCTGCACTGGGCATGCTGGTGGGTCTGCTGGTTGCGGTATTTTTCAGCTATCGGGGCGACCGCAAGTACGACCTTTCAAAAATTGAACAGACCGAGCGGGTCGATACCCGTTACAACAGCTGGACCCTGTTCATGGCCCTGGTGGCGATTGCGGCGGCCTTTGTGGTCCAGTTGTGGCTGGGCTCGATGATCCTCGGTGCCCTGACCGGCTTCGTGCTGTTCAACCTGTCTGGCGTGGTGCGCTGGAAGGAGTCGGACGACCTGTTCACCGAAGGCATGAAAATGCTGGCCATGATCGGTTTCATCATGATCGCCGCCAACGGTTTTGCCGAAGTAATGCGGGAAACCGGCGAGATCGCCGCCCTGGTGCAGGGTTCGGTGGCAGCCATCGGGGATAACAAGGCGCTGGCAGCCTTCCTGATGCTGCTGGTGGGTCTGCTGATCACCATGGGTATCGGGTCGTCGTTCTCGACCATTCCGATTATCGCGGCACTCTATGTACCCCTGGCCCTGGAACTGGGTTTCAGCCCACTGGCCATCGTTGCCCTGGTGGGTACTGCCGGTGCCCTGGGTGATGCCGGTTCACCGGCGTCTGACTCCACCCTCGGGCCCACAGCCGGTCTGAACGTCGACGGGCAGCACAACCATATCTGGGATACAGTTGTGCCCACTTTCCTGCACTATAACCTGCCTTTGCTGGTGTTTGGGTGGTTGGCCGCCATGGTGCTCTAAATCGCTTGGCAGTTCGCTAGTTATGGGGGCGGTGAGGGTTTGGTGGGGTAGTTTCCAAACGAAAACCCTGTTTTCTGACTGTTTGGAAACTACCCCACCAAACCCTCACGACGGACTCCACGCAGGCCGCAAGCCATAAGAGCTACCAAGGCGATATTCAAAAAGCGAAAACGAAAGGGTCCGGGTGGGGGTTCCGAAACAGTCAGAAAACAGGGTTTTCGTTTCGGAACTCCCACCCGGACCCTTGAGCCCCAGAGAACTTGCAGGCTAATACCGGTCAGGCAACGGGTCAGTCTTCTGAACGGGCCTTGAAGAAAACCACCTGCTTGACCGTATGGTCCTCCTCATTAGTCCGCTTGTTCACCCGCGTCTCCAGCTCGGGATTGCCAGAAGGACCGTCACCCCCCTGGCTGTCGGTAAACCCGCATGACACACACTCCCGGTGCTGAACGCCGGTGTCATCGGTGAACATGGTCAGCCGATCCATGGCCGCGCACCGGGGGCACACGGCCCCGGCGATAAAACGTTTCGATGTACGGGCCATCAGGCTGACTCCTCAGGCTGCGTGATCGTGGTCGGTAATACCGGACTGGCGGAGCAGGGCGTCCACATCCGGGTCACGGCCACGGAACGCCTTGAACAACTCCGCCGGCTCCCGGGAACCGCCCATTTCCAGGATATTCTCCCGGAAAGAATGGCCGGTCTCCGGGTCGAAGATACCGTTCTCCTCAAACAGCGAAAAGGCATCGGCCGCCAGTACTTCCGCCCACTTGTAGCTGTAATAACCGGCCGCATAACCACCAGCGAAGATATGGGAGAATGCGTTGGGGAACCGGTTAAACTCAGGTGACTCCACCACCGCGATTTCCTTGCGGACCTCCCGGTGCATCTCCAGCGGATTGGTGGGCGCCTCCTCGGTGAATTCCGCGTGTAGGCGGAAATCGAACAGGGAGAACTCCAGCTGCCGAACCATCTGCATGCCTGCCTGGAAGTTCTTCGCAGCCAGCATCTTGTCCAGCAGATCCTGGGGCAGGGGCTCGCCAGTCTCGTGATGGGCGGCGATCAGCTCCAGGGATTCCGGGTTCCAGCACCAGTTTTCCAGGAACTGGCTGGGCAGCTCCACCGCATCCCAGGCGACGCCATTGATACCGGAGACATCCGCCACGTCCACCTGGGTGAGCATGTGGTGCAGTCCATGGCCGAATTCGTGAAAGAGGGTGGTGACTTCGTCATGGGTCAGAAGGGACGGCTTGCCTTCCACCGGCGGGGTGAAGTTGCAGGTGAGGAAGGCCACCGGCAGCTGCAAGTGGCCACGCTGGTTTTCCCACCTTACCCGGCAGTCCGCCATCCAGGCGCCGCCGCGCTTACCCTGGCGGGCATAGGGGTCAAGGTAGAACCAGGCGACATCCTCGCCATTGCGGGAGATACGGTAGGCGGTGGCATCCTTGTGCCAGGTTTCCACCTGCGGCTGCTGTTCGATCTGGACGCCGAACAGCTTCTCGGTGACCTGGAACATACCCGAAATCACCCGCTCGGCCGGGAACCAGGGACGCAGGGTTTCCGGGGAAATGTCATAGCGCTTCTGGCGCAGCTTCTCGCTGTAATAACCGATGTCCCAGGCCTGCAGGTCCTCCACGCCATATTCATCCTTCGCGAAAGCCTTCAGCTCAGCCACTTCCTTCTCGGCCACAGGCTTTGATTTCGCCGCCAGCTGGTGCAGGAACTCCAGCACCTCATCCACGCTGGACGCCATCTTGGTAGCCAGGGATCGCTCGGCGTAGTTATTGAAGCCCAGCAGCTTCGACTGGGCATGCCGGCGCTTGAGGATCTCCGCCATAATCGGGGTATTGTCCCACTTGCCAGCATCCGGGCCCATGTCGGATGCCCGGGTAACAAAGGCTTCATAGACTTCCCGGCGCAGTTCCCGGTTGTCGCAGTAGGTCATCACCGGGAAGAAGCTGGGGAAATCCAGGGTAATCACAAACCCGTCCAGCTCTTTCTGCTTTGCCGCCTGGCGGGCGCCATCGAGGGCGGATTCCGGGACGCCGGACAGATCCTTCTCGTCGGTAATGTGTTTGAACCAGTTCTGGGTGGCGTCCAGTACGTTGTCACTGAAACGACTGGACAGGTCAGCCAGCTCCCGGGACAGGTTGGCGAAGGTTTTCTTCTTGTCTGCCGGCAAGTCAACACCACCCAGGTGAAAATCCCGCAGGGTGTTGTTCACCATCTTCTGCTGGGCTTCGCTGAGTTCCCTGAAATCCGGTCGGTCTGCCACTTTCTTGAAGGCGGCGCACAGCTGCTCGTTCTGGCTAACCTCGGTGCCATATTCGGTCAGCTTCTCCAGGCAGCGCTTGTGGACCGCGCGGATCTCCTCGTTATTCATCACGCCATTGAGGTGAGAAATGACCGACCAGGCGTTGTTGAGCCGGTCGTCCAGGGACTGCATGGGCTGCACCAGGGTATCCCAGGTGGGATCGTCCTGGCTGGCCAGGTCCTGGATCTGGACGCGGTTGTCGCTGAGAATCTGGTCAATGGCCGGCTCCATGTGTTCGACACGGATGTGATCGAAGCTGGGGAGCAGTTCTTCTGTGAGCAGTGGGTTGTTCATTTGGCCTCTTCTGTACTGACGAATTTGGATGTTGAAGTTCAGGCAACCTGTGACTTCAGGGGCGGGCCAGGTATGGGGGAGTATTTTCTCCGCCGCAATTCACGGTCCATCCCTGGACCGACCTTGCACCGCGACTTCCTGTCGCTGCTGCGAAAATACTCCCCCATACCTGTCCTTCCGGCATTTCTGATACCACCAAGGCTAACCTTGCAATACCGCCACCCGTGATATTGTCAGGTTTATCTGTGAAGATAATCCCCGACAAACCTCCTGGCTAATAGGTGTATGTAATGGCGAACATACGTTCTCACAAGGGTTACACCCCAAAATTCGGTGCCCGGGCATGGGTGGATGAGTCCGCGGTCGTCATCGGCGACGTGGAAATGGGCGACGACGGCTCCGTCTGGCCCATGACGGTGGTACGCGGCGACATGCACCAGATCCGCATTGGTAACCGCTGCAGCATCCAGGACGGTACCGTCATCCACATTACCCACGCTTCCGACTACAACCCCGGCGGCTGGCCCACCACCCTGGGCGATGACGTCACCGTGGGCCACAAGGCACTGATTCACGGCGCGACGATCGGCAGTCGTGTGCTCGTGGGGATGGGTGCCATCATTATGGACGGTGCCGTGGTGGAAGACGACGTCATCATCGCCGCCGGCTGTCTCGTCCCGCCCGGCAAGACCCTGGAATCCGGCCACCTGTACGTTGGCTCCCCCTGCAAAAAGGCCCGGGCGCTGACCGACAAGGAGAAAACCTTCTTCAAGTACACGGCTGCCAATTACGTGAAGCTGAAGGACGACTACCTGACTGAGCAGTAAGAAATAATCCTTGACGTCGAGTAGCGCCCACAGGCGTCATCACTGCTATTCAGCCGATACGGGGCCGGGACGGGTCTTCCGGAACAGTCAGGAAAACGCAAGTTTTTCGTTCCGGAAGACCCGTCCCGGCCCCGTATCACCCCGAACCCACCAGGCTACAGACCACCAGACCCACAGCATTAACCCCCAACCTGATCCAGATCAAAAAATAACCAGAACAACGCTTGAAAATCCCCGATCCGCACCTAGATTCAATCCCAGCAGAAGTTCACGGATAACCATCCGACTGGCGCCATCGTGATGGGGCTGTTCCGCGACTGAAGCTGAATAGAAGCGTCATATTCAGGTTCAAAGGAGGAGTTTCATTATGAGTAACCTTACCCGCTGGAATCCGGTCAGTGAGTTCGAAGACCTGATCAATCGTTACAACCGCTACTTCGGCCTGCCCGCTACCAATGGCGACAAGGAAGGCAAGGACCTGTTCCGTCGCAATGACTGGGCACCGGCCGTGGATATCAAGGAGACCAAAGAGGCTTTCGTTATTGATGCCGAACTACCCGGCATGAACAAGGAAGATGTAAAAGTCACCGTCCATGACGGCGTGCTCACCATCCAGGGTGAACGCAAGCAGGAGGAAGAAACCGGCGACGACAAACATCACCGTATCGAACGGGTCTACGGCAGCTTTATGCGCCGCTTCACCCTGCCGGACAACGTGGATGCTGACAGCATCAAGGCGAAGTTCAAGGATGGTGTACTGTCGCTGACCCTGAACAAGGTCGAGCCGGTGGAGCCCAAAGCCATTGAGGTCGACGTCGGCTGACCTCACCTCCAGCCCTGCAGATCAGAACAGAAGCGCGGCGGGCGTGAAAGCTCAGGCTTTCACCTCAGCCGCTTTTTTTGCACCTGCACTCCGTAATGCATCCGCATAGGCGGTCATCCGACGATGGCGGGCGACATGGTCCAGCATGGTCTCACCGTGCTCATCCAGTGCATTGATATCCCGGCCAGCTTCCACGAAGAATCCCAGGAACCGCTCGAAATCCTCCGCCCGCATGGCTTCATAGGCCTTGATCAGCACATAGTGATCGGGGTTGATACGGGCATCAAACGGGCTCAGGAACAGGAAGCTCTTTACCCGCTCGTCGCTCCATTCTTCTCCGATAACTTTCGGCTTCTCCGGTCCGCTCATGGTCTCTCTCGTTATAAGCATGTCAGAAATTAAAGGGCGAATAGTATAACGACGGGTCGCCGAAGCCACCTAGACGAATTGTGTCTTAGGTTCTAGCCCCCGGGAATATCAGGGCAGAATTTCCACGGGAAGGTCGCTGGTAGATACCGAATCGTCACATTCGGGTTCGCGAATGGAGATTTCCACCCGGCGGTTGAGGGCCCGGTTTTCTGCACTGGTGTTGGGAGCAAGCGGCTGGGTTTCGGCCCGTCCGGCGGCAATAACCCGCTCGGCGGGAATCTGCCGGTTCAACACCAGCTCGTGAACCACGGATACCGCCCGGGCCGCTGACAAATCCCAGTTCGAGCGGAACCGGTTGCTGGTGATGGGCACATCATCGGTATAACCCGCCACGATGACATCGCCCATGCACTGGGAAACCACGTCAACGACCCGGTCGATAATGGGCAACATGTCGGATTTTATTTCAGCCTGACCCGAATTGAAGGTAGCCTGTTCGGAAAAGCGGATGACCACCTGTTGCTGATCGTAATTGATGCTCAGCGCTTCGTCGGCCACCTCGTCCTCAAGCTCACCAATCAGTCGCTGAGACAGTTCAACGATGCCTTCCGGAATGGTGGTCAACTCCGGGGCAGCGCCCCGGTCATCGATGAATTCCGCCTCTTCCCTGGGGCTGTCCGGTGGCTCGGGCAGGGATACCGTGTCTGACTCGATCAGGGTCAGCGGCGAACCCCCGACATCCTCTGCCACGACGTTAGCGGTGCCAAAAGCAACCGCCATGGACTGGGCCATGGCCCGGTACTTTTCCACATCCATTTCTGCAAATGACAGTAACAGGATAAAAAAGGTCAGCATCAGGGTGGCCAGATCCGCAAAGGTCACCATCCACGCCGGGGCACCGGTGGAACCTTTCCTGGATCTGGGCGCCAGAGGGCGTAGTGCCACCGGTCAGGCCTCCTGGCTCGCTTCCGCAGACGGCTGCTGGCCGGGATGCACAAAGGAAGAGAGAATCTCGGTGATCACCCGTGGATTCTGGCCGCGCAGGATATTCTGGATACTGGTGACAATCAGCAGCTGGTTGCGGCGTTCGTCCTCCGCCTTCAGTTGCAGTTTGTCCGCCAGGGGGATGGCAATTAGCTGGGCAATAAAGGCCCCGTAGAGGGTTGTGAGCAGGGCGATAGCCATGGCCGGCCCGATAGAAGCCGGATCATCCAGGGTATTCAGCATCTGCACCAGGCCCACCAGGGTGCCCAGCATGCCGATGGCCGGTGCGGAATCACCAATGCCCCGGAAGACCCGCTCGGCCACCTCGTAGCGCTCGCCGGTCTGCTGAATATCCTGGGCCAGGGTTTCCTCCACCATTTCCGGTGGATGGCCATCCACACAGAGGTTGATGGCCTTCTGCAGGAACGGATTCTCGGTTTCGTGGCTCTCCAGGCCCAGAATGCCGTCCTTGCGCACCACCCGGGCCAGCTCACCCACTTCGCGGATCAGATCATTGGGGCGATCGAGCCGGTCAGTAAACGCCGTGCGCATGGCAAGCTTCACCGATGTGGTAACGGTGGACAGGCGGAATCGCACCAGGGTAACGGCAAAGGTCCCCCCCAGCACAATGGCCAGGCCGGGCAGGTTCAGAAAGGTCAGCACCGAGGCATTGGCCAGCATTGCGATAATGACGATAGCGATGCCCGCCACCAGTCCGACCAGGGTAAGAATATCCATGTAGTGCCCTATATTGACATTGACGGATGCCCAAAAAACAGCTCACAGCATAGGCCAGTGTCTCCGGCCCGGGCCGCTCACTCAAACCGCAAACGGTAACGGTGCGTAACCGTCTGTCAGTGGTTACGCAGCTCCGCGATAACAGAAGCGGTTTCCGGCTTCACATCCCGCCACACCCGGAAGGACTCCGCCGCCTGCTCCACCAGCATGCCAAGGCCGTCCAGCACCTTGCCGGCGCCCTGTTGTCTTGCCCAGGCGTTGAACGGCGTGTCACCGGCGGCATACATCATGTCGTACACCACGGTGGACGACGAGACGACACCCGGGGCGACCGGCGGCAAATCGCCCTGAAGGCTCGCACTGGTACCATTGATAATGATATCGAACGGACCTGTTGCCGCCGCGAACCCACAGGCACTGAGCTCAGAGTCGCCGGCCTCATCGCGAAACAGGGAAGCCAGTCCCTCAGCTTTGACCACCGTGCGGTTGGCAACTACCAGCGCTCCGGGCTTTTCCGCCAGTAACGGCCCCAGTACGCCGCGCACCGCGCCGCCGGCACCCAGCACCAGCACGCGCCGGCCGGCCAGGCTGACCCCGGCGTTTACGGTCAGGTCCGTGACCAGGCCCACCCCATCGGTGTTGTCCGCGACCAGGTGGCCTTGCCCGTCCTGGTAAAGTGTATTGGCTGCACCGGCTTTCTCCGCCCGCCCACTGCGATGGTCCGCCAGCTGCCAGGCCTGTTCCTTGAAGGGAACCGTAACGTTCAGGCCCTTGCCACCCTTGGCGAAGAATTCCCGCACCGTTTCCGCGAACTCCTCCAGGGGGGCCTGGATGGCCGTGTACTCCACCGGTTCGCCGGTCTGTGCCGCGAACAGGCTGTGGATTCTGGGGGATTTACTGTGGCTGACGGGGTTGCCGACCACCGCGTACAGGTTATTGTGCATCTTCGTCCTCCAGCCAGTTACGCCCGGTCAGGAAGTGTTCGGTAAGCCGGGCTTCCTCTGTGCCCGGCTCCGGGCGACGGTCATAGTCCCAGCGCACCAGCGGCGGCAGGGACATGAGAATGGATTCCGTGCGCCCGCCGGACTGCAGCCCGAACAGGGTGCCACGGTCATACACCAGGTTGAACTCCACATAGCGCCCCCTGCGGTAAAGCTGGAATTCCCGCTCCCGTTCACCCCAGGGGATATCCTTGCGCCGCTGGACAATCGGCTCGTACGCGGCGATGTAACTGGAGCCCACTGATTGCATCAGGCCAAAGTCATCGTCGAAGTTGCCGGTATTATGGTCATCGAAGAACAATCCGCCTATGCCCCGGGGCTCCTGCCGGTGCTTCAGGTAGAAATATTCATCACACCATTGCTTGTAACGACTGTACACATCGGCACCGAACGGACGGCAGGCATTGCGGGCGGTTTCGTGCCAGTGGATGCAGTCTTCATCGAAACCGTAGTAAGGGGTCAGGTCATAGCCGCCACCGAACCACCACACTGGATCGCCCTCCTTTGGCGTGGCAACGAAGAACCGGACATTCGCATGGGAGGTGGGTACGTAGGGGTTCTGCGGGTGCATCACCAGGGACACCCCCATGGCCTGCCAGGGTGCTCCCGCCAGATGGGGGCGGTGGGCCGTGGCCGAGGGCGGCATCTGCTCGCCCATCACCCGGGAAAAATTCACCCCGCCCTTTTCAAACACCCCACCGTCGGTGATAACCCGGCTGATACCGCCACCACCTTCCGGACGGTCCCAGGAATCCGTGACAAAGCGGGCCTTGCCATCCAGGGCTTCCAGCCGCTCGCAAATACTTTCCTGCAGTTTCAGCAGGTACTGGTGAACGGCATCGGAATCCGGCATCGCGGGATCGGTCATCGGGCCTCCTATCGCAGTGTCTGGCCGGTGGTAATATCGATAATGGTAGTGGGCCGGCGGGCGTGTCCCAGGGTACCGGACACCATCAGATCAATCCCGGCGGGGAAGTAGCGGTTGACCTGCCAGGGTGTCCTGGCCGGCGCACGACCGGCGGGATTGCAGGAGGTGGACACCAGCGGCATGCCCGCCGCCCTGCACAGCCGCTGGACCAGGGGGTGTGCGCTGACCCGTACCGCAATGGAATCATGGTCACCCCGCACCCATTGGGGAACCTGCTGCGCCAGGTCCGGCAACACACAGGTCACCGGCCCCGGCCAGTGTTGCTCGGCCCGCTGCCGGAGCCTGGCAGGCAGCGGGTCCAGCAGGAAGCGCACCTGCTCCACCGAAGCCGCCACCAGGATCAGCCCCTTGTGTCTGGGCCGCTGTTTCAGTGCCAGTATGGTATCAACGGCAAATTCGCTCCAGGGGTTACAACCGAGGCCCCATACCGCTTCAGTGGGGTACGCGATAACGCCGTGCCGGGTCACGGTCCTGACCAGCTGCTGGCGGCCCCAATCCGTGGCAAGGCTGATGGTCGCAGTCATGACACTCCGCTGATAATAGCCGCTGCCAACGGGATATAGGGCAAGACGTCAGGCCTGTGGCTGCAGCACCCGCAGGAACCCTCCGGGCGCCGACTCCACCAGCCCCTCCATCTCCAGCAAAAGCAGCGACTGCATCAGCTGGTCGGCGGGCAGCCCCGTGGCAGCACAAAGTTGGTCGGTTGAGCAGGGATCATACCCTAAAGCCCGTAGTACCGCGATTTCCCGCTCCGCCAGATGATCAGGTGTGGGCGCGGTGGCGGGCTCGGCGCAAAACAGGTCTGGCGCCGTCGCAGCAGGTTTACGGGTGGGGCGGGGTTCAGGCATCACAGGCTCGTTCCACCACGCGGACAGTTCCTCTTCGATATCGTCCACGGTTTCCACCAGTCGCGCGCCCTGGCGGATCAGGGAATGGCACCCCCGGGCGAGGGGGTTATGGATGGAGCCAGGAATGGCGAACACCTCCCGACCCTGTTCCAGTGCAAGGCGGGCGGTTATGAGAGAGCCGGACCTGAGCCCGGCCTCGACAACCAGAATACCCCGGCTCAGGCCGCTGATGATGCGATTGCGTCTGGGAAAGTGTCCGGACTTCGGACCAGTGCCCGGCGGATACTCCGATACCAGGACCCCCTGTTCGATGATCTGCCGGGTCAGCTCGCCATGGCCTCTGGGATAGATGACATCCACTCCGGTGCCCACCACGGCCACGGTATCGCCACCCGCAGACAGGGCTCCTGCGTGGGCGGCACCATCAACCCCCTGGGCCAGGCCGCTGGTCACCCCGTAACCCTTGCGGGCCAGCGCCGCGGCGAACTGCCAGGCATGGTCCAGGCCGGCCCGGGTGGCATTGCGGGAGCCGACGATGGCCAGTTGGGGGCGGGACAGAAGCTCCGCCCGGCCCCGGACATACAGTACTGCAGGAGCATCCTGGATATGGCGCAGAGGGTCAGGGTAGTCCGGCTCGCCCCAGCCCACCAGGCGGATGGCTTTTTCCTGACAGGTCTGGAAAACCCGGGCCACGTCAGCCAGGGGCGGAAAGGTCAGGTCCCCCTGCCGCCACGCGGTGATCAGGGCCCGGGCTTCAGGCCCCGCACCGAAGGATTTTTGAGTAGCCGCCGAGGCTTCAAGAAACTCCCGGGGATCGGCAAAAGAATCGCAGACCGCCAGCCAGCGCTTGCCACTGAAGCGGGGCAGCATGGCCAACAACAGCCAGGGGGCGGAAGCAGATGTCAGGAATGGTGAATCGGATGCAGTTGCCGTGATCACGGCGAACCTCCCTGTAGTAACAGGGGCTGCCATCCTGGCAGCCCGGTCATTGGTTCAGGGCAAGGGGCCCGTCACGTTCAGGGGTTGGTGACCTTGTCGCCAATGGACAGGGCGCGGGTCGCCTTCAATACCAGACCATAGCTGAGCTTCTCATAGGTCTGGAACACCATCAGCAGGCCAGCGCGCTCATCCGGAAGCTGAACGATCTCGTCGGTTACCGGATCTTTCGCCTGGTTGCCAGCCTTGAGTACAGCCAGCACATTGCCCACTTCGAGGCCGTCCCGGGCACCACGGTTCAGCACCACCACATTGTACTGCCCGATCTGGGTCACCCCCGACTCCACCGCAATCATTTTACCTTCAATGTCGCCTTCCGGTGCGCTGGGCGTAAAACTGGTGTTGATGCGACGATCTTCACGGGCCAGCAGGCGATCCTCGATGCGGACTTCCTCGCGGGTCTTGGTGAGCTGTACGGTGAGGATATCCCCTTTCTCGTCGGTGACATTGCCATCACCGATGGAGCGGGCTTCCAGACCCAGGAACTCGCCGGTGTCCGGGTCCACATGGGCCCGGCTCTTGCGGAAGATACCCACACTGCGCGCAGGGGCCTCGCCACGGGCGTACACCCGGTCACCGGCACCGGTGACAATGCGACTTTCCTCGCCTTCGAGCACGTAAGGGGCACTTTCCAGCTCTTCCTGTGACACGATCCGGGTCTTGGTCAGGAAGCTCTCAATGGCATCCAGCGGAATAGCCGGAATCGGCGTGTCAATCGCTTCAGAGCGCACCTTCGGGGAGAGCTTGATCACGCCGCTGCCGGCCTTGGTCAGGCGAGGCTTGCCGTCGATGTAGACCAGCGCCAGCTCATCCCCCGGGTAGATCAGGTGAGGGTTGTTGACCTGCGGGTTCACGTGCCAGATTTCCGGCCAGTACCAGGGGTTGTTCAGGAAGCGGGACGAGATATCCCACAGGGTATCCCCCTTTTTCACGGTGTAACGCTCGGGGTGATCAGACCGGAACTCCGGGCCCTGTGCCTGTGCCCAGGAGGCGGACAGCAGCATTACGGCTGCCAGAGCGTACAGCAGTTTCCTCATTGTAGAATCCTTCATCGCGCGTGCCTTGAAAGCGTGCTTCCCCCGTACAGAGAGAGTATCGCGAAAGCGGCTAAGCTTCCCGACTCCCCTAATATAGAGGAAAGTAAAGAAATTGTGATCTTATATTCTTCTCTTGCAGTAGTTTCTGGCTATCACCTGATCAGTTTGTATTCAATCGGGCTTCAGGGGATAATATGAACCATATCTGGTTGTCTTCCCTTGAATACAGGGTTATCGCTCCGATTATGATAGCCAGCAGAGAGTAAAAGTCGCGGTACGCGATCGCATTTTGTGACACCAGCCAGAGATCTTCCCGAGATCATGGCAACTCAGGCAAGTACGGGCAATTATGATTCTGAACATTCTTGAATATCCGGACCCCAGGTTGCGGACCATCGCCAAACCGGTGGAAGAAGTCACCGATCGGCACCGCAAACTGATCGATGACATGTTCGAAACCATGTACGACGCTCCGGGTATCGGCCTGGCCGCCACCCAGGTCAACGTCCATGAACAGATCATCGTGATGGACCTTTCCGAGGACAAGAGCGAACCCCGGGTGTTCATCAACCCCAGGGTGGAAGTACTCGACGGCGATTACCAGCCGATGCAGGAAGGTTGCCTCTCGGTACCCGGCTTCTACGAGGATGTGGAGCGCATCGAGCATGTACGCATCAAGGCGCTGGATTACGACGGCAAGCCTTACGAGCTGGAGGCCACCGGCCTGCTGGCAGTATGCATCCAGCACGAGATGGACCACCTCAATGGCAAGTTGTTCGTGGATTACCTGAGCGCCCTCAAGCGCAACCGGATTCGCAAGAAACTGGAGAAGCTCCACAAGAAAAGCGCCTGACCACACCGGGTCAGAGCCTGAAGAACCGGGTGTAAGCACCCGGTTTTTTCGTTTGCTGTCACCGCCAACGCCGCCAGAAACAGGAATTAACTGTGCGAATCGTCTTTGCCGGAACACCCGATTTTGCCGCCGTTGCCCTCAGGGCACTGCTGAAAACCGGCCACGACGTCGTGGCTGTCTATACCCAGCCGGACCGGCCCGCCGGTCGTGGCCGCAAACAACAGTTCGGCCCGGTCAAACAGACCGCCGTCAATGCCGGCATCCCGGTTTATCAGCCCGCCACCCTGAAAGATCCAGCCGAGCAACAGCATCTGCGGGACCTGGCACCGGATGTCATGGTAGTGGCGGCCTACGGCCTGATCCTGCCACAGGCGGTACTGGACATTCCGCCACTGGGATGCCTCAACATTCACGCCTCCATACTGCCCCGCTGGCGTGGCGCCGCGCCGATCCACCGGGCCATTGAGGCCGGTGATGCAGAAACCGGCATTACCATCATGCAGATGGACGCCGGGCTGGATACTGGTGGCATGCTCATGAAGCATCGCACTCCGATCCACGACGATGACACCGGCGGCAGCCTGCACGATCGGCTCGCCGATATGGGCGGTGCCGCCATAGTCGAAGCCCTGGCCGCCCTGGACTCCCGGGGCCTGACCCCGGAACCCCAGAATGACAACGACGCCACCTACGCCCACAAGCTGAGCAAGGATGAGGCCCATATCGACTGGCAGGCCGACGCCGACACCATCGCCCGCAAGGTGCGCGCCTTTAATCCCTGGCCTGGAACCGATAGCGAGCTGGAAGGCCAGCGCATCCGCATCCACGAGGCCCGGGCCGTTGACGACAGCACCGCCGCCGCACCGGGAACCGTGCTGGCCCGTGAGCGCAGTGGCGTCGACATTGCCTGTGGCAACGGCGTTCTCCGGGTCACCCGGTTACAGTTGCCCGGCTCCCGCGCCATGTCCGTTTCCGATCTGATCAATGGCGGCAAGCCGGTGCTGATGCCCGGCCAGGTGCTGCAGTGATGGCCAGGGAGTTGCCCCTCAGGGCCGTCGCCGCCCAGGTTATCCAGGCGGTGGAGCAGGGGGAATCCCTGAGTCAGTGCCTGCCTCGTACGACCGCTGACCTGGACCCGGATCTCCGCCCCCAGCTCCAGGCATTGTGCTACGGTACCTGCCGCTGGTTCCATCGCCTGGACGCCGAACTCAACGGTCGCCTGCGCAAACCCCTTCGCAAACAGGACCGGGTGATCCACCACCTGATGCTGGTCGCCCTGTTCCAGCTGCGGTTCAGCGATAACGCCACCTACGCCATCCTCAACGAGACCGTGGAGGCCTGCAAGTCCCTGGGCAAGACACCATTGGCAGGGCTGGTCAATGGCGTCCTGCGGGCGGCGGAGCGGGAGGGCGCCCCGGAACCGGCCACCGACGAGGCACGATTCAGCCACCCCGGCTGGATGGTGGAAAAGCTGCGCCATAACTGGCCGGATCACTGGTCTGCGATCCTCGATGCCAACAACGTCCAGGCACCCATGACCCTGCGGGTCAATACTCTCCATGGTAGCCGGGAAGACTATCTGGAGAGGCTTGGTGAGGCCGGTATTCCCGGTCAGGCCACCCGCTTTGCTCCCCATGGCATCCAGCTTGGGCGTCCGGTGCCGGTAGACCTGTTACCCGGCTTCGCCGATGGCGACGCCAGTGTTCAGGACGAAGCAGCCCAGCTGTGCACCCAATGGCTGCAGCCGGAACCCGGCCAGCGTATCCTTGATGCCTGCGCAGCCCCTGGCGGCAAGACCTGCGCCATACTGGAGGCGGCGGACAACCAGGCTGAGGTAGTCGCCATCGACGAGTCCGCCGAGCGCCTGCCCCGCATCCAGGAGAACCTGGACCGCCTGGGTTTGTCTGCCACACTGAAACAGGCGGATGCCGGCGATACCGACAGCTGGTGGGACGGCACCCTGTTTGACCGTATCCTGCTCGACGTACCCTGCAGCGCCACCGGTGTGATCCGCCGGCACCCGGATATCAAACTGCTCCGCCGGGAGACGGATATCACACCCCTTGCCGGCATCCAGTCTGGCCTGCTCAGGAGCCTTTGGGCCACCCTCAGACCCGGTGGCCGGCTGGTTTACGCGACGTGTTCCGTGTTTCCCCAGGAAAACAGTCGTATAATCCGGCGGTTCCTGGCACAGCAGGCAGACGCCTCGTTGCTGCCGGCTGATGCGGCATGGGGGCTGGATACCGGTTATGGCCGGCAATTGCTGCCGGATCCGCAAAGTCACGACGGATTTTTCTACGCCTGCCTGATCAAGGACGGGCCGGAGGAGCGCCAGTGAAGATCATTATCCTCGGTGCCGGGCAGGTGGGCGGCAGCCTGGCCGAAAACCTCGCCAACGAGGCCAACGACATCACGGTGATTGACAGCGACGGTCTGCGCCTGCGGGAACTGCAGGACCGGCTGGATATCCGCACCGTACAGGGGCTGGCCTCCTATCCCACGGTATTGCGCCAGGCCGGTGCCGAAGATGCGGACATGCTGATTGCGGTCACCAACTCCGACGAAACCAACATGGTGGCCTGCCAGGTGGCTTACTCCCTGTTCCGAACGCCGTCCAAGATCAGCCGGGTCCGGGCCAACGCCTATCTGGCCCGCAAGGAACTGTTCGGTGAGAACGGCTTTCCGGTGGATGTGCTGATCAGTCCGGAACACCTGGTGACCCAGCACATTACCCGGCTGATTGAATACCCGGGCGCCCTCCAGGTGCTGGAGTTCTCCAATGGCCTGGTGCGGCTGGTGGCCATCCGTGCCACCGAGGGTGGTCCACTTGTGGGCCATGAGCTGTCCTACCTGCGCACCCATATGCCCCGTATCGACACCCGGGTGGCCGCCATCTTCCGCAAGGACCGGCCCATCATCCCCCAGGGAGATACGGTGATCGAGGATGGCGACGAAGTCTTCTTCATTGCCGGCACCGACCATATCCGCTCGGTGATGAGTGAACTCCAGCCGCTGGAAAAGCCCTACAAGCGCATCTTTATCTGTGGTGGCGGCAACATCGGCCAGCGCCTGGCCCACACTCTAGAGAACCGTTACCAGGTCAAGTTGCTGGAGCGGGACCGGGACCGTTGTGTGATGCTGTCGGAAAACCTGCGCAAGACCATCGTGCTGGAAGGCAACGCCGCCAACAAGGACATCCTGCTGGAAGAGAACATCGAGAGCACCGACGTATTCTGCGCGGTCACCAACGATGACGAAGCCAACATCATGGCGTCACTGCTGGCCAAGCGCCTGGGTGCCCGCAAGGTCCTGACCCTGATCAATAACCCGGACTACGTGGACCTGATCCAGGGTGGCGAGATCGACGTGGCCATTTCTCCCCAGCAGACCACCATCGGCAGCCTGCTCACCCACGTGCGCAAGGGGGATGTGGTCAACGTGCACGCCCTGCGTCGTGGTGCCGCCGAAGCCATCGAAGCCATCGCCCATGGCGACCACCGCTCATCCCGGGTGGTGGGCAAGCGGCTGGACGAGATCAAGCTGCCCCAGGGCACCACTATCGGCGCCATCGTGCGCCATAACGAAGTGCTTATCGCCCACGACCACCTGCGGGTGCAGCCGGACGACCACGTTATCCTGTTCCTTGTGGACAAGACCCGTATCCGTGAGGTGGAAAAACTGTTCCAGGTGGGGCTGACCTTCTTCTGATGACCATGCCGTTGCGAGACAGGGGACTCTAGAATGCGCCTGCCGGTGATCGCCAAGGTACTTGGCCTGCTGATGATGCTGTTCAGCCTCACCATGCTGCCGCCCCTGGGCATTTCCCTGCTTTACGATGACGGCCAGTGGCAACGTTTCAGTAACGGCCTGCTGATGGTCATGTTCGGCGGCCTGGTGGTGTGGCTGCCCTTCCGCAAGGTGGCAGGTGACCTGCGGGTGCGCGACGGCTTCCTGATTACCACCCTGTTCTGGGTGGTGCTGAGCGTGGCCGGCTCCATACCCTTCTACCTCAGTAACAACGCGCCCTATACCTATGTGGACTCCCTGTTCGAAGCGGTATCCGGACTGACCACCACTGGCGCCACAGTGATCACCGGCATCGACTCCCTGCCCGAGTCCATGCTCTGGTATCGGCAGCAGCTGCAATGGCTCGGCGGCATGGGGATCATCGTGCTGGCGGTAGCCATACTGCCCATGCTGGGTATCGGTGGTATGCAGCTGTACCGGGCCGAGGTGCCGGGGCCGGTGAAAGACAACAAACTGACCCCTCGCATCGGGGAGACCGCCAAGGCACTCTGGTACATCTACGTGGCCCTGACGGTGCTGTGTGCCCTGGCCTACTGGGCCGCGGGCATGAGCTGGTTTGATGCCATCGGTCACAGCTTTTCCACCATCGCTATCGGGGGCTTTTCTACCCACGATGCCAGCATTGGCTATTTCGACAGCGCCCTGATCGAGATGATTGCCGTGGTCTTCATGGTGATTGCCGGTGCCAACTTCGCGCTGCATTTCATGGCCTTCCGCCAGCGTAGCCTGAAAGCGTACTGGCAGGATTCAGAGTTCCGCTTCTACTTCAGCATCCTGGCAACGGTCAGTGTGATTACTGTGCTGGTACTGATCTATACCGCCACCCTGGACCCCGGCAAGGCGGTCACTAAAGGCATTTTCGAGGTGGTCTCCATCGCCACCACCACCGGGTTCGGCGCCGCCGACTTCAGCCAGTGGCCACTGATGCTGCCATTCATGCTGTTCGTGCTCGCCTTTATGGGCGGCTGCGCAGGCTCCACCGGCGGCGGCATGAAGGTTATGCGGGTCCTGCTGATCTACCGCCAGGGCTCCCGGGAAGTGAAACGCCTTCTCCACCCCAATGCCGTCATTCCAGTGAAACTGGGCAACCGCCCGGTGTCTGACCGGGTGCTACAGGCGGTGTGGGGATTCTTCTCGGTGTACATGTTCATGTTCGTGGCCATGCTGATCATCCTGCTGGCCACCGGCCTGGATCAGGTCACCGCCTGGACCGCTGTCGCATCCGCCATGAATAACCTGGGCCCGGGTCTGGGTGAGGTGGCCTACCATTACGGCAACATCAACGACATCGCCAAGTGGGTGCTGTGCTTCGCCATGCTGCTGGGCCGGCTGGAGGTTTTCACCCTGCTGGTGCTGCTGACCCCGGCATTCTGGCGAAGATAACGTCACAGTCTTAGAAATACCCGGCCTTGACGCGTATAATACCGGCCTTTCGATGCGGGCCGGCGCCGTGTTCCTGTCTTCCAGCCTCCCCGCAACACTCAGACCGAACAGCAGGCAAACGTCGTGACAACCATGGCATCACAACCGTCAAAACCGGATCTGAAGACCTTCCAGGGTCTGATCCTGGCACTGCAGAATTTCTGGGCGCAGCACGGCTGCGTGGTTCTCCAGCCGCTGGACATGGAAGTGGGGGCCGGCACCTTCCACCCTGCCACCTTCCTGCGCTCCATCGGCCCGGAAACCTGGAATGCGGCCTACGTGCAGCCCAGCCGCCGCCCCACTGACGGCCGTTACGGCGAGAACCCCAACCGCCTGCAACATTATTACCAGTTCCAGGTCGTGCTCAAACCGTCCCCCGACAACATCCAGGAGCTGTACCTGGACTCATTGCGGGCGCTGGGGCTGGACCCGCTGGTGCACGACATCCGCTTTGTGGAAGACAACTGGGAATCCCCCACCCTGGGGGCCTGGGGCCTGGGCTGGGAAATCTGGCTGAACGGCATGGAGGTGACCCAGTTCACCTACTTCCAGCAGGTGGGTGGCCTGGAATGCTATCCGGTCACCGGCGAACTGACCTACGGTCTTGAGCGCATCGCCATGTACCTGCAGGGCGTGGACAGCGTGTACGACCTGGTGTGGACCGAGGGCCCCGACGGTGTGGTCACCTATGGCGACGTGTTCCACCAGCAGGAAGTGGAGATGTCCACCTACAACTTCGAGCACGCCGACACCGAATTCCTGTTCCACAGCTTTGATGTCCACGAGCGTGAAAGTGCCCGCCTGATCGATGCGGGCCTGGCCCTGCCGGCCTACGAGCAGGTGCTCAAGGCGTCCCATACCTTCAACCTGCTGGACGCCCGGCACGCCATCTCCGTCACCGAGCGGCAGCGCTTCATCCTGCGGGTACGCACCCTGGCGCGGGCCGTAGCGCAGGCCTACTTTGACAGCCGCAAGGCCCTGGGCTTCCCACTGGCGCCGGAAGCATTGCGCAAGGAAGTGCTGGCGGCTGAAGAGACTGCCGGCAAGGGCAAGAAAGGCAAGAAGGCCGCTCAGAAGGCAAACAGGGGGAACGCGTAATCATGGCTACTCAGGATTTTCTGGTCGAGCTGGGCACCGAGGAACTCCCTCCCAAGGCCCTCAAACCCCTGTCTGATGCATTTGCCGAGGGCATCCGTGGGGGCCTGGAAGAGGCCGGCATCGCTTTTGACAAGGTCGAAGCCTTCGCCGCTCCCCGTCGCCTGGCTGTGAGGGTGCGCAAGCTGGAAGACGCCCAGCCGGACAAGCCGGTGGAAAAGCGTGGCCCGGCGATCAAGGCTGCGTTTGATGACGATGGCAACCCTACCAAGGCCCTCAACGGGTTTGCCAGCTCCCTGGGGGTTACCCCGGAGCAGCTGGATACCCTGGAAACCGACAAGGGCGCCTGGGTGGTCTACCGCACGGTAGAGCAGGGCAAACCCACCGTTGAGCTGCTGCCACAACTGGTGGAGCAGGCCCTGGCCGGCCTGCCCATTCCCAAGCGGATGCGCTGGGGTGCCCATCGCACAGAATTTGTACGGCCCGTCCACTGGCTGGTCTTCATGTACGGTAATACCGTAATCGACGCTCCCATCATGGGACTGGAGCCGGGCAACACCACCCGTGGCCACCGCTTCCACTGTCCGCGCTCGCTGATCGTACCCACCCCCAACGATTACGAGATCGTTCTCAAGCAGGAAGGCTACGTGATCGCGGACTTCGGCGAACGCCGGGAAGTCATCCGTCAGGGTGTGGCCGAGATCGCCGAGAAAGAAGTGGCCGGCAAGGCCGTGATCGACGACGACCTGCTGGACGAGGTCACCGCCCTCAACGAGTGGCCGGTACCCCTGCTGGGGCGGTTTGAGGAGCGTTTCCTGGAAGTACCCGCCGAGGCGCTGATCTCCTCCATGAAGGAGCACCAGAAGTACTTCCACGTGGTGGACCGCGACGGGAAGATGCTGCCGGTCTTCATCACCCTTGCCAACCTGGAGAGCAAGGACCCAAGCCAGGTCATTGCCGGCAATGAAAAGGTTATCCGCCCACGCCTGTCTGACGCCGCGTTCTTCTATGAGACCGATCGCAAGACCCGGCTTGAAGACCGTATCGACCAGCTCAAGCCGATCGTATTCCAGGAGAAGCTGGGCAGTATCCACGACAAATCGGTGCGTGTCGCGGCCCTGGCCGGCAGGATTGCCGAAGCCATCAACAGTGACCCGGCCCTGGCCGAACGTGCCGCCATGCTGGGCAAGACTGATCTGGTTACCGAGATGGTGCTGGAGTTTACCGACCTGCAGGGCATCATGGGCCAGTACTACGCGGCCAATGATGGTGAGCATGAAGATGTGGCCAAGGCGCTGAACGAGCAGTACATGCCCCGCTTTGCCGGTGACGACCTGCCGTCCACCCTGACCGGCTGTGCCGTGGCCATCGCCGACCGGATTGATTCCCTGGTAGGCCTGTTCGGCATCAACCAGCCACCTTCCGGCACCCGTGATCCCTTCGGGTTGCGCCGGGCATCCCTGGGTGTGCTGCGCATCATCATCGAGCGGGAGCTGCCCCTGGACCTGCAGAAACTTTGCGAGTGGGCCGAGCAGAACTTCAGCCAGCTGACCGAGGAAAACACCGCCAGCACCGTCGTGGACTACATGCTGGAGCGTTTCCGGGCTCACTACGACGAGCAGGGCATCAGCGCCGAGGTCTACCTGGCGGTTCACGCCCGTCGTCCGACGCGTCCCCTGGACTTCGACCGCCGGGTGAAGGCGGTGGATGCCTTCCGCAAGCTGCCGGAGGCCGAGGCCCTGGCCGCAGCCAACAAGCGGGTATCCAACATCCTAACCAAGCAGGGCGGTGACTCTATCGGTGAGCATGTGGATAACGCGCTGCTTCAGGACAAGGCAGAAATTGCCCTGTCAGAGCAGGTCAGCGCGCAGGCGGAAAAAGTGGTGCCACTGTTCGACCAGGGCGACTACGCCACGGCCCTGAGCTCCCTGGCCAGTCTGCGGGCGCCGGTAGATGCCTTCTTTGACGAAGTGATGGTGATGGCAGACGACGAGGCCGTGCGCAACAATCGCCTGGCCCTGCTGAACCGCCTGCGCAACCTGTTCCTGCGGGTAGCGGACATTTCGGTCCTGCCCGGAGCCTGACAGGCGAAACCCGCTTTACCAGTCCCCGGAAATTCCCCGTCCGGGGGCTGGTAAAGCGGCCTGATTTACGTATAATACCGGCCGTAATTCGGCGTGTGGCGCAGCTTGGTAGCGCACTTCGTTCGGGACGAAGGGGTCGCAGGTTCGAATCCTGCCACGCCGACCATTCCTTTCCCGTTATCCCAGTTTTCCCAGCAGTCCTTTCTTGACGTCCGGCCAGTCCAGATCCGTGATACTGAACATCACTGAATCCCGCACGTAGCCATCCTGAACCACCATATGCCGGCGAAGTACGCCTTCCCTTTGTGCCCCGATCCGCTCGATGGCCTTCTGTGAGCGCTGGTTGCGGGCGTCCGTCTTGAGTTCCACCCGGTACGCCCCGAGGGTTTCGAAGGCGTGGCTCAACAGAAGGTACTTGGCTTCGGTATTGACCGCCGTGCGCTGATAGTCACGCCCCAGCCAGGTGTAGCCAATCTCCAGGGCATGGTCCCGGTGACGGACATTCAGGTAGCGGGTGCTGCCCATCAGGGTGTCGGATGCCGGCTCCACCAGAACGTAGGGGTAGTGCAGCTCCCTGCGCGCAAGTTCAAGGGCTTGTTGCACCCATTTCGTGGCCTCCTCCCGACTGGAGAAAGCAGCCGTCGGCAGATAGGCCCAGTCATCCTGTTCCTGGCCGATGTCAAACAGACCATCCACATGGTCTTCCGAAAGCGGCTCAAGCCTGACGTGGCGTCCTTCCAGAACCGGTTGTTGAATAATAAACGTCATTCCTGAACTTCCTCTGTTGCCTTACCCAGGATTTATGGCAGGCAGTACCGTTTATTCACTCTTCAACTGGTACACGATAAAGTCGCTGGGGCCACCGGTGTAGCGGTCATAGAAACCTCGGCCTCGCTCATTGAAGTGCTGGGTTATCCAGCGCAGGGCAGACCAACCGCGCTCCTGCGACAGTGTTTTCAGGTGGGAAAAGAGGGCATCGGCGACGCCGGTCCCCCTCGCTTCAGGCACCACGAACATATCATCGAGAAAGCCGATATAACCGCCAGCCAGCGATCGGGGGCAGGCACGGACATGGGCGATGCCCAGGGCCTTGCCATCCGGGTCCCGGGCGATCAGCCCCTCAAGCACATGATCCGGATCCAGCAGCCAGTCCCATACCTGGTCGGCGATCTCATCAGTGACAGGGGTTTTATAGAACTCGGCATAGCCGTCAAACAAGGGGCGCCATTCCGGCTTGTCGTCGGCGGTTACAAAACTCACCCGGATGGCTTCCATGATTCTATAGGCCCTTTGCCGTTGGGAAAGGTAAAGGATGGCACATTGCCGGGCGCAAGAGCTACGTTAAATCTGTATATGTACTAGACTGATGTAACAAAGAAGCATCAAGCTTGCATCAAATAATAATTCGAGACATCGCCTCATTTGGTTAATCTGTGATCTGTTCCGCAGGCGTATGGCCCGAGTTGCCAGCGTCGCCGGATCGGGGCCGCCAAACCGGCTGCGAAACGCGGCCATACGGGAGCTTCTTCTGTTATTCAACAGCAGCCCCCGCTATGATCCCGGAACAGAGAGGGCACACACCGATCAGACCGGACAACCTCATGGACCAAGCACCCCAACTGTCACCAGAAGCCAGGCTACAGGCAATTCTCGACGGGACCCGTGCCGGTACCTGGGAGTGGAACCTTGATACCGGCGAGGTGGTGATCAATCAGCGTTGGGCCGAGATGCTCGGATATCAGCCGGAAGAGCTGATGCCAATGACCTACGAGCTCTGGCAGTCCCTCAGCCATCCCAGCGACCGGGAGCGGGCAAAAACCCTGATGTCCCGCCACCTTCGAGGTGACAGCCCCTACTTCGACTGTGTCGTCCGGCTGCGGCACAAGCTGGGGCACTGGCGATGGATCCATACCCGCGGACGTCGTCTGCCAGACACCGAACTGGCCATCAACTGGGTCTGCGGCACTCACCTGGACGTTTCCGAAGAACGGGAAACCCAGCATTGGCTGCAGCGGCTGGCGGAGTCCCTGCCCGGGGTCATCTACACCTTTGTGATGGAGCCGGATGGCGAATTCCGGTTCACCTATATCAGCCGAAAAAGCATCGATTTCTACGGGATTCCTCCGGAAATATCGATGCAGAATCCAGGCGCCATCTTCGACATCATCGTTGAGGAAGATATTGGCCGGGTCCATTCCTCCATTGACGAGTCTGCCCGAACCCTTGAGGAATGGCGCTGCCAGTATCGGGTGGAGTTGGCCGGTGAAATACGGTGGATGGAAGGGGTGGCCGAGCCCGAGAAAGATGAGGTCGGGCGTGTCATCTGGCACGGGATGGTGATGGACATCACCGAACGCAAGCAGCTGGAACTTGAGCTGGAGCGGCTATCCATAACTGACGAGCTGACCGGCCTGTACAACCGACGCCATATGCTGCGAACCCTGGAAGATCAGATCGCCCGGGCCGAACGCTACCGCGAAGTGTTTTCCGTCATTGCCCTGGATGTGGACCACTTCAAGCAGATCAACGACTCCTGGGGCCACCTGGTCGGTGACCAGGTACTGATCCAGTTTGCCGGTGTACTGTCGGCAAGGGTCCGGCGGACGGATGTGGTGGCCCGTACTGGCGGCGAGGAATTCCTGATCCTGTTACCCAACACCACTGACCAGGATGCACACCGGGTTGCAGAAGCCCTTCGGGAAGCCACCGAAAGGGAAGACTTCCGCAACGAAGATGGCGAAACTTTCACCGTGACCATGAGTGGCGGCGTGGTGACCTGGGAGGATGGACTCTGCTCCATACGCGAGCTGCTGTCCCGTTGTGACCAGCGACTCTACCAGGCCAAGCGCGAAGGCCGTAACCGCATTGTTGTTTCCGATCAGTCCTGAGGGCGACGATCCACCATGTTGGTGGCGAAACCGTCAGCCACTACCTTGCCCTTCACCGTGCACACGGTTTTCAGTTTGACCCGGCGACGGCGTTCATCGATCTCTTCGACCGTAGCGGTGGCGGTGACGGTATCGCCAATATGCACCGGTGCCTTGAACCGTAATTGCTGGTCGACGTAGATAGCGCCAGGGCCGGGCAGGCGCGTACCCAGTACCGTCGAGATCAGGCCGGCATTGAACATGCCATGCACAATACGCTGGCCAAACGCCGTTTCCGCGGCGAACTCGGCGTTCATATGCACCGGGTTATCGTCACCGGTTATGCCGGCAAACAGCACCACATCCGCTTCAGTGATGGTCTTGGCATAGCTGGCGCTCATGCCCACTTCCAGGTCTTCCAGGTAATAGCCGTGGAGGTCATTCATGGCCTTGCTCCATTGGTACGGTTGATCTTTGAGGGGATAAATAGGATGTTTACAGAAACTCCCCCAATCCATAACAACACGGTAGCGAAGTATGTATATAAACGGCACCTGGGTCGATACCGACCATACCTTTGACGTCACCAACCCCGCCAATGGCGAAGTTATCGGCCAGGTGCCTGATGCCAGCGCCGCGCAGATTGACGATGCCATCGGTGCAGCCCACGAAGCCTTCTTCAGCTGGCGCCGGACCACCGCCTACGAGCGCTCAGCCCTGCTGTACCGGGCCTGGCAGCTAATGATGGAACAGAAACGGGAACTGGCGGAACTGATGACCCGGGAGCAGGGCAAACCCCTGAAAGCCTCCCTGAACGAAGTCCAATACGGTGCCGACTTCCTGCTGTGGTTTGCTGAAGAAGCCAAGCGCCTCTACGGTCAGAGCATCCCTTCCGCCCGCCCGGACCAGCGCTTCTGGGTGCAGCAGCAACCGGTGGGCGTGGTCGGCGCCATTACCCCCTGGAACTACCCCATTTCCATGATCACCCGCAAGGTGGGCCCGGCCCTGGCGGCGGGCTGCACCGTGGTGCTAAAGCCGGCCGAGAGCACACCCCTGTGTGCCATGGCCATGTTCCGCATTTTCGAGCAGGCGGGCTTCCCCAAGGGCGTGGTTAACCTGATCACCAAGAAGGACCCGGTGCCCGTGGGTACAGCGCTTTGTGAAGATCCACGGGTACGAAAACTCACTTTCACCGGTTCCACCGCTGTAGGCAAGTTGCTGAACGAGCGGGCGGCCCGGCATATGAAGCGGGTGTCCATGGAACTGGGCGGCCACGCCCCGGCGCTGGTGTTTGCGGATGCAGACCCGGTCCATGCCGCCAAGGGCCTGTCGCTGGTCAAGTTCCTCAATACCGGCCAGGCCTGCATCAGCCCCAACCGGATCCTGGTGCAACGGGAGGTGATGGGCCCGTTCCTGGAAGAGCTGAGCAAACGCATCGGCACCATGAAGGCTGGCAACGGCATGGAAGAGGGCGTTCGCATCGGGCCACTGATCAACGATGTCGCAGTGCGCAAAGTGGATAACCAGGTGAAGGACGCCGTAGCCAAGGGTGCCCGGGTGCTCAACGGTGGTGAACGCCTGCAGACCCCGGAACTGGCCGGCGGTCACTTCTACGCACCCACGCTGCTGGCCGACGTCACCCCGGAAATGCTGATCTACCGGGAGGAAACCTTCGGCCCGGTGGCGGCGGTGATTCCCTTCGATACCGAGGACGAAGCCCTCGCCATGGCCAACGACACCCGCTACGGCCTGGCCGCCTATATCTATTCAGAGAACCTGTCCCGATGCATGCGGGTCTTTGAAGGGCTGGACTTCGGCATTATCGGCATCAACGACATCAACCCCACCAGCGCGGCGGCGCCCTTCGGCGGCATGAAGGAGAGCGGTCTGGGTCGGGAAGGCGCCCAGGAAGGCATCCAGGAATACCTGGAAACCAAGCTCGGCGGTATCGCCGTGGCCGGGGCCTGAACCCAGTCAGTCAGGTCGTTTCGGTGAGGCCTCGGCCTCGCCATCCTCCTGCTGGCGCAGCCACAGGTCCGCGTAGCGCCCGCCGGCAGTGAGCAGCTCCCGGTGGGTGCCCCGCTCCACAATCCTGCCTCCGTCCATCACCAGAATGGTATCGGCATCCCGCACGGTCGACAGACGGTGGGCGATGACCAGGGTGGTACGCTGTTCGCTAACCTCCCGCAGGGCTTCCAGGATCACCTGTTCCGATACCGAGTCCAGGGATGACGTGGCCTCGTCCAGGATCAGGATTGGCGGGTTCTTGAGGAATACCCGGGCAATGGCGACCCGCTGCTTCTCGCCCCCGGACAGCTTCAGACCCCGCTCACCCACCCGGGTTTGATAGCCCTGGGGCAAGGTTTCGATGAAGTGATCCAGGTGGGCCAGTTTCGCGGCCCGCCGCACCTCTTCCTCACTGGCACCCGGCCGACCATAGGCCAGGTTCTGGTACAGGGTGTCATTGAACAGCACCGTGTCCTGGGGCACCACACCAATGGCGGAGCGAAGGCTGTCCTGGGTGACGGTGCGGATATCCTGGCCGTCGATGGCGATACGCCCGCCATCCACATCAAAAAACCGGAACAGAAGCCGAGCCAGGGTGGACTTGCCGGCCCCGCTGGCACCCACTACCGCCACCTTGTGACCCGCAGGGATCTCAAAGCTCACATCATGGAGAATGGTGCGGTCCGGCTGGTACCCGAATCTCACCGACTCAAATCGCACCGAACCACCTGCCGTGCTGAGCTGGCCAGCATCCGGGGCATCGGTAACCGCCGCAGGCTCACCCAGAAGCCCAAACAGGCGCTCCACGTTCACCAGGGCCTGGCGAATTTCCCGATAGACAAAGCCCAGGGCGTTCAGGGGAATGAACAACTGGATCAGGTAGGCGTTGATCATCGTGAAATCCCCCAAGGTAATGGCGCCACTGGCCACCTCCTGTACCGCCATTGCCATGATCACAATCAGCGCCACGCCGATGATCAGGGCCTGTCCGGTATTCAGGGCCGCCAGCGACAGGCGGTTGTTGAGCCGTGCCCGTTCCCATTCCTGCAGGTCTTCATCGTAGCGCCGGGCCTCGAATTCCTCGTTATTGAAGTACTTCACCGTCTCGTAGTTGAGCAGACTGTCCACGGCGCGGGAATTGGACTGGTTATCCCGGGCATTGGCTTCCCGCACAAAGCGGGTGCGCCATTCCGTAACGCGAATGGAGAACACCACATAGACCACCACCGCCACCAGGATGGCCAGCACATAGCCGGGGCTGAACGCCCACAGCAGGATGGCAGATACCATCAGGATTTCGAGGATGGTGGGGATAATATTGAACAGGGTGAAGCGCAGCAGGAAGCTGATACCGTTAGTGCCCCGCTCAATGTCACGGGCCAGGCCGCCGGTCTTGCGATCCAGGTGAAAGCCCAGGGCCAGCTGGTGCAGGTGGCGGAACACCCGCAGCGACACCCGCCGCATGGCGCGCTCTGCCACCCGGGCAAACACCGCATCCCGCAGCTCACTGAACAGGGTACTGCCAAACCGTAACAGGCCATAGGCCACCACCAGCATCACCGGAATCCACAAAAGGATCTGCTCTGAACTGGTAGTATCCAGGTAGTCGACGATGTACTTGAGCGCTACCGGCGTAGCCACGGTCGCCAGCTTCGCCATCACCAGCAGAATCACTGACAGCACCACCCGGCCCCGGTACTCTGCCAGATAGGGCCAGAGCCCGGCGATGATTTTCCAGTCCGGCTTGTGGTTGGCGGGGTAGTCGCTGTCGGCGTAGGCTCGCAAGGGTCAGTTCCGGTCAGAGGGTGGATCAATCGGGCATCATAGACCGTAGAATAGCGGGTTACGACCTGGATCCCACACCTCAGACACCAAAGCGATCGCACAGCAGTCCAGTAGGACGGTCCCGGGGAAGGCTTTCCGGAACAGTCAGAAAAACACAAGTTTTTCGTTCCGAAAAGCCTTCCCCGGGACCGTTCCACCCCCAAACCAACAGGCTGAACAAACCAAAACCCGGACAGGAGCCAAAGCCATAATACGCCAACACAGAAGCGCCCTGGCCCTGGCCCGGGACTTCATCCTGCCCTACCGCAAGGCCGTCGCCGGCGCCATGACCGCACTGGTGATCACCGCCGGCATCACCCTGTCCCTGGGCCAGGGACTGCGCATCCTGGTGGACCAGGGCCTGGCGACCCAGTCACCCGAAATGCTGGCCCGATCTGTCGGGTTGTTTTTCCTGCTGGTACTGGGACTGGCCGTGGGATCGTTCACCCGCTTCTACCTGGTGTCCTGGATTGGCGAGCGGGTCGTGGCCGACATCCGAAAGCAGGTCTTCAACCACCTGATCGACCTGCACCCGGGCTTCTACGAGCAGAACCGCAGCCTGGAAATCCAGTCCCGGTTTACCGCCGATACCACAGTGTTGCAGTCCGTCATTGGCTCCACCGTGTCCATCGCTCTGCGCAACCTGCTGATGCTGTTTGGCGGCATCATCCTGCTGTTCATCACCAACCCCAAGCTGGCAAGTGTGATCATCTTCGGCTTTCCGGTGGTGATCGTGCCTATCCTGTTTTACGGCCGGCGGGTGCGCAAACTGTCCCGCCTGAGCCAGGATCGGGTGGCGGATGTGGGCAGTTATGTGGGCGAGAACCTGGCCCAGATCAAGACCGTGCAGGCCTTCAACCACCAGCCGGTAGACCGGGAGCGCTTCGCCGCGGTGGCGGAAAACGCCTTCGCCATTGCCCGGGACCGTATCCGCCAGCGGGCCTGGCTGATGACCATCGCCATCACCCTGGTGATGGGCGCCGTCGGTATCGTGATCTGGATCGGCGGCCTGGACGTGATCGCCGGGCGCATCACCCCCGGGGAGCTGGCAGCATTCGTATTCTATAGCCTGCTGGTGGGTGTCTCCGCCGGGGCTCTCAGCGAGGTAATCGGCGAACTGCAACGGGCCGCCGGCGCCGCTGCCCGCATCTTCGAGCTATTACAGACACAGACGGAAATCGACCCTGAAGCTACCGGCTCACGAACGCTGGCCGAACCTGTGCACGGTGAGATCGAGTTCCGCAACGTGAGCTTTGGCTACCCCGCCCGCCCCGATGTGACCGTGATTCAGGAGCTGTCCGTCACCATTCAGGCCGGTGAGACCGTTGCCCTTGTCGGTCCATCCGGAGCCGGTAAATCCACGCTGTTTGATCTGCTGCTGCGTTTCTATGATCCACAAGAAGGACAGATCCTGATCGACGGCTTCGATTCCCGCCAACTCACGCCAGCGGACCTGCGTCGCTGCTTCGCCCTGGTACCCCAAACGCCGGCCCTGTTCCACGGCACCATCGCCGACAACATCCGCTACGCACGACCCGAAGCAAGCCTGGATGAAGTCATCACTGCCGCCCGCACGGCCCATGCCCACGAGTTTATCGAACGACTTCCGGCAGGCTATGAGACAAAGCTGGGTGACGTCGGTCTGGGCTTATCCGGCGGTCAGAAACAACGCCTGGCCATAGCCCGGGCGCTGCTGGCAGACGCGCCCATCCTGTTGCTGGATGAAGCCACCAGTGCCCTGGATGCAGAGAGTGAATATCTGGTGCAGCGGGCCATGCCGGAACTGATGGCCGGTCGCACCACGCTGGTGATCGCCCACCGGCTGGCGACGGTTCGTCACGCGGACCGTATCCTGGTGATGGATCAGGGTCAGCTTCTGGATGCGGGGCGGCATGACGAACTGGTTGGGCGTAACAGCCTGTATGCCCGGCTGGCAGCCCTCCAGTTTCGTGATTCGCCTGAGACGTCGACTTGAGGGGTAGTGGGGTGTCGGGGGAGGGGGTTCAGAACGAAAAACTTACGTTTTCCTGACTGTTCTGAACCCCCTCCCCCGACACCCCACTGCAAACTTCGGTGCCAGTCCCACCAAAAACCAGGCCCTGTTCCCGCAAAGCGATCCCACCAAAGTCCGAAAGAATGGGTCTGGGGGGAGGCCTTCCGGAACAGTCAGGAAAACGTAAGTTTTTCGTTCCGGAAGGCCTCCCCCCAGACTCATTCCACCGGGAAACTCGCAGGCTACAAGCCCAGAACGGCCAGCAAAAACCACGAATCCAATGATTCAAATCAACGAATAACCCACCAACAGGTTTGCCCATTCCCCAACCCGTTGCTAGCTTTTTAATCAACAGACACCGAATTTAAACGCTCAGGAAGCAACCAGAGCGCCACCGTTAATCTCAACGACCGCCACCGCGGTCACGGGGAGCACATGGCGGACACGGTTACTGATTTGCTGGCCCGGTACTGGGCCACGGGCTTTTTTATTGTCGCCACCCTGGGCCTGTGCGCCTTTATGGTGGGCGCCTCAAGCCTGCTCGGTGGGCGTAGCCAGGGCGTCAGCAAGAATCTGCCATTCGAATCCGGCATCGTTGGCACCGGCGATGCCCGCCAGCGGTTTTCAGTCAAGTTTTACCTGGTCGCGATGCTGTTCGTGATCTTCGATATCGAAGCCGTGTTCCTGTTTGCCTGGGCCATTGTGATCCCGGACGTGGGCTGGACCGGCTTCTGGGGCGCAGCGGTATTCATCTTCATACTGCTCGCGGGCCTGCTCTACGACAGCCGCACCGGCGCCCTGGACTGGGCGCCAGAGACTCCCGGCCACAAGCGGGCTGACTGAACCAACGTATCACCGGACGCACCCCACGGAGGTCGACGAACCGCCGCGCGGGGTGCCTATGGAGGCATTCATGGCCTACACCCTGACCCGGGCGGAGGAACATCCCGGCGGCGATCGTCGCTATCCCACCGGGCACCGCGAACCGGCGGAAGACCCGGTCAAGCGCCAGCTTGAGCGCAATGTGTTCACCGGCAAGCTCAGCGAGGTGCTTAACAACGCGGTCAATTGGGGCCGCAAGAACTCCCTGTGGCCCTACAACTTCGGGTTGTCCTGCTGCTATGTGGAGATGACCACCGCCTTTACCGCGCCCCACGATATTGCCCGCTTCGGCTCCGAAGTCATCCGGGCCTCACCCCGGCAGGCGGACTTCATGGTTATTGCCGGCACCTGTTTTATCAAGATGGCGCCGGTCATCCAGCAGCTCTACGACCAGATGCTGGAACCCAAGTGGGTAATTTCCATGGGTTCCTGCGCCAACTCCGGCGGCATGTACGACATCTATTCGGTGGTTCAGGGCGTCGACAAGTTTCTGCCGGTGGATGTCTATGTGCCCGGCTGTCCGCCCAGGCCGGAGGCGTTCCTGCAGGGGCTGCAGCTTTTGCAGGATTCCATCCAGGAGGAGCGCCGGCCATTGTCCTGGGTCGTAGGCGACCAGGGGGTCTACCGGGCTGAGATGCCATCCCAAAGAGAGAAGTGGCGGGACCAGCGCATCCAGGCCACTGAGTTGAGAACACCGGACGAGCTCTGATCCATTGCAGACCAACGACCACAGGAATCGATCAGCACCATGACCGCAGGCACTGTCGACAACCCGCAGGCTAAGGCCGATCACGGCCACCTGCTGGACCAGTTCCGGGAGGATGTGCTGCACGTGCAGCCGACCCTCACCGGTATGCCGGTGTTCTGGGTACGCCGGGAGAGCCTGGTGGACATCCTTGCCCATCTGAAACGGGTGCCGGCGCCGTTCACCATGCTCTATGACCTGGCGGCGGTGGACGAGCGGCTGCGCAGCCACCGGGAGGGCCTGCCGGCGTCCGACTTCACCGTGTTCTACCACCTGCTCTCGGTGGAGCGGAACGAGGACCTGATGCTCAAGGTGGCCCTGGACGAGGCGGACCTGCGGGTGCCCACGGTGACCGGCGTGTTCGCCAACGCCAGCTGGTACGAGCGGGAAATCTGGGACATGTTCGGTATCCATGTGGAGGGCCATCCGCACCTGGCACGTATCCTCATGCCACCCACCTGGACCGGCCACCCCCTGCGCAAGGACTACCCCGCCCGGGCCACGGAGTTCGACCCCTACACCCTCACTGTGGAAGGTCAGGAGGAGGAACAGGAGGCCATGCGCTTTGACCCGGGAGCCTGGGGCATGCAGCGGGAACGGGACGGCGCCGAGTTCATGTTCCTCAATCTGGGCCCCAATCACCCTTCGGCCCACGGCGCCTTCCGCATTGTGTTGCAGCTGGACGGTGAGGAGATCGTCGACTGCGTGCCGGATATCGGCTACCACCACCGGGGCGCCGAGAAGATGGCCGAGCGCCAATCCTGGCACAGTTTCATCCCCTACACCGACCGCATCGACTACACCGGTGGGGTGATGAACAACCTGCCCTATGTACTGGCGGTGGAAAAACTCGCTGGCATAGAAGTACCGGACCGGGTGAAAACCATCCGGGTGATGATGGCGGAGATGTTCCGCATCACCAGCCACCTGCTGTTCCTGGGCACCTACCTTCAGGACCTGGGGGCCATGTCACCGGTGTTCTACACCTTCAGCGACCGCCAGCGGGGTTACGAGGTGATCGAGGGGATCACCGGCTTTCGCATGCACCCGGCCTGGTACCGCATCGGCGGTGTCGCCCAGGACCTGCCCCGGGGCTGGGAAAAACTGGTGCAGGGCTTCCTGGACTGGATGCCGTCCCGGCTGCGGGAGTACGAAAAGGCGATGATGGAAAACGCCCTGGTGCGGGAACGTACCCGCCATGTGGCCGCCTTCAACACCGCCGAGGCCCTGGAGTGGGGCGTCACCGGCCCCAACCTGCGAGCCACCGGCTGCAACTTCGACCTGCGCAAGCAGCGGCCCTATTCCGGCTACGAGCATTTCGACTTCGAGGTGCCTCTGGCCCAGAACGGCGATGTGTTCGACCGGGGCCAGCTACGCATCGACGAGATGCGCCAGAGCCTGCGCATCATCCAGCAGTGTGTGGACCATATGCCCGCCGGCGACTACAAGGCGGACCATCCACTCACCACGCCTCCGCCCCGGGAACGCATGCTGCAACACATCGAGACCCTGATCACCCACTTCCTGCAGGTGTCCTGGGGGCCGGTGCTCAAGCCCAACGAATCCCTGCAAATGGTGGAGGCCACCAAGGGCATCAACAGTTACTACCTGACCAGTGACGGCAACACCATGAGCTACCGCACCCGCATCCGCACGCCGAGTTTTCCACACCTGCAGCAGATACCGGCGGTAATGCGGGGCGGCTTCGTGCCGGACCTGATCGCCCATCTGGGCAGCATTGATTTTGTAATGGCAGACGTGGACCGCTAACCATGGCAGAGCCTGTAGCCACATCACAGATTATCGGCAGCGACGGCTTCGAGCTGCACCCGGCGGACGAGACCGCCATCCTGAGGGAGCTGGAACACTACGAGCAGCCCCAGGCTGCCTGCATCGAGGCCCTCAAGATTGTCCAGCGCCGCCACGGCTGGGTACCGGATGAGGCGATCCCGGCGGTTGCGCGGGTGCTCGGCATCGGCCCCGGTGCGGTGGAGGGCGTGGCCACCTTTTACAGCCTGATCTTCCGACAGCCGGTAGGGCGCCATGTGATCCTGGTGTGCGACAGCAGCTCCTGCTTTCTCACCGGCTTTGACGAACTCAAACAGGCCCTGGTGGATCAGCTGGGCATCGATTATGGCGAGACCACCAACGACAGCCGCTTCACCCTGCTGCCGGTTTGCTGTCTGGGGGCGTGTGATGGCGCGCCGGCACTGATGGTCGATGACGACACTTACGGGCCGGTGGCACCGGACGACCTGCCCGGCCTGCTGGAGGGTTACCCATGAGCCAGCGTCAGTCTGTGCAATACCGCAGCCGCCTGCTGCAGCCGGAGGCGGAGCGCCGTGCCGACACCCATCCGCTGACCTGGCGGCTGCGGGACGACGGCGAGGCGGTCTGGCTCGACCAGTACCTGCGCAAGGACGGCTACCAGTCCGTGCGCAAGGCGCTCTCGGAGGGAGATCCCAAGGCCATCATCGCCACCATGAAAGAAGCCAATGTCCGCGGCCGGGGCGGCGCCGGCTTCTCCGCCGGCCTCAAGTGGAGCCTGACCCTGCAGGGGGGCGATATGCCCCGGGGGTACCTGATCTGCAATGCCGACGAAATGGAACCGGGCACCTTCAAGGACCGCCTGCTGATGGAGCAGCTGCCCCATCTACTGATCGAGGGGATGATCCTGGGGGCCTACGCCAACAACAGCCGTTACGGGTACATCTTTCTGCGGGGTGAATACGTGGAGTCGGCCCGGGTACTGAACCGGGCCATTGAGGAGGCCCGGGAAGCTGGCTGGCTGGGGGCGGACATCAACGGCAGCGGGTTCGACTTCGACATTGCCGTACACACCGGAGCAGGGCGCTACATCTGCGGTGAGGAAACTGCGCTGATCAACTCCCTGGAGGGCAAGCGCGCCAATCCCCGGGCCAAGCCACCTTTCCCGGGCCAGTCCGGGGCCTGGGGCAAGCCCTCGGTGGTCAACAACGTGGAAACCCTTTGCAACGTGCCGGGGGTAATCCTTAACGGCGCCGACTGGTACCAGGGCCTGTCCGGTGACCGCACCGACGATGGCGGCAGCAAGCTCTATGGCTGTTCCGGTCCGGTGGAAAACCCCGGCCTCTGGGAGCTGCCCATGGGAACTACCGGCGCCGAGATCCTCGAACGGGCCGGGGGCCTGCGGGGTAACCGCCAGCTCAAGGCCTGGCTTCCCGGCGGCGCCAGCACCGGTTTCCTGCTGCCGGAACACCTGGAACTGCCACTGGATTTTGACACCGTGGGGAAGGAGGGCAGCCGCCTGGGCACCGGCCTGCTCACGGTGGTACCGCAGGACATGAGTATGGTGGCGCTGATGCGCAACCTGGAGCAATTCTTTGCCCGGGAATCCTGTGGCTGGTGCACGCCCTGCCGCGACGGCCTGCCATGGGTGGTCAAGCTGCTGCAGTCACTGGAGCAAGGGCAGGGGGAGCCTGGCGATATCGAGCTGCTGGACAAACTGGCAGCCGACTGCGGACCGGGGCTGACCTTCTGCGCCCATGCCCCCGGTGCGGCCATGCCTCTGGAGACTGCCCTCAGGCATTTCCGGCACGAATTCGAACAGGGTGTAGGCCGGCCCAGAGGTAAAGCCCACGCAGATCCGATCCCGGTGGGGCAGGTATGAGCGGCACCGGCGCGAACACAGGCAAACGGGACTGAACCATGGCCATCATTCATGTGGACGGAACGCAATACGAGGTGAACGGGGCCCAGAACTTGCTCCAGGCCTGCCTGTCCCTGGGCCTGGACATCCCCTATTTCTGCTGGCACCCGGCCATGGGCAGCGTGGGGGCCTGCCGCCAGTGCGCGGTGCGTCAGTACAAGGACGCGGACGACGACAAGGGCATGCTGGTGATGTCCTGCATGGCCCCGGCGGCGGACCAGACCCGCATCGCCATCGACGATGAGGAAGCGAAGGCCTTCCGCGCCAGCGTGGTGGAATGGCTGATGATTAACCACCCCCACGACTGCCCGGTGTGCGAGGAGGGCGGCCACTGCCACCTGCAGGACATGACGGTGATGACCGGCCATGACCGGCGCCGTTACCGCTACCGCAAACGCACCCGCCGCAACCAGTACCTGGGGCCGTTCATCGCCCACGAGATGAACCGCTGCATCACCTGTTATCGTTGTGTGCGCTTCTACAACGACTACGCCGGCGGCACTGACCTGGGCGCCTTCGGCGCCAGGGACAATATCTACTTCGGGCGCTACGAGGATGGCACCCTGGAAAGTCCGTTCGCGGGTAACCTGACTGAGGTCTGCCCCACCGGCGTCTTCACTGACCAGAGCCATTCCGATCACTACACCCGCAAGTGGGACCTGCAGTTTGCGCCGGGCATCTGCCACCAGTGCTCCCTCGGCTGCAACATCAGTCCCGGGGAACGCTATGGCACCATCCGCCGCATCGAGAACCGCTACCACGGCGAAGTGAATGGTTACTTCCTCTGTGACCGCGGTCGTTTCGGCTACGGCTACGTGAACCGTAACGACCGCCCTCTGGTTCCCCAGTGGCGGGATGGGTCCGGGCAGCCGCCGGTAACACTGGAAGTGGACACAGCCCTGAACCGCATCACCGATGCCCTCCGCCATGCTCGCCGCATTATCGGCATCGGCTCACCCCGGGCCAGCCTGGAGAGTAATCACCAGTTAAGGGAACTGGTGGGCACCGATAACTTCTCCACCGGTATCGAAGCCCGGGAACAGGCCTGCCTCGACCTGATGAACGAACTCCAGCGTACCTCCGGCCTGCCCACCCCGACGCCCCGGCAGATCGAGGACCATGACGCCATGCTGGTACTGGGGGAAGACCCGGTGCAGAGCGCCGGCCGCCTGGGACTGAACCTGCGCCAGGCAGCGCTGTCCCGGCGCGAGGCCATGGGCGAGAAGATCGGTGTACCGGCCTGGAACGCCGAGGCCCTGAAGACCCTGGGCCAGGATATCTACCACCCCCTGCACATCGCCTGGCCCGCCAGCACCGACCTGGACCAGGTGGCTGCCGGGCGTTATTCCCTGGCACCGGATGATATTGCCCGGCTGGGCTTCGCGGTGGCCCATCTCATCGACCCGTCTGCCCCGGCGGTGGACCAACTGGACCAGACTACCCGCGAAACCGCCCAACGGATTGCGGGCGACCTGATGGCCGCTGAACGCCCCCTGATCATCAGCGGTGGCAGCCTCGCCTCCGAAGCCGTATTGCAGGCTGCGGGCAATATTGCCCAGGCCCTGGCCCGGCGAGCGAAGCAGGGCGGGCTGGTGCTGGTTCGCCGGGAAGCCAACAGTACCGGGCTCTCGCTGATGGGCGGGCACCCGCTCGACTGGGCCCTGGAAGAACTCTGCGGCGGCCGTGCCGACGCCGTGGTGGTTCTGGAGAACGATCTCTATCAACGATTACCGGCGGAACCCGTGGACCAGGCTCTGGCACGGGCGGATATAAGGGTGGTGATGGATCACCAATCCACCGCCACCGCGGAACAGGGGGATTTCACCCTGCCAGCCGCCAGCTTCGCCGAAGGCGATGGCACCCTGGTCAACCTGGAAGGCCGGGCCCAGCGCTTCTTCCAGGTGTTCGATCCGGCCTACATGCGTCCGGAAGCGCGCATCCATGAAAGCTGGCGCTGGTTGCACGCCCTGGCCGCAGGCCTGCGGGGCGAGGCGGTCACCGACATCAACCTGGATGCCGTCACCCGGGCCTGCAGCGAGGCCTGCCCGGCCCTGGCCGGTATTGTCGAGGCCGCCCCGGGGTCCGGTTACCGCATCGAGGGCCTGCGCCTGGCCCGGGAACCTCACCGCTACAGTGGCCGCACCGCCATGCGGGCCAACCTCGCTGTCAGCGAACCACGCCCCCTGCAGGACCCGGACACCCCGTTTGCGTTTTCCATGGAGGGTTACAGCGGATCTGACCAGCCCCGCCAGCAGGTGCCCTTCGCCTGGGCCCCGGGCTGGAACTCCCCCCAGGCGTGGAACAAGTTCACCGACGAAATCGGCGGCCACCTTAGCGGCGGCGATCCCGGGGTCCGTGTGATACGACGCCAGCCGGGGCACCGGTCCTACAGCACTGCAATACCGCCGGCCCCGGATGAACCAGTGGACGGGCGGCTGAAGGCACTGTTATTGCCACAACTGTTCGGTGGTGAGGAAACCTCCGCCCGTGCCGAACCCATACGGCAACGCATGGCGCCACCGGTAGTGATCCTGAGCCACAGGGATGCCGAGGCACTGGACCTTAACCACGATGACACGGTAACAGTGGCCAATGGTCCGGCGGTAACCCTTCACGAGCGGGGCGACTGGCCCGCCGGCTGGGCCGGTCTGCCCGCCGGTTTGGTGGCCGGCCTGGCCCAAGGCGAAGCACTCGCGCTGGTCAAGGCAACGGAGGGTGACAGATGAGCTGGTGGACCCCCGAACTGGCCGCCATCCTGTGGGCTATGTTCCAGGCCCTGGTGATCCTGCTGGGTGCAGTGCTGCTGGGGGCGGCCCTGACCGTGGTGGAGCGTCGGCTGCTGGGCCTCTGGCAGGATCGCTACGGCCCCAACCGGGTGGGCCCTTTCGGTACGGGGCAGCTCATCGCCGACATGCTGAAGATCTTCTTCAAGGAAGACTGGATTCCACCCTTTGCGGACAAGCCACTGTTCGTACTGGCGCCAATCATCGCCTTCGCCTCGCTGCTGCTGTCGTTCGTGATCATTCCCGTCACCCCCGGCTGGGGTGTGGCGGACATGCACATCGGCCTGCTGTTCTTCCTCGCCATGGCTGGCATCAACGTCTATGCCGTGTTACTCGGCGGCTGGGCCAGCGGCAACAAGTACGCCCTGCTGGGGGCCCTGCGGGCTTCAGCCCAGACCCTGTCCTATGAGGTGTTCATGGGGCTGTCACTGATGGGGGTGGTGGCCATGGCCGGCTCGTTCAACATGCGGGAGATCGTCGCGGCCCAGGAGGGCCTGTGGTTCCTGATCCCCCAGTTCTTTGGCTTTGCCACGTTCCTGCTGGCAGGCATCGCCGTCACCCACCGCCACCCCTTCGACCAGCCCGAGGCGGAGCAGGAGCTGGCGGACGGCTACCATATTGAATACTCCGGCATGAAGTTCGGCATGTTTTTCATTGGCGAATACGTGGGCATGGTGTTGGTGTCCGCACTGATCGTCACCCTTTTCTTCGGCGGGTGGCACGGGCCCTGGCTGCCGCCGGTTCTCTGGTTCGCGATAAAGACCGGCTTCTTCCTGATGTTGTTCATCCTGGTGCGGGCGTCACTGCCCCGACCCCGGTATGACCGGGTGATGAGCTTCGGCTGGAAAGTCTGCCTGCCGCTGACCCTGATCAACTTACTGGCCACCGGGGCGGTGATGCTCCTGGTGGATGGATAGGAGGCCTTATGGAAAAGCAAAAGGTCCCGGTCATCCGTTCCGTACTCTGGCTGGTGCCTGCCACCTGGTCCCAGCTGCGTACCCTGGGCATGGTGTTCATGCACAGCTTCCGCAAGCGGGAGACCGTCAATTACCCGGAACAACAGGTCTATCTGCCACCCCGCTACCGGGGCCGCATCGTGCTGACCCGGGACCCGGACGGCGAGGAGCGCTGCGTGGCCTGCAACCTGTGCGCGGTGGCCTGCCCGGTGGACTGCATCTCACTACAGAAGGGGGAACAGGACGACGGTCGCTGGTACCCGGAATTCTTCCGCATCAACTTCTCCCGCTGCATCTTCTGCGGCATGTGCGAGGAGGCCTGCCCCACCTCCGCCATCCAGCTGACACCGGATTTCGAGATGGGGGAATACGACCGCCAGCAGTTGGTGTACGAAAAGGAAGACCTGCTGATCAACGGACCTGGCAAGGACCACGACTACCATTTCTACAAAGTGGCCGGCCTGGCTATCGGTGGCAAGGACAAGGGCGAGGCGAAAAACGAGGAGGCACCGGAAGATGTTCGTTCACTGCTGCCATAGAAGGAGCCGGACCTGATGGAGATCGCGTTCTACCTCAGCAGCCTGGTGGCGGTGCTGGCCACCATCGGGGTAATCACCGGCACCAGCCCGGTGCATGCGGTGGTGTACCTGATTGTCTCGCTGATTGCCGTGGCCATGGTGTTCTTCGCCCTGGGGGCCCCCTTTGCCGGCGCCCTGGAGATCATTGTCTACGCCGGCGCCATCATGGTGCTGTTTGTGTTCGTGGTGATGATGCTCAACCTGCGCCCGGATGCGGATCGGGAACTGACCTGGACCCATCCCCGCTACTGGTTGGGACCATCGCTGCTGGCGCTGGTCCTGCTGGGGGCGTTGCTGGCACTGCTTCGTCAGGGTGGGGTAAGCGAGCTCATCGACGGCGAATTGCTCACCGCCAGGGCCGTGGGCCTGACCCTGTTCGGCCCCTGGCTGATGGTGGTGGAACTGGCCGCTATCCTGCTACTGGCGGCGCTGGTCACTGCCTCCCATGTAGGGCGGCGCCGCAACCCTCTGCGCAATACCGAGAACCGTGGAGGCTCCCCATGAACGGGATCCCCATGGAACACGGCCTGATCCTGGCCAGCATCCTGTTCAGCCTGGGGCTGGCGGGGCTGATGCTCCGGCGCAGCATGCTCTTCGTGCTGATGAGCCTGGAGGTGATGCTCAACGCCGCAGCCCTGGCATTCGTGGTGGGGGCCACCGCCTGGAACCAGCCGGACGGCCAGGCCATGTTCCTGCTGGTGATCACCCTGGCAGCGGCGGAGGCTGCCGTCGGCCTGGCGCTGATGATCCAGCTGTACCAGCGCTTCCGTTCCCTTGATCTCGATGCAGCCAGCAGGATGCGTGGATGATGGCTACACCGGTCGTACTTTCGTTCCTGTTACCCCTGATAGGCACCCTGGTGCTGGCGTTTTCCGGCGGCCGTCTGGGCGCCCGGGCCAGTTCGGTGATTGGCGTGGGCAGCGTGGGGCTGGCAGCCCTGGCCACCTTATGGGCGGTGCTCTCCCACACCGGTGACCGGGAGGTGATCACCCTGTGGACCTGGATCGCGGTGGGCGACTTCCGGCCCACCATCGGCCTGGCGGTGGACGGCCTGGCCCTGGTGATGATGTCGGTGATCACCGGCGTGGGCTTTCTGATCCACCTGTTCGCCGCCTGGTACATGACCGGCGAGGCGGGCATCACCCGCTTCTACGCCTGGATGAACCTGTTCGTGTTCAGCATGATGCTGCTGGTGCTGGGGGACAACCTGCTGTTGCTGTTCCTGGGCTGGGAAGGCGTGGGCCTGTGCAGCTACGGGCTTATCGGCTACTACTACCATGGCCTGGCCAATGCCCGGGCCGCCTTCAAGGCCTTTGTGGTGACCCGCATCGGCGATGTGTTCCTGGCCCTGGGGCTGTTCCTGGTCTTCATGGAGCTGGGCACCCTGGACATCGCCACGGTGCTGGCCCGGGCACCGGAACTCTGGGAGCAGGGCAGCGCCACCGCCAGCCTGGCCGCCCTGCTGGTTCTCGGCGGCGCCCTGGGCAAGTCCGCCCAGGTGCCGCTGCACACCTGGCTGCCGGACGCCATGGCCGGCCCCACGCCGGTGTCCGCCCTGATCCACGCCGCCACCATGGTCACCGCCGGGGTCTACCTGATCGCCCGCCTGAACGGGCTGTTTCTGCTGGCGCCGGACGTGATGCTGCTGGTGGGGGTAATCGGGGCCGTTTCCCTGTTGCTGGCGGCCTTCGCCGCCCTGGCCCAGACCGATATCAAGCGGGTGCTGGCCTATTCCACCATGAGCCAGATCGGCTATATGTTCCTTGCCCTGGGGGTGGGGGCCTTCGACGCCGCCATCTTCCACCTGGTCACCCACGCCTTCTTCAAGGCCCTGCTGTTCCTGTCCGCCGGGGCGGTGATTATCAGCTGCCACCATGAACAGGATATGGGCAAGCTGGGCGGCCTGTGGCGCAGGCTGCCAGTGGCGTACGGGGGCTTTCTCGTGGGTGGTGCAGCACTGGTGGCCCTGCCACTGATAACCGCCGGGTTCTTCAGCAAGGATGAGATCCTGTGGCAGGCCATGGCGGCGGACCAGACCGGGCTGTTGATCGCCGGCCTGCTGGGGGCGGTGCTCACGGGCCTGTACACGGTGCGGCTGATCCTGGGCACCTTCCACGGCGAGCCGGGCAGCGACCACGCCCGCCACCCGGAGCCCGGCACCAGCCTGCTCACCCATCACCTGCCCCTGGTGGTACTGGCGGTGCTGTCCACCTTCATCGGTGCCTGGCTCTATCCGGGTCTGGGTGGGCTGTTCCCGGAAGCGCCGGGGGACACCACCGACGCCGGCCACACCCTGCTGCAGGTACTGGCCATGGGCGCCGCCATCGCCGGCCTGGCCCTGGCCGGGTGGCTGTTCCTGATGCGCCGGCCGTGGCTTGACGACATCGCCGGCCGGGGCGCCGGCGCCCGTCTGTGGAAGCTGTGGCACCACGCCTGGGGCTTTGACGCCCTGTTCGACCGGGTGCTGGTGCGGCCCTGGCAATGGAGTGTACGGATGCTGCGGTTCGACTTTATCAACCTGGTCATGAACCTGCCGGCCCTGATCGCCCGGGTGTTCAACGCCGGCCTGGTGCGCAGCCAGAACGGGCGTACCCGCAGCTATGCGGTGGTGATGGTCTTCGGTGCCACGGTGATACTGCTTGCGCTGGCCCTGGTGCCGGGAGGTGGCGCATGATCCTGGTGTGGCTGATCCTGATTCCCTTCCTGGGTGGCCTGCTCAGCTGGCAGGCGGAGCGCTGGGGCGACCGGGCCCCCCGCTGGATCGCCCTGGCCACCATGCTGTTCGTGCTGGTGATCAGCGTGTTCCTGTGGCTGGGGGGCGACTTCAGCCTCCCCGGCAGCGGCGGGAGCCAGTGGCTGCTGGAGTGGCGGGCGCCGTGGATTCCCCGCTTCGGCATCGAGATTCACCTGGCCCTGGACGGCCTGTCGCTGATCCTGGTGGCGCTCACCGGCTTCCTCGGCACCCTGGCGGTGCTCTGCTCCTGGCACGAGATTGCCCACCGGGTGGGCTTCTTCCACCTGAACCTGCTGTTCATTCTCGGCGGTGTCGTAGGCGTGTTCCTGGCCCTGGACCTGTTCCTGTTCTTCCTGTTCTGGGAAATGATGCTGGTGCCCATGTACTTCCTGATTGCCCTGTGGGGCCACAGTGGCTCCCCGGGCCAGACCCGCATCCGCGCTGCCACCCGCTTCTTCATCTACACCCAGGCCAGCGGCCTGCTGATGCTGGTGGCCATCATTGCGCTGGTGTTCGTCCATTACAGCAATACCGGCGAGCTGTCCTTCAGCTATGACGTGCTGCGGGGCACCGATGTTCCGGAACCCCTGGCCTTCTGGCTGATGCTGGGGTTCTTTATCGCCTTCGCGGTGAAGCTGCCGGTGGTGCCCTTCCACGGCTGGCTGCCGGATGCCCACGCCCAGGCACCTACAGCCGGCAGCGTCGACCTGGCGGGCATCCTGCTGAAAACCGCCGCCTACGGCATGATCCGCTTTGCACTGCCGCTGTTCCCGGAGCAGTCCGCCGCCTTTGCCCCGGTGGCCATGACCCTGGGGCTGGTGGGCATCATCTACGGCGCGGTTCTGGCCTGCGGCCAGCAGGACATCAAGCGGCTGATCGCCTACACCAGTATCTCCCACATGGGCTTTGTGCTGATTGCCCTGTATTCCGGCTCGGAACTGGCCATCCAGGGGGCCATTATCCTGATGGTGGCCCACGCCTTCTCCAGCGCCGGGCTGTTTATCCTCAGCGGCCAGCTTTACGAACGCATCCACACCCGGGACATGCGCACCATGGGTGGGTTGTGGAGCCGGATACCGGTGCTGCCCGGGTTCACCCTGTGTTTTGTTGCTGCCTCCCTGGGCATGCCGGCTACGGCCAACTTCGTGGGGGAATTCATGGTGCTGTTCGGCACCTTCCCCAGCGCACCGGTGGTGGTGGTGATCGCCAGTGTCGGGCTGGTGCTGGCGGCCATCTACTCCCTGCTGCTGATGCAGCGGGTGCACTACGGTCCTGAGTACCGGCCGGGGCCGCTGGCGGGGCCCGATGCCCGGGAGTACGGCATGATGCTCACGCTGTTAGCGCTGACGATCGCCGTGGGGCTCTACCCGCAGCCCCTGCTGGACACCACCGCCGCCGTGGCCGCGCCGGTGGCTGAACTGTTCGCCGACGGCGCCGATCTGGCCGTCCGGGCAGGGGAGGTGAACTGATGCTGACCCTGACGAACCTGATCTCCCTGTTACCCCTGATCATCGTCGCCACCACCGCCGTGGTGGTGATGCTGGGCATCGCCTGGCAGCGGCACCATGCCGGTACCGCCGTGATCTCCGCCGGTGGCCTGGTGCTGGCCCTGCTGAGTGTGCCCCTGGCCGCCGGGGCCCTGACATCACCACCGCTGATGACCGTGGACGGCCTGGCCATCATGGGCAGCGTGCTGGTACTGCTGTGCGCCCTGGTGACCGTGGCCCTGAGCCACCATTACCTGACCGGCTACATCGGCCCCCGGGAAGAGTTCTACCTGCTGCTGCTGTGCGCGGTGACCGGTGCCCTGGGGCTGGTGGCCAGCGAGCACCTGGCCACGCTGTTCATCAGCCTGGAGCTACTCTCCATGCCCCTGTACGGCATGCTGGCCTACAGTTTCCGGGCGGAACGGTCCCTGGAGGCGGGCATCAAGTACCTGGTGCTGTCCGCCGCCGCCACCGCCTTCCTGCTGTTCGGCATGGCGCTGATCTATGCCCGTACCGGCCGCATGGACCTGGCCGGCCTGGCTGCCGGGTTGGCAGCAACACCGGACCCCTGGACCCTGGCAGGCGCCGTGCTGATGGTGGTGGGCCTGGGCTTCAAGCTGTCCATCGTGCCTTTCCACCTGTGGACCCCGGACGTCTACCAGGGCGGCCCGGCCCCGGCCACCATATTCCTGGCCACGGTGAGCAAGCTGGCGGTGTTCCTGGTGCTGCTGCGGCTGGTCATGGTAGCACCCATTTTCGACAGTGAATGGTTGCGCACCCTGTTCACCCTGCTGGCCCTGATCACCATGCTCGGCGGTAACCTGCTGGCCCTGTTCCAGCCCAACCTGAAAAGGCTGTTGGGCTATTCGTCCATCGCCCATTTCGGCTACCTGATGGTGGCCATTGTGGTAGGGGGCCAGCTGGCGGTGGAAGCCACCGGCGTCTACCTGATCACCTACCTGGTCACCACCCTGGCCGCCTTTGGTGTGGTTACCCAGGTGTCCAGTCCGTTTGGCGGCGAGGATGCTGCGGGGTTGCATCACTACCGTGGGTTGTTCTGGCGCCGGCCCTGGCTGGCGGCGGTGATGACCGTGGCGTTTCTGTCCCTGGCGGGTATTCCACTAACTGCCGGGTTTATCGGGAAGTTCTATGTGCTCGCCCTGGGCGTGGCGGATGCCCGGTGGTGGCTGGTGGGCGGCATAATCGCCGGCAGTGCCATCGGGCTGTTCTATTACCTGCGGGTGATGGTGACCCTGTATATGCCGGAACCCGGGATGCGCCGGCGGGATGCAACCGAGGACTGGGGGAGCCGTGTTGGCGGCCTGACCCTGATGGTGGTGGCTGGGCTGATCCTGGTCATCGGGGTTTATCCGGCGCCGGTTATTGACTGGGTTGTTGGCTTGTCCGGGGTATTGTGACCGAGTTTATTCAGGTCTCCCTTGCCTGTTGATTTAGAGGTGGTGCCGATTGGGGGCCGGGGTTCCAGAACGAAAAACTTCGTTTTCCTGACTGTTCTGGAACCCCGGCCCCCAATCGGCACAGCAGAGTAAAGAGGGGTTTGCTACGGATACTTTCAGCTTAAAAACATCGACTCGAATGTGCGCCCGGTAATCTAAACGAAGTTCTGTGAGATCACCGTCAACCGGCCAAGATAGTTGACGCCGTACATAGGGGAAGGCTTTCAGGGAACGTCCGCCATATTTTCAGGCGGAGAGTAATAGTCGTTTATCTTGTAAACACTGCCCTTCGAATGGCGGAGTGCATCCTTGAGGTTGGGGTCCATGCAGATCGCAGAACTCTGGGCCCAGACGTCAATCGCCCACTTTCCGGTTAAGGCAAACGATCCATTACATTGAATATATCCTTCAGTTTTAAGAGCTTGATCCCAGTAGGTATTACCATAATATTTCCCAACAAACATCAGTACGAGGCCAGCTACAATTACTCCGCCAAGCGGCTTTAAACAGTGCTTGTCGAACCATTGGTTTCGATGCCCACGAACTCCGATATACGCTCCATAGCAGCCGATAATGAATAGTCCTATAAGCAGAAGCGGATTGCCATAGAATATAGATGTGCCCGTATCTACCACAATGACATGGGCGTCAGATGACAGCCATTCGGCGTATCGTTGATGACTATTAGAGAGCAGACACGACCCGATCACCCCTAGTCCGATTGTCAGGACGATGAAAAATACGCCGCCTAAGGCGAGCAAAAGACGATTGCCCTGTGTCTTATCCACATGGGTTGTTTTCACTGATTTTTCCTGGGACGATGAATTAATATCACCAGCTTCGGTTGCCAGGGAACCGCCTTATGAAGTCAAGGGCTCCCTCTGGGGTCGAGAAATAGTAGTTGAATTCCCATCGAATTCGGCCAGTGGTTATTAGCCAATCCTTCCTGGCGTCAGCAAGGCTATCCGCAAGTTTCTGGGTCAGGGCTAGTTCTTCATCAATCGAATTGAGAGTGAGGGTGATAGTCACTGCCACAGCAATCCCGGCTGCGATGGGTGCCACAGCTACGACACTGCTTCCAAATGCAGCCGCGACGAATGCCGAGCCGACGTAACCGATGCCCGTTGCAATAAGACCTTTAGTTATATCAGTAGATATGCGGGCCAAGACTAGTTCCAGAGTGGCTTTCTCATCTATAAATAGCCATTCGATGGTCCGCACGACCGGACTGATGATTAAAGTAAGAAGCAGCCCGCTTCGAAGCATGGCATTGGCCGCTGATTTCCCTACGCCCATTCGCACAACTTTAGGATGATTGATTCCGTAAATCGGAGCTGTAAGGTGACGACGTAACCCGGGGTATCCTCCAAAGACAATCAGAGACTTTCCCTCTCGACTAATAACCCGGTATGCGCCAAGAAAATTACCTGATCTGGAGAGGTCTTTGCCCAATTTGGTCAGAACAACACTGTCCAGAACCGGGGAGGTATAGTCGATTACAGTGTTGGGCAAAGCTCCGACGAGTTCTTCAAAATCGCGTTCTCTAGCCTGATTGGAGGTATTCAGATTTAACCAGAGACGGGTCATCTCCTGCGCGTTCAGCACGTAGACGTCCAGTGCGTTGGAGCCAAATTCTTCGAGGAGTTTTCTCGCCAGGGTATGTCGACGGGAGCGGGAACGCAGATCGTCCATCTGCTTTTGGGAAATGAGTCTACCACTCATGATGACCTCCATGTTTTACCAGGCATTGTGGAAATGCGGTGCTCTTCTTCTCCTTGAGCACTGGCGAAGTCTGCCCCAGGCGGTTAGGTACGTCAATCAAGTGCTGAGGCAGCCTTAGACGTAAAAAATAGGGACAGTCACTCCTAAACGGCACAGGAAGGTTCTCCGCACGCAGCGGGAAACGACATGGTAGTAGGGTGTGTCGGCAACGGAGATGAGTTGTTCCCTGGGGCGAGTCATGCCAGGCTTTTCGCAGGTCACCACGATTGCTGTATAAAAGCAGAGCGTGCTGCCCTCAGCAAGTATCTACACTAGTTACTTGTGTGGCGACTGTGCCTGCGTTTTGCGCTCTGGCAATGTATCCACCCAAAGCGCTATCCAGTAAGCCTTATAGAAAGGGCGCCGGGTCTGCCTTCCGGAACAGTCAGGAAAACATAAGTTTTTCGTTCCGGAAGGCAGACCCGGTGCCCTTTCCGCCCCCGAACCCACAACCCGCATTAAACGTCATCATCCCCAAAGGAGTCACGTTTGGCCAAGGTATACCTATTCGATTGGGGCGATACCCTTATGGTCGACTTTCCCGGCTCCTCCGGAAAAATGTGCGACTGGGCTGACGTGCAAGCCGTAGAGGGCGCCGAAAACACCCTGGCGTACCTTTCTGCTAAAGCCAAGATTTACGTGGCCACCGGTGCCGCCCACTCGACGGTGGAAGACATTCAAAAGGCGTTTCGTCGTGTCAGACTGGACCGGTATATCTCGGGTTACTTCTGCCAGTCGAACGTCGGTATGCCAAAAGGCTCTGCCGAATTCCTTATCGGGATTCTCCAGCGACTTGGCGTCGCGGCTCCGGAGGCCACTATGGTTGGCGACAGCTTCGAAAAGGATATCGCTCCCGCACTGGCAACAGGCATACAACCGGTATGGTTAACAACCAAAGCGGCAAGAGCACCGGAAGGAGTAAAAATCATACGCACGCTTATTGAGTTGCTGCACTGATCACAGCAGCCATGCTGGAGTCAGAACGAGACGTTCTGGACAGAGCTTCCGAAACCGTCAGGAGGACGAGGTTTTCGTTTCGGAAGCCTCGCCGGGACCTTTCGGCAATGTATCGAACCTAAGCGCTATTCGGTAAGCCCGATAGAAAGGGCTCCGGTCATGCCTGCCGGAACAGTCAGGAAAACGTAAGTTTTTCGTTCCGGCAGGCATGACCGGGGCCCTTTCCACCCCCACACCAACCACGCCGGATTAAACTTTACCGTCCCCAGGGGACTGGCCAAACCACTCACAACAATCTGATGCTCATCGGGATGGCCGACGGAGAGCCAAAACTTTCGCTCGCCCTTGCGAAGCCAGTACAGCAGGGCGCCGCTGCCCCCTGAGCGCCAGACGCAGCTCCAGGAACGAGTCATACATCATGGCCTGGATCTCCACCAGCGCCTTCACGGGACTACCGGCCACCCGGCGCCTGGCATCAATCACAAACTGAAGGCCGCGCAACCGGCTCTGATGGCAGGGTGAACTCTGACTGATACAGTCTTCAATCAGCTCACTGCGCAGAGTTTCGAAACCCGCCGGATCACGCTCAGCAAGCGTCCGCAGTCGCTCGAATGTGGGCATATCCATGATGGTGCTCCTTCCCTGGCTCAAAAAATCAAACCGCAACCATTACTAAAGTTAGCCCCTGCAGCCCACAAATCCATCAGATTTGCCAAAATGTAACCAAAAACGTCAGATCTCGGTTCTTAGCGCCCAGCGGCGCTCCCTCACAATGCGGTGAACAGCATCCGCCCGGCCACCACCAGCAGCACCCCGCCAAAACAGCGCTTGAGCGTCGGTGCCGGGATCCGATGACTGAGGGCCACTCCAACCGGCGCCAGCATTACCGTGAATACCGCAATCAGAGCCACCGCTGGCAGATAGACGTAGCCCAGGGACCAGTCCGCCGGTGACCGGCCCCAGCCGGAGATGATATAGCCCAGGGTCGCCACCACCGCCAGCGGGAAGCCCAGAGTACTGGAAGTGGCCACAGCCCGCTGCATGGGGACGTTGAAGAAAACCATCAGCGGCACCATCACGTTGCCGCCTCCGATACCCGCGAGCCCGGACAATACGCCGCTGAACAGGCCCAGGCCGGTGGTGCCGACCTTGCCGGGCATGGTGCGCTTCGGATCGGGTACCCAGCGGCTGAGCATGATGAGGGAAATCATCAGCAGGAAGAGGGCGATACCGACCTCCAGCACGATAGTGGGTAACCGGGCGGCGATAAAACCGCTAAGGAAACTGCCCGTCACCACGGTAGGAGCCCAGAGTCTGAAGATGACCCAGTCTACCGCCTGGCGTTTGATCTGAGCCCGGGCGGCGGAGGCAGAGGTAAAAATGATCGTGCACAGTGAGGTAGCGACGGCGGTAATGACGATGAACTCTGAAGGGAAGCCCTGGGCCGAGAGAATGAGCACCAGGGCCGGCACGATGACGACGCCGCCGCCTATCCCGAGCATGCCGGCCAGTATGCCGGCGACAATCCCCAAGGCAGAGCAGGCGAGGATCATATCCATGGTGTGTCCTTCTTGCGTATGTTTAAAGGGTGAGTCAGCGTTTACTGACTTAGTGCGGTGCCGTCGCCCCGGGGGTCGTGCATGGCCTCCCGGTGACCGTCGGGGTATACCGCAATGGCGCCGGCCAGGCCGGTGAACGGGCTCAGTTCCGGGATCCACTCGATATCATGGCCCCGGCGGAGCAGGTCGCTGGCGACGGTCCCGGATATGGTCTGTTCCAGTTTCAGTTTCTCGCTGCTGCCGAAGAAACTGCGCCCCTGCAGGAAGCGTGGGGCCGACAGGGCCTCGTCCACAGACCGGCGATAGTCCACCAGCTGAGTCGCCAGCACCATCTGGGTCTGGGGCTGGCCGTCGCCGCCCTGGGTGCCGAAATAGAACTGCCGGCCGTCGTCTCCCAGCCAGGCGGACGGGTTAAGCGTGTGGGCCGGGCGCTTGCCCGGGGCCCAGCCATTGGCATGGGTCGGGTCCGGGTTGAAGCCGGCGGCCCGGTTGAGCCAGAGCACGCCAGTATCGCCGATCATGCAGCCGGAGCCGAAGTCATGGAACAGGCTCTGCATCAGGCAGGCCGTCCGGCCTGCGCTATCGGTGGCGGCAAGCCAGACGGTATCCGCTGGCTGGCCCTGCTCAGTCCAGGGTACGGCGGTCTCCGGGTCAATGGCCGCGTAGTCCACTGCTGCTCGTTCCCGGCTGAGCAGGCGGCCGGTGTCCAGGGTGCCGCCAGCCGGATCACAGAGGTTCTGGTTGCGCTGCCTGAGCTGCGCCTTGATGGCTTCCACCAGATAATGAAAGTAATCGGCCCCCCCGTTGGTTAGCGTGGACAAGTCCACGTAGCTCAGCGCATTCAGGGAGCTGAGAGTGTATACACCCTGGGTCGGCGGCGGAAAGTTGTACAGGGTGCCGCATCTATATCGAATACCCAGGGGCTCGCTGTGCCAGGCCCGGGTGCGGGTCAGGTCCTCCCGGGTCAGGCCGTTGCCCAGCCTGTCGAAACCTTCCGCCAGGGCGGTGGCCAGCTCGCCCTGGTAAAAATCCGCCACGCCGACCCGGGCCAGGTGCGCCAGGGTCGTGGCCAGATCCGGACGGGTGACAAGGGCGCCTTCGGCGAAAAACTGCCCGGTGACATCGCAGCAAAGGGCGGTAAGGTCGGGCAGTTCCCGGATCAGGTCCTGGCGCTGTTGCTGCCAGAATGCCTGGTTGGCGGAAACCCCATAGCCGTCACGGGCCAGGGCGATAGCCTGCTCCAGCAGGTCCGGCCAGGTCATGGTGGAACCCCAGCGATGCTGGCTCCAGTCATGGGCCAGGGACCAGGCCCGCAGGGCACCCGCCGTGGTGGCTGCCGACGCCGGGCCACGCATGGCAATTGCACCAGCTCCAGGCAGACGATGGCCCGCCTGGCCCAGCCCCATCAGCGTATCCACCTGCCTGCCGTCGCTCAGCAGCCACAGGGCATCACCGCCGATGCCACACATGTGGGGACAAATCACGGACAACACCGCACCAGCGGCTGTGGCAGCATCAATGGCGGTGCCACCGGCCTGCAGTATCGACTGCCCCGCTGCGGTGGCCCGTGGGTCGGGGGTGCAGATCACCCCGGCTCTCGATTCGGCCTTCATGCCGTGGACGCGCCCTGTTTCTCAGGGTGAGACTGATGTTCGGCAACAAATTCCGCCGACATGGCGCTGACCGTCTGCACATGCAGGCGCATCAGACGCGCAACACCGTCGGCATCACCCGCGAGGATGGCGCGAACAATGGCGTCGTGTTCCTCCCAGGATTTGCTGACCCGGTTACTGAGCCGAAACTGGGCCCGGCGGAACGGCGCCAGCCGGTGGCGGGTGGCTTCCGCCAGCTGCTGTAGCTGACTGCTCTGGGCGCCCTCGAAGATGTATTGGTGGAAGCGCTGGTTGTACCGGGCATAGTCGTCGGCGGTGCCATCCCGTACCAGGTGCACCGACCCCTGATGCAGTTCCAGCAGGGCCTGGCGCTGGTCACTATTCATGCGCAGCGCCGCCAGTCGTGCCAACGCCGCTTCAAGTTCCGCCATGGCCTCGTAGAGGTCCCCCAGGGCCCCCGGTGACAGGGTGGCGACAATCACGCCCCGGTTGGGCCGATGGGTCACCAGCCCCATGGCGGCCAGGTGACCAAAGGTCTCGCGGATCGGGGTGCGGGAAACGCCGAAACGTTCTGCCATGGCCTGGGCGTCCAGTTTGGTTCCCGGGGTCAGACTGCCACTGATGATGTCATCCGCCAGGGTCTGCACGATACTGTCCACTACCGTGCCTTTACTGCGGCGCTCCGGTTGAATGGTCACCCTGCCCAAACCGTCTCTCCTGCAGTTGCCCCGTGGGTCTCCGGCGGATGGGGGATGGCCGCCAGCAGGCTGCGGGTGTAGTCGGTCTGCGGGGCGTCCAGCAACTGGCCGGCGTCACCTTCCTCCACCACCACGCCGTTTTGCATCACCATGATACGGTCGCACAGCAGCCGCACCACGTTCAGGTCATGGCTGATGAACAGATAACTCATGCCCAGGCGATGCTTGAGGTCTTCCAGCAGATTCAGCACCACCGCCTGCACCGATACATCCAGCGCTGCCGTGGGCTCATCCAGTATCAGCAGCTTCGGTTCCAGGGCAATGGCCCGGGCAATGCCGACACGGGCCTTCTGGCCACCGGAAAGCTGGTGAGGGAAGCGGTCCAGCAGGTGTACCGGCAGACCCACCAGGCCCGCCAGTTCGATCACCCGCTGCTCCCGGTCACTGCGGCTCATCTGGGGAGTCAGCCGGTGAATCGGGTCGCCAATAGACTGGGCCGCGCTCCAGCGGGGGTTGAGGCTGTCGGTGGGGTCCTGGAACACCATCTGCAGCTTGCCCCGCAGGGGGTGGGCCGCAAACTTCGAGGCCGGTACCGGGGCGATGTCCTGCCCCAGGAATTCGATGGTGCCACCGCTGGTGTCCAGCAACCGCATGATCATGGCTGAGGTGGTGGACTTGCCACAGCCGCTTTCCCCCACCAGCCCCAGGCTTTCGCCCTCGCGAATCCGGAATGACAGGTCCTGCACCGCCAGGTGCGAGCCCTCGGTGCCAGGCTTGCCGAACTGCTTGCGCAGGTTACTCACCGTAAGGATGGGCTCCCCCAGGGTCCGGGTTTCCGGCAAGGTGATGGCCCGGGCCCGCGCTTGTGGCGTCAGCAGGTCACGGATCCGGGAATCCTTGTGGGGCGTGGCCTGCAGCAACAGCCGGGTATATTGCTCACGGGGATGGTGGAACATTTCAGCGGAACCGTTGGCTTCGACGATTTTGCCCTTCTCCATCACCACCAGTCGGTCACAATAGGCCGCCGCCAGTCCCAGGTCGTGGGTGATCAGCACGGTGGACATGCTGTACTCCCGGGTAAGCTCGACGATCAGGTCCATCACCGCCTTCTGGGTGGTCACGTCCAGGCCGGTAGTGGGCTCGTCGGCGATCAGCAGCCGGGGCCGACAGGCCAGGGCGATGGCGATCACCACCCGCTGGCACATACCCCCGGAGAGTTCGAAGGGGTAGGCGCTATAGCGCTGCTCCGCATCACGGATCTTTACCGCTTTCAGCATTTCGATGGCTTTTTGCCGGGCGTTACCCCGGGTGGCCTGGCTGTGCTGCATCAGCACGTCCGCCACCTGGTGGCCGATGCGGCGGATCGGATTGAGGGCGGCGCGGGGGTTCTGGAAGATCATCGAGATCTCCCGGCCGCGGATGTCCCGCATGTCCTTCTCGCGGGCCTTGTGCAGGGGCATGCCACCGTAGGTGATGCTGCCCCCCGCAATACGACCGGCCCGGTCGAGGATGCGCATTACCGCATAGGAAGTCACCGACTTGCCGGACCCCGACTCACCGACAATGCCCAGGGTTTCGCCCTTGCCAACGGTCAGGGAGATATCGTCAATGGCCCGCACGGTGCCCTTGCGGGTGACAAAGTCCACACTCAGACGCTGTATATCGAGCAACGGCTGGCTCATGGTGTGCTCCTCAGGTGCGGCGTTGGGGATCCACCAGATCCCGCAAGCCGTCACCAATCAGGTTGAAAGTAAACACCGCCAGCATCAGCATCAGGCCCGGAAACATCACCAGCCACCACTCACCGGAAACAATGAAATTGGCACCTTCGGCCACCATGATGCCCCACTCCGGCGTTGGCGGCTGCACACCAAGGCCGATAAACGAAAGACCGGCGGCGTTGAGGATGGCCCAGCCCATGTTGAGGGAGATCTGCACCATCATCGGCGGCAGGGTGTTGGGGAAAATGTGGCCGAACAGCACCCGCAACTCGGAGTTACCGGACAGCCGCGCCGCCTGCACGAAACCGGCGTTGCGACGGATGCTCACTTCCGCCCGGGCCATACGGGCATAGAAGGGCAGGTTAATGATGGCGGTGGCATAGACGATGTTCTCTACCGTGTTACCGGCGGCGGCGACAATCCCCATGGCCAGCACAAACAGTGGAAAGGCCATGATGGTATCCACCACGCGGCCGGTTATGCGGTCGGTCCAGCCGCCGAAATAGCCGGCAAAACTGCCCATGATGGAGCCCAGGAAGAAGGAGATGGCCACGGCGGAGACCGAGATCAGCAGATCCAGGCGAGTAGCCACCACCACCCGGGAGAAGACATCGCGACCCGACTGGTCGGTACCGAACCAGTGGGCACCACTGGGCGCCTGCAACGCTGGCCCCACATCGGTCTCCAGCGGATCGAATGGCACCAGCCAGGGACCGAACACCGCCATTCCGATGAACAGCGCGAACAGACCGAAGGCCACGCCGGTGACCGGGTTTTCCGAAGCCACATGACGCAGGTGCTGCCAGTAACTGGTGCGGGTAGGTCCCTCGAGTTTTGGTGAGGCCGGGGTGCTCATACTGGTCATATCAGGCCTCCTCGCCCACGCGGGGATCAATCAGAGTGTAAGTCACGTCAATCAGCAGGTTCAGGGCCACAAACAGCAGGGCCATGGACAGCACGAATCCCTGGACCGCGGCGTAGTCGGAGACCACCAGGGCCTCCACCGCGAAGGAGCCGATGCCTGGCCAGGCAAACACCTTTTCCACCAGCACATTGGCGCCGAGCACGAAGGAAAACACCATGCCCAGGGTGGTCACCACTGGCAGCAGGGCATTGCGGAAGGCGTAGGTCACCAGCACCCGGCGACCACTGAGACCCGCTGCCCGGGCAGTGCGGACGAAGTCGCTTCCCAGGGTCTGCAGCATGGCGGCCCGGGTCATGCGGGCAATGGGCGCCAGGGTGAACAGCGCCAGTGTGATCAGGGGCAGCGCCAGCTGGGCCAGAGCGGCACCCAGTACCTCCCATTCACCGGCTATAGCGGCGTCAATGGTCAGGAAACCGGTCACCGGGTCCGGTGGCAGGTACATCATGTCCAGTCGCCCCATGGGGGCCGGCGCCCATCCCAGCAGGTAATAGAAGATATACATCAGCACCAGCCCGGTGAAGAAGGTAGGCAGTGACACCCCTGCCGTCACCAGAAAACGACACAGGTGGTCCACCCAGGTGTTGGGCCGCGTGGCTGCCAGTACGCCCAGGGGCACGGCAATCACGAAGGACAGCAGCAACGCTCCCAGGGTCAGTTCCAGGGACGCCGGCAGGCGGCTGGCCAGCTCCGCCATCACTGGCTGGCCGGTGGACACTGCCATGCCAAGGTCACCCCCGGCCAGGTCCTTGAGGTAGGTAAGGAACTGCACCGGCAGGGGCTGGTCCAGTCCCATCTCCTGGCGTAACCGTTCGATGGACTCGGCGTCGGCCATGTCACCGGCAAAGTAGGCGGCCGGGTCCCCGGGCAGTGCCCTGGTCAGCAGGAAGCACACCACCAGGATCCCGAACACCGTGGGCACTGCCTGCAATAGCCGCATGGCGACCTTGCGCAGCCTGTCCAGCATGAAAGGCACGTTGATCGCTCCTTAGGCCGGTTCCAGGGCGCGGATGTCCATCTGGCGATGGAACCAGTACTCGTAGCCTTCCACCTTGTCGTTGAAGGCCACGTTCAGGGTCGGCTGCCACAGGGGAATCCGGGGGATATCGTCAAAGGCCAGTTCGATCATACGCCGGACGTTGGGCTCGTAATCCGGGTGGTCCATGGCCATGTCCAGTGTGTCGTCCACCAGTTTGGCCATTTCCGGATTGTCGTAGTTGTAGGAGTTGAACAGGTTGCCCTTGATGTAAGCCCAGAAGAAGTAATAGTCCGGGGTGTTCAGCCAGCCGCCGAAGTTTTCCAGGTGCAGGGGGAGTTTCTTGTCCACCAGGGCAATGGTGCGCCAGTTGGCGCCAGGGATCTTCTCGATGCTGGCGCGGATGCCGATCTTCTCAAGCCCGCGCTGGATCTGCAGGGCCGCAGGCTCGGCCCAGTCGGCATGGGACAGGTTGAATGACAGCGGCACCTCGAAGCCATCCTCGTAGCCGGCCTCGGCCATCAGTGCCCGGGCTTTCTCGATATTCTCCTCGTAGGGGGATTTCTGCGGCCAGCTGATTTCATCAACCGTGTCGGAACCACCCCACATGGGGACGCCCTGCTCATAGGCAGCCTGTTCGAAGATTTTCTGGTAGGGAATCGACCAGGCGACGGCCTGACGCACCCGCTTGTCCTTGAACGGTTCAAAGTCCAGGTTGGTGCACAACGAATAGATACAGTTCTCGATGGGCGTGCTCACCACCTTAACCCCGGGCTTGTCCGCCAGCTCCCTGGCATCCTTGTTGGGGATGTTATGGGAGGCACTGACATTGCCCCGTTCGATCAGCGCCCGGCGGGTGGACTGGGACGGAACCTCGCGGACAATCACCCGCTGGTAACCGGGAACCTCGCCACCTATCCAGTCATCATTGCGCTCGTACACCAGCTGCTGACCTGAGTCCCAGCGGGCCACCTTGTAGGCCCCGGAACCGGCAGGATTCCGGTGCAGGTATTCGGTGGCCCAGGGGTCGTCGTCTGTGGCGTTGGCTTTGGCCACTTCGGAATTGATCACGATGGGAATAGGTGTGGCCAGGTCCGGCAGTGCCAGCTTGGACGGGAATGGCAGGGTGATGCGGAAGGTGCGGTCGTCCACCGCCTCGAACTGGTCCGGCGACTCCAGTCGTCCGGCCTTCATCTGCACCGTGGGAAAGCCCCCCAGTGAAACTGCACGGTCCAGGGACCACTTGACGTCGTAGGCGGTGACCGGCTTACCGTCCCAGAAGGTGGCGCCTTCGCGGATGGTGAAGGTCATCACCGTGCCATCATCGCTGATTTCCCAGGACTCAGCGAGTTCCGGCTGGACGTTGTCAAAGTCGTAGCTCAGGGAGCCGTCCGGCATTTCCTTGGTGCCAAAGGATACCAGGCGGTCATAACAGTTGATGGCCACCTGATAGCTGTCCCGGTTGGTGCCGCTGCGGTGGATATCAAGGCTGTTGATGGTCCCGCCAATCACCACCACGGCGGTTTCATTGGACGCAGCACTGGCAGGCAGTACCTTGAGGTAAGGCAGAAGGCTCGCACCCAGCCCCAGGCTGGCGGCTCCCTTCAGAAAGTGACGACGATCCATTTTGCATACTCCTCGGCAGGTTTGTTGCCAAATGTGTATGCAACCGAAAGGCCAATCCCAGTGGAAATCGCCGATGGATTTCAATAAAAATTTTATATTCAACAAGTTACCAGGACATGAATACGGTCTCGACTTTCGCCGACCGGACAAGGCAGGCCATGCCGGCACCGGTCACGAAATATCGCATGCACCGTTTCGGAGCAGTCTGCCCGATAAGATGGCCGATGCCACCTCCGGTTCAGTGCCTTGGAAACCATCATGATATGATCTGGTCTGAGTTCATGCTTCGCCCTGTCCGGAGACCTTTCCGAAGCCGGGGGTATTATTTTTCAGAATCAGGCGCACCCACAGATATGACAACAGCTCGAAAGGATATCCCCGACCACAAACCCCGCCCCTGGGTAGACCTGCTGGTCAGCATCATTATTCCCTCCGTCATCCTGATGAAGCTCAGTGGTGATGAGTACCTGGGTAATGTCTGGGCGTTGCTGGTGGGACTGGCGTTCCCCCTGGGTTGGGGCCTGTTTGAACTGATCCGGTATCGCAAGAAGAACTTCATTGCGGTACTGGGGGTAATCAGCGTGGGGCTGACCGGCGGTATCGGTCTTATGGCGATCGATGCTCAATGGCTGGCCGTCAAGGAGGCGGCCGTGCCCCTGGTCATCGGCCTGGCGGTACTGATATCCACGCGCACCAAATACCCCCTGGTGCGGACGCTGCTGTACAACCCCAATGTGCTGGATGTGGACAAGATCCAGCAGTCCCTGCAGGAACGGGGCTGCGAGGCCGAGTTCGAAAACCGGCTAATGAAGGCCAGTTATTTCTTTGCCGGTACCTTCCTGTTCTCCGCCATCATGAACTACATTCTGGCCCGCTGGATCGTCACCAGCCCCTCGGGTACCCAGGCGTTCAATGAGGAACTCGGCCGAATGACCCTGGTAAGCTATCCGATGATCGCCATTCCTTCCATGGTGATGATGATTGCCATCTTCTTCTACCTGTGGCGCACCATCCGCCGGCTCACCGGGCACACCCTGGAAGAGGTCCTTTCGCCGGCTGCGGGTGGGCAGGGCGACAAGGGCGATTAGCCCGTCGTCACTCCGGTGCTGGATCATCCTGCCTTGGGACAAGACCCATACCAAAGTATGATTGTGAGTGCTTACTGACCCTTAAACCCTTGCAATCATAGCATTCTTTTATATCAACGTTTTCTGATCCATCCTCCTATAGAAAAATTCAATCACCTTCCTGATTGCATATTTCGAACGCTCGCTCTAATTTCTTGGTTCGTAAAGAATAAAAATTAACCGGTCCATGTCCCCGCTTGAAAGGAAACATCCACTAACCTGTAAGTAGCGAATCACTACAGACATACAACGGTTGGACCCATGAACAAATACAACGAACTGGGCAAAACCGTGGCCAACTACGCAACCCTGAGTCCGGTGAGTTTTCTCAGGCGTTCGGCCACTGTCTACCCTGACAAGACTGCGGTCATCGACGATGACATGACCCTCAGTTACCGGCAGCTTCTGGAGCGGAGTACCCGTCTGGCCAGTGCCCTGGCCGAGGCCGGTATTGGACACGACGACACCGTCGCCATGCTCTGCCCCAACAGCCATGAAATGCTGGAGGCTCACTACGGCGTACCCATGGCCGGGGCCGTGCTCAATACCCTCAATATCCGCCTGGACGCCGCCACCCTGGGGTTTATCCTCAACCATGGCGAAGCCCGGGCGCTTATATATGACACCGGGTTTGAACCGGTGGTGCGTGAAACCCTGGCATCGGTTGATCGCCCGCCATTGCTGATCGCTATTGAACGGGATGCCGGCCCCTCCGACGGCCTTGCCGGCCAGAACTATGAATCCCTGCTGGCCTCTGGCAACCCCGATACCAAATGGCCCGGCCCCCGGGACGAGTGGGACGCTATAAGCCTCAATTACACCTCCGGCACCACCGGCAACCCCAAAGGCGTGGTCTACCATCACCGGGGCGCCTATCTGGCGGCCATGAGCGATGCCATGGCCTTCAACATGAATGACCAGACCGTCTATCTGTGGACCCTGCCCATGTTCCACTGCAACGGCTGGGGTTATACCTGGGCGATCACCGCCGTGGGCGGCACCCATGTGTGCCTGCGCAAGGTAGATGCGGACGATATCTATCAGCGCATCGAGCGTTACGGCGTCACCCATATGTGCGGTGCCCCCATCGTGCTCAACATGGTGCTGACGGAGCTGGGCCGGCAGGGCAGGCGCCTGTCGTCCCCGGCCCAGTTTGCCCTTGGCGGTGCCGCGCCCCCCAGTGCCGTTATCCGCAAGGCGGAGGAAATCGGCTTCGTGATTACCCACCTTTATGGCCTCACGGAATCCTACGGTCCGGCAAGCCTCTGCGTGCCTCAACCGCAATGGGCAGACCTCCCCCTGGAGCAAAAGGCCGTAAAGATGTCCCGTCAGGGCGTGCAGACCCTGTCAGTGGACGAAATCACTGTACTGGACCGGGACACCGGCGAACCTGTGCCCCACGATGGACAAACCCTGGGGGAAATCTGCATTCGGGGCAATACGGTGATGAAGGGCTACCTGAAGAATCCCGACGCCACCGAAAAGGCGTTCAGTCGCGGCTGGTTCAACTCCGGTGATCTGGCCGTGGTGCACCCGGACAACTATATCGAGATCCGGGACCGGGCCAAGGACATCATTATTTCCGGTGGCGAGAACATCTCCAGCTTGGAGGTGGAGGAAGCGCTCTACCTGCACCCGGAAGTATCCGAAGCGGCGGTAGTGGCCATGGCCGATGAGAAGTGGGGGGAAGTGCCCTGCGCCTTCGTGGCGCCGGTGAATGATGATGGCAGCCTCACCGAAGAGACCCTGATTGCCCACTGCCGGGAAAAACTGGCCCGGTTCAAGGTGCCAAAACGGGTGGTTATCGGCGAACTACCCAAAACCGCGACCGGCAAGATTCGCAAGAACCTGCTGCGGGAGCAGCTGGAAAACTGAACCGGGGCAGAAGGCCCCACATTCATCAACAATAAACGAAAACCGATTACAGGGAGACCCTGAACACCCAAGGGAAGGTATCCGGAAAGTCGCTTCCAGTGACAACAAAGACAACAACGAGGAGCAATCCCCTATGAAGACGTTCAATCCGAAAAACCTCATGGTATCCGCCATGACCGCCGCCACCCTCAGCCTTGGGGCAGGGGGCGTCATGGCTGATGATCGTCCCGTCCACTTCGGTGGCATCTACATCCTCTCCGGCAGTGCGGCCACCTATGGTGAGTTTGCCCAGGAGGGCATCAACCTCGCCATCGACGAAATCAACGAGAGCGGTGGCATCCTCGGACGGCAGGTGGAAGTCACCTTCGAGGACAGTCAGGGCAAGGCGGCTACCGCTATCCAGGCGGCCCGGAAACTGGCCTATCAGGACAACGTGGATGCACTGCTGGGCCTGGACAGCTCCGGTGTCGCCCAGGGCATGGTGCCAACCGTGCCTGAGTTGCAGAAGCCGTTCATTATTACCCACGCAGCCACCCCGGATGTCACTGGCGAACTCTGTAACGAGTTCACCTACCGCATCAGCGTGAATGTTCCCCAGAACCAGAAAGCGGCTGCGCGCATTGCAGCCAAGACCGACGCCAAGCGCTGGACCACCATCGGTCCGGACTACGCCTTTGGCCACCAGACCTGGGAGTACTTCGGCAACTACCTGAAAGAACTGAATCCGGATGTTGAGCTCATGGAACAGACCGCCTTCCCGCGGTTCGGAGCCGAGGACTTCACGCCCTTCATCAACGGCATCATGGATGCGGATCCCGATGGGGTCATTATCTCGGTGTGGGGCGGCGACCTGGTTAACTTTGTACGCCAGGCGTCCAATCTCGGGTTCTTCGATCAGGGCTATGAGCTGATGTTCACCGTAGGCGCCGCCACCGAAGTGCTGGATGCCCTGGGTGACCGGATGCCCGAAGGGGTCTGGCTGTCCACCCGCTACTGGTATGACGCCTACGATAACGAACTGAACCAGAACTTCGTCAAGGCCTACATGGACCGCTATGACCATGCCCCGAGCTACAACGCCCAGGGTGCGTACTCGGCCATCTACGCCTACAAGCAGGCGATGGAAGAAGCCGGAACCACTGATGGTCCGGCCGTAGCCAAGGCACTGTCTGGCATGACCATGGAAGCCACCAACGGCACCGTGACCTTCCGCAAGGAAGACAACCAGGCCATGGTGTCACCCACCTGGGGCAAGTCCGGTCCGATGCATCCGGAGCACGGTATCCGTACCCTGACCGATATCCAGGTCTTCGACGGCGAGGAAATCTCCCGGACACCTGAGGAGACCGGCTGCTCCCTGTAATAACAGCGACACGCAACCGGTGGAGGGCCGGCCGCGCCGGCCCTCCTGTCTCCTGTCTATTCCTACGAGGTGTCTATGTCTGGCCTGGGTCCTGCGTTACTCAACAGCCTTGAGATGGGCCTGCTGCTCTTCGTGATCGCAGTAGGGCTGAACATCGTTTTCGGTGTGCTTAATATCATCAACTTTGCCCACGGGGCTCTGTACATGCTGGGTGCCTATCTGGGTTACACCCTCATGTCCATTGCCGGGATGCCGTTTATCGTGGCTTTGCTAGTAGCACCGCTTGGCGTTGCTGCCATCGCCGTCGCCATTGACCGGCTGATGTTGCGGTTTATCTATCACAGGGACGTTGCCGATAGTCTGCTCCTCACTTTTGCCATCCTGCTCATCATTGCCGAAAGCATTCGCATGGTGTTCGGATCCAACATCAAGGCGGTGGAGCCCCCGGAGCTGTTCCAGGGAACCATTCGTCTGCTTGGCGGTTCCTATCCGCTTTACAGCGTTTTCGTCATTTTTTCCGGCCTGGTGATCCTTGCCGGGCTCTGGTACCTGTTCAACCGCACCCGGGTCGGCAAGATCATGCGGGCTGCGGCCCTCGACCGGGATATGGCCGAGGCACTGTGTATCAATACCCGTATGGTGGTCACCGGCGTCTTTGCCTTCGGCGCCTGGCTGGCCGGTGTGGGTGGCGTGATTGCCGCCCCGATGCGCACCATCGACCCGGGTATGGGCGACAAGATCATCATCGAATCGTTCATTGTGGTCGTCATTGGGGGTCTGGGCAGCTTCCCCGGCGCCCTGCTGGGTGCGCTTATCCTGGGCGCCATCTACGGCTTTGGTGGCCGCTACTTCCCGGAATTCAACCTGCTGCTGCCGTTCCTGGGTATGGCCCTGGTGCTGCTGTTCAAACCCACCGGTCTGCTGGGTAAAGGAGCCAACGCATGAAGCAGAATATCCTCCTCGGGGCCCTGCTGGTGGCCATCGCACTGCTGATTGCATTGCCCTGGTTCGCCCCGTTCTTCTATATCTTTATCTTTACCGAGATTCTCATCCTCGGTCTTTTTGCGGTGAGCTTTAACCTGATCTTCGGCTACACGGGGATGCTGAGTTTCGGCCACGCCGCCTATTTCGGCATGGGAGCCTACACCACGGCCATGCTGCTGTTGCACCTGGACTGGCCGTTTGTGTACACCCTGTTTGCCGCCATGATTCTGTCCGGTTTGCTGGCCCTGGTGATCGGCTTTCTCTGTGTGCGGCTCAGCGAGGTGTACTTCGCCATGCTGACGCTTGCCTTTGGCATGATGGTGTTCACCATCGCCCACTCCTGGCGGGAGGTGACCAACGGCAGTGATGGTATTGCCGGCTTCCGTATCAGTGAATTCGGTCTGGGACTGGACCTGATGATGGGCAATCCGGCGGTTTACTACCATGTCACATTGGTCATCGTGGGAATCGGGGCGGCGATTCTCTTTGTTATCAGCCGCAGTTCTTTCGGCATGATCCTCAAGGCAATCCGGCAAAACCCGGAGCGTGTGGCCTTCTGTGGACTGAACATCCGAACCTACCGTCTGGCGGCTTTCACCATTGGCGGTATCTTTGCCGGACTGTCCGGGGCCCTGATCGCGCCCTTCCTGCGGGTCGCCAGTCCCGAGCTGATGCACTGGTCCATGTCCGCCGAGCCGGTGCTTATGTCGATTCTTGGCGGTACCGGGTATTTCCTGGGTCCGTTTGTCGGCGCGGCCATGTTCGTCCTGCTGGAAACCTGGATCACCAGCTTCACCGAGTCCTGGATGCTGTTCCTGGGTATTGTGCTGGCACTGATGGTGATGTTCTTCCGCAAGGGCGTTCTCGGAACCTTTCTGGACTGGTGGATGAAGAAAAATGACTGACCCTATCCTGAAAATCAGTAACCTGACCAAGCGGTTCGGGGGTAATACCGCCGTATCCGGCATTAACCTGGAAGTCCAGCCTCAGGAAACCGTGGCGATTATCGGTCCCAACGGCGCCGGTAAGACAACCTTCTACAATATGGTCTCCGGGCGTATGAACCCCACCGAAGGCAAGATCGAACTGGAAGGGCACGACATCACCGGCCTGCCCCCCCACAAGATCAGCCGGATGGGCGTTTCCCGGTCGTTCCAGATTAACAACATCTTCCCGGAAATGAGCGTTCAGGAGAATGTTGAGGTGGCCCTTACCGCTCTGCATGGCCACAGCCGCAAGCTGTTCAACTTCGCCAGCCGCAACAAGGCGGTACAGGAAGAGGCCAGGGAACTGCTGACCAAGCTGCAGATCCTCGAACTGGCCGACCGCCGAGCGGAAGTGATCAGCTACGGCGACAAGCGACTGCTGGAAATCGCCGTGGTACTGGCTACCCGGCCGCACCTGGTGTTGCTGGATGAGCCCACGGCCGGTATGACACCGGATGAAACCCGGCGTACCACCACGCTGATACGACAGCTCGCCGACACCGGTGATTACACCTTCCTGATCACCGAACACGACATGGACGTGGTGTTCGGGCTGGCAGATCGCATCCTGGTCATGCACCGGGGCGAGAACCTGTTTGTCGGAACCCCGGAAGAGGTGAAGGCTCACCCGGAGGTGCGTCGCGCCTATCTGGGGGAAGAAGAGGACGAGGAGGAGGCCAGCGCATGATTCTCGAAGTGAACGATATTCACACCTATTACGGTGAGAGCCTGGCCCTGCAGGGGCTGAGTTTTTCCGTCAACGAGGGCGAGACGGTCTGCCTGCTGGGGCGCAACGGTGCCGGCAAGAGTACCACCCTCAAGAGCATTATCGGTCTGACGCCGCCGCGCAAGGGCACCATTGTGTATGACGGTCAGACCATCTCCGGCAAACCCGCCCACAAGATAGCCCGTCTGGGTATTGGCTATGTACCGGAAGACCGCCGCATCTTTCCTGGCCTGACCGTGCGGGAAAACCTGGAGGTCGCCGAGTATCGCCGTTCCGGGGAAACGCCGGTATGGACGGTGGAGCGGGTTCTGGACGAGTACCCCATGCTCGCGGAGCTGGTCAACCAGGACGGCGAAACCCTGTCCGGTGGCCAGCAGCAGATGCTGACCGTGGCCCGGTCACTCATGATACAGCCCCGCGTCCTGCTGCTGGATGAGCCGAACGAAGGGCTGGCACCGGTTATCGTGCAGCAGATCGGCAGGCTGATCGACGAGCTCAGCAAGACAACGACGATCGTATTTACCGATCAGAGTGTCCATTTTGCATTGAAGCATGCCCAACGGGCCTTCATTCTTGAGCGGGGAAAGGTCGTGCACGAGGCCACCAGCGATGACTTGCGGAATGACCCGGACACCCAGGAGCGTTATCTGTCTGTGGCATAAAGGCTCTGGCCCTGTCCGCTGACCGTGGGCAGGGACCCAGGCCGCATCCTGCGAACGTCGACTCGGCAGGAGCCGGGTGGCTGTCGTATACTGCGCACTTCGCAAGCAGGCGAGTACACCATGATTCAGGATTTCGAGACATTCAAGGCAGAACTGAGTCTCTCCAAAGAAGAGATCTGCAGGGAGCTGTACCAGGAGAATACGGACAAGATCCGTATCAAGAAAGAGACCACCGCCACAAGGAACCTGGCCCGGATTATCGACTCCACCCTGCGGCTGGCCAATTCCAAGGGCTTTCATGCCATGACGCTGCGGGATCTGTGCTCTGATTCCGGTCTTAGCATGGGTGGTCTTTACGCATACATCCGTAACAAGGATGACCTGATTCACCTGATCCAGAGCCACGGCTTCAAGCTGACCCGGCGTACCGTTCTGCAATATATTGCCGATATTCCAGACCCGGTGGAAAAGCTTTCCCAGGCTATCCGCGCCCATGTTTTTCTCAGTGAACTCATCCGGCCCTGGTTCTACTTTTCCTATATGGAAGCGAAAAGTCTGCCGCCGGTGGAAAAACAGAATGCGGTTGCCACCGAGCGGGAGATCGAAACCATCTTCTGCAACATTATTTCGGAGGGGATCGAGCAAGGGGTTTTCCGGGAGATCAACGCCCGGCTTCTGTCGTCCCTTATAAAGGCCATGATGCAGGACTGGTACCTGAAGCGGCGCAAGTACCGGGAGCAGGGCGTATCGGTGGAAGATTTCGCCAACCAGATTCGGGAGATTCTGCAGTCCTATTTACTGCCCCCGGCCAGCAACACAGTAACTGTCTCTCAACGAGCTACCAGTTCCGCGACCTGATCCGGTTGTAGCACACAGGTCATAAAAAGGCCCCGGGAGGATAACCTTCCGGGGCCTTTTTATGCCTCATTTATTTACACATCAAGATTGGTAACCGCCAGGGCATTGGTCTGTATAAAGTTACGCCGTGGCTCTACGTCATCTCCCATCAGCGTGGTAAAGATCTGATCCGCAGCGATGGCGTCCTCGATGGTTACCTTCATCATCCGGCGAGTTTCCGGATCCATGGTGGTTTCCCACAGCTGCTCCGGGTTCATTTCACCCAGTCCCTTGTAACGCTGGATGTTCAGGCCGCGCTGAGCCTCCTTCATAAGCCACTCAAGGGCGCCCTCGAAGCTCAGTACAGCCTGCTTCCGTTCGCCTCGCTGGACATAGGCACCCTCTTCAATCAGTCCATCCAGGGTCTCTCCGAGACGGGCGATGGCCTTGTAGGAGGATGACTCGAAGAAATCATGACTGAAAACGTGGGTGTAAGGGATGCCATGCACGTAGATGGTCACTTTGGGGAGGAACAGGTTCCTTTCGGAATCCCGCTCTACCGAGAAGGTGTACTTGGTACCAGTGCGGGTATCCAGGTTCAGGCCCTCACCGAGACGCCCGACCCAACGGGTCACCGCTTCTTCGGAGGACAGGTCTTCGGGAGTCAATGTTGTGTTATAAACCATCTGACGCAATACCATCTCCGGATAGGCCCGTGCCAGACGATCAATCATGGCCATAACCGCCTGGTAGTCCTTGACCATGGTTTCCAGTGCGGAATCCTTGATCGCCGGTGCTTCCGGGTTGACGAACAGCTGGGCGCTCTCCAGGGCCGTCTGGGTCAGATAGGCCTCCTTCGCCTTCTCATCCTTCAGGTATTGCTCCTGCTTGCCCCGCTTCACCTTGTAGAGGGGTGGCATCGCAATAAACACGTGCCCCCGTTCAATGATCTCGCGCATCTGCCGGAAGAGGAAAGTGAGCAACAACGTACGGATGTGTGAGCCATCCACGTCCGCATCGGTCATGATGATGATGGAGTGGTAACGCAGTTTGTCGGGGTCGAACTCTTCCCGGCCAATACCACAGCCCAGCGCAGTAATCAGCGTTCCAACCTCGGCAGATGACAACATCTTGTCAAACCGGGCCTTTTCCACGTTCAGGATCTTGCCCTTGAGGGGCAGGATGGCCTGGGTGCGACGCTCACGGCCCTGCTTGGCTGAGCCACCGGCCGAGTCACCCTCCACAATGAACAGTTCGGAGAGCGCAGGGTCTTTTTCCTGGCAGTCCGCCAGTTTTCCGGGAAGCCCGGCAATATCCAGCGCGCCCTTGCGGCGGGTCATGTCCCGTGCCTTGCGTGCCGCTTCCCGCGCCCTTGCTGCTTCGATCATCTTGTTGACGACAGCCTTGGCTTCGTTGGGCTGCTCCTGAAGATAATCAGAAAAGCTTTGGTACAGTTCCTGTTCTACCGCCGTCTTCACTTCTGAAGAGACCAGTTTGTCCTTGGTCTGTGATGAGAACTTCGGATCCGGCACCTTCACACTGACAATCGCGGTAAGGCCTTCCCGGGCATCGTCGCCAGAGGTGTTTACCTTGGCTTTCTTGCCCAGCCCTTCATGTTCGATGTAGTTGTTCAGTGAACGGGTCAGCGCGGCACGGAAGCCGGCAAGGTGAGTACCACCGTCCCGTTGGGGAATGTTGTTGGTAAACGAGTAAATGTTTTCCTGGAAGGAGTCATTCCACTGCATCGCCACTTCCACCGTGATGCCATCTTCCCGTTCGCGGTCAAAATGGAACACACGGTTCAAAGGCGTCTTGTTCTGGTTAAGGTGCTCAACAAACGCCCTGAGACCGCCTTCGTACTCAAACACTTCTTCTTTTCCACTGCGCTCATCCTGTAACCGGATACGAACCCCGGAGTTCAGGAAGGCAAGCTCCCGTAGACGCTTCGCCAGAATGTCATAGTGAAACTCGATGCTGGTGAAAGTATCGGGTGAAGGGATAAAGTGCACTTCAGTGCCACTGCGATCCGTATCGCCAACGACCGACAAGGGCCTGTTAGGTACCCCGTGAGTGTAGGTTTGCTCATAAACCTGGTTATCACGACGGATAGTCAGCTTCAGAGAAGAGGACAGGGCGTTGACCACGGAAACACCGACACCATGGAGGCCGCCGGACACCTTGTAGGAGTTGTCGTCAAACTTGCCCCCGGCGTGGAGCACGGTCATGATCACTTCCGCCGCGGAAACCCCTTCTTCCTCATGGAGGTCCACGGGAATGCCACGACCGTTGTCTCTTACAGTGACTGATTCATCGGCATGGATCACCACACCGATCTCGGAACAGTGGCCTGCCAGCGCCTCGTCGATGGAGTTATCCACCAGTTCGAACACCATATGGTGAAGGCCGGTGCCATCGTCCGTGTCGCCGATGTACATACCAGGGCGTTTACGCACCGCATCCAGGCCCTTCAGAACCTTGATACTGGAGGAATTGTAGCTCTGTTCACTCATTCGGACGCTCCTGAAGCGCTGGTTTGTTCTTCCGTTAGCCGTCCATGTTCCACGTGGAACACCTTGTAGTCAGACGGCGGGATCTCCCATAGCAGGGACGGATCCGGTCTCTCGATTGCTGTCATGAAAATCTGGCTGCCCAGGCGGTTAAGCCTCTCGGCCAGTAACCTTCGGTGATCCAGGTCAAGCTCCGCATTAATATCATCCAACAGAAACGTCACCTGCTTCCCGCGGACCGCAAGAACCTCACCCTGGGTGAGCTTCATGAGAATCACCAGAGTTTTCTGTTGTCCCCGGGAAAAAAGCTCGGCCACGGCACGACCGTGGTAGCGAAGTCTGAGGTCGGCACGATTTGGCCCGTATAAGGTATGCCCGACTTTCCGTTCCTGCTCCCGATGTTCCCTGAGGGTAGCTGCGAGACCTTTCTTTCTGTCCCAACCGGGAAAGTAATCGACTTTAAGGGCCTCAGCCCACTCACTATGGGTGTCTGTAAGTACCGACCGAAAAACTGTTTCAAACTCCGAAAAAACGCTACTTCGAAGCTGGTCGACCTGCTCAGCGAGGTCTACAAACTGCCTGTCCCAAACATTCAATTGTTGGTCGTCTATTCTACCACTTCTGAGGATCTGATTCCGCTGCGATATTGTCCGTTGGCACTGTTGCCATAAACCACCGAACGAAGGTTCCACGTGGAACACCAACCAATCGAGAAACTGACGACGTTTACCAGGGCCCCCAACGACAACATCAAAAACACCTGGATCGATCACGGAGACAGGGAACAGCGACGCCAGAATCGACAAGCTATACACATTCTCCCCATCAACCCGTAACCGGGTCTCCCGCCCCTGAATATCCCGGGAAAAACCAAGTCGGGTAAGGTCGCGACCATTACCACCCCCGTTCCTGGCCTCCGGGCTACCCACCAACACCTGGCCGAACACGACGAATCGCGAATGACCTTCAGTACAGACCACCTGGTGACGGTTCTGCCGGAAGGACCGGCCCAGACCCAGATACGCAATCGCTTCCAGAAGGCTGGTCTTGCCACTGCCGTTCGCCCCATAGATCAGATTGACCCACGGGGAAAAAGACAGAGTGCCAGGGGCGAGATTTCGGAAATGTTCGGTCTGGAGGGACAACAGGGCCATCAGTGCAACATGGTCAGTCGATCGTCCATAAAGACGTCCATCTCCGGCGCGAGGATGTGCACGTAGCGATCGAAATAAAGAAACTGCTTCAACAGGAGGGCAAACTCCCGGGGAAAATGCAGACCGTGATCCTCACCGATACGAACCACCTCCATCAGGATGTTGTTCACTTCATCATCGGCCTGGTTACCGTGCCACTCAGAAGATGGCTCGTCCGCCACCATCCGGTCCATATTACGGTACAGCTGCTTCAGATCGTCGGCCAACGCGCCGGCGTCCACCGACGCCCGGGTAATACCAATGCGGACCATGGCGTCCGCCATGCCTTCAAAGTTACCGGCCATTACGGCCGCGATAAAGTCAGACACTGCCTGCCAGGTTTCCGGACGGATACGCCCGACAATGCCAAAGTCGATAAATCCGATGCGTCCATCATCGAGTACCATAAGATTGCCGGCATGGACATCCGCATGGAAAAACTCACACTGGGTGAGACTGGCAAACCAGGTATTCATGGCCGTAATCAGCGTACGCTCTGGGTCATTGGTGACCCGACGAATGGTGTCCAGGTCTGTCAGGGGAACACCGTGGAAACGTTCCATGGTCAGCACCTTTCGCGTACTGCAGTTATGGTAAACCTTAGGTACCACCACATCGTCATTATGGCTGGCATGGAGGAAGTCACGGAAGGTATCCAGGTTTCGCGCCTCCTGAATGAAATCGCACTCTTCCATCATGGTCTGCTGAATTTCTTCCACAATGCCGGACAGAGAGGTCCAGGACAGACGGGGCGCAAGGGTTTCCACCAGACGGGATGAGAGGTACAAAAAGTTAAGATCTGTCAGGAGAACCGTTTCCACACCTGGCTTCTGCACCTTGATAACCACTTCCTCACCGGTAACCAGCGTGGCGGAATGTACCTGGGCAATCGATGCAGAGGCGAGGGCGACCGGATCTATCTCCCGGTAAACTTCCTCCAGTGGCCGTCCCAGTTCCTCCCGCAGGATCCGTCGAATGGCACTGAAGGGAATACTGGGCGTCCGATCAAGACATCCCTGGAACTCATCCACATATTCCTTCGGGAAGAAGGTGGGAGAGCTGGCAATAAACTGACCCAGCTTGATATAGGTGGCGCCGAGGGACTCAAACGTTTCCCGCAAAAGACGCGGAGCAGGGGGGCGATGGCCTCTGAGCCAGCCCAGCCCGGTTCGACCAAGCACCGTCATGGTCTGACCGATGCGCAGTGCACCCTGAACTCCCTGAGTTACTGTGACCCTGGCCATCGCCTTCACCTCCCTTTTCAGATTTCAGCCGGTGCCCGGTGGTACACCAACACCAGGGCCCGGATGGCGCCGGCTATAAAGGCTCTCACTGGCGCAGCCAATCTACGAATTAACCAGACGGGACAGGACACTAGAGCCGCATCGGCATGACCACATAGAGGCTGCGACTGTCGCTGTCGGACTCAATCAGTGCACTGCTGTTCGGATTAGACAGGGTCAACCGCACCTGATCATCATCCAGTGCGTTCATGACATCAACAAGATAGCCCACGTTGAAACCGATCTGAAGCGCTTCTCCCTGATATTCAACCGACAAGGCATCTTCCGCCTGCTCCTGGTCCGGGTTATTGGCGAAGACTTCCAGCTTTCCTGACGACAAATGCAGGCGCACACCGCGGATGTTCTCATGGGACAGGATGCCCGCCCGTTGCAGTGTGTTCTTGAGTGTTGAACGATCAGCCAGAACCACCTTGTCACCACCACGTGGAATTACCCGGTTATAGTCCGGGAACTTGCCCTCGATAAGCTTTGAGGTAAATGTATAGCTTCCTACCGTAACCCTCAGGTGATTATCACCAATCACGAGGGTAGCGGGGGTTTCCACGTCATCCAGCAAGCGGGCCAGCTCAAGTACCCCTTTGCGGGGCACAATCACCTGGCGATCATCATCGACCCCGGTCGCCATATCAAAATGGGCCATGGCCAGCCGATGGCCGTCAGTGGCTACCGTGCGCAGAAACTCCGGCGAGACTTCCAGCAACAGGCCATTGAGGTAATAACGCACATCCTGCTGCGCCATGGCGAACGCCGTGGCCTCCAGCATACGCCCCAGCTCCTTCTGTGGCACCTCCAGGCGCACACTGGCTTCCTCGTCTTCCACATTGGGGAAATGCTGGGCCGGCAGGGTCGAAAGCGTGAAATGACTGGCGCCGCAACGCAGATGCAGGCGGTCACCCTCCAACGCAAGCTCGATCGGCGCTTCATCGCCAAGTGCCCGACAGATATCCGAGAGTTTACGGGCCGGCACAGTGATGGCACCGGGTTGATCGACATGAACCGGCGCTACCCTGGCCACCAGTTCCACTTCCATATTGGTGCCGGTAAGGGTCAGGTGATTGTCCTCGGCCACCAACAGAACGTTGGAAAGCACTGGCATGGTCTGCTTGCGCTCCACCACACCGGCGATGGACTGGAGTGGCGTGAGCAGGGCTTCTCGGCTGATGGTCAGTTTCATGTCACTCAACGTTCCTGTGGCTGTGTTCCGATCAAACGCTCAGCGTCAGCTGGTCAGCAGACGCATGAAATTCTGGTAGTCCTCCCGGATGCCCGGGTCGCTTTCCTGCAACTCCACGATTTTCTTGCAGGCATGCAGGACGGTAGTGTGGTCGCGACCGCCGAAGGCATCGCCGATCTCGGGCAGGCTGTGATTGGTAAGTTCCTTCGACAATGCCATGGCCATCTGCCTGGGCCTGGTAACGGTACGGGTCCGGCGCTTGGACAACAGGTCCGCCACCTTGATCTTGTAATACTCCGCCACCGTACGCTGAATATTGTCGATGCTGACCTGTTTTTCATGGAGGGCAAGCAGGTCCTTAAGGCTTTCCCGGATGAAAGGTGGCGTGATCTCAGAGCCGGTAAAATGGGCGTTGGCAATCACCAGTCGTAATGCGCCTTCCAGTTCACGAACATTGGAGCGGATCTTCTGGGCAATAAAGAACGCCGCCTCACTGCTCAGTCGCACCTTGGCCTGTTCCGCCTTTTTCATCAGGATAGCAACCCGGGTTTCCAGCTCCGGTGGCTCCACCATCACCGTCAGGCCCCAGCCAAACCGGGACTTTAGCCGCTCTTCCATGTCGGTTATTTCCTTGGGGAAGCGGTCACAGGTAACGATAACCTGCTGCCCGCCTTCCAACAAGGCATTGAAGGTATGGAAAAACTCTTCCTGGGAACGTTCCTTGCGGGCAAAGAACTGGATGTCATCAATCAGCAGGGCATCCACCGAGCGGTAGTAGCGCTTGAACTCGTTGATAGCGTTCAGTTGCAGCGCCTTGACCATATCCGCCACAAACCGCTCCGAACGCAGGTAGGCCACCTTGGCCCCCGGATTGCGTCGCACGATTTCATTGCCAATGGCATGCATCAGGTGGGTTTTACCCAGGCCAACCCCACCATAGAGAAACAAAGGGTTGTAGGCGCCACCAGGATTCTCGGCCACCTGCATTGAAGCCGCCCGCGCAAGCTGGTTGGACTTGCCTTCCACAAAGGTATCGAAGGTGAAACCTTCATTGAGGAAGGACTGGTGCTTGATATCACCCTCCACCTGCACCGACGACCGTTTCGGTCCCGAAGACGGCACCGAGGCTGCCACCCCCTTTTCCTCTTCGGTGACCTGACCGGTATTGTCCTCTGCCACCGGCACGGACCGCCTGACCTGCCCTCTGTCGTCGCTACTCCCTGCCCTGCCAGCGCTACCGTTGCCACTTCCGGCGTCTGCCGGCCTCGATGCAGACCCCACTTTCATGTTAACCCGGGGAGCCTGGCCGCCTTCCAGGTCCTTGATGACCTCTTCTATACGGCGCAGGTACTTCTGGTTCACCCAGTCCATCACGAACCGGTTAGGAGCGAACAGCACCAGGTTTCCTTCATCCAGCTGTGGCTGAAGCGGACGTAGCCAGGTATTGAACTGTTGTGCCGGAAACTCATCCCGGAGTACTTCAAGACACTGATGCCAGATACTCTGCGGCACGACCGCCTGCCTCCGATGCTGATGGACCAGAAATGGATTCGATGAACTGATAATTGATACTGACGAATCTCGGGACCGGAAATTCTACCCCTCGGACGACCGCAGGAAAAGCCCAAAACTAGAACCCATAAACACCCTGTGGAAATTTTTCTCTTTTTTTATCAAATTTTTACAATCTTACACACACCGTTGTGTACAGAAAATCAATCATAAAAACTTATCCACAGGATCCTGTTCACGACCTGTCCGCAACCCTGTTCACCGAGCCGGGACCAATCCGGGATAAAACCGGGTTTTCGCCAAAACCCGATTTCTCCCCAATTCATACGGACCCTGTCCACAGGGCTCACCCCCCTTGACCTACAGCCTTACCCAGAAGCCAACATCCTGTTTTCACTGTGGTTTATCCACCTATCCACAGAAATCCCTGATCCTAATAACAGTAATTACAGAAAAGATTTAAAAGAATCAGAAAGATCTATTAAAGTTATTACCCACCGACGAACAGGCTGTCTGATCACCCGAACACCTGGCCCGGGGAACCTGCTTACCAGCGGCTACCGGAAAGCATTGAAATCCCCCAACGATTTGCTTAGAATGCCGCTCCTGTTTTGACTGTTCATTTTGCAGCCAGTTGCTGCAGATCAACCACTCGATCTATGAGAGCGTAATCATGAAAAGAACGTTTCAACCGAGCGTCCTGAAGCGTAAGCGTGTTCACGGTTTCCGTGCCCGTATGGCAACAGCCAACGGTCGCAAGGTAATCTCACGTCGTCGCGCAAAAGGCCGCGCACGTCTGTCAGCCTGATCCGGATTTCAGTGTGGGGAATAACTCGTTTCCCAAGACGTCCCGTTTGCTTCGACCTGCAGATTATTCAGGCGTATTCAACGACGTACAGGTACGGGTACCCCACCGGCATTTTCTGATACTGGCGTCGCCCAATTCACTGGGACGACCCAGGCTAGGTCTGATTTTTTCCAAGCGAAATCTCAGGCATGCCGTTCAGCGCAATCGGGTAAAGCGAGTGGTTCGCGAGACCTTTCGCCACCGTAAGGATCTGGGTTCACTGGATATCGTGGTTCTTGGTCGCCAGAATCTGGCCAGCCAGGACAACCAGTGCCTGCATCAGACCCTGAACGACCTCTGGCGAAAGCTGGCCAGGAAGTCACCTGGTAACGATACCGGTACCGACCGGTCAGGATAGGCATTATGCGATCTCTCCTGGTCATTCCCATCCAAGTCTATCGTTACGCCATCAGTCCGATGATGGCCAGCCACTGCCGTCATATCCCAAGCTGTTCCGCCTATGCCCTCGAAGCCATTGAAACCCATGGCTCATTGAAAGGTGCCCTGCTGACAGCACGCCGTCTGTCCCGATGCCATCCCTGGGGCACACACGGATATGACCCGGTACCCGGTACCGACCGGTCCACGACACGAACAAAAGCCAACCCAACTGCAGACTAAGTTTATGGACATTCAGCGCATCGTATTATTTGCCGGTCTAGCCATTGTCAGCTACCTGATGGTTCTTGCCTGGAACGAGGATTACAACCAGCCTGCCGAATCGGTCGCTGTTGAGGAGCGGACTGCTGATCTGAACGACTCTGCCGCTGACGATGAAATGTCCCTTCCTGAAAGCAATGGCTCAGCCACCGATGAGGCTTCTGACGAATTCTCCGCACCGGGTGAATCCGCAACCGCCAGTGCCTCGGATCTTTCCGCCGGCGAGCGCCTGGTAACCGTCACTACCGATACGCTGGAACTGAAGATCGACCGGGTCGGCGGCAACCTGGTGGAAGCCTCCCTGCTGGACTACGACCGCACCCTCGATAGTGAAGAACCCCTTCGATTGCTGCAGACCTCAGACAACCGTACCTATTTCCTGGAAAGCGGTATGATCGGTCAGAATGGTTTTGACAGTCGCAGCAACAGTGAACCGCCGGTCTACCAGGTTGATACCCGCAGATTCACCCTTGAGGACGGCCAGGACTCCCTGCAGGTAGATCTGAGCTACGAGACTGACCAGGGCGTTGCTGTCATCAAACGCTACACCCTTGCCCGGGACAGCTATGAAATCGGTGTGGAATACCTCATCGACAACCGCTCCGAGCAGCCCTGGCAAGGCAATTTCACCGGCAAGATCGTGCGCGACCAGGCGCCTGACCCCACGGCCCAGAACAGTATGGGTATCCGTGCCTTCCTCGGACTGGTTATCAGCACGCCGGAAGATCCCTACGAGAAATACGACTTCTCCGATCTGGAAGATGATCGCATTAACCAGCCGGTCACCAACGGCTGGCTGGCGTTCCTTCAGCACTATTTTATCTCGGCGTGGATTCCCCCCCGTGACCAGACCCATCAGTTCCAGACCACCCGCCGTGGCAATCTCAATGTCATGGGGTTTGTCAGTCCTGCGACGGTGATTGAACCCGGCGAAACCGGAACGGCGGGAGCCCGCGTGTACATTGGCCCCAAGGTCATCGATCGCCTGGAAAACGTGGCACCGAACCTGGACCGGACCGTCGACTTTGGCTTCCTGTTCTTTATTTCACTACCCCTGTTCATTTTCATGGACTGGATTCACAGCCTGGTTGGCAACTGGGGCGTATCCATCATCCTGCTGACGGTCGTGGTGAAGGCGGTATTCTTCAAGCTGTCAGCCACCAGTTACCGCTCCATGGCCCGTATGCGGGCAGTAGCGCCCCAGCTGACCCGTTTGCGGGAGCTCTACGGTGATGACCGCCAGCGTATGTCCCAGGAAATGATGGCCCTGTACAAGAAGGAGAAGATCAATCCTCTTGGTGGCTGCCTCCCCATACTGGTGCAGATGCCTGTATTTATTGCACTTTACTGGGTTCTGTTCGAAAGTGTGCAGCTACGCCATGCCCCTTTCATGCTGTGGATCCAGGATCTGTCCCAGATGGATCCCTACTTCATCCTGCCGATTCTTATGGGCGCCAGCATGATGTTGCAGATGCACCTGAACCCGACACCGCCGGATCCCATGCAGGCCAAGATCATGAAGCTGATGCCCATCATCTTCACGGTATTCTTCCTGTGGTTCCCGGCCGGTCTGGTACTGTACTGGCTGACCAACAACATTCTGTCCATCGCCCAGCAGTGGTACATTACCCGCAAGATCGAGGCGGAGATGGCAGCCCGCAAGTCCTGACGGTCCAGCGACTGTTCAACTGGTGTAACACGGGGCTCCTCAGGGAGCCCCGTTCCGTTTGTGTTCACTGAAATCGCGCCAGCTCCCGGCGGAGGAATCCATGCAAGTCGTCACTGACACCATCGCAGCTATTGCCACGGCCCCTGGGCAGGCTGGCGTAGGTATCGTTCGGGTATCAGGCCCCTCCGCTCATACTATTGCCCTGGATATACTGGGTTTCGAGCCCCGCCCCCGGTACGCTCACTACGGCCCCTTTCTCGATGCGAACGGCCAGCTCATCGATGAGGGGCTTGGCCTGTTTTTCCCCAACCCCCACTCGTTTACCGGCGAGGATGTGCTGGAGCTCCAGGGTCATGGTGGCACGGTTATCCTCGATATGCTGCTGCGCCGGGTGTGTGAACTGGGCGCTCGTCTGGCCCGTCCCGGTGAGTTTTCCGAAAGGGCCTTTCTCAATGACAAGCTGGACCTGACCCAGGCCGAAGCCATTGCCGACCTGATCGAGAGCAGTTCCGAGCAGGCAGCGAAGTCCGCCGTACAATCACTTCAGGGCGTATTTTCGCGACGGGTCAACGAACTGGTGGAGTCAGTTACCCACCTTCGCATTTACGTGGAAGCCGCCATCGATTTCCCGGAGGAAGAGATCGATTTTCTGGCCGATGGCAAGGTTGCTTCGGACCTCGACAAAATCCTCGGAGACCTGGAGAAAATCCTTGCCGAAGCCCACCAGGGCAGCCTGCTGCGCGACGGCATGAAGGTGGTGATTGCCGGCCGTCCCAATGCTGGCAAGTCAAGCCTGCTCAATGCCCTCGCCGGACGGGAGGCTGCCATCGTCACCGCCATTGAAGGTACGACCCGTGATGTTCTGCGGGAACATATCCACATCGACGGTATGCCACTGCATATCATTGATACCGCCGGCCTGCGGGACAGCCCGGACGAGGTGGAACAGATCGGCATTGCCCGGGCCTGGGAAGAGATTCGCCAGGCTGACCGTATTCTGCTGATGGTCGACGGGACCACTACCAATGAAACCGAACCCCGCGCTATCTGGCCTGACTTTATCGATCAGTTGCCGGAGAATGCGCCGGTAACCGTGGTCCGTAACAAGGTGGACCTGTCCGGCGAAACCGTCGGGATATCCGCAGAACCCCATCAATCCGCACCGGTCATCAGGCTTGCGGCAAAGTCTGCAGAAGGACTCGAGGTGTTACGGGATCACCTCAAGCAGTGTATGGGCTTCGCCACCACCACCGAAGGGGGGTTCCTTGCCCGGCGCCGTCATCTGGATGCCCTGGAAAGGGCCCTGGCGTCTCTCCGACAGGGACAGGATCAGTTGCAGGGTTACGGTGCCGGCGAGTTACTGGCGGAAGACCTCCGGGCCGCCCAGGATGCCCTGGGGGAAATCACCGGAGTCATGACCCCGGATGATCTGCTGGGGAAGATCTTCAGCAGTTTCTGCATCGGCAAGTAACCATCCATTGGCGTTCCGGAATCCGGAACGTAACGTACCGATATTACAGCTGTTAACTCTAAGTAATAATTATTATCATTCGCTCCTTAAAATTGAACGCTATTAAGGAGCCACCATGTTTAACCGTCCGTCTTGTCTTGCCTCTGCCATTGCCCTGCTGTCTTCCGGGGTGAGTTTTCAGGCTTTCGGGCAGCCCATGGAACTGAATGAACTGGTGGTCTCAGCATCGGGTTTTGAGCAGAAGGTCACCGATGCACCGGCGAGCATCAGCGTCATCAGTCAGCAGCAACTGCAGCGGGGCCAGTACTCCAACCTCGCCCAGGCATTGGATACCGTGGAAGGTATTGATATCCGGCAGAATACCGGAAAGACAGGCGGCCTGAATATCAGCATTCGCGGATTACCCAGCGAGTACACCCTGATCCTGATCGACGGACGGCGGCAAAATCCTCCGGGTGACGTTACTCCTAACGGTTTCGGAGACACCTCCACCAGCTTCATGCCCCCCATGTCGGCCATTGAACGCATCGAGGTTATCCGTGGCCCCATGTCGACCCTCTACGGGTCTGATGCCATTGGCGGTGTGGTAAACATCATCACCAAAAAGGTATCGGACGAGTGGTCCGGCTCCGTCACCCTGGAGCATAGCTTCCAGGAAGACAGGGACTATGGCGACAATGGCAAGGTCAGTTTCTACACCAGTGGCCCTCTGATGGAGGAAAGACTGGGACTGGCGGTCCGTGGCAGCCTGTTTGATCGCAGTGCGTCTGACCTTACCTTTGACAACGGTGATGAAGCCCCAAAGCGGGGAGTGGCGCCGGTCGAAGGCCGCAACAGTAACCTGGGTGCCCGGCTTACGCTGGTTCCTACCGATGGGCATGAGTTCTATCTGGATATGGAGCAGGGCCGCCAGGTCTACAACAACGATGAATGCCAGCTGGGAACCCTGGATGGCAGGAACAGAAGTTGTGCGGATGATCCCGGAGCAGCAAATGGCTATGAAGACGAGCTGCGTTTCAATCGTAACCAGTTTGTGCTCGGCCATTCCAGCCACCTGGACGTCGGTACCTGGAGCAGCGACCTGACCCACAACGTCACTGAAACCGAGGGCCGTACCCTGCCCGGTGATATTGGCCAGGCCTACGATGCCCCCTACCAGAACCTGGTTGCTGGCGAGGACCGTGAACTGGAGTCGAAAGACACCATTTTCGATACCACGCTGGTGGCCCCGGTGACCAATGATCATATCGTCACGCTGGGTGGTCAGTATCGCAACAGCCGTCTGAAGGACGGTCTTGCCGATACCACCTTTGAACAGGACTCCTGGGCCCTCTATGCCGAGGACGAGTGGTATCTCCGGGACGACCTGGCCCTCACGCTGGGGGGACGTTATGAAGACCATGACGCCTTCGCCGGACATTTCACCCCACGGGCCTACCTGGTGTGGAGCACCACGCCGAACTGGACCCTGAAAGGCGGTGTCAGTCAGGGTTACAAGACGCCGGATATCAATGATCTCCACAACGGGATCAATGGTGTAACCAGCCAGGGAGAAACAATCACCATTGGTACGCCGGACCTGGAGCCAGAGAAAAGCACCAACTATGAAGTCGGGGCCTACTTCGACAACCTCACCGGCTTCAAGGCCAACGCCACATTGTTCTACAACCGGTTTGACGACAAGATTGATGACGGCGATGACGTGGTAATTTCCGGCGATAGCCAGATCCCTGACGGCACCTATAGCCAGCTCGCCAACATTGGCAAGGCCGAGACCCGGGGTGTAGAGCTCGGTTCCAGCTGGCGGTTCGCTCCCGACTGGACTGTCCGGGCAAACTACACCTTCACTGACAGTGAACAGAAAAGCGGTGACAACGAGGGTGCACCCCTCACCAACACACCGGAACACATGGTCAATGCACGCCTGAACTGGTCTGCCACACCTTCCCTGGATTTGTGGGTGTCCGGCGAATACATGGACCACCGCACCCGTTTCCTGAAGAAGCGTGAGAACTACAATGCAGAAGAACAGGCCATTGATGATGCCGTGGGTGAGCTGGACAGCTATGCCCTGTTCCATCTGGGTGGCAGCTACCGGGCAACAGAGACCGTGACGCTGACCGCGACCATTTACAACCTGCTGGACAAGGATTTCCTGTCCGGTGATTCCTACAGCTACGTCGACAGTGATGGTAATACCCAGAACAAGTGGGCCTCTGATTACATCTACCAGTTCCGCGGTATGGCCAGCGGCGGGCGTGTGGAGGAAGGACGTCGTCTTTGGCTCTCTGCCACAGTGAACTTCTGAGCTCTGTCATGCCGGTCCTTTGGGACTCTCTCCCCGGGTGGGAACCGGCATGATTCTGGCCGCCTTGTTCGGGTGAAGTAAGCGCGGAAAACGATAACTGACATTTATCAAAAAGGGGCCCTGGCGGCTCCTTTTTTGTGTTAGGTCAATTCTTTGCACGTTTGGTGTTGAATCTTGTTCTGGCGCTCTCCGGGCATTGGTATTATGTTTGTGAAACATTCGTAATGCTCCACAAAGTGAGGGAAAGGTGCCATGAAACTATCGACTGCAATCATGCTGACTGCAGGCCTCATGGCCGGGGCGCAGGTTGCCCTGGCCAACAGTGAACTGCGGGACCGGGCGTCGAACATGTTCAGTTCCGTTCCCAAGTACCCACCGGTTATCGACGGTAACGAGCTGACGGCCGCGAAGGTTGAGTTGGGCAAGATGCTGTTTTTTGAGCCGCGTCTGTCCTCCAGTCATCTGATCAGCTGTAACACCTGCCATAACGTGGGTATGGGGGGGCACGACTACCTGCCAACCTCCATTGGCCACGGCTGGCAGAAGGGGCCCCGTAACTCCCCCACCGTGTTCAACGCCGTGTTCAACAGTGCCCAGTTCTGGGACGGCCGTGCCGCCGATCTGGCGGAGCAGGCCAAGGGACCGGTCCAGGCAGGGGTGGAGATGAGCAGCACGCCGGAGCGTGTTGTGGCGACCCTGGCCTCAATGCCTGACTATGTCGAGCGTTTCCAGGACGCCTTCCCGGGGCAGCAGGATCCGGTGACCTTTGACAACATGGCCACCGCCATCGAAGCTTTCGAAGCGACGCTTATCACTCCGGATGCGCGGTTTGACCAGTTCCTGCGGGGTAACGACAACGCCATCAATGATGAAGAAAAGGAGGGTTTGGCCCTGTTTATGGACAAGGGCTGCGCAGCTTGCCACGGTGGTGTCAACTTTGGTGGTGAAGGCTATTATGCCTTTGGCCTGGTGACCCGTCCGGGAGCGGAAATTCTGCCAGAGGGTGACAAGGGGCGTTTTGCGGTCACTGAAACGGCCTCTGACGAGTATGTCTTCCGGGCCGCTCCTCTTCGTAACATCGAGCTGACTGCGCCTTACTTTCACTCCGGCGCCGTCTGGGGCCTGGAAGAGGCAGTGGCGGTCATGGGAACGTCCCAGCTTGGCACTGAGCTGGAAGACGATGAAGTTCAGTCCATTGTCGCCTTCCTGAAAACGCTGACCGGTGATGTGCCTGAGGTTCGTTATCCGGAACTGCCCCCCAGCACGGACAAGACACCACGTCCGGAGCCCATGTCCCTGCTGGACTGAGGGTTGTAGCAGAGACAGAAAGGGGAAGCCGGTGGCTTCCCCTTTTGCGTTGGCGGACCGGTGACTGTCCGGTAATCAGCCGGTCCGGCGCAGATCGTCGCGTACCGGCTGCAAGCCCCGGGTATTGGTCCGGTTACCCAGAAAGTCCGGGCGGGGCTTGTTGCCACAGAAAGGCTCCACCAGCTGGTTTTCCACACTGTTGAACACGAAGAACAGATTGCTCCGTGGCCAGGGGGACATATTGGCGTTGGAAGCATGGAGCGTATTGCATTCAAAAATAATCAGCGAGCCTGCCGGACCGGTGGGCGCCTTGATACCACCTTCGTCTGCCATCTGCGCCAGATCCTGATCATTGGGTACCCCCAGTTCCTGTTTTTTCAGGGAATGCTGATAGTTGTCCTCCGGGGTGCGGCCGACACAGGGAACGAATTTCCTGTGGGATTCGGGAATCAGCATCAGGGGCCCGTTGAAGGGGGTATTGTCGGTCAGTGCAATGGAGAAGCTGACCGCCCGCATACGGGGCATGCCGTCTTCCGCGTGCCAGGTCTCGAAGTCGGAATGCCAGTCAAAGCCCTTGCCGTGGAAACCCGGCTTGAAGTTGATCCGGGACTGGTGGATATAGGCATCACTGCCGAGCAACTGGTGGACCATGTCCAGTATTCTGGGGTCCCGGGTTAGCCGATCAAAACGTTCGGATAACTCGTGCACACCAAAAACGGAACGGATTTCCTGCTTGCCGGGTTCGGTGATGGTGCCTTCCGCTCGGAGGATATCAGGGTCATTTTCATAGTCCCGCAGGTCCTGCCTGAACCGGGCGACAGTTTCCTGGTCAAGAAAGTTCGGGAAGGCGAGAAAGCCGTCCCGTTCGTACCGGGCCAGGTCAGTCTCACTGAGGGGACCATTGGTCCGGTCAGAGCCAGTGCTGTGCACCACCGGGTCCAGACGGTCAAAAGACGGGATTGGGCGTTCCAGACGGCTGGGATAGAGATCTTGAGAACGAGTTTCCATATTCGAACCTCCTTTCAGTAGGACTCGATTACTCAACTCACACAGTAGATAACAGTAAAACCCTTTTAAAATATATAGTTACACTTGTGCCGAAGCGGCCTCTGATATCTAGGGACAGTCATCCGCAATTTCAAGGCCTCCTGCGTGTGCAGAACCGCCGCCCGCCGATGGTCGTATCTCCACGACATCGGTCAGCTGGAGTGTAAAGGTTATGCAAACCCCTGTTTCTGCGATACGTCGTGGTGGTCTCAGCCACCGTATGTGGGTATTTTTGACGGTGCTGTTGCTCACTGGCTGCGCGGGCCCGTCCATAGACGATTACCGGGACCGGTCTCCGGCCCTGGTACCGGACCAGTTTTTCCGGGGCTCGCTGGTGGCCCGGGGTGTGGTAAAAGATATGTCCGGGGAGGTTATCCGTACCTTCGACGCGTATATTGAAGCCAGCTGGAACGAGGACGGCATCGGCACCCTGGACGAGGTCTTCCGGTTCGATGACGGCGAGATTGATACCCGGGTCTGGACGCTGACCCCGGAAGATGGCGGTTACCGGGCTGAAGCCGGAGACGTGGTAGAGCCGGGTTTCATGAGCTGGCAGGGTAACGCCATCAACATGAATTATGTCCTGCGGGTGCCCTACGGGGACGGTACCATCGATGTGCGCATGGACGACTGGATGTACCTGGTCACGCCGGACACCCTGATCAACGAAACCGCCATGAGCAAATGGGGCATCCCGGTGGGCGAGGTGGTACTGGTTATCCGCCGTACCGGTTATTCCGACAATAAATGAAACTGACGTAAACAGGTAGTCGTTCCTATGTGGAAACAATGGCTGACCGCCGCCGTGCTGGTCGTGGTCGCAGTGGGTGGTGCCTACATCTGGCACACGATGGATGCCGGCTCTGAGACAGAGGGTAGCAGTGGACCATCCGCCAGTGCGGTCAACGTGGTAACGCCGGAACTGGACACGGTTCGTGACGAAGTGAGTGCGGTGGGCAGCCTGCAGGCACTGGAAGCCGTGGAACTGACCACGGAAGTCAGTGGTCGGGTGGTGGAGCACAACCTGGCGGCCGGCCAGAGGGTGGATGAGGGCGAACTGCTGCTGCGACTGGACGACCGCCAGGCGACGGCGGATCTCCGCGTGATCGAATCCCGGCTGGCGGATGCCCGGCGCCAGTTGGAGCGGGCCAACCGCCTGCGCACCAACAACAGTATTTCCCAGTCCCAGGTGGATGAGCTGCGCACCGCCGTGGACGTGGCCCTGGCAGAGCGGGAGGCGGCCCGCGTACGGTTGGAGAACCACCGGATTGTGGCCCCGTTCACCGGTGTGATCGGGCTTTCCGATCTGAGCGTTGGTGCCTATGTCACTCCCGGAACCATGATTACTACGCTGGACGCCACTGACCGGATGGAGCTCACCTTCTCGGTGCCGGAGCGCTTCCTGGGCCAGGTTTCCCTGGGCCAGGTGGTACGGGGAAATTCACCGGCCTGGCCGGACGAGATGTTTCAGGGCGAACTGGTTGAGCTCGGCACCCGCATCAGTGAACTGAGTCGCTCTCTGCCGGTGCGGGCACTGATCGATAACCCGGAAGGCCGGTTGCGCCCAGGCCAGTTCATGTCCGCAAGCCTGACCCTGAGGGAGCGAGAGGCTCTGGTAATCCCGGAACAGGCGGTGCTGATCCGGGGCGATGACAAATATGTGTTCACGGTTGATGAAGGCGTGGCCCGTCGTACCCGGGTCACCCTGGGTACCCGGATGCCGGGGCTGGTGGAAGTGGTCAGCGGTATCAGTGACAGCGACCGGGTAATTATTACCGGGCAGGACCGTCTGAGCAGTGGCGACCGGGTAGACGTCAAGGAAGAGGATAATGCGATTCCGGATAACCGCTTCCAGGCCATGGAGTCCTGAGCATGGTGTTGTCCGATCTCTCCATCAAGCGCCCGGTCTTTGCCACGGTTCTCAGCCTGCTGATCGTGGTGTTCGGGGTTGCTGCCCTGCTCGATCTGCCGGTACGGGAATATCCGGATATTGATCCCCCCATCGTATCCATTTCCACCAACTACACCGGCGCTGCGGCCGAGGTGGTCGACACGCAGATTACCCAGGTTGTGGAAGGTGCCATCAGCGGGATCGAGGGCATTCGCTCCATTGAGTCCTCTACCGAACAGGGTGAGTCCCGCACCAGTATCGAATTCAATATCTCCCGGGATGTGGATATCGCCGCTAACGACGTGCGGGATGCGGTATCACGGATTGCCGATCAGTTGCCGGAAGAGGCCGATGCCCCAGTGGTACAGAAGGCGGACTCCGATGCCCGCCCCATGATGTGGATAACCCTTCGCAGCCAGGTCTGGGACAGTGCCGAACTCAGCGATTTCGCCGACCGGGTATTGGTAGACCGGTTGTCCGTACTGGATGGGGTGGCGGATGTACGCATCGGCGGTGAGCGCCGATACGCAATCCGGGTATGGCTCGACCGGGACCGGCTTGCTGCCCGGAACATTACCGTGGCCGAGGTGGAGCGGGCCCTGAGGGCCAATAACGTGGAGCTTCCGGCGGGGTCGGTGGACTCTTCCACCCGTAACTTTACGGTACGTGCCGAAGGGCGTCTCAATGACGTGGAACAGTTCCGCAACCTGGTCGTGCGTCGCGATAACAATGACCTGGTGCGACTGGGTGAAGTGGCCAATGTGCAGATGGGCGTGGAGTCAGACGTCAGTCGCCTGCGGGCCAATGGTGAAACGGCCATCGGCATGGGCGTGATCCGCCAGTCCAAGGCCAACACCGTGGCGGTTTCCGATGCCGTGCGGGAAGAACTGGTTCATATCCGGGAAACCCTGCCACCGGAAGTGAGTATTACCGAGAGCTACGACGAATCCATATTCATACGGGCCTCCATCAGGGAGGTCATTACCACCCTGGCGATCGCGGTTTCCCTGGTGATCCTGGTGATTTTCCTGTTCCTGCGCTCCTGGCGGGCCACCCTGATACCGGCGGTGACCATACCGGTGGCTGTCATCGGAGCGTTTATCGGTCTGGGATTCCTGGGTTTCTCCATTAACGTGCTGACCCTGCTGGCGATCATCCTCGCCATTGGCCTGGTGGTGGATGATGCCATCGTCATGCTGGAGAACATCCAGCGCCGTATCGATAACGGTGAACCACCGCTGCTGGCGTCGTTCCGGGGGGCCAAGCAGGTCGCCTTTGCCATCGTGGCGACGACACTGACACTGGTAGCCGTGTTTATCCCCATCTCCTTCATGGGGGGAAATATTGGCCGGTTGTTCGCCGAGTTCGGTTTCACCCTGGCAGCGGCGGTGGTGTTCTCCAGCTTCGTCGCACTGACCCTGGCTCCGATGCTGTGCTCGAAGTGGCTGCGACACAGCCCCGAATCCGCCGAGGGCCACCGGCTTTGGGCGGCCAGCGAGAAGGTGCTCAATGGCCTGACCAACGGCTATGCCCGCATGCTCCGCTTCTCCTTGCGTCAGCCCGGGTTGATTATCGGTCTGGGCCTTGCCGGCCTGGTGATAGCCTTTGTGGTTTTCCCCAAGCTGGCCCAGGAGCTGGCCCCTATAGAGGATCGTGGTGTCATCATCATGCCCACCGACGCCCCCCGGGGTTCGACGGTCGAGTACACCGACCACTATGTGCGTCAGGCTGAAGAGCGACTGTTGCCCTATCTGGATGAAGGTATTGCCAACCGGCTGCTGGCCATCGTGGGTTTTCGTGATGAGGAAGATAACGCCTTCATGATTATGGGGCTGGAACACTGGGACCAGCGGGATGTGAAGCAACAGCAGATCACCAGTGAGATCCGGAACAAGCTGTCCGATATCTCCGGTGTGCGGGTGATTGCGGTCAACCCGCCGGGCCTTGGTCAGCGTGGCTTCAACCAGCCGGTGGAATTTGTGGTGGCCGGGCCGGACTACGAGTCGGTCCAGCGATGGAGTGAGGAAATCGTCAGTAAGGCGAAGGAAAACGACAGACTTCTCAACGTTGATACTGACTTCGAACTGACCCGCCCGGAACTGCGGGTCACCATTGACCGGGAACGGGCAGCGGACCTGGACATCACCGTGGAGGATGTAGGTCTCACCCTGCAGACCATGCTGGCCTCCCGCCAGGTGACAACCTACCTGGACCGGGGGCAGGAATACGACGTCATCGTACAGGCCAGTGACGCCAACCGGGCCACCCCTTCCGATCTGAGTCAGATATTCATGCGGCCCAGGGATGGCGGCGAGCTGATTCCCCTGGCGGCCCTGGTAAGCATGGAGGAAATCGGTGCCAACCCGGATCTGCGCCGGATCGACCGGTTGCCGGCAGTGGTGATCAGCGCTTCGCTGGCGGATGGCTACGACCTGGGCAGTGCCCTGACATATCTGAATAACCTCGCGGCGGACAACCTGCCCCCGGAAGCCCGGATCAGCTACAAGGGCCTGAGCCAGGAGTTCCAGGAGTCCTCCAATGCCATCTACCTGACCTTCGGCCTGGCGTTCATCATTGTATTCCTGGTATTGGCGGCCCAGTTCGAAAGCTGGATCCATCCGATGATCATCATGCTCACGGTACCCCTGGCAGTTACCGGTGCCTTGATGGCCCTGTTCTGGTCGGGAATCAGCCTGAACATCTACAGTCAGATTGGCATCGTGATGCTGCTGGGCCTGATGGCCAAGAACGGGATACTGATGGTGGAGTTCGCCAACCAGCTACGGGACCAGGGCCATAACGTGCGGGATGCCATCCTGGAAGGCTCGATACTGCGCTTCCGGCCGGTGCTGATGACCACCATATCCACCGTGTTCGGCGCCGTTCCCCTGGTGATTGCCACCGGTGCCGGTGCGGAGAGCCGCGCCGCTATCGGTATGGTGATTCTGGGTGGCCTGGTGTTTGCCACTACCCTGACGCTGTTCCTGATTCCCGTGCTGTACAACCTGCTGGCCCGATTTGCCAGGTCGGCTAATACGGTTGAAAGGGCGCTGGAGCGAGAGGAACAAGCGGAGCGTGCAAGGGGCACCGGAGCACTTTCAGCGGCCCGGAGTCCTGAGCGTCCTGTCGAGTAGATTCATGGCATACCCGGCCTGTATTCGGGCCGGATGACCTGCCCGTGGACACTGCGCTGAGTAGCCGTCTCAATTTGCCCGGAATTCTGTGGATAAAATCATGGATAATTTGGGTATGATCTTTTGATAGATTTCTAAAAATCGTTTTAAATCAATAATAAAGGTTATTAAAAACGCTGTTTTCAGACGGTTTATTCTGTGGATAACTCTCTTGAAAAGTTTTGTGAACACTCTATTTCAAGCCCATGAAATAGCGGGATAATTAGGTAGTTCCCCGTATCCGGAGCCCATCACCCTCTACAATTAGTCCCTGTCTGGTTAAAATTTGCCCACTGACACTGCAAAGCCATTGCACTTGCAGGTATACTGCCCTGCTGATTTTTCCCCCGCTTTCGAGGTGATTCTGTGGATTTTCCGACCCGTTTCGACGTCATTGTCATTGGCGGTGGCCATGCCGGTACCGAGGCCGCCCTCGCCGCGGCCCGCATGGGCTCGCAGACACTGCTGCTGACCCATAACATCGAGACCCTGGGCCAGATGTCCTGCAACCCGGCCATTGGTGGTATCGGCAAGAGTCATCTGGTGAAGGAAATCGACGCCCTCGGCGGCGCCATGGCGAAGGCTACCGACCACGCCGGTATCCAGTTCCGCGTGCTGAACAGCCGCAAGGGCCCTGCGGTGCGTGCTACTCGCGCCCAGGCTGACCGGGTGCTGTACAAGGCGGCAATCCGTGAAATCCTGGAAAACCAGCCCAACCTGATGCTTTTCCAACAGGCCGCTGATGACCTGGTTGTGGAAAACGACCGGGTGACCGGAGTGGTCACCAACACGGGTATCCGATTCAACGCGAAGACCGTGGTGCTCACCACCGGCACCTTCCTGGGTGGCGTTATCCACATTGGCATGCAGAACCATGCCGGCGGTCGTGCCGGCGATGCACCGGCCAATGCGCTAGCGAAGCGATTACGGGAGCTGCCCTTCAACGTCGGTCGCCTGAAAACCGGCACCCCGCCCCGCATCGATGCCCGTACGGTGGATTTCTCCGTTATGGACGAACAGTGGGGCGACAACCCTACGCCGCTCATGTCCTTCATGGGTTCCCGGGACCAGCATCCCCGTCAGGTCTGCTGCTACGTCACCCGAACCACTGCCGAAACCCATGACATCATTCGCAGCGGCTTTGATCGCTCGCCCATGTTTGCCGGTGAGATTGAAGGTGTCGGTCCCCGGTACTGTCCTTCCATTGAGGACAAGGTGAACCGGTTTGCAGACAAGGACTCCCACCAGATCTTTGTGGAGCCTGAGGGGCTGAATACCCACGAACTCTATCCCAACGGCATCTCCACCAGCTTGCCGTTTGATATCCAGATCGCGGCGGTGCGCTCGATCCCGGGTTTTGAGAACGCCCATATTACCCGTCCTGGCTATGCCATCGAGTATGATTACCTGAATCCCCAGGACCTGCGTCATACCCTGGAGACCAAGTTTATCGGTGGCCTGTTCTTTGCTGGCCAGATCAACGGTACCACCGGCTATGAAGAGGCCGGCGCCCAGGGCCTGCTCGCGGGCCTGAATGCGTCCCTGCAGGCCCAGGACAAGGAGCCCTGGTATCCTCGTCGGGACGAGGCCTATATCGGTGTACTGGTGGATGACCTGATCACCATGGGTACCTCCGAACCCTACCGCATGTTCACCAGCCGCGCGGAATATCGCCTGATCCTGCGGGAAGACAACGCCGACCTGCGCCTGACCGAAACTGGCTATCACCTGGGGCTGGTGGATGAGGCCCGGTGGCGCCGCTTCAACGAGAAGCGGGATGCCATTGCCACCGAGCGCCAGCGCCTGGAAACCACCCGTATCCACCCGAACACGGATCAGTCATCGATCGCTGACGGCTACCTGAAGCAGCCAATGAACCGAGATAACACCCTGGCCGAGCTGCTGCGCCGGCCGGAGATCAGCTATACCGAGGTCGCCGAGATCGGCGGTCATCGTGCCGGCGCTGATGACGTTGAGCAGCAGGTGGAGATCGAGATCAAGTATGAAGGCTATATTTCCCGGCAGGAGGACGAGATCGAGCGTCTGCGCCGGAATGAGGAAACCCGCCTGCCCGATGACTTTGACTTTGATGCGGTAGGCGGTCTGTCCAACGAGATCCGCCAGAAACTCAAGGACGTGCGTCCGGAAACCATAGCCCAGGCTTCCCGTATCCAGGGCGTAACCCCGGCCGCAGTCTCCCAGTTACTGGTGCACCTGAAAAAGCGGGATCTGCTCCGCAAGCAGTCGGCCTGACGGAGGGCCGGCATGAGCGAAGCATTATGGCAACGGCAATTGTCCGACGGACTGATCGCCATGGAGCTGGAGTTGTCCACAGGCCAGCAGCAACAACTGCTGGCCTTTCTGGCACTGCTGAACAAGTGGAACCGGGCCTATAATCTCACTGCTGTGCGGGAGCCCCGGCAGATGGTACCCCGGCAGTTGCTGGACAGCCTGACCCTGATGCCCTTTATCACCACAGACCGGGTGCTGGATGTGGGCGCCGGCGGCGGCCTGCCGGGGATACCCCTGGCTATCGCCTGTCCGGGGCGCCGGTTCACCCTGCTGGACAGCAACAGCAAGAAGACCCGCTTCCTCACCCAGTGCCAGCTCGAGCTTCGGCTGGATCACGTTGACGTGATCCATGGCCGTGCCGAGGATTGTGAGCCATCGCAGCCGTTCCGGCAGATCACCAGCCGGGCCTTTACCGCCCTGCCCAACCTGGTGACCTGGTGCGCAGACCTGCTGGCGGATGACGGCCAGTTCCTTGCCATGAAAGGCCAGTTCCCGGATGATGAGGTGTCTTCCCTGCCGGCAGGCTGGCAGCTGGCCGAACACCACCGACTGGACTATCCCGGTTGTGATGGTGAGCGCCACTTGCTGGTGATCAGCCGGACGTCTGCACCACAGGATTCCACTACAGGAGGCTAGCCATGGCTCGCGTTATCGCCGTGACCAACCAGAAAGGCGGGGTCGGCAAGACCACCACCTGTGTCAATCTGGCGGCATCCCTGGCAGCCACCAAACGTCGTGTCCTGCTGGTGGATATGGACCCCCAGGGCAACGCCACCATGGGTAGTGGCGTGGACAAGAATGGTGTGCAGCTGTCCGGCTATGACGTACTGACGAAACGGGCTGGTGCCAGCGAGGTGATCGTGCCGGTGGAAAACGGCGGCTTCGACCTGCTGCCGGCCAATGGCGATCTCACGGCGGCGGAAGTGGAGCTGATGAACGAGATCGGCCGGGAACACCGGTTGCGGCTTTGCCTGAATACCATTCGCGAAAACTACGATTACATCCTGATCGACTGTCCGCCTTCCCTGAATCTGCTGACTGTGAACGCCCTGTCTGCCGCCGATACCGTACTGATCCCCATGCAGTGCGAGTACTATGCCCTGGAGGGCCTGGCGGCCCTGATGAACACCATTGAGCAGATCCAGGAAACGGTCAATCCGGACCTGCAGATCGAAGGTATCCTTCGCACCATGTACGATCCCCGCAACAGCCTGACCCTGGACGTCTCCGGTCAGCTGTCGGAGTACTTTGGCGACAAGGTCTACAAGGCCGTGATTCCCCGCAATGTCCGGCTGGCGGAAGCGCCAAGCTACGGCCTGCCCGCACTGAAGTATGATCGTGCCTCCAAGGGTGCGGTGGCTTACCTGGCCCTGGCCGGTGAAATGGTCCGGCGCCATGGCAGTCGCAAGACGACTGGCAGCGTTGCGGTGTAACATAGGGCGCCTTGACGACCGACGAATTCTTCATTGTGGATAAATGACAACGACCATGGCGGCAAAGAAACGAGGATTGGGTGAACGGGGTCTCGGTGCCCTGCTGGCGAACTCCCGGGTGAACCTGGAAGAGGAACCCCGCAGCCACGATGGCGAACTGCGGGAGATTCCCATCGACCTGATCCAGCGTGGCCGCTACCAGCCCCGTCGCGATATGGACCCCGCTGCCCTGCAGGAGCTGGCGGACTCCATCCGGCAACAGGGCATCATGCAGCCAGTGGTGGTCCGGCCGATCCAGGAAGGCCGTTATGAGCTGATTGCCGGTGAACGTCGCTGGCGCGCTGCCCAGTTGGCGGAACTGGACCGCATGCCCGCCATTGTCCGTGACGTACCGGACGAAGCGGCCATCGCCATGGCGCTGATCGAAAATATCCAGCGTGAAAACCTCAATCCCATCGAGGAAGCCTTCGCACTGCAACGCCTGCAGGACGAATTCGGGTTGACCCAGGCCCAGGTCGCGGAAGCTGTGGGCAAGTCCCGTACCACCATTACCAATCTGTTGCGCCTGATTGGTCTGTCTGAAGACGTTCGTATCATGCTCGAGCACGGCGACCTGGAGATGGGTCATGGCCGAGCCATGCTCTCACTGCCGCCGGAGCAGCAACTGCAGGTTGCCCGGCAGGTCGTCGCAAAGTCCCTGTCTGTTCGCCAGACGGAAGCGCTGGTGCGGCGGATACAGAGCGAGACCCCCGGAAAGAAGCCCCGCAAGGGTGAAGTTGATCCAAACATCCGGGCCCTGCAGGATGACCTGGCCGAACGTCTCGGCGCCAGGGTCTCCATCGACCATGGCCAGCGAGGCAAGGGTAAGCTTGTTATCGAATACAGTTCCCTGGACGAACTGGACGGAATTCTGGGTCATATCCGCTGATCGTCATTTTAATTTGCCGGCCAGGCACATCTCTTTTTGAAACAGGATTTCATATTGAATACCACATCTCGTGATGGGATCAGCTCACAGGCACAACTTGTGTAATTCGCGTTCGAACGGTGCCTGAAGTGACCAAAAAACCACCAGATTTTCGCGTTGGTTGAGTTGAACAGCTTTCGGTTAACACATATAATTCCCGCGCTTGGAATAGCGGCAGGTTGTTAGTCATGGCAAAGTCCGGACATCGTCTTAACCGGGTGCCGCTGCTCCGCTGGCTGGTCATTGAAAGTACAGCCATCGTTGTGATGGCCCTTTTATGGGCCACTCAGGGTGTTCTGGCCGGTTATTCCGCCCTCGTAGGCGGTCTTATTTTTCTGGTGCCAAATACCTGGTTTGCCTACCAGGTCTACAAGGTTGAAGGGGCGCGTAACATGTCCCGGATGGTAGGCAACCTGTTCAGGGCGGAGTCGATCAAGCTCGCCCTTACCGCAGTGTTTTTTGCGGCCGTTTTCAACTTGATGGAGCCGATCCATGTGCCGGCTCTGTTATTCACTTTTGCTGTGATGGTTGTGATGGGCGCAGCCCTGCGCTGGTTCATGCGGCCAAGACCACAGCGATGACTGGACGAGAAGCAGTATGGCAGCTGATACCCCAGTAGATTATATAAAGCACCACCTCACCAACCTGACCTACGGCAAGTTGCCCGAAGGCTATGAGCGTGCGGACGGCTCCGTGGTTGAAGAAACCACCTGGACCATGGCACGCACTGCCCAGGAAGCCGCAGACATGGGCTTCATGGCCGTGCATGTGGACACCATGGGCTGGTCCATCGCCATGGGCGTGTTGTTCCTTGGCCTGTTCCGCTTCGCCGCGAAGAAAGCCACATCCGGACAGCCCGGTGGTCTTCAGAACATGGTGGAGATGACGGTCGAGTTTGTTCAGGGCATCGTCCGTGACGTATTCCACGGCAAGAACCCGCTGATTGCACCGCTGGCGCTGACCATGTTTGTGTGGATCCTGCTGATGAATACCCTCAAGCTGATCCCGGTCGACTATATTCCCACCATTGCCCATGCCATGGGGCTTGAGTACTTCAAGATTGTTCCCACTACCGACCCCAACGGTACCTTCGGTATCTCTATCGGTGTGTTCCTGCTGATCCTGTTCTACAGCTTCAAGGTCAAGGGGCCGGGCGGCTTCCTCAAGGAGTTGTCGTTCACGCCGTTCAACCACTGGGCGCTGGTTCCCTTCAACCTGGTGCTGGAGTTGCTGGCGCTGATCATCAAGCCCGTCAGTCTGGCATTGCGGCTGTTTGGCAACATGTACGCCGGTGAGGTTGTGTTCATCCTTATCGCTCTGTTACCACTGTGGATCCAGTGGACGCTGAACGTGCCCTGGGCGATCTTCCATATCCTGGTTGTTACCCTGCAGGCCTTTATCTTTACAACGCTGGCTGTGGTCTACCTCAGCGCAGCACACGAAGACCACTGATACTTATTCAATCAATAACCCTTAACCATCTGAGAAAACTGAGGAGCCTTCAATGGAAATGGTATTTATCGCAGCTGCACTGATCATCGGTCTGGGCGCCCTGGGCGCTGGCATCGGCTTCGGTCTGCTGGGCGGCAAACTGCTCGAGTCCACTGCACGTCAGCCGGAAATGGCGAACCAGCTGCAAACCAAGACCTTCATCATGGCCGGTCTGCTGGACGCGGTACCCATGATCGGCGTTGGTATCGCGATGTACCTGATCTTCGTTGTTGCTGGTTAATTTCGGCCGTCAAGGACGGGCGCCAGAGAGCGGCGCCCGGTTTTACGGACACCAGGACGCAACGAATAGCTAGAGGTATATTGCCGTGAATATAAACCTTACGTTGATAGGGCAATCGATTGCCTTCGCTATTTTCGTCTGGTTCTGCGTCAAGTACGTCTGGCCTCCGATTACCGAGGCCATGAACGCACGCCAGAAAAAAATAGCCGATGGTCTGTCTGCTGCAGACCGCGCTTCGCTGGACCTTGAGCTGGCCCAGGAAAAAGCCGCTCAGGAACTGCGCGCCGCGAAGGAAGAAGCCGCTGCCCTGATCGAACAGGCCAACAAGCGGGCAAGCCAGATTGTCGAAGACTCCAAGAGCGAGGCTCGCACCGAGGGTCAGAAACTCATCGATCAGGCCCATGCCGAAATCGAGCAGGAGCGCGTCAAGGCGCGTGATGCCCTGCGTGCCGAAGTGGCTGCCCTGGCCGTCGCCGGCGCCGAGAAGATCCTGGAAAAATCTGTCGATGCCAACGCACACAGCGAGATGCTGGACAAGCTCGCTGCCGAACTTTAAACGAGGTTCATCATGGCAGAACTGACAACGCTGGCACGCCCCTACGCCCGGGCAGTCTTCGAGACCGCCGAGAGTCAGGGCACCCTGGCTCACTGGTCCGAGGTGCTGACCCTGGCAGGACAGGTGGCCGCCAACAGCGACGTGAAAGAGCTTCTCGCGCATCCGGGTGTCGACCGGTCAACCAAGGCAGACATCATTCTGGAATTTGCCGGTACCGAGGTTTCCGAACCGGTCCGCAACTTCTTCGCCATTCTCGCTGAAAGAGGCCGTCTCGCGCTGCTTCCGCAGATCTCCGAACTGTTCCGCAAGTTCCGCGCGGACCTGGAACGCACTGTCGAGATTGATGTCACCGCAGCCTTCGAGCTGACGGAAGAACAGCAACAGAAACTGGCCGAGGCCCTGTCGAAGAAACTCGAGCGGCAGGTAACGCTTTCCACCCAGGCAGACAAGGCCCTGATCGGCGGCGTCATCGTACGCACCGGCGACATGGTGATCGACGCCTCTGTACGTGGAAAGCTGGAAAAACTCGCCGACACACTGGGCGCCTGATTTCAGCACAAGGTTTGAGGACAAAGGCATGCAGCAACTGAATCCATCCGAGATCAGTGACATCATCAAGAAGAGAATCGAAAAGCTCGATATC
>NZ_JAWLGY010000007.1:0-151765 GCF_041690615.1 Marinobacter sp.
TGGCCGGTCCCTGGACGGTCACCGACCGAGCCGGCAATAAAAAAACCCAGCATTTCTGCTGGGGTTTGTTATTGGCGGAGAGGGAGGGATTCGAACCCTCGATACGCTATTAACGTATACACACTTTCCAGGCGTGCGCCTTCAGCCACTCGGCCACCTCTCCAATAAACTGTTCCAAATCAGCGATCTCGTCGCTCATTTGAGGGCGCAAACTTTAATGGTTTTTTGTGGGCTTGGCAACCGTTGGGCGGAAAAAATATTGCGCTGGTTACAGGTTGAACACACTCGTTTGCTGGATGGCCATGTAGACAGCAGTGCCGGCTACGATGGAGAGCAGGGCGTTTCGGCGCCACAGGTGCAGAAGGATCACAACGAGGCTCGGGACCAGGGCGTCAGCGCCGAAGGCGGGGGCCGTCCAGGTGGCCGAGCGTAGCAGAAACACGATGACCAGAAGGGCCATCACCGCTGCTGGCAGGTAGCGGCCAATGTGCAGCAGCAACGGGTGCTCATGGTGCCGGGAAAGGAACAGGAACGGGATCACCCGGGTCATGAAAGTCGCCACGGTCGCCACCGCGATAAAGGCGAGTATATAGGTGGTGCTATCCATGGGCTGGTCCTTCCCGGTGGCTCTTGCGCCAGCGATATTGCAGTAGTAGCGTGCCCGTGGCTAGAACCACGGCACCGATCAGCTGGTGGGCGGATGGCAGCAGGGCAACGGCAACGGCTGCGGCCAGGGCGCCGGTCCACAGTGGAAACTGCTCCCCCAGGGCTTTGAATTGCTCGATGGTCAGAACGATGAACAGCGCCACGAGCGCGAACTCGATCCCGGTACTGTCAAAGACCATATTGTCCCCCAGAAGCGCCCCCACGGCGCACCCCACTACCCAGTAGATCTGGTTGAACAGGGTGATGAGGAAATCATTGCGTTGCTCTTCTTCCCTTGTGCCCGTGCGGGGCCGGCTGGTGAGCAGGGAGTAGGTTTCGTCGGTCAGTCCGAAAATCAGATACAGCTTGCGCCAGCCGGCCCCGCGGAACTGGCCCAGCAGTGACAGGCCATAGAACAGGTGGCGGGCGTTAAGCACAAACATGGCAACGAAGACTTCGAGCAGGCCTGCACTGGCGGCGATCAGGCTCACGGCAAGTATCTGACCGGCACCGGCAAAGATGGTGATTCCCATCAGCGGTGCGTACCACCAGGCATAATCAAGCTGTGCCGTAAACAGCACTCCGAAAGCCATACCCAGGGGCAGGTAACCGAAGAGGATGGGTAGGGTCTGGCGAAACAGTGCGGCGCTCATGGGTGTTCTGAATAGCCTCGGAAAAACGGCCAATCATACCGCGCCTGCCTGCGTCTGCCTACTGTTGTTTGGTACCTACCGATTGTTACAATTTTTCACCATAAACCGGGCGGTTGCACTGGTTCTGAAACCAGCCTGTCATATAGGCGACTTAGGGTGCCTGCATTGCTTCTGACCCGGAGTTTGCCATGTTTGCCACTGTTCGCGCCCGTATCCTCGCATTCGCCTTTCTTGCCCTGACCGCCCTGGCGGCACTCGGTGCAGTCAGTTGGTCGATCATCGCCCAGTCTTCCCGGGCGACCGACTCCCTGGTCAATGAGGAGCTGGCACAGAGCTGGCAGCTGGCGGCACTGGACGAGTCATTACGCCAGCTCCAGGACCTTTCCTACAAGACCAAGGCACAGCTACTCCTGTGGGATGAGATTGACACAGTCTTCAGCGATCTGGAGGTCGCCCTGCCCGGGAACTGGCGGGCAATAACCGGGAATCCGGGACTTTCCGATTGGGCAGGAGGGTACCAGGAGGATTTCGGCAGGGTTCAGGAACTGCTGGGGGCCATATCGGAGGGCATTGGAGCCCGCTCATACTATCAGGTGGGCCAGGTGGTGGATTTCCGGCTGATGCCCGCCGTGGAACCGCTGTTGCTGGCCATCCGTGAGGAACAGCTCAAGCGTCGTGAAACCATCCAGGCCAGTGCTGCCGGACTGCTTTCCTTTATGGACCGTCAGGGGAGCTACCTGCTGGCCGGGTCACTGATGTTTCTGCTGTTGGTGCTGGGAATGACCCTGTGGCTTCGGCATACAGTGATTCTTCGTCTGCGCCACACCGAACGGGCCCTGCGTCAGATGGAGGCCGACTCGGACCTGCGACGGGCCCCCGAGATATCAGGGCGCGATGAGGTTGCCGGTGTGGGAGCTGCCATCAATGGCCTGGTAACGCGGTTTGCCGGGTTCATTCATGACATTCGCCACGCTGCAGCCTCCCTGGATGCCCGTGCCCGCACCCTGGAGGAACAGGCGGAAACTGTGCAGCAGGCGTCAGTCAGAACGCGGAACCAAATTGACGAGGTGTCCGGGTCCATGGAGGAGATTGCCGTCCAGGCCAATCGGGTAGAGGAGGCAGCGAGGGACTCCCGGGGAACCATCGCCACCGCGCTTGAGGGGAATCATGGCGTGCAGAACGGGTTGCAGCGCTCCGAGCAGGCGGCGGAACATACGGTAGCGGTGATTGGTGAGGTGTCCGCGGCCATACAGGTGCTGGAGACCTCTACAGGTAACGTGGAACAGGTCGTCAGTGTGATCGCTGACATTGCGGAACAGACCAATCTGCTGGCACTGAACGCAGCCATTGAGGCGGCCAGGGCAGGGGAACATGGTCGCGGTTTTGCGGTCGTTGCAGATGAGGTTCGCACACTGTCCCGGCGTACTTCGGACTCCACCGGAGAGATCCGCCAGTGGGTGAGCGACCTGGTGGACAATGTTAAGCGCATAGAGGGTCGCCTGCAGGCAATGCGCACGGCCGGGGATGAAAACCGCTCTGAACTCATGCAGCTGCGAACACATCTTGAGCATCTTGATGAACACTTTGCGCGCCTCGCCACGCTTAGTGAAGACATTGACGGAGCTGTCTTTGCCCAGCGTGAAAATATCGAACGGGTTGGCAGGCGTTCCCGCACGCTTACCGAGAGCGCTGACCTGTTGGTGGGGTCGGTGGCGCAGACCCGGGACGTCAGTGATGCCCTGCGACTGGAGTCCGGTTCCATTCGCGAGATCGGGGCCCGCTTCCACGTTCAGGAGGCCTGATCTGCCACAGGGCCGCCCGGTTCCGTTATCATGGCCGCCAATCTTTATTGATGGAGCTGCACCCATGGACGAGACCGAGAAAACGCCGCAACAGGACCCCCGACAGGAACCCTTTGTTGTCGACACGGCACTGCTTACCGAGGATCAGCTGGAAGGCCTGGTGCAGGAGTACTGCACCCGATACCACGGCCTGAATGACCAGGAAAGCCCCCTGCAGGAGCAGAGTCGGGTACTGGCGGCTGTCCGTCGTGGTGACCTGGTGGTCTGGTTTGATCCCGTCGAGAACTCTGCCGGGCTGGACCATCCCCCTGGGCTATAAATCTGGTGCATGGAACGTTATAACCCGTAGCCGGTTCAGTTGATGGGGTTTCCCCTTTATCATGACTCTCCGAAAACCCGGCAGCTTTCCTTATTGTCACGGAGGGCGCCGGCGGCTGTTCAACAATAAATGGAAGCATGCTCATGGCCAGTTTTCGCAGTGTCCTCATTGCCAATCGTGGTGAGATCGCCATCCGTATTGCCCGTAGTCTTTCCGAGGCCGGAATTCGTTCTGTCGGCGTCTATGCGCCGGACGATGCGCAATCCCTCCACGTCCGCCGGGTGGACCACGCGGTGGTGCTCAGCGGGCAGGGGGTGGAGGCCTACCTGGACGCTGCCCAGCTGGTCAAGCTGGCCCGGGCGGAAGGCTGCGATGCCATTCATCCCGGTTACGGCTTTCTGAGCGAGAATCCGGACTTCGCCCGCCTTTGCGATGAAGCCGGCCTGGCCTTTATTGGTCCTTCCGCCGGCTGCCTGTCATTGCTTGGTGACAAGGCCCGGGCGCGGGACCTCGCCCGGGAGTGCCGGGTGCCCCTGGCTACGGGAACCGATGGTGGTCTCACCCTGGGCGAGGCTGAGGCATTCCTGGGGCAGCTTAAAGCCGACCATGGCAATTCCGCGGGTATGATGCTCAAGGCCGTGGCTGGCGGTGGTGGGCGTGGCATGCGCCCGGTTTTCAATACCGATGAACTGGAACCCGCCTGGCAGGCCTGTAAGCGTGAGGCGCAGCGTGCCTTCGGTAATGACTCGCTGTATGCCGAGCGGTTATTGGCTAACGCCCGCCATATTGAGGTACAGGTGCTGGGCGACGAAACCGGTGCGGTAACCCACCTGTGGGACCGGGATTGCAGTCTTCAGCGCCGGCGTCAGAAGCTGGTAGAGCTGGCGCCTGCGCCCCACCTGGGCAAAGATCAGCGCACGGCAATGATTGATGCGGCTCTGGCCATGTCCCGTGCGGCCGGGTTGCAGGGCTTGGCAACCATCGAGTTCCTGCTGGATGTTGATTCCGGTGACTTCGTCTTTATGGAGGCCAATCCACGCCTGCAGGTTGAGCATACGGTTACCGAGATGATCAGCGGCCAGGACCTGGTTGCCCTGCAGCTGGCACTGGCCTCCGGTAAGACCCTGGCCGAGCTTGGCCTGACCGGTACCCCTCTCGAACCGGGCGCGGCCAGTGCAGTTCAGGTACGAATCAATATGGAGACCCAGGGGCCTGACGGCCAGGCCATGCCCGCATCCGGTACCCTTTCAGTCTATGAGCCACCGGGCGGACCGGGAATTCGCGTAGACGGCGCCGGTTATGCCGGCTACCAGAACACCGGTGGCTATGACTCCCTGCTTGCAAAACTGGTGGTGTCCGGCCAGGGCTCCCTGCAGGAGCTGATGCGCAAGGCCTACCGCTCGCTGTGCGAGTTCCGGGTGGAAGGCATCGATACCAACCTGGAATTTCTTCGTAACCTGGCCCGCCTGCCGGAGATGGCCGACTGGTCGGTGACGACCACCCTGGTGGAAGAGCGAATGGCACAGCTCGTCGATGCTCGGGACGACGCCCATCCCCGTTATTTCTTTGAACAGGAACTGCACCAGGCCGGGTCCCGGGAACAGCAATCGGTGTCCCATGCCCCGGAGTTGCCTGAGGGACAGGCCGTGGTCTCCACACCAGTACAGGGCACGGTGGTGCGGGTTGCCGTGTCCTCCGGCGACACAGTCGCTCCCGGGCAGCTGTTGGCGATTGTTGAATCCATGAAAATGGAGTTTGAGGTCAAGGCCGCTGCGGCAGGCCAGGTTACGGCGATTCTGGCCGGCGAAGGCTCGACCCTGCGGGAAGGTGAACCTGTGTTCCAGCTGTCGACGGATGGCGCTGTGGCCGAAGATGTCATCACGGAAGAGAGCTGGGACCTGGAACGGATTCGTGATGATCTGGCGGATGTGCTCGACCGCCACGACCGCCTGCAGGATCACCGACGGCCGAAGGCGGTCGCCAAACGACGCAAGACCGGTCAGCGTACGGCGCGGGAGAATATCCTGGACCTGATGGACGAGGGCAGTTTCACGGAGTACGGAGCCCTTGCCCTTGCCGCCCGCCGGCGAAGGGTCGACATGGACGAGTTGATGGAATCCAGTCCGGCGGACGGACTGATTGCCGGAATCGGCACGGTCAACCGCGACCGGGTAGGGCCGGAAGCGGCCCGCTGCATGGTGATGTCCTACGATTACACCGTCTTTGCCGGCACCCAGGGCATGATGAACCACAAGAAAACCGATCGCATGCTGCAACTGGCAGACCGCTGGCGGCTGCCCCTGGTGCTGTTTGCCGAGGGTGGCGGGGGCCGCCCCGGGGATACCGATCATGTCGGGGTGGCGGGGCTGGACTGCCATACCTTTACGGCCATGGCGAAGCTTTCCGGCCGGGTGCCCCTGATTGGCATTGTCTCCGGGCGCTGTTTTGCCGGTAACGCGGCCTTGCTGGGCTGTTGCGATGTGATTATCGCGACCCGGGACGCCACGGTCGGTATGGCCGGTCCCGCCATGATCGAGGGCGGCGGCCTGGGCCGTTTCACTCCCGAAGAGGTGGGGCCGGTGTCGGTGCAGGGGCCGAACGGGGTGGTCGACATCATTGTGGAGGATGAAGCCGAGGCGGTAGCAGTGGCCAAACAGTACCTGGCCTACCTGCAGGGTGACACGCCAGAATGGAACGCAGAAGACCAGCGCCTGCTACGTCACCTGATTCCGGAGAACCGGTTGCGGGTCTACGATATCCGTCAGGTTATCCGTGCACTGGCAGACGAAGGCTCGGTAACGGAACTCCGCCAGGAGTTCGCGCCAGGGTTGGTCACGGCACTGGTGCGGATCGAAGGGCGTCCGTTTGGCCTGATGGCCAACAATCCGGCGGTACTGGGTGGGGCAATCGACGCGGCTTCCGGTGACAAGGCCGCCCGGTTCATGCAACTGTGTGATATTGCCGGGCTGCCGATGCTGTCCCTCTGTGACACACCAGGTTTCATGGTAGGACCGGACGCTGAGCGCGAAGCCACGGTACGACATGTTTCGAGAATGTTTGTTACCGCTGCCAAGCTTCGGGTACCGTTTTTCACGGTGGTGCTGCGCAAGGGCTATGGGCTGGGAGCCCAGGCCATGGCGGCCGGAAGCTTCCATTCCCCCATGTTCACCATCGGCTGGCCCAGCAGCGAGTTCGGTGCCATGGGCCTGGAAGGTTCGGTCCGACTCGGTTTTCGCAAGGAACTGGAGGCCATTGCCGACCTCGACGAGAGGCAGGCGGCCTTTGAAAAGATGGTGGCCAGGGCCTATGAGCATGGTAAGGGCATGAACATGGCCAGCTTCCTGGAAATCGACGCGGTCATCGACCCCGCAGAAACCCGTCGCTGGGTGATCCGGGGCCTGGAATCGACGCCGGCGGAAAGTCGTCAGGGATATGACCGGAGTGACCAGTTCATCGATGCATGGTGATGGTCGGGGATGGAATCAGAGGTCCACATGGGAAGATATTGATGTGCAGGCTATTCGTTGATTCCGGCAGGCGGTACAATCGCCGAAAACCATTGTTGAATATCGACGCATTGTCCGGTGTTCCGTTCAGCGGGACTGGTAGCGAGAGGTGAACATTGATCAGCGTACTCGTTGTAGACGACCATGATCTGGTTCGTTCCGGAATCACCCGGATGCTGGCCGACAACCCGGATATTGAGGTAGTGGGCGAAGCCTCGTCAGGGGAGGCCGCCATCGAATCGGTTCGACAGCGACGCCCCGACATCGTTTTGATGGACATTCGTATGCCGGGCATTGGCGGTCTGGAAGCTACCCGCAAAATCCTGCGCCTGGATGACTCCATCCGGGTCATTGTGGTGACGGCGTGTGCCGACGACCCCTATCCCACCCGGGTAATGCAGGCTGGCGCCACCGCCTATATCACCAAGGGCGCAGACCTCGACGAGATGGTTCGTGCTATCCGCAAGGCCCACTCCGGCCAACGCTATATCAGCCCGGAAATTGCCCAGAAGATGGCGCTCAAACAGCTCGGTGGTGACGCTGAAGACCAGGACGAGTCGCTATTCGATCGTCTGTCCGAGCGGGAGTTGCAGATTGCCATGATGGTGGTGGACTGCCAGAAGGTGCAGGACATTTCCGACAAGCTTTGCCTGAGCCCGAAAACGGTCAACAGCTATCGTTACCGCATTTTTGAGAAGCTGGAGATCTCCAGCGATGTGGAACTGGCGCTCATGGCGGTTCGATTCGGGTTGCTTGATGCCGACAAGGTCTGACAATCCACCACAGCAGACCAAGGACCAGGGTTTTGACAGCAAGGCATTCCTCAAACAGCTGACGGAACGGCCCGGCGTTTACCGCATGTATGATGACGGCGGTAACATGCTTTACGTGGGCAAGGCCCGCAACCTGAAAAAGCGGGTAGGCAGCTATTTCCGCAAGTCCGGGCTGGCCCCCAAGACGGCGGCCCTGGTGTCCCGTATACGACATATCGAAGTGACGGTTACCGGTAGTGAAACCGAAGCGTTGCTGCTGGAACAGAACCTTATCAAGTCTGAACGGCCGCCGTATAATATCCTGCTCCGGGACGACAAATCCTACCCCTATATCTACCTCTCCGGTCATGAAGACTACCCGTCACTGACCTTCCGCCGGGGGCGCACCCGGAAGGGGCAGGGCACCTGGTTCGGCCCCTATCCCAGTTCGGGAGCGGTCAAGGAAAGTCTTAATATTCTGCAGAAGATATTCCGCATAAGAGATTGTTCTGAAAGTTATTTCAGAAACAGAACCCGGCCGTGTCTTCAGTACCAGATCAACCGCTGCACCGCGCCGTGTGTGGGGTATATTACCCCGGAGGAGTATCAGGCAGATGTGCGCCACGCCACCATGTTCCTGGAAGGGAAGAACCCGGCCATTATCCGTGACCTGATGGATACCATGGAGCAGGCGGCGGCTAACCTGGAATTTGAAAAGGCAGCGGCCTGCCGGGACCAGATCAATCACCTGCGCCATGTACAGGAACAGCAGGCCATCGACAGTGAGGGTGGTGACGCGGACGTCATCGCCATGGCCCAGGATGCGGGTATTGTCTGTGTGGTGGTGATCATAGTAAGGGGAGGCCGGGTGCTGGGCACCAAGGATTATTTCCCCCGCTTTTCACTGGAACAGACCGACGCCGAACTGCTGGCGGCTTTCCTCGGCCAGTTCTATTTCGGCAGCGCTACCCGGCGGGAGATTCCCCGGGATGTACTGGTGACCACCTTGCCGGATGAACAGGAGCTGCTTGCAAGGGCCCTCAGCGACCAGGCCGGACGGGAGACCCGGATCCGGCAGAACGTCCGTGGTGAGCGTCGCAAATGGCTCGAACTGGCCCAGACCAACGCCCGCCAGACCCTGATGACCCACCTTGCCAGCAAGGAAACCGTGTACCGGCGTTTGCTGGCCCTGCGTGACCTGCTGGACCTGACGGAAACGCCCTCCCGCATGGAGTGTTTTGACATCAGCCATAGCCATGGGGAAAACACGGTCGCATCCTGCGTGGTTTTCGACGAGAATGGCCCGCTCAAGAGCGATTACCGGCTCTATAATATTGAAGGCATTACCGGGGGTGATGACTACGCCGCCATGAAACAGGTGCTGACGCGCCGCTATCGCCGCATGGTGAACGGCGACGGCAAACGTCCTGACCTGGTGTTGATTGATGGCGGCAAGGGCCAGCTGAGAATGGCCCGGGAAGTGTTCGAGGAGCTGGGCATCCGGGATATCCCGTTAATTGGCGTGGCCAAGGGCGTGACCCGGCGGGCTGGTATGGAACAGTTGATCGACGCCCTGACCGGTCGGGTCTTCCGGGTGCCGCCTGACTCTCCGGCTTTGCATCTGATCCAGCATATCCGGGATGAGAGCCACCGGTTTGCCATCACCGGACATCGTGCACGACGGGACAAGAAGCGCCGGCAGTCCACCCTGGAAGGTATCGAAGGGGTAGGGCCCAAGCGCCGCCGGGACCTGATCCGTTATTTTGGCAGCGTCAAAACCCTCCGAGATGCCGGAGTCGATGAAATCGCCAAGGTTCAGGGCATCAGCAAGGCCCTGGCTGAATCCATTTATGCCGCATTACACGATGAGTAAGGAATCCATGAATCTGCCAAACATCCTCACCCTGTCCCGTATCGTGATGATTCCGGTCTTCGTAGTGATTTTCTACCTTCCCGTGGAGTGGCGCTATGTGGTCAGCGCGGCGATTTTTGCCGTGGCAGGAGCCACGGACTGGCTGGATGGTTACCTGGCCCGCAAGCTGGACCAGTCGACACCATTCGGGGCGTTCCTGGATCCGGTGGCGGACAAGCTGATGGTGGCCGTGGCGTTGACGGTACTGATCGAGGAGCATGCCAGTTTTATTCTCACCATTCCGGCCATGGTCATTATCGGCCGGGAGATCGTTATTTCGGCATTGCGGGAGTGGATGGCCGAGGTTGGTAGCCGCGCCAGTGTTGCGGTGTCCTACATCGGCAAGATCAAGACCACGGCGCAGATGGTGTCAATTATCCTGCTGCTGGCCGTCCCGCCGGGAGTCATCATTGCCTGGCTTGGCACCGGGCTGCTCTACCTGGCTGCGGTACTTACACTCTGGTCCATGGTGCTTTATCTGCAGGCCGCCTGGCCGGACCTGTTCCCGGACAAGGGCCAGCATCAGTAATCACCCAGGGTTTCTGCCACCCAGTCCGTCAGTTCAGCGGAGAGCCGGTCAGCCGCCCGGCCGAAAGCGGCTACCGACGTTTCTACCGAGCCTGTCGAGGCTTCTCCATTCATCGGTATGGTAATGCGAAATTCCCGGGTGGCCAGGGCCGTGCGACTGCCGTTTTCCACCAGTTGAGCCTGAAGATAGAGGCGAACCTGGCGCGGGTCTCCGGTGCGGTCTTCCTGGAATTCCTCCAGGGAGGAGCTCAGGGTGATCTGGCTGCCGGCACCGCTGGTGTCGGAGACGACAGTGCCCAGCCGTTTATCGCTCCGCAATGCCCGCACCAGGTGATTACGCAAGAGTTCAGGGGCATCACTCACCCAGCGCACAGCGCCGTAGGCAGCTAACTCGTTAGGCCGGGTCTCAAGCACAATGCGCTTGCCACCGAACAGGCCGGTGGCCTGGGGGCGCTCCACTTTGAGGACAGGCAGACTGTCTGGGGCTTGCCCGGACGCCGCGTCGGCTTCGAAGTGATAGGGCAGGGTGAACTGGCGCTGAGGCTGTTTTTCGGGAAACAGGGCAACGCTGCAGGCGGTAAGTGACAACGCCAGGGCAATGACACCGGCGGCTTTCCATACACCTGGAAGAAAACGGCGACAAACCATTATGGCGATACCTCCTGAATCGGGTCCTGACCCAGCAGCGCCTTGCCGGGGTCTTCTTCCAGTCTCTGTGTCAGCAGGCGCAGATTGCGCAGGGTGGTTCGGAGTTCCTGCATGACCGGCGCCAGCTCGCCCAGGCTCTGCAGGCCCTGGCCAACAGAACCCTCATTTGCTGCGACCAGGGTATCGATCCTCGTGGTGGCCTTTTCCAGGGATTCTGCAGCTGTGCGGGCGGAAGCGAGCATTGGCCTGCCTTCCTGGTCAAGCAGGCTGTCCAGGTAATTCCCCAGCCGCTCATACCGCTCAAAGGTCTGTTCGGCCCGCGCTGCAGCTTCATAGACTGCTATCAGGGCGCGGTTAAGGTTGTCCCGCTCATTTACCAGCGAATCCGAGGCAGTATGCAGGTTCTCCAGTGCTGCCGTGAGATTGTCGGCGTTTTCCTTTGACAGGAACTGATTGGCATTGGTCAGGAAATCGTCAGCGCGCCGGAACAGGTTTTCGCTGTTACTCATTAATGCGCTGAGCTGGGAAGGTTCGGCCTGAATATAGGGTGGGTTCTGCCGGTTACCCCTGAGTATGTCGCTGTCCGGGCTGCCGCCGGACAACTGAATGGTCATGGCACCGGTAATATTGGCAAGGCTCAGGGAGGCCTTGGTGTTCTCCCTGACGGGTACGTCTTCGTAGACACGCACCAGCGCCAGCACGTGGCTGGGATTCTCCGGATCCAGCCTGAGCTCGGACACATCGCCCACTTCGATTCCGCTGTACTGCACCGGGCTGCCTTCGGACAGGCCACTGACCCCCTGGCGAAAGCCGATCTCGTACCAGGCGTATTCACGGTTGCCTTCCGGGTCGCCCAGCCAGAGCGCAAACAGCAGGATGGCGGCAATGGTGACAATCGTAAACAGACCGATCAATACATGGTGGGCCCTGGGTTCCATGTCAGTGGTCCTCCGTGGTCAGGCGTTGGTGGGCGTTTGCGGCGGCACGGCCCCTGGGGCCGTGGAAGTAGTCCTGTATCCAGGGGTCCGGGTTGTCTTCCACCCGGTCCAGCGTGTCTGCGACCAGCACCTTACCCCTGGCCAGCACCGCGACCCGGTCACAGGTCGTGTAGAGGGTGTCCAGGTCATGGGTAACCAGGAACACGCTGAAACCAAGGGCATCGCGAAGGGTCCGGAGCAAGCGGTCAAAGCCGGCGGCACTGATCGGGTCCAGGCCGGCAGTGGGCTCGTCGAGAAACAGCACTTCCGGGTCCAGGGCCAGGGCCCGGGCCAGGGACGCGCGCTTGACCATTCCCCCGGACAGCTCCGCAGGGTAGTTCCATGCCGCCTGAGGGGGCAAGCCTGTGAGGGCCAGTTTCATCCGGGCCAGGTGCTCGGCATCGCTACGGTGCAGCCCTGTGTGCTCGATCAGCGGCAGGGCGACGTTCTCCTGCAGGGTGAGCGATGTAAACAGGGCACCGGTCTGAAACAGCACCCCGAATCGTTGCTCGGCCTTCGAACGCTCCCGGGCAGACAGCGCCTGCAGATCCTGACCGAATACCCGGATGGTGCCGGCGCTGGCCTGCTGCAGACCGATGATACTGCGCAACAAAACGGATTTTCCGGTGCCGGAACCACCCACAACACCCAGGATCTCGCCCGGGTAAACGTTCAGGTCCAGGCCATCATGGACGGTATGGTCCCCGAAACGGTTTACCAGTCCCCTTACTTCGATCAACGCCTCCATATCACCACCCCATTTCCATGAAAAACAGGGCGGCGATGGCATCCAGCAGGATCACCATGAAAATGGACTGCACCACGCTGGAGGTGGTGTGTTCACCGACCGACTGGGCGCTACCACTGACCTTGAGTCCTTCCAGGCAGCCGATGACCGCCACCACGAAGGCAAACACCGGCGCCTTGCCAAGCCCCACCAGGAAATGGTTCAGGGCAATATCCCGTTCCAGGATGGTCAGAAACTGCGTGACAGAAATATCCAGGCTGAGGACGCACACCAGCATACCGCCCAGAATGCCGGACAACATGCCCACGAAGGTCAGAAAAGGCAGGCTGATCACCATTGCCAGTACCCGGGGCAGTACCAGCATCTCCATCGGGTCCAGGCCGGTGGCCCGCAGGGCGTCCACCTCCTGATTCGCTTTCATGGAGCCCAGTTGTGCGGTATAGGCGCTGGCGGTACGACCCGCCAGCAGAATGGCGGCCAGCACGACCCCGAACTCCCGCAGAAAGGCGTAGGAGACCAGATGTACGGTATAGATGGTGGCGCCGAAGTCTTCCAGGACGGTGGCACCCAGAAAGGCCACCACCGCACCCACCAGAAAGGTCAGCAGGGCGACAATGGGGAGCGCGTCCAGACCGGTGGACTGGACGTGGGCCACCAGCGAGGTGAGCCGCCAGCGCCCGGGGCGGGGCAGCACTGACATGAGGGTGGCCAGGGTCTGACCGATGAATCCCGCCAGCAGCTTCTGGTCCTGATAGAAGCTGGCCATACCCCGGCCCACTGCAGCCAGGGCTTCCCGCAAACCCGGCGTCTGCCGACTGGTTCCGGCATCAAGTCCCGAGGTGGCCCGGGCCACGGTGAGCAGAAGCTCACGGCGTTCCGGTGCCATTGACGCGTCTGCTTCGGCCAGCTTAACCAGGCGTTCGCTCCCCAGTAACTCGGCGATCAGCATCGCACCGGCGCTGTCGAGCTGGCCCAGCCCGGACCAGTCGACAGAGCGGTGGCCTGTGTCAGGATTTGCCAGGGCCTCGTGAACCTGTGATCTGAGCTCACCGAAATGCGTCAGAACCCAGTCCTTGCTGAGAACCAGGGTATCCCTTTCAATGGTCAGGTTGCCGGCTGTCGGCATCCATCACTCCCGTTCAGAAAGATGACTGATGCCTGAATCATAGCGGATTGGACGTAAAGGTGCTGTCTGAATTTTCGCCACAATACCTGACAAAACAGAAACTTGTTAAAAAGGTGTTGACGGCGGAACCGGAATCCGTAGAATACCCAGCCGTTGACGAGGCAATGCCTCCAGACAAAGAGCGGGAATAGCTCAGTTGGTAGAGCACAACCTTGCCAAGGTTGGGGTCGCGAGTTCGAATCTCGTTTCCCGCTCCAATTTCTCTCCGGTTTCGCCGGTTGGAAAGCAAGATCCAAGTCTCTCAACGCCCACCTGAGAGCAGAAAGCCCCTTCGAATGGCTTTTCCGGCGCGGTGGCAGAGTGGTTATGCAGCGGACTGCAACTCCGTGTACGCCGGTTCGATTCCGACCCGCGCCTCCATTTTTACCTATTTCTATGCCTGCATCCTGTAGATTTTAATCAGGTTGAATCGCTCAGGTCCTGCGAAAGCCCCTCATCGGCCGTCTTTGCCCGCACCTTCTGACCCGAAAAGGCCCGGAATGGATGGTGAGCGTTTTGGATGGAGCTGTCAGCTTTTGAGTTCTGCCAGGAATATCAGCATCTGAGCTGCCGGCATTGGTTTCGCGTAGAGAAAGCCCTGAGCCAGATCGCAGCCCAGATTCCTGACGACGGCATCCTGGCTGCTCGTCTCGACACCTTCGACCACTACACTCAAACCGAGCGAATGCCCCACCGTGATCATGGCCCTCATGATGGCCATATCACTCTCGTTGCTCATGGCGTGGTGGAGAAAGCTCCTGTCAATTTTGATACTACAGACAGGTAGTTTGCGCAGGTACACCAATGAAGAGTAACCGGTTCCAAAGTCGTCGATAGAAATATGAACACCGGAACCCTTCAATCGTTCAAGCTGCCTGATCTGTCCGTTGTCGCTGCCAAAGACTTCGTTTTCCGTCAGTTCCAGGCCCAATTGTTCGGGGGCCAGCTGATAACGTTGAAGTGTCTGCAGTATCTGGTCCGCCAGATGGGGGTTGTTCAACTGTTTTCCCGACAGGTTGATATCGATCCGTATGTTCTCGAGGAGGGTGCCCTGCCAGGCTTTCAGTTGCTCACAGGCGGCTTCGAGGACCCAGTTGCCAATCCGGTGTATCAACCCCGACTTCTCGGCGACCGGTATAAAATCCGTTGGAGACACCGCCTGTCCGTTTTCATCGAAACATCTCAGCAGTGCTTCACAGGAACTCATGCCACCATGCATCAGATCGATTTGCGGCTGAAAGTGGAGTTGCAGGGTGTTGCTGTCGATCGCCCGGCGCAGCATGCCGGTAGTACCCTGATAGTGAATCAGCCGGTCATTGATGTCGGGTGTGTAAAAGCAGATATTGTTTTTGCCTTTCTCCTTGGCCTGGTACATGGCAGCATCGGCGTTGCCCATCAGCTCAGCGCTCGTCCTTCCATTCCGGGGAAACAGGCTGATACCGAAACTGGCCGTTACCTGGTACCGGTCTGAATCGAGGGTGAACCCACGATCAAGGGCGCCGATCAGGCGACACAGGAGTTCGTGAATACCTTCCGGTCCGTCAAAATCGAACAGAAGCAGGACAAACTCATCGCCACCGAAGCGACTCAGCAGGTCAGCGCCACGAATTTCTTTTCTCAGAGCTTCCGACACCGCTTTTAACAGTGTGTCCCCTTTATGATGGCCGAGGGTGTCATTGATCAGCTTGAAATTGTCCAGGTCAATGAATACCACTGCCAATTCCCGCCTCAGCCGGGATGCCTCCTCAAGGCGAGCTGACAATTCGGCTTCCATAAACCGCCGGTTAGGCAGTCCGGTCAAATCATCAAAGGTTGCGTTCCTGTACAACTCCTCTCTGGCTTTTTTCTGTTCTTGCAAGCTGATATCAATGCAGAACATTTCACATTCACCGGTATCCTGCTTGATCATTACATGACTGGAATAGACAGGGACCAGGTGGCCTTCCTTATGCTGGAGTTCCAGCTCTTCTGCGGGAATACTGACATTATTTGTCAGCCAGTTGTTATGCGCCCTTATCACACCCTCCCGCATATAATCCGGAATGATCAGGTCTTCCAGTAACATGCCCTGGGCTTCCTGACGGGTGTAGCCATATAAACGCGTGCTGGCCTCGTTCCAGTAGATAACCTGACGCTTCCTGTTGTAGCCCTGAACAGCGACCATCGGAAGGCTTTCTATCAGTTCATGGAATTTTCTCTCGCTCTGGTCGAGGGACGCTTGTGGCTGCTCATTGTAAAATCCAGACGAACCCCGGGTTTTCGGCCTGTGCTTATCCGGCATTGTTTTTAACTCCAAACATCGATTCAAAAAGCAGAAGCCAATATGCCTATCCCTTATACGAGCATAGGTTGGTGTGGGGTCATTTTCTAGCCAGGTCCGGTGAGTCAAGCCTCTCCCGGGACGGGCGCAGGGTTGGTCGCAGCCCTGATTCAGGACGGTTCCCGTCTGGTCGTGGCCCGGCTAAAGGATGCCCTGAAAGGTCTTATGTGCGGCCCTGCGAGATCGAATTCAGACTCAGGAAGCTGTCCGCTGGTTGCGCCATCAACTCCCGGATGGTCTCGGTCTCGAACTGACGCCGGATGTTAATGGCGTAGAACTCCTCATGGACCCCGGGCAGGGCGCCGTAATCCTCCAGGTTGCCGTTACGCAACTCATCCCTCACCACCACGGGTGGCAGGATCGCCAGGTGACCGGTATCCCGGGTCAGCAGGCGCATCAGGGCCATGTCATCCACCTCGGCGGCGATCCGCGGCTGGAACCGGTGGTAGTCGCACAGCTGGTCGAACGCCTGGCGAATGCTGTTGTCGGCGCCCGGTACCAACAGTGCGCGATCAGCCAGCATAGCCGGGAAACCATCCCGCGTCGCCAGCCCGGGGGGGCCGATAATGCTCACCGACTGCCTGGCAATCAGCCGGGAACGCCAGGGGTTCTGGTCATCCCCCTGCACCGCCTGGTTGGCCAGGATCAGATCCAGGCGGTGGGCCGACAGCCGCCGGAGAAGTTCGTCCAGGTGGCCACTCTGGAGACTCAGTTCCAGGTCTTCGCGCCCCAGCAATGGCTGCAGGAAGGCCTCCTGGAAGTTCCTGGACAGGGTGGCGACGGCACCGATGCGCAGCACTTCCCGGTTCGGTCGCGTACCGGAGGCGAACAGCGCGGCCAGTTCCTCACCCTGACGGAAAATGTCTTCGGCGTAGGTAAAGGCCAGCCGACCCGCCTCCGACAGTTTCAGGCGCCGCCCCTCCCGAATAAAGAGATCATGGCCCAGGCTTTCTTCAAGCTTCCGGATTTGTCCGGAAAGGGCCGACTGGGAGATGTGCAGGGCATTGGCTGCCCGGGTGAGATGCCCGGTACGGGCAACCTGCCAGAAGTAATACAGATGGTGGTAGTTGAGCTTCATCGGAAATTGTTCTCTATTTGTGAACAATAAGATCATTATAAACCATTTTTTATATTGAATAGAAAAGCGCAAAGTGCTCCTCATCAGGAGGTAGCACTTATGAGTTCGTTCGGAGAGATTGCATCACTGGTTGTGCTGGCGGCGTGGCTGCTGCTTGTCGTATCCCTGTTTGCCGTGGCTGCCCTGTCCGGGTGGCTGCGTAACCCGTTGAAACTGGATCACTGCTGGCGGTTGTCCGGTCAACTGTTAGTGGCAGCGATGGGGGTGACCCTGCTGGCAGCGGGCGCGGTCGTCGGCCAGTCGCTTTCGGGCAGTACCATGGTCACCGACGCAGGTCGCCAGCTCGGGCTATACCCCGATGGCATCAGTGTCTGGATGGCCCTGATGGTGTCGTTCATTGGCTGGGTGATTCTCCGGTTTGCCGGCACTTACCTGAACGGCGACCCGGGCCGTGACCGTTTCCTGCCCTGGTTCCTGGTGGTTATCGGCAGCGTTCTGGTACTGGTTTTCACCAGTCACCTGCTGGTGCTGGCCGGTGCCTGGATCGGTATATCTCTGGCACTGCATCATCTGCTGACACTGTACCGGGACCGGCCTGAGGCACGCATGGCTGCGGTCCAGAAGTTCATTGTCAGCCGCATTGGTGACAGCCTGATTATCGCCGGCGTGGTGTTGCTTTATATGCACTACGGCACTTTCCACCTTCCTGACATGCTGTCCATCAGTCGCGGCGGTATCGATAACACCGGAATCCTTACCCTGGCCTCGGTGGCACTGGCTCTGGCGGCAGCACTGAAGTGCGCCCAGATCCCGTTCCACGGCTGGCTGATCCGGGTAATGGAAGCCCCCACACCGGTTTCAGCATTACTTCACGCCGGTGTGATCAATCTGGGCGGTTTTCTCTGGCTGCGGCTGTTTCCGTTGTTCGACGGCTTCACCGCCGGCCACATGATCCTGCTGGTCGTTGGTGGCCTCACCGCGCTGGTGGCGGTCATGACCATGATGACCCAGACCTCTGTGAAACACGCACTGGCCTGGTCCACCTGCGCCCAGATGGGATTTATGTTGTTCGAGATCGGTATGGGCGCCTACACACTCGCCTTCCTGCATTTGCTGGCCCACTCGCTTTACAAGGCGCACTCCTTCCTGGCCTCCGGCCGCACCGTGGTGGTTACCTCCAGGCTACCATTCCCGGATGCTGACCGGCCAACCCGGGTGCTGTGGGCTCTGGGCGCCGCTGCAGTTGCTGCTGCCATGCTGGTTGCGGCACCCCGGATCGTGGAACACAACGCTCTGCTGGGGGCATTGCTGGTGTTTGCGGTGGCTGCCGCTACGTTGGGTATACCGGCGGCGTCCTCTCCGTTGGCACGACTGAAACTGACCGGGCTGGCGGTCATGCTGGTGCCGGTGTACGTACTCTGCCACCTGGTGATCGGACCGGCAGTACCCGCACACCCCGGGTTCGTGCTGCCGGCGGCCGCCTATGGCGCTGGGGGGGGAATCCTCCTTGCCCTGGTTATTGCCTCACTGCTGGTGTCCCTGGCACCGCACCATCCGCTGGCCCGGGAGCTCAAGGTGCACTTTGGCTACGGTCTCTACCTGGAACAGCCCCTTGATCGCCTGACCCGGCGTCTGGCTTCCGGGGCCCTTCGGGTTCCGGCCATGTTCCACAAGGTTCCCCATCGTCCATTCACCCGGGAGGAAAGATCATGAGCGACCCGAATCCGGCGCTGAAATCGTCCCTCGCCCAGCAGGACAGGTTGCAGGAGGTAGTGGCCCGAGCCTGTGAGCTGGTAGCTCCGGTCTGGCCCCTGGACCAGTGGATTGCCGTAAACCCCTTCTGGGGGATGAGACATCTGCTGGCCAGCTCTGCTGACCGGCTTCTGGCGGCACGAGGAGGCTTTTCCATCCTGATGCCTGCGGCGTTTTACCGGGAGGCCAGGGCCGGCGGCCGGATCAGTGACGGTGATCTGCGAGCCAGCATGGATGAGTTGGGGGTCGCGGGCGATGTCCGGTTCCATGAGGAGTGGCTGTCACGTCAGCACGCCGCGGCTACATCAGACCGGCTCTTAATACTGAATACTTTTGATTCGCCAGAGGAGGCCGGGGCAGCAGTGGTTGACGCGGTCCAGCGCCAGATTGCTTCAGTATGCGCCGGGTTTTTCGATTCCCGCCAGTCCCAATGGACCTCACCGGAAGGGAACCCCGACTTGTACCGGTACTGGCTGATGGTGTCACGCAAGGACTGGTCTCTGGATAGCCGTACAGGCCTCAGGGGGGCCAGGGAATACCTGACTGAGCTCCCGGGGGATCGAACAGAAGCTCTCTGGGTGATTGTGGATGCGCTTGGCGTTACGGAGCAAGAGCTCATGGCCATCGCTCACAGCCTGCTGCTTCATCTCAACGGTTGGGCATCCTGGTGCCGGGGCGAGGACTGGCGAGCAGCCCTGGAAGGCTCTACATCGGATCGTTGCGGTGAGCTGTTGACCGTGTTGCTGGCGTGGGAGTGGTTGGCGCTGCAATGCAGCACACCGGCGCACCGGGAACAGTGGTTTCGCGCCAGGAGCAGGGCGCGACTGACGCCGGCCAGCACCGAGCCGGGTTTGCTCTGGGTCTGGCAGAGGGCCTATGAAAGCGGTTATCAGCGGCGCCTCTGGCAGACACTGAAATCAACATCAGGGCAGGGTGAAGCTGACGAAGAAACGGAGGTGCAGGCGGTCTTCTGCATTGATGTGCGCTCTGAGGTGTTACGCCGTCACCTTGAGCGGGCTTGTCCGGCAGTGCAGACTCTGGGCTTTGCCGGGTTTTTCGGACTGTCGGTCAGCCATCAGGCCCTGGGGCCATCCCGGCCTCAGCGGCACCTGCCCGGGTTGTTGCCGGCCTCGTATGAATTGATCGAAACCCTGGGCAATGGTGACGATGACACGGCCGAAAGCAGGCGTCTTGATGAGAGGGAACTGGTTCGCTCTTCGGTGAGGAAGGCGAAGTACGGCAGTCTGTCCACCTTTAGCCTGGTGGAAACTACCGGGCTGGCCTGGGCCTGGAAGCTGGTTCGGGACAGCCTGAAACAGGGCCATGACTCTGGCGAGCGTTCCGTTGCGGGGCGAAGGTCAGCTGGTCGCTTGGTTCACAGGCACACACACGCGCCCCTGTCTGACAGGGAAAAAGCCGGGCTGGTGGCCGGGATGTTGCGGGGAATGTCCCTGACCCGTGGTTTCGCGCCACTGGTGGCCTTTGTGGGGCACGGTAGTCACACCGATAACAATCCCAATGAAGCCGGACTGAATTGCGGAGCCTGCGGTGGCCAGAGTGGCGCTGTCAGTGCCCGGCTGGCCGCCGAATTGTTTAACGACCCCGCAGTGAGGCAGGCTTTGCAGGACGAGCAGATTTTTATTCCGGATCAGACCCGTGCGGTGGCGGCAGAACATTGCACGGTAACGGACGAGGTCACCCTGCTGGATGCGGAAAAACTTTCCGAGACCCATGTCCGCCAGTTGCAGCAGCTGGTGTCAGGCCTTGAGCGGGCCGCCCGGGCGGCCCGGGCAGAACGGGCAACGCCGCTGAAGCTGAATGGCACGGCTGATGAGGCGCTGAAGGCCGCCATGGAAACCCGCACCAGGGACTGGTCGGAAGTGCGCCCGGAGTGGGGGCTGGCAAACAACGCCGCCATCATCTTTGCGCCCCGGTGTCGCACCCGTGGTACGGACCTGGGTGGGCGGGTATTCCTTCACGAATACGAGCCGCAACAGGACCAGGATGGCACCATTCTCAAGAGCCTGTTGGCGGCGCCCATGGTGGTGGCCAACTGGATCAACCAGCAGTACTTCGCCTCGGTGACAGAACCGGAGGTCTATGGCTCCGGCAACAAACTGCTGCACTCGGTGGTCGGCGGCAACCTGGGCGTGGTGGAAGGTGCAGGGGCGGACCTGCGGATCGGCCTGCCGCTGCAGTCGGTCCACGATGGTACCTACTGGCGCCATGAACCGCTGCGACTGACGGTGGTGGTGGACGCACCCGGAGACCGACTGGAAGCCGCCGTCCGCAGCCAGCCGGATGTAATGGCACTGGTGGACAATCAGTGGGTATTGTTGCACCGGTTTGCCGGCGATGGCATTGAGCGCTACAGCTCAGGGCGGTGGGTGTCTGTCGATACCCCGTGACCAGCGTGACGGGATGGCGATCCCGTCACGATTTCACAGAAACTGACATTGTGGCCTGGCCTGTAAGTGACTGAATAAAGACATAGGCTTATTTTTTCAGTAACTTGTTCATCATCAGGCTGTAGCCTGTCGGATTTGCAGCAGCTTGGCGCCAGGTCCGACAGGCTGACAGGAACAGGTGCCAGATCGGAACGGCACCCGTCATCCGAAGATGGAAACGGGCCCATGAGAATAACCAACAATCTGTCCCGGCAGGTGGCATTGTATCTGATCGTCACCAGCAGCCTGTCGGTTGCCTTGCTGACCCTGCTGTTGATGCTGCTGCCGAACTATCCGGTGTCCCAGGTGTGGAAGCTGTCCCCTGGGGGCGCTATCGGGGTAGCCATGGCCAGTGCCACCCTGGGTGCTGTCTTGCTGGGCGACCGCCTTGGCCGGCTGATACTGCCGGCCCTGCTTGCCATCTATGGTGCAGCCAGTGCGCTCTTCCAGCTATTGTCACCGGCCTGGCAGCAGGGGGTGCCAGGAGAACCCTACCTGCTGGCGGTGGTTCCCGCCCTGATCATGATCCTGCTGGCGTTTTGCTGCTGGTATGGCAACAAGCGCAGGTCTGGGCGCCTGCTGTGGCGGACTGGTGGCACCCTGGGCGTGGCCTTCGGAGTGGGGGCGCTGGCGGGTGCTTCCGATATCGGGGCCGGAGGCGCCCTGGAAACCCTGCGGGGGCAGGCCACTCACCTCGGGTCATTTGCCGCCATTGGCCTTGGTTGCGCTTTCTGGCTGGCAAGCACTGGTCAGGGGGGCACGGATAAACTGAGACTGTCACGTTCGGTGATGGTGCTGGGCCTGTGCGCCATTGTTGTCACTTTCTTCCTGGCCTATCAGGCCACCCACGCCCAGGAGCAGTCCCGGAGGTCACTGGCCACGCAATGGCTGGATGGCTATGCCGGCTCCCTCAAGGGCGCGCTGGATGATCGGGCCCTGATGCTGGAACGCCTGGTGGACAGCTGGGCCCGTCTTGACGACCGCATGGGGAACGATGACCTGGTGCGGGACTCACGCATCCTGTTTTCGGACCATCCGGGGTTTCGGGCGCTGCTGAAAATCAATAAACGGGCGCGGGAAAACTGGCGCTTCTCCGATGACCCGGACCTGACCCTGTGGCTGGAAAACCAGCTATTGAAAGATGATGGTCTTCGTTGGGTCCGTTTGTTTCCGGAGCGCAGCGAGACCAGCTCCTGGCTGGTTCCGGATAACCGGCACCCCGAGCGGCTGCTGGTAATCACCCGCCCGGCAGACAGCAGCCAGCAGTATCTCGTCGCACTGCTGGACCTGCAGGTTCTGATTCAACAGGAGTTGCCCGCTGACCATGGGGGGCTGGGCGTGCGCTTGGCCGGACCCAAGGGAGAGCTGGCGGTATCCGGGTTACCGGCATCGTCCGGACGGATTGCCCTGGCCACCAGGTCCTTCAGCCTCGGTGACAACGCCGGGGTGCTTACCCTGGCAGCCACCGGTGAACCGGGTCGCATGGGGCTCCTGCCCACAGCCATCCTGGTCTTTGGTCTGCTGCTGGCCTTTGTTGCCATGCACGCCCGGGCCCTGATGGAAGAGCAACAGCAGCGGGCAGGGAAGCTGGCAGCTGAAGGTCAGCGCCTGCGGGCCCTGATTGACCGGAACCCGGACCCGGTATTTGTTATCGACCGCGAGCACCGGTTTCAGCGCATGAACGCGGCCACGGCGGAAATTCTCGGTATGGGGGCAAACCGACTGGCCGGCATGGATTTCCGTGAGCTGATCAATGAAACCACGGTGCCGGCAGATGACCTTGGCATGCTGGAACATGCCTACAACCAGGCGCTCAGTGGCCTGACCCCGTCCGGGGTCAGGCTCACCTTCCAGAATTTTGGCAAGGAACCACGGCGCTTCAGCCTGTTGTTTGTACCGGTGGTCGTAGGGGGAGACGTCGAAGGCGTGTTCGGCCTGGCGCGGGAACTGCCTGCCTGAACGGCCGGGTTCACTCCTGGGTGGTCAGCGCTTCCAGCAGGTCCGCGAAGGCGGCGGGGGCCACAGGCTTGCTGAAGAGATAGCCCTGTACCTCGTCACAGTCCAGTTGTTCCAGGTGTTGCGCCTGCTTTTCCGTTTCAACGCCTTCGGCAATAACCCGCAGATCGAGGCTGTGGGCCAGCCGTATGATGGCGGTCACCACAGAAGCGCTGTTTCGGTCGGTCTCCATACCCTGAACGAAGGACTGGTCAATCTTGAGCTTGTCCACGGCAAACCGGTTCAGGTAAGCCATGCTGGAATAGCCGGTTCCAAAGTCATCAATGGCGACCTGGACGTTGTATTGCCTGAGCTGGGTGATGGTATTTGCCACCCGGGCTTCATCGCCGGCCAGAACCGATTCGGTCAGTTCCAGCTCAAGGAAACGTCCGTCAAAGGCTGTACTGTCCAGTATTCTCGCGACGGCGGCAGACAGGCCCGGGCGCTGGAACTGAATGGCTGACAGGTTTACCGCCAGGGTGATCGGCGGCAGGCCCGCCTCTTTCCAGGCCCGCCCCTGACGGCAGACTTCCCTCAACACCCACTCGCCGATGTCCACGATCAACCCGCTTTCTTCAGCAATGGGAATAAACCGGGCGGGTGACACCAGGCCCAGCTCCGGGTGCTGCCAGCGCAGCAGTGCCTCGGCACCCACCAGCTCCCGGCTGGCAAGGTTGAACTGGGGCTGGTAGTGGATAAAAAGCTCGCCCCGCGCCAGCGCACCCCGGAGCTCGGCAAGCAGCAACTGGCGCTCAAACGCCTTTTCCTGCATGGCCTTGTCGAACCGGCGCCAGGTGTTGCGGCCGCTTTCCTTGGCAGCGTACATGGCGGTGTCGGCATTACGGTATAGGGTAGTGAAGTCCTGGCCGTCCTCGGGGAACACTGACACACCGACGGAAACCGTCGTCAGCAGCTGGTGGCCGTTTACACTCACAGGATCCACCACGGTCTGCTGTATCCGGGCCAGTTCCGTCGCCATCGCCGCTTCGCCAGAGCCCACTTCCAGCAGCGCAATAAACTCATCACCCGAGGACCGGGCGAATAGCCGTTGCGGATCAGCGAGTGCCTGAAGACGCTGGCCGATGGTGCGCAGCAGTGCGTCGCCCATGTAATGACCAAGGGAATCGTTGATGTCCTTGAAGTTGTCCAGGTCGATGTACACGAGCAGGCCCTGCTGCCCGGTCTGTCCGGCACGCTGAAGCCGTTGTTGGGCCAGCTCCTCGAACCGGGCGCGGTTGGGTAGCTCGGTAAGTGCGTCGTACCGGGCCAGGAACTCGATGCGGCGAAGGTCCGCCCGCTGCTGGCTGATGTCCCTGACGAAGGCGCAAAATCCGTTGGTCACCATGCCATCAAAGACCTGGACGCTCAGCTCCACCTCGCGCACCTGACCGTTTCGGTGCTGCCAGCAGGATTCGAACCGGCCGGACCGGTTGCTGCCAATCTGTTTCAGCCGTTCACCGATGCCACCGGGATGACTGCCGGCATCGATATCTTCCAGGTTCATGGTTAGCAGCTCGGACTCACTGTACCCGGTAAGGGCCAGCGCTGCCGGATTGACCTGGACGAAGTTACCCCGATCATCCAGCAGTACCAGGGCGTCCATGGAAGCCTGCACCATCAGCTCGTAGTTGGCCTGCAGGCGTCGTTGCTCGGTGACTTCCGTCGCTATTGCGCCAGTGCCGGAAACCTGGCCTGAGGGGTCAGACAGTGGGAAGTGAACTGCCTCGAACAACCGCTGTCGGTTGTCCAGCGTGACCGCTTCCGTGGCAAGTACCGCCTTGCCAGCGGCAATGGCTGCCAGGTTATTCCTTTCGATAGCATTGGCAATCTGCGGCGCAATGATGTCACGGGGGTAGTGCCCAACAATCTCGCTGGCCGGTTTCCCGGCGAGGGCCTCAAAGGCCGGGTTGGCCAGCGTGATGCGGCCATCCCGGTCATGGAGTATGAGTATCGCCGGGGAGTTCTCCACAAAGGACTGGTTGAGCTGTTCACTTTGCTGCAGTGCCGCCGTGCGTTCGTTGACCAGCTCAGTCAGGTGTTCCTGATGACGTTTCAGGTCGCGGAACATGATCTGGTACGGCGTGGCCAGTCCGGTGACCAGAACGCCCCGGTAAATCAGGTAGACCGAGATCAGCAGGAAATAATGGCCCACCTCGTTGGCCAGTCCATAGACGCTGACATAACGTGTAAAGGACAGGGTTGCCAAAATGTTGAACGCCAGTGACGCCTGAATCAGCCAGTGGACCTGGGCATCGAACCGTTTCCTGCGGGCAAACAGCAAGGCCATGGCAACGGCGAAAGTCGTGGCGATCAGGTATTCCGTATTGACCTTGAACGCCGTGAGTCCGCCGGGCTCCCGGAAGGCATCCGGAAACATGCCGGTAAAGATCAGGCCCCCCAGCACAAGGGTGGCGCTTGCATACCCGGCCAGGACCCGGCCAGGGGATACGGACCGCCCCGCCGGTAATGCCGCCAACAGGAAGGCACTGGCTTCCAGAAGCCGAAAGGCCATCCAGAGCTGGGTTGGCAGATTGCCATGGTCAGGACCGACGAGTCCCAGGCCGCGGTAGGAGAGGGTGTGGAAAAGCTCCATGCCGGCAATAAAAACCGCCGCAATGCCCACCACACGAAGAAAATGATTATCCGCCCAGTGGCGGGTGTGCCAGGCGAGCACAAACAGCCCTCCCAGCACTAGGATACGAAGCAGCTCAACCAGTGTGTGGAACAGCAGAAACTGTTCCCTGGCGATCAGGTGCAGCACCCCCATGACCGCCAACAGGCCGATAAACTGTGGTACGGCAAGCAGTGTATTTGCTTTATCCCCAGGCGGCGCGGTTCCGGACATGGCTCTTTAAGTGATTGGACGATGTCAGGAGTGTATAACAGTTCTACAGGTTGGTCAGAACAACCTGATCCGGACTTGATCTGACTCAGTTATCCGGGGTAACCCGTGATCCGGCGAATATTGCGATAGAGGGGAGCGAGGCGCCGGTACATCGGACGATAGACTTCCAGGTAAAGCTGATTGTAGAGGGCGCTGGCTTCCAGATCTGGCTGAAAGACGTCTGTCGCTGCGGCCATTCCTTCGGCCGCTGCGGTCACGGATGGGTAAAACCCGAGCCCGGCGGCGGCGACCATGGCCGCCCCAAGACCGGAGGCCTCCGGCGTGCCGGGGCGACCCGCCGGCATACCAAAAATGTCTGCGGTCAGCTGCATGGCGGCATTGCTGCGGGAGCCGCCGCCGGCAACCCGCAGTGTTGTTACCGGGCTACCTTTGCGCTTTTCGATGCGTTCCTTGCCCTCCCGGAGTGCATAGGCCAGCCCTTCCAGCATGGCTCGGTAGATATGCGCCCGGGTATGCACGTCGCCAAAGCCAATCATGGCTCCCTTGGCTTCCGGACCGGGATGCCGTACTCCGGGCGACCAGTAGGGCTGAAGCATCAGGCCCATGGAACCTGGTGGTACCGTATTGACCAGTTCATCGAACAGAACTTCGGGCGCAATACCCCGCTTCTCTGCAATTCGTTGCTCCCGCAGGCCGAACTCCCGCTTGAACCAGCTCACCATCCAGTAGCCGCGGTAGATCATTACTTCAGAGGAATAGTGGCCGGGCAGGGCGGAAGGATAGGGAGGCATCAGTCTCACAGCTTCCATATATCGCCGGCTGGTCACATTGACGGTGGCCGTGGTGCCGTAGCTCAGGCAGGCGACGTCCGGCCCCGTGCCGCCACTGCCGAGGACTTCACACGCCTTGTCGGACGCGCTGGCAATGAGGGGCAGGCCGGGGGCCACACCCAGGTGGGCGGCTGCCTCCGGAGTCAGTGGTCCCAGTGAATTGCCCGGTGTGACCAGCTCAGGCAACTGGCTGGGGCGTACCGGCATCAGCTTCCATCTGAAATCTCGCGGGCTTGCCCAGCGCTGGCGCCTGTAGTCGAAGGGCAGGTACCCCACCTGACTGCCGGTGGAATCCCGGTAGTTGCCAGTCAGCCGCCAGGTGAGGTACCCGGATAGCAACAGGTATTTCTCAGTAGCGTGCCATAGATCTGGCTGGTTGCGGGCCAGCCAGTTGGCCTGGGCGTTGCGGCGAAACTGTTTAATGGTTTCGCTCAGACCGAGCCCACGGAACAGCCATCCCCAGGGGCCGGGCACGGGGCCGTCGACGTCGGCATGACGTTGGTCAAGCCATAGTATTGCCGGGCGAAGGGGGTTGCCGGCGCCATCCAGGGAGACAACCGTACCCCTCTGTGTGGTGAGGGTCACCCCCCTGACCTGGCCGGGGCTGGCGTGGGTACTGCTCCATAACAGCTTGCAGGCCTCGCCCATTTGCTGCCAGAAATACTCGGGGTGTTGCTCCGCCCAACCGGGTTGGTCCGAAAAATAGGGCTCGATGGGCTGGTGTCCCCGGCCCACCAGGCGGCCTGAGGGATCGAACAGAAGCGCCCTGACACTCTGGGTCCCCTGATCAATCGCCATGATCAGTGGACGGCTTTTATCTGCAGAGGTCATGGCGATGCACTCTCCGCAGGCAGGGCGAATGCCTCGCGCCACAGCGCCCGGTAACTGTCTGTCTCATTTTGCCAGCGTTCATCCGACCAGTTCAGTTCAGGCTGCAGCCGTTGCCGGACTTCTTCCAGCAGGTGATCGCCTCCCTCCGGGGTCAGTAGCCCCAGACGGGTGCGGCGTATCAGCAAGTCATCCAGGTGCACCACGCCCTCGGCCCTTGCAGCCCAATGTAGCTCTGCCCACAGGTATGGAGTGCCAGCAATCGGTTCCAGGGGGCCTGCCGCCAGAACCTCGGACAGCAGCTGGCCGTAATAACCCTGGAGGCGGCGCCAGGTGAGGTGGCCGATTTCCCGCGGTCGGACGAGGGGCGGATTCGGAGGAAAGGTTCGTTGCCGCTCGTCAGTGAGTTGCAGGCCGTCCAGCCAGGGGCTGGCGGTGAGCAGGACTTGCCGGGCGATAACCCGCCAGGTCGTCAACTTGCCGCCGGCCACTGAGATCAGGCCGTCCTCAGCCCAGACCACATGCTCCCGGCTCTCGCCGGACGGTGCTTTGTCGCGACCTTCCGTAACCACAGGCCGGACGCCCGCCCAGGTGGAAAGAACATCCTGCCGACCGGCCCTAGCTTCTGGACAGGCCGAATTGATCGCCGCCAGCAGGTACTCCACTTCCTGCTCACTGATCCTTGGCTCCTGGTCGAGGTCATCGGTATGGTCCAGGTCGGTGGTGCCCACCACGGTATGACCGAGCCAGGGGAAAATGAATACCGGGCGACGGTCTTCCGGGTGGCGGAGAGTAAGTGACACTGATACCGGCAGCCGGTGGAAGGGCAGGATAAGGTGACTTCCCCTGAGTGGTCGGATGCGTTCGTTCGGGTGGGGCGTCTGCCACAGGCGGTCGGCCCAGGCACCGGTGGCGTTTATCACGGCGTTTGCGGTCAGCGTCCGGCTTGAGCCGGGCACGGGGTGGTGATCCTCGAGGGTGACCTGCCAGGGCTCGTGGGGCGGACGCTGGAGAGCCGTAACACGGGTGTAGTTGCGGATAACAGCGCCTTTGCGTTGAGCCTCGGCCAGCAGCCGCAGTACCAGCCGGGCATCCTCCGTGACGGCGTCGGTAAACCCAGTGGCTGCCTTAAGCCCCTCTGTTGCTATGCCCGGCAGCCATTGCAGGATTTCGGTGTGGTCAATACGGTGCCGGTAACGCCTGCCGGAGAATCGGTCGTACAGCCACAGTACCTTGTCGAACAGCCAGGGACCCGGGAAGCCCTTGCGATAATGGGGCATCACATAGCGCATGGGGTCAACCAACCCGGGCAGCTCGTCCAGCATGCGCTGGCGTTCCCTTACCGCGTCCCGGGTCAACCTGAAATGACCACTGGCCAGGTACCGCAGGCCGCCATGGACCATCTTGGATGACCGGCTCGATGTGCCCCAGGCATAGTCCTTCTGCTCGACCAGCAGGCTATTCAGTCCTGCTGAGGCCGCTTCTAGCGCAATCCCTGCACCAGTGATGCCACCACCGATGACGATGAGATCGTAATGGGGAGACAGATCTTCCAGAGTCATCAGCCACTTTCCTTGCCGGCTCCGGGGCGGACCCGGCGCTCACGCAAGAGGGTGCCCGGGTTGAGGCAACCCTGGGGGTCAAATGTGGTGATAAGGCCTCGCAGAGCGAGCATGCCGGTTTCGCCCTTTTCCACATGTAGCCAGGGCGTATGGTCCTTGCCGACCCCATGCTGGTGGGAAATGGTGCCCCGGTTTTCCACAATGACTGCTGATGTGGTGTGCTTTAGCTGTTGCCATCGGCCCAGCGTCTTTTCGTAGGATTCGGCCACCGGGAAGACGTAAGTGGTATAGATACTGCTGCCCTGGGGATAGACGTGTGACAGATGGCTGAATACATGAACCGGTTGATTCTCGTCCGCCAGGCCATGCCGGAGGCTTTCCTCGGTTTTACCCATCAGGTAATCGACGTTGTCCCAGTCAGTGGCGGTTTCCAGGGTATCTACCGCATAACCCTGCTGCCACAAGCTCTCCCTCAGGTAGGGCATGGCGAAGCGATTCTCCGCCCATTTGCGCCCCATGCCGGAACCGAGGTAAACGCCGTGGAACGCTTTGCAACAGCGCCGGGCCTCGTTCAGCGCGAAACGACACTGTCGCTTCGAGCCGGTCACGCCAATGGTCATCATGCACTTGTTGGCGCCGGCGCCCCGCAGGCTCAGATACCGCTCCAGCATGCGGATTTTCGCAGGGTGCCCGGCCAGGGCAAGCTGGGTTTCCGTTTCTGTGGGGTTGCTCAATCGCAGCATCGATAAGGGCAGCCTGCCTTGAACCATATGCCTGGCGGCTTCCCGTGCCGTGTGCCAGTCCGGGAAAAAGAGCACGTGGAACGATTCCCGTTCGGGCAGGGGAGTAACGCGAACCCTGGCTTCGGTGATGATTCCCAGTCGTCCTTCGGAACCCAGCACCATCTCCCTGACATCAGGGCCCGCCGAGGAAGCAGGCAGGGTGGGTATGGTCAATGTGCCCTGCAGGGTCTCGACGGTGCCGCCGGCAAAGAGTTGCTCTATGCGACCATAGCGAAGGGATTGCTGACCACTTGACCGGCTCGCCACCCAGCCACCAAGGGTAGACAATTCAAAGGATTGCGGAAAATGCCCGAGCGTATAGCCCCTGGCCCGCAACTGTGACTCCACCAAGGGGCCGGGTGTGCCCGCGCCAAACGTGGCAATCTGGCTTTCAGGGTCCAGATCCAGCAAGCGGTTCATGCGAGCCAGACTGAGGGTCAGTACGGGCTTGTTGCCGGCTACGGGGTTGATGTGGCCTGCAACGCTGGTGCCGCCGCCGTAGGCAATGACTGTAAAGCCTTCTTTGACGGCCAGTTCCAGCAGTTCCCGGACCTGTCCCCCGGCTTCGGGTTCGGCAACCCCATCCGGAAACACTTCAAATTTACCGCTGCGCATGGCGAGCCAGTCCGGCAGGCTCTGGCCGCGGGCGTGGCGGACCCGGATCTCGGGGTCCTTGTTGATCAGCGGATGGTCGGGGAGGCGAGACCCGGGCACCTGTTGGAGTACGTCCTCCAGGGTGGCGTCCGGGAGTGGTTGGGCGGTTCCTGTTCTTTCTTTGAGGTGGGTGAGGCCGCTGGCCGGGAGTTCTGGCCGGACATTGTCATCACCCCAGCCGTTCCATCTGCGCATGAGGGTTCCCTTGCTGGTGTTTACTGGCTGCCTGAAATCCTGCTGATCTTGTCAGTAAATCTGAGCTTAATAAAGTACCAGTGGTACTTCACGTTCGATCCGGTAGCTATCCGCCATCACTGGATGAGGTTTTATCCCGGGAAGACGTGTAATCTGCCTTCCTCGTTATTCCCCACTGATTTGACCGAGGTAACCCATGGCCCGTTTTGAGCAGCTTGGCACCGCCATTATTCCCGGCAAGGGAACACAGCTGCGGTTGCTGCAGCGTAACGACGAGTTCTCCATCAAGATTGCAGGTAGTCCGGGTGAGCTGATGAACAGTCGTCTGCATGGGTCGGAAGATGCGCTGGCGACCCTGGCCTGCGAACGCCTCGTGGATAACCCCGCACCGAAGGTTCTCATCGGAGGGCTGGGCATGGGGTTTACCCTGGCTGCAGCGCTCGGCGCCCTGGGGGAGAAAGCTGAGGTTACCGTGGCTGAACTGGTGCCGGAGGTGGAAACCTGGAATCGCGGGCCATTGGGCAGTGCGGCAGGGTACCCGCTGAACGATCCGAGGGCCCGGGTACATATCGGTGATGTGGTTGAGCTGATCCGGATGTCGCCGGGGGCCTGGGATGCCATCCTGCTGGACATCGACAATGGCCCGGAAGGCCTGACCCGGAAAGAGAACGACTGGCTCTATACCACCCCGGGCATTGCTGCAGCGCAGGCAGCGCTGACGCCGGATGGAATCCTGGCCTACTGGTCTGCCGGCCAGGATCCCGCGTTTACAGAACGGCTCAAACGGGCCGGGCTTTCCGTGGAGCCGGTAACGGTACGCGCACACCGGCCAGGCAAGGGGGCCCGCCATGTTATCTGGCTGGCCTGGTGAGGACCGCGAGAGGCGTCAGGAATCGTCATCCGCGTCCTGTTGCCGTTCGAGGCGTTCCCGCTCTTCCTCCGTGGCGGCAGCAATGACCTCCATCACTTCATTGACATCGGCGATGCTTTCATCGCGGACGAACTGGCCGGTCAGTTTACTGTCGGCATGCAGTCTGCCGGATTCGTACAATGCCCAGATTTCACCGGCATAGTCGGTTTCCAACAGCTCCGGGGCAAAGCGGCCAAAGTAACGGCGCATGTTGTCCACATCCCGCTGGAACATGCGTTCGGCATTGTTGTTACCGGCGGCATCCACGGCCTGGGGCAGGTCGATAATAACCGGACCTTCCGGGTCTACCAGCACGTTGAATTCCGACAGGTCACCATGAACCAGCCCGGCACAGAGCATACGCACAACATCGGCGATGATCTGACCGTGATAGTCGCGGGCCTGTTCCGGGGTCAGGGTGACGTCATCGAGTCGTGGTGCAGCCTCGCCGTTGCTGTCCGCCACCAGTTCCATCAATAGAACACCGTCCACGAAGCCGAAGGGCTCGGGTACCCGCACGCCGGCTGCGGCCAGTCTATAGAGGGCATCAACTTCGGCGTTCAGCCAGGCGTCTTCCTGTTCCTTCTGGCCGTACTTCGTTTTCCGGCTCATGGCCCGGGCACGCCGGCTGTTGCGAACCTTGCGACCTTCCTGGTACTCCACCGCCTGCTTGAAGCTGCGTTTCTGTGCCTCCTTGAAGACTTTGGCGCAGCGAAGCTGGCCGGCACAACGTACCACGTAGACCTGTGCCTCCTTGCCACTCATCAGCTGGTAGAGAACCTCATCTACCAGACCGTCATCTACCAGTGGTTGTAATCGCTTTGGAACCTTCATAGAGCCTTTTGGTGGTATTTGTCATAATTCTGGCCTGGTCCGGAGGGACATACTGGTATCAGTCGCCAGCCAGGTCCGCCCGGGTGGTCCCCAGGAATGGTCGTGGGGGCAGTATAGAGTGCTGACCACCAAAAAGGCAGTCGAAGCTCGCGTGGTGTTATCGGTAACGGTTGAGACGCTGTTGCAAAACGCAACATGTGTGGTAACCTGAATCAGGTTATCCAAAATGTCAGGAGGTTCCATGACCACTCCCGTCCGGCTTGAAGACACCCTGGTACGCCACGCGGCAGCCGAGGCACAGGTTCAGCGACGCTCGACGCCAAAACAGATCGAGTTCTGGGCCGAGATCGGCCGAGCGGTCGCCGGCGAGGTCAGCGCCGAAGACCTGATTGCCATCAGTCAGGGCATACGCAGGGTGAGGGTAGAGCCAGTATTGCCGGAGCCGGCCACCAGTGACGATATCTGGGCAGACGTAGAGGCGGACCGTGAGTCCGGTGAGCTGTCCCGGCATATTGCCAGTGGCCGTATCGTCTACCAGGCCTCTGAACGCCGTCCCGGTTACCTTGAGGCGATTTATCCGGATGGGCAGAAAATTACCGGGCAGTTCCGCAATGGCCGCTTTGAGCCCCTGAGCGGCCAGGACCATGCAGCCTGAGCTCTGGCTGCTGGCTGGAGGTAATGGCGCCGGTAAATCAACGTTCTACGAACGTTTTTTAAAGCCGAGAAACATCCCCCTTATCAACGCGGACAACATCGCCCGTACACTGTGGCCGGCTGAGCCGGAAGCCCATAGCTACGAAGCCGCCCTGATTGCCGAGAAAGAACGGTTCCGGCTGGTTGAGGAAGGACAGACCTTTTGCTTCGAGACGGTGTATTCACATCCGTCCAAGCTCGACTTCATTGCCACCGCCAAGGCGGCGGGGTTCCGCATCCACATCTTCTATTTCCACCTGGGCGATACCGGGTTGCACAACGCGCGGGTTGCGTCCCGTGTGCAGGCCGGTGGTCACCATGTTCCCGAGTCGAAGGTAAACAGCCGCGTTCCGAGAACCTTCTCGAATATCCGCGATTCCGTGGGGTTGGCGGACGAACTTCACCTGGTGGACAACTCCAGTACCGTCAAACCCTATGTCCGGATTGCCTCCTGGAAGGACGGTGCCTGGCAAATTTTCGTGAAGGAAGTGCCCGAGTGGGCATCCCGGATCATGGGGTAACCACGGGACCCTCGCCAGGAAAAAGGGCAAGGCCGAAGCCTTGTCAGAATTTCCATCGCCATGAATGTGGTGTTCAGGAGGGGTTTTCTCCAGCTTCCAGCCGCGCCTTCAGCTCTCGCAGGTTGCGGTTAAGGATGGCGTTTTCCAGTCCCTGGATATACTGGCTCACTGACCCGCCACCGTTGGCGGGGGGACTGAAGTTGAATGACACCGAGACATCCGTGCTGAGATTGTTCTCACTGCGTTCAAAGATTACCGTTCCCCAGGTCTGCAAATCGGAACCTTCCAGTGAGCGCCAGGCCAGCCGCCGCCCTGGCTGGTCATCGACGGTCTCTGCATCCCACTGGATGGCCTGCCCCGCAGGCACCTTGGCGACCCAGTGCGTAACGTTCCCTTCCATGGGTTCCACCCGCTCAATGAAGCTCATCACCGAGGGCAGGTTCTGGAAATTTCGCCAGAACTGGTAAACCTCTTCCGGCGAACGGTGGATCGTCACATGCCCCGAAAGGTGCACATCGCCAGGTCGTTTGCGGGCGTCCGTGCGGTGGCGTTGTTTCAGTCCCGATGCACCCACCACGGCACCTGCCACCCCGGCACCAAGCCCACCCAATAGCCAGGAGGGACTCAGCGAAGTGGAAGAAGGACCGGTACTGCCGGGTGCGGGCAGTCGCTGTCGTCGGGAAAGGGCGCGCTCATCCGACCGGTGTTTCAGGTACCAGCTGGCTCCGCCCAAAAGGGCGAGGGCCCCCAGCAGCAGTCCTGACCCGGACGCGGCAGAGGTTTTCGGGGTACGGTGGGGCATCGTGTTTCTCCCTGGTTGATGTTTGAGCAATTTTCAGGCGGCCATGTCACGGCATGCCCTGGCGCATTCCCTGCAGGCCTGCGCACACTGCCTGCAATGGTCGTGATCGTGTTTTTCGCACTCATCTGCGCAGGTATCGCAAATATCGGCGCAGGCCCGGCAGAGGATGCTTGCGCATTCGCTGTCCCTGGCCATATAGCCCGCGGCGAGCCGGCAGAGTGCTGCGCAGTCCATGTCCAGCCGGATACAGCGTGCCATGTGGGAAACATTGCTTTCATTCAGGCAGGCAACGGCGCAGTGATCACAGGCATCTGCACAGGTATTACACGCCCGGATACAGTCAGCGTATTTTTCATGTGCCATATCATCCTCCCGGGAAGTCAGTTGGCTTTTCCATTGACATCAGCGAGTGCTGCGAAGATTGCGCCAGATAAAGCAAGATGAAGGCATGGTAAGCAGGCACTGTGGACGTACGGGAAAGGCAGGGAAATCAGGTGGTCCGGCAGTGGATACTGAAGGCGCCGTCGGAAGTTAAAGTCGGGGAGTTTTCTCCCAGTAGGGCAGACCCTGCATATTTACCGCTTTCTTTGTATTTCTTACCGATCAGGGCGGCTCAACTCGCCTGGCGCAGGGCCTCGATCAGTTCCTGCTTGGTCATTTTGCTGCGTCCTGTGATGCCTTCCTGGCGGGCTTTCTCGTAGAGCTGGTCTCGACTGAGGTCATTATCCGGCCCGCCGGATTCCCGTCCGGAATGCTTCTGCCCGCCGCCGCGCTGCCCCTCGAGGCGTTCCTTGAGCACCTGCATCAGGTCGACCACATTGTCGGGTTCCTGGTCCTCTTCCGGTACTTCTTCGGTTAGGACGTCCTCATGAGATGCGAATTTATGATCGATCAACTCACGCAAACGGCGGACCTGGGTCTCTACCAGCTTGTCGGGATCGAAAGTCTTGCGGGAGAGATCCTCGATAGCCTTGCGGGTCTTTTGCAACTGTTGCTTGGCAGGTTCGGGTAGCTCCTCAGGCAGCCCCACTTGTTCGGGCGAGCGGATCTCGTCATGAAAGCGCAAGGTTTCCGCCCTGAGAATCCCACCCTCGGAGAGGATGGCAATCAGGTATTCCCGGTCCCGCATCACGAAGGTCGCAATACCGGCCCGCTTTGTCTCTTCCAGGGCTTTGGCCAACAAGCGATAGGCCTTGGTCGTGTCCGAGTCCGGGGCAAGGAAATATCCCCTCTCAAAGAACACCGGGTTGATTTCGTCCAGGGGTACGAAGCGCTGCAGGTCGATCTCGCGGGTCTTTTCTGGTGCGAGGGCTTCCAGGTCCTCGTCCTCTATCAACACGAACTCGTTGTCCCCTGTGGGATACCCCCTGACCAGGTCCTCCGCCTCCAGCATCTGGTTCTTTTCCTCGTTAAAGTATCTGCGCCGCAGGTGGTTTCCCTCGACATCCACCATGCCAAGGCGTACCGGCTTGCCGCGGTTAGCGGGGAACAGGGACACCGGCAGGCTCACCAGGCCAAAGGCGATCACCCCGGACCAGAAGGGGCGGGGGTGGTGTTGATGCTGGTCGTTGCCATTATTTTGCCTTTTGTCCCGTGCTTTTCTTCTTGCCATTTCCGACTCCCCTGAGACTGGCTTCCAGCGCTGCCCTGAGATCTCCCGTCGATTTCTTGCGGGACGGGGGCGAACGCTTGACCCGCTTACCCTTGCCCTTGCTGTCGATCATTTCCAGCACCCGGTCCCGATACTCGTCACGGTACGCCTCTGGTTCAAAACTGGCCTCCAGCATGTCGATCAGCTGCCTGGCCATGGAAAGCTCTTTCCTGTCCAGCGCCTTGCCCTTTGGCGGCCTGAGTTCGGACACGTCTATGACTTCGTCGCGGAACCGTAATGACATCAACACAGGGTAGCCGTCATACAGGCGCAGGGCGCCGTAGTATTCCTTGTGCCGCATGACCCAGTGAGCCAGGCCCTCCCGCTGCTTTCCCTCCAGAGCCCCGATCAGGGCGCTGTAGGCGTCGTCGGCGCCGTCCGGGCCCAGGTAATAGGGGCGGTCGTACCACCGGTGGTCTATGGCTTTTGGGGGCAGGAAACTGAGGACGTCGATAGTGCGGGAAGGCTCTGGCTTCAGTTCCTCCAGTTCGTCGGAATCCAGGAGCACCTGGGCGCCTTCATCACTCCGAAAAATCCGTCGGGTTTCTGCCCAGGGCACGACGGTGTCGCTGTCCGGGTTAACCAGGGCCTGCTTCACCGGCTGCCTTGCCTTGCGATGGAGAAAACGGAACCGGACGTTGCGGTCTTCTACCGCGGAATAGAGCTTTACCGGGACCTCCACGCCGCCGAACGTGAGCACACCCTTCCAGATTGCTCTTGCGGCCACTACTCATGCTCCTGTGCACAGTCAGGACAAATTAAGCCCTTGTCGGAGTCTGTTTCGTTAAGGCACCAGGCGCAGACACCCCGGTCACAAACCGTGCACCAGGTAATCATCTCCGCATGCACGGAACCTTCACAGATAACGCAGTGCTCCGGGCCATCGGTTATCCACCACTGGCGGTCACTACCTGGTTCCGATGAATGGTCGGTGGGGCCCATCATTTTTTCTCCAGGTATTGTTCGAGCAAGGATCTGGGTATCGTGTTTCGTGCACCTTCGTAGCCTTCCCACGGGTCTGTCTTGAGGGCACTGAGACGGCGCCGAAGGTTGCTGACCGTGTATCGATTGGCGGTGGCGCCGGGGGTGAGCTCGTCCCACCGCAAAGGGGTGGCGACGGTGGCGTTGTCCCGCGCCCGTGTGGAGTACCGGGCGATACTGGTGTTGCCCCGGCCATTGCGCAGGTAGTCGATGAAAACCTTGCCCCGGCGCTTGTCCTTCGACATGTTCGTGGTCAGGGCTTTGGGGTCGTCTGAGGCGTGGGCCCGGGCGATACCAAGGGTAAATGCCTTTATTTCCTCCCACTCCCACTCTGGTTTGATCGGTACGATCAGGTGCAACCCCTTGCCTCCGGTGGCCTGGAGGAAACTGGTAAGCCCAAGTTCGTCCAGGCGTTCCCTCAGGCTGGTTGCTGCCCGGGCAATAGCCCGCCAGCTCACGTTGGTGCCCGGGTCCAGGTCGAAGATCAGGGTATCCGGCTGTTCCACCTTGTCGATGGTGCAGCCCCAGGGGTGAAGCTCAAGCACGCCGTACTGAACCAGCGCAACCAGATGACTGGCTGATTCCACGTAAAGATAGGTAGAGTGACCACCCTGCTTTTCCGCGATTTCGATTCTGGGGACGTCGCTGGCAAAGGCGTGGTCAGGGTGCTTCTGGAAAAAACACTCGTCACTGATCCCTTCCGGGCAACGCAGCATGGAAAGGGGGCGTCGCGCCAGGTGCCTCAGTACCTGGTCGTGCACCGCCTCGTAATACCGGGCAACATCGAGCTTGGTGATACCCTGGTTCGGGTAAAGGATGCGGTCCGGGTGGGTAATGGTGACACCGGCAATAACCGGATCGGTTCCTTTACTTGTTCTGGAACGGGTTGTTCTGTCCGGTTTCCGGGGTTTTCCGGTACCGGACTGCTCCTGGCTGGACTTGTCCATTCTGACCTCGCTGGCGGGTTTGTCTTCTCTCACGCCCCGAAATACGGGGTGGCGCAGGGCGCCGCTGCCGGTTCGTTCGCTGAACTCCACTTCCACCACGACCTTTGGCGTGACCCAATGCACGCCAGCGGGGGAGGGCGGCCTGTCGAGGAACGGGGAGGTTTTTCGGGACAGGGCACTCAGTGTCTTGTGGAGGCTTGCCAGTTGCTGACCGGAAAAGCCTGACCCCACACGCCCGGCATAGATGAGCCGGTCGCCGTCCCAAGCGCCAAGCAGAAGGGAACCAAAACCATTGCGTGTCCCGGAAGGCCGGGTAAAGCCGCCAACAACAAACTCGTCCTGCTGTACACACTTGGTCTTCAGCCAGCTTCGGTGCCGGCCCGGGTGGTACGCTGCCTGGCTGTCCTTGGAGACCATGCCTTCCAGGCCCATTTCGCATACCTGCCGGAAAAAGGCCGGCCCCTGGCCGCGGATATGGTCCGAATAACGGATTCGCCCCTTGCCGTCAGGATCCGGGGGGATCAACAGCCTGAGAGTTTCCTTGCGCTCGATGAGGGGCGTTTTGCGCAAGTCATACCCGTCAAGGTAGAGCAGGTCGAAAGCCTGGAGTACCAGCGATGACCTGGCCTTATTGGCCTTGCCGGCAGAGAGGTATTCCTGCAGCTTGCGAAAACTGGTGGAGCCGTCCGGTTCCGGCACCACCACTTCACCATCGATCAGGGCGGAGGTCACTGGCAGGTCCTGTAACGCCTCGACGAGGCCGGGAAAGCGACGAGTCCAGTCCTTCCCGTTACGGGTTGTCAGGGTAACCTCACCGTGGTCAATCTGCGCAAGCAGCCGGTAACCATCGAACTTGAGTTCATGTAGCCAGGACTCGCCTTCGGGTGGTGTATCGACCAGGGTGGCAAGCTGGACCGATGGCGCGTCGGTCAGTTTCCGGCGACGGTTATTGGTCAGCTCCGCGGGTTCCGGTTTCGATTCTCCATCGTCAGGCGCCTCTTCCCGGGCGATCTGCGCCATGGTTCGTCCGGTCACGACACTAATATCCTCCGGTTCCGGAATGCTTTCATCGGAGCGTTTGATCAGTAACCAGTTCCGACCGGCGCGTTTGCCAGAGCGATTCCTGTCCCGAATGCGAACCAGCGTCCAGTGACCGTTAAGCTTCTCACCATGGAGCTCAAAATCGATACGGTCTTTCGTGGGATTCTTCAGGGGTTTCCAAAACCCCCTGTCCCAGAGCATGACGGTACCACCACCGTATTCACCCTGTGGAATAACGCCTTCGAAGGTGCCGTAGTCCAGAGGATGATCTTCCACTTCCACCGCCAGGCGCTTTTCACCCGGCGCCAGGCTCGGGCCCTTGGGCAGGGCCCAACTGCGCAGAACGCCGTCCTGCTCCAGGCGGAGATCGAAATGGTCATGGCTGGCGGCATGCATATGCATGATATATTGTCCGGTACCACCGTCGGCACGGACGGTGCCGGCGGGTTCTGCCGTTCGGCTGAAATCCCGTTTCCGCTGATACTCGCTCAGTCGGGCGTTAGTGCTCACGACTTCCCTTACCGTCATGACCGGACAATGTGAGAGTTAACTTTCCGGTACCACACCGCAGGCAACCCGGGCACCGCCGCCCCCCAGTGGCTGGGGATCGTCGGAATAGTTGTCACTGCCCTGGTGGATGACAAGAGACCGACCTCTGAAGTGGTTCAGTTCCAACCGCGGTGCCAGGTAGGTCTGTTCGGACTCGCCCTCCTGGCCAACGTGGATCCTGGGCAGGTCACCCAAATGGCCATCCGTCGAAAACGGCCCCTTGTGGGCGCCCGTGTTTTCCGGGTCGTAATGCCCACCGGCCGCGCCGGCAGGAGTCGTTTCACCGTCCTTGGTGGCCGGACCGCAATCGGGGTTTTCATGGAGGTGGAATCCATGGGGGCCGGGCCCCAGGCCTTTGAGATCGGTCACCATCAACACCCCGTGCTCGTTTTGCTCAAGGCGTATGGTACCAATGGTTTCACCCTGACCTTCTGTGGTGACCTTGTGAATTTCAACGTTCAAGGATTCATTCGCCATTGCCGGGCTAGCAGGCAGGAGTATCGCGGTGGCCGCGAGGCTTGAAAGACCGATCTGTTTCAGGCGTTGCATGGCAGTCTCCTTTGGCTGAACGGAGCGTGGAAGCTGGCCGGGTTATCACAGGTTATATCGCCGTGCCGGTTCCACTGGTAAAACATTCTGAGTTCCACTGGAACCGGCCGCTGATCCGGCCCATCCTAGGGTTCAGCCTAGTAAAGAATTCACCGGGAAATGTGCGTTATCAGTAATCTGAGTAAAAGGTAATCCCGGGTTCATGAAACACCCGAGTTGAGATTTGTTGGCACGGCCCTTCAGATCCTGTAGTCCAGGTGACTTGCTGACTACCAGCTAAGGAGAGAAGGCAATGAGTCTTATCGAATACGGAACGTCAGTTATCGGGGGTGAGGAATCCATTGTTACCGGCTTCGTTTCTCCGCCAGGGGCCAGCATAGCGCTGGAGCCACCTGCTGTGGGTTCGGCGGGGAGTCTGTCGGGCCGGTCTGCTGCGATGAGAGCAGTACTGTCGCAGGTCTACCGGGTCGCGCCCACTAACGCCACTGTCCTGCTGACGGGCGAAAGCGGTACGGGCAAGGAAGTCGCAGCCCAGGCCATACACTTCAACAGCTTGAGGGCGGACCGGCCGTTTGTGCCGGTTAACTGCGGTGCCATTTCGCCCCAGCTTATCGAAAGTGAACTGTTTGGCCATGAAAAGGGCAGTTTCACCGGCGCCCTGCGAAGCCACCGGGGGGTGTTTGAGCAGGCCGACGGGGGAACATTGTTCCTGGATGAGGTGACCGAAATGCCGGTCGAGTTACAGGTCAAACTGTTGCGGGTCCTTGAAAGCCGCCGGTTTGTCCGGGTGGGTGGCGACCAGGAAAGGGAAACCGATGTTCGTATCATCGCTGCAAGCAACCGTTGCCTGGAAGAGGAAGTGGCTTCCGGAAAATTGCGTCCGGACCTGTTGTACCGGCTCCAGGTTTTTCCCATCGAGATACCGACGCTGCGTGAGCGCAGGGAGGATATCGCAGACCTTGCCAGGTACTTCCTCGGTGAGTTCAATGTGGCTGATGGTGAACATAAGCGGTTTACGGAAGATGCCCTGGCAGCACTGGAGGATCACCGCTGGCCCGGCAATATCCGGGAGCTCCGGAACGTGATTCAGCGAGCGTATATAATGGCCGATCGGGTGATTTCCCGTGCCGAGTTGCCACCGGACGTCACGTATCCCGCTGACAGGGTGCGCAGGCACAACCAGACAATCACCGTGGAGGTGGGTGCCTCCGTGGCGGAAGTGGAACGAAATCTGATTTTCGCCACGCTGGAACAATATGGCGGCCGAAAGGAGAAAGCGGCCAACATTCTCGGTGTCAGCCTGAAAACGTTGTACAACCGACTCAGGCAGTATGAGCAGGCTGACGGTATACATCCCGGCACCTGCAATGCCGAGGAAGCGTAGAGCAGGGGATACAGGCTATCCCAACTGGCAGTACCAGCGACCGGCGCCTTGACGGGGTGGCGGGGAAGCGCCACCCCGTGGAGTTTTGTCGCTGTTACTCGGTGGCTTTCGTACTGCTGGGTCCTTGCTCCATTTCTTCCTTGGAGAGCGAACGGTCGCCGTCCCGGTCGTACCGCTCCAGCATTTTCTCTGCCTTCGCTGAGCCGGCTTCACCGGAGGAATCAGGACCGGCAGCGGTGCTGCCCCAGGCGTTGAGCTCGTCCTCGTCGAGCTTGCCGTCCTGGTTCTTGTCCAGTTCATCGAAGGACTGGGCTGACTCTTTGCCCATATCGGACCCTGCGGTATAACCCTCCTTACCTGTCTGCATTTCCTGCTGACGCTCGGCCTTGCTGCCGCCGGTATCACCGGAGTTCTCCGCCATTACCGGGCTTACAGCCAGGGCGGTCAGCAGTGCGGTGGGAAGTACGAGTTTCCTGAACATCATGTCGTCTCCTCAATACTTTGTCAGAATCGTCAGCACCCGGAAGCCTTGTATACAGAGCGGGGAGCTAACGGAAACCGGGCCCCTCAGCACAGGCTGGAGAGGCACGCCCGGGGAGATACGTTGCGAAAGGTGGGCCAGTGGCCAGCGCTATTAACCCGATTTAATGGGATGCAGTTTTCCCGGCTGTTTCAGGGCCCTGCCGGAATAACCGCGCTGGCATGCGAAGCTAGGTAAAAATCTCTGGCGATACGTTGGACGAGCCCTCGGTAAAATTTACTGGGGCCCTGTAGCCTTTTCCGCTGCGGCCTGTGTCAGGAATCAGGCCGTCAGCGCCTTGCCGGTGCGAGAGGGGTTGTCCCGGGCCAGGACCTGACATATTGAAGCGCCCAGGTCAGCGACCTTCTGCAGGTCGACGCCTGTTACGAAGCCTTCCCCCTCCAGGAGGTAAAGCACATCTTCGGTGGCTACGTTGCCGGTGGCACCCCTGGCGTAGGGGCACCCCCCCAGACCGGCCACGGCAGAATCAAATATGCGGATGCCACGCTCGAGCCCGGCGGTGATATTGGCGATGGCCTGGCCATAGGTGTCGTGGCAGTGCAGGGCAAGGATATCGGTACCCGTGTCGGGGATGATGGCGTCGAGCAGGGCGTGGATTTCTCTGGGCCGGGCCACGCCAATGGTGTCGCCGAGAGAAATCTCATCCACGCCCAGGTCCAGCAGGCGCCGGGTAACATGGGCTACCTGCGAGGGCTGTATACGGCCCTCGTAGGGGCAGCCCACCACGCAGGAAACATAGCCCCGGACTCGTCGACCGGCAGCCCTGGCGCCTTCAACCACGGGCCGGAACCGCTCTATGCTCTCCTCGATAGAGCAGTTGATGTTCTTGCGGTTAAAGCTCTCGGACGCGGCCGTAAACACGGCCATCACCTCGGCAGAGGTCTGCAACGCAGCCTCAAGGCCTTTCTGGTTTGGCACCAGGACTTCCGCAGTCACATGGGCAGGTTTGCGAATCAGGGACATCACCTCGTCAGTCCCTGCCATCTGGGGCACCCATTTGGGTGAGACAAAGCTGCCGGCCTCAATGCGCCGGTGGCCAGCGGCGACCAGGGCATTGAACCATTCCGCCCGCTGCACTGGGGACACCGGGGTTTTCTCGTTCTGGAGCCCGTCGCGAAGACCCACTTCCACCAGGGTTACGGTATTGTCTGCCATGGTCAGTGCTCCGGCTTTGCCAGGGTAATGAGTACCTGGGCTGCTTCCACGTTACTGTTTGTCTGACAGTGAACAGCCTCCACCGTACCGTCAAAGCCGGCTTTCAGGGTGTGTTCCATTTTCATGGCCTCCATGGTCAGCAGCGCCTGGCCGGCCTTGACGGATTCTCCAGGCTTGCAGAGTATCGCTGTTACCCGGCCGTGCATGGGAGCGGTCAGCTCGGTCTCATCAGCTGCAGCGCCCTGGGCCACTTCCGGATGATTGATCCTGACCTTCCAGGTGGCGGCGTCGGCGAATACCGCAAGCTCGTCACCCCTTGAGGCGCCATCAAGACGGATCCGGCGGCCGGACAGGCGCACCTCAAGGGCTCCGTCATCCATCCGGCCCCAGCGGATACGGGTCTCTTCATCCTCCATCAATACGGTGAGGCGGCCGTAGACGTTGCCCACCCGCAGCACCTGGTAGTGACCGTGGTGACGATCACCATCCAGGTCCAGCTCGAAGGGCTGCCAATGGCTGTCTCCAGTGCGGAAGCCGCTCAGCCGGCCCCAGACATCCCGGCTGCCGCGGTGGGTGAGGGCGCCCACCTCCCTGAGCCAGGCCACCAGGCTCAGGCGCTTGCGTGCCCAGGGCGAAAACAGGGGTTTGGCGAGAGCTTCCTCGTGGATCTCCACAAACCGGGTGGTTAACCGCGCTGCGGCAAAGTCTTCATGTCGCAGCACCCGGCTCACGTAATCCGTATTCAGCACCACGCCGTCGGTGTGATAGCGATTAAGGGCTTCGATCAGGTTGATCCTGGCCTCATCCCGGTCTTCTCCGAACGTGATCACCTTGGCCAACATGGGGTCGTACCATGGAGTAATATCCAGCCCCTGCCGTACGCCGGAATCGACACGAACAACGTCGTTCTCTGCGGGCTCATGGAGTGTATGCAGTCGTCCCGTCTGTGGGAGAAACCCGTTGTCCGGATCTTCCGCGTAGACCCTGGCTTCCATGGCGTGCCCCTGAAAGCGCAGGTTTTCCTGCCGCCAGGGCAGGCGCTCTCCATTGGCCACCCGGATCTGCCATTCCACCAGGTCGAGCCCCGTGACCATCTCGGTGACAGGGTGTTCCACCTGCAGGCGGGTGTTCATTTCCATGAAGAAGAATTCGTGGCTTTCCGGTTCGTAAAGGAATTCCACCGTGCCTGCGCCAACGTAACCGATGGCTTCACCACAACGTACGGCGGCCTCACCCATCGCCTTGCGCACGTCGTCCGGGATGCCGGGTGCCGGCGCCTCCTCGATTATTTTCTGGTGACGGCGCTGAACCGAGCAGTCCCGGTCGAACAGGTAGACGCCGCTACCGTGCTGGTCGAACAGCACCTGGATTTCAACGTGCCGGGGCGTTTCCAGGTAGCGTTCCAGCAGCAGCTTGGGGTCACCGAATGAAGACTGGGCTTCCCTTTGAGCGGCTTCGATCTCTGACTGCAGTTCGGAGGCATGCCGGACCACACGCATACCCTTGCCGCCGCCACCGGCGCTGGCTTTTATCAATAGCGGGTAGCCGATGCGCTCTGCTTCCCGACTGAAGACATCCGCGTCCTGCGAATCACCGTGGTAACCGGGAACGAGGGGTACACCAGCCTCTTCCATCAGGGCCTTGGCCGCACTCTTGGAGCCCATGGCGGCGATGGCGCTGGCAGGGGGGCCGATAAAACGCAGGCTGGCCTTCTCGCAGGCGGCGGCGAGGTCGGTATTCTCTGAGAGAAAACCGTAACCCGGGTGAATGGCGTCGGCGCCGCTGGTGCGGGCTGCCGTGATGATTTTCTCGATGTTCAGATAACTCTTCGCCGCTTCCGCCGGCCCGATGTTCAGGGCGGTATCGGCCTCCAGTGCAAAGGGCGCATTGGCGTCGGCGTCGGAGTAGACGGCCACGGTGCTCAGCCCCATGGCTTCTGCGGTCCTGAAGATTCTCAGGGCAATCTCGCCCCGGTTGGCGACCAGTATGGAAGTGATTTTGTTGCTCATGAGGTTACCGCCCAGTCTGGAGTCCGTTTGTCGAAAAAGGCTGCCAGGCCTTCCTGCCCTTCATCGCCGGTGCGCAGCCGGGCGATGACTTCGGCGGTGTATTGGATAATCTCGTCGGAAACGGCGCCGCCGGAGACGGCGGATACCAGTTCCTTTCCGGCGGCCATGGCGACCGGGCCGTTACGGAGCAGGGCAGTGATGAGTTCTTCAGCCTTGCTGACGAGTTGATCTTCGGGGACGCACTCATGGATCAGGCCCAGTTCCAGGGCTCGCCCCGCCCGGATCACCTCGGCAGTCTGGAAGTATCGGCGGGCATGCCGCTGGCCCAGGGTACGCACCACATAGGGTCCGATGGCGGCGGGTGTAATGCCCAGCCTTGCCTCGCTGAGACAGAACTGGCTGTTCTCGGTACCGATGGCAATATCGGCGGCGCAGATAAGGCCCAGTGCGCCACCATAGGCGGCTCCCTGCACCAGGCACAGGGTGGGTCGGTCAAGCCGGTCCAGGGCCTGCATCAGCCCCGCCAGGCGTTGTGCGTCTTCCACATTCTCCCGCTGGGTGAGTTCCGCGGTGCGTTTCATGTAGTTGAGGTCGGCGCCAGCGGAGAAATGCTTACCTTCCCCCGCAAGCACCACAACGCGACAATCCGGGTTGGCCCCGGCCGCCTGGATGGCGCTGGTCAGTTCCGCAATGATGCGGTCGTCGAACGCGTTGCGCTTGTCCGGCCGGTTCAGGGTAATCCGGGTAACGCCACGGCTGTCGGTGGTACTGATAACGGCAGATGGGTTCATGGCTGATCTCCTTACATCCGGAAGACGCCGAAGCGCGTGTCTTCGGCCGGGGCATTGAGGGAAGCGGTGAGGGCCAGGCCCAGAACGTCGCGGGTGTCGGCAGGGTCAATCACTCCGTCGTCCCAAAGCCGGGCCGAGGCGTAGTAGGGGCTGGACTGCTCTTCAAACTGATCGATAATCGGCTGTTTGAACGCCTGCTCTTCGTCACCACTCCAGCTCTTGCCCTTACGCTCCAGCCCTGCACGCTTTACGTCCGCCAGCACGCCAGCCGCCTGCTCACCGCCCATAACGGCAATACGGGCATTGGGCCACATCCACAGGAAACGGGGGTTGTAGGCCCGGCCGCACATACCGTAGTTACCAGCACCAAAGCTGCCACCAATAATCACCGTGAATTTGGGCACCCGGGCGCAGGCCACGGCGGTCACCATCTTGGCGCCATTCTTGGCGATGCCGCCGTGCTCAGCCTGTTTGCCGACCATGAAACCGGTAATGTTCTGCAGGAATATCAGAGGGATACCCCTTTGACTGCAGAGTTCTATGAAGTGCGCTCCCTTGAGGGCGGACTCCGAAAACAGGATGCCATTGTTCGCCACGATACCCACCGGATGGCCGTACAGGTGGGCAAAGCCACATACCAGCGTTGTGCCATAACCGGCCTTGAATTCGTCAAATTCGGAGCCATCCACCAGGCGGGCGATGACCTCGCGAACATCGTAGGGCGTGCGCAGGTCGGCAGGCACCACCCCGTGGAGTTCGCCGGGGTCGTAGAGCGGGTCTTTGGCGGGCTTGGTGGTCAGCTGGTTCTGCTTTTCGTGGTTAAGGTTGGCGATACAGCGACGGGCACGCTCCAGGGCCTCTTCCTCGGTGTGGGCCAGGTGGTCGGCTACCCCGGAAATATTGCAGTGTACGTCTGCACCGCCGAGCTCTTCGGCGGATACATTCTCGCCGGTAGCGGCTTTCACCAGGGGCGGGCCGGCCAGGAAGATCGAGCTTTGCCCCTTTACCATGATGCTTTCATCGGCCATGGCGGGCACATAGGCGCCGCCAGCGGTGCACAACCCCAGTACCACGGCAATCTGGGGTATGCCCTTGGCAGACATGTTGGCCTGGCGATAGAAAATATGCCCGAAATGCTCGGCATCCGGGAAAACCTCGTCCTGCTGGGGCAGGTTGGCGCCGCCGGAATCCACCAGGTAGATGCAGGGCAGGTGGTTTTCCTCGGCAACGGTGAGAGCGCGAATATGCTTCTTTACCGTGAGGGGGTAATAGGTGCCGCCCTTGACGGTGGAGTCATTGGCGACAATCAGGCATTCCACGCCCTGAACCCGGCCAATACCGGCAATAATGCCGGCAGCGGGAACGTCGTCGTCATAGACGCCGTCTGCGGCCAGGGGGGCGATCTCAAGGAAGGGTGAGCCCGGGTCCAGAAGGCGGTTGACCCGCTCACGGGGCAGCAGCTTGTTGCGGCTGCGGTGGCGTTCCTGGACTTCCTTGCCGCCTCCCTGGGCGACCCGTTCCAGCCGACGGGCCAGGTCGTCCACCAGGGCCTCCATGGCTTCCTTTCTTTGCCGGAACTCATCCGACTGGGCATTGATCGTGCTGTGGATAATTGCCATGGCAACCTCAGTTGGATTCCTTGAACAGTTCGCGGCCGATCAGCATACGACGGACTTCCTGGGTGCCGGCGCCAATCTCGTAGAGTTTTGCGTCTCTCAGCAGGCGACCGGTCGGGTAGTCGTTGATGTAGCCGTTGCCGCCAAGTATCTGGATGGCTTCCAGCGCCATTTTGGTGGCCCGCTCAGAGGTATAGAGAATGGCGCCGGCGGCGTCCTTGCGGGTGGTTTCGCCCCGGTCGCAGGCCTGGGCGACGGCATACAAGTAGGCGCGGCTGGCTGCCAGCTCGGTGTACATGTCCGCCAGTTTGCCCTGTATGAGCTGGAACTCGCCGATGGGCTGGTCAAACTGCTTGCGCTCATGGACGTAGGGTACGACCACATCCAGGCAGGCCAGCATGATGCCGGTGGGGCCGCCTGACAGAACGACGCGCTCGTAGTCCAGGCCGGACATCAGAACTTTCACCCCTTCGTTTTCGTTGCCGAGGATATTCTCCTCCGGCACTTCGACATCTTCAAAGATCAGTTCGCAGGTGTTGGATCCACGCATACCCAGCTTGTCCAGCTTGGGGCCGCGGGAGAAACCTTTCCAGTCTCGCTCCACCAGGAAGGCCGTAATACCCCTGGGGCCGCCCTGGGGATCGGTCTTGGCGTAGATGACGTAGGTGTCGGCATCCGGGCCGTTGGTGATCCACATCTTGCTGCCGTTGAGGAAGTAACGGTCGCCTTTTTTGTCTGCCCTCAGTTTCATGCTGACAACGTCGGAACCGGCGTTGGGCTCGCTCATGGCCAACGCCCCGATGTGTTCACCGCTGACCAGTTTTGGCAGGTATTTCTGTTTCTGGGCTTCGGTGCCGTTACGGTGGATCTGGTTGACGCAGAGGTTGGAGTGGGCCCCGTAGCTGAGTCCGATACTGGCGCTGGCCCGGCTGATTTCTTCCATGGCGATAACGTGGGCCAGGTACCCCATGTTACTGCCGCCGTATTCTTCGCTGACGGTCATACCCAGCAGGCCCATGCTACCCAGCTTGGGCCAGAGGTCATTGGGGAACTGGTTGTCCCTGTCGGTCTTGTCGGCAACCGGGGCGATTTCGTTCTGTGCAAAGCGCTGGACCTGGTCACGAAGGGTGTCCAGGGTTTCGCCGTGGTTGAAGTTGAGGGTGGTGTATTGGCTCATTGTTATTGTGCCTCTGGTCAGTTGGGAGTTAGCTGATTAGTCAGGTTTCACCAAGTGCCTCCCGGCACTTGGTTTCGGCCTCGTCCAGTTCTTCCTGCATCAGTCGGATATCGTGGAGCTGGGCTTCCAGTTGTTCACGTCGTTTATTTATTTTGTCCAGCAACGCATTGATCTGATGCCGGTTATCGGAATCCGGGTCGTACATCTCGATGAGCTCCCGGGATTCGGACAGGCTGAAGCCCAGGCGTTTGCCCCGGAGGATGAGCTTGAGTTTGACCCGGTCAGCATCGTTGTAGAGACGTGTCTGGCCGTCACGGGCAGGGCTGAGCATGCCGGATTCTTCGTAATAGCGGATGGTCCGGGTGGTGACGTCGAATTCCCGCGCCAGGTCGCTGATGGTGTATTGCCTTGGTGAAGCCATAGTCTTGTTCTTGTGCAGTTTACGTTAACGTAAACCAAGTCTGATTCCCGCGCAAGTGTTGCTTCCGGGAGTGAATGGGTCATTTGAGGACGTCGATGAGACGTTCCTGCAGCGAGCGCCAGTGGCGTAATTGTTCGGCGTCGCCGGAACGTTTGCTTCGGTTGCCACGGATGCGCCAGAGACCTTCACCGTTGAAGCTGTAGACCGGTTCCAGGTCGTCACGTTCCGACGCTGGACGAATCTGGTTTATGAGGTTGTCGAGTATAAGCGGGTCGGCATCGGGGGTGGGGTACCAGGCGACGACCATGTGGGCCTGGTTGAGTTCCAGGGCTTTGACGTAGACGATACGAAGCTGGTCGTCCGGCACTCCGAGGGAGCGCAGGGTGAGGTACTTGGCAATGGAGAAGTCTTCGCAGTCGGCGCCGTTGGTAGCCAGCATTTCCACCGGGGTGGCCCAGTAGTCTTCCTGGTCCCAGTGCTGCAGGTCGCTGACGAAGGGCGTGCGGTTGAAGAAAGAGTTGACCAGTTGGACCTGACGGCGGATGGGGGCGGGTTCGGCAAGCTTGTGGAGGCGTTCCCAGTTTTCCAGCCTTGCCCGTGCCTCAAGGCCATATTCCTGCTGGATGTACTGCAGGAGATCGGAGCCCAACTCGAAGGCGGTAGTAGCGGCGGCGAATACGATGACCAGAAGCAGGGAACTGCGTCTGGCCGCCTGCCGCGTGATTGCCATGGGGCTACCTCATCGTTATTGGTCCTTCAGCCGTTGACGGAGTTGTTCCAGCCGCTGGCGAATCTGCTGGCGACGCTCGTCGGTGGCCTGGGGTGATGCCATGGCCCGGGGCTGGCCGGCGTTCTGGTCCTGGCCGTCGCCGACGGTCTGGACAGGCTGAGCCCCGTTTTCGATGGCGGCCAGCTCCATGCCCCGGGAGTCTTGTGTTTCGGGGAAGTAGAGGTTCTCCAGCTTGCCACTGCGCTCGATAATAATGCGGTTGGCATGCACGGAGCGAAGCCTGGCATTCCCCGGCAGTTCATCACCAATGATATAGACCTCAGTACGGTTTCTGTCATCCTCGATCAGGGCGCTGCCGGGCTGTTCCTCTGTGCCGGCCAGTACGCCGCGCAGGAAAAGGCGGAGATTGGTTTCGGGGAGGTCTTCCGTATCCTGGTCAGCAGTGAGAGCCTCGGGATCGGCACGGCCGAACATATCGATACTGGCCAGGGGAACCTGGGGTTGCTGCCTCTGCGGCGTAGCGGTGCGTGCTGGCTCGGCTCTCGCCGGAGCGTTTTTCAGGGCCTGGTCCTGCTCCCAGAACCGGTAGCCCTGCCAGGCTAGCGTGGCAACCATGGCAACGGCGAGCAATAGTGCGGTGATCATGGGAAGTCTGGCGTTAAGAGCAGACATGGCTATCCTTATTTCAACGTACTTGGCCGTATCGCATGGCACGGGTGGCCCTTGCCAGGGGCCGGGCGCCGTCTGGGCTCACGCGATGCGATGTTTCTTCCTTAAAACCTCCGGCATGGTGCCACTTGCCCGTTTTATCCCCGGATGGGCGGAGGCTGCTGGCTACAATTTCCGAGGTCCTGAACGCTCATCACAATGTAACATCCTGTTGCCGATTATAGTGTATTGAGTTATTCAGGGGGCGCCAAAACCTGTGGTAGCCTTCACACCTACAGGGAATAATAAGTGGAACGGTGTTCGGGAAGACAGGTCCAACCCTCCTGACGTCGGTTCTGAACGAAACACGGGGACTGCCTTGACTACTGAAACGCAAATCCAGCCGCAGGATGCTCCGCTGGGACGCCTTCCTTTCACGTTCGCCAAACGTAACGGGGTCATTCTGACCCGCAACCGTTCCGGTGAGCCTGTGATCCTGGTTCGCCCCGGTGCCCCTCACAGTGCCCTGGCTGAAGCCAACCGAATCAGTGGCGGTCGGGCGACCTTCGAGCCCATTGAGCCCGGTGCATTCGATGAGGCGCTCAATAATGCCTACCAGAACGATTCCGCCGAAGCCATGCAGATGGTGGAGGGCATCGGCGATGACATGGACCTGGCCTCCCTGGCCGAATCGGTGCCGGAGACCGAAGACCTGCTGGAGCAGGAAGACGACGCACCGATTATCCGGCTGATCAACGCGATTCTCACCGAAGCGGTCAAGACCGGCGCCTCGGACGTCCATATCGAAACCTACGAGAAGCGCCTGGTGGTCCGGTTCCGGGTGGATGGTGTGTTGCGTGAAGTGGTCCAGCCGAAACGGGCCCTGGCACCACTGCTGGTATCCCGGATCAAGGTTATGGCCAAGCTGGACATTGCCGAAAAACGTGTGCCCCAGGACGGGCGTATTGCGCTACGTGTGGCCGGTCGTGAAGTGGACATCCGGGTTTCCACCATGCCGTCTGCCAGTGGTGAACGGGTGGTGTTGCGTCTGCTCGACAAGCAGGCCGGTAACATCCGGCTGGAATCGCTTGGCATGAAAGGCCGTGACCTGGAATTGCTCCGCAGGATGGTCAAGCGGCCCTACGGCATTCTGCTGGTCACCGGTCCGACCGGCTCCGGTAAGTCCACCACACTGTACGCCGGTTTGCAGGAAATCAACGATCGCAGCCGCAACATACTGACCGTCGAGGATCCGATCGAGTATAACCTGCCGGGTATTGGCCAGACCCAGGTGAATACCAAGGTGGACATGACCTTTGCCCGCGGCCTGCGGGCCATTCTGCGTCAGGACCCGGATGTGGTGATGATTGGTGAGATCCGCGACCTGGAAACCGCCGAGATCGCCATCCAGGCCAGTCTCACCGGTCACCTGGTACTCTCCACCCTGCACACGAATACGGCGGTGGGGGCCATCACCCGGCTGATGGATATGGGTATCGAGCCTTTCCTGATTTCCTCCAGCCTGGTGGGACTGGTGGCCCAGCGCTTGGTCCGTGTGCTTTGCCAGGAGTGCCGGGAGCCTTATCTGCCGTCGGCCGAGCAGTGTGAGTTCATCCAGGCCGACCCGGCCAGCCCACCGACAATCTACAAGGCAACGGGCTGCGAGCACTGCAACAACCTGGGCTACAAGGGCCGTATCGGTATCTATGAGGTGGTGGAGATCACCGATGCCATGAGTTCCATGATCCACAAGCGTGCCGGGGAGCTGGATCTGGAGAAGGTCGCCCGGGAGGCGGGGCCGAGCATCCATGCCGATGGCGTCCAGAAGATCCTTGACGGTGTGACCACGGTGGAAGAAGTCCTCCGTGTGACCCATCGGAGCCGCTGATGCCAGCCTTTGATTACAAGGCGCTGGACCGGCGCGGCAAGCAGGCCAGTGGCGTTATCGAGGCGGACAGTGCCAGGGCGGTTCGCCAGCAACTGCGGGACAAGGGCATGGCACCGTTGGCGGTGGAGCCCGCCACCGAAAAACGGAGCAAGGGTAGTTCGTTCAGCCGGCGGGGCAGCCTGAGCGCTTCTGACCTCGCCCTTGTTACCCGGCAGCTTTCCACCCTGATCCAGTCCGGTATCCCCATCGAGCAGGCCCTTTCGGCCGCCGCCCAGCAATCGGAAAAACCGGCCATGAAAGGCATGCTGATTGCGATCCGGGCCAAGGTTATGGAGGGCTACACCCTGGCCGACAGCCTGGGCGAGTTTCCCCGGGCGTTTCCCCGGCTTTACCGGTCTACTGTGGCTGCGGGCGAGCATGCGGGGCATCTGGACCTGGTGCTCAATCGCCTGGCTGATTACACCGAGGCCCGCCAGGAAGCCCGTCAGAAGATTCAGCTGGCGGCTATCTACCCGATTATTCTGACCTTCGTGGCCATCGCAATTGTCGTGTTCCTGCTCACCTACGTGGTACCGGATATCATCGAGGTGTTCGTCAAGCAGGGGCAGGAGTTGCCCGCCCTTACCCGGGCCATGCTGTCGGCCTCTGACTTTCTGTCCAGTTACGGCGTCTGGTTGCTGTTGGCAACTGTGCTTGGTGGCGTCGCTTTCAGTTTTTCCCTGCGGGCCGAGGGCAACCGCCGCCGTTTTCACAAGGCGCTGCTGGATATGCCGTTACTGAAGGGCATGGTTCGCGGTGTCAATACGGCCCGCTATGCCAGCACGCTCAGTATTCTGACCACCAGTGGCGTGCCGTTGGTGGAGGCCATGCGCATTGCCGGAGAGGTACTGGGCAACGATCATCTCCGGGGCCGCCTGCGGGATGCGGCCCAGACGGTGTCGGAAGGCGGCAGCCTGAACAAGGCGCTGGAGCAGACTGGCTACTTCCCGCCGATGATGCTGCACATGATTGCCTCCGGAGAGGCCAGCGGTGAACTCGACAGCATGCTGGAACGCACCGCCCGGATGCAGGAGAACACCCTGCAGTCGAAGATCGCCGCCATGGTAGGACTGTTCGAGCCCATGATGCTGCTGGTGATGGGGGTGGTGGTGCTGATTATTGTGCTGGCCATCATGCTGCCGATTCTGAACATGAGTAATCTGGTGGGGTGAACCGCTACCCGGTTTGCGTGCCAGAGCCAAACAACAACAAAAGATCCTTCGAAACCTGAAACTGCAAAGCAATCTGGAACCACAATGAAAGAGAGCACAACGATGAAACAACGCAACCAGCGAGGGTTCACCCTCATCGAGATTATGGTGGTTATGGTCATTCTGGGCCTGCTGGTGGCGGTGGTCGCCCCCAACATCATGGGGCGCAGTGATCAGGCCAAGGTTACGATTGCCAAGACCCAGATGAGCAATATCGCCAATGCCCTGGACCTGTATCGTCTGGACAACAGTCACTACCCCAGCACCCAGCAGGGCCTTGAGGCACTGGTTGACCGTCCCAGCGGTTCGCCGGAACCCAAGAACTGGAACCCGGACGGCTACCTGAAGAACGTCCCCGAAGACCCCTGGGGTAACCCTTACGAGTATCAGAGCCCGGGTGCCGAAGGCGCCTATGACCTCTACTCACTGGGATCCGACGGTCAGGAAGGCGGTGACGGCGACGCCGCGGACATCAGCGTTCACGACCTCGACTGACGCCGTGGCGCTGATCGCTCCCCGACGGCCTGCCGAGGCCGGCTTCACCATGATTGAGATCCTGGTGGTGCTGGTTCTGGTGGGCCTGCTGGCGTCGCTGGCCATCGTCAACCTGGGTGGCGGCAGCGAACAGCGGGAGATGAACAGCAAGGTCCGCGAGCTTTACGTATTGATGCAGACCGCGTCAGAGCAGGCCATTCTCAACAACGAGGAGCTGGGCCTGGTGGTGGACGAACAGGGTTACCGCTTCCTGGTCTATAACGAACAGGAGCAGCAGTGGCGCAGCGAGAGTGAACGTCTGTTCCGGGGGCGCGACTTTCCGGAGTGGATGAGTGTCACCCTGTTCAGCGAAGACGATATTCCCGCCATGGCCCGCGATGATGACGAAGACAGCGAAGGGCGTTTGCAGCCGGATATTGTGTTCTATTCCAGTGGCGAAACCACCCCGTTTGAACTGGAATTCCTGGCGACCCCCTCTCCGGACCAGCGCTACCGTCTGGTTGCTGACGGGCTGGATCAAATCGAACTGCAAACGCCATCGGACACGGACGACTTCTGATGCGACAACAGGGTTTCACGTTAATCGAGGTGCTGGTGGCACTGATGATTTTCGGGCTTATCGCCACTGCCGCATCCCAGGTGGGCAGCCAGTACCTGGGGAGCTTCGAGCGCACCCGGGATCTGACCCTGGCGTCCTGGATCGCCGGTAACCGGATGAACGAAGTACGACTGCAGGAAGAATTTCCTTCGGTGTCCGAGAACAGCGAGGAGGTGGACTACGCGGGTCGCCGGTGGCGAGTGGTCACCGAGGTTTCAGATACCGACGAAGACAGCATGCGGCGTGTGGAGGTGCGTGTCGAGGCGTACCGTGACCAGGGTGAGCCGGTTCAGCTGCAGACGCTGTCGGGGTTCCTGCGGGACCCGGAGCAGACCCTGTGAGTGTTGGTCCGGGCGCTCCTGGCGTACCGACCCCGGTGCGCTCCCGGAACCGGCAGACCGGCTTTACGCTGATGGAGGTCATTATTGCGGTCTCTATTACAGCCGTGATTGGCCTCGGCATCTGGCAGGTCTTGTCCGGCGTGGTGACCGCCAGGGACCGTGTGGACGAGGTATCGGGGGAGTTTGACAGCCTCCAGAAAACCTTTCTGTTACTTGAACGGGACTTGCGTCAGGTGGTCAGCCGTCCGGTTAGGAACATCTACGGCGACTACGAGCCGGCTCTCACCTCCGTCGGGGAATCCTTCGTGCTCAGCGTAACCCGCCAGGGGTGGCGTAACCCGCTGGGCAAGCAACGCAGTGAATTACAGCGAAGTGCCTGGGAGTTCACCGGGGATGAAGTGCGCCGTCGTTACTGGGTCATGCTTGACCAGGCCCAGGAAGACGAAAGCCGGGACCAGTTGCTGCTTGAGCGGGTGACGGCTTTCACCGTTCGCTTTCTGGACGAGAACCGGGACTGGCAGGAAGACTGGCCTCCGACGAACCAGGGAACTCCCGGTGGGCCTGGCGCTCCGGTCATTCCGCTACCCATGGCGGTGGAAGTGACCCTGGAGCACGAGCGTTTTGGTGAACTGACACGCCTTTTTCTCATGCCTGAGTTCGACGTCTCTGCGGTGCAAACGGCCATTACCCAGGGCAATCAGCCCGATGAGGAAGAGGATGAGAACGGTGAGGGCGACCAGGACGACGACGGGGATGATTCTGACGCCGGGACCGGGCAGGGGTTGGCGCCACCCGGGAATCAGGGAGGGGGGGCATGAGGCCAGCAGGGGCCATCACTGGTCCGGGTCGGTGCCAGCGTGGTATGGCGCTGATCATGGTATTGCTGTCCATGGCGCTGGTGGTGATGATGGCAGCGGGCATGGTCAAGCAGCAGGGCGTCAGGGTATTCCGTGCCGGGCATTTTCTGGCCCAGACCCAGGGCTATAACGTGGCCCTGGGGGCGGAAGCTTTTGCCAAGCAGGTCCTCTTTCAGGATCTCAGGACCGACCGGGAGAATAACGAACTGGTGGACAGTCCTGATGAAGTCTGGTGGCGTTATGCCGCCGTGCTGCCACTGGATGAAGGTGGGGTGGCGGAGGTCCAGGTGGATGACCTGTCCGGCCGAATCAATCTCAATGATCTGGTGAATCCCGCCGGGGCTATTGATCAACTGACCCGTGACCGGTTGATGCGCCTACTGATGGTTCTGGGGGTTACCGACGTTCATGTGGACGCCCTGGTGGACTGGGTGGACCCTGACGAAGAGCCAGTCTCGGCCTATGGGGCAGAAGACGGCCAGTACCTGATGAAAGACCCGGCGTACCGGGCGGGCAACCAGCCCTTCGCCAGTGTGACCGAGTTGCGTCTGATCGAAGGCATGACCGAAGAGGCCTACCAGTTGCTACGTCCACATGTTGCGGCACTTCCGGTTTCGGGAACCGGTATCAATGTTAACATGGCCTCAGTCCCGGTCATCCGCTCTCTGCATCAGGAGATCACCGATGCCCAGGCCAAGGCTGTCGTGGAAAGACGGGAAGAGGAGCGGTTCCTGACGACGGGTGACTTTACCGCCTTGCCCGAGTTCGCCGGCCTGGGGCTAAGACCCCAGGGCCTGAAGGTGCGTTCTGAGTTTTTCGAAGTAGTCTCCCGGATAACCCGGGATGACCGCGTAGTGAACCTGGTCAGCACCCTGTACCGGAGCAGCGAAGGCGAGCTGTCGGTGGTCCATCGTGATACCGGTCAGAAGCACAGAATAACCAAGGAGCCCTTCGGGGTGTCCGAGGAATAGAACAAGGACGCACGCTATGTCATACCATCTTTATGCCAGGCCGTTGCCCGGCAGTGCAGACCCTACCGCTGGAGAGTTGCGGCTGGACTGGGTATTGCTCGATGCCAGTGGTGAACTGCAGGCCAGTGGCCAGGATGAGACCAGGGAGAGTATCGAGGACGCGCTCAGCCGGAATTCCCTTGAAGGGGTTCGTCTGATCGGGCTGATACCCGGTGACGAAGCCCTGTTCTGTTTTGCGGACATTCCGGCCAGACAGGCCCGGTTTATACGCCAGGCGCTGCCTTTTGCGGTTGAAGAACAGCTTGCCCAGGATGTGGATACAGTTCACCTGGCCCTGGGTGGTGCGACTGAGGATGGCTACCGCGTTGCTGCTATTGACCACCAGCGTATGGGCTTGTGGCAGGAGACCTTTCTGGACTGGGAAGGCGTGGAGCTGGAGGCCATCTACCCGGATGCCGCCCTGGTGCCCCTGAAGGATCATGACTGGGCCGTCTGCCTGGGTGAGGGGATGGCACTGCTCGCTTCCCGGCGGGGTGAGTGGATGACCATGAGGACCGAGAATCTGGGGGTGTTTGCCCAGACCCTGGCTCTTCCCCAGGAAGATGAGGTGGCGGCAGAGGTCCGGGTCGTGGTCTACGGCACCGAAGCCACCTTTGCCGACAACGAGTCCGTGTTATCCGGCCTGGCTGGCACCCCGCGGCTGAGCGTGCATCGTGAGCCGATGGAAGGGGCTGTCGTTGAACTACTGGCTAGCGCTCACTATCACCATGCAGCAGAGCCGATTAATCTGTGCCAGGGCAGTTACGCACCGAGCCAGGGAAAGGGCGGTGCGCTCAGGGCCTGGCGGCCGGCTGTCGCCATTGCGGCGATCTGGTTCGTGCTTGTCATCGCCGGCCAGGTGGGCATGGGCTACTACCATCACCAGCAGGCGGCAGCCCTGGAAGACCAGGCGATGGCCATTTACCGGCAGGCGTTCCCGGAAGACCGGCGTGCGACACCCCGTAACGTCCGCCGGATCATCGAAGGCCAGCTGAGAGTTGCCGGCCAGCAAGCTGGCGATGCGGGCTTCCTGCCACTGATGAAGCACACCGGTCAACAGTACAGTGAGCTCTCGGGCAGCCAGTCGGTTCTGTTCAACTCCGTTAATTACACGAGCTCCCGGGGCGAACTGGTGGTGGATGTGCGCGCTGACAGTTATGAACGGCTCAATGCCCTGCGTTCAGGAATTGCCGAGCAGGGCCTGGAAGCCAGTATCGGTTCGGTGGTCAACGACTCTGACGGCACCCGTGCCCGTCTGACGGTATCAGGAGGTTAACCGTGTTCAGCAAGCTCAAGGAAAACCCGTCAGTCACCCGGCTCATCGCCCGATACGATCACCTGCCCAGGCGGGACCAACAGGCTCTCAAACTCATGGTGGTGGCATTGCTGCTGGCACTGGTCTATTTTGCTGTGTGGCGTCCAGTAGCTACCTATCATGATCAAGCGGTCAGTGCCCGGGATCATGCCAGCGAACTGCTGGCCTGGATGCAGCAGAATCGAGAGGTAATCAGGGGGCTCGGCGGGGGCTCTGCCTCCGAGGTCAGCGCCTCCGACAAGCCGCAAAGCAGTCGGGAACTGATGGAAACGGTCACCGGTACAGCCCGGGAAGCCGGCCTCGACCTGCAGCGCTTCGAGCCCAGCGGTGACAGCGCGATCCGGGTATGGCTTGAAAACGTACCTTTCAGTGAAGTCGCTCAGTGGCTGGAAGGCCTGAGCAGCAACCATGGCATACTGATCGAACAGGCGGCCATGGACCGGCGGGACTCTCCCGGGGTGGTTTCTGTGCGACTGACGCTGGCAATCTGAGTGGTTATGATGGAAAGTTACTGATAATACGCCGCTATGGGTGGCATAACGCTAACCGAAAGGGAGCCTTTTAATGGCAGACGGTATGGCAACGGCAGACAATGACAAGAAAATCGCCCGGGAACCTTCCGTTGTGCGGCTGGACGACACCGCTTTCAACGAGGCAAAGTCCATTCTCTACCAGGCGTACCGGCACGAACCGACTTTCCAGTACCTGTTCGATCATCGCAAGCCCGGGTATGATAAGCGCGTTCGTGCAACCATCCGTGAATTGCTCAACCTCTATTTTGAACTCAACCAGGATGCAATCGGTGTCATGGCGGACGACACGCTGGTAGCGGTGGCGTTCATCGGTGCACCTGAACTTCGCCTGAACCTGGCAGAACAGCTGAGCTGGCGACTGCGTATGGTGTTGACAGCGGGCTTCGCCTCCACCCGACGCTATCTTGATTACCATGAGAAGATCCGCGGCATGCTTCCGGGAGAGGGCACCTATCAGCTTCCGCTGATGGGCGTTCACCCGAAATATCAGAACCGCGGCTTTGGCCGACGCCTGCTGGCTGCCGTTGAGGCGCTGTGCTCCGAGAACCCCAGAGCCAATGGCCTGGTGCTGGATACCGGCAACAGCCGTTATCTGCCGTTCTATGAATCAGAAGGGTTCCGCAGCCTAGGCACCGTCCGGCTTGGGGACTATGAGGATTTTGTACTGTTCAGGGATGCGGACATTTCATCCACGAAGGCCGGCTTCCAGGCCTCCTGATCCCGACGGGATCCAGGCGGCTGTTGACCGGTCTGTTTTGGTTAAGTTGAACAGGAGTCCACGTGTCTGAATCCCGGGATTATGATCTGATCGTTATTGGCGCCGGCTCTGGCGGCGTTCGCCTTGCCCGTATGTCTGCCCAGCGCGGCGCTCGGGTGGCCGTAATCGAGTCACGGTATCTGGGCGGTACCTGTGTCAATGTGGGCTGTGTTCCCAAGAAGCTGTTTGTTTACGGCGCCCACGTTGGTGAAGACCTGGAAGATGCCGCCGGTTATGGCTGGCAGGTGCCCCGTTCCGAGGTTCGCTTTGACTGGCCAACCCTGGTGGCCAACAAGAACGCCGAGATTGAGCGCCTCAACGGCATCTACGGTCAACTGCTCGATGGAGCCGGTGTCACGGTTATTCAGGGGACCGCATCGTTGCGCGACCCCAATACGGTTGTGGTAGGTGACCGGGAGCTGACCGCAGAGCACATCACGGTCGCTACCGGTAGCTGGCCGTCCATCCCCGATGTGCCGGGCCGCGACCTGGTCCTGTCCTCCAATGAAATGTTCTATCTGCCCCAGCTGCCCCGTGAAGCGGTGATCTGGGGTGGAGGTTACATCGCCGTGGAATTCGCCGGCATTCTGGCTGGCCTGGGGGTCGACACCACCCTGATTTATCGGGGTGAGCTGTTCCTTCGTGGCTTTGATGACGATGTCCGTCGTTTCCTGGTTACGGAACTCGAGAAAAAGGGCATTCGCCTGCGATTCAACACCAATATCACGTCGGTGGAGGAGTCCGGCAGTGGTTTTGCGGTAACCCTTTCGGACGGTAGTGTCATGGAGACTGGTCTGGTGATGGCTGCGACCGGACGGCGGGCGCTGACCGATGGACTGGGCCTGGAGGCACTGGGCGTGGAATTTACCACCAGCGGTCACATTCAGGTGGACGAATACTTCCAGACCGCTGTACCGTCCATCACCGCACTCGGAGACGTTATCGGTACCCCTCAGCTGACCCCGGTTGCACTGGCCCAGGCCATGGTACTGTCCCGCCGTCTGTTTGGAGACGGCGAAGGCGAGATGGACTATCGCAATATTCCGACGGCGGTTTTCTGTCAGCCGAACATTGGTACGGTTGGTTTGACCGAGGCGGAGGCGAGGGAGGCTGGCCACCGGGTGGTGATCTACCGCTCCGAGTTCCGCCCCATGAAGCACACCCTCAGCGGCCGTGACGAGCGTAGCCTGATGAAACTTGTGGTCGATGGGGATGACGACCGGGTCCTTGGTGCCCATATGGTCGGCCCGGACGCCGGAGAGATTGTCCAGGGTATCGGAGTGGCTCTCAAATGTGGCGCCACGAAGGCCGACTTCGACAGTACCCTCGGTATCCACCCCACCTCAGCGGAAGAGTTCGTCACCATGCGTACGCCAGTGGCCTGATCTTCCGTTGTCCTTTCCGAGTCCCGAGCAGTCGCTGGGTGCCCTACAATGGCACCCAGCGACTCAGGACGCTCCTGAGCTGGTGCTTGCGTACTGGCTTGGCCAGGTAGTCGTTCATTCCCGCTTCAAGACAGCTTGCCCTGGTGCCTGGTAACACATCCGCGGTGAGGGCGATGATCGGGATTTGCCGCTGGTTCTCCCGGCGCTCCCAGTCCCGGATGGCCTGGGCAGCCGTAAAGCCGTCCATGACTGGCATATGGCAATCCATCAGAATCACCGTAAAGGGAGTCTCACTGTCGGTGACGGAGGTAATGGCCTCGCGCCCATTGGCGACAGCCCTGGTCTCGAATCCAAGGCGGTCGAGCAGGGTACGTGCCACCCGTTGATTGACCGGATTGTCCTCCACCACAAGGGCCCGGGGTGTCTGCCGTTGCTCCGTTCCGGATGGCAGCCTTTCCTGCTGGCTCCCTTGCCCGTTACCGGTTGGCGAAACCGCGGATGAGGAAAGCTCGAAGGGCACTTCAAACCGGAAACTGGAGCCCTCTCCGGAGTCACTGGTCAGCCCGATGTGGCCACCCATCAGTTCCACCAGTTTCTGAACCAGGGTCAGGCCGATACCAGTACCGCCGGTGGTGCGGGAACGGGAGGAGTCGAGCTGCTCGAAGCTGTTGAAGACCTGCTCCAGCTGCTCCGGTGGTATCCCGTGACCGTTATCCTGCACTTCGCAGGTGAGGAACACGCAGTCATCTGCCTCCTGATGCCAGTCCAGGGCCACCAGGATCGTCCCGTGGTCCGAGAACTTGATGCCATTGTCCAGCAGGCTCGCCAGGACCTGGCGGTACCTTACCGCATCGCCGGCCACTTCAGGTTTATCGGGCCAGTTTCCCGAAAGCTTCAGCTCCAGCGTGAGGCCGTGCTCTTCCGCAGCATGCCGGAAACTGGCCATGCAGTTTTCCACCAGTACTTTCGGGTTGAACGGGCGACTTTCCAGCAGTAGTGTGCCCTGGTCCAGACGGGAGACGTCCAGAATGTCATTGATCAGGGTCAGCAGGTCCTCGGTGGATCGCCTGGCAGTGTTCAGGTAGTCGGCCTGTCGGTCCGTGAGCGGTTGCTCGGACACCAGGTCCACCATGGCCAGCACCCCATTCAGGGGTGTACGCAGCTCATGGCTCATGACCGCCAGAAACTCTGTCTTGGCCTGGCTGGCCTGCTCGGCCTTCTCCCGGGCGCTTTCCGACAGGGCGAGGGTCTGATCCCGGGATTCCTGCAGGTGACCCAGGTGCCGAGCCAGCTGGTTCAGGTTGTCTTCGAGCTGGGCAATTTCTGCCACCCGGGTGCCCACCGGACCGTGCTCCCGGTAATCCCTGCGGGTCATGGCCAGCACCCGTTCGGCAAGGGTCTGCACGGGCTCGAGCAGTGTCGCCGTCAGGCGATTGACCAGAATGAGGGCAAACACCAGCAGCGAGACACCCACGACCCCTGAGGTAAGGAGGATGTCGGTTCGCCGCTCGGTCAGGCGTTGCTCACTGACCGCGACTTCCACGGATCCCACCCTCATGGCTCCGCCGGATACCCGGTAATCCGGCTCAAACCAGTCCTCGCTGTCGCTCCCGAGGGCGACCGGCAACTGGAGGATATCGGAGCTGAACCGGTGGATACTCTCGTCCTGCTGGTCATCACCGGGCCACTGACTGAATCGATCGCTGCCGACAAAGGCCATTTCGTTGCCCAACACATCAGTCACCCGGATCCACTGCAGCCTGGTCCGGTTGCTGGCCTGCTGCAGAATGTCTTCCAGCACCTTGCGGTTGCCGGAGACCACCGCGTATTCCATGACGGGTGCCAGGTTGTCAGCCAGCACCTGGGTGGAATCAAAAAGCTCCTGGCGGGCATCCGTCAGGCGGGCATGGGTAAAAAACACCATCAGGCCCACAAACATCAACACGGCAGGGAGGGCGCCCAGCAACAGGAGCTGGTTCGCGAGGCTCCTCTTGGCATTACTGTGCTTCATGGCCGCGCCTCCCCTGACGCCTGCCGGAGCAGCGCACGGACTTCTTCCACGATCTGGTCCCGCTCCGGCAGTGGCAGGTTCAGGGACCTGGCTACCTGCCGGTTGATTTCGACGCCGAAGGAGTCCGGGTAGGACGGTTCCGGGAGAATTCCGGTACGCTGCCACTCGCGGACATAGTGAGCAGCTTCGGCGGCATAGTCAGGGAGGGGCACATAGGAGGATGCAAGCACGCCAGCCCTGACAAAAGCATGGCTGGGCCCTATGACAAGCCGGTTACGACGATAGGTCGTCAACAGAATGTGTTTGATAGTACGGGGGTTGTAGATGACGTCGTCCGGGGTGGCCAGAAGAAAGTCGCCGTAACTCAGGGCCCGTGACAGGGTGGGGATCAGGGCGTCGTCACCGCTGACGAGGAACACCCGTGCCTCGATGCCATAGCGCTCCAGCTCGCTGATAAGGGGCTCATAGCGACTGGCCTGGTCAGGACGTGCCAGCAGCGCCATCCGGCTCGCCTGGGGCAGTACCACCCGGCCAATCAGGGCCTGGCGAAGCAACGGGGGATCGTAATAAACGCTGGATATGCGGGTATCAGCATTCTCGGCAAGGCCCGCGAGGGTGTCGGAGCCGGTCAGCAATGCGAGGACCTGCCGTTGTGTGCCCGCTTCGAGTACCTGGGTCAGCGCTTCCTGCCCGAGGGTGATGACCGGCCCGGGAGGCCCTTCAAACGTACTCAGTGACGAAAACGCCCGCACTTCGGTATCAGGCCCGAGCTGCTCTTCCAGCAGTTCTGTAAATCTCAGGTTGAACGTGGGATTGCCGGAACCCTGAAGATACACCACGTCGGCACGGGCCGGGTGAGGCGTGGCGGCGAATGCTGCGAGAAATAACAGGGCGATAACCAGCCCGCGGTCCATGAGCAGACCGGCGCGGCACACTTTTCCGGCTTTTCGGGAATTACAGCTACCCATACCCATCCTGGTTGTTATCAGGGTCCTTTCAGCCTGGTGGTCAGAACCTGAGGCCGGCTTCGAGGAAGAACTGGTTTCGATCCCTGTAGTTGTTGTCTCGGCTCAACAAGGGGTTGTCATTGAGGTAATGCTGAACGATCAGGGCGACATCATAACTCATCCGGGGGCCGTGGACCGTTCTGGCGACACGCAGGTCCGCCCGCTGATAGGGGCCACTGCGGAACTCATCGGCCACGTACCAGGCCACGGCAGAACTCCAGTCGGCAGGATAGCGCTGAATCCATGAGAGGCTGCCGGTGTGACGCACCGACAATCGCCCTTCGCGGGCCACGATGGTTTGCTGCTCCTCTGGTGCGATGCCGTCATCGGCGGTATACCAGCCCTCCTGGTCCATATAACCGTAAGCAAGGCGAAGCCGTGTATCCCCAAGATCAAGCGCTGTTTCCAGCTCAACACCCTGTTGGTCGATGGCGACCCGGTTGCCCAGGTCAAAATCCTCGACATTGATCACCCCGGCCACCAGGTCCCGGAGCTCGTCATAAAAGAAACGAACCTCGGTGGACAGCGTCCCCCGCCCGAGGCGGAACTGGCCGTAATAGCTGATCTCCCGGCTGGTGATCCTCTCCTCGTCCAGATTGCCCTCGGCTTCGGCATAATAGCCGGCAAAGTCGGTGGGGCTGGTTGCGTCAAATTCAGCGTCAACCCTCTGGCCTTCAAGGTCACTGTAAATAGACGGACTGACGTTCTCCGGGGTGTAGGCCCAGTCCGCCCGCTGTTCCAGTGCGTCTGGGGTACGAACGGCCCTGGAGTATACAAAGCGCAGCGTCTGGTTTTCAGTGAGATGAAGGTTCGCGGCCAGGCGGGGCGACAGGAAGTTGTCGTCCAGCAGGGAAGTGTGCTCGTAGTTGGCGCCGGCGTTGAAGGTGAGCCAGTACACCGGGGTGTACTCCAGGTTCGCAAACAGGCGGGACTGGTAAAGCTCACCACTGCCGCCAAAGAAGGTTTCCGATTCGTAGCCATCTTCCCGGTAACCGAGGCCGCTTACCAGCCGCAGGTCAGGGTTAACCTCCCAGGTGTCCTGTAATTCGAACTCCAGTCGCTGTTGTTGGAGGTCTTCATTGAGCCTTGTGCAAAGAGGGGCAGGGGCGCCCTCAAGTTCGATGCAACTTATCCAGTCCTTGTCACGGTTGTACCTCTGGTAACTGCTCTGGAATTCGACCAGGTGGCTGTCGAGGCCGCCGTAACCATATCTTACCTGAAGGTAATGATCCCGCACTTCATCATCCGGGTCGGTCTGAATACCCAGGTCGGAACCACCCATCTTGATGGGGTCATCCTCATCAACGCCGTCAGTCACTCCGGCCCGGAACTCGAAAGAGTGGTAGGGGGACGGTTGCAGTACGCTATCGTAGTAAAACTGGTTGAACTCGAAGCCATCGCGGATCGACTCCTTGCGCAGGTCTTCGTCGCTGTTGTACTGGAAATCGAATCCCTCCGACTCCCTCCGGTGCCAGGCAACCCGCCAGCTGTACTCATCCCGGGTATGACCGTGATACGCTGTATAGTTACGAATGCCCGGTCCGCCGCCCTGGGCATGTAAACCGGTGCCGGCGGTATTCTCCGGTGACAGCGTAATGATATTGATGGACGCCAGGAACGCATTGTTGCCATAGGCGGCCGAATTGGGCCCCCGGCTGATTTCGATACGATCGATCAGCTCTATGGGAACCGGCATGGCATTCCAGTCCACGTCGGCCAGGCTTGGCAGATAGCCGGTGCGCCCATCGATGAGTACCTGCAGGCGCCGCTGTTCGTAGGCGACTGTACCGTGGTAACTCACCGTCGGCTGATTGCTGCCGACAGCCGCAACCGTCATTCCGGGAACCAGGCGAAAAACATCTGCCAGGGCAACCATCCCCAGATCGCGGATGGTTTCGCCGGAGATTACCGTGGTTGTGCCGGGCACGCGGGCTTTGGGTTGGCGTAGCCGGGTCGTGGTGAGCACCTCCGGTACGGCGCTGTAGCTGGTTTCAGGTCTGTCAGTTTCGCCCAGGGCCAGCCAGGGCGGCATTTCCGCCTCTTCGGCGCCAGCCAGTGGCGCGGATAACAGGGTTACGCCAAGCGCCAACGCTAAACCGGCTGATTTGTCTGGAGGTCTGCCTTTGCCGAGCTTGTGGGTCATTATGTCTGGAGCCTTGGAGACGAGCCTGATGAATATTATTTAAGATTAGCTCAGGAATTGGCATCATATCGGAAAGTCAGCCGCCTGCAACCAGGAGCACCTTGATTGATGAACTGTTGGGAAACACTGGGCATTGAGCCAACCCGTGATACCGCCCGGATCCGGGAGGCCTTCGAACGGCAAAGCAAGTTTGCTGACGGCGAAGAGGCACGGCGGCTGGAGATGGCCTACCGCGATGCCTTGGCCGAGGCGGGACATGAAGCCGGGCCCGGTGTGGTTGCAGTGCCGGAGCCGTCACCTGTCAGGGAGCGCCGGTCCGAGGAGGACAGGACCGATGACGCATCCGGCTGGCAAGCCGAAGCGCGCCGGGCGCCACTGACAGCCAGCGAACAGCAGGTGGTCCGGGAGGTGGTCATTCAGGTCAATGCCATGCTTCACGACAATCTCCGGCTGCAGGATGTGGCAATCTGGCGTGCCATCCTGACTGAACCACCCGCTGACCAGGACCATGTGCGAGCGGCCATTGGTGATGAGCTGGAGCCGCGTTTGCGCCCACTTGCCGAAGAATCCCGTTTGCCGGCACCGGTGGCGCGCTTCCTGGGGGACTGGTTTGGCTGGTATGGCATGACTGATGCACTGGAGCGACAGGAGAACGAGCCGGATCTGACCCTGGATGATGCCGGGCGTTACCAGGGCATCAGTTTTCCATCATCGGATCAGAGCGACAACGCCCAGCCTGAACGACCCCAGATGACCAACTTCTGGCCAGCGGTGATCGGCTGGATCGTGGGTATTATTATCCTCACCAGTCTGTTCGGTGCGTTGACCGGGGGAGGGGGCTGAGCAATCCCCCCGATGATTCAGGAAGGCGTTACCTGGCCCTGTTCTTCGGCCGCGTCAATAAGTCGTCTGTAGCGCTGTGCGAGCATGGCTCCGACGATGACCTGGATCTGGTTGTAGCACATGATCGGCAGTACGATCATGCCGAACCCGGGGTGTCCGGAAAACAGCACCTTGGCCATGGGCAACCCCGACGCCAGGCTTTTCTTCGAACCGCAGAAGACCACGGCAGCCTCATCCTCCAGGCTGAACCCGAAATGCCGCACCAGCAGGTGGGCCACCAGCATGAAGAATCCGAGCAGAGCAAAGCACAGCGCAATGGTCAGCCCGATCGCTGTCAGCGGCAGGTTTTCCCAGAGCCCGCTGACCACGGAGTGGGAAAAGGCCGAGTAAACGATCAGCCAGATAACGAGCTGGTCGTAACGGGATGTAAGATTCTCGTGCCGGGCCAGGAAACCGCCCAGCCAGGGCCGCATGGCGTGCCCCACCGCAAATGGTAACAACAGCTGCACCACGATGTCCTTCAGGGCTTCCAGCACCGAGAAGCTCCCCCCTCCGGAGGTGCTGACCAGCAGGATCAGCAGGAAGGGTGTAAGCATCATGCCGAACACGTTGGATGCCGCCGCACTGCAGATGGCCGCCGGCACATTGCCCCGTGCCATGGCGGTGTAGGCAATGGAAGACGACACTGCCGAGGGCAGAACACCGAGATAGAGAAATCCCAGCCCGAGGTCTTCCGGCATCCACTCGGGTGCGATGCCGCTCAGCCCGTTAATGGGAAGCACCACCAGCGGGAAGAATACAAAGGTGAGGGAAGTGATCAGGATGTGCAGTCGCCAGTGGGTCGCACCGTCGATGATCTGTTGCCGGGACAGAGCCGCACCGTGGAGAAAGAACAGCAGCGCAACCGCAATGGTGCCTGCCACGGACAGCGCCTCTGCGGCACTTCCCCTGACCGGCAGAAAGGTTGCCAGCACAATGGCGCCCAGAAGCAGCATCGTGAACGTATCAAGGCGGAATTTCATGGCTACGCCCCTTCCAGAGCAGTGAGACTGGGCTCCAGCAGCGCTCGAGCCAGTTGGGCCGCTTTGTCGGAATTCTGTTGTCGGACGGCGGCCAGAAGGAGTTCGTGATCCTCCTGCGACGGCTCAGGGAGGTCGGCTTCCTGCTCGGTTCGCTGGATGGTTTCGGCTACAGACTGGGCGAAATAGCGGTACAGCTCCAGCAGGGCAGGGTTGTGGGCCGCTTCCACCAGGGCGTGGTGGAAGGCCTCATCGTGGGCGATTCGCTGCTCCAGGTCATCGCCGGCCCGGGCTCGCCGGTCCAGCGCCGCGGTCATCCGTTCGATATCGTTGGCGGTACGGCGCCGGGCGGCAAGACCGGCCGCCTCGGCCTCAAGCATGATGCGTACTTCCAGCTGGTCCCGCAGGCGGGAGCGACCGATGCGGCGCAGCGACTCTCCGGGATCACGGGTTGAGCGGACGTAGGTGCCGTCTCCCTGCCTGGTTTCCAGCATGCCCACATGGGCCAGCACTCGGACTGCTTCACGCACGGTATTTCGGCTGACACCCAGGGACTCTGCCAGGTCGGCTTCCACTGGCAAACGTTGACCAACCGGCCACTTTCCCTGTTGTATTGCCTGGCGCAGGCTCTCGATGGCGGTTTCCACCAGGGAACCTCGCCGGATGGGTGTGAGGTTGTGCATGGTTAAGCTGTCCTTTGATGGGATAACCAATCATCCTATGATTGGTTTATTAATTCAAGATCACGGGTAACAAACTGAATAATGGGTCTATACTGGGGGTGGTCAGCCCGAATTTATCAACATCACAGCGAGGTCCCCATGGAAAAACCGGTCCACACACTGTCAGAGCTGTTTGAGCAACTGGGCCTGCCCAGTGACAGCGATTCCATTGAGGCATTTATTGCGGAACACCGCCCGTTGCCCGAAAGCACCCGCCTGCCCGACGCCCCTTTCTGGAACGAAAGTCAGAGACACTTTCTGCGGGAGGAGTGGGAAGAGGATGCCGACTGGGCGGAGTTGGTGGATACCCTGAATAACCGGCTCCGGTAACGCCGGTCAGTCAGGGGGGAACCGCCGGGAGCCGGGTATCAGAACCGCAACAGGGCTGAGCCCCAGGTAAAACCACCGCCGAAGGCTTCCAGCAGAATCACTTCATTGCGTTTGATGCGCCCGTCCCGGACCGCCACGTCCAGTGCCAGGGGAATGGACGCCGCCGAGGTGTTGCCGTGCTGATCAACAGTCACAACCACCTGGTCCATAGGCATGTTCAGCTTTTTGGCCGTAGCGGCAATGATGCGCAGGTTGGCCTGGTGGGGCACCAGCCAGTCGATATCTGACTTCTGCATCCGGTTGGCGGCCAGGGTCTCGTCAACAATCTTGCCGAGGGTGTTCACAGCCACCTTGAACACCTCGTTCCCTTTCATCTCGATAAAGGCCCGGCCGGCTTTCACCTGGTTGTAGTTGGAGGCGATTCCGCAGGGTACGTGGAGCAGTTCTTCGTACTGGCCGTCTGCGTGGATGTGGGTGGACAGGATGCCGGTCTCTTCATCAGCTTCCAGAATCACCGCACCGGCCCCGTCACCGAAAAGCACGCAGGTGCCCCGGTCTTCCCAGTCCACAATACGGGAAAACACCTCAGCGCCTACCACCAGCGCCTTGCGGCTACTCCCGGTACGGACGAACTTGTCGGCCACTGACAGGGCGTAGACAAATCCACTGCACACAGCCTGGATATCGAAGGCAGGGCAGCCCTTGATACCCAGCCGGGCCTGCAGAATGCACGCGCAGCTGGGAAAGATCTTGTCGGGGGTAGAGGTGGCAAAAACGATCAGGTCGATGTCCTGCAGCTCAACGCCTGCGGCCTCTGCGGCCCGGCGGGCGGCAACCTCTGCCAGGTCGACCGTGGTTTGCTCAGGGGCCGCCACATGGCGCTGTGAAATACCGGTACGCTCCCTGATCCACTGGTCAGTGGTGTCGACCATCTTTTCCATGTCTTTGTTGGTCAGGACATTTTCCGGCAGGTAGGAGCCTGTGCCGGTAATTCGAGCGTATGGCATGCGTGACGTTTCCCGGGATTGCAAATTTTTGTGAAAGTCGAAGTTTATAAATGCATCCTACACTGTATCAAACGCCCGGGGTTATTAGCGATTTGTCAAAGATGCCTGCGGAGCCTGATTTCCGGATAGCGCTGAAGCCCGAAACATGGACGAGCGGCAACTTGACCAACCCGGGAGCGCAGGCCTTTACTGAGAAAAACCGGCGCCGGACCACATCTCCGGGGCCGATATGAAGGGCATGGAGAAGTCCCGGCAGTTGGTCAGGCAATGGCTACGGGAAAAACCCGACCACACGCTCAACACTCACCCTGAGAGAGCGATGCCATGGCACAAGCAGAACCGCTGTACCCGGTTCCGGCAGAGGAACCCAATGCACCGGAAGACTGGCTGGAACCCTTCCGGGAAGTCCGTATCGTCACTGAGCAGCTGTGCGGTCCGCTGGAAACCGAAGACTACGTGATCCAGAGCATGGACGACGTAAGCCCGCCAAAGTGGCACCTGGCCCATGTGACCTGGTTTTTCGAGACCTTTCTTCTCAGGCCATACCTGAGAGGTTATGTGCCACTCAACGATACCTACGACCACCTGTTCAATTCCTACTACGAAACCCACGGCAATCCGTTCCCCAGGCCCCGCCGGGGCATACTGTCCCGGCCTACGGTAGCGGATGTCTATCGCTACCGGCACTATGTGGATGAGGCCATGGGGCTGTTGCTGAGCAATCCGCCCGCAGAGCACAGCCGCACCATTGCCGAGCGCACCTGCCTGGGCATTCACCATGAACAGCAGCACCAGGAATTGCTGGTCATGGATATCAAGCACATTCTCGCCCAGAATCCGCTGCGTCCTGTGTATACGGATCGTTTGCAGGCACCGCCGCCCCGGCACCCGGTGGCAATGGGCTGGTACGGGTACGAGGGGGGCGTAGTATCGGTCGGCGTGGAACCCGGTGGTGATGATTTTGCCTTCGACAACGAACAACCGGCTCACCGGCAGTACCTGGAACCGTTCGAGTTGGCCACAAGGCCGGTGAGCAACCAGGAGTTCCTGCATTTCATAGAGCAGGGCGGCTATCGGGACCCCGCGCTGTGGCTGTCAGACGGGTGGCAACTGGTTCAACAGCAGGGTTGGGAGGCGCCCCTGTACTGGGCCAGGGAAGGGCAGCAGTGGTGGCACTTTACCCTTAGGGGCTGGTGCCCGGTGGATCCGGATGCGCCGGTCTGTCATGTCAGTTTCTATGAAGCGGATGCGTTTGCCCGATGGGCGGGGGAGCGACTGCCCACCGAGGCCGAGTGGGAGCATGCGGCCACCCACACGCCGAACCGGCACGGGAATTTCCTTGACAGCGGCTACCTGCAACCGGTTGGCACGCGGGTTCGCCATGACTTTGACAAGCGGCGCCCTGGCCAGCTTCTGGGGGACGTGTGGGAATGGACGGGCAGTGCCTATCGGCCATATCCGGGTTTCAGAACCCTCTCCGGCAGCCTGGGGGAATACAACGGCAAGTTCATGTCCGGCCAGATGGTGTTGCGAGGTGGATGTTGCGCCACCCCGGCCAGTCATATCCGTCCTACCTACCGCAACTTCTTTCCACCCTCAGCCCGCTGGGCTTTTTCCGGATTCCGACTCGCCAGGGAGGCTCGCAAGTGAGTACCGCAACCGTTCAGTTCCATAATCAGCTACCTGAAGATCACGCACCTACCATGGCAGAGGAAGTGCTCACCGGACTGACCTCGAGGCCAAAATTCTGTTCTCCAAAATTCCTTTATGATCAGAAGGGTTCAGAGCTTTTCGAGAAAATATGTGAACTTCCGGAGTATTATCCCACCCGGACGGAAGAGGCGATTCTGGCCCGGGCGGTTCCGGAAATTGCTAACCTGGCGGGGCCGGGAGCTACCCTGGTGGAGTTTGGCAGTGGCGCCAGCCGCAAGGTCCGGCTGCTGCTGGAATGTCTGTCCGTGAACCGCTATCTGGGCATCGATATCTCCCGGGAGTTTCTCATCAACAGCACTCGCCGACTGGCGGCAGACTATCCCTGGCTGGAGGTACACGCTGCCTGCGCGGACTTTACACGGCCGGTGGACCTGCCACAGGACATTGAACCAAATCGCCTGGTGGGTTTTTTCCCCGGATCCAGTATTGGCAACTTCACGCCTCAGGAGGCCGAGGGTTTTCTCAAAGGACTGCACCGGTTACTGCCGCCGGGTAGCGGCTTGCTGCTCGGTGTCGACCTGGTAAAAGACCAGAAAACCCTGGAAGCGGCCTATAATGACCTGTCCGGGGTGACAGCAGAGTTCAACCTGAACCTGCTGGATCGGATGCAGCGGGAACTGGGACTGGCGATTGACCGCAATCGTTTCCGCCATCACGCATTCTTCAATCCCCGCGAATCCCGTATCGAGATGCACCTTGAAAGCCGGGTGGCCCAGGTGCTCAGATTCAACGGTCAGACCATCCGTTTCCGGGAGGGCGAATCCATCCACACGGAGAACTCCTACAAGTATTCTGTTCCGGGCTTCAAGAACCTTGCGGCCCGTGCCGGTTTTTCGGGGCGTCGGGTGTGGGTGGACGAGAAAGGTCTGTTCAGCGTGCATTATCTGGTTGCGTCTCCGTAAGTTGGGTAGTTCTTCGGAACACACGAACACACAGGCCGCTTCCGGAGGTTCGCTGATGTCTCTGGCGGGATCAGCGTTTGCGTCCGTTGATAGAGGTCAAGGATGTGACCGGTTCATGGTGAAGATCCTGGGTTGACCACCGTGAAGGCCCCGGCGCAACCGATGTTTTTGGTTTACACTCGAAGCAGGCCCGTATCCTCACGGAGCAATCGACAAAGGAGTTTCTATGGCATCCTCAAGAATCGTTCACCTTTACATCGGTAAAGCCATCCCGCCCGCCGATGCCAGTGGAAGCGAACAGATCATCGCACTCTGGCGCCAGCTCGGGACCTTTTTCAGTGAGCGTTCCTTCGAGGCCCAGAACGGCCTGAAAGGCTCGGCGAGACCCTACCGGATCACAATGGACAGCAGCAGGCTTCTGGCTGCCATGGAACAGGCCCGGGATGAGTCGGGCAGCTTCAGCGACCACCGCAGTGCCCACATCGAAAATCCTGCCAACCGAATCGACGCCGAGCTTGCCATCACCTTGGCCGCTGATGGTCAGGCTCCCGAAGAAGTGGAGAGCTATCAGGTAGCGACGGTATTTCTTCATCAACTGGTGATGGCCGTCAATATCATCCGCCCTGGAGCCATCCAGATTCTGGATGCCAGATTTACGGGTGAGGGGGCCCACCGTTTTGAGGCACAGGAGTTCGATGCCCTCATTTTCCACGGGGCCCTGAAAACCGCCGCACTGAATGACTGGCCTTCTTTTGGCAGTCCCAGGCTGGACGCAGTCTGGAGCTGGCTCGAGAATACAGGTGTCGCAGGACGTGGCACAGCCATTCAGGACATCAACCGGGTCCTCTTTACTCTTCTGAAGGTCGCCGAGCAGCGCCATGAGTACAGCGCCCGAACGGTGCTGCTGGTGATGTATCAGCTTGAAGTGCTGCTGGACTGCCGCGAGGCCCGTAGCCTGGAGCGCCTGAGGAACCGCTGCCAGATGGTGCTGGGCAAGATTTCTGAAGCGTCGGACTGTTTCAACGAACTCTACGATGTACGGAACAGTCTGTTCCTGGCCAATCAGCCGGTTCACCGCCCGCCACTGATCTGTCACAGCACGGCCGACGAGCTCCGGGAGCAAATCGGGCAGCACAACAATGCGGTCGAAGCGGGAACCGCGATTGTTCTGGCCCTGATACAGGACCTGATCGCCCATGATGCGAAGGCCTTTGAATTTACCGAGCAGCTGTCACGACAGTAGCGCTCGGGACCAGCGCTAATAGCAGGATGGACCGTGATCAGCGGGATGCTCATGGCTGGCTCATGGCTGCCGGAGTGTGGAAATGAAGCAATCTCCCACTGAAACCGTTATTACCACTTTGACGATGAGCCCGGCGCTGGATCTTTATGCCACGACCGACCGCCTGAGCGAAGACGCCAAAACCCGGTGCATCGAAGTCGCGACAGAGCCAGGCGGGGGCGGGATCAATGTCGCACGTAACCTTCATCGGCTGGGGAACCGGGTATGGTCCATCTTTCCCGGTGGTGGAGACAACGGTGACCAGGTAGAAGCCATGCTTCGTGGTGAGTCGGTGCCGTGCGAGCGCATTCCGTTGCGCAAATCGACCCGCCAGAACCTGGCCCTGACCGAAACGACGACCGGGCGCATGTTTCATCTGGTTTTCCCGGGGACGGAGCTCGCTGAAACCGAGTGGCGTGCCTGCCAGTCCGCCGTACTGGATGTCAGCGAACAGACCCGTTATCTGGTACTCAGCGGCAGTTTGGCATCCGGTGTACCCGATGACTTCTATGGTCAACTCATTACTGAGGCCGCAAAGCGGGCGATTCCGGTAGTGCTCGATACATCTGGCAGGGCCCTGAAACCGGCGCTTGCCGCCGGCGTTTATCTCGCAAAGCTCAATCGCAAGGAACTTGCCCAGCTGGGCTACCGGGGTGACTGGCAGCACAGCAGCCAGCTGGACATGATGAAGAAGCTTGTCGAAAAAGGCATGGCGAAGCTGCTGGTGGTCACCCAGGGAGCGGAGGGTGCGCTAATGGTAACGGCAAGCGGACAGATGTTCGAGGCCAGGCCACCGACAGTGAGCGTAGTAAATCACCTCGGAGCGGGCGACAGCTTTGTCGCCATGATGCTCCACAGCCTCGATCATGGAGACCCGGAAGCCGATGCATTGGCCTGGGGCGTTGCCGGTGCGGCCTCTGCGATTGGTTCGCCGGGAAATCTGCTGGCAGGTCTGGACCGGGTCGAGGCGATCTTTAGCCAGATGGAGAGGCAAGGCACAAAATCGGTTCTACGTTGATCGTTTCGTCCCGAACCTGGACGACCAAATATCACCACTGTATTGCGCATAATGTATATTATGTTAAATACGTTATGCTTGCCCAGAAACCGAGACTTAATCTAGCCCCCCTTCCACTGTGTGCCCGGTACCTATAGCTCAACAGCAAAATACTCGAGAAGGTTATCCACCACCCGCTGCCCCATGGCCAGCCGGGTCTCGATTGTGCCGCTGGCGTAGTGCGGTGTCAGGACAACATTCTCCAGTGCCAGCAAGGCTTCCGGTACGTTGGGCTCGTCCGCCAACACGTCAAGCCCGGCAGCCCGAATTCGACCCTGCTCCAGGGCACGCACCAGTTCCGGCTGATCTACGGTGCTGCCGCGGCCCACGTTCACCAGTATACCCTCCGGCCCCAGGGCATCGAGCACCTGCGCGTTCACCATGTGCTCCGTGGCAGAGCCGCCGGGGACGATGACCACCAGAAAGTCGCTCGCAGTCGCCAGTGACACCAGCGAGTCATGGTAGGTATAGGAAACCTCCGGATTGCGGTTGCGCTGATGGTAGGCAATGGGCATATCAAACGCGGAAGCCCGCCTGGCAACCGCCTGTCCGATCTTGCCCAGGCCCAGGATGCCGAGCCGCTTGCCCGTCATCCGGTTGCCAAGGGGCAGATCCTTCAGCCAGCGACCGGCCCGAACATTTCGCTCGGCCTGCATCAGCCGCCGGCTCGTCGCCAGCATGAGCGCAATAGCGGCGTCCGCCACATCTTCGGTCAGTACTCCGGGCGTCGTTTCAACCCTGATTCCCCTGCTCTCGGCAATTGCCACATTCAGGGCATCGGTTCCCACCCCGGACGAGGAAATGATCTCCAGGTTCGGCAACGCCGCCAACAAGGCCTCCGGCGCCCCCTGGGCGGCATTGGTCAGTAGTCCCCGGACGGAGCCTCCGACCTTCTGCAAAATCGCACCGGCCCCAGTCGCGTCTGCCGGCAGACTATGAAGCCGAAATCGTTCTTCCAGCTGGGGAAGTACATTGGGCGGTAAACGCCCCGCAATCAGGATATCAATGGCCATTGCCAGGGTCCTTCTCTATTTTTATCAGGAAGCGAGGCTGTGGTTATAACGAAAACCTTGGCAGGTACCGGGGCCCGCAAGGTGAGCAAGGCGATACATTCCAGTACTTTGTGCAACAGGCAGGCTGCTGGTGATACTGGAAAGCACGTCAAGCTTATTAATTGCCTTGCTCAGGCATGTCCGGCAACCTCGTGGGGAACATAGTTCGCTTCGAGGCGCTCTTTCTCTTCGGTCGTTAGCTGGATGTCCAGGGACGCCAGTGCATCGTCGAGCTGCTGTTCCTTGCTGACACCGACAATGGGGGCCGTCACGACGGGGTTGGCAGCCGCCCATGCCAATGCAATCTGGGCCATGGGCAGGTTCCGCTCTTGGGCGATGGCGCTCAGGGCATTGATAACTGGCTGGTCAATATCGCTGCCCAGGTGCCATTTGCGGGTATTCTCGTCGGTACGTCCACGGGTCGTGGCCGCGCCCTGCCCCTGCGCCTTGCCAGCAAGAACGCCACGGGCCAGTGGGCTCCAGGGTATAACGCCCACGCCCTGGTCATGGCAGAGCGGAAACATCTCCCGCTCCTCTTCCCGATAGATCAGGTTGTACATGGGCTGCATGCTGACAAACCGTGTCCAGCCGTTGCGGTCGGCCACATGCTGAGCCTTGGCAAACTGCCAGGCAAACATGGATGAGGCGCCGATGTAGCGTGCCTTGCCAGCCTTCACGACATCGTGAAGCGCTTCCATGGTTTCCTCAATGGGTGTGTCGTAGTCCCAGCGGTGAATCTGATATAGGTCGATGTAGTCTGTGCCCAGCCGCTGCAGGGACTGGTCAATGGCGTCCATGATGTGTTTGCGGGACAGGCCGCCACGATTGGCGCCCTTTCCGATCGGCATGAATACCTTGGTGGCGAGGACGAACTCCTCCCGGTCCGCATAGTCCATCAGTGCGCCACCGACCACCCGTTCCGATTCGCCCTCGGAGTACATGTCTGCGGTATCGAAGAAGTTGATGCCGGCATCCAGTGCCTTTTTCAGGAAGGGGCGGCTGGCCTGTTCGTCCAGTACCCATTCCCGCCACGCCGGGGTCCCATAGGTCATGGTACCCAGGCACAAGGGCGATACTTTCAGCCCGCTGTTACCGAGACGCCGGTATTTCATTGATGCACTCCTGGATCCGATCTGTTATTTCCGATCCTTAATATGGTCAACCGGCGCAAGGAAATCAAACAGGTATATCAGTCCTTGTCCTTCACCCAGCGATCACCTTCCTTATGATATTCCTGCTTTACGGCTGACCAGGCTACACGGTGGGCGGTCTCCTCACGCCCGGCGTCTCCGCGGCGGTCTTTCGGGTCCTTGTATTCGTCCCATGCGGAATTAAACGCTTTGCGATAGATCTCCTGGGCATGGGATGGCAGGTTATCCTTGACGTTGTCAGGCAGTTCGCTGTTCTTGCTGTATGGCATCGTTTCATCCTCCTTAATAGACGGTTCAGAGCCGCACTGCATTATTGAGCGGTGTCAGCTTCTGGCTTCCGGTAGTTCGGCGATCTTCTCGATGGCGTTGTACTCACACTTCGCCTCTGCGATGAAGCTCTCGGCAGAGTCTACCAGCACGTTGTCGTCACCCATGAATCGACGGCCCAGCAAGGCCGGATATTTGAAGTGCCCCCGGTCTGTAAGAGAAAACTCGGTCTGATGCACCTTCCCAGCGATGCAGAACTCCATTTCCACAACAAACCGTTTCTGTGAGTCCGCGCCTTTGCGTTTGATGAGCACGGTTCGTTCTACCGGGCGTTCGAACTCCAGCACAACGCCTTCGTTTTCCGGTGAGTCGATATCATTGTGGTCGTCCAGTGGCAGACGGAAACGTACCCAGTCATCTCCGTCTTTTTCGAAACCTTCCACATCCGTGGCATGAAGTGAAGACGTCTTGGCGCCGGTATCCAGTCGGGCCTTCATGCGTAGCCCGGTGTCTTTCATCACCACCCATTCCACAAACCCCATGCGCTCAGGCCCCGGTTCGGAATTGTCCTCGGTAGAAGCGAACGCAGGGCCCTGAAAAATAAGCCCCACCGCAACGACAAACCCAAACAGATAACCGCGTAATACGACACCGGACTCCATAGGCACATACCTCCTTGCCTCGTTTCTGGTCAGGACTTTCGTCACCCGACTGACCTGGGATGTTACGTGACGGGGTTGGCAAAGTTCAGTTTCAGTCCTGTAATTTGCCGGCACCAGTGGCTGGCTGGCAGGCATCGGCGAGTGGCGGTTGGGGCCTGCGAAGACGATTTTTTACCCAGTCCCTGCAAGGTTTTTCCACCCACTCATAGCTGCAGCGGGACACGATAATGATAAGCACGAGCATGGCTATGTTGAGGCCTACGGACACCCAGCCGGTCGGTACTTTCGGATCAATCCCGAGGATGAATTCGAACAGGTTGGATACACCAAACTGTAACAGTCGATGCATCATATATATGGAGAACGACCACACGCCTATCTTGCCGATCAGGCCCAGGTCCAGCACACGGCTGATGACTCCCCCACCCTGTGTGGCGAACACAAACACCGCCAAGGCAAAGCTGATCATGGCGGCGACGATCATCGGGTAGCCGTTGTCCGCCCGGGCTATCGTCACAATCACTGCGGTAAATGTGATGACTTCGAGTACCGTCACTACAGGGCGCGAAAGGCGGTCCAGAGTCCGGATGCCTCGCACGCGAAAAACGAAGACGCCAAGGTAGAACGCCGCCAGACAGCGCAGCAGCCCGAAGTCGTAGGTGATCTGCAGCTCATCGGGCTGAACAACCAGGAAAATGAGACTGTACAGAGCAACAGACAACACCAGCGGCAGCCAAAGTCTTCGCCCCCGGTCGATCGTGGCTGCGGTCAGAAAGAACACGACATAGGCGAAGAACTCGGTGCTGATACTCCAGCTCGGGTGGTTCCAGCTCAGGGAGTCGTTAATGCCCAGGCCATGAACGAGAAACAGGTTGGTTGTGAACGTGTACAGGTTGTTCTCGTCGAACTGGTTCGTTCCACCGAACCCGATTTCATAGAGGTGCTGTTTTATCAGCACATAGGGCAGCCACAACAACAAGGTGAACAGATGCAGTGGATAGAGCCTACCCAGGCGCAGCGCAATGTATTCTCCAAACCCCATGCCGCTGCGTATCCTGTCGCCATAGGCATAGGCCATCACGAACCCGGACAGAACAAAGAAGAGGTCAACAAACAGGTAGCTGTTGGTAATGATGGCTGCGGAGGTATCCGCAAAACGGAACGGTGAGTGGTACAGCACGACCATAACGGCCGCGAGTCCTCGTAAGGATTCCAGTCGGGTGAACATGCCTTCGCTCCCTGCGTCGTGATCTCCCTGGTACCCGCTTGTCAGGCGGCACCGAACCTTGAAAAATCAGGTTACCAGACCGGTGGTGACTGTCATGTGTCCGAATTATGGAAGGATGTTAAGCCTCTGGCGCTAGCGTGCGTCGCTGAAGGCCTTCAGGTCCGGGAAAAATTCAAGGAACCGGGCCTCAAGCTCCTCATCAAGGGGCCGGATTTCGTCGATGATACCGGCAAACTGGTGCCGAAAGCGGATTCGCTGTGCCACCCGGTCCATGGCAGCACCCACGTTCTCCAGATCCTGGTAGGCATGAAACCAGTCGTGGGTGACCATCCTCCGGGTAACCCGGGCCATTTCCACGGGCATCAGGTCCGTGCCCTGCTCCAGGTCCCGGTACAACTCCTGAATGAATCCGCTCCTGTCGCAGTGACCAAAGCTGTCCCAGTGACGTAACAGATAATGGTCAAACAGGATATCCAGCGCGATGCCGGCAAAACGCCGCCGGTCGGGCGAAAATAGTGCCTTGCAGGCCAGCACCTCGGGGTGGGCATCGGTAAAGGCGTCCACCGCCCGATGGTGTTCCAGCCCTGCCCTGACCGGCTCGGGCAGACGGGCCGGGTCGACGCCTCGGGCGAAGTCGCCCAGCAGGTTACCCACCCGGGACTCCACCGTCGGGTGGGCAAGGTACAGGTGGGCAAAGTGGTTCACAGCGCCAGCACGTTGCGCAGGAACCGTCCGATGGCGTGTATTTCTTCCAGGCAGACAGCGTGTTCCATGGGGTACGTCTCGTACTCTACCTGATAGCCCATATGGCGGAGTTTCTCGACGGACTCCCGGCCCAGGGCTTCCGGCACCATGGGATCATGGATGCCGTGGTAGACGCTGATGGGGATGTCCCGGTTGGCGTCGGAACAGTCGACGGAATCGGCGGTGGCGAAATAGGTAGACAGGGCAAGAATGCCCGCCAGCCGCTCCGGATAGCTCAGGCCCAGCTCATAGGCGACGGCTCCCCCCTGGGAAAACCCGGCGATCACGATCCGTTGCGGCTTCACGCCTCTCCCGATCTCCTGCTCCACCAGGGCGGCCACAGCCCCGGCAGACGCCACCAGCTGATCCTTGTCCACCGTCCGTCCCAGCTCCAGGGACTTTATGTCATACCAGGCCGGCATACGAATGCCGCCATTAATGGTGACAGGCATTTCCGGTGCATGGGGGAAAATGAAGCGTACCCTGGCGTCCTGGGGCAGACCAAGTTCTGGGACCACCGGCTCGAAATCATGGCCGCTGGCACCCAGGCCGTGAAGCCAGATAACTGCGGCGTCCGGATTTTCTCCGGTGTCGAGCTGGATATAGTCGAGTTTCTGCATACTACCTCTCGGATACAGTCTGGTGCGTTTGAGACGCATTGAGGGCGGTCAGGGAGCTGATCACCGGGTTCGCATACATGGCAACCAGGTAAGGCCGGATGGCCGCGTCGCAGGCGTTGATGCGGCGCTCGAGTTCCTCTTCAGCGGCCTCAAGCTCGGCCCGGGTCCAGCTCTCTGCAGTGACCACCTCTTCGTTTACATTTTCCGGGGTGTCATGGGCCGAAGGGTGCATGCCCTTCATGTTATAGGCCACAAGGTTGGACGCGTGCAGGTGGTAATTGGCGTGGATTTCGGCGTCGATCCGGGCAGCCAGGTCTTTGGCGTTGTCCGGTGCGTCGCTGATGGGCACGCCAAAATGCACGTGAACATGGCCCTTGAAGCCGGTAAGTCCCTTGACGATCTGCTCGGAGTCTTCGTTTTCCGCCTTGGTGTAGGAGCCGGTTCGGTCCCGGGTTTCCAGCTCCCGCGCCTTATCAGCATCACAGGGGTCGTACTCATAGGCGATGGAAACCGGCACGATACGCATGCGATTCATGGCCTCCGCGAAACCCAGCCCCTCTTTCTTGCGGCTCATATAAAACATCTTGATGATGGCGGGATCAGTCAGATCAACCCCGTCCTTGGCGCGGCCTTCCCGCTGCGCAATCCAGATACTGTGGCCGTCGTCAAGGCTGTGGTTGATAAAGCCGGACAGGGTCAGGAACACCTGCCGCATTTCCCGCGGGCTCTGGATGTCCCGCTGCACCACAAAACTCTTGTTGAGACGCATCATCTCGGCAAACACCGGATTCTTGAGCAGATTGTCACCAATCGCAATGCGCGTGGTATCGAACCCGTGCAGATGCAGCAGGTGGTTGACCACCATGGGGTCAAACACGATGTCCCGGTGGTTACAGATAAACAGGTAGGAGCTCTCCGGGTCCAGGCGCTCAAGGCCAGAGGACGTGAGCCTTGTGGTTGTCCGGTTCACCAGCTCCGTCACATGCTCGGCCACCCGCAACTGGATATCACGGATGGCTCGGGCGCTGCCAAACTGCTTCCACAGCCAGGCTCTCACCCGGTTGCGCAGCAGCCCCGGAAACCAGCGCGCAAGAAACGGCGACCGGAAACGGCCCACCATCAACAAGAAATCCGGGTCGTTGGACAGGCGCTTTACCGCGCCTTCGACCTCCTCGTCCCCATAGGGACGTATAGCATCAAATTCCTGCATTACGATCCTGTTTTTGTTGCCTTTTCCTGGAAAACGACAAGATCCGGCGTGGTGGGCCGGGGTGAAAAACCGCGCTATTGTATCGCGGCGGAGCGTATCGTGCCTCCTCCCGACAACCCGGCCGTGGTTTTGTTATCATCCCGGCTTCGTTTCAGAACCGGCCTCACACCCATGGACCCATACACGGATTTCGACAATCTCAGCACGGAAAAACCGGTAACACCGACGATCAGCCCGGAGCAGGTGTTGCACCAGGTGTTTGGTTACGAGTCCTTCCGGCCCTTGCAGGGAGACATCGTCCACGAGTTGGTGGGCGGGGGCAATGCCCTGGTGCTGATGCCCACCGGTGGCGGCAAGTCGCTGTGCTATCAGATACCGGCCATGGTGCGTCCGGGCACCGGTGTCGTTATCTCTCCCCTGATTGCCCTGATGCAGGACCAGGTTGCGGCCCTGAAGCAATTGGGTGTTCAGGCGGCCTTTCTGAACTCCTCCATGGCACCGGAGCAGGCGTGGCAGACCGAAAACGCCCTGCTCCGTGGCGAGCTTGACCTCTTGTACTGTGCGCCAGAGCGGCTCCTGCAGCCCCGGATGCTGGAACTTCTGGATAACGCCTCCCTGTCGCTGTTTGCCATTGACGAGGCCCACTGTGTATCCCAGTGGGGCCACGACTTTCGCTCCGACTATCTCGGGCTGAGCATTCTGGCCGAACGGTTCCCGGCCATTCCGCGGATCGCGCTCACCGCGACAGCCGATGAACGCACCCGCAAGGAAATCGCCGAGCGACTTTCACTGACCGGTGCCCGGCACTTTATCAGCGGCTTTGACCGCCCCAACATCCAGTACCGCATAGCCCCCAAGACCAACGCCAACAAACAGCTGCTGGACTTTATCCGTGACGAGCATCCCGGCGACTCCGGTATCGTTTACTGTCTCTCCCGCAACAAGGTGGACGCGACTGCCCGCTTGCTTCAGCAAAAGGGTTATAACGCCCTTCCCTACCACGCTGGCCTGACCTCGGAGGAACGGGCGGCGAACCAGGAGCGTTTCCTGCGGGAAGACGGCGTTATCGTAGTGGCTACCATCGCCTTCGGGATGGGCATCGACAAGCCGGACGTGCGCTTTGTCGCCCACCTGGACCTTCCCAAAAGCCTGGAAGCCTATTACCAGGAGACCGGCCGGGCCGGCCGGGATGGCAACCCTTCCACTGCCTGGATGGTCTACGGCCTGCAGGATGTGATCAAGCTTCGCCAGATGCTTGAGGCCTCCCAGGGCAACGACCACTTCAAGCGGGTTGAGCGGCAGAAGATGGACGCCATGCTGGGCCTGTGCGAAATCACCACCTGTCGCCGGCAGGCCCTGCTGCGCTATTTCGGTGATGTGCTTGAGGCGCCTTGCGGTAACTGCGATACCTGCCTGACGCCCCCTGAAACCTGGGACGGTACCGAGGCGGTACGCAAGGCCCTGTCCTGCGTGTATCGAACGGGGCAGCGGTTCGGGGTCAACTATGTGATCGACGTGCTGCGGGGCGCAGACAATGACCGCATTCGCCAGGCCGGCCACCAGGCCATCTCCACCTGGGGTATCGGTACCGAGCTATCCGCCACCCAGTGGAAATCTGTATTCCGCCAACTGGTAGCGAACGGGTACCTGCGTGCTGATCCCGAAGGCTACGGTGCCCTGGTTCTGACCGAACAATGCCGCTCGGTACTGCGGGGGGAGGCCACCATGGAACTTCGCAAGGACCCGGAACGCAAGGCCTCCCGGCGTGCTGCGAAGACCCGCACAGAGCATAGTTCGCACATTTCTGACCCGGTCGGCTGGGAAGCCTTGCGGGTAAAACGCAAGGAACTGGCCGACGACCAGGGGGTGCCGCCGTTCGTGATCTTCCACGACACCACCCTGCAGGAGTTGCTGGAGCGCCGGCCCACCACGCTGGATGAAATGTCGCAGGTCAGCGGCGTTGGCTCCGCCAAGCTCGAGCGGTATGGTGATATTTTCCTCGAAGTACTGAACTCACTGCCGCGTGAGGAGTGAAATACGGGTCACAGTGGACTATTCAACGTCCGTAAAAACGCTACACTCTTGGTGAACTGATACCGGCGCTGGTGCCTGGCGTCCAGAAGTATGGAAACTGTCTATGGCTGTCGCCCCCTTCTACCATCCCCTTGCCACAGTCATATTGGCCGGTGCGCTCTGTTTCGGCACGGGCGTTCGGGCCGCTGAGCCCACTCCTTCCGGCGCCACCTTCCCTTCCGCCGGGGAACCCCGCGAGTACCGCCTCTGGTACCGTAATTACGATAGTCCGGCAGTACGTGCCGCCCTTGAGCTTGCCTTCGACAAGACCCCTGAATATGGCAACTACCGCATAACCCGTTCCACAGAGATGGTCCAGGGCCGCGCCTTGCTGGAGTTGCGACGAGACCCGGCGGATCGACAGGTAGACATCGCCAATGTGGCCACCTCGCCGGCCCGGGAGGATTCCCTGAATGCCGTTGCCCTGCCCATCGATGGCGGACTGCTGGGCTTCCGGGTATGTGTGGTGCGCAAGAATCAGCTTGATCGTTTCCGTGATATCCGTGGAATTGAAGACCTGGCAGACCGGGAGATCAGCATTGGTCAGGGTGCGCACTGGCCAGACACCGATATACTGCGGGCAAATGGTGTCAAGGTGGTCACCCATACCCGCTTCGAAACCCTGTTCACCATGCTGGCCGGCGGTCGTTTCGACTGCTTCGCCCGGGGCGTCAGCGAAGTGCTTTACGACCTGGACCAGGTGCACGATCACGAACTTGCCATAGAGCCCAACCTGCTGCTGGCCTACCCCATGCCCTCCTATTTTTTTGTAGGCCCCCGGGACCACGACGCCGCCCAGCGCATTCAGCTCGGACTGGAAAGGGCCATCGAAGACGGCAGCTTTTCCCGTTTCCTGTTTGAATACTACGGTCGGGCGGTAGACTCCCTGAACCTGGAACAGCGGCAGATACTCATTCTGAAGAATCCCTTTCTCAGATCGGATTCCGCCCCGGTGGGACGGGAGGCCCTGGAGACCCTCCGTCGCCGCATCCGCATCGGGACGACCTCGAACTGACCGGCACTCGGATTCACCCCGCCCAGAAAACCACATCCATTGCGGGGGGTACCCCGTAACCGTCTATAATCCGTTCATTCGTTTTCTGTTTCAGCAACCGGAGCCAGTCCCGATATGGCACATGAAGAACTGCACCTTAACCTGCGCAATCTGACCGAAGGCGACTATGAGCAACTCAAGGTGCTGATGGACCGCGTTTACGACGATATTGGCGGGGCCTGGCCGAGGGAAACCATCAATGCCCTGATCGAGCAGTTTCCAGACGGGCAGATCTGTATTGAAGACAGCGGCGAGCTGATTGCCGTGGCGCTAACCGTCTGTGTGAAGTATGAGCGCTTCAGCAACCCTCACACCTACGACGACCTGATTCTCCGTAACGAAAAAATCTGGCATAACGCCAACGGTGATTCCCTGTACGGGCTGGATGTGTTCATTCATCCGGATTACCGGGGCTACCGCCTGGGTCGACGTCTGTACGAGGCCCGCAAGGAACTGTGCCGTTCCAAGAACCTGCGGGCTATCCTGGCCGGCGGCCGGATTCCGAACTATCACAAGTACGCGGACCAGTACACGCCGGCAGAGTATATTCAGCGGGTGGATCGCAAGGAAATCTACGACCCCATTCTCAGCTTCCAGCTGTCCAACGATTTCCAGGTTACCCGGCTGATGCACAAGTACCTGCCGGAAGACCAGAAATCACTGGGTTATGCCACACTTCTTGAGTGGAACAACATACTCTACACTCCCCCCTCCACGGTGGTTAATACCCGCAAGACCCAGGTCCGCATGGGGGCCGTCCAGTGGCAGATGCGGGAATTCACCTCTGTGGACGAAGTTCTGCGGCAGGTGGAGTACTTCGTGGATGCCCTCTCGGATTACAAGAGCGACATTGCCATTTTCCCTGAGTTCTTCAATGCACCGCTGATGGGTCTCACTGACCAGATGGACCAGACCCGGGCAATTCGCTTCCTGGCCGGTTTCACCGAGCAGTTCCGCAATGAAATGTCAGAAATGGCGGTGAGTTACAACATCAACATCATCACCGGGTCCATGCCGTTAATCGAGGATGACCGGGTCTACAATGTTTCCTATCTCTGTCACCGGGACGGCCGCGTGGATGAACAGCGCAAGGTCCACATCACGCCTCATGAGCGACGTGACTGGGTTATCGAGGGAGGCGATCGGTTTCAGGTATTCGACACCGATGCCGGCCGGGTGGCTATCATGATCTGCTACGACATTGAGTTCCCGGAACTGGGTCGTATTGCCGCAGCGGAAGAAGTCGATATTATCTGTGTGCCCTTCTGGACAGACACCAAGAACGGCTATCTGCGGGTGCGCCACTGTGCCCAGGCCCGGGCCATCGAGAACGAGTGTTACGTGGTCATCACCGGAAGCGTCGGCAACCTGCCAAAGGTGGAAAACCTGGACGTTCAGTATGCCCAGTCATCGGTATTCTCGCCGTCGGACTTTGCCTTTCCCCACGATGCGGTGATGGCAGAGACGACGCCCAATACCGAAATGATCATGTTCTCGGACCTGGACCTGGAGAAGCTCAAGCTGGTTCGTGCGGAAGGGTCCGTAACCAACCTGAAGGATCGCCGGACGGATCTGTATACCCTCCACACGAACGACAAGGATCATGATATCGTAGAGGACGAATCCTGAGACCGCGCCTCAGAATTACTGAAAACGGGCGCTGCCTCACATTAAGAACCTTCGCTATTGCCCTGAAAATATTGCCTTGGCCACCAGGCGTGGCTAAGGTTTAATCAGAATGGCAAACCTGTAACCTTGACCGTCACTGGCGACGTTACGGCCCGGGGCGATATCCGCGCGAGATGTCGGTGAGAGTTGAAAGTACCGGAAAGCACCATGCAGATGCCAGATAACCGCTACCACACCCCGCTGCCAGACCTGCTGGCACGCTTCACTCTCCGGAAGGGCCTGTTTCGCAAGGAACGGGTTGAAGCCAGACTGTTTGATCTGAATCAGTTCGGGTGTGTATTGAAAACCGATAAGGTATTCGAGCCGGGGGACACCCTCGGCCTGGAGCTGGAAATGACCATGCCCTTCGAGAACCTGCTTGCGAGCGGTCTGACAGGGCTGATCACAGAACGCAGAAAATACTGTAGCAATTTCTTCTACTCCATTGATTTTATTGAAAGCGACTATCGGCCAAAAACCGATGAGTCTGAGCAGCTGAGGCGCATACGTGACGTACTTGATCGCAAGCAGTCGTTGCTCTCACGACGCGAGAACACTGGCATGGGGGCAACGGCCTGACCGGTCATACCGCCTACCCCATGTTCCCTCGGCAATCCGATTTTCCGACCCGGTAATCCGGTCGGCCTTCACAGTGGTATAAACCATCAGCTCGTCACACGATGTGAACAGGGAGTGGCACCATGGCAAAGAGCAAGAACACCAAAAACACCAAATCCGGCGATAGCCGGCCGAACGTCGACAAGATCGTCAAGAAGGTCAACAAGGAATTCGAAAAAACCTCCACCCAGATCGAGAAGCTGGTGGACGATGCCTTCAAGCAGCTGGACTCACTCCAGAACCAGATTCAGGAGCCGGTTCGCAAGCTGATGAAGGAAATCGACGAACTGCGTGAGCGGGAAATGAAACGCTTCCATGACGAGCTGGATCGTCGCATGGAGGAGTTCCAGAAGATCCAGGACACGGTCATGGATCGTCTGGGCATTGCCCAGCGGGAAGCGAAGCGTGGCCAGGAGGCGGTGACACGCTCCCTTGAAAAAGAAGCCACCAGCACTGCAAAGACCGCGAAGAGTGCGGGCAAGAAGACCGCTGCCAAGGCAAAGGCCAGTGCCTCCAAAGCTAAAACAGACACCAAAGCCGGTGCCCGCAAGGCTACCGCTACCGCGAAGGCCGCCAGCAAGGGTAACGACCTGAGCGACCTGACCAGAATCAAGGGTATTGGCCCGGTTACCGCCCGCAAGCTGCAGGGTGCAGGCATTACCTCCATTAACCAGATCGCCAATCCGACTGAAGCCGAACAGGAGAAGCTTAATCAGTTCTCCGGTACGAAAGGCTTCCGGAGCTGGCCCGACGAAGCGAAGAAACTGATCGGATGAAGGAAACGGAACAGCCGGTACTGCGTGACATCGTACTGATAGGTGGTGGCCACAGCCACGTTGGAGTCCTCAAGCGTTTTGCGATGAAACCGGTGCCGGGTGTTCGCCTGACACTGATCTGTCGCGACACGCACACCCCCTACTCTGGCATGTTGCCCGGCTATGTGGCGGGGCATTATAGCTACGACGATTGTCACATCGACCTGAGCAAGCTGGCCGAGTTCGCCGGCGCCCGCTTTTACCGGGACGAGGCCATCGGCATTGACCGCAAGGCCCGACGCATCATCTGCCGGGGGCGACCGTCTGTTCCCTACGATCTTCTGTCCATCAACATTGGCTCCACACCCCGGGTTAACGAAGTGCCCGGAGCCAGTGACCATGCGGTACCGGTCAAACCCATCAACGGCTTCAATCAGCGCTGGTTGTCATTACTGGAGCGGGCAGAGACCCACGAAGGGCCACTGTCAGTCGGTGTGGTAGGCGCGGGGGCCGGCGGTGTTGAGCTCACCCTCGCCATGCAGCACCGGTTGCGCAAGGAATACACGGCCCGGGGCAAAGACCCGGACCAGTTGTCGTTCCACCTGTTTGACCAGGCCAGCGAGCTGTTGCAGACCCATAATGAGCGGGTGCGAGAGGCGTTCAGCAAGACCCTGCAAAAGCGCAGTGTCCACCTGCATCTCGGCAGTGCCGTTACCCGGGTGGAGGATGGCCATCTGCGTACCGAGAGCGACCACTCCTTCGACCTGGACGAAGTGCTCTGGGTCACCCGTGCCGGCGGCCCTGCCTGGCTCAGGGACACCGGCCTGGCGCTGGATGACGGCGGCTTTATTCGGTGTAGGGACACCCTTCAAAGTGAAACCGATGACGATATCTTCGCTGCCGGCGATATCGCCAACGTGGTGGACCACCCCCGGGAAAAGGCCGGCGTCTTCGCGGTACGCCAGGGGCCCCCACTGGCAGACAACCTGCGCCGCGCCGCCCTTGGCAAGGCGCCCAAGCCGTTTACCCCCCAGAAAACCTGGCTGGCACTGATCAGCACCGGCGACAAATACGCCATCGCGTCGAAAGGCGAACGGTTCGCCCAGGGCCGCCTGATATGGCGATGGAAGGACTGGATCGACCGGCGCTTCATGAAAAAATTCAATGAACTGCCAGCTATGGAGGAGTCCTCCGCCCTGCCGGATACCTCCGCAGCGCAGAACCCGGAAGAGGCCTCCCAGGCGATCTCGGCCGTGGCCATGCGTTGTGGTGGCTGTGGTGCCAAGGTGGGCAGTACCGTCCTGTCCCGGGCACTCGGCGAGCTGCGACCCATCGAGCGCGAGGACATTCTCGTGGGCCTGCATGCGCCGGATGATGCCGCCGTTCTGACCGTGCCGCCGGGCAAGGCCGTGGTCCACACAGTGGATTTCTTCCGGGCGTTTATTGATGACCCCTATGTATTCGGCAAGGTGGCCGCCAATCACAGTCTGGGTGATGTGTTTGCCATGGGTGCCGAAGCCCAGAGCGCTACCGCCGTGGCCACGGTGCCTTACGGTATCGAGTCCAAGGTGGAGGACGTGGTCTATCAGATGATGTCCGGCGCCGTTGAAGTACTTAATGAAGCCGGCTGCGCCCTGGTAGGCGGGCACACAGGTGAAGGCAAGGAGCTTGCCCTGGGCTTTGCCGTCAACGGCCTGATTGATCCTGACAAGGTCATGAGCAAGGGGGGACTCAGGGCGGGCGACAAGCTGATTCTTACCAAGGCCATCGGTACCGGAACCCTGTTCGCGGCCCACGCCAGGCTTGCTGCCAGGGGCCGCTGGATCGATGCAGCCCTGGCCTCCATGATCCAGTCAAATCAGGAAGGCGCCCGTTGCCTGCTTCGCTATGGCGCCAAGGCCTGTACTGATGTGACGGGTTTTGGGCTGCTGGGCCACCTGGTTGAAATGACCCGCCCCTCTGAAGTGGATGCCATCCTGGACCTGTCGGCCATCCCGGTGCTGCCCGGGGCCGAAGAGACCGCTGCCGCAGGTATCCTCAGCTCGCTGCAGCCCGCCAATATCCGCCTGCGTCGGGGTATCCGGGACCAGGCAAGGTGGGTTGACCATCCCCGCTATCCCCTGATCTTCGATCCCCAGACTGCGGGGGGGCTGCTGGCCAGCGTTCCGGCTGACCAGGCTGAGTCCTGCGTGGCAGAACTCCGCGCTCTGGGCTATCCGCTGACCGCCATTATCGGCGAAGTCACTGAGCAGGGTGAGGCTATCGAGCCCATCAGCCTGCGGGACTGAGGGCAGCCGCCTTTGCCAGGGCCTCCTCCAGGGAGGCTCGCTCCCTTTCCGGTGTAAATTCCAGTGCCAATCCGTCAACAATACGGCGCAGATTGTCCAGCCACTCCGGCTCCCGCTCTGCCCTGAGCATCAGCTCCGCCAATGCCCGCTCATCACCAACGGGGTAGACGCCCGGGTACTTTTCTCCGAGCAGGCCAAGATTGCCGGGGATGTTCGACGCCAGAACCGGAAGGCCGGCCCGGCAGGCTTCAGACACCACATTGGCACCGCCCTCCATCGTCGAGCTGATCACCATGGCGCGGCACTGGCTCATCAGCTGTGAGGTCTGCTCCCTCGGGATTTCACCCAGCCACTGGTAACGGGGGTTAGTGATCATCTCGTTCCTGGCAGCCTCGGCCCAGCTGTTATCGTGGGCTTTGCCCGCCTGCAGTATGTGAATGCGTGACTTAGAGGGTAGCGTCCGGGCGGCGAAGGCAGCCCGCAAAGGGTCTTTTTCTTCCCGGAGATGCCCGATGACACAAAGTTCAAAGCGATCATGGTCAGCCGCGGGCCTGCTGGCCCGGTCCGGGGTGGCGGCGGATTGCAGCACAACGGTGATGCGGGTTCGCAGACCCTCCGGAACCACCTGCCAGGCCAGGTTGTGCAGCACCACAAGCCCGTCGGCGGCGGTCATTGTGGCAAGGGTGGACTCGGGGTGGCTGTACTGGAACCGATAGAGATCCGTGCCCGTCAGAGCGACAATCAATGGCTTGCGCCCCTGTTCCCGGCGCCAGCGTGCGACGGCATCCCGGCTGCGCCAGGCGTGCAACGCAATCAGTACATCGGCGTCACTGGCCTGGTGGGCGTCATAGTTGGTTCCTACTGTCACCTGGTGACCGAGACTCTCCAGCAACTTCGCCCAGCGTTCTGCCGTCGCCCGGTTGCCGGACAGTGAGCCCGGGGGCGCGGGAGTCAATAGCAGTAGTTTCATTAAGTTGCTACCATTCAGATGTGTCTGGTGATTCTACGGTGGGCCAATCCCGCCAGGTCATCGTAGAGTATCATTACAATCGGCACATGCGTTGCCCGAACCCCACACTTCAAGGACCGACTCCTATGTTCAAAAAAATCCTTGGCCTGGCTACCATAGCCGCCGCCATGCAGACCTATGCCTACTCCGCAGCTGCCGAGACCTTCGTGTTCACGGCGATTCCGGATCAGGACGAGACCAGACTGATCGAACGCTTTGGCGCCGTCGAGGCCTATCTGGAAGAGCAACTGGACGTGGATGTTAAATACATTCCGGTAAAATCCTACGCCGCTGCCGTCTCCGCCTTCCGCAACAACCAGGTACAGCTGGCCTGGTTTGGCGGGCTTTCCGGCGTACAGGCTCGTCGACTGGTTCCGGGGTCCGAGGCAATCGCCCAGGGTGTCGAGGACCCGAATTTCCAGAGTTACGTTATCGCCAACACCAGCACGGGGTTGGAACCGATGGAGGAACTGTCCGATGAACTTCGGGATATGACGTTCACTTTCGGCTCGAAAGGCTCGACATCCGGTCGCCTGATGCCCGAATTCTTCCTGCGCGAAGCTTACGGTGAAGCTCCCGACGACGTGTTCTCCCGTGTTGGTTTCAGCGGTAATCACACGAGAACCGTAAGGCTGGTAGAAGCCGGCACCTACCAGCTTGGTGCGGTGAACTACAAGGTATGGGAGTCCGGCGTTGACGATGGTTCCATAGATGAAGACAAGGTCAAGGTGATCTGGAAAACACCGGAATACTACGACTATCAATGGACTATCCGTGGTGATGTCGACGAACAGTTCGGCGAGGGTTTCAAGGAAAGGGTCACTGAGGTCCTGCTGAACATGGATGACCCTGACTTGCTGGAGCGATTCCCGCGCAAGGGCTTTATACCGGCGTCGAACGAAGACTACAGAATCATCGAAGAAACCGCCGAAAAACTGGGTCTGCTGAACTGATGGATGCCCCGCTGGAACTGGATGGACTGTCAGGCTACTTCGGCGGACAGCGGGTTCTTGGTCCGCTATCCCTCACTGTCGCACCAGGCGACAAGATCGCCCTGGTGGGCAAGAGCGGTGCTGGCAAGTCCACCCTGATCCGGCTGATCCACGACCGGGTGGGCGATGCGGCCGCCCTGGTTCCCCAGGAATTGGGCCTGGTCAATGCCCTTCCGGTCTTCCATAACGTGTTTATGGCCCGCCTGGAGCAGCACAACGCCCTCTATAACCTGGCCACGCTGATCCGGCCGTTTAAAGATGACCGGGAATCGGTGACCGCAATTCTGGGCGAGCTGGATATGTCCGACAAGTTGTGGAGACCGGCAGCGAGGCTGTCAGGTGGCCAGCGTCAACGCGCCGCCATTGGTCGCGCCCTTTATCGCAATGCCGACATACTGCTTGCTGACGAGCCGGTCTCCGCCCTGGACGGCCCACTGGCCCACAAGGTCATGGCGCTGCTCAGGGACAGGTTTCACACCTCCATAGTGGCGCTGCATGATGTGGAGCTCGCGCTGGCCTACAGCAACCGGATTGTGGGTATCCGGGACGGCCGGGTCGCCCTGGATGCGCCGAGCGAGTCACTGACGGCGGCGGACATCCGCCCGCTCTACGATTGAAGGCCACGTTGTGATGCAGGGTTGGGCCAACATTCCCGTCAGCCGTTCCAGAACGGCCCGAACCAGCCTGTTCTTCGTGGCTCTGGCCCTGGTGTGCCTGGCCTTGTCCGATATCGCCATTACCACGGCCAATCCCTGGCAGGACCTGATGCGATTCTTCTGGGGTGTGATGACCCCGGATTTCTTCTCCAGTGCGGGCCTGGCAACCGCCCTGCTCCGTACCCTCGCCTTTGCCTTTGTTGGCGTGACCCTTGGTGCCGCCGCCGGTTTCCTGTTGGCGCTGGTGTACCGGTTCCGGCTGGTGCGTACCTTCGCTGCCTTTATCCGCGCCATCCACGAGCTGTTCTGGGCGCTGATCTTCCTGCAGTTTTTCGGGTTCCACCCGCTTACCGGGGTGCTGGCCATTGCCATTCCCTACGCCGGAATATTCGCCAAGGTGTATTCGGAAATACTGGATGAGGCGGACCCGGAGCCCCGTAACCTGCTTCCTTCCGGCGTCGGAGCCCTGTCGGCCTTCGTCTATACCCGTATTCCGGATTGCTGGGAACAACTGCGCACCTATACGTCCTACCGTCTCGAATGCGGTTTTCGGTCCAGTGCCATTCTCGGGTTTGTGGGTCTGCCTACCCTCGGCTTCTATCTGGAATCGGCGTTCTCCCAGGGGCATTACTCCGAAGCCGGGGCGGTGCTGATTTTGTTCTATGTGCTTATAGCCACTATCCCGCTGTGGGTACGACCCCGTATGCTGCCGTTCTACATCGTTGCGGCGCCTTTCTTCCTGGGTGACGGGATGCCCATTATGTGGGGCAACGTCCGCCGCTTCTTTACCGAAGACATTGTGCCGGCACCGCTACGGGAGGGCGCCTCCGGAGAGGCTTTCTGGCCCTGGCTGAGCGACCTTGTGGTGAATCAGGCATTACCGGGCATCTGGAATACGCTGCTGCTCACCCAGATGGCCCTGGTGGCTACGGGCGTCATTGCGCTACTGGCCTTCCCGCTGATTTCCCGCCACTTCGGCAACCGGTTCTCACGCAGCGGTGGCCATGTGCTGCTGGTGATTGCCCGTTCCACCCCGGAGTACATCCTGGCCTATATACTGCTCCAGCTCTGGGGGCCATCCATGCTGCCGGCGGTAGTGGCGCTGGCGCTGCACAACGGGGGCATTATCGGCCACCTGATCGGACGTCAGTCCAGCACCATTGGCCTGCGCCCGGATGCGCCCCGGGGCCTGATGCGGTATGGCTATGAACTGGTGCCCAGGGTCTATCCGTCTTTTCTGGCATTCCTGTTCTATCGCTGGGAAATCATCATGCGGGAAACCGCCATCCTTGGGATTCTGGGTATCTATACCCTGGGCTTCTACGTGGACAGCGCCATCCAGAATATCCAGTTCGACAAGGCCATGATCCTGATTCTGATCACCGCCCTGCTGAACATCGGAATTGACGGCTTGTCCCGCCGCATCCGGCGACGGCTGGCCCTGCAGACCATGCCTACGTGCTAATGGAAAGCTCTCAGGAAGCTGCCGAAGGGCTGAACAGAATCCGGAAGGGCAGCTCCGCCGCCTCACCGCCAATCCGGACACTGACCCGCCACACCATCTCATCACCGGTGGTGCAGAACGGCGGTACAAAACTTACCCGGTAATGCCCGGGCTGGTCGGTCGCGCTCAATGCCAGGGGATATTCGCCCATATACATGCTTTCACCGGTGAGTACGATCAAAGGCTTGGCATTCAGACCGGGAAGGATCAGGTCCAGCTGCAGTTCATCCCCTGAAAGCGGGACCAGGGTCACCTCGGCCGGACCATTATCGCTGGTCCATCGGCAGGATTCAGTCAGTGGCCTGCACGTGGTAACCGGGTCAGCCCCGGAGTCCGCTGAGGGCGCGTCAAGCCACTGCGGCAACCACCAGCCGGCAACGGCCATAACGGCAAGAAACAATACGACCAGACCAACGCGAACCATGGATACTTCACCAGGCTGGATGGAAAACTTCCGGTCACAGGAGAACCGGGCCGGAGGCATTATGCCTGCAGGCAACGCCTGTCTCCACTGGTCCGGTGCCGGATTTGTCCGTATACGCACCGGTACGGGGTGCCCTGATCGCCCATAACATGCGAAAATGCCCGACTTTTCCAAAACCTGCTGACGGAGAACCCGCTGTGCAACCGGATATATCGGTCCAGAACCTCAGCAAGACCTACGGTGATGGCTTCCAGGCGCTCAAGAATGTCAGCCTGGACATCCAGAAGGGTGAAATCTTCGCCCTGCTCGGCCCCAACGGCGCCGGCAAGACCACCCTGATCAGCATTATCTGCGGCCTGGTAAACCCGTCCGGTGGCACGGTAACCGCCGCCGGGCACGATATCGTCCGTGAGTTCCGGGCTGCCCGGCAAGCGATCGGCCTGGTACCCCAGGAACTGAATACTGACTCGTTCGAAAAAGTCTGGAATACCGTCAGCTTCAGCCGCGGGCTTTTCGGCAAGCCGCCCAATCCGGCCCACATTGAGAAGGTCTTGCGGGACCTGTCCCTGTGGGACAAGCGCAATAACCGGGTCATGTCCCTGTCCGGCGGCATGAAGCGCCGGGTGATGATCGCCAAGGCACTGTCCCATGAGCCTGACATCCTGTTTCTCGACGAGCCTACCGCCGGCGTGGACGTGGAGCTGCGCCGGGACATGTGGGAAATGGTCCGCAAACTACGGGAAAGTGGCGTAACCATTATCCTCACTACCCACTACATCGAGGAAGCCGAGGAAATGGCGGACCGCATCGGCGTGATCCGCAACGGCGAGCTGATCCTGGTGGAAGACAAGGCAACCCTCATGTCCAAGCTGGGCCGCAAGGAGCTTCGTCTGCACCTGCAGTCCCCGCTTGAGGAACTGCCCCCGGAACTGAAGGATCAGCCCATTGAATTGTCCGATGATGGCTACGAGCTGATCTACACCTTCGACAGCCAGCAGGAGCAGGCCGGTGTTGCCCTGCTGCTGCGTACACTGGGTGAACTGGGTGTGGAATACCGGGACCTGCAGACCCGGGAAAGCTCCCTGGAAGAGATTTTCGTGGGGCTGGTTCATCACGACTGATACGCCCAAGAACTGGAGAGAATCTATGAACCTGTATGGCATCCTCGCCATCTACAAGTTTGAAATGGCCCGTATGTGGCGGACCCTGATGCAGAGTGTCGCCTCGCCGGTGATCTCCACGTCCCTTTACTTCGTGGTGTTTGGCTCTGCCATTGGCTCCCGTATGGGAGACATCGACGGCATCAGCTATGGCGCCTACATCATTCCGGGGCTGATCATGCTGACCCTGTTGATGCAGAGCATCTCGAACGCCAGCTTCGGTATCTATATGCCACGGTTTTCCGGCACCATCTACGAGGTGCTCTCCGCGCCCGTGTCCTACGTGGAGGTGGTGATCGGCTATGTCGGAGCAGCCGCCACCAAGTCGGTGATTCTGGGTCTGATCATTCTCGCCACGGCACGGCTGTTCGTGGACTACAGTGTGCTGCACCCCTTCTGGATGCTCTCGTTCCTGGTGCTCACGGCGGTGACCTTCAGCCTGTTCGGCTTCATCATCGGTGTGTGGGCCGACGGTTTCGAGAAACTGCAGATTGTGCCACTCATGATCGTCACGCCGCTGGTGTTCCTCGGCGGTACCTTCTATTCCATCGATATGCTGCCGGACATCTGGCAGACCATCACCCTGTTCAATCCGGTGGTCTATCTGATTTCCGGTTTCCGTTGGGCCTTTTACGGTGTCTCCGATATCCACATCGGGATCAGCGTGGGCATGATCATCGTATTCCTGACCCTCTGCATGATGCTGATCGCCTGGATCTTCCGCACCGGGTATCGGCTCAAACCATGACGTCCAGGTTCGGCACTGTCGGTTTATCCCGGGCGCTGCTGGCCCTTTGCCTGCTGGCGACTGCCTCTCTTGCTGACGAGGTACCGCCCCAGCACCTGCCTTCAAGGGAGGCCTGTCTGATCACCAGTGAAGGTCCCGTCCCCGTAATGCTCGAGCACGCCGTAACGCCAGAGCAGCGGCGCTGGGGCCTGATGGAGCGGGAAAACCTGCCGGCCCGCGCGGGCATGTTGTTCTACTACGACTCCGATCGGCCGGCTTCTGCAGGTTTCTGGATGTATCGCACCCGCATTCCCCTGGACATCGCCTGGCTCGATGAGGATGGCGTCATCCTCGCCACGGACACCATGACACCCTGCGAGACCGACCAGGCCCGGAACTGCCCCACCTGGCCAGCCGGAGTTCCCCACCGGAATGTCCTGGAAATGAACGCTGGCTTTTTCGAAAGGCATCATGTCGGCACTGGCGACAAGTTACTTGCAGACCTGAACGACAATAAACCCTGCCCCGGGGCGGATTGAATCATTGGTTCACCGCCAGTCCTTGATATATCTCACAGCGTCCTGACAAGGCTCTGTTCCTTCCACGACTCAAAACCCTATACTTACCGCGGTTATTTGCAGGCGTCACCCATAAGTGATTGCCATGGTTGATTAAAATTATTTAATCAGACAGTCACCGGGAACGCTGCCGGATCAGGATGTACCGGCGAAAGGACAGACCACAAGGATGCGGAGCCATGGAACTGCCCCCCGTTGATACCCTGAAAACCCTCTTCGTCGCGGGTCATCTGGTCGGCCTTGCCTTTGGCGTGGGTGGCGCCCTGACCCTCGATATCATTGCCTTTCGTTATTTCTACCTGGACCGGATCACCCACGAGAAGCTCGTGCTTTTCAATTTTATCGCCCGGCTGGTGACCACCGGACTCCTCACCCTGTGGGCGACCGGCCTGGCGTTTCTCTGGATTTACTGGCAGTTCGAGCCGCAACTGCTGGCTAACCCGAAAGTCTGGGCCAAGTTGGTGATCGTGCTGGTACTCACCGTCAATGGTTATTTCCTGCACCACAAGGTATTTCCCATCCTGGAGCGCAACCTTGGCAAGCCCCTGTTCTACCGCGTGACGGTGGACGAGAAAGCCATGATGTTCACCTTTTCGAGCATTTCCATCATCTCCTGGGGCTTCCCGCTGGTGCTGGGTATTGCCCGTTCCCTCAACTTCACCACCGGCATGGAGAACATCCTGGCGTTCTACTTCCTCATGCTCAGTGCCACCTGCCTGGTGATGTTGCTGGTGTTCAAGCTGTTCCTTGAGCCGTTCAAACGATTCGTTGTGGACCGCCCGGTGCGCAGGCGGGCGCTCCGTCCCTGACTGTAAAAACCGGTTCCGTCTGCGGGCCCCCGGGCTCGGTTTTGCACTCAGCGGTAAAAGTGCTGAAGCAGTACCCCGTTTGTCTCCCAGTCCGGTTGCGTTGTACGGACGACTTTTTGCTACCCGCGATGTGTGCGGGGTAGTCGTGTTCAACCATCAGGTACAGGATTAAAAACGTGTGCTATGAAGACTAGATCCAGACTGGCACTGCTGTTGTTCGGCAGTGCACTCACCGGCACGGCGGTGGCCGATTCGCTCTGTGAGGTCGACTACCGAATTCAGCACAGCTGGCAGACCGGCGCGGTTCACCGGGTGCAGCTGACTTACAACGGTCCGGAAGTACAGGGATGGGAACTGGGCTGGCGCTTTCCCGGCCAGGAACAGATCGACTCCATTTTCAACGTGACCCACACCCAGGACGGGCAGGACGTTACCGTCTCCAGCCTGCTCTGGAACGCCCGTCTTGCGGAAGGCCGTGAGATCAAGTTCGGTTTCAATGTCCGTAACCCTTCCGGCGGGGTGCCGGAAACGTTCTACCTGAACGGCGAGGAATGCAATACCGACATGGGCGAGCCGGCACCAGACCCTGATACACCGGAGGAACCGGAACCCTCCGCAGCATGGCACCTGGACCGCGAAGCTTCCCATCTCGGCTTTGTAACCACCACGAACCAGCACACCGTCGAAAGTCATCGTTTCGGCGACCTCTCCGGCACCGTCTCCGAAGACGGCATCGCGACTCTGAACATCAATCTCGATACCGTCGACACCGGCATTGATATCCGCGATCAGCGCTTGCGGGAAATCTTGTTCAACACCAGCGCCAATCCGGAAGCCGCCGTAGCCATCGAACTGGGTGAAAACCTGGGCCAGGTGCTCGGGCTTTCCGCCGGGGAGGTCCTGTCACTGGAAATACCTGCCGCTGTCCAGGTCAGTGGCGTGAACCGGCACCTGAATACCCGCCTGCGCGTGCAGCATCTGGGAAACCAGCGTTTCCTCGTCAGCACTGCCCGACCGCTGATCATCACCGCCGACCAGTTTGAACTGGGCGATGGCGTGGAAGCCCTCCGGGAGGTGGCCGGCCTGGACACGATCAGCCTTGCTGTCCCGGTGGACTTCGCCCTGTTCTTCGAAGCCGACGAACTCCCGACACGGTAAAGAGAGGCCTTTATGAAATTCCTATTCAAACTGCTGACACTGACGGCGGGGGCCATGGCCGGCAATGCCGCACTGGCCAACGAACTCTGCACCGTCAACTACCAGGAAACCAATAACTGGGGTATGGGGGCCACCTACCAGGTGGTGGTTCAGTACCATGGCCCCGAGGTGGAGCAATGGGACCTGTCCTGGCATTTCCCGGGCAATGAAATCATCACCCAGCTGTGGAACGGCCATTTCGAGCAGGATGGCAACCAGGTTGGCGTCATCGACGCCGGCTATAACGGCAAGGTGTCTTCCGGGGGCCGGTTCGACTTTGGCTTCAACCTGGAGAATCCATCAGGCTCCCTGCCCTCGGAATTCCTTCTGAACGGCCAGCCCTGTGGCTCCCCTGTTGACGGGAGTGACGCAGAGCCGCCGGCGGATGACACCCCGGTTGACGCAGACCCCGACGTACCGGTAACGGGCTGGTCCCTTAACGGCGCGGACTCCGAGTTATCGTTCGTGACCGTGAAAAACACCGATGTAGCCGAGGCGCAGCGATTCCAGAACCTGAAGGCCTTCGTCGACACCAGCGGCCAGGCCACCCTTGCCATTGACCTCAACACCGTCGATACCGGCATCGCAATCCGCGATCAGCGCATCCGTGATCACCTGTTTGTCAGTGGCCTGCTGCCCACACTTTACTTCACCACCCAGGTGAACATGACTGAAGTAACAGCCCTGCAGCCTGGCGAGTCCACCTCAATGACTCTGGACGGTCGCCTGACCCTGAACGGCGTCAGCCAGGACACCACCGCCGAGGTTCTGGTCATACGCACCGCAGACAACCGCGTTGCAGTGCGCACGGCTCGTCCGGTTATGGTCGACAGCGGGGACCTCGAACTGACGGGTGGCATTGAGGCGCTCCGCACCATGGCCGGTCTGTCGGCCATCGGACACACCGTACCGGTGTATTTCAACCTGTCGTTTACCGCTATCCAGCAGGACAATGGCGACAACCTGATGCCGATAAGGGCTGGCCAGGCTCCGTCCGCCCCGGCCATCGTCGGTGCCAACTACACAGCCGGTAACAACGCCGTGACAGTCAGCTGGCAGGACCTCAGCGATAATGAAACGGGGTTTGTCATCAAGAGGCGTTCCGGTAGCGGGTACTGGGAAACCCGCGGCGCAGTGGATGCAAACCAGACCCAGTGGATCGACGAGGTCGAAACCGAAGGCAATTTCAGCTATCGGGTGGTGGCCGTGAACGGGAGTGTGCCCTCCCCATCCTCCAGCAATGTGATTGTTACCGTAGACCCTGACAGTGGAGCGCCAGGCGACGACAGTCCCGGTGATGGCATGCCCGGCGATGACGACAACGACCAGAACCCCGAAGGTGGGGACAATGACGGCAACCCCGGTGACGGGGGCGAGTCCGGAAATGGCGACAACGGAGGCGGTTCTGGCGATGATGGCAACGGTGATTCCACACCGGGCAACGGTGATGATGGCGCAACCGACCCGCCGGATGGGGCCGACCTATACGCAAATCAGTGCGCCTCCTGCCATGGCGCAGACGGTTCCGGCGGCGCCATTGGTGTCTCCCTGACAACACCTTCAGAACTGGATTCCCTGGTGGCCTACATCGACCGCACCATGCCCCTGGGCAACTCCGGTCGGTGTGTGGATGCCTGTGCCCAGGCCGTCGGCGAGTACATTGCCGACAACATCTGGGCTGACAGTGGGTCCGGTGGGGGCAATGGTGACGATATTGCCCTGGAGAACGAAACCGCCGGCCCCCGTCAGCTGAACCTGATGACCCGGTATCACTACGCCAACGCCGTTCGTGACCTGGTAGGTGTTGATGCCCGTAACCTGACCACCAACTTTCCGGTGGAAGCGCGGGTACTTGGCTTCAGCAACAACGCGGCCAAGAACCATGTATCGGCCCGCCACCTGGACGAGTACCTGAAGGCCGCAGAGACCGTTGCTACCCGGGCCGTGTCACAGCGCAAGTCTGCCCTTTTGCCCTGTGACGCCGGCGCCGATGGCTGCGCGGAGCAGTTTGTGGAGCAGTTCGGCCTGAAGGCCTTCCGCCGCCCCCTCACCGATGACGAACGCCAGGCCTATACCGCCATCTTCAACGATGAGGGCGACTTCGATGCCGGCATGGAAGCGGTCGTGACCGCCATGTTGGTATCACCTCACTTCCTCTACATCAGCGAACTGGGTGAACAGACCGGCAGTGGTGAGTACGAGCTGACCCCGTACGAAGTCGCCAGCCAGCTTTCGTTTATCTATCAGGGCACCATCCCTGACGAGACCCTGCTGGCCGCGGCCCAGGCCGACCAGTTGCGGACGCCTGAGCAACTGGAAGCCCAGGCCCGTCGCCTGCTGCAATCGGACAAGGCCCGGGTACACCTGGGTCACTTTGCCGAGCAATGGCTGGAGGCTGACCCGGCATCCATGGGCAGCAAGGACCCCAACCTGTTCCCCCGTTTCAACGGCGAGGTGCGTGATGCCATGCACCGGGAACTGCGGGCGTTCTTCAACCATGTGGTATTCGACTCCACCGGCCGCTTCGATGAACTGTTCACAGCAGACTACGTCTTCGTCAACCAGCCCCTTGCCCGGTATTACGGTCTGCAGGGTGTCAGTGGCGACGAGATGAGCCTTGTGGAGGACACCACTGACTCCCGGGGCGGTATTCTGGCCCTTGGTGCCGTCATGGCCGCTCATGGTCATGCCAATGAGTCAGCGCCCATTCCCAGGGGCAACTTCGTCCGGCGTCGCCTGATGTGCCAGGACCTGCCGCCGCCCCCCGAAGACCTGGACACCACCGGCCCTGCACCAGACCCAAGCCAGACCACCCGAGAGCGTTTCGCAGCCCGTACCGGCGGTGACGACTGCCAGACCTGTCACCTGTACATCAATGGTATTGGCTTCGGCTTCGAGGCGTTTGACGGTGCCGGCGGCTTCCGCACCACCGACAACAACAAGCCGGTGGACACCTACGGCGTGATCTACGGCCTGGAGAGCCTGCTGGAAGACAGCAGCGCGGCCTACAACGGTGTTCGCGAGATGCAGCAGGTGCTGGTCCAGACCGACAGCGTCAAGAGCTGCATGGCCAGACAGTTCTACCGTTTCGCCCGGGGTTACGTCGAAACCGGCAGTGACAGCAACACCCTGGACAACCTGAACCATCTGTTCGCCAGCAGCGGCTACGATCTGCAGGAACTGATGGTCGGCCTGACACAGCTGCAGACGTTCACACTGCGCCGGTAAGACAAGGAGTTATCCCATGAGATCCAATCGACGTCAGTTTCTGAAAACCCTCAGTGGTGCCGCTCTCGCGACGCCACTGGCCTCCCTGCCCTGGGCTCGCACCGCTGTGGCCCAGCAGTCCGGGGCGCCCAGACGAGCAGTGTTCGTATTCATTCCGGACGGCTGTATTCCCGAGCGGTTCCATCCGTCAGGCAGTGAGTTTGACTTCCAGCTGAACGATATGACCAGTCCACTGGAATCCATCAAACAGCACTGTGTGTTCACCAGTGGCCTGAACATGTACGAAGGAGGCCATACCCACGAAGGCGGTGTCGCCAAGGTACTCACCGGTAACAACACCGAATCGCTGGACTACTTCCTGGCCCAGCGGATCGGTCAGAGCACGCCCTTCCGGGGAGTCAACCTGGGGGTCCATGCCACCTTCCAGAACGGTGAAGGCAATGTACCAAGCTTTTCCAGCGGCAATGTGCCCATCACGCCGAACGATAACCCCATCAACGCCTTCGACAACATCTTCGGAGGCCAGGACCCCGGTAACATTCCCGTCAGCGACCGGCGCAAGCGCAGTATCCTGGACCAGATGCTGGCGGAAGTCCGTACACTCAACAGCAAGGTGGGCACCAGCGAGCGGGAGAAGCTGGAGTATCACACCAACAGTATCCGGGAGGTAGAGAAGCGTATTCTCAGCAATGGTGCGGAGGCGGGTATGTGCAACACCTCAGGTTTCAACTCCGAGGGATTCAGCGTGCCCGAGGACTGGCATGGCTATCCGCCCAAAATCCATCTGGACGAGCACTACGAAACCATCGGTCGCCTGCAGATGGACCTGATCACCCAGGCGTTCGCCTGCGACATGACCCGGGTCGCCACATTGATGTGGTCACACCCGGTCAGCCCCTTGCGGGTGGAGGGCATCGATCAGGGGCACCACGACACCTCCCACTTTGGCCAGGCCGACGGCGCTATCGCTGACAAGTTCGTTCAATACAAGCAGTACCATATGCGCCAGTTCCGCTACCTGGTGGAGAACCTCGCCAGCCGGACAGACACTGACGGCAACAGCCTGCTCCATAACTCAGTGATCTTCCTGTGCTCGGAACTGGGCCACAGTGACGCCCATGACCACCGCAACATGCCATTCATCCTGGCGGGAAATGCAGGCGGCGCCTTGCAGACAGGCCGCTATCTTGACTTTGATGGCGATGCCCACACCAGGCTGCTGGTATCGATCGCCAACTTGATGGGGGTGAATATCGACCGCTTCGGCTACACGGGCCATGGCACCGGAGGCCTGCCTGGTCTCGTCGCCTGAGAGCCACGAACCCGATAAAAACAATCTGAAAACTATTGCCCCGGTCTTTTGATGACCGGGGCTTTTTTGTCTTACTGCCGGAAATTACATGCCATGGGCAGAGGCATCCACTTTCGAGAACACTTCGTCCCAGTAGAGTTCCGCCAACGCTTCCTGAGAGTCGACGTCTTTGACAAGCTCAACCCATCTTTCGAGTACCGGGCGGAATGCCTCCAGCATTTCTGCCCCATTTTCCACGCCATAGGTCTTTTCATAGTACCGGGCGATAGCATCCATGTCGTCACGCACGAATTCCCGCGTGGCCTTCTGCAGCTCCGGCGACGCCGTATGGATGGCTATACCCAGCTCATTCCGTGCCCGGTCCAGCACGGCCGCTTCCCTTTGATGGTAGACCCAGGGAATTTCTGCAGAGATATAGGCTCCGGCATGAAGCATCGCCCTGCGCTGCTTGTCGTTCAGGCTCTGCCAGGTATCGCGGTTGGTATTGGTGATCTCGGCGCCGGCAAACACACCCCCGGGTACATCGGTGGTGATGTCGGTTGTTGCCTCGATAATCCCCAGGTTCTCAAGGTCCGGAGCGGAAATAACCACACAATCCACCACGCCCTGGTCCAGCGCTTCATAGGCCTCGTTGCCGGACAGGGTTACCGGGCTGGCATCAAACTCCTGGGCCCACCGGGACCATTGGGACCCTGCAGCTCGCAGACGCTTGCCGGCCAGGTCTTCGACGGTGGTAACCGGTTCGCTGCAGTTCAGCATGTAGTTGGAGCTGGACGCAATGCCGGTAAAGACCTGGTTTTGTTCCCGGAAGTCCTCGTGGCACTCTTCACAGTTGAAGAAGACAAATTCAGCTAACGCACCAATATAGGCGGGCCCTTCCTTGCCCTTGACCTCGTCACCGAATAATTGCAGCTGCATGGCCGCCTCAGCGAGCAGATTGGTATGGGGATATTCCGCCGGGAAATACGGACTCAGCAGATAACCAATGTCGGCCATGCCGTCCCGCACCCCGGCCGACGTTTCGGCGAAGTTGAGTAGTGACAGGGGATAGACCTTCACGGAAAGCTCGCCGTCGGAAAACTCCGCCACCCGGTCCGCGTAATTCTGCGCAGCCTTGGCAGAATCGCTTCCGGGCGGGTAGCCGATCGCATAGGAGAGGGTTCTGGCATCCGCAACGGAGGCAAGTGTGATCCCCCCGAGGACCAGTGACGTCGATAAAATACGAACCAGGGATCTTACAGGCATGGCAGTACTCCGGATCTTTGTTGTTGTCGTATAGAGTCACGGTTTCCTTCCCGAATTAATTCAGCTCCTGAATTATCACGATAGTCTCGCAACAACTGACCAATCAACTGCTTGGTTAAAAAATCGTCGGAATAGACGAGGGAAAGCGGAGGAAACTGAGGCGAAAGCAATGAACGTTTCTGGCGCAAGTGGTGCCCGGGGCCGGACTCGAACCGGCACGACCTAACGGTCAGGGGATTTTAAGTCCCCAGTGTCTACCAATTTCACCACCCGGGCATTGCGGAAGGGAAAAGACGGGCGGGATTGTATAAGGCCATGGCGTGCAAAGCAATTGGGAGGATTCGCCACTGACGTCATTCAGCTGCGCCGGGGTTCACCGCCATGCCCAGATAAAGATAGCCGGCGATCTGCGGGGCCCTGGGCATGTAGAAGTTATCCAGCTCTCGAATGTCAAACCCCGCCTGCTCGATCAACTGGTCGATCGGACGATTCAGGTGGCAGCCGCCGGCGAACTTTTTCCAGACCGGGGTGATTCTGTGCTGCCACTTCTGCGTGGGGTTCTCGGGGGCTTCGCCGTGCTCCAGGAACAATAACTCTCCACCAGGCCTTAGGACCCGCATCATCTGCTCCAGGGCGCGCTGGTGATCCGGGATGGTGCAAAGTGTGAAAGTCAGCAGGACTGTGTCTACACTGTTATCCGGAAGCGGGATTTCTTCCCCTGGAAGGTCCAGCCACTGGACGGGCACCCGGGACCTGGCCAGGTTGTCTGCGGCCTTCAGGCGCATACCTTGAGAAGGCTCCAGGCCGTACACTAACTCTACCGTGCCCGGGTTGTAGAATTGCAGGTTGATGGCAGAGCCCATGCCTACCTCCAGCACAGCGCCGCGAGCCCGGGGCACCAACTGGCTGCGAAGTTTCATCACCTGGCCCACGGAACAGGCCTTGTCAATCAGGTGCGGTAGGATGCGTTCTTCGTAAAAGCTCAAGGCGTCTCCCATAATTGATATAAGACAAGCGCTGCGACATTCTGCCCCTTGGCTTATGACCGTTTGAGCGTACCATATTTCTTAGCTGCTGAACTTAACAATAACTACACATACGTAAAGCAGGCTATCCTCAAGGAAGTGCCGTCACTTCCTGTTATCAGTGTGGTTATCGGAGGTTCCAATGGAGCTTGATCCCCTGTTGTTATCGCGAATACAGTTCGCTTTCGTGGTGTCCTTCCACGCGATTTTCCCGGTCTTCACCATCGGTCTGGCTTCCTTCATAGCCGTGCTCGAAGGCCTGGCTTTCAAGACCGAGAATCCGGTCTGGACCCGGTTGTCTACCTTCTGGACCAAGGTTTTTGCCGTGGTATTCGGGATGGGGGTCGTGTCGGGGATTGTCATGTCCTTCCAGTTCGGCACCAACTGGTCCAACTTTTCCCAGGCCACAGCGAATTTCATGGGCCCGGTGCTCAGTTATGAGGTGGTGACGGCGTTCTTCCTTGAAGCGGCCTTTCTTGGGGTGCTGCTGTTTGGGCGTGACAAGGTGCCGCCCGGGGTTCACCTGTTTGCGGCGCTGATGGTCGCCCTCGGAACCTTTATTTCCTCTTTCTGGATCCTTTCCGCCAACAGCTGGATGCAGACACCTGCCGGTGTCGAACTCCGGGACGGTGTTTTCCATGTGGTTTCATGGTCCGAAGCACTGTTTAATCCGTCATTCTACTGGCGGTTCCTGCACATGGGGGTGGCATCTTTCCTGACCGGTGGCTTCGTGGTGGCCGGGGTTAGTGCCTGGTTCCTGTTGCGCGGCCGTGAAGTTGAGGCCAACCGCAAGGCACTGTCCATGTGTCTGTGGATGCTGCTGTTCATCGCCCCGGCCCAGGCTGTGATTGGTGACTTCCATGGCCTGAACACCCAGGAGCATCAGCCGGTAAAGGTGGCTGCCATGGAGGGTAACTGGGAAACCAGCACCCGGGTTCCGCTGCTGCTGTTTGCCCTGCCCGACCAGGCCAATCAGACCAACCGCTTTGAAGTGGGTATTCCCGGGATGGCAAGTCTGATCCTCGCCCACGACATCGACGGTGAGGTGCCCGGCCTCGACCTTGCGCCGGTGGAGGAGCAGCCGCCGGTCTTCCTGGTTTTCTGGAGCTTCCGCATTATGGTGGGTCTCGGGTTCCTGATGATCGGTTTTGCCATTGCCGGCCTGATTCTGCGCCGGGGCGGCCGGTATGCGACCACCAACTGGTTCCTGCAGGGACTTCGCCTTATGGCGCTCACCCCTTTTGTGGCGGTGCTTTCCGGCTGGTTTGTGACAGAGTTTGGTCGGGCGCCGTGGCTGGTCTACGGCATGATGACCCAGGCGGAGGGGGTGACACCCTCCCTCAGCGGCGGCATGGCCCTGTTTACCCTGATAGGTTATATCGTTGTGTATGCACTGGTGTTCTCCGCCGGCGTCTACTACCTGATGCGCGTGCTGCATGACGGCCTGGAGGCAAAGACCACCGAGCATCCGTCCGATCACCCGAAACGTCCGTTGTCAGCGTCCCATGTACCGTTCGAATACAACGAAGACATCGCCCGTCAGGGGGGGCATTGATATGGAACTGTTTGATCTGGCCCTGATCTGGGCATTTATCATCGGCTTTGGTGTCATCATGTATGTACTGATGGACGGCTTCGATCTGGGCGTGGGGATTCTCTTCCCGTTCGCGCCGGATGATGAGTCCCGTGACGTGATGATGAACTCGGTAGCACCGGTCTGGGATGGCAACGAGACCTGGCTGGTACTCGGCGGTGCCGGGCTGCTGGCAGCTTTCCCCATGGTGTATTCGATTCTCCTGCCGGCGTTGTACATCGGTGTGTTCCTGATGCTTGCAGGCCTGATTTTCCGGGGGGTGGCGTTCGAGTTCCGATTCAAGGCCAATACCTCCCGCTACCTCTGGAACTGGGCATTTGCCGGTGGCTCCACCGTTGCCGCCTTTGCCCAGGGCGTCGTCGTCGGTGCCTATATCGAAGGGTTTGAAACGGCCAACGGCGTGTACGTCGGTGGCGCACTGGACTGGCTGACACCGTTCACTGTGCTGACTGGCCTGGGCCTGCTGGCCGGTTACAGTCTGCTCGGCGCCACCTGGCTGGTGCTCAAGACTGAAGATGAACTGCAGCAGTGGGCCCGCCGCCTGGTTCTCCCTCTGCTGGCCGCTGTGCTGGTGGTGTTCGTGGTTATCAGCGTCTGGACGCCGTTCGTGGATCCGTTCGTGCGGGACCGCTGGTTTGATCACCTGACCCTGATCTGGGTGTTCCCCGCCTTCGGACTGTTCTGTGCCTGGCAGATTTTCCGGGCCATTCGCCGGCATAAGGACGGCATGCCGTTCGTGGCGACCATGGGGCTGTTTATCAGCACTTACCTGGGGCTGATCGTCAGCAAATGGCCCTACGTGGTTCCGCCGGATTACACCCTTTGGGACGCATCCTCCGCCTATGGATCACAACTGTTCCTGTTGCTGGGTTTATTGTTCGTGATTCCGGTAGTGCTGGGGTACACCGCCTGGACCTACTGGGTATTCCGCGGCAAGGTCCGTGCCGGGGAAGGCTACCACTGAGTGCCTGAACCCTCCCCCGACACGCCCACCCGGGAGGCAGGACGCTGGCTGAGGGAACGCCAGCGCCCTGCCCTGGGTACCATACGCGCCGCCGCTCTGGCGGGCATTCTGGCCGCCGTTGCATCTTTCTTCCAGCTGGGGGGAATGGCCTGGATTACTCATCAGGTGCTGGTGAGCAAACAGGCTCCAGCCCAGTTGGTTGCCCCGGTTATCATGGTGTTGGCCGCCATCGCCGTGCGGGCTGCCGCCGTTGCCCTGCAGAACCGCTTTTCAGCCAGCGCCAGTGACCGGATACGGCTGGCCCTGCGCCGGGACCTGCTTGATCATTTTCAGCATCTCGGCCCTATCGGTGTCGGTCAGTCGTCCGCGGGCACTCTGGCGTCAGAATGGCAGGATCAGGTAGAAGCCCTGCACGGGTACTACGCCCACTACCTTCCCCAGATGGTGCTCTCGGTGGTGGTCCCCCTGTTGATACTGGTCACTGTGGTCTGGCTGGACTGGCTGGCTGCACTGTTCCTGGTGTTGTCGGCTCCGCTGATCCCCCTGTTCATGGCCCTGGTGGGCATGGGAGCGGAAAAGCTGAACCAGCAACATATGGAAACCCTGGGGCGCCTGTCCGGTCATTTCCTGGACCGCCTGCGGGGCTTGTCCACCCTGCAGCTGTTCGAGTACACCGGTGCCGCCACCCGCGAGATTGCCGAGGCCACCGATCAGTACCGGCAGGTAAACATGAAGACCCTGAGGGTGGCGTTCCTGTCCTCGGCGGTGCTGGAGTTTTTCGCCTCCGTGGCCATTGCAGTGATCGCCATCTACATCGGCTTCGGCTTACTGGGCTATATCACCTACGGTCCGTCCCCGGATCTCACCCTGTTCTCCGGCCTGTTCATTCTGTTGCTGGCTCCGGAGTTCTATCAGCCGTTGCGTCAGTTGGCGCAGCATTACCACGACCGGGCGACAGCGCTGGGCGCGGCAGCGCAACTGCAACAACGGCTTGCAACGGGTCCGGGCGCCGCCACGGTTTCGCCCGGGCGGGCGGCCGGAAACAGCGCAGCCGTGGTGGAAGTGGATCATGCATCCGTTGTTTTTCCCGATGGGCGTATCGGCCTTGAGCCCTTGTCACTGGTGGTCGGAAAAGGCGGAAGGAAAGCCGAGCTGGTTGCCGTGGCCGGCCCCTCCGGCTCGGGCAAGTCCACCCTGCTCCACCTGATTGCGGGATTTCTGGCGCCTACACGCGGCGCAGTCCGCGTGAACGGTGGACCGCCGGGCGCCAGGCCCTTCGGCTGGCTGGGGCAGACACCGTTCATTCGCCAGGATACCTGGGCCGGCAACCTGCGAATGGTGGCACCGGAAGCAACCGATGAGGCGTTGCTGGATGCCCTTGAGAAAGTCGGTCTGGGTGACCTGGTCCGGCAACGCACGGAGGGCCTGGAGACACCCATAAACGAAGGTGGCGCAGGTCTGTCAGGTGGCCAGGCCCGCCGGCTGGCTGTGGCGAGGCTGTTTCTGGCCCGCTACCCGTTGATCCTGATGGACGAACCTACCGCCGGGCTGGATACCCGCAGCGAGCACTACCTGCTGGAGGCCATACGCCAACTTCGGGACCTGGGTTCCACAATCATTATCGCCAGTCACCACCCGGCAGCGCTGGCTGCCGCTGATCGTTGTCTGACCCTGGTGAACGGGAGGCTTCAGGATGAATGAACTGCGGCCCTGGCTTGAGCTCCTTGCCGCCCGCTGGCGGAGGCTGGTCGTTGGCGGTCTGCTGATGTTTGCCACGGTACTGGCGGGGGTTGGCCTGCTGGCACTGTCGGGCTGGTTTATCACCGCCACTGCCCTGACCGGATTGCTGCTGGCAGCCGGCGTCGCGGTACAGCTGGATATCTACACACCGGGTGGCGGTATCCGTTTTTTTGCCCTGGCCCGGACCGTATCCCGCTATCTGGAACGGGTTTACAACCATGACACAGTGCTTCGGTTACTCGCCGATGTGCGGGTTGCCCTGTTTGCCCGTCTGTCCAGGGCCCGGCCCGACCGGGTTGGGGGAAAGCGCCCGGCAGACTGGCTGAACCGACTGATTGCTGATATTGATGCGCTGGACACCCTTTATCTGCAACTGGTTGCCCCGCCTGGTCTGGCCCTGGCTGGCCTGTTGCTCGCTGGCCTGGTGATGGCCGTGGTGGCACCTCCGCTGATCGGGTCGCTGGTGCCCCTGGCGCTGTTACCGCTGGTATTATACCTGCTGGCCCGCCACACCCTGTCGCCGTCCCGCAACCAGGGAGAGCAGGCGGAAGCCCTCCGTGGCCGCTTTGTGGATGTGATCGAGGGCAACGCGGAACTCCAGGCCGCCCACCTGTGGTCCAGGGAAGCCGATGCCCTGCTCCACAACAGTCGCACCCTGGACAACACCCGCCTGCTGGTTGAGCGGCAGGCCGCACTGGCCAATGGTCTGACCTTAATGGCGGTCCAGCTGGCGTCATTGATTGCCATGCTGACCGGTCTGTCGCTCTGGCAAACTGGCGAGCTCAGCGGACCGGTCGCCTTGTTGTTTACCCTGGCGGTTCTCGGGTTGGGAGAAGCGTTTACCGGTTTGCCGGCCGCCTTCAGCCGTCTCGGGGCGACCCTTGGTGCGGCCGGCCGTCTGAACGCTGAAGGCGAGTCCCGTTCCCCGACCGTTTATGACTCGCATCCTGGCCCGGGTAATCTGCAGTTGGCCGACTTCGTTGTGGAACAGAACGGAGAGGCCCTGGTGCGCCCCGTTTCCCTGGACCTGCCATTGGGCAGCCGCCTGGCCCTCATTGGCCGGTCCGGCGCCGGCAAGTCCACGATGCTGGATGTGTTGGCGGGGCTGAGCGACAACTGGCACGGTGAGCTGACACTGGCTGGCCACTCGCTTGAACCCGTCCGCACCAGCGACTGGCGCAGCGGTGTCAGTTACCTGACCCAGCGTACTCACCTGTTCAGCGATACCGTGGCCGCCAATCTGCGTATCGCAAAGCCGGACGCCACGGACCAGGAACTCAATGCGGTGCTGGCCGCCGTCGCACTGACGCCCCTTATGGAGCGGTTACCCGATGGGCTCCACAGCATGATTGGCGAACAGGGGCGGGGGCTGTCCGGCGGTGAGCGCCGCCGCCTGGCCCTGGCCAGAGCCCTGTTGCGACCTTCCTGGTTGCTGCTGCTGGATGAGCCATTCACGGGTGTGGACAGCGCGACCATCGCGCAAATCCGCGCGTCCATGGAACCCTGGTTGCGAGGACGAACCTGCGTGTTTGCCGGCCATGGTGCTGCCGCCCTGCCCGGAACCGACATTCACGTGAACCTTGACGGAGATCAGTAAAGCGGGTTAACTAAACCGGCAATATCCTGTTGTATTCCTGTATCTTTCTCCTCTCAGCTTTCGCACCACCAAGGTGGACCGGAGATGAAGTGTACTATCTGAAAGCCTTTTCCAACGCTTTCCTGCACGCACTGAAAAACCTCCTTCCTATCGTGGTGGTTGTAGCTTTTTTCCAGGTGCTGGTACTGCGGCAGCTTCCCGATAACCTGGCCAGTATGGCCGTTGGCCTGTTGATCGTAGCCGCCGGTGTGGCGCTTTTTCTTCAGGGCCTGGAGCTCAGTATATTCCCCGTTGGCAGAAGCCTCTCGAACCAGTTTGCCCGCAAAGGTTCCGTGCCCGTGCTGCTGGCCTTCGGTTTTGCCCTTGGCTTTTCGGCGGTGGTGGCCGAACCTGCACTGATTGCCGTCGCCATGCAGGCTCAGGAGATCAGCGGAGGCCGGATTGACGCGTTTACCCTGCGAATGCTGGTTGCGGTTTCCGTTGGGTTTGTGACGGCACTCGGGGTGTTCCGCACCATTTTCGGTTTTCCACTCCACTGGTTCATGATCATCGGTTATATCACCGTTGTCATTGTTACCTGGTTCTCGCCGCCTGAAATCGTGGGACTGGCCTATGATTCCGGCGGCGTCACCACCAATGTCGTAACGGTACCCCTGATTGCTGCGCTGGGTATCGGACTGGCGGCTTCCATCCGGGGCCGCAATCCGTTGATTGACGGATTCGGACTGGTGGCACTCGCGGTTATGGTACCCATGATTACCGTGCAGCTGTATGGCATTTTCGTGTACGGGGGGGGTGACGATCTGTCCAGCGATGTGTCCTTGTCGGTGACGGATGATGATACGCTTCCGGCGTCCGGCATAATGGCCATGCTCAGCGAGCTTCTGGGAATGGTGCGGGATGTGCTTCCTATCATTGCCACCGTGCTCATCTTCCAGTACCTGGTGTTACGCAAGACCCTCGCCAACCCGCACCGGGTTGCTTTCGGGTTTGTGCTGGTCATCCTGGGGTTATACGCATTTGTGGTCGGCCTGAAGATGGGCCTGTTCCCCATCGGCACCAGTATGGCCGAGCAGCTGATTACGCTTGAGGGCTATCTGTTTGTCTATCTGTTTGCGTTCAGTATCGGCTTCGCCACTACAATGGCGGAACCGGCCCTGATTGCCATCGGCCAGCAGGCTGAAGAAGCCGCCGCTGGCCAGATCAACGGCAACGTCATTCGCATCCTGGTGGCTTGCGGTGTGGCTGTTGGTATCACCATCGGGGTGCATCGCATTATCGTGGGCGACTCCATGCATTTTTACATTATCGGCGGGTATGCGCTGGTCATTCTGCTGACGCTGGCGGCCCCCCGGTATATTGTGGCCCTCGCCTACGATCTTGGCGGCGTAACCACTTCGGAAGTGACTGTGCCCCTGGTGACAGCGCTGGGCATTGGCCTGGCCTCCAACATCGAAGGGCGCAACGTTCTGATCGACGGCTTCGGGCTCATTGCCTTTGCCTCAATTTTCCCCATTGTGACGGTTATGGGCTACGCCATACTGGCCCAGTGGATGACCAGACGACGCGAGGTAGAATCATGAAATTTTCCGCGCTTGCGGCCATTGTTCCCGAAGACCTGGAACAGGAATGCATTGATGCGGCCCGGGAACTGGGAGCTGGCGGCATTACAATCCTGGCCGGTCGGGGAGTCAGTAATACTGCTCGAAAGACCTTCTTTGGCCTGACCTACGACGGCAGCCAGAGCGTGCTGCTGATGGTGCTGGAAAAGGGCCTGTCGCTGGAGGTTCTCAAGGCGATCCAGAAGGTGATTATGCCGGACAACAAGGATTCCAGTGGCATCGTGTTTACCCTTCCGCTGGAGCACCTGGGAGGGATTGATTTCAGCCAGGTAGAGAAATTCGAGCAACATCTCAAAAATTCACAGGAATAGGAGGCCCCAGATGCTGACAGTTCGGGACATGATGGTTCGGGAAGTAATCAAGGTGTCGCCCTTTGCCACCATCCGGGAGGCGATGACCCTGATGAAGCAACATGGTGTCAAATCCCTGGTCGTAGAACAGCAGAGTGAACACGATGCCTGGGGCTTGATCACCTACACCAATATCCTCAAGACCGTAATCGCGGAAGATGGCGACATCGACCTGCTCAACGTTTACGACGTCTGCGCGAAGCCGGTAATCAGCGTTGGCGAAAGCCTCGGGCTGCGCCATGTGGCTGCCCTGATGAGCGAACACCGGGTGAAGCGCCTGCTGGTACTGGAAGACAACCGCCTGCTGGGGTTCGTGACGATGGACGACATTATGGCGGCGCTGTTCGAGCGAATGGAAAGTTAACAGCCCCTGTGGAGCAGGGGCTGCAGGACGCTTAGGGTTTCAGGCAGTTGAGGCCGCTAAAACCTCGAACGTTACCTTTGCGTTGGCCTGTAGTCGCTTCAGCAGGTCGCCATCCATCAGGCTCGACGGTGTCCAGAACCCGCCCGCGACATCCTCTGCCACATCAAAGGCAAGACATTCCGCCGCCTGGGCGAGCATTCGGCTGGTGGAACCATATCCCGGATCACCCTGACCGGTTACCTTGACCGTCAGGCTCTCACCACCCTCCGTGGTGCCAATAAATCGCAGGTCGTAGAAGCCTTTTTGCTGGGCTGTCTGGTCCGGCCCCTCGCCGGATTCTGGCAGCACGAACCGTTCCAGGGCCCAGCGGGTGGGCTTAATGGCGGTGGCCAGGGCAAATCCACCCATGGCACCGGCCACAGCCAGCGCCCTTCCCCGTCCTTTCAGGCCACGCCCGGTCATCATGGCTTCGTCATACTGGAACTCGGTTCCGTAACGGGCATCAAGTAACGCGTTGGAACGGTGCACCACGCGGGTATTGATGGCGGCCATCAGAAACGGCGCCACCCAGCATTCCAGGTCCTGGTCGAATTCTGCTGCCTTGACGTTGGGCTGGCGGGTAACCGAGCGATGGTCCGGAGGACACAGGGAAAACGGGTTGGCCAACTCCTTGCGCAGGGCCTTGTTGGAGGCCGCTTCCCGGATCACGTTCATCAGGCTTGCCACGGTACCGCCTGAAAGACCTCCTTTGGCCGCCTTCACACGCATTTTCACCCGCTGACAGGGCTGGCCGAAGCGGGAGATGGCTTCCTGCTGCAGGAACCACACCCCCATGTCCGAGGGAATGGAATCAAACCCACAGCAATGGACGATGCGTGCTCCGGTGATCTTTGCCCGCTCCTCGTACAGTTGGATCATCCGTCGTATCCACTGTACTTCACCGGTCAGGTCACAGTAATCAGTGCCGGTTTCCACGCAGGCCCTTACCAGGGGTTCGCCATGAAGTGCGTAGGGTCCGACTGTCGAAACCACGACCCGGGTCTGTTCACACATCGCAGTCAGCGAATCCTCATCGCTCGCGTCCGCAATCACCATGGGCAGGTTAACTGCCGCCGGCCCGAGTTCGTCTTTAAGCCTGTCCAGCTTCGCCTTGGAGCGACCGGCGATGGCCCAGCGTACCGGTTGCTGCCCCTGGGCGCCCTGCCCGTCATCCCCGTGTCCAAAACCGTGCCGCTCAGCCATCCGGCGAGTGAGGATCTTTCCGACAAAGCTGGTGGCGCCGAACAGCACAATATCGAACGGGGTTTCCATGGCGATTGCTCCTTTGTGAACAGTGGTTATCAATGAACATGAACCGGGAGTCTGCAAGGATAGCAGAGCGAACCCGGGCATGGAGTAAGCGGGATGGTTCTTTGTGACAGGAACAAAAAAGGGGCGCCCGCAAGCGCCCCTTTTTCTGTCGAAGCAAGCCCTTACAGGACTTTCTTCAGTTCCTCTTCAAGCTGGGGAACGGCTTCGAACAGGTCCGCCACCAGACCGTAGTCGGCTACCTGGAAGATCGGCGCTTCTTCGTCCTTGTTGATTGCAACGATCACCTTGGAGTCGCCCATACCGGCCAGGTGCTGAATGGCACCGGAGATGCCCACGGCAACATACAGCTGCGGAGCAACGATCTTGCCGGTCTGACCGACCTGCATGTCGTTGGGCACGAAGCCGGCATCAACAGCCGCGCGAGATGCGCCAACTGCGGCACCCAGCAGGTCAGCAACCTGCTCCAGCATCTTGAAGTTCTCGCCGTTCTGCATGCCACGACCACCGGAGATAACGATGGAGGCGCTTGCCAGGTCCGGACGGTCAGACTTGGCCAGTTCTTCGTTAACAAAGGAAGAAAGACCAGCGTCCTTGACCACATCCAGGTTCTCGACAGCCGCGGAACCGCCTTCTCCGGCGACCGGATCAAATGCGGTTGGGCGAACAGTGATTACCTTGGTGCTGTCCTTGGACTTGACGGTCGCGATGGCGTTACCGGCATAGATCGGACGAACGAAGGTGTCAGCGTCCACAACGCCCATGATGTCGGAGACCTGGGCAACGTCCAGCAGCGCAGCAACCCGCGGCATGAAGTCTTTGCCGGTGGTGCCGGCAGCGGCCATGATGTGGCTGTAGCCCTTGCCAACTTCAGCGACCAGCTCGCCCAGGTTCTCACCCAGGTTGTGACCGTAGGCGGCGTTGTCGGCGACCAGCACCTTGCTGACGCCATCGGCCTTGGCAGCCTGTTCGGCAACCGCACCGCAGTTCTCGCCGGCAACCAGAACGTCGATATCGCCGCCGATTTCCTTGGCAGCAGCCAGGACACTCAGGGTAGCCTGCTTGAGGCTGCTGTTATCGTGTTCAGCAAATACCAGGATGCTCATTTAGATCACCTTCGCTTCGTTCTTCAGTTTGTCGACCAGCTGGGCTACGTCTTCTACCTTGATGCCAGCCTTGCGGGCAGCAGGCGCTTCCACTTTGACGGTTTCCAGGCGTGGTGCAATATCGACACCCAGATCTGCCGGAGTCGTGCCTTCGAGCGGCTTCTTCTTGGCCTTCATAATGTTCGGCAGAGAAGCGTACCGTGGCTCGTTCAGACGAAGGTCAGTGGTAACAACAGCCGGCAGGTTCAGGGAGACGGTCATCAGGCCGCCGTCAACCTCACGGGTCACGTTGACCTTTTCACCCTCGACAGCAACTTCGGAAGCGAAGGTACCCTGGGCCATACCGGTCAGGGCGGCCAGCATCTGGCCAGTCTGGTTGTTGTCGGAGTCGATGGACTGCTTGCCGAGGATAACCAGCTTCGGCTCTTCCTTCTCGACAACCGCCTTGAGCAGCTTGGCAGCTTCAAGGGACTGGACTTCTTCGTCTGTCTCCACGTGGATACCGCGGTCAGCACCCAGGGCCAGGGCTGTGCGGATCTGCTCCTGGGCAGCCTTCGGGCCAATGGATACCACCACAATCTCGCTGGCGACGCCCTTTTCCTTCAGGCGAACCGCTTCTTCAACCGCGATTTCACAGAAGGGGTTCATCGCCATCTTGACGTTGGCAAGATCAACACCGGAGTTGTCCGGCTTGACGCGAACCTTCACGTTGTAGTCGATAACTCGTTTTACAGCGACCAGAACCTTCATAGATTCCTCGTTCTTCTACGATGGGTTTAATGACTCGTAATCAGAAAGACTCTCGCCTGAACCACCCGGGAACAAACCGCCAGGCTGGTAACGCCAGAGTATTCATGATTCCTGTCGCTCCGACCGCTCGCGAAGCCGCGGCCGAACCTTGATTCAAACAGCAAAAACTCCATTGGACCTGCTGTCAGGGCGCCATAATACTGAAGGCAAAGACCCGGTGGGTCAATAGCAAATGCAGCATCACGGCGGCTTTGCAAGGCATTTCAGGGATTTTTTCCGGTGTTTTTCCGCCTGGCATGTTCTGTTTTTGGCCCTGAAAAGCCGTTTTTGGTTTCATTTTTGAAACACTGTTTCGCAACTTATGGTATAATTCGCTTTGCTTGCTATCCGGTTGCTTTCACTAAACGGTTCCGTAACCGGAGTGTTCGAACGATGCCAGAAAGCGGCACCACTTTCAAACGATCGTTTGAACTGAGGAAAAAGCAGGTTAAACTGTCGTTTAACAGCCAGTTGTCCGGTAACATGTCCGTTTTGCCCTGAGCGCGGGCACGCTATGCCGACCCTGGTCGCTAACATGTGACGTGTTCAGCAAACCATTAAAGATGAAGGGACAGACGCAGTGAGTGCCCGGCGCATCATCTGCCCCGGCTGAATCCGGTCGGCGCCCGAACGTGCCAGATTCCTTCTGTTCAACTGATGAGAAGTTTGAGGAGACCAACGTGGAACGCGAATCAATGGAATTTGATGTTCTGATCGTCGGCGGGGGGCCTGCCGGTCTCTCGGCAGCCTGTCGCACCATGCAACTGGCCCAGGAAGCCGGCGAGGAACTGACCGTCTGTGTCGTCGAGAAAGGCTCCGAGATCGGTGCCCATATCCTCGCCGGTACGGTGTTTGAACCCACCGCCCTGAATGAACTCTTCCCGGACTGGAAAGAGCGCGGCGCCCCCCTGAACACCCCGGTCACCCGGGACGACATCTTCCTGATGAAGAGTCAGGACAAGGCCACCAAGATCCCCAATGCTTTCGTTCCCAAGAACATGCACAACGAAGGCAACTACATCATCAGTCTGGGCAACCTGTGCCGTTGGCTGGCCGAGCAGGCTGAAGCCCTTGGAGTTGAGGTTTATCCTGGCTTCCCTGCTGCCGAGACCATTGTCGAAGACGGCCAGGTAAAAGGAATCATTACCGGTGACATGGGCGTAGCTCGCGATGGCGGGCAGAAAGACGGCTACATGCCGGGTATGGAACTGCGCGCCAAGTACACCCTGTTCACTGAAGGATGCCGCGGTCATCTGGGCAAGCGCCTGATCAACGACTTCAAGCTGGATGAAGGCAAGGATCCGCAGCATTACGGGATCGGCATCAAGGAACTGTGGGACATCGACCCGGAGAAGCATGAGCCGGGCCTGGTAGTTCACTCCACCGGCTGGCCGCTGAATGAATCCGGGAGCACTGGCGGTTCTTTCCTGTACCACCTGGAAAATGGTCAGGTCTACGTGGGCCTGATCACTGACCTGTCCTACAGCAACCCGCATGTGAGCCCGTTCCACGAAATGCAGCGGCTCAAGACGCATCCGGAGATAAGGAAGTATCTGGAAGGTGGCAAGCGCGTGTCCTATGGCGCGCGAGCCATCACCAAGGGTGGCCTGAACTCCTTGCCGAAAATGAGCTTCCCGGGTGGCCTGCTGCTGGGCTGTGACGCCGGTACCCTGAACTTCTCCAAGATCAAGGGCTCTCACACCGCCATGAAGTCCGGCATTCTGGGTGCCGAGGCCGTGTTCGAGGCACTGAAGGACGGCAAGAACGGCGAGGAAATCAGCAGCTTCCAGGAGCGTTTCGAGAACAGCTGGCTTTACAAAGAGCTGTTCAAGGAGCACAACTTCGGTCCGGCCATGCACAAGTTCGGTCATATCGGCGGTGGTGCCATCGCCTTTATCGAGCAGAATATCCTTGGCCGTCCGCTGCCCATGACCTTCCATGACACGGTGGCGGACTACGCCACCATGAAGCCGGCGGACCAGTGCAAGAAAATCGATTACCCGAAGCCGGACAATACCCTGACCTTCGACAAGCTCTCCTCGGTGTTCATTTCCAACACCAACCATGAGGAAGATCAGCCGATTCACCTGAGGCTGAAGGATCCGTCGATTCCCATCGAGCACAATCTGCCCAAGTACGACGAGCCAGCGCAGCGTTACTGCCCGGCCGGCGTGTACGAGGTAGTAGAGGCCGAGGACGGCAGTGGCAAGAAGTTCCAGATCAATGCCCAGAACTGTGTTCACTGCAAGACCTGCGATATCAAGGACCCGGCCCAGAACATCACCTGGGTCACGCCGGAAGGTGGCGGTGGTCCCAACTATCCGAACATGTAAGAACGGATCGGATAGCAGCAAAGCAAGGCCGGGGTTCGCTCCGGCCTTTTTTGCGCCCGTAAAATACGCTCACCCTTCCCGGCCACGAGGCGGTGGCGGCCGGCTTTTGTGCGGACATAAAAAAACGGCCCCCGCAGGAGCCGCTTTCTATGTAACCTTGACGCAAGCCATCAGTGCACGTGACCGTGCTCCTGCTCTTCGTCGGTTGCCGGACGGGTTTCTACCACTTCCACGTCAAAGTGGAGGGTTTCGCCGGCCAGCGGGTGGTTTGCATCAATAGTGACGGTTTCGTCGTTTACTTCAACAACACGAACAATCTGGGGGCCACCCGGAGTCTGCGCCTGGAACTGCATACCCGGCTCAATGGTGTCGACACCCTCAAACGCGGAGCGCGGAACCGGCTGGATCAGTTCGTCGTTCTTCTCGCCGTAACCTTCGGCCGGGTCGACGGATACCTTGACCTGGTCGCCAGAATCCTTTTCGGTCAGCGCGCTTTCCAGCCCGCCAATGATGTTCTGTGCACCTTCCAGATACGACAGTGGCTCACGACCTTCCACGCGGGAGGAGTCCAGCTCTTCTCCCTGATCATTGGTCAGTGTGTAGTGAATGGTAACAACGCGAGGTTGGGCCATGGTTTCTCCTTGCATGTCGCAATGACTGTAAATGTAAAAACGGATGATCGATGATCTTGAACAGTCGGACTGCACAGAGGAACTAACGACCACCGGGCCTCGTTAGAGAGCCGGGCTCGGTAACAAGATCTAAAAGACAGTCTAACAAGGGTCAGACTGCGTTTTCTACCGTGTTGCCCCCATTGGTGGAGCCGGGCTGGCGTATTTCAACCGTTACCTACCGGAAAAAATTCACCATTGCTCCAGACACCGAGTGCAGCGCTTTCACCGGAGGGCTGCTCCACCAGGAGGTCCGCCAGTTCATAATAGGCGGCGGTAACCAGCCTCGCTTCCAGGCCGCGCCGAACGTGGACCACCGGACGCGGGCTGCCGTCGCTGTCATAGGTACCCACTTCCAGGGGGTGGTCCTGTCCCAGCAGCAGGCGCTCGCCGAAATTGGTGGTTACTGCCAGTACCTGGCTGTCGCCAGTACCAGCGACTTCCAGGCTGTGAGCCAGTAGCGGTGTGTCTTCTACCTGGATGCGCCACTTCTCTACCGGCGTAACCAGGTAGTACTCACCGTCATCCTCACGCCGAAGGATGGTCGAGAAAAGGCGCGGAATCGCTTCACGCTGAATCAGCTCACCTTCGTGATACCAGTTTCCATCGCGGGCGATTCGTATATCGATATCGCCGGAAAGCTCCGGGTTCCATTTTTCGATGGGTGGCAGACTGGCACCTTCAGCGGCGGCTTTCACCTGATCTACAAGACGTTTCGGGTCCTGGCTCATGGGTCTCTCCTGCAGGGTGTATGAAACGGTGCGGGAAACAGTAATCTTATCAAGTAGAAATGGGGCCGGACACGGGAAGTTGCAACCCGTCATCGGGTCCTGTCACAAGGCCGCCTGGCACTCAGGCGTGGTCAGCCATCAGGGCAGGAACTGGGCTTTCAGATCGGCGCAGCCGGGGCCCACCACCGGCATTTCGAGGGCGATAGCCTGACTCGTCATGAACGGAATGCCCTGGCGATGGGCATCCACAAGCAGTGTTGCCAGGGCACCAACCAGGGGCATGTGGGAGACGATCAGCAAACGAGTTGCCGGCGACTCTTCCAGCAGCGCATCGAGGCAGAGGCCCGGGTCGTCATCCGGTGCCAGGAAGGGTTTCTCGGTGACCCGGCAGTTTAGGATCTCGGAAGCGATTGCGGCGGTCTGGCGGGCGCGAACCAATGAGCTGCACCAGATCTCCCGGGGACGCCAGGGGGACTCTGCGATCTGGTGAACCACCCTGCCCGTTCCATAGCGCCCTGCCTCGGTGAGTTCGCGCTGCTGGTCAACGGAGTGCCAGCCAGCTTCGCCATGGCGCATCACCAGCACTTTCACGACTCAGCCCTGCCCTGCCAGGGTTCTGGGGAGAATGAATTCCACATCAGAGTTCTGGACAGCGGTCATCAGGCCATTGATAACGGCCTTGATGGAGGCGCCACCGTAGAGGATGTCATAGAGGCCCCGCACCAGTGGCATGTAGATGCCCACGTCCTCGGCCTTTTCCTTGACCAGTAGCAAGGTGTGGATGCCCTCGGCCACCTGGCCAAGCTCCGCTACAGCGTCTTCCAGGCGGGCGCCCTTGCCTACCGCATAACCCACCCGGAAGTTCCGGCTCTTGGACGAGGTACAGGTTACGACCAGGTCGCCTATACCAGCCAGTCCCATAAAGGTCATGGGATTCGCGCCCAGGCTCACCGCAAAGCGGCTCATCTCGGCAAGGCTACGGGTGAGCAACATGGCTCGGGCGTTTTCGCCCAGATCCAGCGCTGCCCCCATTCCCGCCACGACGGCATAGATATTCTTGAGCGCCCCCGATAGCTCGACCCCGTAGATGTCGACATTCGCGTAGACCCGGAAATAATCACAGCCCAGCAACTCTTGGACGGTTCGCCTTACGTCCGGGTCTTTTGCCGCAATCACCGTTGCGGTCAACTCCCGGTTGACGATTTCCGCTGCCAGGTTGGGGCCACTCAATACACCGATGCGCGTACGGGGGATTTCTTCCTGCAGTATTTCGCTCATCAGCCTGAAACCGTCCCGCTCAATCCCCTTGGTCAGACTGATGACGATCTGGTTCGGCCGGAAATCGCCCGCATGGGCACGAATGACCTCGCGGAAGGCCTTGCTGGGAATGGCGACAAACACGATCTCGGCGTTCGCGAGGGTCTCGGCAAAGCGGGTGGTTGGCAGGAGGTCGCCCTCAATGCGGACATCGGGCATGTAACGGCTATTGGTGCGATTCTCCTTCAACTCCTGGACTTGCTGCTCGTCCCGCATCCAGAAATGGACACGGTGGCCGTTCTCACACAACACCTTGGCCATGGCAGTGCCAAAGCTGCCCCCCCCGAGGACGGCAACGTCGTGTTTACTTCCAGGTAATTGGGAAGGGTTTGCGGAGGTGTGCCCGTTACCGGGCCGTGTAGTTTCAGACATAGTGCTTCCGTATCGGCCCTGTCGTGTCATTGGGCGTAGCTGGCGTCTGCGCTGAACTCAGCCCGTGTCCTCACACTCCAGGGCCCGAACCAGGTTGTGAAACTCTTCCCGGTTGCGGCTGTTCAGCCCCATCAGCACACGGTGGGCATCCAGTACCTTATCCCGAACCTCCTGCTCACTGGCACGTAGCACGGGGATCTCTTCGAGTTCCTCGATACGCGAGGCAGGCTCGCGCACAATAATGAAAATCCGGTCAAACCCCATCGATGTAATGATTCGGGTAATATCCGGATTGGTTGAAATCAGGGTCGGCAGAAAATGGCTCTGCCTCTTGGCGGCCATGGCGATCTTGGCCAGCAGGCCGAGGGTGGTGCTGTCGATCACCTCGGTTTCGGTCAGATCGATAACCACGGTCTTGAACGCAGGATCCGATGTGATGGATTCCACCAGGTTATCCAGCGTCGAGCACAGGTTGAGACGGATTTCTCCAATAAACTTGAGGACGTAGATCCCCTGCTTCTCAGCCTGCAGAATCTTGTAGCCAGCCATGTCTTCTACTGCCAGTCGTTCGACAAAACGGAAACGCCCGGTGAGTCTGCCTCACCTGGCCCCCGCCGGCTTCCCGGCATCAGTGACCGATACACCTTGCAGATCGGGGTCGGTCAGCCTTATATCGCTAACCGACATGATCGCGATGTCGTCAGGAAGCTCTGACTTACCTTCAAGGTGCAGAGCCTCGCTCAACGATGCGATAGTGTGACGGCCTCCCGATATGAGTTCAAGTAGTTGCTGTTCCTTTTTATCCAGATTTTCCGCGTCCAGTACTTCCAGTATACCGTCCGAAAACAGAAACAGATGAAACGGGCCTGGCAGGGGTACTTCATACTCCTCCCATTCCGGCTCCTCGAACAGGCCTACCGGCAAACCGGACCCTTCCAGGAAACGGGTTTCGCCATCATCGAAGTCGATCACCGGCATCGGAAAGTGCGCCCCCACAGCGTAGCGCAGGCTGCGTCTCGAGGCCGAGATAATGCCCACAAACACGGTAACATGCTTGCCCAGCCCGGTATCCAGCAGCTCCGAGTTGATGCGCTGGAGAAACCGCTCCGGATACAGTATGTCGTCGGAAGAGCCGCGGCGCAGGTTACGCTGCAGCCGGTTGGTCAGGTTCTTGAGCAGTACGGTGACGAAGGCGGAGCTGGCACCATGGCCTGATACGTCCGCGATGTAGACCAGGGTTTCATCTTCTGATATCCGGAAGTAGTCAAGAAAGTCGCCGCTCAGGAACAGGGACGGCTTGATCAGGTGGTCGATGGCCAGGCCGTTGAGGATCACCTGGTGGTCGGGCAGCATCTTCATCTGCACCTTGCGCCCTGCCCGCTGGTCTGCCCGTAACTCGGAAATACCTTCCCGCAGGTCGGAGTTGGCCTCTTCCAGTTCCTGGCGGTATAGCTGATTAAGCCGATGTATCCTTACCCGGTCAAACAGCCGGCCCAGCACGTCTTCCACCACAGATTTGTCAGAGAGCGGCTTGAGAATGAAGTCCGCCGCCCCGGCACGCAGCGCCTCGATGACCTGATCGGCCTCGGTAACCCGGGAATAGGCAATCAGGGGAAGGAAGCCCCCCTCGTCTTTCAGGCACACGGTCAGTTCGTTGATGATGGCCGGCGGCAGGTCCGCGAAGATGACGTCCGGCGGCCGGTCGTCGAACAGCCGGCGGGCCTCTGCGATATTGGCATAACCGTGCACATAGAAGCCCCGCGAAACCAGGTAGCGGTCCAGGTCTGCCCTGGCGGCCTCGTCCGGATCAATAATCAATATGCGCTCGGTGCGCGCTGTCATGCTCTGGCCTTTATCGTTCGCGGTCTTGTTCTGGATAAGCCACTGCTTATACCGGGTATTCTGGCACGGTGGTGTGATATAACAAGTACCACAATGTTTTCCTGCGAGGTTTAACCATGCGCAAGGCGGTGAATGATCTTCTCGGAGCCTATGACAAGATCATTATGGATCCGGTTCACGGGGGCATACCCCTATATCGCCATGAAATACAGGTTATCGACCACCCGCTGTTCCAGCGGCTTCGCAATATCTGCCAGAATGACATCCTGAGTCTGGTGTTTCCGGGCGCCACCCATTCCCGTTTTCTGCACAGTGTCGGGGTCATGCATGTGGGTGGGCGCATGTTCCGCGCCATGATTGACGCCTATCTCCGTGAGCGCCAGCTCAGCGAGCAGGTGGACCTCACCCTGAGCCAGCTGGACGCCATAGACTACCTGGCGAAAACCATTCGCCTGGGCTGCCTGCTCCATGACAGTGGCCACTCCAGTTTCTCCCACCAGTTTACCCAGGCCCGGCGTATCCATGAGCTGATGGCACAACCGGGACGGTTTGAGCAACTCTGGGAAGGCGCTGACTACCGGGCCTATTTTCGCGCACCGCCGGAAGAGCTGGAGCATGAACACTACTCCGTGCGGGTCGCCCACGACATTCTGACCAGCATCGACCTGGAGGCGGCCGGTCTTTACGTACAGGACGTGATGGGCATCATGGAAACCACCGAGGTAACCCCCAGCGAGGCCTTCTCCCGCCACGCCCATACCTTCTGGGAGTTTATCGCCGGGGAAGATTCGGAGGCAGGCCGTCTCCGCAGGGCCGATATTCCGGCCCTGGTGATGAACATGCTGTCATCGATAGTGTCCGGCGAAATCGACGCTGACCGGGCGGACTACATGCTCCGGGACGGCTTTCACTCCTCTGTGACGATCGGCGGTTTCAACCTGGACCACCTGCTCAGCAACCTGCGCTTTGGCTGGGACACCCGCACCCCCTGGCTGGGGCTGGCAATTACCCACAAAGGGCTCGGGGCGCTGGAAGACTTTGTCTACAGCCGCCACCAGATGTACCGCAAGGTCTACGCCCACAAGACGGCCCTGGGTTTTGACTGGTTGTTGCGGGAAGCCATCAACGAGGCGCTGGAAGACCCGGAAATCTTCGACTGGGTGAACACCTGCCTCAGCGACATGCAGTATTTTGCCGACCTGACCGACAGCTTCTTCTGGGAAGCCTTCCGCCGCATTGCCCGCCGTCGCCCGGCAAGCTACTCCCGGTGCATCGTGGACCGGGTCAAGCTGCGGCACCTGGATACCCGGGAGAACCTGGAGCCGGACGAGATCGGCGCCCACCGACGCTGGCTCGCCCGGGAGTTGCAGTTGCCGCCGGCAGACGTCGTGACCTGCACCATGAGGGCTAAGTTTTCACGCATTGGGGCGAATTTCGATGGCATCCAGGTGCTGGTCCGGGACCCGGTCAGCCGCCGCCGAAGCCTGCGGCGCATCACTGATGTCAGCGCTTTCTTTGGCAAGTTTGGCGACGGCACCATTACCCATTTCTATCTCAGGCCACAGGATGTGACCGAGGCAACGGGCAACACCGGCTGATCAGAGCCCCTGAACCAGGCCGAGGGACGCCAGCCGGCTGACAAGGCCGTCCGCACTGTTGAATGCGCCCTCCACACGGCCACCATCCAGCCAGTCGCCGGCAATCGCAATTCGTTCACCCTGGAACCACAGGTGACCCGGGCCCGTTCTGGCCTTTGGGCGGGCGTATAGCCAGCGGTGGACGTTCACCGTGCCCGGGGCGGCAGTGATGTCGCCATACTGGTGGAACTCTTTCAGTAACTGGTCAGCTACCTGGTCCGGGGCGGCCTCTGTGTTTGCATCGGACCAGTCCGGGTCGCCGTGCAGCACCCACCACTCGCCCTCGTCCTGGCGTCCGGGTTTACTGGAGTTGTTGGCTGCCCAGTTCAGCAGCGGGCTGTTGGGCATAAGCGCCTCGAAGTCAGCACCGGCGCCTTCGGGGAAGTACGCCATGACTGTCCAGCAGGCCTGCATGCGGCTGATCTGCAGGTTGAAGTCATTGGCCAGCATCGACAGGCCACTGTCCTTGAGCAGATCGATGGTCTGGGCCGGTGGCGGTGTCAGCAGCACCGTATCAAAGCCTTCGTAGACCCGGCCTTCCGTATCGGTCAGTCGCCACAGGTCATCCCCATCCCGGTCAAGGCTCGCAATCCGGACTCCGGCCCGTACTGCCAGCCCGGAAGAGAGTGAGCGGGTGATGGCAGACATGCGCGGAATGCCCACATAGCGCTCCGCCGGCCGCATGCTCTGCCAGCCGTTATCGGCGCCTTGATACCGGAACCGACCACCCCATGTGCCCCAGCACCCGGTGCCGGCATGGTCCGTCAGGAATTGCCGGAACGCCGGGTTACGGATGGTGAAATACTGGGCACCAATATCCGCCGAGCTGTCCGCCGGTTTGCTGAGGCGCTTTGAGGCCATACGACCGCCGGGGCCACGGCCTTTTTCGAACAGGGTAACGTCTACGCCGGCTGCCGCCAGCTTGCGGGCGGCGGTCAGGCCGGCCAGCCCTGAACCAACGATAGCCAGCCGTCGTATAACAGTCTGTGAGTCTTGCGTATCAATCATGATTTCCCAAACATCCGATACAGGGGTCGGTTACGTAAGAATGCCAGCAGTCCCGCACCGAAACAGTGACTGCAGACCATGCCCGCTTCAACAGCCAAAAAGGTTTTACCTGTATGACCAGAGTCCAGTCCTGGCTAACGGACATTCTGAGATGGTTCGATTCCGAGGCCGGATCGGATCAACTCGATCTGACTTCCCGACGCTTCAGCATGCTCAGGGTGATGCCTTTCGTGGCTCTGCACCTGGCCTGCTTCCTGGCGCTCCTCACCGGTGTGAGCACCTTTGCGATACTGTTTGCTGTCGCGTTCTTTGCACTTCGCATGTTCGCCATCACCGGTTTCTACCACCGGTACTTTTCACACAAGACCTTCAGGACCACCCGTAGCTGGCAACTGGTTTTCGCCATTCTCGGTGCCAGTGCCGCCCAGCGGGGTCCGCTCTGGTGGGCAGCCCACCACCGCCACCACCACCAGCATTCGGACCGGGAGGAAGACCTCCACTCTCCCCACCAGGGCGGTTTCTGGTGGTCCCATGTGGGCTGGTTTACCTGCGATGCGGCCTTCCGGACCGAGGAGCGCCGGGTCAAGGACTGGCTGCGCTACCCTGAGCTGCGATTCATTAACCGCTTCGATGCCCTTGTTCCTGCTGTCTTCGCGGTCGCCATTTACGCCCTGGGTGAGGCGCTCGCTGCCTGGGCCCCCGGGCTTGGCACCAACGGGCTTCAGTTGCTGGTCTGGGGATTCTTTATTTCGACGGTGGCGCTGTTCCACGCCACGGTGTCCATCAACTCCCTGTCCCATGTCTGGGGTTCCCGCCGGTTCGAGACCGCTGACGACAGCCGTAACAACTTCTGGCTGGCACTGATCACCTTTGGCGAGGGCTGGCACAATAACCATCACCGCTGGCCCCAGTCGGCCCGTCAGGGATTCCGCTGGTACGAGATCGACCTGACCTACTACGGACTCTGGCTGCTGTCCAAGGCCGGTATCATCCATGACCTTAAACCGGTTCCGGAGTCCATCCGTGAAGAAACCCGTCGTCTTGATCTGCAGCGGAGGAGCTCATGAGCATCCCTGGCACTACGGCTACGGCCACTGACATTTACCAGAACGAAGCCGTGCCGGCCACGGTGGAGCGCTTTCAGCGATTGTTCAACACCCTGTCTTCGGGTAACGTGACCGGCCTGGCCGAGGTCTACAGTAACAACATCCGCTTTACTGACCCCTTTGGAGCAGTGAACGGCAGAAAGGCGCTCCAGGCCTATTTTGAAAAAGTGTACACCAACGTCCGCTCCTGCCGGTTCGACTTTACGGAGGTCATCATCAGCGGTGACCAGGCCTGCCTTGCCTGGGTCATGCACCTGGAACATCCCAGGCTGCGACGGGGCCGGCAAATCACCGTGCACGGCATGAGCCACCTCACTATTCATGGAGGGCGCGTGCAGTTCCACCGGGACTACTTCGACGGTGCAGAACTGCTCTACGGCAACCTGCCGGTGCTGGGTGGTGCCATTCGCTGGGTCCGGAATTACGCCACATGAGCGGCTTCCTGCGTTCTGCCTCCCGGGTCTGGCTGACCGGTGCCACTTCCGGCATCGGCGAAGCCCTTGCCCGGCGATTGATCCACGATGGCCATTCGCTGGTGGTGACCGGCCGACGCCAGTCGGCCCTGGATGAGCTGGTCACCCTGGCTCCGGACCGGGTGGACAGCGCACGGGCGGATACCACCAACCTATCAGAGCTGGATCAGGTCGGGTCTACCCTGGCTGATGCAGCCTCCCTGGACCTGGCTATTCTGAACGCCGGAACCTGTGAATATCTTGATGTGAGTCAGTTCGACAGTGAGCTGATCCGGCGCAATATTGAAACCAACGTGATGGGTACCGTCCTCTCCGTGGAACGGGCCTTGCCCCACCTGCGCCGGACACGGGAACTGGGTCGCCCTGCAGCGGTGGCGATCGTTGGTTCGTCAGCCTGGTGGTTTCCCTTCGGGAGGGCGGAAGGCTACGGGGCTTCCAAGGCGGCCCTGGCCTATTTTGCCCAGTCTCTGCGGGCCGATCTGGCCCGGGAAGGCATTGAGGTTTTCCTGGTATCCCCGGGCTTTGTAAAGACCCCGCTCACCGATCGCAACGACTTTCCCATGCCCTTCCTGATCGAGGCAGACGATGCTGCCGGGCGAATCATTGCAGGCCTGCAGAAGGGGCATCACTCCATCGAATTCCCGAAGCGGTTCACCTGGACACTGCGTCTGCTGGGTAACCTGCCACAGGGCGTTATTGACCGGATGGCCGCACGCATGGCCAGAAACACATCCCAGGAATCCTGATCAACATGAGCAACACCCCCCAGCGTATCGCGGTTATCGGCGCCGGCGTTTCCGGTCTGACGGCCGCCTGGCTACTTTCCGAGAAGCATGAGGTCTCGCTGTTTGAAGCGGGCAACTACGCCGGCGGCCATACCAACACCCGCATGGTCAGCGCCGGCGGCCGGGAGTGGCCGGTGAACACCGGATTCATCGTCTTTAATGACTGGACTTACCCGAACTTTATCCGGCTTATGGACAGGCTCGGCGTGGCCTCCGAAGAAAGCGACATGAGCTTCAGCGTGGACTCGCCGGCCAACGGCCTGCAGTACAACGGCACCAGCCTGAACACCTTGTTTGCCCAGCGCCGGAACATTGCCAACCTGCCCTTTCTGAAAATGATCCGGGAGATTCTCCGGTTCAACCGGCAGACCCGGGCAGACCTGGACGCCGGCACCCTGGATGACCAGGAAACCCTCGGCCACTACCTGGACCGGCACGGCTTTTCCGGCTACTTCCGCAGCTATTACATCGTCCCCATGGGGTCGGCGATCTGGTCCGCCCCGGAGGTTGTTCTGGAGCAGTTTCCTATCCGGTTCTTCCTCCAGTTCTTCAATAACCACGGCATGCTCTCAGTGGATGACCGCCCCCAATGGCGGGTGATTTCCGGCGGTTCGGCCACCTATGTAAACCGGATGATGGATCGCCTGGGGGACCGAACCTGGCTTAACAGCCCTGTTGAGTCCGTCACCCGGGACGCGTCCGGTGTTACCCTGCGGGTCCATGGCACGGACTATCGCTTTGATCAGGTGATCTTCGGATGCCATAGCGACCAGGCCCTGGCCATGCTGAGGGATCCCACCGAACAGGAGCGCGCAATCCTGTCGGCCATCCCGTACCAGGATAATGATGTGGTGCTGCATACCGACAGCCGGCTGCTGCCTGCCAACCGTCGCGCCTGGGCAGCCTGGAACTACTATATTCCACTGAAACCGGACCAGCCGGTATCGGTCACCTATAACATGAACATCCTGCAGAATTTCCACGACGCCCCGGAGACCTTCTGTGTCACCCTCAATCGCGGACACGATATCGACCCGGAACGGGTCATAGACCGCTATACCTATGCCCACCCGGTATTCTCAATGGCCGGCGTGGCGGCGCAGCAGCGCTATGGTGAGATTGGTAACCAGAACCACACCCATTACTGTGGTGCCTACTGGTTCAACGGGTTCCATGAAGATGGCGTGCGCAGCGCATTGCGGGTAGCGCAGGCGTTCGGGGTGTCACTGTGAACCAGCCCCCTGCCCTGGCCAGTAGCTGGCTGTCCGGCACGGTAAGGCACCGGCGCCGGTCTCCGGTCAGCCATGAATTCGAGTACCGGACCGGCATGCTGGCCCTGAACCTCGCTGACTGGCAGGCGTTCGACCGGCTGGGGCCACTGGTATCGGTGGAAAGACCCAACGTGCTGTCCCTGCGTCGCCGGGACTACCTAGACCCCCATGTGCCAGACCTGCAGCAGGCCGTGAGGGACCGGGTCGAAGCCGCGACCGGGTGGCGTCCGGACGGACCGATCGAACTGATCACCCATCCCCGGCACTTCGGCTATGTATTCAACCCCGTCAGTTTCTATTTTTGCTATGGCAACGGCGACGAACCGGGTGCAGGCGCAGTTCCACGAGTGATCCTGGCCCAGATTACCAACACGCCCTGGCATGAACGGCATGTGTACTGCCTGGAAGTCGGTAATACGGCCGCTGGCAGTAACGGCTGGCAATCGGTAAAGGCCGGATTCGACAAACGCTTCCACGTGTCTCCCTTCAACCCCATGGAGCAAGGCTATCAGTGGACCTTCAGTTTCCGGGGACCGGAACTGCGTATCCATATGACCGTGAACAGTGCAGGTCCTGACCCGGAAGCGAAAAACCGGGTTTTCGATGCCACCCTGGTGGTCCGCCGTACCCCCCTGACTCGTAAAACAGTTAACAGGAGCCTGCTGCACTTCCCAGTGGAGTCATTCAAGGTCATCGCCGGCATCTACTGGCATGCACTGAGACTGAAGCTCAAGGGAGTGCCCTTCCACACCCATCCGGACAAATTGCCGGTGGATCATCCCAGCCGCGGGCTGGGACGGGACGACCGGGGCCGCGAGAGTCTGCCTTCCGGGTCGGCTCAGGGTGTGCCAGGGGCAGATGGTTCCGTCAGCGATTCCGTTACGAGGATTACTTCATGGAGAACGTAGAAAACCGCACCACCAGCCAGGCACCCCGTTCGCCGTCGCTGGTGACCCGCATTGCCCGTCAACTGGTTTGCAGCCAGCTGGGGCAGCTCGGGGCCGGGCAACTGGTGGTACGTGAACCGGGGTATCCGGAGCAGGTGTTCGGTGACGGTGATCAGCGCTGGCCCGCCGCCCGTCTGGACATTTATGATGGGTCTGCCTGGCGGGATCTGCTCACCGGCGGCGGTATCGGGGCTGCAGAGGCCTTCGTGGCGGGTGACTGGAGCTCGCCGGATCTGACCGCGCTGCTGCGCTTCTTCACTCGCAACGTGGACAGGATGAATGCCTTTGAAGACCGCTTTGCCTGGGTAACGAAACCGGCCCTCAAAGGACTCCACTGGCTCAACCGTAATACCCCGACCGGTTCGCGGAAGAACATTTCCGCCCATTATGACCTGGGTAACGAACTGTTCCAGTTGTTCCTGGACCCGACCATGATGTATTCGTCGGCGGTCTACCCCACCGAAGACAGCACACTGGACGAGGCCGCGGTCTACAAACTGGACCTGATCTGCCGCAAGCTAGACCTCAAACCCGGCGATCGGGTGATCGAGATCGGTACCGGCTGGGGTGGCTTTGCCATCCATGCGGCCAGACATTATGGCTGCCATGTCACCACCACGACCATTTCCAGCGAACAGCTGGCCCTGGCCCGGGAGCGGGTAGAGGCAGAAGGCCTGCACAACCGGATCACCCTGCTGTTCGATGATTACCGGGATCTTGAAGGCCAGTTCGACAAGCTGGTGTCAATCGAAATGATTGAGGCGGTGGGCCCGCAGTTTCTCGACAGCTATCTCAGCCAGATCAGCCGGCTGCTGAAACCCGACGGCCTGGCCCTGATACAGGCAATCACCATGCCGGAGCAGCGCTACCGCCGAGCCCTGAAAAATGTCGATTTCATTCAGCGCTATATCTTCCCGGGCAGCTTCATCCCGTCCTTCGGCGCCATCCTGGAGTCCATGGGCCAACAGAGCGACCTGGTGATGACCCATGCGGAAGATCACGGCTTTCATTACGCCCGCACCCTGCGGGACTGGCACGACCGGTTCCTGGCCAGCACGCCGGAACTGGACAGACTGGGTTATGACGAGTCCTTCCGACGGCTCTGGCAGTTTTACTTCGCCTACTGCGAGGCGGGTTTCAGTGAACGGGCCATCGGTGTGAACCAGATCCTGATGGCCAGGCCCCATAACAAACGGGCCCACCTGATCGCGGACTCCGTCAGAGGCTGATGCCATGACCCCGGATGTCCGGCGCAAGGTCGCCAATTTCATTCTGTTCCAGGCTGGCTGGCTGATTTGTGTATTGATGACTGACTGGGCGGCTGTGGCGATAGGGCTGGGCCTCGTTGCTCTTCACCTGGTGGTTCTCAGCGAACGTCCGCTTGCGGAGTTCCGGTTTATCCTGGTGGGAGTGGTGATCGGCAGCGTGCTGGACGGGCTGTGGTTCCGGACAGGCGTACTCCAGGATCCGGCCGGCAGTGGCTGGACACCGCCCTGGCTGGTGGTGATCTGGGCCCTGTTCCTGACCACCCTCTCCCACTCCCTGTCCTGGATGCACAGGCGTCGCTGGTATCAGCTGCTGTTTGCCCCTGTGGCAGGTCCTTTCGCCTATTTCACCGCCGCCGCCCTTGGTGCTGTAAGCCTTCCCCTTGCGCAGGTGTCGCTGGTCGCCCTGAGCCTCGGCTGGCTGGCGCTGTTTCCGGCCCTGATGCTAATCCAGCAACGGTATTTCGCGGAGACCCTCTCGTGATAGCCCGGATAATTCTGCTGTGGGGCCTGGCGCTTCCCCTCACGCTGGCCGCCGATCCCTTTACGTTCGAAGGCACCGCCTCGGACCGGAATGGCGACTTTCTCTACACGGAGCGTCACCAGGTTACCGGTAGCTGTGAGTCCGGTCAGTGGCGCCCGGAACAGCAGCAGGTGGCGTATGTTCGGGATGGCGATGCCGGACCGTTCGCCACCAAGACCCTTGCCTACACCGGATCACTGCTGCGCCCGGAGGTGGATTTCCGGCAACCGGAGTTCAGTGAACGTCTGGTGGTCCGCCAGGCCGGAGACGAGCTCTCCGCTGAGTGGACCATGGCCGACGAAACTGCAGGAAACTGGCGTATACCTGTTACCGGCCGACTGGTCGTGGACGCGGGATTTGATCACCTGATAAGAGCCAGCTGGAGCCGTTTGACAGCGGGCGATTCAGTGAGGTTCTCCATTCTCGCCCCGACCCGGGGAGAAAGTTACGACTTCATCGCCGAGCCGGCCCCGGAACCGCTGGAGGGTGCTGACTACAGTTTCCGTATTCGCCCGCAGGGCATGATCATGCGGGTTCTGGTGGATCCCATCCGACTGGGTTACAGCGATGAGGGCTTTCTTACCCACTATGCAGGTCTTGGCAATATCCGCCGCAATCAGGATGAAAACCATACCGTCACCATCAGATACCGGGTTGTGGATGCCCCGGACTGTGCACTACTTGCCCCTGACCAGCAGGGCTGAAGCTGGGGCGGCTTGGCCCTGTCGCGGGCTGTGATAGACTTGCCGGGCATTCACTGTGAACGGCGGATCAGACCTGATGAAACTCGTTTCCTTCAACGTCAACAGCATACGAACCAGGCTGCACCAGTTACAGGCGGTGGTGGATCAGCTCAGCCCTGACATCATCGGTTTACAGGAAACCAAGGTAAATGACGATCAGTTCCCCGTGGATGAAGTGGAAGCCATGGGATATCACGTCCATTTTCACGGCCAGAAAACCCATTACGGCGTGGCCCTGCTCTCTCGCCAGGAACCGGAAGAGGTGCGTCGGGGCTATCCCTGGGACGGTGAGGAAGCGCAACGCCGCCTGATCCGCGGTCGCTTCAGCGTTAACGGAGAGCCTCTGACGGTGATCAATGGCTACTTTCCCCAGGGCGAGAGCCGGGACCACCCGGTTAAGTTCCCGGCCAAGGAAAAGTTCTACCATGACCTGATGCGCCTGATTGATGAACTTCAGGCCGAAGGTGATCATCTGGTGCTGATGGGGGACATGAATATCTCGCCCACCGACCGGGATATCGGCATCGGAGCGGACAACGCCAGGCGGTGGCTGCGCACCGGCAAATGCAGCTTCCTGCCGGAAGAGCGGGACTGGATGGCTCAGGTGGAACAGCGGGGCCTTACCGATGTTTTCCGGCACCTCCACCCGGAAGAAGCCGACACCTTCAGCTGGTTCGATTACCGCAGCCGGGGATTCGAGCGGGACCCGAAGCGTGGCCTGCGCATCGACCTAATCATGGCCAGCGACAGCCTTCTTCCCAAAGCCCGGGCCGCCGGAGTGAGTTATGACATCCGTGCCATGGAGAAACCGTCGGACCATTGCCCGGTCTGGGCCGAGTTCGATCTCTGAGTTGCGACAGCCAGGGAGGTGGCGGTGAAGGTAAAAACCCGTGACCGGATACTGACCACCAGCCTGGCCCTGTTCAACGATCTGGGCGAGCCTAACGTCACCACCCTGCTGATCTCGGACGAGCTGGATATCAGTCCGGGTAACCTGTACTACCACTTCCGCAGCAAATCAGACATCGTTGGTGAGCTTTTCAGTTGGTACAGCGACGAGATCAACGACCTGCTGGCCATTCCCGGCGACGTTCAGGTCAGCCTGGACCAGCTCGGATTCTTCCTCCACCTGCTGTTCGAAAGCATCGAACGCTACCGCTTTCTCTACCATGACCTGGTGAACATCCTGTCCCGGTACCCGGAACTACGGCCCCCCTTTCGCCGGATTCTGGAACGCAAACAGAAAGGTTTTCATATTCTCTGTGAGAGCCTGCAAAACCAGGGATTGATAGAGGCATCGCGTCCGGTAGTTGAGGCCTTGTGTGAGCAGTTAACCCTAACAATCTGTTACTGGGAAAGTTTTGACTCGCTAAGAGATGCAGGAAACCGCAACGGGCTGGACGCCCGCCGCGGGGTCTATCAGGTATTCCACCTGCTGATACCCCACCTGCATGCCTCCGCCGGCAGGGAGCTCGCGGTTCTCGCCAGGGACTACCAGCCCGGCTGAGGCAGACTAGTCTTCTTCGTCGGAACCAGCCAAGGGGGTGCGCCCGGCCAGGTCTGTACGCCCGGCAGAGCGCAGCTCTGACAGTTCCTTTTCCAGCGCCTCTATCCGGTCTTCAAGGCGGCGAAGGTCTTCGTGGCGGGGGATGCCCAGACGGCGAAGTGCACCGGCAACCCGGTCATCAAACAAGGTTTCCAGCCGGTCCCAGGTGCCAGTGGCGCGGTCCCGTACATCCTCTACCCGGTGTTCCACTGCCTTGACCTGGCGTTCAACCAGGCCGCGGGTTTTGCCTTCCAGCTCCTCGCCTTCGTGTACCAGGCGATCAAAGAAACGGCCTGCGTCTTCTTCGGCCTTGGTGTAGGCACCAAGGCCCGCCAGCCAGATCTGCCGGGCCGAGTCCCGGATCCGACCGGCCAGCAGGCTGTCTTCGTCCGTCTCAGGGCTCTGCGGGGCGGGTGCGTGGTCTGTCTTCTTGTTGGCCATAGACTGAACTTCTTCGAAACAGGGAAGTGTGCCATCCAGTCTATTACATCACCTGCAACAATTCATGGTGGCCCGCCCGCCATCCTGGGCATGCGGTTAAACTATAAGAGTGCTATTTATATTCAAAAACAGTTTGAGGGATCACCGATTGCTGCCTTGAAGTGTTCAAAATATGGTCAATACTAAAGATGACCGGTGTCCCTGCTGATGCCGGTTTGTCTGGAAGTCTTTCATGGATACTACTCGCACGCCTCTGCCCGGCCTTCAGTGCCGGGCTTTTTTTTGCCTGATCCGTACATCTCCTGACCCCAGCGCCATTTTGATATAAGCTTAGTTTCATTTATTATATCGGCCGTTCCACGCTTCGCTGACGGCGAAGGCTCAGAATTCAACCGGAGGTAACATGCTCACCATTGCCTGGGAAAGTTTCACTCCCTGGTCTGCCCTCTTCGGCGGCCTGGTTATTGGCCTTGCAGCCGCCCTGTTCATTCTGCTTAACGGCCGTATTGCAGGTATCAGCGGTATCCTCGGCGGTCTGCTTGTTCCCGAGAAAGGCCACATTGCCTGGCGGGTCGCGTTTCTCGCCGGCATGATTCTGGCGCCGTTGGGGTGGATGGCCCTGACCGCGCTGCCTGACATCCGGGTCGACGCCGGTTACCCCGTGGTGATCCTGGCCGGCTTGCTGGTTGGTATCGGTACCAGTTATGGCTCCGGCTGCACCAGCGGTCACGGTGTGTGCGGCCTGTCGCGGTTCTCCCTGCGCTCGGTGGTTGCCACCCTCAGTTTTATGGCTGCCGGCTTCGTCACTGTTTACCTGGTTCGCCACGCGTTCGGCATCTGATAATCCCACAGGAGCTTCCAGTATGAAGTACACCTTCTCGTCCTTTCTGGCTGGCCTGGTTTTCGGCCTCGGCCTTCTGCTGTCAGGGATGGCCAATCCGGAAAAGGTTCTCGGTTTCCTCGACCTGGCAGGCGCCTGGGATCCGTCCCTGGCGCTGGTCATGGCCGGTGCCATCATTGTCGGTGTCATCGCCTTCGCCATTGCCAGGCAACGACACGTATCCTTCCTGGGCTTTGATATGCGCCTGCCATCGGGGGACGAGATCTCCACCCGGCTGGTCGTCGGCAGTGTCCTGTTTGGTCTGGGCTGGGGCCTGGCTGGGTTCTGCCCCGGTCCTGGTCTGGTGGCTCTGGGTGCCGGGGAGCCCAAGGCGGCCGTTTTCGTGGCGTCGATGGTTGCAGGCATGGTGGTGTTCCAGTTGATCGAGCGACGCCGTCAATCGGCCTGATAGCCTTTACCATGAGATATCCGGCTGTCCTGCAAAGTGCTTTTCTGTAGAATCCGGTGTGACTCGTTACTGACGCGTTGCCGGCCTGGCCAGCTCCTTGCAATCAGGCCAGCACCCGGCAACCCTGCCAAAGAAGAGATCCCAGATATGGATATTCGCAAGATTGACGACAGCATTTCTGTTGCCCCCCAGATCAATCCGGAAGATGTCGCCGAAATAGCCCGGCTGGGTTTCCGGACCCTGGTTGCCAATCGCCCTGACCGGGAAGAGCCCGGCCAGCCCGCCATGGCTGACATCCAGCGGGCCGCCGAGGAACACGGCCTGAAGTGGGTCTTCCTGCCTGTGGAGTCCGGCAATATCCAGGATGCTGACGTGGACGCTTTTGCCCCCATGTTTGAAGCGGCGGACAAGCCCATGCTCGCCTTCTGCCGATCCGGTACCCGGTGCACCGTGCTGTGGGCGCTGAGCTCAGCCCGGCATATGCCCCTGGAGCCCATCATCCAGCGCGCCGGGCAGGCGGGCTATGACCTCCGGGGCCTGGTACCACGTCTTCAACAGCAGGCAGCCAGCCATCAGGACTGATCCCGGGTTGCACTGCGTTCGTATGACCGTCGTTGCTGTACCGCCATCGAATCAACAACTCTGAGGATCACCGGCCCCATGACCTATAAGGGTGAGGAAGCTTTCCGCCACGACCAGCCTGCACGGCTGGGCATCCTGATCACTAACCTGGGCACACCTGACGCCCCTACCACCAGCGCCCTGCGCCGTTATCTCGCGGAATTCCTCTGGGACCCACGGGTGGTCGAGGTGCCCCGCCCGCTGTGGTGGCTGATCCTGCACGGGATCATCCTGCGGATTCGCCCCTCCCGCTCTGCCGAGGCCTACCGCTCGGTCTGGCAGCCGGAGGGCTCACCCCTGCTGATTCATACCGCCGCCCAGTGCGAGGGCATTCGCGCCGCGTTGCAGAAAAAGTATGGTGATAACCTGGTGGTGGGATTTGCAATGCGCTATGGCAATCCCTCGATTTCCAGCGTACTGGACCAGATGCAGCAACAGGGGGTACGCCAGCTGCTGGTACTGCCGCTATATCCCCAGTATTCCGCATCCACCACGGCATCCACTTTTGATGCCATCGCCCATGACTTTACCCGGCGCCGCTGGCTGCCAGACTTCCGGTTTATCAGTCACTACCACGACTTTCCACCCTATATCGAGGCCATGGCCACGCGTATTGAACGGCACTGGGCCGCCCACGGCCGTAACAGGAAACTGATCCTCTCCTACCACGGAGTGCCGAAAAAGTACCTGTTACGGGGGGATCCCTATCATTGTGAATGCCACAAGACTTCGCGCCTGCTGGCGGAGCGCCTCGGCCTGGGTGATGACGAGTATATGACGACCTTCCAGTCCAGGTTTGGCCGTGAGGAGTGGCTGCAGCCCTACACCGACGAAACCATGAAGTCCCTTCCCGGCAAGGGCATCGACTCGGTGGATGTGTTCTGCCCGGGGTTTTCCTCAGACTGCCTTGAAACGATTGAGGAAATCAACGAAGAAAACCGGGAATACTTCATGGAGGCCGGCGGCAAGGGCTTTGCCTATATTCCAGCACTTAACGCCAGTGAGGAGCATATCGAGGCGCTGGTGGCCCTGATCGGGCAGAACCTTGAAGGCTGGGCCACCCCGGGCAACGACCCGGACACCCTTCGCGCCCGGGTGGTAAGGGCAGAGTCGGTGAAACAGCAGCTGGGATGGTAAACTGATCCTGTCGTTCGGCAATCAGATGGGGCAATGCCATGAAACTCAATTGTGACCTTGGGGAAAGTTTTGGCGCCTGGACCATGGGCCAGGACGAGGCAGTAATGCCCTGGATCGACATGGCCAACATTGCGTGCGGCTTTCACGCCTCTGATCCGTCCATCATGGCCTCGACGGTAAACCTGGCGTTACAACATGATGTGGAGATCGGTGCCCATCCATCCTACCAGGATCTGGTGGGCTTCGGTCGTCGCTCTATTGCCCACTCGCCAGCGGAGATTCGCGGACTGATCTGGTACCAGACCGGCGCACTGGACGGTATATGCCGTGCCCATGGTGCCACCGTCTCCTACGTCAAACCCCACGGTGCCCTAAACAACGATATGATGAAGGATGGCACTGTCCTGCAAGCGGTGATGGAGGCGGTTGCCAGCTTCCGTGAGGGGCTACCGCTCATGCTCCCCGTCACGCTCCAGGCGGACGATCACCGGGACCTGGCCCGCCGGGTTGGCCTGCCAGTCATCTTCGAAGCCTTTGCCGACCGGGCCTATGATGACGAGGGGCACCTGGTATCCAGGCGTGAGGCCGGGTCGGTGCACGACGATCCGGAGGTTATCGTCCGGCAGGCCATGTCGCTGGTCAGCAAGGGCGGGCTCTACAGTCACACCGGTCGCTGGTTGCCACTGGCAGCGGACAGCCTCTGTGTACACGGCGACGGCGCCAGCGCCCTTGAGGCAACCCGCGCCATTCGCCGGGCCATCAGCGGGCACCAGGCCAGCGCCTGACCATGGTGGACAGGTTTCCCCGACCCAGGCTTCTGCCTGCAGCAGAAGACGCTGTTCTGATCGAGTTCAGCCCGTCAATCGACCCTGCCCTGGCTCCGTTGATCGCGGCCTGGTCTGAAGCCATCCACAACAACCTGGGCCACTGGCTTACCGACTTGGTGCCATCCTACGGCTCCATAACTGTTTACTATGACCCGTCACGCATCGATTTCCGTCTAATTATCAGTAGATTAAATCGTATTCCTGAAAGTCTTTGTGAAGTATCAGGTCAACCGGAAGGGCGCATTATTGAACTACCGGTCTGGTACCACCCCTCAGTGGGCCCGGACCTGAACACCCTCGCTGATGCCTGCGGGCTGGACCCCGTACAGGTCGCCGCAGTTCACAGTGGTACTGGCTATCAGGTCTATGCCCTGGGTTTCAGCCCCGGCTTCGCCTTCATGGGCCAGGTTGACCCCACCATTGCCACACCTCGTCTTGAGCGGCCCCGTACCCGGGTACCTGCCGGTAGTGTCGGCATTGCCAACCGGCAAACAGCGGTTTATCCGTCGGTCAGTCCGGGCGGGTGGCAACTGATCGGCCGCTGTCCGACTTCCCTGTTTGATGAAGAAAGCCTGGCCCTGCTGAGGGTGGGCGACCAGGTCCGCTTCCGGTCGGTCGGCCGTAAAGAGTTCATGGACCTGGGGGGCGACGACACCCCCTTTGAAGAACGGGGAGCGCCAGCGTGAGTGGCCTGCGCCTTGTGCAACCCGGCCCGCGCACCACGGTGCAGGATGGCGGCCGCACCGGCTTCCAGCATCAGGGCCTGTCCCCTGGAGGGGCCGCGGACCTTCGCGCCTGGCGCTGGGCCAATCACCTGCTCGACAACGCCCCGGACGCGGCCTGCCTGGAGATCACCCTCGGCAACCTGGTGGCGGTGGCTGAAACCAGCTTGTTACTTGCGCTTACCGGGGCTTCCTGTCACCCCCGGCTCAACGACACTCCAGTGCCCGACTGGGGTGTATTCAGAATGGAGCCCGGAGACCGGCTACAGCTGGGAATGCCCGGCAACGGCCTGCTCAGCTATCTGGCGGTCGCTGGTGGCTGGCAGACCCGTGCGTTTCTCGGCAGCCGCTCAGCCGTTGCCCGGGAGGGCCTCGCCGGCCTGGGGGTACTGCACCGGCATGACCTGATTCCCGCACCCAGGGCCCCTGATCGGCGGTCCTGCGAGAATTACCTGCGACGGCAAGTGCCCCGCCCTTACCAGGGACAGACTTCCATATCTGACGTGCCGCTAAAGCTCATCCCCGGCCCGGACCAGTCGTTGTTCACCCCGGTTGACCTGATGCGCCTGGTGCACTCGGCTTACCAGGTCACGGACCAGTCAGACCGGATGGGGTACCGCTTTGAGGGCCCATCACTGGCCTCTCCCGGTGGCGTCACCTCCAGGGGGGTCACCTGCGGCACTCTGCAGATCCCCGGCGACGGCCGCCCCACGGTCCTGCTGAATGACCGTCAGACCATCGGTGGTTACCCTGTACCCGGCACCGTACCGAAACTGGACTGCAGCCGCCTCAGTCAATGCCGCCCCGGAGACAGGGTCCGGTTCCGGTGGTCTGATGTGGCCGAGTGCCAGGCCGAACGCATGGTGTTCGAGGAACAGATGCGTACACTGACCTGGAGTTCAGAGGGTCAGCTGATCCGGACACGGGGAAGGCGTTGACAGACCAGAACATTCCGGTATCATGCACGTCGCTGTCGCAATGGCAGCGACAATATGGATAAACGGTGGGCTGGCAGAGTGGCTGAATGCAGCGGTCTTGAAAACCGCCGACGGTTAGTAGCCGTCCCGGGGTTCGAATCCCTGGCCCACCGCCATTTTTCCTTCATTTTCAATTAGTTACGAACAGTAAAAATACCTACGTACCATTGGACGTACCAAGCGAAAAATGGTCAAACTCTGTTCAACTCCAACCGCTTCATGGATTATCACCCTCCCGTTGGTTGCCTATACTCCCGGCACGATCTCTAACGTATTGGTAAAGTATGGCTGACAACGACATTGCCCGTGCACGAAATCTGACCAGCAGGCTTGCCGGGTGCCGCCCTCTCCACCCGCTTGAACTGAAGCAGTTACAGGAGCAGCACAGCGCCAGTCAGAGTATTGATTTTTTCGCCGGTGAGGAGGAAATCGCACGCAAGATTCAAGCTATTCAAGAGCGTTCCGAATCCCAAAAGAACAGTTTGTTGTCCAGGCTCTGGGCTCAGTCTTTTCAAAAGGGAGCAAATGACGACCTCGAATTGCAATGTAGGCTGCTTAACGAGTTCTTTTCCTATTATTTGGCGACTGGAGAGCATCCACCCCCTGCCTCAGCTTGGCGGATCGCCGTAATCCTGAGAAAAAGGAAGGAGCATCTACTAGAGCGTGAATTTCTTTTAAGTTGGATCAAACATTTTGGTAACACGATAGGCAATACTTACGAAAAGCTAGTGGATCGATATAGAAAATTGAACATATAACATTCGAACTGCTTGGCGGGGCTGTCAGGAGAGACTGACGCCCATCTAAGCTAATCTGTCTCGCAGAACAACCAAAACAAAAACCACTCGTTAGCGAGGCTTACATGTCAGAAAAAAGCCAAACAATTGTTGAGCGAATAGCCGAACGCCTTAACGCTCAGAACAGAGCGAAAGCCAAGGTTTCGAAAGAAGCTGTCGAGCAAAGATTGAAACAATGCATCGACTTCACAGTTGATTATGCGTTCAGCCAAGCTCAAAGTGGCAAGAAAAAGGCTTCCGATGTTAAGGAACAGCTTTTTGAGCAGGAGTTAAATCAGAAGGACTTCTACCGGCAATATAAAGAGTACATTGGTGCGCTGTACGCCCGTGACGCTCTAATCACCGACGAATTGAACCAACTGAAAAGAATTGAAAACGCTCAGGGCAGGCGTAACGCCTTTTGGCGGTTTATAAGCACTATAGCGGTGGGCTTCGCCATTTTGATTATTTACGCGGTAGCCGATTATTTTGAAATTGCTCTACCACTGTCGGGAATAAAATAGCCAACGAAAGCGGCAAGTCTAGGGCGGCCCTCCACCGGCAGCAGGTAGCGCTTGCCTACCACCGGCTTCAGGCCATAACTTAGCGTGGCTCCATGCCTTCGACGGCAATAGCCCAACAATCCTTATGGTTTGCACGCTTCCGGCAGAATGCAGCGCCGTACCGCTCCCACAGTTCGGCATAACGTCCGGGTGGCAGGTGGTTGCAGCCCATACCACACAGGAACAAGCCCTCAACCATTGGCGGGATATTCTCGGTGCGGCGGCGGCGGGTTCTATTCGTTGGCATGGGTCATACCTCCGGCGGTCGGCCTGGGGCATCGTTCAGCGGCTCCAGATCCAGGTTAAGGGCCTTTAGGGCGCTCAATAGCTGGGTGCGGGCGTCACGCTCCACGGTCGTAGCCGGGTGGTTCTTCAGTTGGCCGAAACGATCCTCAACGGTTAGCCCATCTTTTGAGATCGCCGCCTGAGCGTCCCGCATACGGTCGAACGCCTCCATTGCAGTTTGAAGCAGTAACAGGCCAGCACGGTCATCAATGCCGTATTCGGTCTGCAAGCGGTTCCACCAGCCCTTAGCGTCGTCTGTAAGGTGATCAGGGCAATTTTTCATAGGGCAACCTTAATTGGATTAAAAAGAGACTTCGGACGCGGTCAGGATCGGGGCCTTTCTGGAGGATTGGATCACCCCCTCCCGTGTCACCAGCCGCCGGATATAGTCGGGATCAATGTCGAGCAAACCACACAACCGCCGGACCATCTCGCCACCTTCGACAACGTCATCATAGGCCGCCCTCAGATCCTCCTCAGACTGTCCTGCCGTGGGCTTCTTACCCTTGGCGTACCGTTGAGCATCCTCAACTAAAGCAGTCAGCACGGCATACAACAGGGCCTTGCAGCGGATAGCTTCTTCCATGATGGCGTGGTGGTATTCGGTGGCATCAACTGGCGTGGTCATGGGGTCAACTCCCAATAGGAAAGAATCCGGGCCGCGATATTGAGGAAACATCCGCCCGGCGTCGTGGTTTTGTGAGGCTTGGGCACTCTGCGACTAATCCCATGGTTCTTTGCCTCGTTCCCATGCCTTACGGCAAGGACTCACAATGCCGGGATTACCCGCCCGGCACGGGGAAACATTACTCTGCGGTCAGGCTGAGAGACAGCACGGCAGACGGGCTGAATACAGCCAGGCCACCACGCATCTCACAGCGCGCCGTGATCACGTTAGCCGCGAAACCATCGTTCACGTAACCGAACTCTAACCGGGCTTGCATCCGGTCCAGCATGGCCGCCTGGGTCGGGTCCATAACAATGGCCGTTCCCTCGGTGACTGCGGACGAAGTCACCACCGGCACACCCCAGACATTCGGGGCGGCGGGCTGATTCCAGCCACCGGCCACATACTGCCCATCAGTAGCCGCACGCTCTGAGCGGATCACCTGCCAGTCGTTCGGGTTCAGGATCACAAGGCCAGCGTTCCAGCCGCCCAACTCCAGTTGTGCAATGGCCTCGCCAATCGCGTCAGCGCCTTCGGTGCCAGTTGTCGGGGCGTAGGGTGTCGCCTCAGTCAGCAGGCCGCTGATTTGACCAGTGCCACCGGCTCCGGCGATCAACTCACGCTCGTACTTTTCACGCACGCCATACATCAACTGGCTTTGAATGAATCGTTGAAGCAAAGGCGCGTCCTGCAATACCTGTTCGGAAGCAGGCAGCACGGCGGCCAGGGTGGCGATATTGGACGTGACCAACTCGTTAGGCATGGCCTGTTCGGATTTCTCATCGCCTTGCTGAACCTGATAGTCGCTAGCGTTAGTGAAGCCATCCAGGCGGACGAACTCGAAAGAGCCGCTATTGACCTGAATTGCCTGCATTACGTCCAGCAGGGACAAACGGCGACGAGGGGCGTTATACATGGCCTCCGGTGCGCGCTGGGGCTGTACGTCGTAACCATCATCACCCACGCCAGCAGTGTCACCCACCAGGGTCTTGATGCTGATTGCAGCCGGGATCACAGCAGACTTCGACTTGCCCGCTTGCAGGGCTTTCATTTCTGGGGCTTCCAGTGCGTCAGATACCACAGACTTGCGGGAGGTCTTGCCATAACCGGCAGGGGTCGCGCCGCGCTGTTCCAGATCCAGCAGGCGGTTATCCAGGCCAGAGAACTTTTCCTCAACCTGAGACTTGATGTGGTCGAAACCGTCTTGAACTTGCTTTTCGAGGTTAGCCATTTTTTGGCTCCTTTGCTGATTCGGGTTTGTGTGCTCCGAACCTGCATCGGGGTCAGCATTTCGCTGATTAGTCCGTTGCCGGGGCTGTGAGCCTTTAGCCCCTCGCCGTGGTCGTACAGCAGCCGCTGCATGTGCCCGGAACGGTCCACGCTTCGCATCATCTCGAAGGTCGCGCTTTCGGCTCCGGTGGCCTCGGTGGTTAAGGTAATTATCTCGCACGGAAACTTTATAAACCATTGATATACATGGCCTTTGGTGTCACTTCATGCCACTTTACGGCGCTTCAGGATGAATGCCGCCAGATCCGGCAGGCTGTACGATATGCGGGCGGAACCTACCGGCAGGGAATACGACACGGGGCCGCGTCCTTCCTGCCTTGCTGCCCTTAATGCTCGTTGCTTGATCGCCAGCAATTTAGCCGCGTCTGCTTCACCGACACGCTGATCAGCGGAAACGGTCATACCCTTGGCCTGGGCTTGCTCCAGCAGTGCGGCGGTAATGGTGTCTTGTGTCTGGGTCATGGTGTTGCCTCTGTTCAAGTTTTAGCCGTTTCAGGGTCAGCAGGGACGGAAGGGTCGGATGTTCTGACATTCCCCAGTACTGGAAAAAGTAATTTTCTGGACACTTCCAAATCTAAAAACTTCTTCCATTTGCATCACGGAATGTCGAAACAAGTGACCCTTCCGACCCTGTCCGTCCCTGTTCATCTAACGAACGCTCCAATAACCGCCCGCTGGCATTTCAGCCCCATGTGATAACGCTCCCCATCGGACTTTGTGCGCCCATATCCCAGCGCCACCAGCCGGTCCCCAAAGGACCGTTGGGTAAGTCGTTTGTGTATGCCGTTCTCATCTGCCCATTGACGATAGGCGTTGAACAGCGGTTGCGGCTTCACCTTCCCGTCTGGATCATCCTGACACTCTGCCTCTACGAACTGCGCCACCTGATCCGCCTCCAAACGCCATTGCTCCCTGGCCTGCCTGCAACTGTCCGGCATGGTGAAGCTATGGGTTAATGCGTCCGCATAAGCATCAAGGGCAAGGCTTAGGATTCCTGGCAATTCTTCCATCAGCTTGTCTTTCAGTTGAGGATCACAGTTGCCCAACTCCGGCTTGAACTTGTTGTTGAACTCCACCACCAGGGCACGCCTGAACAGGGCGTCCGAAAAGTCCCGTGTATGGGGCATGTGGTTAGTCCCGAACCAGCAGGTCGCGTAAGGACGCATCACAAACGGATCTCGGAACTTGTGTTCAACGGTTGTCGGCTCGCCTGAGACGATGCCTTTAAGACTGGCGTCGTCGATCATCTCTCCCTGTTTGATCTCGGTAACGATGTTCGCCAGCTTCCCGTGCAAGTGCGCCCTCTGAAACGAGCGGTCGAATTGTGAGGGCTGAACCCCGGCCACGTTCTCAGACCCCGCCAGGGCTTCCAGAACAGACAGCAGAACGGATTTACCGTTGGCTCCCGACCCCACCAGAATGATGAATTTTTCATGGCGGCAATGAGCCATCAGCGTATAGCCGATCATCTCCAGCAATGCCTGGGCCTTGTCCCCGGCATCGGGGTCATCCTTGAACACTTCCGCCATGAATTGCACAAACCGGGGCGCTTGTGCTTTCGGGTCATACTCCACTGGAATCTGGGTTGTCCGGTAATGCTCCCGGTCATGCGGTAACAGGTGCCACTGACCATCCATCAAAACCAGCTCACCGTTAAGTGTGTTCACGCACTCAGGCGGCCCAATGTCGAAAATATGATGTGGTTTGAATATCTCGGTTCGGAACAGGTCAGTTACGCTATCCACAAGGCTCTTTTTGACCCCCTCGGCGTTCTCAGCCAGGTGGTGCTGTACCCACTGCTTAACGGTTCGATCTTCCTGTTTCTGCCAGACGCCGGTGTCCCGCCATTGCCAGACGAACGTGTCAGCGGCCATGACGTTATCCTGGCCAATCTCTTGCACCAGGGCCCTAGCAAGCTGTAGGTCGTCCGCCCCTTCGTCCTCATCGAAACATGCCCGCTCGGCTTCCTCCATGACGCTGAAGGGCAAGCCCGTGGCCCGTTTGATCACCTGACGTATCTGGCGTTTCTGAATGGCTTTGAGCGGGATGGTTTCAGCAACCAGCTTATCCACCACATCAGCGTCAGACTCTTTTGTCAGCTTCTGAGCGTCCGCCAGGATCTCGGCATATTCACGCGGCGCGTAACCTTTAGCCCTTGCGCTGGCAATGGCATCATCCAATTCCTTGCCCCGGAGTAGGTCGCCCCGTTCCTTCCCTCGCTGAAGCTCCACGCGATCAGCGAGCCCGGCAAAGAGGGTTCGGATTTCCTGATCCCCCCACCCTTTTGCAACGCAACGCCCGGCAATCTTGATGGCATTCGGGTGCACTGCCTCACCGGAGCAAAGCTCTTTTACCCAGTCATCGAACTGCCCACCACCAAAGTCCATTACAGGACCGTCTGAGCCTTTCTCCGTTGCCTTGCCTAATGGCTGGCGTAGTTGGTCCAGCCCTTCCATGCCATCCAACTCATCCAGCGTCAGACCTTCCTCCGGGTCATCAAACGTATGGATCACGGTATAGGGAGCACCGGCGGGCACGCCGATAAAATACGATTGCGATAACGTGGCGCTTTCTCTCGCCAGTACGCCACCTAACATGCCGTTCAGGATCTCCACATAACGCAGGCGATCAGCAGGCTTTATGGCCGCTGTGAGCGGTGTCAGGACACGCCAGCGAGGCGCATCAGGTCCGGCGCTGAAGGTTGGAGCAATAGCGGCCTTCAGGTTGTGCCGTTCTAGCAGTTCAACGGCCTGTTCCGGCGTCATTTCCTCGCTGTCGTAATCGCCCTCTATCCCCGTGACCTCTATCACGTTGGCATCATGGCGTAAGGAGCCCTTCTCGGTCCTGGCATCGCCAAATGACGCTAGCTTGATCAGCTTGCAGGCATCTTTTACCCGTGCCGGTGGCAAATCCTGCATCCACTGGCAAAACTCCGGCCACCTGACGGCTTTGTCTGATTTGGTCTTGCCTGACTTATCAAGCCAGACTGTGAAGTTCACTTTTTGATCAGTTTCGGTATACTGATCCTGAAAATCCGCGCTCTGATATGTCTTTTTGCCCTCGTTCCCGGCTGCCACCGGGGCGGGGGTAATTCGTTCTAGCTCTGTCATTTCTCCCCCCTTACAAAATCCATCAGATCCGCCAGGGTTACGCACTTGCAGCCGGAAACCTCATTCACTGCCAGGGTGCCGTTACTGATTGCGGTTGTGATCTCATGCACGGGGAGGCCCACCAGCCGGGCGGCACGGTGGATGGTGTAAAGCTCGTTTTGGGTGCCGTGGTTGTAGAATGTTCCGGGAATAGTCATGCGGATACCTCCTGGCTGGCTTCCCATGCCTCAATATCGGAGAGTTTCCAGCGGGTGCAACCGTTGATCTTTACGGGGTGGGGGAGCTTGCCAGACTGAGCCCAGCGCCAGGGGGTGGCGCGATGTACGGAATACCGCTCTGCCAGATCCTTGTCTGACAAATAGCGGGTTAGAAGGTCTTTGCTTGGGTATTTCATAGTGAACCGCCTTTTGCAGTTAATTGCGACGGTTCTTATTCAATAGACAAACAACCTCCTAGAAAGGAGAAAAAAGAAAGTTACTTTTTCCCCCTTGCTTGCAGCATGGAAGCCTTTATCTCGTCATACCCCTGCCGCTTAATTGCCTTTTTGACGGTCGTGTCATCCACTAGGTTATATTGACCCATCAAATCATTTATCGCTTTAGCCTTGGTTACACCCTCAAAAACTACACGGCTGGCGATTAGCACGGCTGCATCCCCCGGCACTTTAGGCGGGCGCTTGTTAGGTTGCGGGCGAACCTCGGGGATTAAGTTAGCCATGCGCCGCATTGCTGCTGCCGTGTATCGTCGCTCCATCGAATTCAGCGGTTCACCGGCCTCCAACTTAGCGGCAATCTTCTGCATGAATGCCTGATTATTTTTCCTGTACTGAGCGTAGTCAGCATCAGCCGCCTGTTTCTGTTCTTCGGTTACCGGGAAGATATCGACCTTCATGCTCTTGCGCCTCCGATGTTGACTACCTTCTCCACGGTGCCGTTGTCCTTGGCCTTACCGTGGTAGCAATACTGTTCCCAATCCCCCATAAGTAACCGGCGCTTGTCGATAAGTTCAGATCGGGCATAAGCGGCGCGGGTCGCGTCACTGTTAACGTGTGCCAGTGCTAGTTCTGAAACTTCATCAGCATAGGCGGTATGCTCTCGCGCCCAATCCTTGAAGGTGGATCGGAAGCCGTGAGCCGTGACAGGCTGTTCCATCCGTTTCAGCAATGCGGATAGAAAGTTATTAGAGGGTATGTCGCCCTTGGGACCAGGAAACACCAGCGCGTCAGGCTCTCCGGGCTTCATGCCTTTCAGCAGGTCTATTGCCGCATCAGTAAGCGGGACTCTGTGCAACTTGCCGGACTTCATGCGATCCGCTGGCACCGTCCACACCTTTTTGTTGAAGTCGATTTCCTGCCAAGTGATACCGGCCTTGCCGATACGTTTGTCACCAATAACCTCGTTTGTGCGGCTGGCAGTGAGAATCAGGAACTCTAGGGCGCGGGAAGCCGTGCCCGTGCGTTTCTTCAATGCCTTCATAAAGTCGGGCATTGCATCCACGGAAAGAGCGTTGTGGTGGCCTTTCTTTTTGATTTTCTCCGGTGAAGCGTAGACCTCGTCTAAGTAGCCTTGCCACTTGGCGGGATTCTCGTTTGAGCGGTAGCCATGAACGGCACACCATCCGAGTATATTCTCCATCCTTGCCCTAACACGGTTGGCGGTTTCCGTTTTCGTCTCCCAAATTGGATCAAGTACAGCCTTTATATGGGGTAGCTCAATTTCCCGAACGGGCACCTTGCCGATATGGGGCACTGCGTAGGTGTTGAGACTGTTTTCCCACTGTTGCCGCTGGCGGGGATTCCTGAACTCCTTAGACTTCATCTCTATATAGTCCCGCATAGCATCAGCAAAGGTAACGGTGCTCATCTGTGCAGCTATAAGGGCGCGTCTGGCGGCTCTCTTTTCTTCTACCGGGTCGATACCTGCGGCTATCTTGTCTTTGTACTCCTGAGCTTTCCGGCGGGCCTCTGCCAATGACACGTCAGGGAAGCCACCTAAACCTATTGACCGGCGTTTGGCTCCTACCATTGTTCTGAGTAGCCAGGTTCTGGCACCGCTGGGCGTAACCTGCAACGTCAGGCCAGATACACCGCCAACTGGGTGAAGGGTGTTATAGGGTTGTCCATCCTTTCCAACTGAACAAGACAGCCGCCGGACTTCCGTTGCGCTCAACTCTTTCGCTTTTTTTGGCATGGCTTACGCTCCATCATACGTACCATAAAACATATTAACGGATGCTAAACCATGCGACAAAGTGTTACAAGTATTTCAGGCTGGACAAGGGGTTACATTGCAGAATGGCAGAAAAACACTGTTATTTCAGATGGTTACGGATTGCTTTGTCGGTCTGGCCCACCGCCATTTCTTGCTTCCTTTCTGATGGCGACTTCCAGAGCTTTACTCTACGCGCCGCAATCACTTTTTTTGCGCCCGCCCTGCTCTATCG
>NZ_JAWLGY010000008.1:0-136134 GCF_041690615.1 Marinobacter sp.
GGGCCCACAGGGGACTTGCACCCCCAAGTCATCCGGCCAGCACCACCTGGACCGGAACAGCGCCGTCAAGGCGCTACGCGCCATGCCTGGCGCACTACGGAAAATATCCAGAGCCTTGCTCTGGCCACGCCAGGGGCGAAACCTTTCCACCGATTCGTTCAGGGTTTTGAGGTGTACATTGACCATCGACGTGCTCCCGCCATGGGCAACCAGGTAATGGCCCGGCGGAAAAGGCGGAGCAATATTCACAATATCGCCTTGAGGGGGCACCCGGCCCTTAGCCGCCTGCCAGGCCAGGTAACCACCAAAGCCGCCCAGCCCAGACACAACCAGCAGAATGACAGAACCGCCAGCGGACACTCGCCAGAGCCCCGGGCCAGGGATACCTTTACGGACCAGATGAGCCAATACGACAAGAGCCAGGACCAGGCCGTAGACATGGGGCACCCAGAATGGCGGCATTGTCCACAAGGCGGCGAGACGAAGCCCCAGCAGAACAGCCGTCACAGAGCCAAGCTGCAGCCCCCAGGCAAGCCAGCCCCTCGCTGGCCAGAGCGCCATCCAGATCAGCAGCACCAGCGGCAAAACAACCTGGCTAATTATCACCATCCCGGACATTATTCGTCAGACCTTACTTCTATGCCACCAGAGCAACAGCAGTGCGGCAGCCAGGACGTTGCCGGCGAGCATGAAAGGATACATATCGGGTGAGATGCGCAGCCACTCACCGGTAAAGTTCATCATGCCGTTGAAGATCAGCACCGCGAGAATGCTCCGTCGGGTCTGGTTATAGACCTGTACCATCAACAGGGTCTGGCAGATGATCATTGGCAGCCACCAGTATAGCTCCGGGTTGAACGTCGTATTGGCGTAGTAGCCGGGAAACCACACAAACGGCGCGTGCCAGGCTGCACATACCGTGCCGTTGACCAGACCTGCTGTGGTGGGCCCCAGGTCCTGTTGCAGGGTTTCCAGGTAATATCCCCGCAGGCCCACTTCTTCAATAGCCGGGAACACGAACGACAACAGCAGAAGAAACAGAAGCATGCCAGGGTTGAAAAACAGGGTGGTGTTCACATTCAGCGGCGTATCGGTAATGCCCAGCAAAAGCGCCATGCCCGCCATGGCCACATCCATGCATAGCCAGAACAGCAGGATCACCGCCCACCACCGGCCCGGAATTTGCCGCCAGTCGACCAACCGGCGCATCAGGTCCAGTATCCGGGCCTTGCCACCAGTCAGCGCCGCCAGCCCTACCCCGGCCAGCAACGGGCTCGCTCCGCCAAGCAGGAACCACAGCAGGTTCGGGAAGGCCCATACGGATTCTTCTGACTACAGGACCGGTGTCCAGAACAGCCAGGCCCAGCCCAGATAAAACAGCGGAAAGGCCAGTACCGGGTGCGAAATCACCCATTGACGCAGATGGATGCGTCCGCCCGTGCTGCTACTCATGGGGAAACCCGACAGCAGTGACATCCGCCACGAAAAAGGGAAAGTACCGATCGGTGGCGAAGTGATTCCCTGCTTCCACATGGGTAGGCAACTGAAAACCATCGAACCACCGGAATTCGGAGAGGTACCCACCAAAGGTCTGCCACTGGTACTGCTTCCCGGGATTGGCGTTGCTCCACCGCTGGAACCGGACTTCCGTCGGCTGGCCGTCCGCCGCCACCGTCAACTCAACGGCTTGAGATACCCCCTGGTACTCGACGGTGACGCGGGCACGGTCGGCATCCAGTTCCTCCCAGACAACACCCGGTCCGGGCAGCATAGCCGCCGGCGTCCAGAATATGGCTTCGGCCACATAGCGGCCAAACGCTGAACGGGTGTGATCCGGGTCTCCGCCCATACGGGCGGCCGGCAACAGCCCCAGCAGCCAGAACCGGGTCCAGCGCTGGCTGTCGGACCCGGACAGTCTCATCAGGCCACGCCGCGCCTGCATTTTCCAGACGAACCCGGCCGGCAAGGCCAGTAGCTGGGTCGCCGTAAAATCCAGATAACCGGGTTTCTCTTTGGTGCCCATACCGAAACGGCCCGCCATGTGGATTCGGGCGACCGTAAACAGCGGGGTTCCCGGAGCGATGGTGTAAAGAAAATAGCGTCGCGCCGGTTCCGGCAGGCCGGCAACCAACCCGGCGTCAAAGGACCGGGGTTCTGGGGGCTGGCCGGCGGTCAACGCCTGCATGGCGGCCTGGTCAGCCCGGTGGTCCATTACACGCCAGAGATACAGCACCAGCGTCGCCAGAACAAAGAAGCCAGGTATCGCGGTCATCACCATCATTCAATAACGTCTTCAACCGGCCGCCTGGGGGAGCGTGGCATTTCCGGGCCATGACCAATCCGCACGACCAGGTCCGGGCGATATTCACCAATGCCGAGGGCGCGGGCAAACTCGGGGCGCAGTTCAGTCACCTCCACGGGCTGGTTGATAAACGCCGTTCGTAACCCCAGCGCGGTAGCCGTGAGCGCAAGGCGCTGGTAACAGCGGCCAGCCTCAATCCAGTGGGGTATGTCATCCGCCTCTGAGTAGATTACGGCAATGGCGGATGAGCTGCGGATATACTCTCGGTCTTTCCGGTTCTGGTTTTTCGCCGAGAACCCGGCCTTCATTGCCAGTAACCCGAGCCAACGCGGCACGTCGGGACTGCCCATAACTGGCCCGTATAGCCCGTCGCCCGAACGTACCGCTTCCCTGGTGCTGAAACGGATCCAGGATTTCAGTTCACGAGCCCAGGCTGGGTCGCTGAACTGGGCATCGTTGCCCTGGGTGACGTACTGAGTGATCAGGTCTTTCTGCCCGGTGTCCGTCATCAGAAGCACAGACACGCCCTCGCCAGCACCGGCTGCTTTCAGTTGTTTCAAGGCATCATCGGCAAGCGGCCGGCCATCATACTCTGTCCGACTGCACTGGCGCAGGGGAATCGCGTCGAAAAGCGTTGACCTGGACGCCGGTGAGGGTACGAGATCAATCTGCATGCCTGATGCCGCTGCGTCGAAACTGGCCCGTCCGCCCAATCCGGCCGCTTGCGCAGCCAACACAAGATTCTCGGTGGCACACCCGAGACTCGCATACAGGTGGTGATCGTCCGGGTCGACGGCGGGGCAACGCCTGGACAGGTCCGGCAGAATCCGTATCCGGCCCGGTTCAAGACTGAAAATCCACGGTTGGGTGTTATGGCTGGAGGCCGCCAGCCTCGCATAATGAACAAGCACTGAATAATCGTCTGCGGCGTTGTCCAGCGCAACATGGCGCCAGGTCGTCGTTACATGGTCCGAGTAGTTCATCTGCGCCCCCACACCGCCTTAAGGTATTGCCCTCTCCGTTAGTATCGTTCTGATCGGACCGCTTTTCCTGAATTCCATCAAAACTGCGGCGCCCTGGCCATTGTCATCCCACCAAATTGCGCTTCTTACCACCACCCGCACCGAAATAGCCCAGGAATCAAAGCCCCGGCCTCAATTCCGTGCACCCGGCCAGCAGCTCCTGCCGCAACGAAAACCACAAACAGACCATATGGTCAGGATTTTCAGTGTTCTGTCGCCATGGCGGTCACACTGGTATGCCAATTGCTCAGGTCCTGTTGGCACAACACCAGAATACAGGATTCAACGACAAAGCGAGGAAGTACCATGAATGACAACCACCGCAAGCCGGGCCTGATCAAACGGCTTGGTTCCGCACTCCTGGTGGGCAGCGTCCTGGCCGCCATGACGTCGGGCGCCCAGGCCGAAACCCAGATCCGCTTTACCCTGGACTGGCGCTTCGAGGGGCCTTCGGCACCGTTCCTGATGGCGCTTGAGAAGGGCTACTTTGAAGAGGAGGGCCTGGACGTCACCATCGATTCCGGGAATGGCTCTGCCGGCGCCGTGACCCGGGTGGCCACCGACAGTTATGACATGGGCTTTGCCGATTACAGCGCGCTCACTGAAACCACCTCAAAGAACCCGGACACCGAAGTCACCGGGGTCTACATGGTCTACAACGCCATGCCGGCTGCGGTATTTGCCCTCAAAGAGTCAGGCATCGAGAAGCCGGAAGACCTCAAGGGCAAGACCCTCGGTGCGCCAGTTTTTGATGGTGGCCGCAAGGCCTGGCCGTCGTTTGCCCGCCACAATGGCCTGGCGGTGGATGACGTGGAATGGCAGTCGGTGGAGCCGGCTATCCGCGAAACCCTGCTGGCCCGGGGTGAACTGGACGGCATTACCGGCTTTTACTTCACCAGCCTGCTGAACCTGGAAGCCCGAGGCGTGGACCCGGACAACATCGTGGCCCTGAAATACCCGGACTACGGGGTGGAGTTCTACGGCAACACCATTATCGCCCGCAACGAATTGCTGGAAGAGAATCCGGAAGCGGTCCGGGGCTTTCTGAAGGCGTTCAACAAGGCACTGCAGGAAACCATCGATGATCCGGAAGCCGCCATCAAATACGTCAAACAACGGGATGGCCTGATCAAGGAAGACCTGGAGCTGCGCCGACTGAAGCTGGCCCTGGAGACCAACGTAATCACCGACGAAACCCGTGCCGAAGGCCTGGGTGCCGTTACGGAAGATCGCATGGCCCGGGCTCTGGAGGACATGGTCGCCTCCTACGGGCTGGAGCCTTCCCCGGAACTGGAAGCGCTGTTTGACAGCAGCTACCTGCCGCCCCGCGAATCGCGGATGATTGACTAACTGGTCAGGCCCGGGCACTTGCCCGGGCTGCCAATGACTGCCGGAGTTCCTGATGGATCTGGTTGAATTCGAGAATGTCAGCATGCGTTATGGGGAAGAAGGTCCCATGGCCATCGAGAACGTCACCCTTGGCGTGCGCGAAAATGAATTTGTTGCCGTGGTTGGTCCGTCCGGCTGCGGGAAGTCCACCCTGATGAAGCTGGTTACCGGGCTGGCACCTCCCAGCGACGGCTATGTCTATCTCGGTGGCAAACAGGTGTCCGGACCACAGAAGGGGGTGGGCATGGCCTTCCAGGCCTCCAACCTGCTGCCCTGGCGGACCACCCTGGACAACATCCTGCTGCCCATGGAAATCGTGCAGGACTACCGGCACCGCTTCCGTGCCGAGAAGGCAAAGTTCCAGGAGCAGGGCCGGGCACTGCTGGCCCGGGTGGGCCTGGCCGGCTGTGAGGACAAGTTCCCCTGGGAGCTGTCCGGTGGCATGCAGCAGCGGGCGTCCATCTGCCGGGCACTGATCCACCGGCCATCACTGCTGATGCTGGACGAGCCATTCGCCGCCCTGGATGCCTTCACCCGGGAAGAACTGTGGTGCATGGTCCGGGACCTGTGGCAGGACGAACCCTTCACCGTGGTGCTGGTCACCCACGACCTGCGGGAGGCGGTGTTCCTGGCAGACACGGTGTACGTGATGAGCAAGGGCCCCGGCCGCATCCTGGTTCGCAAACCGGTGGATCTGCCCCGGCCCCGGGACCTGGCCGTCACCTATACCGACGAGTTTGCCGAGCTGGTGTTCGAGCTACGGGACCATATCGGCCGTATCCGGGAGGAGGCGTCATGACTTTGCTACAGCGCAAACGCATGCTGATCAAGGCTTCCCCCTGGATTCTGCTGGTGTCTCTGACACTGCTGTGGGAGTTTGTGTGCTTCGCATTCAGCATACCCACCTATCTGTTCCCCGCGCCGACAGACATCTGGACGTCCTGGCAGGAGTACCAGGGCCAGATCATGAAGCACGCCACCCATACTCTGTTTACCACCGTCACTGGGTTTGCCATTGCGGTGATCTTTGGGGTGGTTCTCGGAGTCCTGGTGGGCTCCTCCCCACTGATCTACAAGGCGGTCTACCCGTTGATGGTGGGCTTCAACAGCATTCCCAAGGTGGCCTTTGTGCCGGTGCTGGTGGTGTGGTTCGGCATTGGCACCGTGCCGGCCATCCTTACCGCGTTCCTGATCTCGTTCTTCCCGGTGGTAGTCAATATGGCCACCGGCCTGGCCACCCTGGAGCCGGAGCTGCAGGACGTTCTGCGTTCCCTGGGCGCCAGCAAGCTGGATATCCTCAAAAAGGTGGCCCTGCCCCGATCCATGCCCTACTTCTTTGCCTCCCTGAAGGTGGCCATTACCCTGGCCTTTGTGGGTTCGGTGATCTCGGAGACCGTCGCCTCCAACGTGGGCATCGGCTATCTGATGATCTCGGCCAGTTCCACCATGGACATGGGACTGGTGTTTGCCGGTCTGGTGGTCATCGCCATCATGGGGGTGGTGATGTACGAGATGTTTGCCTTCGTCGAGCGGCGCATGACCGGCTGGGCCACCCGGGGATCCGACCCGGCGTTCTGACCCGGCCGTGCCCCAACTCATAAAAGGGCCTCCCACGGGAGGCCCTTTCTGGATGAGCTTTATTCTCTGGCCGCCGTCGCTTTCTCGGCCGCATCGAAGTTGGCCTGTATGCGTTGCAGCAGGTAGTCCCGTGCCGAAATCGGTGGGTATTTCTGCGCCGGCCCCTGGATGATCACATCCTTGTTGGCCTGGCAGAAGAACGCCAGGCTGTAGCGGGGACCGCTGTACTCACCCGGCCTGGGCATGCGTACCCGGTGCAGAGTGGACTTGAGGCGGTCGTCGCTCCAGCGCATCAGCATGTCGCCGATGTTGCAGGTGATGCGATCCTCCCTGGGCGTCACCGTGAACCACTCCCGTTCGTCCCCCTTGCCTTCGGCGTCCTTGCCGGGGCTGACCTGCAGGCCGCCCTGACCTTCCTGCTGGAATACCATGGTCAGGCAGTCGAAATCAGTGTGGGCGCCAGCCCGCCAGATTGACTCGTCGGGCTGGTGACCTTCCGGCAGCGGCAGGTAGTGCAGCAGCCTCAGGGTACTCTGGTAGTCCGGCTGCGCCCGGTCGTGGGCCCGGGTGAAGAAGTCCCGCTCGAAGCCCAGGCGGTCGGCGAAACACGACAGCACCTTCATGCCCAGCTGCCAGGTCCGGTGTTCAAAATCCAGCATCACCCGGTGAAATTCCGGCACCTGGGTCTGGTTGGGCCACAGGTTATCCATATGCGGGAGGGTGATCTGGAAGGATTCCTTGTCGTCGGCGGTGCCGGTGGACGGGCGCACCTGGGACCGGAACTCCCAGCCAGCGTTCAGGCCCTTCTTGAGCGGGAAACACTGCTTCTCGGCCTCGGGCAGGGCAAAGAATTTCTCTGAAAGGCCGAAGGCATCGCGGACCAGGCCCAGCTCCAGGCCATGGTTGGACAACTGGAAGAAGCCCACCTCGGTGGCGGCCTGCCAGAGCTGGTCGGTAATCTCATCCCGCCGCTGGTCAAAGTTGGTGAGGTCGATAACGGGCACGTCCCGGTCGATCTCCTTGCCCATGCCACCGAAGGTGGTTTCCAGGTTCAGTTCCTTGAGGGCATACTTTTCTGCAGTGTTAGTCATTGGTACCTCCGGGGCTATCGTCTGATGGGATCAACGGCCGGCGGGGATCAGCGGAGGGGCAAACGCAGGGGGTCCTGCTGTCGCCGCCAACCGCGTACCCACGCCGGCCGACGACTGAGCAATGACCCGACACCAGCTAGCTGCCAGCACCTGACTGCTTCTACTCAGACTTGGGCCGGTCAGCCATAAATGCTGACCGGCAGCTCAGTGGAAAGCAGCATCCATGCCATTCATCCCGCCGTCGAGGCCTGCCTTTAATCAGTCACTTGGCGGCGACTCCTTCAGACAGGTTTTCATCCCGGGAACCAGGACGGTGCAACGCCTGCCACACATGCACCGCCAAGGTGCTACGTTGATAGCCATAAGCGGGACAAATTCCGGATCTGACCATATGGTCAGCAAATGGACAGGATATTGCATCACGCTCTTTACCAGTGTCATTCAACGCAAGAGCAGAAGCGGTCAGAAGCCTGCCGGACCGCGGCGGAGCTTCGGGACATTGCTCGTTTCGTCCGTAAAGGAGCAACCATTGAACTATCTGATCCGAAACGCTGTCGCCATCCACGCTGAGGACAACCCCACTGCCCGCGACATCCGCATCCGGGATGGAGTTATCACCGAACTGGGCCGGGGCCTGGTGCCCACGGCGGAGCAGCCGGAAACCCTTATCGACGCCAGCGGCTGTGTGATCTGGCCGGGACTGGTGAACACCCACCATCACCTGGCCCAGTCCATCATGAAGGGGGTGCCGGCAGGGCTGAACCAGGGCTTGGGCGAATGGCTCAGCAGTGTGCCCTACCGCTTCTGGCCAAAGGTCACCCCGGAGCTGATGTACCACGCTGCCCGGCTGGGCCTGTACGAGCTTATCCGGTCCGGCGCCACCACCTGTGCCGACCACCATTATCTGTACCATGCCACCACCAGCCCGGAGCTGGAGGAGGCGGTCTGGCAGGCAGCGGAGGAGCTGGGGGTCCGCCTGGTGCTGTGCCGGGGCAGCGCCACAGAAACCGGCTCCCATGAAGGCATGATTGAACACCGCATTGAGCCGGAGACCATCGACCAGGTGATCGACCGCCTGGAGGCCACCCGCAGGAAGCACCACCAGGACGGCCCGGGTGCCATGAAAAAACTGGTGGTGGCCCCCACCAGCCTGATCCATTCCAGCACACCGGACGGACTGAGGGCCCAGGCCCGCTGGGCCCGGGACCATGGCCTGAAGATGCACTCCCACCTGCTGGAGGTGGAGTTTGACGAGATCCAGGCCCGGGAAAAATATCACCAGAGCGCCATCGACTATGCCGAAGCCTGCGACTGGCTGGGGCCGGACGTGTGGTATGCCCACCTGGTCCACAGTGACCCCCATGCCATCGAAAGGCTGGCCGCCACCGGCACCGGCATCGCCCATTGCCCTACCTCCAACTGTCGACTGGGCAGCGGTATCGCACCGGTGGTCGACATGGAAAAGGCCGGCGTGCCGATTTCCCTGGCAGTAGACGGCTCCGCCTCCGCCGAATCCGGCTCCATGCTGCAGGAACTGAACCTTGCCTGGCTAATCCACCGGGCCGCCCACGGGCCGGATGTCACCACCCTGGAACAGGTGCTGGACTGGGGCACTCGCGGCGGTGCCGACCTGCTTGGCCTGCCGGCCACCGGCAGCCTGGCCGTTGGCAGGCAGGCCGACCTGGTGCTCTACGATATCGACCAGCCCCGCTTCGCCGGTGTCCATTCGCCGCTGATGGCGCCGCTGATGTGCGGTGAGCCCGTAAACGTGAAGGACAGCTTCGTGCAGGGCCGTCGCATTCTGGAAGATGGCCGCGTTACCGGCCTGGATGAACGGGAGCTGACCCGCAAGGTGCAGGAAGGCGTCGCCCGGATGCTGGCTGATGCCTGAACCAAAAAAGCCGGAGGGTGAGTTCCCCGCCGGCTTTCAACGATGTCCTGACCGATTATTTCGGCAGATTTGCGGTCATGCCCTCCACGTACCAGTCCATCCCCGCCAGCTGCTCGTTGGTCATGGTCTCGCCTTCCGGCACCCGCAGCTCACCGTCCTGGTCCTTCAGGGGCCCGGTAAAGGGGTGGAATTCGCCGCTGTCGATGGAGGCGATCACCTCGTCCACCTTCGCCCGCTGCTCCTCGGTCAGGCGGTCACTGATGCCAACAACCTGGATGACATCCTCGGTAATTCCACCCCAGTAGTCCTTTGACTCCCAGTCACCATCCATCACCGCCTGTACGGTGTCGATGTAGTATGGGGCCCAGTCATTGACCACGGACAGCAGGTGCGCGTCGCCCCCGAACTTCCGCATGTCCGAGGCCTGGCCCACGCCCCAGTTACCCCGTTTCCCGGCAGCCATCAACGGAGCCGGGCTGTCCGTGTGCTGAACGATGACATCAGCACCCTGGTCCATCAGGGCATTGGCGGCGTCTGCCTCTTTCGCAGGATCAAACCAGGTGTTGGCCCACACCACCTTGAGCTCGATGTCAGGATTAACGGATCTGGCACCCAGGTATACGGCGTTGATGTCCCGGATCACTTCCGGAATCGGGAAGGAGGCGATGTAGCCCAGGGTGTCAGTCTCGGACACAAGGCCCGCAGCAACGCCGGTTACGTAACGACCTTCATAGGTAACCGACAGGTAGGTGCCCAGATTGTCCGCACGCTTGTAGCCGGTCGCATGGAGGAAGGTGGTATCCGGGAACTGCTCGGCCACCCGTGCGGTGGGGTTCATGAAGCCAAAGGAAGTGGTAAAGATCACGTCATTTCCCGCCTGGGCCAACCGGCGGATGGTGCGCTCGGCGTCGGCACCCTCGCTGACATTCTCAACATAGGTGGTGGTCACCTTGTCGCCAAAGTGTTCCTCAAGGGCCAGGCGCCCCAGGTCGTGCTGGTAGCTCCAGCCGTGGTCCCCTATCGGCCCGACGTACACGAAGCCAACTTTCATCGGGTCTTCTGCCACGGCAAGCACGGGCAAAGTAAGTGCGGCAGCAAGTTCCAGGCTGCGTTTAAGGCTCATGAATACTTCTCCTGAACGGTTTGGTCGTTATGTTGGTTCCGTCGTGACGGATCACCTATCAACAGCAGCAAAAAACTGGCCAAGTGTTCAGGAATTTCAACACATTGTTATTGCAGAATTTTATCGATCAGGAAACCCGAAAGCAGGTACAGAAAGCACCAATAAGGCGCATTGCGTCCGGCGGAAGCACTCAATCGGCAGGGTTTCAGGTGTGGGGTCGCGTGGGTGGAACGATTTCAGGTAGCCAGACTGACCCTGCCACGTTGCGACCAGGGGTATTCCTTCACAGGAAGGTGGACAATGGCCGATAGCGCTCCCACACCCACACCGACCCACCACACCAGGGTGTAGTTGTTGTAGATGTCGTACAGCGCCCCGCCGAGCCATACCCCGAGGAAACCGCCCAGCTGGTGCGAGAAGAACACCAGGCCATAGAGCGTCCCCATGTACTTGAGGCCATAGATATGGGCCACCAGGCCGGAGGTCAGCGGTACCGTGGCCAGCCACAGCGAGCCCATGGCGACGGAAAACAGCACCACGCTCTCAGGCGTGATGGGGGCCATGATGAATGCCCCGGCCACCAGGGTGCGCAGCAGGTAGATGCTGGCCAGCAGGTATTTCCGGGAATAGTGGTTCCCCAGCCAGCCTGCCAGCAGCGTGCCGCCGATATTGAACAGTCCGATCAGCGCGATGGAGATAGCTCCCAGTCCCGCCGCGGAGGTCACTCCCAGGGTGTAGAGCAGACTACCAGGATCCACCGGACCGCACATTTCGGTGATAAAGGCGGGAAAGTGGGCGGTGATGAAGGCCAGCTGGTAACCACAGGAGAAGAAGCCAATAAAGATAAGGATGAACGACGGGTCTTTCACCGCTCTCCGGATAACGATCCCCATGGGTTCCTCGTTGGCCACCGACTTCTGCGGTTTCGGGGCACGCATCAGCAACAGCGCCAGCATGGACACCATGATGAACCCGGCGAATACGATAAATACAGACTGCCAGGGCATCTGGCTCAGCAGCGACTGGGCTACCGGCGGACCCACGATCTGACCCGCGGAACCGGCCGCTGTGGCGATCCCCAGGGCCATGGACCGATGCTTGTCTGGCGCGGCCCGGCCCACCACGGCCAGGATCACACCAAAACCGGTACCGGCGATACCGAAACCCACCAGCATCTCCAGTAACTGGTGCTGCCCGGGGGTGATCGCCCAGGCCAAGAGTACCAGGCCGGTCACATAGAAGGCACCACCACCAAGAATGGCTTTCCGGTCACCAAAACGTTCGGCGAAGGCGCCGAAAATGGGCTGCCCGATGCCCCACGCCAGGTTCTGGATGGCAATGGCCAGGGAAAAGGACTCCCTCGGCCACGCGAACTCCGCGGCGATCGGTAACTGAAACAACCCAAAGGAGGCCCGAACGGCAAAGCTCACCAGAATGATGATGCAACCGGCAATCAGCACCGGGTTGATCAGTCGGTCATAGGTACCGGAAGAGGCGTGCGCCACAACAGGATCTCACTTGGTCTACAGGCAGGGTGCGGGTTCGAAAGAGGAATAATTCACGAATGTTCAGCGGCATGCAAGTGCAACACTACCGCCACCACCCTCAGTGGCAGCGTCTATTTAACATTCTTTTACCATTGAGCCGGGTTGCCGCATTGCATCCGTCCATCAATGTGACATGCTTCTCATTATACTCCTAAGCATCCAAAAGGACTTGATCGATGCCCCAACGCAAACATTATCTCCGCCCGGACCTTATCAAGGTTGAGGAACGCCCCGATCTTCGGCGGTCTGTTCGTGTGGTGCCGGGCAATATCGCTGCAGAACTTGCTCCCGCCGGGCCTTCCAGCCAGAAAGGAGGGTCCCTGTCCCGCGAATGTCACTGCCTGAACCTTAGCCCCCACGGTATTGCGGTACTTTGCGATAATCACAGGATTGCCCCTGGGGACCGGGTCAGACTGAATCTGTCCCATGGCAGCAACCGGATGAACAACCTTACCGGAGCCGTGGTTCGTACTGAACCAGGCCACCGCTTTACCCGCCTTGCCATCGAGTTCGATCACCAGCACTTTACTCATCCCCTGTTCCAAGCCATTCTTGGGCGGTAATTTCAGCCGGGCTCTGCACCACAATCTGTTAAACGGAACCCCTCCGCTTGCCGGCGGGGTGCGTTTCGATGGTGCAAAACCCCGGGCATTTATCCAATCCAACAATAAAGGTCATCCATGAAACTCGATCAGGCAATCCGGGAACGGCGATCCATCCGGGGCTTCAGGGACAAGCCCGTACCCAGGGAGCTTCTTGAGGAAATCATCGAACTGGCAAACCGGGCGCCGTCGTCCATGAACACCCAGCCCTGGCACCTCCACGTACTGACCGGGGAAACCCTGGAGCGGGTCCGTCAGGGTAATACGGAGCGGATGCTGGCCGGCATACCACCGAGCCGGGAGATCCATGACCACGGGGCCTACGAGGGCGTGCACCGACAGCGCCAGATCGAGATCGCCGTTCAGCTGTTTGAAGCGATGGGAATAGAACGGGATGACAAGGAACGCCGGCAGGACTGGGTGATGAGAGGATTTCGCCAGTTCGATGCGCCGGTATCCATCGTGGTCTGTTTCGACCGGGACCTGCTGGACAACACCATTGCACACTTCGATACCGGGGCCATGACCTACGGCCTGGTACTGGCAGCCTGGAGCCGGGGGCTCGGGGCGGTGATCAATGGTCAGGGCATCATGCAGAGCCCGGTCGTGCGGGAAGTGGCCGACATTCCGGAGGACCAGGTAATACTGACCTGTGTCGCCCTGGGGTGGCCCGATGACGACTTTGTTGCCAACTCGGTGGTCTCCCGACGACGCCCTGTGCCCAATACGGCGCGGTTCCTGGGGTTTGGTGAGCAGGAAAGCGCCTAGTGTCCCGTCTGGTTAATTCATTGACCAGACAGGACACCAGGGATTTCCGAAGTTTTCAGGCTGGCTCAGGACTCTGTGCAGAAACATAGATAGAATATGCCCCCCTGAATACGTTGCAAGCCGTGAAACCAGCATGATCACACTGGATGCCGGAAAACCGGAAGACCTCGCCCGGGCCGCTGAACTGCTGGCCGGCGGTGACATCATTGCCATACCCACCGAAACCGTTTACGGGCTGGCAGCGGATGCCACCAACCTTCCGGCGATACGGAAGGTTTTCGAGGCCAAGCAGCGCCCCATCGGCCATCCGCTGATCGTGCATGTATCGGAGCCGGACCATATCCGCCGCTGGGCGAAGGCCGTTCCCGATATTGCCTGGCGTCTTGTGGAAAAGTACTGGCCCGGCCCGCTCACCCTGCTCTTGCCCAAAGCCGAGGGGGTCAGCGACTTCATTACCGGCGGCCAGCCCGGGATTGCGGTGAGAATGCCGTCCCATCGGGTCGCCCGGGAGGTCATAAAGCGGCTCGGTCGGGACGTGGTGGCGCCCTCGGCCAACCCCTACAGTCGTATCAGCCCGACGTCGGCGTCCCATGTGATCCGTGGTATGGCGGGCCGGATCAGCGCTGTCCTTGACGGTGGCGAGTGTACCGTTGGTATCGAGTCCACCATACTGGACCTGACCGGTGATGTACCCGCTATCGCCCGCCCGGGCCTCGTCAGCCGGCAGGAGCTGGAAGACTTCCTGGGCATGGGCCTGGCGGATCATGCGCCTGCCAGCATCGCTGTGCCTGGCAATGTGAAGCACCACTATCAGCCGGTAACGCCAACCATTGGCGTGGCCGCGCCGCGATCAGCCCAGGCCCTGCCTGAACTGACCCGCCAGCCCGGGCGCACCGGTGTGATCTGGTGGCAGACACCTCCGCCTGAGGATCGAACCGCCGAGGCCATCCAGCTGGGAGATACCCCGGAAACCTACGCCCGCATGCTCTACACCGCGCTGCACACGATGGACCAGGCCAACCTCACCCGCATCATCGTGGAGCTGCCACCTGAGACTGATGCCTGGCTGGCCATTCACGACAGGCTAAACCGCGCTTGCACTGAACTCGTGGGCTAGTGTCGGCAAGCATGTCACAGATTGCACCTCAGCCCTCACGCCGGTGGTCGTCAGCATCAGCATCATTTTCAGACATCGCCCGGGCGCGGCTTGCCTCCACCAACCCGCCGTGGGTCTCACTATAAAAGTGATATTGGTTCTTGCCCTGCTGCTTGGCCTGATACATGGCCATGTCCGCCTGGCGGAGCAGGATATCCGCATCCACGTCCGGGTCCTGGGGATAGAGAGCGACGCCCATACTGGCAGAAACATGAACCCATTCCCGGCCCAGGCGAACGCCAGCAGACAGTGTAGCCAGCAGCCGGTCCAGAACAGGGACGACTTCCTCCAGCCCATGAGCCAGGCCCGGCAGCAGTGCCACGAACTCGTCGCCGCCCAGGCGGGCCACGGTGTCACATTCCCTCAGGGTCGTCCTCATACGGTCAGCCAGTGCCACCAGAAGCTCATCACCGGCGGCATGGCCCAGGGTATCGTTGATCAGCTTGAAGCCATCGAGGTCCAGAAAAACCACCGCCAGAACCTCGTTGCGCCGCCGCGCCTGAGTGACAGCCTGGCGTAGCCTGTCCGTCAGCAGGACACGGTTGGGCAGCCTGGTCAGCCCGTCGTAATGGGCGATCTGTCGCAGTTTGTCCTCGTTCTGTTTGAGGTGGGAGATATCGGCCAGCAGTGTCACGAAATGGGTCACGACACCGGATTCGCCGCGAACCGCCGCAATGGTCATCAGTGCCGGGAACCTGGTCCCGTCCCTGCGGGGTACCCACCATTCCCCGCTCCAGACATCCTCAGTCTGCAGGGCTTGGGTAACATCCTTCCAGAAACGCTCACCCCCCTGGTCAAAGGTGAGTGAGGTGTAACGCCGGTCGACTGCTTCGCAGTGGGGATATCCGGTGAGCGTGGTAAACGCAGCGTTCACATCCAGAATGGTTCCGTCAGCGCCGGTCAGCACAATACCTTCACGAGCGTAGCGGAAGACTCCGGCAGCCATGGACAGGTTGTCTTCGGCGTCCTTGCGGGCAGTGATGTCCTGATGCGTGCCATACATCATCAAAGGCTGCCCGTCATCTGTCCACGAGGCCACCCGGCCCCGGTCGAGTACCCAGACCCAATGGCCCGCCTTGTGCTGCATACGGGCTTCACATTCATAGTAAGGCAGTTCACCACGGAAATGTTTTTCAAGCAGTTCAGAGCTGCGCTGCAGGTCATCCGCATGGGTAAACCTCATCCAGGTCTCGATAGAGACCGGTTCCAGTTCACTCAGGGAATAGCCGATAATGTTCGCCCAGCGTTCGTTAAAGACGGTTTCGCCGCTTTGGACATTCCATTCCCAGGTGCCCGCCAGGGTGCCGGTGATGGCATTCTCAAGCCGTAGCCGTTCGATCTTGCGTCTTTCCTTCGACTCCCGGATCGCAACCAGCATGGTATTGATGGTATCGCTGAGCATGGCGATCTCCCGGTACCGGATTTCCGGCATGGGCTCGCGGGGAATACCATCGGTGTCACGGTTGCGGATGGCCCGGTCAATGTGATTGATGGAGTGCAGCAGGTAGCGGCGCAGCACCACTGTCAGGGAGATTGACAGGGCCAGCCCCAGTACCAGGATGGTCAACAACTCTTCCAGCAACACCTGGTCAAGCTTGCGGACCAGCCTCTCGTCGGAGGCATATACTGAGACCCGCCCCATAACCTCCCCGTCAGACGCCACGATGGGCCGCGTATCCGAGTAGAACGCCTGCCGGAGCCGCTCATTCAGGTCAGGGTCTTGTTCCCGGTAGGCAACGTAACCGCCCTGTGCCTCACGGATGCGACCGGAAGAATAGTGGGTTCCGATGATTTCGGCCATTTCATAGTCTTCCACCACCACCGCGAAGTGTTGTGTGAGCTCGGTTTCCGTAGCCACCAGCTGTTCGTACTCATTGACCGCATAGGCTTCAATGAACGGGGCAATGTTGCTGCTAAGGCGGTCCAGGCTCTCATTAACATCGCGCTGAATGGCGTCGATGATCTCGGCACGCTGGGTGGAGTAGACATACAGCGCGTGGAACGCAAACACCACCAGAATCACGGCGATCATTGCCAGTGTGATACGCAGCAGCAGGGACGGAGCCCCGGGGTCTCGGGAAACCGGGCGATCGGTCAACGGGCGCTCTCCTGTCCGAGCACATTGCGCTGGATAACCGGCATCAGGTGGTCCAGATTGTCGCGGGACACGGCCAACACCGACAGGCGTTGGACCTTTCCAACCTCAGCCCCCCGCAGATGAAGGTCCATAGTTTCAACAGCCTTTTCTCCCATCAGAAAAGGCTGCTGCATACCAGCCCCGACCAGCTGGCCCGAGGCAATCATTTCGATGAACTCCGGTTCCGCATCAAAACTGATCAGCAGAATCTCGCCCTTCCTGCCGGCGTCGGCAATAGCGTCCAGCGCCCCCCGGTAACGGCTGGATCCCTGCAACCAGATGGCCCGCAGCTCCGGGTGCTGATCGATCAGGGCACGGGCGTAGTCGTAAGTTTCACGGTAGGAAAAGTCGGACTGCTGGTAGATACCGGCGGCGCGGACACCACGTTCACCCAGTGCCCGCAGGAAGCCTTCAGTACGGGCCTTGCCGTTGGCACGCTTCTGGGGAATGGCCACAATACCCACGGTGCCACTGCTCCAGCCCCGTTCCGCCATGGCATCAGCGAGCATATGACCCAGATCATAGGCTCCCTGATCATTGTCCGATTCGATGTAACTGACGTAGCTGTCTGCCCCGGCACCAATGTCAGCGATAACCACTGGCACACCAGCCTCACCGGCCAGATCAAGTACGGTCACCGCCGCCGATGAATTTGTGGGGGACAGTATGATGCCCTCCACCCCGGCCCGGATCGCCTCGACAGTGAGACGAAGCTCTTCCCTGGCCTGATTCCCGGCACTGTGCACCGTTATTGTGTAGCCCAGATCTTCCGACCTGTGCCTTATTCCTTCCGCCAGAATACTCCAGAAAGGTATGTCGACATCGGATACCAGGTAGGCCAGCCGCTTTTCAGCAGCCATGGCGTCAGAAGCTGTCGTTACCTGGATAACAAGGGTCCATGTCATAATCAGTAGGACTTTTGTCCTGCCTGTCATCCAGCTGTCTCCGTTTCTGCCTAAATACAATATGTATATATTTGTTACATATTGATACAGACCATGCCCTGAATTCAACAAGAAAAGAGTCGCAATCCTACGCAAGGCCCAGTCATTTTGATTCACGTCATGTCCGGTGCCGGTCAACCAGCGCCCCCTGCCCTGCCCAGCCGGCAACCTCCGCCTCTTTCCTGTGGGACCACTGACGTTTGACTTCGGTTTTTTCGAACCATATCTCTCAGAAAACTCGCTTCTTTTTGTACCAGTAGCCTGCCTAGAATCCGCCCCCCTTACCCGGCAGTCCCTGGAGGCGACAACATGGCGAAGGAACATACCGATGTTCTGCTCATTGGCGGCGGCGTGATGAGCGTCACCCTCGCCTCGCTTATTTCCCGGCTTGATCCTTCCCGCACCATCACCCTGGTGGAGCAGGCCAGCCAGCTGGCCACCGAAAGCTCTGACGCGTGGAACAATGCCGGTACCGGCCACGCCGGCTACTGCGAGCTCAACTACACCCCCACAAACGCGGATGGCACCGTCAGCATTGACCGGGCCCTGGCCATCAACGAGCGCTTCGAGGTGTCACTCCAGTTCTGGTGTTCGCTGGTGGAGAAAGGGCTGCTGCCCGAGCCGGCGCGCTTTATTCGCAATGTGCCCCACTTCAGCTGGGTACAGGGCGCTGACCACTGCCGGTACCTCCGGCACCGCCATGTTGCCCTGCAGGATCACCCGCTGTTCGGGGCCATGGAGTTTTCCGAACAGGCCGCCACGCTGGCTGACTGGCTGCCGCTGATCAGCCGTAACCGGTCGGTATTCGAGCCGGCTGCGGCCACCCGGGTGGCCCACGGCAGTGACGTCAATTTCGGCGCACTCACCCGTCTGCTGGGCCGCTCGCTGGCCCGTCAGGACCAGTGCCGTGTGCATCTGGGCACCCAGGTGTGTGACATCCGGCGGGACAAGGCTGGCTGGGAGCTCACCCTGCGCGACACCGCCACCTCGGCCACCCAGGTATTAACCTGCAGCTTCCTGTTCGTTGGCGCCGGCGGTGCTTCATTACCATTACTGCAGCGGGCCGGTGTCCGTGAAGCCCGTGGCTATGGCGGCTTCCCGGTCTCGGGCCTCTGGCTGGCCTGCAATGACGATCAGCTGGCCAGCGAGCACAACGCCAAGGTCTACAGCCAGGCTCCGGTAGGCGCTCCGCCCATGTCGGTGCCCCATCTTGACACCCGGTTCATCGATGGCAAGGCGGCACTGCTGTTCGGACCCTTCGCCGGCTTCACCACCCGATTCCTCAAGCATGGCAGCCGGCTCGACCTACCGGCTTCTGTCCGGCCCCACAATCTGCGTCCCCTGCTGGATGTCGCCGCCGGCAACTGGCCGCTGACCCGTTACCTGATGGCAGAGGCTGCCAGTTCCCGGGAGGCGCGATTGAGCCAGCTGAAGCAGTTCATGCCGGAATTCGACCCGGACCAGTGGCAGCTGGTCCGCGCCGGCCAGCGGGTGCAGATCATCAAGCCCGGCCCGAAGGGACGGGGCACCCTGGAGTTCGGCACCGAGGTGCTGACCACGGCGGACAAGTCCCTGGCGGCCCTGCTGGGCGCTTCTCCGGGAGCGTCTACCTGCGTTTCAGCCATGCTGGAAGTGATCGAGAAATGCCTTCCCGAGCTGGTCACCGGCAAGCGCCTGCAGACCCTCCAGGAGCTGATACCCAGCTATGGTCGCTCGCTGCAGCATGACCACCGTCTGCTGGCGGATGTGCGTCGCCACACGCTGACTACCCTCGGGCTGGCCCCGAAGCCACAACACACGGACGCCGAACGGAGTCTCTCCGCATGATGATCGGTATCCCCCGGGAATGACCCCGCCTCCCCCACAGCCAGGGACGGGTTTCACAGGCACACAACGCCACCAGGAGTTATCGCACACGACCGACCGTCGTTCAGCCTTGCCCCTGAAACACCAGCCCATACGGGCGCTCAATAGCTCGCCGCACGTCGTCCAGCGAGAAGGCGCGGACCAGGCGGTCAAAGGGCCGGCCCTCAAACCAGAGTTGCAGTACGGGTAACGAGAAGACGCCCTGCGAGGCGCACAGGGCTTCGCCGCCCTGCTGGCAGTCCACCCAGGCGGCGACCAGGCGCGGGAACTCCGTCTCTGCCAATCGGGCCAGCCGGGGCTTGATGGCCTGGCAGACTCCGCAATGCTTTCCACCGAAAAGCACCATCACCGCACCATGACCGGTAATCAGGGCATCAAGTTCGGCATGGGTGACAATCTGGTGCATGGGGCAGGCTCCGTGAGCAAAGACGACTCAAGCGTGACTTTATCACAGAGCCGCAGACGCTGGCCCTCTATAGTCGGACATGCGTACCCACACCAACTGACGAGGAAAATGTCATGCCGAAGATACTGAAAACCCTGATCGCTGCCGCACTGATCGCCGGGACTGCCTTTGGCGCCCACGCGGACAGCCACAAGAATGCCGTTGAGGAGGTGCTGGTCATTCTCTCCAGTGACTCCCTGCAAACCCAGGGCATGGCCATGGTTCTGTCCAATACCATGGCTGAAAAAGGCGCCAGGGTGAACGTCCTGCTGTGTGATGAGGCAGGAGACCTGGCACTGAAGACCTACGAAGATGAGACTCTGAAGCCCAGGGACGTCACCCCGGGGCAGATGCTGCGTGGACTGCTCAAGCAGGGCGGGACCGCCAAGGTCTGTGCACTCTACCTGCCGAACAGCGAATACACCAAAGATGATCTGATTGATGGTGTAGGCGTTGCCATGCCCCCGGAAATGGCCGACCAGATGCTTGATCCGGACATGCGCACCTTTACCTTCTGATCCAGCTGTAACCCGGCCAGGCCCGCATCAACAGCGGGCCTGGCTGCGTTCGTGGGGATAGCGGTCAGCAGCCCTTGGCACATGTACTGAGACCCTGTTCACACTTCCCTGCCCGTCAGTCCCTGCAATTCGGTTCTCACGTACACGGACCAATGCTTTGCATGGTTATAATGTGCGCCCTTACTTATAACCCGCGGAACTTTCCATGAACGCTACAGATTCGGTATTCCAAAGTTATGGCCGATGTTGCCGTAACGAAGAGTTTTTCAAAGATTTTTACGACTTCTTCATGGCCAGCTCTGACGAGATTCGTCAACGCTTCGTCACCACCGACATGGCGGCCCAGCGCCACCTGCTTCGCAACGGTATCATGCAGCTGATCCTGGTCGCCCGCGGCATGTCCGACCGCAAGTTACGGGCCCTTGGCGAGAGCCACAACCGGCACAATTTCAATATCGATCCGGCCTGGTACACCTTGTGGCTGGATGCCCTGATGAAAGCGGTCGGCCGGCATGATCCGGAATATTCCCGCGCCCTCGATGCCCAGTGGCGGGAGGTCCTTCATCCCGGCATTGAGCTCATTCGTGGGGCTTACTGAACCGCGCGGACGAGGTAAACACCCTGCAGACTTGGTGGCAACAAAACGCCAACCACCCTAAGCTATAGCGTGTTTTATTCCGGGAGTCTGCACCGTTGCTGAAATTAAGAGTCTGGTTAGTAATACTTGTCTGGACAGCAGCACCCGCTGTGTCCCTTGCCCAGACCCTGAGCGTCGCTGTGCCCAGAATCCAGCACTTGCTGACCGTCGATGATTCCGGTGTCTACCAGCAACTCATGACGATGGCGCTACAGGATTCCGGTATTTCCCTGGATCAGCGTTTTCTGCCGTACAAAAGGGCACTACACGAGTTTGAACTGGGGGAGGTGGACTGCATTTATTCATTCACCCGCGTGCTGGAGACCCGGCTTGGCCCGGACAACCTGGTCTACACCTACCCTCTTGGCATGTTCCGTTTTCATCTTTTTACGCGGCCAGGCGAGGCCACACTGACCTCGGTCGCCGACACCGCCGGCAAGTCAATCGGCGGCATTTCGGGTCATGACGTTTACCTGGCCCCGTTCATGGAGCAGGGCATGGCCCCCGATTGGGTGCGCACGGAATCACAAGCCGTGGAGATGCTCAGGCTTGGCCGCCTGGACGCCATCATCGCCGCCCTTCCGGATATGCATCCCTTTACTGATCAACTTGTTTACGCCGCGGACCAGCCACTTATGGAGGACTTCGACCGGCTGAACTGTCATAACTCCGAGGATAACCGCGCTGCCATCCGCACCATTTCAGAAAAGCTGCGACAGCTGCATGAACAGGGTCGCTATGAAGCGATCGCCGGCGACTACTATTTACCCTTCAGTGCCCCCTGACGCTACCAGGCCTGAACCACAGGTGGTGACGAGGGCCGATTTCCCGGACTTTACCTGCAGGCAAACAGCGAGCAGGACGGCGCCAGCAGCCAGGTGGTAACATCGACCGCTGTTCCTGAACGGCGTGCACTTCAGAGATACAGGACGCCTCCTGGACAAGACCCCAGACCACAATAAAAGGAGAGCACTATGGATATCCGGAATCGCATCGTTGTCGTTACTGGCGCGGCCGGCGGCATTGGCAGGGCCCTGGCCCTTCGTTTCGCAAAGGCCGGAGCAAAGACCGTAATCTGCGCAGACCTGGATCAGCAGGGCGCGGAAGCCACAGCGGCAGAAATCAACGGCGTGGCCCGCAAGGTCAACGTTGCCTCTGAAGAGGAAATCAAGGCTCTGATCGATGAGGTGGAACAAGAACTCGGCCCCATTGACCTGTTCTGCTCCAACGCCGGCATCATGGTGCCGGGCGGCCCGGAAGCCTCCAACGACGACTGGCAGAAGATCTGGGATGTGAACGTCATGTCCCACGTCTTTGCCGCCCGCCACCTGGCACCGCGGATGAAAGAGCGAGGTTTCGGTTACTTCCTGAACACTGCCTCCGCCGCGGGCCTGCTCTCGCAGGTGGGGTCCGCGCCCTATGCGGTGACCAAGCACGCAGCTGTGGCACTGGCCGAATGGCTGGCGTTCACTTACGGCGATGACGGCATCAAGGTATCGGTGCTCTGCCCCCAGGCGGTCCGTTCGGCCATGACCAAGGGGCACGAGGAAGGGGTTGCCAGTATTGATGGCATGCTGGAGCCGGAGCCGGTGGCTGAAGCCTGCCTCAAGGCCATCGAGGAAGAGACTTTCCTGGTATTGCCACACCCGCAGGTACTGAACTACTTCCGCAACAAGGCGGAGAACTATGACCGCTGGATCGGCGGCATGAAGAAGCTCAACCGCGCTTACAAGTAAGTTCCCTGCTTTTTTCGTCGCCGGGGCCACCCCCGGCGACGGACACCTGCCTGCTGGCCGCCCGGCCGCCCATCACCCGAGAAGACAGTTTTCCGCCGCATGAAAACTTCAGGTTATCAACTTGACAACCCAGTCAGGTTCCATCTTTACTAGAACAGGTTCAGAACCGGCCGTCACAAACTGCGGTGATTCAACGCAGTGGCCAGATAATAACAAGAACCCGCCGTCACATCGGTGGGCGAGACAGGGTGACGATCCGTGAGCGAAAACCAGTCCAGTGAATCCGTGATTCTGGAGACCCGGGGCCTGACCAAGGACTTTCGGGGCTTCAAGGCGATCGAGGACGTCAACGTCAAGGTGCAGACCGGGCACATCCATGCCCTGATCGGTCCCAATGGGGCGGGCAAGACGACGTTCTTCAATCTGCTGACCAAGTTCCTCAAGCCCACTTCGGGCAAGATTCTCTACGATGGCAATGATATTACCAGCCACCGCCCGGCGGACATTGCCCAGCATGGCCTGATCCGCTCGTTCCAGATTTCTGCGGTCTTTCCACACCTGCCAGCCCGGGAAAATGTGCGCATCGCGCTCCAGCGCAAACTGGGCATTTCCTACCAGTTCTGGCGCTCCATGAAAGTTCTTGACCAGCTCAACGAGGAAGCCCAGCACCTGCTGGAACAGGTTGGCCTGGGTGCGTTTGGTGATACCAGGGCGGTCGAGCTGGCATACGGGCGCAAGCGGGCGCTGGAGATTGCCACCACCATCGCACTGAAACCCCGGCTGATGCTACTGGACGAGCCCACCCAGGGCATGAGCGCGGAAGACGTGCACACGGTTACCGATTTGATCCGCGAGGTGGTCAAGGACCGCACCATCGTCATGGTGGAACACAACCTCAACGTGGTATCCACCCTGGCGGACCGCATCACCGTACTCAACCGGGGCCATGTGCTTGCCGAAGGAGACTACGACACCGTCTCTACCAACCCTGCCGTGATGGAAGCCTACATGGGGACCACCGATGCCGCCTGAGAATGCCCGCGAACTGCTGAAGATCGAGAACCTCCACGCCTGGTATGGCGAGTCCCACATACTCCACGGCCTGGACCTCACCGTGCACGAGGGTGAAGTGATCACACTGCTTGGGCGCAACGGTTCCGGCCGCACCACCACCCTCAAGGCCATTCTCGGACTGGTGGGCAGGCGCACGGGCTCTATCCGGGTCAATGGCACCGAGCTGATCAACCTGCCCACCCATCAGATTGCCCGTGTGGGCAAGCTCGGTTACTGCCCGGAGGAGCGGGGCATCTACGCCTCCCTCAATGTGGACGAGAACCTCGTTCTGCCGCCGGTGATCGCCGAGGGCGGGCTGCCCGTCGATGAGATTTACAGGATGTTCCCGAACCTGAAGGAACGCCGCAAAAGCCAGGGGTCCAAGCTGTCCGGGGGAGAGCAACAGATGCTCGCCATCGCCCGCATCCTGCGAACCGGCGCCACCCTGCTGCTGCTGGACGAGATCACCGAGGGGCTGGCGCCGGTCATTCTGAAGGCCCTGGATGATGTGATCCGCAAGCTGCGGGCGAAGGGTTTTACCATCATCCTGGTGGAGCAGAACTTCCGTTTCGCGGCGCCCCTGGCCGACCGGCACTACGTGATCGAACATGGCCAGGTCGTGGAGCAGATCGCCGCCGATGAGCTTGAAGCCAAACAGGACCAGTTGAACAGGCACCTGAGTGTCTGATCAAGGGTGAGGACCGGTGTTCCACCCGGGACACCTCCCCACCAAATACAACAAGAAGGGGAAACAACATGCTCAAGAACTGGAAGACAGGTATCACTACCGTGGCGGCTGCCGCTGCGGTTTCACTACCCATGGCCGCCAGCGCGGAGCTGTCCGATGACGTTCTGAAAATCGGGGTGCTCAGTGACATGTCCGGCGTTTACAAATCACTGGAAGGTCCCGGCGCGGTCATCGCAGCCGAGATGGCCGTCGAGGATTTCGGGGGGTCCATCATGGACAAACCCATCGAGATTGTCTCCGCCGACCACCAGAACAAGGCCGATATCGCTGCCAGCACGGCCCGGGAATGGATCGACGATGACGAGGTCGACATGCTGACGGCGCTGGACAACTCGTCCGTTGCGCTGGCCGTACAGGGGCTGGCCTCCGAGCGCAAGGTGATCACCCTGAACACCGGCGCAGGCACCACGGCCCTCACCGAGGAACAGTGCACACCCTACGGCATCCACTACGTCTACGATACCCACGCCCTGCCCGTAGGCACCGCCACAGCCATGGTCAAGAATGGCGGTGAAAAATGGTTCTTTGTAACGGCCGACTATGCCTTTGGTCATTCCCTGCGGGACAACACCGCAGCGGTCGTGGAAGACCTCGGGGGCTCGGTTGTTGGTGATATCGAGCACCCCCTGTCCACCAATGACTTCTCATCCTACCTGTTGCAGGCCCAGTCTTCCGGGGCCCAGGTGATTGGTCTGGCCAACGCGGGCCAGGACACGGTCAACGCCATCAAACAGGCCAACCAGTTCCAGATCGTACAGGGCGGGCAGAAACTCGCCGGTATGCTGGTATTCATCACCGATGTACACAGCATGGGGCTGGATATCGCCCAGGGGCTGCAGTTCACTACAGCGTTTGTGTGGAACCAGGATGACGAGGCCCGTGAATGGTCCGAGCGTTTCTACGAGCGCCACGGGGCCATGCCTACCATGGTACAGGCCGGTGTTTACTCCGCTGTCACGAATTACCTGAAAGCGGTGGACGAAGTCGGCACCGATGACAGCGATGCCGTTCGTGAACAACTCGGCAAAATGGAGCTCAACGACTTCTTCGTAAAGGGCGGCAAGATTGCCCCGAACGGCTCCATGCTGCACGACATGTTCCTGGTGGAGGTGAAATCACCGGACGAGTCCGAGGGCGAGTGGGACCTGCTTGAGGTGGTCTCACGGATTCCTGCGGACCAGGCCTATATCACCATGGAAGAGACCAAGTGCACCCTGGTTAACAAGTAACCAGAACCGGATTCACCAATAATAACAACAGGGGGATAACCGACGTGTCGATGCAGGTCATCCTGTCCCAGGCATTGCTTGGGCTGAACGTAGGTGTGTTCTACGCCATGCTGAGTCTTGGCCTGGCGGTGATATTCGGGCTGCTGAATATCATCAACTTCGCCCATGGCGCCATGTACATGCTGGGGGCGTTCATCGCACTGATCGGTTATTCCTACCTGGAACAATGGTTCGGTATCAGCCTGCAGATCGGTTTCTGGGGATCGCTGATCGTGGCACCCCTCGTGGTCGGCCTACTGGGCATTATCATCGAGCGGACCATGCTCAAACGGCTGGCAGACCTGGACCATATCTACGGGCTGCTGCTGACCTTCGGTATCACCCTGATTCTGCAAGGTCTTTTTGCTAACTACTTCAATGTTTCCGGCACCCCTTACCCGGGTCAGCCGGAAGTGCTGGGGGGCGTGCTGAACCTGGGGTTCATGTTCTTCCCCACCTACCGCATGTTCGCCATCGTCTTTTCCCTGGTGGTGTGTTTTGCCACCTGGTACGTGATTGAACATACCCGCCTGGGGTCGAGGCTGAGGGCCGGTGTGGAAAATCCGCAACTGACCCAGGCCTTCGGCCTCAATGTGCCACTGATGGTTACGCTGACGTTTGGCTTTGGCGCCGCCCTGGCGGGGCTGGCCGGGGTACTGGCAGCGCCCATCTACTCGGTCAGCCCGCTGATGGGCGCCGACCTGATCATCGTGGTGTTCGCGGTGGTGGTGATCGGCGGGATGGGCTCGATTATGGGGGCCATCCTCTCCGGCCTGGCCCTCGGGCTGGTGGAAGGCCTGACCAAGGTGTTCTACCCGCCAGCAGCCAATACCGTGATTTTCTTCCTGATGGTGCTGGTGCTGCTGTTCCGCCCGGCCGGTCTGTTTGGCAAGGAGAAGTAACCCCATGATGAATAAAGTCCTGTTTGCCATCATGCTGGTTCTGGGCCTGGTTGCGCCCTTCCTGGCCTACCCGGTGTTCGTCATGGACCTGCTGTGCTTTGCGCTGTTCGCCTGCGCCTTCAACCTGCTGCTGGGCTATGCCGGGCTGCTGTCCTTCGGCCATGCCGCCTTTTTTGGGGGTGCTGCGTACGTTGCCGGCTTTGCCCTGAAAGAGTGGGGGTTCCCACCCCTGCTTGGCATTCTCGCCGGCACCGGTTTTGCCTTTGTTATCGGAGCGTTTTTCGGTTTCCTGGCCATTCGCCGACAGGGCATCTATTTCGCCATGGTCACCCTGGCCCTGGCCCAGATCATCTACTTCCTGTGCCTGCAACTGCCTTTCACCGGCGGGGAAAACGGACTGCAGGGCATTCCACGGGGCGAGCTGCTCGGGTTTATCGACCTTCGCAATGAAAAGAGCATGTACTACCTGGTCTTCGCTATCTTCCTGATCGGTTTCGGCATTATCTATCGGGCCATTCACTCGCCCTTTGGTGAGGTGCTGCAGGCGATCCGGGAAAACGAGTCCAGGGCGCTTTCCCTCGGGTATGACGTGGACCGTTTCAAGCTCCTGGCCTTCGTACTGTCGGCAACCATGGCCGGCCTGGCGGGGTCCACCAAGGCGCTGGTGTTCCAGTTTGCCTCGCTGACGTCAGCCCACTGGCAGACCTCCGGCGAGGTGGTTCTGATGACCCTGGTAGGCGGCATGGGCACGGTGTTCGGCCCGGTGCTTGGCGCCATCACCGTCGCCACCCTCACCCATGAGCTGGGTTCATTCGGCTCCTGGGTCCAGGTGATTCTGGGGACCATTTTCGTGGTGGTGGTACTGGTGTTCCGTCGGGGCATTATCGGTGAGATCCAGCACTACCTGGAGCAACGCAAGGCGGCCCGGGCCTCGGCTGACAATGACTGAGCAGGGCCCACAGCCCTTTCAGTCAACCAGCCCCTCCAGATAAGCAAGATCAGCACTGGCTATGGCCACACCCAGTCGCTCTGACTCGGCCCGCTGCCGGTAACGCCGGTCTCCGGGCTGTCGCGCCTGACCGGCACCCACCATGGCCTGTACCAGGGTTTCCGTCCGGTCGGCAAAATTGCTGCCTGCACCGCGGGCCGGATCAATGACAATCAACAGCTCCCCGGTCCAGGGAGTTTTGGCCCCCGGGTGGCCAGACCAGTCAAATTCAAAGGAAAAGTTGCCCCCGGTGAGCGCTGCGGCCATCAGTTCCACCATCATGGACAGGGCTGAGCCCTTGTAGCCACCAAAGGGCAGCAGGGCACCGCCATCCAGAATCCTTTGCGGGTCACAGGTGGGCTGGCCCTGCGCGTCCACACCGTAGCCTTCAGGCAGGGCCTTGCCCTCCTTCGCCGCAATCTGCACATCACCATGGGCAATGGCACTGGTGGCCAGGTCGAACACCAGCGGATCATGGCCGGTGCGGGGTGCGGCGAAGCTGATGGGATTGGTGCCGAATAGCGGCTTGCGGCCACCGGCAGGCACCACACAGGCCATACTGTTGACCAGTGCCAGCGCCACCAGACCCTGACGGGCGAAAGGCTCCACATCCGGCCAGAGCGCCGCAAAATGGTGGGAGTTACGGATCGCCATCAGCGCGATGCCGTTGTCGCCCACCTTGTCCAGCAACAGCTGGCTGCCTGCCTCGAGGGCCGGCTGGGCAAAGCCGTTGCCGGCATCCACGGCGACAAAGCCCGGAGCACGATCCTCGACAACCGGCTCGGCATGGCCATCCACCCAGCCGCTGGCCAGCGTCGACAGGTAGCCCGGTATCCGGAACACTCCATGGCTGTCAGAGCCATCCCGCTGGGCGCTGGCACAATTGCGGGCCAGCGCATTGGCGACGGTTTCCGAGGTGCCATGCCTGCGAAAGACCTCGGCCAGCAAGGACACCAGCTCGTTAAAGGGAATGCGCACCTGGGGCATGGCCTGACTCCTGACAGGTTTAGGGGGAATCTGTTAACCATGCGTTGATTGCCGCCCCCTGTCAAAAAGCCCGGTGCAACAGCCTTTTCAGGTGACTGTCAGCATTGCTCAGGCCACCGACTCCAGCCGATGAAACTGTTCCAGGAACCCGGGAAGGTCCGCTGCCGGCATTGGCCGACCCAGATGATAACCCTGCACCACATCACACCCTGCTACCTTCAGGTGTACCACCTGCTCGCGGGTTTCCACCCCCTCTGCCACCACTTTCAGCGCCATGCGCTTGGCCAGGATAATGGTGGATGACACGATCGGACTGTCGTCGTGGCTGTTACAGATGGTTGAGATCAGGCTGCGGTCGATCTTCAGCTTGTCCACCGGCACGGCTTCCAGGTGGGCAAAGCCGGCGTAACCGGTACCGAAATCGTCAAGGGCGAGCCGGATACCGGCTTTCCTGAGCTCATGGAGCTGAGTCACCGCCTGCTTGTCCAGCATGGCTGTTTCGGTGATCTCGATTTCCAGCATCGCCGGTGCAACCTGGTAAGCCTCCAGGATAGCCAGTACCTGCCCCAGGAACTCACCGCGTGCCAGCTGGTGGGGCGATACGTTCACAGCCACCGGCACCGGATCCAGGCCGGCATCCCGCCACTCGGCTACCTGTTCGCAGGCAAGGCGAATGACCTCCAGACCCAGCGGCAGGACAAACCCGCTATTCTCCGCCAGGCCAATAAACCGGTCCGGATACAACAGCCCGAACTCCGGGTGTTGCCAGCGCACCAGGGCTTCCACGCTGGTTACACGCATGGTTTCCAGGTCCACCTGTGGCTGATAGTGAAGAACGAATTCCCGGTTGCTGAGGCCTTCTGCAAACGACTGTTCCAGCAGGAAGCTTTCCACATCCTTGCGGTTCAGGGACTGGTCAAAAAAACGGTACTGGCCGCGTCCGGCCTGCTTCGCCGAGTACATGGCGGCGTCAGCGCCCTGGATCAGGTCCTCCAGGGACTGGCCATCCCTCGGACAGATCGCAATACCAATACTGGGGCTGTTGTTGATCTCCACGCCATCAAGCTCGTAGGTGGACGATAACTTCTGGCTGAGGCCAATGACCCATTGCTCTATGGAGCCCTCGCTCTGCTCCCCCGCCAGCATGACCACAAACTCGTCACCGCCAAAGCGCGCTGCCAGGTCCTCCTTGCCAAGTGATCGCTGTATCCTGCCGGCAACAGCCTGCAACAACTGATCCCCCACCTGGTGGCCCAGCGAGTCGTTAATCGCCTTGAACCGGTCCAGGTCGATAAAGATCAGTGCACTCAGCCGCCGCTGACGCCGCTGTTCTGTCAGCAAGCCATTGGCAAGGTCGATAAACTGGCGCCGGTTCAGCAGGCCGCTGAGGTGATCAATAGCCGCTGCGCGGCTGCTGCGGGCGTGCTCGGTTTCCAACCGCTCAATCAGTTCAGCATTGGCGTTCTGGGAGGCCTGCAGGGCCTGGAACGCCGCCTGCTGGCTGGTCAGGGAGCGTTTCAACCAGATGCTAATGGCGGTCACCAGCAGCGTCATAAGCAGGTTGAGAATCAGCTGACGGAACTGCAACGCCTGCAGGGGTGCAACGATTCCCGGCATATCACGGGTGGTCAGCTCAATGTAGGCAGGGTCCTGCCGCAGACTGAGCACCTGGTATAGGAATGACGACCAGATAAAGCTGACAATCAGGACACCCAGAAGAATGGTAGCGTAGCGAACATGGTTCGTAGGCGGCGGCTGGATAGGGGCCATGCTTCTTGTCTCACTGGAAACCGGGTTGGAGAAAACACGTCTTGCCCTCCAATGGCCATAATCCCCTTCCGGCGCTCAAACATTGACGCCGAGCCGCAAGACTACGCAAGCTACATGTCATTCAAGTGACAGGTTCACCAGGAAGGAAAATTTCGATGCGCAAGAACATTCTGATCACCGGCGCCAGCACCGGCCTGGGTGAAGGCATGGCCCGGGCCTGGGCGGCACAGGGCTGCAACCTGGCCCTGTGCGCGCGGCGCACGGACAGACTGGAACAGTTGCAGGGTGAATTGCGGCAAAAGCACCCAGGCATCGAGGTGGCCGTGCGTTCACTGGATGTGTGCGACTACGACCGAGTGTTTGAGGTATTCCGGGAATTCCGGGCCGAGCTGGGCTCCCTGGACCGGGTGATCGTGAACGCTGGCATGGGCAGCAAGTCCGCCATCGGCCATGGTGACTTTGCCTCCAACCGGCAGGCGGCGGAGACCAACTTTGTCGCCGCCATCGCCCAGTGTGAAGCGGCCATGGAAATCTTCCGTGAACAGAATACCGGGCATCTGGTGCTGATGTCGTCGGTCAGTGGCGTGCGGGGTTTCCGTGGGCCGTTCAATGTCTATGCGGCCACCAAGGCCGCCGTGGCCTCCCTGGCGGAGGGTCTGCAACTGGACACCCTGGGTACACCCATCAATGTCACCAGCATCTTGCCCGGTTACATCCTTACCGACATCAACCGGGACGTGAAGAACGCGCCTTTCCGGGTCGACCTGGAGACCGGTGTCCGGGCGCTGGTAAAAGCTATCGACAGCGAGAAGCGCCGGGCGTATGTGCCCTGGTGGCCGTGGACACTGTTGAGCTACCTGCTGAAGGCCATGCCGTTCCGGCTGTTTGCCAGGACCATGTAATACCGGGAGAACAAACTGACTGACCGGGCGTTACAGTCCCGGCCAGTCACAGCGGCTATCGGAGCGCGTCGACGACTTCCTCCACCTGCAATCGCACACTCTGCAGCCCGCCACCGGAGAGGTACCACAGCTCCGGTGACAGCACGGTCACGTCGATCGTCCCGGCACCAGCAGCGTCCAGGTCACGGCGCAGCTGGTCGACGTCCAGCGGCTCGTCCCCAATAGCCGCACTGCGGTCGACCACGAACAGATGAGACGGCGCCATGGCTGTAAGGTTTGCCGGGGTAAGTGGTGTGAACACCCGCGTACCCCGGGTCACGCTCTCCACGCCTTCGGGAACCCGGGGCGCTTCCAGGTTCAACAACTGGAACACCACCGGCTCGTCCCGCAGGGAGAACTTGCCCTGGTTGTGGGTTACAACAGCCACGGGGTTACTACCGGCCAGCCCATCCCGCTGTTCTTCGACGAACCGCCACAACTGACCCAGTTGCTCACCGGCTTCATCCAGTTGGCCATAGAGGGTCGCCAGCCCCAGTACCCGGATCTGCACCGCTTCGCGGAAGTCATCCCCCAGCAGGGAAACATCCTGTACCTGGGTGATGGCCTGCAACTCCTCCAGGCTCTCCGCCTGACGGCCGGTGACCAGCACCATATCCGGGGCCAACTCACGTACCACAGCCAGGTTCGGGGTTTTGAGGTTACCCGCATCCGGTCGACCGGCCGAAAGGTCGCCCAGGTACTCGGGCAACCCGGTTTGCGGAATCGCCACGATTTTTTCGTCGAGCCCCAGGGCCACCAGGGTATCGGTGGCGCCGTGGTCAAAGCTGATCACATCCGGCCCGGTGGGTTCCTGGCTCAAAGAGGCGCAGCCCGTGAGAATGGCGGTGCCCAGGGCAGCCGCAACCAATGATTTGATGGTCATATCCATGCTCTCCAATCCATATTTTCCAGTCAGAAATCGACCGTCAGGCCGAGATTAAGACGGCGGCCGTCCAGCACGACGCCGTAGGTGTCATTGGTCACTTCCTTGTCCGCCACGTTATAGAGGCCAGCCTTCACGCGGGCACTGTCGTTCAGGGCGTAGACCATGCCCACGTCGACGAAGGTGTAGTCGGGAGTGCCGTCGGCCATACTGGTCCGACTCAGGTAATCCGTGGTTTCACCCCGGTAGTTCCCGTCCAGCCAGAGGTTCAGGCGCTCAGTCGTCTGCCAGTCCAGTCCGGCGTTCGCCATATGTTTGGGAATCTTGTTAAGGGGCTCACCCTCGAAGTCACCCGACTTCTGCTCTGAGTCTGTGTAGGTATAGCTGGAACTGAACGTCAAGATTGGCGTAATGCCGTAGTCAAGGGACAGTTCGACCCCCTGCATGGACGCTTCGTCGATATTGTCCCGGGTGCTCAGGAAAAGATAGTTGTTGCCCTCGTAGGCGCACTGCCAGGAGGATGGGTCATCGCGGTCCCCGCCGGGATTACAGAAACGGTCCTCTGCAATCTTGTCGTCGAACTCGGTGTAGAACACCATCGCGCTGGCATCAAGGTCAGTCGCCAGGCTGTTAAACACAAAGCCGGCTTCATAGCTGACGCTGGTTTCCGGCTCCAGGTCGTCGTTGCCAATAATCAGTGCCCGGGGGTGCGGTGCAGGTGAACCACCGCCCCCGGTGCCCCGCCCAAAGCCTTCCGTAGCCTCCGGCAGGCTGGGCTGCTTGTAGCCTGTGGAAACGCCGCCCTTGAAGGTCCACTCCGGTGTCAGCCGATAGTTCGCGTAGACACGGGGCGTCCACTGCCCACCAAAGAGCTCGTCGTCGTTATAGCGGATACCGGTGGTAATGCTCAGGTCATCCAGCACACCCCACTCCACTTCGGCAAACAGCGCAGCAATCCAGCGGTCAACGCTGCGGGTGGCGGTTGGAATACCCGTTCCCAGCAGACCGTTGGTTTCATCGGTCAGGTCTTCGTATTTGTACTGGCCGCCAAACGTGACGATGTGGCGGCCCATCAGCCAGGTACCCTGGCTGTTAAGCGTGGTGATTTCCTCCTTTTTTTTCAGATCCTGCACCCGCTCGGATTCATCCCGCTGCAGATAACTGTCCAGGGTCAGGTTACCGTAGGTTCCACGATGGCCCAGCACATAGACATCTTTCTGGTACTCATAGGTACTGGCCGCGTTGGGGTTACCGCGGCTATCCGTCTCCGCGATGCTTACTCCCGGATTATGGGTGAACTCCAGTTCCGCCCGGTTATAGCCCAGCTCGATCTCGTTGTTGTCATCCGGCGTGAAAATCAGCGTGGCGCCGCCCTGGCGCCGGTCACTGTCCGGCGTACTTTCTGCGTTGTCGTCACCACCGATGTAGTGACTTTCGTCGGTTCCCTGCCAGGAGCCATTCACCTGGAGCCCGAGCAACCCCGGAATCAGTCCGCCGCTGCTGTACAGACTGACCAGCTGGGCGTCCTCATTTACATCGTTGAGGGACTTGGTGTATTCGGTGGTGATGGAACCACTCCACTCGTCCGTCGCCTTTTTGGTGATGATGTTAATAACGCCGCCCATGGCTTCCGACCCGTACAGGGAGGACATGGGACCGCGAATCACCTCTATGCGCTCGATCGCGGATACTGGTGGCAACGCGATCTGCTTGCCCCCGTCCTGGCCGTTGGTATTGATGTTGCGGCCAGCAGAAACCGGGCGACCGTCAACCAGGTAGAGTGTGTAGCCCTCGGTCATGCCCCGGATGGTTATATCCTGCGCATTGCCGCCACCATTCACGAACACGCCAGGAATGTTCTTTACCGCATCGGTGATATCCGAATAGGACCGCTTACGCAGCTCCTCTCCGGGAATCACCGAAATACTGGCCGGCGCATCGGAAATGTTCTGCTCAAAGCCAGAAGCAGTAACAACGATTTCCCCAAGTTCCAGGGGTGAGGACTGGGCCAGCAACGGCGAACCCCAGGTTGCCAGGGCAACTGAGGACGCCAGGAGGGTCACGGGACGACGCATGTAGTTCTCCTTTGTGTTCAAGAGTGCAGCAAAAACAACTCGCATTTAATGCGAATAAATATCATTTGCGTGGAACATTAACACAAAGGCAATCTTCATTGGGCGGGATGATATGTTCCGGATTCCGGAACGGAACGGGGTCGGTCGTTTGCCAGCCGCCACTCGGGGGGAACCGATGCCCGCAAGTGCTGGACGAACATCCGGCTACGACGGGGCAGGATACCGTGGGGATACAGGAGCGACACCGGCAACACCGGACCATGCCAACCCGGCATGCACAACTGGAACTGGCCGGGGTGGGCCTCCAGCCGGCGATCCGCCAGCCAGTGAGGCATCAGCCCGACGCCGCGCCCTGCTGCAATGGCGTCTCCCTGAACACAGTACTGGTCTACGCTGAACCGCCCTGCCCGTGGTCGGATCGGCCAGGGACCATGCACCGGATGGCTCAGCTCTACCCCCTGTTCATCACCACCCAGCATGTCGATCCAGGGGTGCTGATCCAGCTCCGAAGGCGACTGCGGGCAGCCCCGGCGAACGAAATACGACGGGCTGCCGTAGATCCCCTGGGTCAGGCGTCCGAGCACCTCGCAGCGAAAGTTGCCCTCCGGTACCGCCCCCAGCCAGATACACACCGCTTCCGTCATGGCCTCCGGTGATTGCTGCTGGGTCCGGATGCTGACTTCCAGCCCCTCATGCTCCTCCATGAAACTGTCCACGATACCGGCGAACCATCCACGTACAAAGGCTTCGTGGCACCGCAGCTCAAGCACGCCGGTCACTCCTTCCCTCAGCTCGTCCAGGGCTTCATGCCCCTGGGAAACCAGGGCCAGGATCTCGTGGCTGTAGCGATAGAACAGTCGTCCGGCATCATTCGGATAGATCTGCCGGGATTGCCGCGACAGCAGTGGTTGCCCAACGGCTTCCTCCAGCTGGCGAATTCGGCGGCTCAGGGTGGACTTGGGCAGGTCCAGTTCCCGACAACTGGCGGTCAGGCTGCCCGTGCGAACTACGGAGGCAAAGGCTTGCAGTTCCTTGAGATCGTACATTTCACAATCGTTCCATTTCGTGCAACAGGTCGTGCCAATCTAGCACCTTTCAATATTTAATGTGAATCATTATCATTAAAAGAGTTGCTTGCTATACACTTTCGATCGCATCGCCGGCCCCCTGCCGAGGCCACAACGGAGAAACCATGCAGACATCCCTTATTCATCGCTTCCGTCAGGGGCTGGTGGCTGGCCTGGCCATGCTGGCGATCAGCCAGAACGCCCTGGCCGAGACTCGCACTATCCAAACCCTCTACGGTGACGTCACGGTGGAAGGCCAGCCGGAGCGAGTCGTAACCCTCTACGAAGGCGCGCTGGACTCGGCCATCGCCGTTGGCGTGCAGCCCGTGGGTGCGATCATTACCCGGGGCGGCCAGCATGTGGCCGGCTATATCCGGGAAGCCGCCGGAGATATCGGGATCGTTGGGGCTCCGGGCGAGACCAACCTGGAAGCGGTGTTGGCCCTGCAGCCGGACCTGATTCTGGCCACCCGTCAGACCAGCAGGGACCAGTACGAGCTGCTGTCGCAGATGGCGCCCACCATCGTGCTGGACGTGCCCATGTTCCGGCAGGACACCTGGAAGCAGGAATTGGCCGGCTTCGCCCGGGCCCTTGGCCGGGAGGGCCAGGCTAACGACGTCATTGCCCGGGTTGAGCAACGTGCGAAAGAAGTTCGCGAACAGGTGACCGGCGCCATACCAGAGCAACAGCGTGATGCTGCCCTGGTCCGCTGGATGCCCCAGGGTCCGCTGGTGATGTCAGAAAATCTCTTCGCCGCCACCGTGCTGGCCTCAGCGGGGTTCGAGGTCGAAGATGGTGATATCGTTCAGGAAGGTCGCCCCCACAGCCAGCCCCTGAGCCAGGAAAACCTGTCCCTCATGGACCAGCCCTGGATTTTCCTGGCGACCATCAACGATGACGGTCGAGAAGCCCTGGACGCCGCGCGGCAGTCACCCTCCTTCCAGCGCCTGAACGCCAACAGTGATGACCAGGTGATACCGGTGGACGGCCACCTGTGGACCAGCGCGTCCGGCCCGCTGGCGGCCCTCGCCATTCTTGATGACATTGAGAACGCCCTAACGCAGCAACCCTGATGACCGATTACGCCTGTCAGCGCACGCTTGCATCTCGTGCCTTTGTGCCGCCACTGCCTGTGGCGGTTTTTTTCGTTCTTGCCGCGGCCGTGGCCAGCCTGCTGTGGGGCGCCGGCCCGGTTGGGCCGGCGGACACCTGGCAGCTACTCACGGGGAGCGGCAGTGACGAAGCCCGCTTCGTAGTCATGGAACTCCGGCTGCCCAGGATGGCCACGGCGATGGCAACCGGTCTGGCCCTGGCAGTGGCCGGCGCCCTGCTGCAGGCCCTGACCCGGAACCCGCTGGCCGAGCCGGGGCTTCTTGGGGTGAGTGGCGGAAGCGCCTTTGCGGTCACCCTGGCGATTCTGCTGGGCGCCAGCTCCGCCACCATGACTACCCTTGTTGCCCAGGCCGGCGCGCTGGCCGGGTGCTCCCTGGTGATGCTGGCAACCCGGTCCCGCGGGCTGGCGGCGGACCCGGTCCGGCTGGTGCTGGCCGGGGCCACGGTAACGGGCCTGCTGCTATCACTGACCTCGGTGATGATGCTGGCCGACCAGCGGGCCGCGGACGAAATCCGCTTCTGGATTACCGGCAGTATTGCCGGCACCTCGTTATCGGACCTGGCTGCCGTGCTGCCCTCCATGGCGGTAGCGGGTGTTCTCGTGGTGATCGTGGCATCGCCGCTGGCCGCACTGTCACTGGGCGAACGTGCCGCCCTGGGACTGGGGCACCGCCCTGGGCGAATCCGCGCCCTGGTGGTCGTGGCCGTGGCATTGCTGGTGGGAGGGGCCACTGCCCTGGCTGGACCTCTGGTCTTTGCCGGGCTGGTGGTGCCTTTCATAGCCCGCGCCGTGGCCGGACCGGATATTCGCAGGACCCTGTGGTTGTGCCTGCCTATTGGCCCCGGCCTGATTCTGGTGGCCGATACCCTGGCCCGGGTGATCGGTGCCCCGGCGGAGCTGCCCCTCGGGGTCATTACTGCGCTGCTGGGCGCCCCGGTACTGCTCATCATCGTGCGCTCCGGGCGCATGCCGTCCTTGTGAGCCTGACATGAAAGAACTGCTGATACAGCACCGGAACATTGCCGCCAGCCTGGCACTGGCCGCCGTTCTCTCACTGGCCATGGCCATGTCCCTGGCACTGGGAACGCTCAGTGTGCCGCTGGACGGTCTGTGGGATGCATTGACCGGACAAGGCAACGCCATGCACCGGTTCGTGGTGCAGGAGCTGCGCCTGCCACGGGTGCTTGCCGGCGCCCTGACCGGCGCCGCCTTTGCCCTGGCCGGCTGCCTGATGCAGACCGTGGCCCGCAACCGCCTGGCCACCCCCGGCATTATTGGCATTGACAACGCCGCCACCGCCTTTGCCGTGGCATCCGTGGTGGGCACCGGTATCAGCCTGGCGCCTTCCGCCATGGCCCTTGGTGGTGCAGCAACCGCTACCGCACTGGCCTTTGGCCTGGCGGGGGCCAACGGCACCAGGGGGTACCGGTTCATCATCGCCGGTCTGGGTATTGGCGCCATTGCGGGTGCTGTGACCCAGGTAATGCTCAGCCGGGTGGCCATTGATGCGGCCAACGCCGCCTTTCCCTGGACCGTGGGCAGCCTGAATGCCCGTTCGGCGACAGCGGTGTCGGTGCTCGCTGCTGGTCTGGTAGTGGGCTGGATTGCAGCGCTTTTGTTGGGCCCGTCGCTGAATACCCTGCAGTTCTCTGACCCGGTCGCCATTAACCTGGGCACGCGATTGAAGCGGGTCCGTGCCCTGAGCCTGGCCTGCGCGGTGCTGCTCACCGGCCTGGCTGTAGCCGTCGCCGGCCCGGTGGGCATGGTGGCCCTGCTGGCTCCGGAGCTGGCCCGGGCCCTGTCCCGCCCTGGCAAGGTACCCCTGACCGCTTCCGCCCTGGCCGGTGCCGGTTTCATGGTGACCGCCGACCTGGCGGGTCGCTTGCTGCTGGAGCCCCTGGAATTGCCGGTCGGTCTGATCACCGCGATCGTGGGCGCCCCCTACCTGATCTGGATACTTGTAAAACCGTCCTCACGGAGCCTGTCATGACCCAGTCCCCTGCCTTTCCGGCGCACAACACAACCGGTCAGCCCGGCCTGGCAGCACACTCGCTATCCCTTGCCCACGGACGCCACCCGGTCATCAATACCCTCGACCTGGAGCTGCCACCGGGAAAGGTCACTGCCATTGTCGGCCCTAACGGTTGCGGCAAGTCCACCCTGCTCAACGGCCTCGCCCGGGTGCACGCTCCCGCCGGGGGTGCGGTACTGCTGGATGGCAAAGATATCCACACCCTGCCCAGCCGGGAGGTGGCGCGCCAGCTGGCGCTGCTGCCCCAGGACAATACCGCACCGGAGGGGCTCACCGTCACCGACCTGATCCGGTTCGGCCGCCAGCCCCACCAGGGTTTCCTCAGGCGCTGGACAGAACAGGACCAGGCCATCCTGGAACAGGCACTGGCGGCGGCTGACCTGGGCGCTCTGGCCGACCGGCCGCTGGATACGCTCTCCGGCGGCCAGCGCCAGCGCGCCTGGATTGCCATGAGCATCGCCCAGCAAACGCCTTTGCTTTTGCTGGACGAGCCCACCTCGGCGCTGGACCTGGGGCACCAGATCGAGGTGTTCGAGCTGATCCGCCAGCTCGCCGGCCAGGGCAAGACCGTGGCGATGGTAGTGCACGACCTGGTGAGCGCCTGCCGCTATGCCGATCACCTGGTGGCCATGGCCGATGGTCAAATCCTGGCCCGGGGTGCGCCTTCTGACATCCTCGACCCGGCCCTGATCCACCGGCTGTACGGCGTGCACTGCGACATCCTGCAGGACCCGGCGGATGACACACCGGTACTGGTGAATCTTCGCAAGTCGTTATAAAAGCGAATAATTCCCGAAATCTGGAACCCGCACCTGTCACTAACCTGTCATCGCCCGGAGTTATAACTACCGCCACATTTATTTCTCCGGAGATGCAGTAATGTCCGCCAATGCTTCCCTGCTTGTTGAACAGCTCTGGCAACTCAAGCGTCTCGTTGACCGGGGCGAATGCGCCGACATTCAGTTTGTTCACCTGAACAACCTGCTGCGGGAACCCAACTACCGCGCCGACGTGTTGCGTCGGGCGGAGGCTTCTGGCTCCGAAAAGGTCCGCAAGCTGGTCCGCGCCATCCGCGACGAAGATCCTGGCACGCCCCTGATGGCCGATAGCGGTCCGCAGCGCACTCCGGAGGTGGTACCTGATAATGCCGAAACAGCCCCCCGCAGGCGCCGCCACCTGATCTGGCTGGCGCCCCTGTTTGCGGCAGTCGCCGCAGTGACCGTCGGGTTTACCGCACTGGAACCACAAACCGTCAGGATCAGCAATAACATCACCACACCCACCACCTGGGAAGGCGGCAAGACCTACGTCCTTGAAGACATTGTGTTCGTGGACAACGCCACCCTGACCATCGAGGCCGGCGCCACCGTTCTCGGAGAGAACGGCTCCGCGCTGATCGTGACCCGTGACAGCCAGCTGTTTTCCCGGGGCCGGCCGGACCAGCCCGTGGTTTTCACCAGCGCCCGTCCGCAAGGGGAGCGTAACCGGGGCGACTGGGGCGGCGTGGTCCTGCTGGGCAGTGCCCCGGTGAACCAGCCCTCCGCACAGATTGAAGGCGTCCCGGAACACGATCAGAGGGGCAGTTTTGGTGGCCAGGACATCACCGATAGCTGCGGCGTTGTGGAATACACCCGCATCGAGTTTGCCGGTTTCGAGGTTTACCAGAACAATGAACTCAATGGCCTGACCCTGGGCGGTTGCGGCAGCAATACCATCATCCGCCATGTGCAGGTCCACCGGGCTCTGGATGACGGCATCGAGATGTTCGGCGGCACCGTGGACCTCAAGCACATCCTGGTAACCGGTGCTGCGGATGACAGTATTGACTGGGATTGGGGCTGGCGCGGCCGGGTGCAGTTTGCGGTTATCCAGCAGCACGCCGATGTGGGCGACAATGCCTTCGAGGGGGACAATAATGGCAACCAGCACGAGGCCACCCCACGCTCGGAACCGGTATTCTACAACGTGACCCTGGCCGGCAGTGGCCATGGCACCAGGGCCCATCGCGGCATGGTGCTGCGGGAGGGGACCGGCGGCCACTTCCACAATGTGATCATAGACAGCTACGCCATCGAGGCCATGGACACCCGGGACGAAGTCCGCTCCCTGGCAGCTGGCGGACAGCTTGCCTTCAGTCATAACATCATAGCTGCCACTGGCACAGCAGGCAGTGGCCGGCAGGAACAGGGTGCCGATGACGATGACTATGGCTTTGATGAAGATGTCTGGCTCAGGAGCCCGGAGAGTCGCAACCACTTCAGCATCAGCAGCGCCCTGCACCCGGCCGCACGCCACCTGACCGCACCGGACTTCCGGCCTCGCATTGCCAGCCGTGACATGCCGGCCACGACTCCGCCCAAGAGCGAGTTCTTTGATGAGTCGGCCACCTTCTCCGGTGCCATCAATCCGAAGAATCCTGGCAGCTGGCTGGAAGGCTGGACCGCCTTTCCGGAATCCTGAGGGGGAAATTGTGTAGAATGCTCTCTTTTCGGTGACAGGACGTACACCCGTACACTCACGATCTGAAACCAGAGAGACGCCATGAACGAGGTTATCGATTTACTGAAATCACACCGCTCGATCCGCAAATTCAAAGAGCAGAAGATTCCCAGAGAGACCTTCCTGGAGCTGATCCGCGCCGGTCAGAGTGCGGCCACGTCCAACCACGTGCAGGCCTACTCCATCATCCACGTGACCAGTCCGGAGAAGCGGGCGCAAATCGCCGAGCTGGCCGGTGGCCAGAAGTACGTGGAAACCTGCTCCCATTTCCTGGTGTTCTGCGCCGATATGAAGCGCCCCACCGACTCCGCCGAGCGGGCCGGGGCCGAGGTGATCCGCGGCATGACCGAGCAATTCCTGGTGGCCAGCGTGGACACTGCGCTGATGGCCCAGAACGTGGTGGTGGCTGCCGAGTCCGAGGGCCTGGGTATCTGCTACATTGGCGGCATCCGTAACAACCCCACCGAAATCAGCGATCTGCTGAAACTGCCTGAGCACGTCTACCCGGTGTTCGGTCTGTGTCTGGGCTACCCGGACCAGGATCCGGACGTGAAACCCCGGCTGCCGGTAGAGAGCATCCTGATGGAAGATGAATACCGGGAAGACACCGGCTCAGTGGACGGTTTCGATGATGTGATGCGCACCTACTATGGCGAGCGCGTTGGCGGCACCAAGGACACCAACTGGTCCGAGCAGCTAAGCCCGTTGTTCAATGCCAAGCTGCGCCCCCACATGCGGGAGTTCCTGCTCAAGCGGGGCTTTGAACTGAAGTAAGCCGGCGTTCACCGCCAACAAAAAAGAGCCGCCGGGGTGACCCGACGGCTCTTTTTGTATTCGAGGCCCTGGCGAAACCTCAGGTCCCGCCATCCCGCCTCACTCGGTGGGCAGTTTATAGTCCTTGAAGTTCTCCCGCAGCTTGGCCTTCTGCAGCTTGCCGGTGGCACCGTGGGGCAGTTCGTCCACGAACACCACGTCATCCGGCAACCACCACTTGGCCACCCGTTCCTCCAGGAACTGGAGCACTTCCTCTTTGGTCACTTCCGCGTCTGGCTCTTTCACCGCCACCAACAGCGGTCGCTCCTGCCACTTCTCGTGACGGATACCTATCACAGCCGCTTCCGCCAGCTTGGGATGGGCGATGGCTTCGTTCTCCAGGTCGATGGAGCTGATCCATTCGCCACCGGACTTGATCACGTCCTTCACCCGGTCCACGATTTCCATAAAGCCATCCGGCGAGATCACCGACACGTCGCCGGTGTGGAACCAGCCATCCTTGTCGATGGCCTTCTTCGTGGCTTCCTCGTTTTCGTAGTAGCCACTGATCACGGCGTTGCCACGAACCAGCAGCTCTCCCTGGGACTCGCCGTCGTGGGGCAGGTCGTTGCCCTCGGCGTCGACAATCTTCATTTCCACACCGAACATCAGACGACCCTGGGTACCACGGAGTTTCAGCTCCTTCTCCCAGTCACCACCACGCTGACTCGGCCGCGGTGTGGCTACGGTGCCCAGCGGGCTCATCTCGGTCATGCCCCAGCCCTGGATGGCTTCGACGTTATGCTTCTCCTTGAACTCCTGGATCATCGCCTTGGGCAGGGCCGAACCACCGATCAGGGTGCGCTTGAGGGTGCTGAAGGTCTCGCCCTTCTGGCGCTTGTGGGCCAGCAGCCCCAGCCACACGGTGGGTACGCCCCAGGCATCGGAAACCTTTTCGTCCTCGATCAGGTTGGACAGGCTCTCTCCGTCCAGGGCCGGCCCCGGGAACACCAGTTTCACGCCGGCAATCAGGCCAAAGTAGGGCGTACCCCAGGCGTTAACGTGGAACATGGGCACCACCGGCAGGATGGTGGAGTTCTCATCGATGGGAACACCGGAAATGCTCAGCACGAACAGGGCGTGGAGCACGTTGGAGCGATGGCTGTAGAGCACGCCTTTCGGGTTGCCGGTGGTACCGGAGGTGTAGCACAGGGACGAGGCGGTGTTCTCGTCAAATTCCGGCCACTCGAACTGATCGGATTCACCCTTGATGAGGGTCTCGTAGCAGTATACCCGCGGCAGGCTGGTCTCTGGCATGTTGGCTTCGTCGGTCATCACCACAAAGCCCTCCACATCCGGGAAGTGCTCGTAGAGCTTCTCCAGCAGTGGCAGGAAGGTCAGGTCCACGAAGATGAACTTGTCTTTCGCGTGGTTGACGATGTAGATCAGCTGATCTGCCGGCAGGCGCGGGTTCATGGTGTGGCAAATGGCGCCCATACCGGAGCTGGCGTAATAAACTTCCAGGTGCCGGTAGTTGTTCCAGGCGATGGTGCCGATACGATCTTCCTCGCTGGCACCCAGCTTTTTCAGGGCATTGGCCAGCTGGCGGGTACGCTGGGCCATTTCCGGATAGGTGTAGCGATGGATGCCTCCCTCGGTGGTACGGGAAACAATCTCCTGGTCCGGGTAGTTACCGGCCGCGAATTCCAGAATCTGGGAAATGAGCAGGGGGCGATTCATCATCAAGCCGTGCATGGCTTTTCTCCTTTATTCTTGTGCTCTGAAGGTGAATGTTATTCCGGTTGTTGTTATCGGTACGGATACGATATAGCGGTGGATTGGATGGAGGCAACCCGGATGATTGATTTTCTCAGCCATTGTTGAACTTTTGGCCAATATCCCGGTTGGCAAGGTGACTTTGTCACTGTGTGCCTTTACCAGAGCGGCTATCTTTGAGGAAGGTAAACATTCCGAACAGAGGTAGACGTCGTATGGAACAGGTGCACCCATCCAGGTTACAGAACTTTCCCATCTCGTGGTTTGCCATGGTGATGGGGCTCAGCGGTTTCACCATTGCCTGGCACCGGGCCGAAACCATACTGGAACTGCCCTGGGGAGTCAGCCCTGTGCTGCTGGTCGTCACCATCGGCATTTTCGCCCTGCTGGGTCTTTGCTACCTGGCCAAGGCTGTGCGCTACTGGCCACAGGTCAAAGGCGAGTTCGGCCATCCTATCAAGCTGAACTTTTTTCCCACCATTTCCATAGGGCTGATCCTGATCAGTATCGCGCTACTGCCCTACAGTGAGGGGGTATCGCTGGTGGTCTGGGCCTTGGGCACCGTGCTGCACCTGGCATTCACCCTCTATGTGTTGTCGGCCTGGATTCACCACACCCATTTTGAAATCAACCATATGAACCCGGCGTGGTTCATACCCATTGTGGGCAATATCCTGGTGCCTATTGCCGGAGTGCACCACGCATCGCCGGAGATCTCCTGGTTCTTCTTCAGTATCGGCCTGGTGTTCTGGCTGGTGCTGCTGACCATCATCTTCTACCGGATGTTTTTCCATAACCCGTTGCCTGGCAAGCTGCTTCCAACGCTGTTTATCCTGATTGCACCACCGGCGGTGGGATTCATTTCCTGGGTACAGCTGACCGGGTCGCTGGACAGCTTTGCCCGCATTCTTTACTACGCTGCTGCGTTCCTGACCCTGATGCTGCTGACCCAGGGGCGGCGGTTCCTGAAACTGGAATTCTTCCTGTCCTGGTGGGCCTATTCGTTCCCCATGGCCGCCATCACCATCGCCACACTGCTGATGTATGCGCAGCTGCAACTGCCGTTCTTCCGGGGCCTGGCCATGGTATTGCTGGGGCTGCTGACACTGCTGATTGGCGTGCTGTTGTATCGCACCGGCAAGGCGGTGGCACGGCGGGAGATCTGTATCGAGGAAGGGTAGGATTCTTTGGGGCCGGACCTCAACGTGAGACCCGGACCCCACATTGTTCAACCTGACGACGCAGGTTATTCATTTCGCGGCTGGACGGCTCCAGGCTGTAGACCTTTACGATCCGCAGGAACCTGGCCACGTACTGGCACCGGCCCGCGGGTGGCAGCCACTGATCCGGGCCCCGGGCGCCCTTGCTGCGATTGAGGCTGGACTCCACCGGCATCAGGTTGACCGGATCATTGGCAAAGTCCTCACGGCGATCCCGGGACCAGTCGCTGGCACCCCGTTCCCAGGCCCAGGCCAGGGGCACCACATGGTCGATATCCACATCACCCGCGTTCTGCAACACATTACCGGTAAACAGTGAGATCCAGCGGCCGGTAACCACCCGGCAACGGCGCTCGTCGGCGAACCGCACCTGGGTGGTGGAGGTGGCAATCAACGCCTCGGCGCGGCTGTCCTGACAGTCACCATCCCGGTCGTCCCAGCCATGGCCGAATTCGCTGCGCTGGTAGCCCTTGCTGTCCGGTTCGTTACCGGAGCGGCCGATACCATCGGGCAAACGACCACCCGCAGCCAGGCAGGCATCGATATCCTGGTAAGGGGTAAAGTTCTTTGTACGTTCATACCAGGGACTGTGTGGCGGATGACACAGGCCCGAGGAGGACTGCTTGATTGTGGCAACTGCATCTGCTGCCGGGATCAGCCCCAGCAGGAGTACGGCCACCAGGCTTCGACAACGAACTGAAACCATGGATTTTCCAGAGACAACAGGTAATTCGGAGGGCTAACGGAGGTTGACCCTCATCCTGGCGGGCATTCTACGGACGTGTTCGCAGACCGTCACCTTACGGAAGAAATTCTGTATCAGTTTTCAAACCACCACCCGGGGAGCATGGCCCGGTTGGCCGGCTGCAGGAAGCGGTCATCGATCAGCCAGATCACCCCCTGGTCCTCTGGTGTGCGTATCACCCGCCCTGCGGCCTGGGCCACTTTCTGCAAGCCCGGGATGCGGTAGGTGTAGTCGTACCCGGCGCCGAATCGCTGCTCCAGCCGATCCTTCAGGATCTCGTGCCAGGGGTCAAAGGGCGGCAACCCCAGGGTGGCCACGAAAGCGCCGATCAGCTGGTCCCCGGGCAGGTCGATGCCCTCGCTGAACACGCCACCCAATACCGCGAAGGCGACCGCTGGCCGGGGCGACTGGAACCCCGCCAGGAAGTCCTGCCGCGCATGCTGGTCCATTCCGGACAACTGCCGGCGCTGGGGAACGTCTGGCGCTTCGGTGGCCAGGGCATCGGCCACCTGCTTCAGGTAGTCAAAACTGCTGAAAAAGGCCAGGTAGTGCCCCGGACGTTCCCGGAACTGCCGGGCAATCAGCGCCGCAATGGGAGACAGGGACGCCTGCCGGTCCGGTTTTCGGGTACTGATGCGGGGCGTGAACTGCACCTGCAGCTGGTCCGCCCGGAAAGGGCTGGGGAGCGAGGTAAACCGCGTGTCCTCCGGCAGCCCCAGCAGATCCCGGTGATAGACCCCCGGGGTAAGGGTGGCGGAGAACATCAGCACCGAATCCAGGCTGGCAAATCGCGGGGCGAGAAAATCTGCCGGCACCAGGTTCTGGATGGTGACGCTGGCCCGCCCCCGGCCAGTGCGGTGAAATTCACACAGGGAATGGTCGCCAAACTGGTCCGCCAGTTTCAGGAAGGCCACGCTCTCGAACAACAGCTCTTGCAGCGCCAGGTCCGGTGGATTGTCTGCCAGGTAGTCGGTCAACGCCGATATCAGCCCCTGCAGCGCCGGGAGCAGCCGCACCGGCAGCTGATCCAGGAAGACCGGCCGGTTGCCGGCTCCCTCCTGCTCCCGCACCAGCTCCTGCCAGGCCCGGGCAACCCGGTTCAGCGGGCCTTTCAGGATCTTCGGGGCCAGACGCTTTACCCGTAACAAACGCTGCTGGTCCAGCCGCACGGAATACATGCCCCGGGCCCGGTCCACCAGATTGTGGGCTTCGTCCACCAGCAGGCCTGCCCGCCACTGGTTCTGCTGGACCAGGGCATGGAGCAGCGCCGACTGGTCGAACATGCGGTTGACGTCGGCAACAACCACATCGCACCAGCGGGCCATTTCCTGGGCCAGGAAATAGGGGCAGATATCATGGCCCACTGCGATGGTGGCCAGCCGTTCCCGGGTCAGGGGTTCGCGCACCTGCACCGCCTCGGCTCGGGCCTCCGGCAGACGGTCAAAAAAACCCTTGGCCAGGGGGCAGGAATCGCCGTGGCAGGCCTTGTCCGGATGCTCGCAGGCGTCGTCTTTCGAGACAAGTTCCAGGGTGCGCAGGGGCCAGTGCCCGGGTTCCGGCTGGGCAGCCCGCATGGCTTCCACCGCCGAAACCGCCAGCTGTCGGGCGGTATTGCGACAGGTGAGATAGAACAGCCGGTCCTGCCGGCCCGCCGGCAGGGCCATCAGCGATGGAAACAGGGTGCCCAGGGTCTTGCCAAGGCCCGTTGGCGCTTCCAGCAGCAGGCTCCGTGACTGAACCGCATTGCGGTAAACGGTCTCCGCCAGCTGCCGCTGCCCGGCACGAAACTCGGCGAACGGGAAGCGCAAGGTGGCAAGACGGTCATCCCGCTGCTCGCGGTGACGCTCCTCCTGTTCGGCCCAGTCCCTGTAGGCGCTGCACAAAGCCTCCAGCTCCTGCCAGAGCTCCTCCGCCGTGGCGGTTTCCGTCACCGCCGACTCCTTGTCCCTGCCGGTATCGTAGTAGACCAGTGAAAGCCTGAGCTTCTTGCGGTCTTCCTGGCGGCACAGCAGCGCCCCGTAGGCCCGCAACTGCGACCGGTGGAGGGCACGCTGGTGTTCCCGGATGCGGGACAGGTCGCCCCGGTGGGTCTTGATCTCCTCCAGCAACCCCTTGTGTGGGTTATAGAGGTCTGCGCGACCAGAAAGCTGAAGCCCCTGGCAGTTACCGGTGATCAGGTACTCACTCTCGTAGCCATACCCGCGCCGGGCCTGTACTGACTGATGACCGGCGATACCCTCCCCCGCCGTGGGGGCCGGGGTATATCGGAAGTCGAGGTCGCCCCTGCGGGCAGCAAATTCACAGAGGGTTCGCACGGCGACTTTCATAGCGAGGAATCGGGGACAGGCTCAGAGGCGTCCTGCCAGCGCACGTAGCAAACCCGGGCAGCAATGCCCTGCTGGGCGAAGAATGCCAACCACCGGCGCTGGTGATCCTGCAGCCGATCACCGGGGCCTTTCACCTCGATCATTTCGTAGCGCTGGTCCGGGTTCGCCGCATCCGGCATAAAGCGGATCAGGTCCGGGAAACCACTGCGGTGCTCCTTCAGGTTACTGAGCAGGCGATGGAACAACACCTTCAGGTGACCTGCCGGTATGCAGTTCAGGGCCAGTCGAAGCAGGTTATCGGTCATTACCTGCCAGTTCACGAAGGGGTTGGCCAGGCCCTGTTTGCGCTGGCAGGTCTCGATAATAATCTGCCTGTAGGCGTCTCTCTCCAGGTTTGCCAGGGCCGCATCGAGCAATTCCCGACGCCGGGGCACGAAATCCTCCCGGGTCAGGTCCGCCGGCCCCACATGGAACGGGTGGAAGAAGGCTCCTGGCACCGGCGCAAAGATGACATCCCAGCACAACAAACCGAACAGGCCGTTGATCAGGGTGTTCTCCACATAGAAAACCGGCTGGTGATCCCGCCAGAGGTACTGCTGAACCGCCAGCTCCACCGGGGCGCCGGTGAAGGGTGCTGTGATAAGGAATTCGTCTGGCGACGGCGCTTCCGGCAAGGTGGGTAAGGGCTCTCCCACCTTGCGGGCCAGCCGCTTCAGGATTCGCGTCAGGCCCTGGGCTTCGGCATCACCGAGTTCCCTGGTTTGCCACTGGCTGGCAATGGCCCAGGCCTCGTCAAAACGCTTCATTCGTTCCAGCAGACGCAACTGCTTGAGCCGGGCTTCCCGATGACGGCTTTCCGCCAGCGCCGCCAGGGCGAGCTCCCGGTTACCCTGGCGCTCCGCCTGGCGGCCAAGCTCCAGCAGAAGCCGGTCCCGGCGGCTGGTGAGCCAGGCATTATCCATGGCGGCCGGCACCTGCGGCCACACATCCTCAACCGACCGGCCCTCATCCAGCGACTCACGGCACTGGTGCATGGTGAGGTAGCAATCCACATCTTCCCTGCGCTGGAAGGCCCGGGATTCCGGAGTGAAAGGCACCTCTTCGTACTGCTGGTAGCCCAGCTCCACCAGCACAAAATCCGACCAGCTCTGGCGCAAATTGCCGAAGAACATCAGACGAACCCGATCAAACAGGGGCATATGCCCCAGACGTACCAGATCGTTGCCCAGATGCGGCAGCCAGTGGGTGAGGTCAATCTCACGCAGGTAGTCCACCAGTACCGACTTCATGCGCCCTTTGGGCATGGCAGGGGAATGGCCCAGGTCAGCCAGCTGGCCAGCAAGGGCCGGGCGCAACTCCGCCAGGGTGAACAGGCGAAACAGTTCGTCGATGGTGACCCGCTCTACCGGCTCCACCCAGCCCGTTTCTGTCAGCTCGTCCATGGCCACCGGCTCGGGTTCCGGCAGCTCGGGATAACGCAGCTTGCCCACCCGGAAAAGCTCACCGGTGCGCATCACCATGCGGGTCAGCAACGCCCGGGCGGAAACAGACAGACGACCAAACCCGTCCAGGCGCTCGCGTTCGTCGTCAGTCAGCAGATCGCCGTGGTAATGACCCACCCAGTTCACCACGGCTTCCATGTTTTCCAGATAGTACAGCGGGTTATCCAGGTCCGCCGCTCGCAGGCGCTGACCGGGAGATTCAGAGGATTTCATCGATGAAGGGAATAACCTGTCGGGAATGGCATCAACCACCAACTCTACGATGGACTTGAATCCGTCTCAAGGCACAACTCACGCCTTTAATACTTCAGATACCCATATCCACCGGCATCAGCCGTACACCGCCCACTTTCCAACCGTTCTCCGCCGGCACCATCCGGTAATAGGCATCCCAAAGGCGGCCCTCGGGGCCCTGCAGGCGTACTACCTGGATGTCGAAGTGGTCGTGGGGTACCCGCTGCCGAAAGCGGATGGCCGTGGCCCGGTGGACCGGGGGATAGACCAACCGAACCATCTGTAGGAAGGTTTCCGGCGAACGGAAACGTCGCTGGATACCAGCGGAAGCCTGCTCCCAGGCGGCAAGCTCGTCGTCATTGGCAAAGGCTTCAATCTGGGTGAGGATCACATCCTGAATGGCATCGTCCGTTTCATCAGCCAGGGGTGACACGGAGATCATGGCCACAAGCCCGGTTAACACCAACAGGACTGGCAGGCCAACCCGCGTGCGCTGTCGTTTATCCATCAGGTGCCCCTCCGCTTTGGATCGTTTACGGATGTACGCGCAGCGCCCCTGAGCGGATGGCAAATGTGAACGCTTTTTGACCAATTATAGGCCAGGATTTCCCATCCTGTGCGACCGGCATTGTCGCGCGGAACATGGACAATCACATCGGCAATCCGCTGCCAGTTACGGTAACCTTTGTGGCAGCATTACGAACGACCCGACCCGGAGCACCATGACCGATCACACCAGCATCCAGCCCGGCTTCCATGCCATCCACGCCAACCACCTGGAGGATCTGCGCCGGGCCGTGGTGTACCTGTGCCGGCAGACGCCAATGCCGCCGCTGGAGAATGAGACCTTCCTGGTCCAGAGCAACGGCATCGCCCAGTGGCTGAAACTGGCACTGGCGGAAAAGGCCTCCGACGACGGCACTGAAGGCGGCCTGGGCATTGCCGCCGGCATGGACTTCCTGTTCCCGGCCCGGTTTATCTGGCAGGCCTACCGGGCCGTGTTGCCGGAGGGCGAAGTGCCGGAAACCTCCCCCTTCGACAAGCGCCGGCTGGTGTGGCGTCTCTACCGGCTGCTGCCGGAACTGGTCAGCGACGACGGAGCCTTCCTGCCCCTGGGCCGGTTTCTGGAGGGCAGCGACCCGGACCTGCGGGCCTTCCAGCTGGCAGAGAAGGTGGCAGACCTGTTCGACCAGTACCAGGTGTTCCGGGCCGACTGGCTCAGTGCCTGGGAACAGGGCCGGGAAATCATGATTACCGCGAGGGGTGAGGAAAAGCCACTGCAGGCGGAAACCCTCTGGCAGCCCAGACTGTGGCAAGCCCTGGTCCGGGATGTGGACGAGCTTTCCCACACCAGTCGCTCCCGTATTCACACCCGCTTTATGGCGCTGGGCCAGCAGTCCTCCGAGCTGGCGAATCCGCATCGTCTACCGAAGCGTATCGTGGTGTTCGGGGTGTCGTCCCTGCCCCGACAGGCCCTGGAAGCCCTCCATGTGCTCAGCCGCTTCAGCCAGGTGGTGCTGTGTGTCCACAACCCCAGCCAGTTCTACTGGGCGGACATTATCAGCGACCGGGACCTGCTCAACGCCCGGCGTCGCCGGGGCCGCCAGCACCCCACCCTGTCCGCCGCCGACCCGGACCAGCTGCACCAGCACGCCAACCCGCTGCTGGCCGCCTGGGGCAAGCAGGGGCGGGACTATATCCGGTTGCTGGACGAGTTCGACAACCCGGAGGAATACGGCGAACAATTCCGCACCCCGGATAACCGGATCGACGTCTTCTCCGAACACGGCAACCCGGAGGCACAGCAGCTGCTGCACCAGCTGCAGAACGACATCTACAACCTGACCCCGCTGCGGGAAATCCGCGAACAGCACCGGACGCTGGACCCGGCCAGTGATCGTTCCCTGGCCTTCCACGATGCCCACAGCCCCCAACGGGAAGTGGAGATTCTCCACGACCAGCTGCTGGCCGCCTTCAATGACGACGCCACCCTGCGGCCCCGGGACGTGATCGTGATGGTGCCGGACATCAACGTCTATGCACCCCACATCCAGGCCGTGTTTGGCCGCCACGGCCCCGGCAACACCCGGCATATTCCCTTCACCATCTCCGACCAGGGCCAGCGTCACCATGAACCGGTGCTGATTGCCCTGGAGACGCTGATGGGCCTGCCCCGCAGCCGCTTTGCCGTGAGCGAGATCCTCAGCCTGCTGGAAGTGCCGGGCATCCGCCAGCGCTTCGGCATCACCGAAGAGGACATCCCCCTGGCCCGGCGCTGGGTGGAGGGCGCGAATATTCGCTGGGGCCTGCATCGCCAGCAGCGGGAAAGCCTGGAGCTGCCCGGCGACCTGGCCCGCAACACCTGGCAGTCAGGGCTTCGCGCCATGCTGCTGGGTTACGGCATGGGAGACGATGAGCCCTGGTCCGGCGTGGAACCCTACGCCGAGGTCGGCGGCCTGCAGGCAGACCTGGCCGGGAGGCTGTCGGATTTTGTGGGTCAACTGGAGAACCTCTGGCAAGAACTGCTGACGCCCCGCACCCCGGAACAGTGGGAAGCCCTGTTCTCGCAAATGCTGGGGCAATTCTTCCAGGACCTGGAGGGTAACGATCTGCGGTTGATCAACCGCTTCCGCCGCCACCTGGAACAGTGGCTGGACGATGCCCTGGCGGCGGGTCTGGGGGAAACCTCGCTACCTCTCAATATCGTCAAGGATGTGCTTTTGGAAGGCCTCGACGAAAGCGGCCTGAACCAGCGCTTCCTGGCCGGCAAGGTTAACTTTGCGACCCTGATGCCCATGCGGGCCATTCCCTTTCGGGTGGTGTGCCTGCTGGGCATGAATGACGGCGACTACCCCCGATCCCGGCCGCCGGTGGACTTTGATCTGATGGCCAACGACTACCGCCCGGGGGACCGCTCCCGGCGGGAAGACGACCGCTACCTGTTCCTGGAAGCCCTGCTGTCCGCCCGGGAGCAACTCTACATCAGCTGGGTAGGGCGCAGTATCCGGGACGACTCCGAGCGGCCGCCCTCGGTACTGGTAAGCCAGCTGCAGGACCACCTGGACAGTCTCTGGCAGGTGGACGGCAAGCCGGACCAGTCCGTCACAGCGGGCCTTACTACCTGCCACCCGCTGCAACCCTTCAGCCGGGCCTATTTTCCACAGGCCAACGGCCAGCAACCGGCGCCGGACAGCCCGCCCCGGCCCCTGGCGGAGATCCTGCGGGAGCGCAACCTGTTCACCTACGAACAGGAGTGGCGCAGTGCCCATGGCACCGAAACCGCTGACCAGCCGGATGACAGCGCCCTGCCCTGGCAACCACCGGAGGAACCCCTGACCTTTGGGGAACTGGCCAACTTCCTCAAACGGCCGGTGGAAACCTTCTTCCAGCGCCGGTTACAGGTCCGGTTTGAAGGCGTGGAAGACGATGATACCGACAACGAGAATTTCGACCTGGATGGCCTGGACCGCTGGCGCCTGGACCAGGAACTGATCACCGAGGCGGTGCTCAAGTCAGGGGATGAACAGGAACTGCAGCAGCATACCCAAACCACCCTGGACCGGATGGCCCGCCGGGGCGACCTGGGCATGGGGCTCACCGAACACCGCCTTCGGGAAACCCTGGCGGAGCGCCTGCCGGACCTCTATCAACGCTATCGGCAAGCGCTGGCAGAATGGCCGGAAGCCTTGCCGGAGCCGGTCACCTTCCAGCACGGTTTCAGCAATGCCACGGGGTCGGTGGAAGTGCTCGATCTGATTGACGGCTTGCGCCGAAACCCGGAGGGCCAGCTATGCCGGCTGGTGGTCTCCCGCTCCAGCCTGCTGTCCGGCTCGGGCCACCAGAAGAAAGTGCGCTACGCCAACCTGATGGCGGACTGGGTGATCCACCTGGCCGGCCAGCTCGCGGGCCAGCCCTTCCAGACCCGGATACTCGGCAAGGAGGAAGGTCGTGGCTTTACCTTCGCCCCCCTGCCCCCGGACCAGGCCCGCCTGCACCTGGATGCTATCCTCGCTGCCTGGATGCAGGCCACCACCCGCGCCCTGCCGCTGCACTGCGAGGCGGCCTTCGCCTGGATCTACAGCTTCTACCAGAGCAAGAAGTACCGGGGCGACCACGACAAGGCCATTGAAGATGCCTGCGCCGCTTTCGAAACCGCCCTCGGGCGGGACCCGGGTTATCTTCGCCGGGCCTTTGACGCCCCGGCAGATCTGGTCAACGAAGCCTTTGAAGGCCTGCTGCACCAGCTCTACCTGCCCCTGTGGGAATCCGAGCAGGGCAAGTCCGCCCGTGAACAGATCGAGGGCCAGTCATGAACCGTAGTGCCACCCTCAACCCCCTTTCCCTGCCCCTGAACGGGAGCACCCTGATCGAGGCCAGCGCCGGCACCGGCAAGACCTTTACCATTGCCATTCTCTATGTGCGCCTGGTGCTGGGCCATGGCCAGCCGGAGGGTAGCCCCCTGGGCAAGGGGGTTGATCCCCCCAACCTGCTGGTGGTGACGTTCACCGAGGCTGCCACCAAGGAGCTTCGGGACCGTATTCGTGCGCGGCTGACCCAGGCGGCAGAGGTGTTTTCCGACAACCCGGATGATCCGGATCCGCCCGCCGAGACCGCCCTGATCTACCAGCTGCGGGACCAGGATTACCCGGATCCGGCCACCTGGCCTGAATGCCGCAAGCGACTGTTGCTGGCGGCGGAGTGGATGGACGAGGCCGCCGTGTCCACCATCCACGGCTGGTGCAACCGCATGCTCAGCGAGCATGCCTTTGACAGCGGCAGCCTGTTCCGGATCAGCCTGGAGACCGACCAGAGCGAGCTGCTGGACGAGGTGGTACGGGACTACTGGCGCACCTTCGCCTACCCCCTGCCCGCGGAGCTGATGGAAGAGCTGCTGGACCACTGGAAAACCCCGTCAGACCTTCGCAAGGCGGTTCGGAACCTGCTGGCTGAAAAGCCGGCGGCACCCTGCGGCGACATCCACAACGCTATCAAAGCCGCTGTCCGCCAGCGGAAGGATCAGGCGGACGCCCTGAAGGCAATGCCCTGGACCCAGTGGAAAGACGAGGTGATCGACCTGCTCGAAGGCCTCGGCAAACGCCTGCACGGCAGTAGCCGCAAATCCATGGTCACGGCCTGGGACAACCTGCTGGCCTGGGTGGAATCCGACGACCTGCTCCCGGAGGGGCTGGATAAGGCCGGCCTGAAGAATCAGACGCCGGACGTGCTGCCCACCAAGCTCAAGGGCGATGGTCCGGTGCCCCACCACCCGGCCTTTGACGCCATTGCCGAACTGATGGACTTCAGCACCAACCTGCCCAATGCCCGGGCGGATATCCTGCGCCACGCCAGCGGCTGGATCAGCACCCGCCTGGAAGCGGAAAAACAGCAGCGGGCGGAGATGGGCTTCGATGATCTGCTCACCCGCCTGGATGAAGCGCTCAACGGCCCCCGTGGCCCGCAGCTGGCCGCCACCATCCGTCGCCAGTTCCCGGCCGCGCTGATCGACGAATTCCAGGACACAGACCCGGTGCAGTACCGCATCTTCGACCGTATCTACCGGGTCGCCGACAATGACCCGGCCACCTGCCTGCTGATGATCGGCGACCCCAAGCAGGCCATCTATGGCTTCCGGGGCGCGGATATTTACACCTACCTGGAGGCGCGCCAGGGCGTGCAGGACCGCACCTGGACCCTGGGCCGTAACTTCCGCTCCTCCGATGCCATGGTGGCAGCGGTGAACCGGGTGTTCCAGCACGGCGACCAGCAGGCCCGGGACGGAGCCTTCCTGTTTGGCAAGGGCGACAACACACCACTGCCCTTCCAGCCGGTGGCGGCCAACGGCACCAAACGGCAGTGGACGGTTGACGAGGTGGCACAGCCCAGCCTCACCCTGTGGACCCTGGAAAGTGGTGAGGAAAACAAACAGGGTGAGGCGATCACCCTCGCCAAGGGGCGTGCCACTGAACAGGTGGCCGACACCTGCGCCAGCGAGGTGGCAAAACTGCTGACAGCCGGTCAGCAGGGCCAGGCCGGGTTTGCCAACGTGGAAGACCCGGCGGACCTGCAGCCAGTGCAGCCGGGGGATATCGCCATCCTGGTGAACAATCGCAACGAGGCGGCCGCCGTACGGGACGCGCTGCGCCAGCGCCGAATCCGCAGTGTGTATCTCTCTGACCGGGACTCGGTACTCACTTCGCCGGAAGCGGCGGAAATCCTGTGCTGGCTGAAGGCCTTTGCCGAACCCCGACAGCTGTCCCTGGCCCGCACCGCCCTGGCGACGCCGACCCTGGCCCTGCCCTGGCACTACCTGGACCAGCTGCTGACCGACGAGATTGCCCTTGAGCGGGAAATTGACCGCTTTATCGGCTACCACCAGCAGTGGCAAAGCCAGGGCATACTGCCTACCCTGCGCCGCTTCCTGATGGATTTCCAGGTGCCGGGCCGGCTGCTGCAACGGCCCGACGGGGAGCGGCGCCTCACCGACATCCTGCACATTGCCGAGCTGCTGCAGCAGGACAGCCTGCAACTGGATGGTGAGCACGCCCTGGTGCACCACTACACCCAGATCCTGCGGGCCGCCGATGACGAAGACGAACACCGCACCCTGCGGCTGGAAAGTGACGCCGGGCTGGTGAAGGTCATTACCGTGCACAAGTCCAAGGGCCTGGAGTATCCGCTGGTATTCCTGCCCTTCGGCACCGCCTTTCGGGCGGAAAACGAGAAGCAGGCCTTTGTCCGCTACCACGATAACCAGGGGCGCCTGATCACCGTCTTCGACCCGGAACCGGAAGACGTTGCCCAGGCCGACCAGGAACGGCTGGGAGAGGATATCCGCAAGCTTTACGTGGCCCTGACCCGGGCCCGCCACGCCACCTGGGTGGGTGCTGCGGCTATTCCGGACTGGCACAAGAGCGGACTGGGATACCTGCTTGACGGTGTCGGCGAAGCCGACGGCGAACTGACCCGCTGCCTGCAGACGCTGGCCGGGGACGAAACCGCCATCACCGTTACTCCACTCCCGGAAGCCGAGGCCATGGAATACCAGGAACCGGCACCGGAAAGCCTGGGCCCGGCACTGATTTCCCTCCGGCAAGCCCGGGAGGACTGGTGGATCGCCAGTTACTCCTCCATCGAGTACACCGCGCTCTCCGGCACGGGTATCGCATTTGTGGACGAGGCGGAGGACGCCGAGGCCCAGAACCTGATGGAAGAAAGTCGCCAGCAGGAAGACGAAGACATCTATCGCCCGGCCGCCACCGGGCCCCACCAGTTCCCCAGGGGTGCCGGGCCCGGCACCTTCCTTCACGAGGTTCTGGAGTGGTGCACCGCCCAGGATATGGCCACCATTGCCGCCAACCCCGACCGGCTAAGGGACCAGCTTGCCCGCCGCTGCCGGGTTCGGGGCTGGGGTGACTGGGTGGAACCGCTCACCGACTGGTTGGTGAAGGTGCTGACGACGCCCCTCCCCCTGGACCGTGATGGCGAGCAGACCGCCAGCCTCGCTGAACTGACAAACCCGCGCCCGGAGCTGGAATTCTGGTTCGAGAGCCGCAACGTCCCGACCGGCCGACTGGACGACCTGGTCACCAACCAGACCCTGAACGGCGCTGATCGACCCCGGGTCGAAAAGCAACAGTTCAATGGCATGATCAAGGGCTTTATCGACCTGGTGTTCGAGCATCAGGGGCGCTATTACGTGTTGGACTACAAGTCCAACACCCTGGGTGACGACGACCTGGCCTACACCCGCCAGGCCATGGGGGAAGCCATTCTGGAGAAGCGGTACGACCTGCAGTATGTGCTCTACCTGCTGGCCCTGCACCGTCTGCTGAAGGCCCGGCTGCCGGACTACAACTATGAAACCCATATGGGCGGCGCAGTCTACCTGTTCCTGCGGGGCATTGACGGCCCCGCCAGCGGTGCCTTTGCCGACAAGCCACCGAAAGAGCTGATCGAGACCCTGGACGCCCTGTTCGACGGCGACCTCAGCCGGGAGGTAGCAGCATGAGCCGCAAACAGAATCACGACCAGCAGTTCTCCCTGGACCTGGACGAAGCGCCTGCCAGCGAAGTACAACAGGCTTCGCGAGCCGCTGATGTGTCGCCGGCACCAGTGGATGAGGCAACGCCCTTCTCGGGGCTCGCTCAGATGGAAGAGCTGCTGACCCAGTGGCAGGAAACCGGCTGGATCCGCCCCCTGGACCGGGAATTCGCCAGGCTGATTCGCACCCTTTGCCAGGAGCAGGGGGAACAGCCGGAACCCTTGCTGATCCTGCTGGCGGCCCTTACGTCCCATCAGGTGGGCCGCGGCCATGTATGTGTGCATCTGAACACCCTGCTGGAAGCGCCGGCCCGCACCCTGGCCCTGCCCCCGGAAAAGGCCGCCGGCACCGGGCCAGAGCCGACGCCCTTGCCCACCCCCGCGGACCTGATGGCCCGTTTTACCCCAGAGGGTTGTTACCAGGTACTGGAGAATTCCCTTGCCGTCAGCGACGGCGGCCAGTCCACGCCGCTGGTGCTGGACAGCGGCCGCCTCTACCTGCGTCGGTTCTGGCGCTATGAACAACGTATTGCCGAAAGCATCCGCCAACGCCTGGAGCAGCCGTCAGACCTGGACGACCCCGCCTCACCCCAGGGCGAGACGCTTCGCCAGGCTCTGGGCACCCTGTTCCGGCCCCAGCCGGAAGTGGACTACCAGAAGCTCGCCTGCGCCCTGGCCGCCCGCAACCGCTTTGCGGTCATCACCGGCGGACCGGGCACAGGCAAGACCACCACCGTGGTGAACCTGCTGGCGGCATTGCAAGCCGTCGCCGGCACCAGCCCGCAGCGTCAGGGCCGAAAATACCGTATCCGCCTCGCCGCCCCCACCGGCAAGGCGGCCGCACGACTCAACGAATCTATCGGCGGTGCGGTCAGTCGCCTGCCGCTGGCGGAGTTACCGGGCAATGTGCAACAGGCCGATATCCCCACCCGGGTGACCACCCTGCACCGGCTGCTGGGCAGCCGCCCGGACTCCCGCCAGTTCCGCCACCACCGGGACAACCCGCTGCTGGTGGATATCCTGGTGATCGACGAGGCCTCCATGGTGGACGTCGACCTGATGGCCTCGGTGATGGATGCGCTGCCGGCCAGCGCCCACCTGATTCTGCTGGGGGACAAGGACCAGCTGGCGTCCGTGGATGCCGGTGCGGTTCTGGGCGAGCTCTGCCAGCGCGCGCAGGCCGCTCACTACACCCCTGAGACGAGGGAATGGCTGGCTGCCATGACCGGCGACCGTGTGCCGGAGACGTTAATGGACAATGTCGGCCAGCCCATGGACCAGGCGGTGGCCATGCTCCGCAAGAGCTACCGCTTCACCGAAGACAGCGGCATCCGCCAGCTGGCCCAGGCAGTCAACACCAACACACTGGACAGCACCACACTGACAAACCTCCGCCGGGGACACTTTGATGATGTCACAATGCTTCCCTGCGGCCCGACCCCGAATGATACCCGGGCACTGATTTGCCGGCACGCCCTCACCGGCAGCTCCGCAGCCTTCAGCAACCAAGGCCTCGGTCGCATCGTGAATGGCGAGGCACTGCCACCGCCAGTGGGCTACCAGCACTATCTCAAGCTTATGCAGAATCACGACCTGGATGCAGACAGCCCCCGGGAAGACTGGGACCACCTTGCCCAACAGGTACTGGCGGCATTCGGCGACTTCCAGGTGCTCTGTGCCCTGCGTCAGGGCCCCTGGGGCGTGGAAGGCCTGAATGACCTGATTGCCCGCGAACTGACCGCACGCGGCCTGATTCCGAAAGCCGAGGGCTGGTACCGGGGACGGCCCGTGCTGGTAACCGGCAACGACTACAACCTGGGCCTGATGAATGGCGACATCGGCATCACCTTCAGCCTGCCCTGGGGCCAGGACGAAAACGGTCAGCCCTGCGACACCCTCCGGGTCGCCTTCCCCGCCAGCGATGGTAGCAACGACATCCGCTGGATATCCCCCAGCCGCCTGCAGCACCTGGAAACCGTCTACGCCATGACCGTCCACAAGTCCCAGGGCTCGGAGTTCAACCACACCTGCCTGATACTGCCGGACCGGCTCAGCCCGGTAATGACCCGGGAGCTGGTCTACACCGGCATCACCCGTGCCCGCAACTGGTTCAGCCTGATCGCCGGCGACGAAACGGTGCTGTTGGAAAGCGTGGCCCAGCGGGTGGTGCGGGCTTCGGGGCTGGCGGAGCGACTTTGGCGCTGAACAGGACGCCCTTACCCTCTACAGGGGGTAAACGCCACTTTATCCCCGGCAGGGGATAAACTTTACTTTACCCCCTGCAGGGGATAACCTGACCTCTATCCGCTACAGGGGGTAAAGATGAGAATCACATCGCCGGAAATGCTGGCGCAGGCCTTGCGCAATGCTCGCATTGACCATCACCTCAGTCAGCAGTCAGTAGCCGAACTGGTGGGCATCAAACAGAACACTGTGTCCAGCTTCGAAAATCATCCGGAGAGCAGCCGGGTCGAGACCCTGTTCCGACTGCTATCTGCCCTCAATCTCGAGCTAAGTATCCGGGAACGTAACCAGCCACCAGAAGATACAGGCTGGAAACAGGAGTGGTAACAAATGCCGAAACTCACCGTTGCCATGAATGGCTTGGAGGTCGGCCTTCTGGCACTGGAAAAATCCGGTGCCATGACCTTCCAGTACCACCGTGACTGGATCGATCAGCCCGGGGCGCGCCCCATCTCTCTCTCATTACCACTATCGTTCCGGCCTTATAAGGGCGAAGTGGTATATAACTTTTTTGACAACCTGCTGCCGGATTCCGACGGTATCCGGGCCCGTATGCAGGCCAGGTTCCAGACGCCAACCAATCATCCATTCGACCTGCTGGCCAGCGTTGGTCGCGACTGTATTGGCGCCATCCAGCTCTACCCGGAAAATCAGGCAATACCCGACGTCAGAACGATAAGTGCAGAGCCGCTACATGATATGGAGATTGATCGCCTCCTGAGTAGCTACCAGGGCGCACCTCTCGGTATGGGAAAGGAACACGATTTCCGCATTTCCCTGGCCGGTGCCCAGGAAAAAACTGCGTTACTCTGGCACAACAATCAATGGCAGCGCCCTCGCGGCAGTACACCAACCACCCATATATTCAAATTACCCATAGGCTACCTGGAACACAGCCACATCGACCTGCGCGAAAGCAGCGAAAATGAATGGTTATGTCTTCAGCTGCTGGCTGCATTTGGAGTACCGACAGCCAATGCAAACCTGGCACAGTTCGGACAGCATACTGTCCTGATCGTGGAGCGCTTTGACCGGCGGTGGTCTGCGGACAGGTCATGGCTGGTGCGTCTCCCACAGGAGGACTTCTGCCAGGCTCTTGGTATCTCACCAGCGCTCAAGTACGAGAACGAAGGTGGACCTGGCATCCACGATAGCATGGAACTACTGCTGGGTTCGCAACAGGCCAATGAAGACCGGGCCATGTTCTTCAAAACCCAGATCCTATTCTGGCTGCTGGCAGCCATTGATGGTCATGCCAAAAACTTCAGTCTGTATATCGAGCCTGGCTCTGCTTATCGTATGACCCCGCTTTACGATGTCATTTCCGCCTATCCACTGATGGCACAGGGAAGCCTGCCGGCTAACCGGGCCAAAATGGCTATGTCACTCAAGGGCAAGAGCCGCCATTACCATTGGGTCCGTATCCAGCCGCGGCATTTCCTGAGTACCGCTGATCATGTCGGTTTTTCGACGGAACGGGTAAAGTCACTGATCCACGAGGTGGTCGGGCAGGCAGAACATGCTATCCAGGCGGTGGAGGCCAACATACCAGCGGACTTTCCCTCTGCGATCAGCGAAAGCATCCTCGGCGGCGTAAGAGATCAGGTGACTGTGCTCGCACAGAGCCTCTGATTGCCCTCCACCTTGATGGAGACTCTCCCGTTTGACGGCAATACGATCACAGCGACATTCGGCGTCCGATCGATTTATACTCGACCACTTTCAACAATGTGACCAATCGATAAACAGACAATTCAGGAGAACCAACCATGACCATCCGACTGAACGACCAGGTTGCCATTGTTACCGGTGCCGGCGGCGGGCTGGGCCGTTGCCATGCGCTGGCGCTGGCGGCCCGTGGTGCGAAGGTTGTTGTTAACGACCTCGGTGCCGAGCCGGCCGAGGCGGTTGCCGAGGAAATCCGGGCGGCCGGGGGCGAAGCCATCAGCCACGCCTGTTCCGTGTCCGATTACGATGCGGTGGAAGCCATGGTCAGCAAGGTCATGGACCAGTGGGGCCGGGTGGATATCCTGGTCAACAACGCCGGTATCCTGCGGGACAAGACCTTCGCCAAGATGGAACTGGACGATTTCAAAACGGTGCTGGACGTGCACCTGATGGGGTCAGTGAACTGCACCAAGGCGGTGTGGGAAATCATGCGTAACCAGCAATACGGCCGTATTGTAATGACCACGTCGTCTTCCGGACTGTTCGGCAACTTCGGCCAGTCCAACTACGGCGCCGCCAAGCTCGCGCTGGTGGGCCTGATGCAGACCCTGAGCCTGGAAGGCCACAAGTACAACATTCGGGTGAACTCCCTGGCGCCCACCGCTGCCACCCAAATGACCGAAGGCCTGATGCCTCCAGAAGTGCTGGAAAAGCTGAAGCCGGAGACCGTCTCTCCGGGCGTGGTGTTCCTGTGCTCCGAGGACGCCCCCAGCCGCACTATCCTGGCCGCTGGCGCCGGCTCCTTCGAGACCGCCCATATCACCCTGACCAAGGGTGTCTACATTGGTGACGACGAGGATGCCGCCGATCAGATCGCGGCCCACTTCGCGCAAATCTCTGACCGCACCGGCGATCAGGTGCCGGGAATGGGCAGCGCCCAGGGCCAGCAGGAGATCAGCAACCTGATTGCCAGCCAGCAGAAAGGCTGACCGCACACGTCACTGATCAGGGACTCCTGGTCAGTGACGTCCTTCCGAAACCAGGCTTTCAATTCCCGCCAGCATCAACTCTATGCTGAACTGCGCATCCGCGTCACTGGTGCCATGGGCCGACGCTTCGTTTACGGGTTCCGGTTCACCGTACAGGGGGCGGAACCGCAGGCCATTGGCCGCCACATTGGCCATACCAATACCGAACGTATAGAGCGCACTGGTAGCCCGTGGCATGTCCTGTTCCGCCACGCCAGCCCTCTGCAGCGCCCGCTGGATGTAGTGGAAGATCTCCTGCTCCCGCTCGGTACCCCAGGGGCTGGTAATCATGGGTGGAAACACCCGTGGATAGCGCTGGGCCAGTTGGTGAAATCCCTGCCCCAACTGCCGCAAGGCTTCCTTCCAGTCCGCCGGCATCGGCTCCGGCAGGTCCAGTTCTTCCTGCACGATCTGGAATACCCCCTGCAACAGCGCCTGCTTGTTCTCCACGTGGTGATAGAGAGACATGGCATCCACGCCCAGCGCGCCGGCCAGCTTACGCATACTCAGATCGTCCGCGCCGTTCTCTTCGATCAGCGCAAGAGCGGCCCGATAGATCCGCTCCGGGTTCAGGGGTTGGCGTCGTTGCCGGCTGCTGGGCCTTGGCATTATGGCTTCCTTCATACACATGAATCTGATCAATGATGCCCGGATCAAGAGTCATTGACCAGCCTTACACCGTAAGGTAGATTTTTATCAACCCTACAGTGTAAGGCAACAATAACGACCATGAGCCATAACCCGGGCGCCCCCAGCCAGACACAGCCAGCAGAGCAACTGCAGCCGTTCCCGCACCCGCCACGACTGCCGTTGCTGGGTAACCTGCTGCAGATCCCCAAGGACCACATGGCCCAGTACTTCCTGGAGGTCTCCCGGGATTTCGATGGCATTTTCGAGATGGACTTTGCCGGTACCAGGATCCCCTTTGCCTTCTCGGCGGACCTGGTGGCGGAACTCTGCGACGAGACTCGCTTCCGCAAGGTGATCCGGCCACCGCTGTCCCTGCTGCGGGATATTGTGGGCGATGGCCTGTTCACCGCCAAGAGCGATGAAGCCGCCTGGGGCAAGGCCCACCGCATCCTGATGCCGGCCTTCAGCCAGCGAGCCATGAAGGGCTATTTCGAGGCCATGCGGGAAGTGGCCGGGCAGCTGTGCGATCACTGGCAGGCCCATGAGGGCGAAGACCTGCTGGTGGCCGATGACATGACCCGGCTGACCCTGGACACCATCTCCCTCGCAGGCTTCAACTACCGTTTCGACTCCTTCCGGTCCAGGGACCTGCATCCGTTTCTGGGATCCATGGTGCGGGTACTGGCCGCCAACATGGCCAAGCTGACCCGGTTGCCCATGCTGGAGCGCTTCCGCAAGGATCCGCCGGAGTACCTGGCCGATATCAACACCATGAACGAACTGGTGGATGAGGTGATCCGCCAGCGCCGGGAAAACCCCACCGCCAGCAATGACCTGCTCAACCTGATGCTGACGGCGGAAGATCCGGAGACCGGCGAGCCGCTGGACGACCTGAACATTCGCCACCAGGTACTCACCTTCCTGGTGGCCGGCCACGAAACCACCAGTGGCCTGCTGACGTTTACCCTCTACTTCCTGATGCGCAACCCCCATGTCCTGGCCCGGGCCTATGCCGAGGTAGACCGGGTGCTACCTGGTGATACGATTCCGGAGTACCGGCACCTGGCACAGCTGGATGTCATCGAACGTGTCCTGAAAGAGTCCCTGCGCATGTGGCCCACCGCTCCGGCCTTCATGGTGGCGCCCTACGAGGATGAAGTGATCGGTGGCCGGTACCGGCTGCCCCGTAACCAGGGCATCTCCATTCACCTGCCATCCCTGCACCGGGACCCGAAGGTCTGGGATAACCCGGACGTGTTCGATATCGACCGCTTCCTGCCTGAGAACGAGGCGAAGATTCACCCCCACGGCTACAAGCCCTTCGGCAATGGCCAGCGGGCCTGCATCGGCCGGCAGTTTGCCCTGACGGAGGCCAAGCTGGCCCTGGCCATGATCCTGCAGCGCTTTGCCCTGGATGACCCCCACGATTACCGGCTGGATATCAAGGAAACCCTGACCCTCAAGCCCGATCATTTCTATTTGCGGGTTCGTCGCCGCAAGGAACAAGACCGGCTGGTGACCCGGACCGAGCAAGCCTCGATCAGTGAGGCCAGCTCGCCGGAACACCACGGGGTCAGTGGCGAAGGCGAGCCCTTTACCGTTGCATGGGGATCCGCCCTGGGCACCGCCCGGGACATTGCCGAGGAGCTGGCCAACCGGGCTGCTGACCTGGACTTTGATGCCCGCAGTGTGCCCCTGGATGACCTGACTGAGCAGCTACCGGAAAGCGGAATACTGGTGGTGGTCACCGCTACCTACAACGGCTATGCACCGGACAGTGCCAGGGCCTTCGAGGCCCTGCTGGATGAAGAGGGCCTTTCCGGGGTAAAGCGCCCGGGGCTGCGCTTTGCAGTCCTGGGCTGTGGTAACACCCAGTGGGTCAACTACCAGGCGTTCCCCCGGCGGGTGGACGAGGCATTGCAGACCACCGGCGCCACCCGGTTACTTGAGCGGGGCGCAGCTGATGGCAACGGTGACTTCGATGGCGCCGTCGAGGCATGGTTTGACGACTTCTGGCAGACCCTGGGAGAATCGTCCCAAAGCAACCCAGACAGCATAGCCCTGCCCCTGTCCCTGGTGGACAGCCGGCACACCCGGGCGCAGGTACTCCCTGCCCGGGCACAATGGCTGACCGTGCTTCACAACCGCGAACTGGTCACCGACGCCGACACACTCACGGACTTCACCGGTGACCGGCCCCGGGCTTCAACCCGGGACCTCCTGCTGGAGTTGCCGGACGGCATGACCTACCAGACCGGAGACCACCTGGCGGTGTACCCCACCAACCGGGAGGCGCTGGTCACCCGGGCCTGCCAGCGCCTGGAAGTGGCCCCGTCTGATCTGGTCCATACGGACCAGCAGCGTTGCCCCGCCCACCTGCCCGCCGGCGCAACCCTGAGTGTCGGCCAGCTGCTGGCGCAGTTCCTGGAACTGCAGGAGCCGGCGAGCCGCCGTGATCTTCGGGTGCTGGCGGCCCACAGCCCCTGTCCCCATAGCCGTGAGTCACTGACCCAACTGGCAGAAAACAGCGAGCGCTATCACCACGACATCCAGGAGCGGCGTCAGTCGGTGCTGGACCTGCTGGAGCAGTTCCCGGCAGTGGACCTGCCGTTTGAAGTCTTCGCCGCCCTGTGCCCACCGCTGCGACCAAGGTTCTATTCCATTTCCTCCAGTGCCCTGGCGCATCCAGGGCAGGTTCGAATGACAGTAGGTACCGTGGCGGCGCCGGCCTGGTCCGGCCGGGGAGAATATCGGGGCGTGGCCACCAGCCTGCTGAAGGACCTGCGAGCCGGCGATGAGATACTGGCCGAGGTCCGCACCCCATCACCACCGTTTGCCCCGCCAGCCGACCTGGGGCAGCCCATGATCCTGGTTGGTGCCGGTACCGGGATCGCGCCTTTCCGGGCCTTCCTGGAGGAGCGCAGCCTGCAGCGTGAACACGGTCGGGCCACCGCCTGCAACATACTGTTCCCCGGCTGTCGCCACCCGGGCCACGACCGGCTGTATCCGGGCGAGATGGAACACTGGCAGCAACAGGGTGTGGCTACCATCTACCCGGCCTACTCCGCCCTCGCGGACTACCCCCACCGTCATGTGCAGGACGCGCTCTGGGCGCAACGGGAGGAAGTCTGGCAGTTACTGGAAGGCGGCGCCCCGGTCTATGTCTGCGGCGATGGCGCCCGTATGGCGCCAGCCGTGCGGGACTGCCTGATCCGTATCGCCGAGACCTGCGGAAACCGCTCACGGGAAGAAGCGTCCCGATGGTTGCAGGAGCTGATGCAGGCTGGCCGCTATCAGCAGGATATTTTTGGTACCGGCTAAAGATTCCCGGAACAGACCCGAAAACCTGAAGGAGTACAAACGGAAACAAACGTAGCCTGCAGTGTTACAACGCTATGGGCTACGCTATAGCAGCCATTGATCTGCGTAACCACCGGAAGCCCCATGACTGAAGCCAGCGCCGTACCCCAGAAACTCCTGCTTTTCCGACTGGCCGGCAACCGGCTGTCGGCCCTTGGCACCCTGAAAATCAGGGAGATCATGCCCATCCAGAGACTCACCCAGATTCCCCACAGCCATCCGGCGGTAATGGGCACCATGAATTTCCGTGGCTCCGCAGTACCGGTGATCGATATGGCCGCGGCTGTCGGTTATCCGGCCCTGGATGCCGAGGCCCGCAAGACCGCCTCGATCATCGTCACCGATATCCAGCGCCAGGAAATCGGCTTCCTGGTGCGCAGCGTGGACCGCATTGTCGAGGCCAACTGGAAACAGGTACAGGCGCCACCCCGGGCCCTGGGCGACCAGGCGTTTATCACCGGGCTACTGCAGATCGACAATGACCTGGTGCAGCTGATGGATGTGGAGCTTCTGCTGGCCCGGGTGTACCCGGAATCCATGCGCGCCAACCCCACCCAGCTCACCGACCTGGAGCGGGAAACCCTGCGGGAGCAGCGCATCCTGGTGGTGGACGATTCCCAGGTGGCACGGCGCCAGCTCGCCGACGCCCTGGACCGGGAAAACATTCCCTACGAAGTCACCGGCAACGGCCAGACCGCCCTGGACAAGATGGTTCAGGGCAACCGGGACCAGAACCCGGTCACCATCCTGGTCAGTGATATCGAGATGCCGGGTATGGACGGCTATGAGCTCACCTTCCATCTGCGGGACGACCGGTCCATGCACCAGCCCTATGTGATACTGCACACGTCGCTCAACAGCGAGATGAGTGTCAGCTACGCCCAGCAGGTCGGGGCCAACGAAGCCCTCACCAAGTTCGATGCGGAAGAGCTGCTGCACGCCATGCTCAGGGGTGCCAGCCATTCAACAACAGCCAGTGAACAGGTTTGACAGTTTCCTGATATTTTCATGACAGTTTGCTGAGACACAGGTTTGTAACGTTCGTCGTGTGCAATGAGCACCTATCGGGGCAATCCCTGGGGAAACGACGATGTTCAGCCAACTGTCAAAGCCGCTCCACAAGGCCGGCTTCTATACCCGCAACCAGCTTCGCACGCTTGTGCCACGGGAAATCTGGCAGGCCCGGCGTCGCGCACTATTGGGGTGGTACAGCCGGATGGAACCGCAGATGCGGGCCGAGATTGATGCCCGGGTCAGCTATTACAATCGTCTTGCCCATCCGGTTTCCCCCTCCGGGCAATGGGAAGCGATCAGCGACTTCAGCTCGAGGGGCAAAAGCCGTGCTTACTGCGCTGACTTTGAGCACCTCATCCGCCACTTCCCCGGGCACCTTCTGGTCAACTATCGGTTTGGCGACATTACCGAGTTCCAGCCGGAACCCACCCTGCTCAAAAGCCGACCGATCACCTCAACCAGCCTCAATGAAAACAGCCTGCTGCTGAAGCTCAACTCGGTGCGCCACTATCGCTTTTACCGGGATACGCAGCCGTTCCGGGCCAAGAAACCCCTGGCAGTCTGGCGTGGCAAGTCCAATCGGGACCATCGCATCGAGTTTGCCCGACAGTTCATGGATACCCCCCGTTGCAACATCGGCTGCACGCAACACAAGGAGCCCGACCCCCAACCCTGGCACAAGCCTTTCATGTCGGTACAGCAGCAACTGAACTATCGGTATATTGTCAGCTTGGAGGGCATCGATGTGGCCACCAACCTCAAGTGGATCATGGCATCCAACTCCCTGTGTCTGATGCGCCGGCCACGCTACGAAACCTGGTTCATGGAGGGCACCCTGGTCCCCGGCTATCACTATGTCGAGCTAAGGGACGACCATTCCGACCTGCCGGAGAAGATCGAATACTATTGCCGCCACCCCGAGGAAGCGGAAGCCATCATTGCCAACGCCCAACGACATGTGGCCCGTTTCACGGACCGGAGGAAGGAGGACCTGATCGGATTACTGGTGATTGAGCGGCTGTTCCAGCTATCGGGCCAGGGCAGGCATTCACCCCTGCCTGTGGCGGCCTGATTATCAAATCCACCAACCCGAAAGAGGCCGTTATATACCGATAAAAGTGACGCGCTGAACTGATCAGAAATGGTACACTTCATCGACGAACATCAATAATACCGATGAAATCTTTGCCATGACGCCGTCCTCACCCAGCATTCCGGTCGCTTCACATTCTGACGACCTCAACTACCAGGCTATCGCCACCGTACTCAACAGCCTGGATGCCCTCGTCTATGTGGCGGATATGGAAACCCACGATCTGATCTTCTTTAACGACTATGGCAAACAGTTCTGGGGCAAGGTCGGGCAAAAGAAGTGTTGGCAAGTATTACAGAAGGACCAGGACGGGCCTTGTGCTTTTTGTACCAACCCGCAGCTGGTTGACGAGGAAGGCAACTCAACCGGGCCGGTGGTCTGGGAATTTCAGAACACCGCCAATCACCGGTGGTACCAGTGCCGGGACCAGGCAATCCGCTGGATCGACGGGCGGCTGGTACGCATGGAAATTGCCACCGACATCACCGAGCGCAAGGAGATGGAGCAGGCCCTGAAGGCGGCCAAGGCCGAGGCAGAGAAACTCGCTGATACCGACGAGCTGACTGGCCTGAATAATCGACGGGCGTTTTTCAACCTGAGCAACCAGGTCATCAGCCAGGCGCTTCGCACGGGTGAACCGGTAGCTGTCATCATGTTCGATCTGGACCGCTTCAAACAGGTGAATGATCACTGGGGTCATGCCGCCGGTGATGCTGTCCTCCGGGGCCTGGCAGCCACCGCTCGCCGGACGGTGCGGGACTCGGACATTCTGGCCAGGCTTGGTGGCGAAGAATTTGCCATTTTGCTACCCGCCACGGACCTCCCCAAGGCACGTTATCTTGCCCAGCGCCTGCAGCAGGCGTTCAGCCGCCAGATCTTCCCGGTGGCTAATGACAAGATCCGCTGCACTGCGAGTTTCGGCATTGCAGCTTCCTTCGGTCAGCAGATCACCCTGGATGATCTGCTCCGCCAGGCAGACAAGGCCCTCTTCCGCGCCAAGGCAGCCGGCAGGGACCGGGTCGACAGCATCAGCTGAGCACCGGCTTTTAGGTCCTTCCACAAGCCGATATACTCCCGTCAGCCAGGCAACTCTCGCCCAACCTGACTCGGGGTCACTCCATGAAAGTCCGCGTTATTCCCGTTACTCCTTTCCAGCAAAACTGCACCCTGCTCTGGTGTGAGAATTCCGGCAAGGGTGTGGTCATTGATCCGGGTGGCGATATGGACCAGATCATGGCAGTGGTTAACGAAGAAGGCATCGAGCTGGAGAAGATCCTGGTCACCCATGGCCATATCGACCACGCCGGCGGCGTTGCGGCTTTGATGAAGCAGACTGGACTGCCGGTGGAAGGCCCCCACAGGGATGACGAGTTCTGGATTGAAGGCCTGCCCATGCAGAGTCAGCGCTTTGGCTTCGCCCACGCCGACCGCTTCACCCCTGACCGCTGGCTGGAGGACGGCGACCGGGTCACCTTTGGCGACCAGGAGCTCCAAGTGCTGCACTGTCCTGGGCACACACCCGGCCACGTCGTTTTCTTCCACCGTCCGACCGGCTTTGCCCAGGTAGGCGATGTGCTGTTCAACGGCTCCATCGGCCGCACCGACTTCCCGAAAGGGGATTACAAGCAGTTGATCCATTCGATCCGGGACAAGCTGTTCCCCCTCGGGGATGAGGTGAAATTTGTCCCCGGGCACGGCCCCATGTCCACCTTTGGCCACGAGCGCGAGACCAACCCGTTCGTTTCTGACCACCGGGGCTGAAGCCATGTCAGAAGAAGCCCGTCATCACGTCCATATCCACTACTGCACCGGCTGCCGCTGGCTGCTGCGCTCCGCGTGGATGGCCCAGGAACTGCTGACCACCTTCGAGGATGAGATCAGCGAACTCACCCTTCACCCGGGCTCCGGGGGCATCTTCGAGGTCTGGGTGGACGACACCCGCATCTGGTCACGGAAAGAGATGGGCGGCTTTCCCGAAATCACCCGACTCAAACAGCTGGTGCGGGACCAGGTGTCTCCGGAACGCTCCCTTGGGCACAGTGATCGGAAACCTTCCGGCAACGTCCCTTAACCTTCCGATACAAAAACAGACATAGATCAACCTCTGAACAGTTTCCAAAACAACGCTTCCGGTTATACTTCTCAAACAATTATTAAAAAATATACAGAACCGGAGTAAGCCAATGGCTATCGGTAACGCACTGGGTTTTCGTACCAAGATCGCCCTCCCCTTTGTCATCACTGCCATCGCTGTGATTGTCCTCGGCACCCTCAGTGTCATCACCGCCCGCAACCTGGTATCGGGTACGGATTTCCTCGCGGAAAATCTGTTGCCGGCGTCCAGCGAGATACTTAACGGCGACCGGGACCTGTACCAGGCCCTGGTGGCCCAGAATGGCTATATCCGCGCCCGGGAGAGCAACCAGGCCGCCGAGGACCTGCTGGCCGATTTCCATGAAAATGCCGACCAGGCCCGGGACCGTATCCTCGACGCCCAGCAGCGCCTGACCGGCACCGGCTTTGGCGCGCAGATGGAGGGCTTTGAAAGCACCTTCGAGCAATGGCGCACATCGGCCGAAACCGCCCTGGAACGGGCAGAGATCGGGGATACCTACGGTGCCAGGGAACTCATCAGTGCCGAAACCGATGCGTTGTTCGAGGCGGTTCGTGACTACTTCGACCGCACCGGCCAGATGGCAGACGAACTGGCCAAGAGCCGGGCAGGAGAGGCCTCGGCAGAAGCGAACCAGGCGGTGATCATCACCATCGTGGTCACGCTCGCCGCACTGATCATCGCGGTAGTGGTGTTCCTGGCGATACTCAAGCTGATCATCGCCTCCATCCGCACCTTGCGGCAACAGCTGGACAACATAGCCCAGGGCGAAGGGGACCTGACCCAGCGCGTGCCGGTGGAAAACAACGATGACCTGGGCCAACTGGCGGAATCCTTCAATGCCGTGCTGGCCAACCTGCAGGGCATGATCCGCAATATCCAGGAGTTATCGGAGCAACTCTCCAGTGGCGCCAACCAGCTGGAGCAGTCCGCGGCTGACAACCGCGACGGCGTCTCCCGGCAGACCGAGTCCATCAATATGGTAGCCACTGCCATCAACGAGATGCAGAGCGCCGTTGAAGAAGTGGCCGGCAACGCCTCCCGGGCAGCGGAAGTGACCCGCACAGCCCAGGGCAATGCCAGCAAGGGTGGCGAAATCGTTGAAAAGTCCGCCGAGCAGGTCCGCCGCCTGGCCCAGCAGATCAACAGGGCCGTGGAGGTCATCCGCAAGCTGTCGGCGGATTCCGACAACATAACGTCGGTACTGGACGTGATCCGCGGTATTGCCGAGCAGACCAATCTGCTGGCCCTGAATGCTGCCATCGAAGCCGCCAGGGCCGGCGAGCAGGGGCGTGGTTTTGCGGTGGTTGCCGATGAAGTGCGCACCCTGGCCCAGCGCACCCAACAGTCCACCGAAAACATCCAGGGCATGATCACGGCCCTTCAGTCAGGAGTGGCCGACATTGTTTCAGTCATGGAAACCGGCAGCGAGCAGGCCGGGGCCACAGAGACACTGGCCGCCGACGCGGAAACCGAGCTGTCGTCCATTCTCCAGGCCATGAGCGACATTACCGACGTCAACTCCAGCGTGGCCTCGGCTACCGAGGAGCAGACCCAGGTGATTGACGAGATCAACCGCAACATTACCGACATCAACGACCTGGCCAACGAGAGTGATACCCGCTCGGCGGACCTTAACTCACTTAGTGAATCCATGGCCGGCTATGCCCGGCAACTCACCGACCAGGTCGGCCGCTTCCGGGTCTGATCACCACGTGTGCATGGCAGAAGCCCGCTTGAAGACAACTTCCGCCATGCACACACCTCGATGACCTGAGTCAAAACATTGTCATCTGTTCATGCACACTCAACGAATCACATTGTAGGCTGGTATTACTGGCAATAATAAAAACGCGCAAGCCAGGCCGCCGTGAAAGGCCTTTTATACAGGCACCATCGAAAGAAAACAGTGATGAGAGGAGTTGAGTTATGAACGACCACAATCCGAGTCGCCGCGTTTTCCTGAGAACGGCCGCTCTGGGTATCGCTGCCGTCCCCCTGGCACGCTTTGCCACATACAGCGGTAACGCCCAGGCCCAGGATCTGCCAAAGGCAGAGGATGGCCATGCCCTGGACTACGTCAACGACGCTTCTGAGGCAGACCATGAGAAATACCAGTCCGGCCAGAAGTGCGAATCCTGCGCCTTCTGGGCAGGGGAAGAGGCTGACGGCTGGGGCAAGTGCCGCCACCCGGAGTTCACCGACGTGCTGGTCAATGCCGAGGGCTGGTGTAATACCTATGCACCCAGGGGATAAAACCTCCTGACCTGTCCATAAAACGGCACGCCCATCCACCACGGATGGGCGTTTTCCTTTGTGGCGGACATCCCCGCCGTGCCTGCTACACTTTCTCTCCAAACCGCTTTCTTCGAACCTGTCTGCCGGAGCAACCTCCCTATGACTGCCATTGTGGACTTCCTGAACAACATCCTGTGGGGCTACGTTCTAGTCTACGGCCTGCTGGCCGTGGGCATTTTCTACACCATTCGCCTGGGCTTTCTGCAGTTCATCAACTTCAATGAGATGATCCGGGCGATCCGGGGATCGCGGGAAAGTGACGTGCACGGCATTTCGCCGTTTCAGGCGCTGTGCACCAGTCTGGCCTCCCGGGTGGGCACCGGTAACCTCGCTGGCGTTGCGGTAGCCCTCTATCTGGGGGGCGCCGGCGCTATTTTCTGGATGTGGATGGTGGCCCTGGTGGGTATGGCCACCGGTTATGCGGAAAGCACCCTGGCCCAGCTCTACAAGGTCCGCGATGGCAAGGGGCAATACCGTGGCGGCCCGTCCGTGTATATCAGTAAGGGCCTGAACGCCCCCTGGGCAGCAGTGATATTTGCCATCTGCCTGATTCTGTCCTTCGGACTGGTGTTCAACGCCGTGCAGGCCAACTCCATCGCAGATGCCATGGAAGGCGCTTTCGGAGTGCCCAAGTTGTGGATGGGCATTGCGGTGGCCATTTTTGCGGGCATTGTCATTTTTGGCGGGCTGCGTTCGATCGTGCGCTTTGCGGAGTTTGTGGTGCCCTTCATGGCTGGGGCCTATGTACTGGTTGCCCTGGGCATCATGGCCTGGAATATCACCGAAGTGCCAGGCGTTCTGCTGGCCATCGTGAAAAGCGCCCTGGGCCTTGAAGAGGCCGTGGGTGGCGCCACCGGCTCCATCACCGCAGCCATGCTCAACGGTATCAAGCGGGGACTTTTCTCCAACGAGGCAGGGATGGGCAGTGCTCCCAACATCGCCGCCACCGCCACGCCCGCCCCCCACCACCCGTCTTCCCAGGGACTGGTACAGGCATTTGGCGTATTCATCGATACCATTATCATCTGTACCGCCACGGCGGTGATGATCCTGCTTTCCGGGGTCATGGGGCCGGACTCCGAACTGACCGGAACCCGCCTTACCCAGGCCGCCATGGAGGCTCACATTGGCGAAGCCGGGGGTTACTTCATTGCCATCGCCATCCTGTTCTTCGCTTTCACGTCGATTGTGGCCAACTACACCTACGCCGAAAATGCGGTGGTTTTCCTGGGCGGAGGTAACAACCTGGGTATCGGCCTGCTCAGGGTTGCAGCCCTGGGCATGGTGGTCTGGGGCGGTTACGAGGCAGTGGTGACGGTGTTCAACACCGCCGATGCCTCCATGGGGCTAATGGCCACCATCAACCTGATTGCCATCGTGTTGCTGTCGGGAACGGTGGTCAAGCTGACAAAGGATTACCTCGCCCAGCGCAAGGCCGGCGAAGTCCCACATTTCAAGTCAAAGGATTACCCGGAACTGCACGAGAAAATCGACAGTAATATCTGGCACTGACCGGTGGCTGACGGGTGCGGTAAAAGCCTGCGCCCGTCACACTGCCTTGCGATCCTCACGGTGGCGAAAGATGCGGGTGCTCAGCTCCTTGTAGCGTTTTACGATGCCTTCAATCTGGTCGATACTTCGACGGGTAGCATCCGGGTTGTCTTCGCTGAAGTGGGCGCCATAGATCCTTCGTTCGGACAGATCGCGGACATTGGCCACAGCGGCCGAGGCCTTTTCCACGACAAAATCCCCGGTTTCGGTGGTCAGTCGCAGGCTCATCTGGAAGTTGTCCCCCTGGGTCAGGGGCACATCACCGGTAAAAGCCACGCCCCGTTCGCTGAAATCCAGCACCCGCACCGTCAACCAGTCCCGGCCAAATAACCCCCGCCTGATTCCCACCCGGGCACTGACCCGGATCGATGGTAAACGCTGCCGGCTCCGACGTTCCTGCATACTGCCCCCTTACTGCATTTGTCGTTATTTCGGGACCTTTTCACTGGGTGTCTCAATTTATCAGAGTCCCGGGCGGGTTAAACCCGGCAATCACGGATACAGGTCACGAATTACGACATTGATTCCACTAACGCCATAAACCCGTAATCCGTTCCCCAAACGCATTCCCGACTTTGCGAACGGTCGCACAAGTGGCAAACTGATCCGCTTAGCATCATAACGAATACGCAACAATCCAATAACAAACCCCACAAGGAACGAAACGATGAGTAATTCCGTGCTTCTGGAAAAACACGATAACGGCGTCGCCGTAGTGACCCTCAACCGTCCAGATGCCATGAACGCCCTTTCCGGTGAACTGCGCAAGCGTCTGTACGATGTCATGCAGGAAGTCCGGGGCGACAACAGCATCCGGGTTGTCGTGTTCACCGGCGCCGGGCAGAAGGCCTTTACCGCCGGTCTGGACCTGAAGGAACTCGGCTCCGATACCAGCGGCATGAACGCCGCCACTGACCAGGACCCCCGGTCCAACCCGGTGACCGCCATTCGCAGCTGCGGCAAGCCGGTGGTCGGCGCCATCAATGGTGTTGCCATTACCGGGGGCTTCGAGGTTGCCCTGGCCTGCGATGTCCTGATTGCTTCTGAAAATGCCCGCTTTGCCGATACCCACGCCCTGGTCGGCATCATGCCGGGCTGGGGACTGTCCCAGAAACTGCAGCGCATCATCGGCCAGTCCCGGGCCAAGGAACTGTCGTTCACCGGGCGATTCCTGAATGCAGAAACCGCCTGCCAGTGGGGCCTGGTCAACCGGGTAGTGCCCGCAGACAAGCTGATGGATGAGGCACTGGCACTTGCAGATGACATGACCGTGGTGGAGCCACCCTTCCTGGCAAAATATCGCCACCTGATTGAACATGGCGCCAACCTGTCCATGGACGACGCACTGAACTACGAAACCCTGTTTTCCTCCATAGAGAACGACAAGGTCACACCGGATGACATCGAACGTCGCCGCCAGGCCGTGATGGAACGTGGCCGCGCCCGCAAGGGGTAACGAGGCCCATGCCGACCTCCATGGAACAGCTTCAGGAGCGCTACGGACAGCGCTATAAATGGTGGGTGATGATCACGGTCATGATCGGCACCATGACCATGTCATTGTCCTCCACCATCGTGAACGTGGCCCTGCCCGACATCATGGCAACCTTCTCGGTCAGCCATACCATGGGGCAATGGCTGGTCACCGCTTTCCTCGCCAGCATGGCCATTGGCATGCTGCTCAATGTGTGGATGGTGGACCGTTTTGGTCCCCGTACCACCTATATGGGCGCACTGGTGGTGTTCGTAGTGGCGGCCGTGGCTGGCGGCCTGGCAATGAATTTCGGCATGTTGATCGTGGTGAGGGTGCTGCAGGGGCTCATTGCCGGCATGGTGCAGCCCCTCGCCATGCTGATGCTCTATGCGGTATTCCCCGTGCACCAGCGGGGCCAGGCCATGGGTCTGTACGCCATGGGCGTGGTACTCGGGCCCACGGTCGGCCCGGTGGTGGGTGGCGTGCTGGTAGACTGGTGGTCCTGGCGTTCGGTATTCCTGGTGGTACTGCCCTTTTGTATTGCCGCGTTCTGGCTCGGCAGCACCTTTCTGTCGCGGCCGTCCAGCACCCCCCCGGTGCACCGTCGCCTTGACGGCGTCGGGCTGCTATTGCTCTCCGGCTGGATGGTAGCGCTGTTGTGGGGCCTGTCGGAAGGTCCCCACCTGGGCTGGGGCAGCCTGCCGGTCATTCTGGGACTGTTCGCTGCCGCTGCCCTGTTTACAGGGTTCACCCTGCACCAGCTGCGCAGCCAGTCGCCCCTGCTGGCCCTGCGCATCTTCCGCCATACCGGTTTCACGCCCGCGTTTCTGGTCGCCATTCTGACCGGGGCCGGACTGTTTGGCTCGGTGTACCTGCTGCCCATGCTGGTACAGACCGCCATGGGGGAATCCGCTTCTGCCGCCGGCATGCTGCTGATGCCCGCCGGACTGGCCATGGCTTTCTCGTTTCCGATCATTGGCCGGCTGACCGACCGGGTACTGCCCAAGCTGCTGGTGGCCGTCGGCCTGGTGCTGTTTGCCGTATCCAGCATTGTGCTGAGCGAAGCCCGGGCCGATATGTCACTGGTACTGATTGCCATGATGGCCGCGCTCGGCCGCGTGGGGCTGGCGATGACCATGCCCCCGGTGGTGATCGGCGCGGTGAGCATCGTACCCCAGGAGATGATCAACCAGGCCACCGGGCTGATCAGTTTTGCCCGGCAGTTCGGTGGTTCCCTCGGGGTCAGCCTGTCCGCCATTCTATTGCAAGAGAATACCCTGTGGACGGCTTCGCTCGGCGTTCCCGAGGCCTTCCCCGGCTACCAGGATGCCTTCGCCCTCATGGCCCTGCTCTATCTGATCGGGCTATACCCCATGGCCCGGATGCAATCACCACCGGCAGAGGAACGCAAACGGCCGCAACCTGCCTGACAGGTGTCAGGAAAGGTTCCGTCCCCGCGAGACTTTGTTGTAAGGTGACCCTACGCTCCGAGAGAAACGCCTCGACAATTCGTCTCATCAATAACGAAGGAACAATAACAATGATCCTCACTGATTTGCCGGAACAGAGCCTCGAACGCTTTGGCGAATACACCATGCTGTACGCCGGCGAGCGGGAAGTCACCAACCTGGAACTTCAGGACAGCGCCAACCGCCTGGCCAACGGCCTGCATAACCTGGGGGTCAAACCCGGCGACCGGGTGGTGGTGTGCATGCCCAACAGCCCGGAGGTTTTCATCGCCTATCAGGCCGTCCTCCGCGCCGGCGCCATTGTTCTGCCGGTAATGTTTGTGCTTCACCCGCGGGAGATCGGCTTTATCCTGCAGGCCTCCGGCGCCAGTGCCGTCATCACCAGCCAGGCCATACTGCCGTCTATCGAGCAGGCAACCTCCGGCATGGAGACACCACCGAAACTGGTGGTGGCGGGCATCGCCCAGAACCAGCCCAGCCCCAACGCCGGCATACCCTGTAATAGCCTGTGCTCACTGATGGCCGCTGCCGGCCCCGAAATCGAGATACCGCCCATCAAGGAAGACGACGTTGCCGTTATCCTGTTCACCTCCGGCACCACCGGTCAGCCCAAGGGGGTGATGCTCACCCACCGCAACCTGTACAGCAACGCAGCCTCCGCCGTACAACTGGCCGAGGAAGCCGGCGACGAACCCGGCACCACCATAGGCGTACTGCCCCTGGCGCACATCTACGGTTTTACCATGGCCAACACCCTGTTCCTGCGTGGTAGCAGCGTGGTTATTCTGCCCAAGTTTGATGTGCGGGAAGTGTGCGAGGCCATCCAGAAATACAAGGTGACGGCATTCAGTGCGGTACCGGCCATGATCTATGCCCTGACCACCGCCCCGGAGGTCGAGGAGTACGACGTCTCCTCACTGGAATCGGTGGGTTCCGGGTCCGCTCCCCTACCGGTCTCGCTGATCGAAGCCTTCCGCAAGCGATTCAATGCCGAGATCTACGAAGGTTACGGCCTGTCCGAGGCGGCACCCACGGTCTCCGCCCACCGCAAGGGCGAGCCCGTCAAGGCCGGATCGGTCGGCCGCGCCTTCCCCGGTGTGGAACTGCGAATTGCCGACGAACGGGGCAACCCGCTGGCGGTGGGCGAAGTAGGTGAACTGCTGGTGCGGGGCGAGAACATTACCCCCGGCTACTACAACAACGAGGAAGCCACTCGGACGGCCCTGAAAGATGGCTGGCTGCATACCGGCGACGTGGCCCGACTGGACGAGGAAGGCTACCTTTACATTGTCGATCGCAAGAAGGACCTGATTCTTCGTGGCGGCTTCAACATCTACCCCCGGGATCTGGAGGAGCTGATTTCACGTCACCCCGCCGTGGCCGAAGTCGCCGTCGTGGGTGTTCCGTCGGAGCGCATGGGCGAGGAAGTGGTCGCTGTCGTAGTGCGCAATCCGGACACCGATATCACCGAGGAGGAGCTCCTCGCCTTTTGCCAGGAGCGCCTGGCGAAGTACAAAACGCCCCGCAAGGTGGTCTTCATGGATGCCATGCCCCGCAATGGTGTTGGCAAGATCCTGAAGAAGTCGCTGCGGGAGCAGGTTGCAGAACAGGTGGAGATTGAGTAAACCGTAAACCTGCAAACCCGGCCTGAACCGGCCGGGGTTTGTGCCCAGGAAACCAGTGACAAAGAACAAGAAACGGAAGGCCCATGAGCGCTGAAGCCCCCACAATCATCCCGTTTGACCATGGCATCTATGCCATTGATACCGAGTTCGCCGGCAGCCAGATGATGGACGCCAGCCACCTGATCGTTGACAGCGGCGAGGCCGCGTTTGTGGACGTGGGCAGCAACTTCTCCATCCCCATACTGCTGGCCGCCCTCGACAAACTGAAGATCGACCGGGACCAGGTGCGCTACATCTGTATTACCCATGTCCACCTGGACCATGCCGGTGGGGCCGGGAAGATCATGCAGGAACTGCCCCGGGCCACCCTGGTGGTACACCCCCGGGGCGCCCGGCACATGATCGACCCCGCCGCCCTGTACGAAGGGGCTCGCCAGGTCTACGGGACCGAGACCATGAAACGGCACTACGGAGAACTGATACCGGTTCCTGCGGAGCGCATCCTGGAAGTTCACGATGGCGACACCCTATCCCTGGGCAAACGCACCCTGACCTTCCTGGATACGCCAGGACATGCCCTGCATCACTACTGTATCCATGACGGAACCGCCGGCGTGGTCTTTTCCGGTGATACCTTCGGCATCTCCTATCGGTCGCTGGATACCGACAACGGTGCTTTTATCTTTCCCGCCGCCACCCCCGTGCAGTTCGACCCTGATAAAGCCCACGAATCCGTGGACCGGCTCTGCTCCCTCAGGCCCCGCGCCATTTACCTCACCCACTTCAGTGAGGTTACTGCCATTGACGACCTGGCGACCCAGCTCCATGGCGATCTGGACACCTATGCGGCTATTGGTCGCAGGTACCAGGCCGAGAAGCCGGACACCCGGGGTATCCGCGCTGACCTCAAGGCGCTGTTTGCCCGCAGGCTGCAACAGCATGGCTGCCAACTGGATGATGAGGCGTTGGAGCAGGCCCTGGGCATGGACATCAACCTCAATACCCAGGGCATTGCGGTGTGGTCGGCAAAGCAGTTCAGGCAGTCCACCGTGACGCAATAGGTCGCCGGAGCGAAGGGACCGGACACCCGGTGTACGACCAAAGTCTAGGTAGGGCCTTGAATTAATTCACCCTTCACCTAATCCATGCTACGTTTACCGCGTAAGAATGCAGGTCCCTTCCCGCGGTGGGGATCAAACGTTCGCCATCCTGAAAAACAACAAACAGAGGAACGCGCATCATGAAACGTCGTTCGTTATTCAAAAGCGCCGCTGCGGCGGTAGCGCTGTCTGCCCTGATTGCCTCCCCACTCGCCACCGCCCAGGAGAAGTTCACCCTGCGCCTGGCAGAAACCTGGGGCCCGAATTTCCCGATCTTTGGTGAAGCCACCAAGGGCATGGCCAAGATGGCCGAAGAAATGTCCGATGGCCGCCTGCGTATCCGTATCGATTCGGCCAACAAGCACAAGTCGCCGCTGGGTGTCTTCGACATGGTCAAGGCCGGCCAGTACGATATGGGGCACTCCGCTTCCTACTACTGGAAAGGCAAGGTACCCAACACCCTGTTCTTCACCAGCATGCCCTTCGGCATGACTGCCCAGGAGCAGTACGCCTGGTTCTATTACGGCGACGGCATGGACCTGATGCAGGAAGTCTATGAGCCCCACAACATGCTGTCCTTCCCTGGCGGTAACACCGGCATCCAGATGGGCGGCTGGTTCCGTGATGAGATCAATTCCCTGGAAGATCTGGAAGGCCTGAAGATGCGCATTCCGGGCTTTGCCGGCGAAGTCTTCGCGGAAGTGGGTGTCAACCCCACCAACATCCCGCCGGGGGAGCTGTACACCGCTCTTGAGCGCGGCACCATCGATGCGGTGGAGTGGGTTGGTCCGGCCCTGGACCTGCGTCTGGGCTTCCAGCAGATTGCCGATTACTACTACACCGGCTGGCATGAACCGGCCACCGAGCTGCAGTTCCTGATCAACAAGGATGTCTGGGAGAAGCTGCCCAAGGACCTCCAGCAGATTCTCCGTGTGGCCATGCGTACCGCAGCCTATGACATGATGATCCAGTCCGTGCATGAAAATGCCAAGGCCTGGGCCTCCATCACTGAAGAGTACCCGAACGTGAAGGTGAAAAACTTCCCGGATGAGGTGTTCCAGGCCATGGTGGAAGCCAACGAGAAGTTGCTCAAGGAAGCTGCCGAGGGCGACGAACTGGCCGCCAAGATCATCGAGTCCCAGGAGAAATACCTGAAGGACGCCCGCGCCTACATCGACATTGCCGACCGTGCCTACCTCAACAACATGGCCGAGGTGGACTAGGCAACGAGACAAGGCAGACACGGGGTTGTCATGCCTGGCGCCGGAGTCTCCCCGAGAGGCTCCGGCGTTCTCATCTTTGGGGGGGAAGTTTGTGAAAAAGACACCGCGTTCGCGTAAACTACCGGCGTTTTTTCCACAGGCCTGCCCCGAACCGCACACCGGGTGGCCGTATTCCCGGAGCACGAGGACTCATCATGCGATGGCTCAGACTGATCGATAACGGGCTAGGACGCATAGCATATATCTGTGGCTGGATTGCCAGTGTGGCGTTCATACTGCTGACGCTCAACGTATTCTACGATGTGGTGGCACGGTACGTGTTCAGAGACGTGTCCATCGGCATGCAGGAGATGGAATGGCACCTTTATTCGGTGGTGTTCCTGATGGGCATCCCCTACGCCCTGCGTACTGACGGACATGTCCGTGTTGACGTTCTGTACGCTCGCTGGAGCGAGACCTTCAAGGCCTGGGTCAACCTGATCGGGGCCCTGCTGCTGGTGATTCCGTTTGCCGCCTTTATCGCCTGGCTGGGCATCGACTTCGCTGTCGAGTCCTACCGACTGGGCGAAAGCAGTGGTGACCCGGGCGGGCTGCCCTTCCGATGGATCATCAAAAGCCTGATCTCCTTCTCATCCTTTTTCACGGCCATCGCCGGCATCAATATGGTGACCTACGCCATTCGCGTGCTGAAACATGACGCCCATTACACCAACAGCGAACACAGCGCCGGAGGCCTCGCATGATCGGTATTATTATGTTCGGCGTGTGCCTGCTGATGCTGCTGTGGGGCTTCCCGGTAGCGTTTACCTTTGGCGGCGTGGCACTACTTTTCGGGCTGATTGCTGAAGGGCCCAGCCTGTTCGCCTTCATGCCTTACCGCATCATGAGCATTATGGAAAACACCACGCTCATGGCGGTACCACTGTTTATCTTTATGGGCCTGGTACTGCAGCGCACCAAGCTGGCGGAACAGTTGCTGGAGTCCATGGGCAAGCTGTTCGGCGGCGTGCGTGGCGGCCTGGCCATTTCCACCATCCTGGTAGGTGCCCTGCTCGCCGCTTCCACCGGTGTGGTGGGTGCCAGTGTGGTTGCCATGGGCCTCATCTCCCTGCCGGTCATGCTCCATCACGGCTACAAGACCGAACTGGCCACAGGGACTATCTGCGCCTCCGGCACCCTGGGGCAGATCATTCCACCTTCCATTATCCTGATCATCCTCGGGGATGTGATGGGCCTGCCGGTGGGTGACCTGTTCAAGGCCGCCGTTGTGCCCGGGCTGATTCTGATCGGGCTTTATGTGGCCTACATCCTGATCATGGCCTTCCTCAAGCCGGAAATTGCGCCAGCCATGCCCCGGGATGAAAGCCAGTCCCGGGCCCAGGAAGTACGCAAGGCGCTGCTGGCGGTAATCCCGCCCCTGGCGCTGATTGTCGTGGTGCTGGGTTCCATCTTCGCCGGCGTCGCCACACCAACGGAATCCTCAGCGCTGGGTGGCGTGGGCGCGGTCATCCTTGCCCTGCTGTATCGCCAGTTTTCCTGGCAGATCATCTGGGACTCCGCGAAGGATACCGTCAAGGTCACCGCCATGGTGTTCGCCATCCTGGTGGGCGCGACGGCCTTCTCCATGGTGTTCAGCTACACCGGCGGTGACTACCTGCTGGAAGAGTGGATGCTGGCCCTGCCGGGCGAAAAGTGGGGTTTCCTGATCCTCGCGATGCTGATCATCCTGTTCCTCGGTTTTTTCATCGACTTCGTGGAGATCTCGTTTATCGTGGTGCCCATCCTGGCACCCATTGCCGAATTGCTCGGCATCAACATGCTGTGGTTCGCCATCCTGATCGCCATGAACCTGCAGACCAGCTTCCTGACCCCTCCCTTCGGGTTCAGTCTGTTCTATCTGAAAGGGGTGGCACCACCGGGTGTGGCAACCACCCAGATCTATCGGGGTGTGGTGCCTTTCATCCTGATCCAGATCGCAGTGGTTGTTGCCCTGCTGCTCATGCCGGAATGGTTTGGCCTGAGCGCCTCCGCAGGGTACTGACCACCCCGCCGACAAGAGCCGGTATTTACCGGCTCTTGTCGTTTCAGGGCGGTCCTGATACTGCCGGACAACGCCACAACGCACATACAGCGATTGATGTGTTCCGCAGAACGAGAGAAGATACCGTTTTCAGCATTCACGGATGAACCCTGCTGCCCCCTCTATTCAAACCAACAACCACAAGAAGGGACATGCCATGAAACTCAAAGACTCCGTCGCCATCGTAACCGGCTCATCGTCCGGTATCGGTGCCGCCATCGCCCGCCTGTTTGCAGAGCACGGCTGCCATGTGGTGATCAACTACAGCAACAACGAGGATGGCGCCCGCGCTGTCGCCTCCGACTGCGAAAAGCATGGGGTACAAACCCTCGTCTGCAAGGCCAATGTGGCCGAAGATACCGATTGCAGGGCGCTGGTGGATGCCACCCTGGAGAAATTCGGCCGGGTTGATATTCTCATCAACAACGCCGGTAACACCAAGTTCTGCGATCACAACAACCTGGACGGCCTGGACAAGCAGGACTTCCTGGACCTCTACGCCGTTAACGCCGTCGGCCCCTACCAGATGACCCGTGCTGCAGAGAAGGCCCTGCGGGCCAACGGCTCCGGCCACATCATCAATATGGCCTCCATCGCCGGCCTGGCAGGCATCGGCAGCTCCATTGCCTACGCCGCCTCCAAGGGCGCACTGGTCACCATGACCCGCTCCCTGGCCCGGGTGATGGGGCCGGAAGTCAGGGTCAACGCCGTATGCCCCGGCTTTGTCCAGGGCGAGTGGCTGAAGAAGGGCCTTGGAGAGGACAAGTACAGCGCCCTGCTGGAGAAAACCAAAGGCGCCGCCCCCCTGCATGACACGGCCTCACCGGAAAGCGTGGCAGACGTCTGCCTGGGACTGATCATCGGCGGCGACCTGACCACAGGCGAAACCATTCTGATCGACGGCGGCGCACACCTGGGTGCAGCCCCGGTCCGCCGTTAGAACAAGGAGCAACCCATTCCATGAGTGACAAACCCAGCATCCTGATCGTTGGCGCCGGCGCCATCGGCAGTTTTTACGGCGCCATCCTCAAGAAGGCCGGCTGCAAGGTCAGCACAGTATTGCGGTCGGAATACGACGCGGTGAAGGCCAATGGCATCCGCATCTCCAGCCCCCTTGGAGACCTGTCATACCAGCCGGACCACGTCTACCGTGACGGCGACAAGCCGGAAGAGACCCCGGACTACCTGATCCTTTGTGTGAAGGTGCTCCCCGGTGTGGATCGCGCGGCGCTGGTCCGTCCCTGGATGGGCGCCAACACCCGCCTGGTACTGATCGAAAACGGCCTGGATATCGAGCGGGAACTGGCGGACGCATACCCGGACAACCCAATTATCAGCTGCCTGGCGTTTATCGCCGCCAGCCGCACCGAGCCCGGGGTGGTCGAACACAAGGCCTATGGCAAGCTGGTCATGGGCCGCTATCCGGAAGGTATCGACGACAGCTGCCGGGAGCTGTCACAGCTGTTTATTGACGGCGGCATTAACATTGACCTCACGGAACAGGTGGTGGGCGAACGCTGGCGCAAGTGCCTGTGGAACACCCCCTTCAACCCGCTCTCCGTGATCGCCAACGGCGCTGACACCCGCACCATCCTGGACACCGAGGGCGGCGAACAGCTGATCCGCAACATGATCCGTGAAGTGATGACCGTGGCCGAAGCCGAAGGCTACCCCATGGATGACGATGTGATCGAGCAGAACATCGAAGGCACCCGCAAGATGCCCCCCTACAAGAACAGCATGGCCCTGGACTACCTCAACGGCCGCCCCATCGAACGGGACGCGGTGCTGGGCAACGTGGTGGCCATTGCCGAGCGCCACGGCATTCCGGTACCTCACCTGAATACGGTGCTGGTGACGCTCAGAATGCGGGCCAACCTCGAAAACCGGGACTGATCGGAGACCGGATGGCCAGGCAACGCACGGCATACCAGCGGATAAAACTTGTCTTGCTGGTCATGCTGTCGACATTTCTTGTCAGCTTCCTGGCGCTGCTCTTTTACCTGTGGTTCGCCATGCTCAGCCCGTACGGATATAAACCACCGGACTCCCTGTTGCCGATAGACGGATCTCAGGACCACAAGGTCTTCGTTTTTGGCACCCTGCAGCAACCCTGGATCCGTTATATCGTGATGGGCCGTGCAGGGGAATCAGAGCCGGCCACTCTCAGGGGCTACCGGAAAGAAGCCCTGGACATACGGCCTGAACCGGGGGCCACGGTACAGGGACAGCTGATCCGGGTCAGCCCGGATGAACTGGCCCGCCTCGATCGATATGAAAGGCTCGGGATTCGCTATGAGCGGGTAAGGATGGTGCTGGCAGACGGCACACTGGCCTGGGTATACCGACTACTGCCGCCGGAGCCCGGCTGAGCCGGTCCCGGCAGCCCCGGGACCGACTGTCGGTTTTCTTTACATACCTTTCAGGAGGCTTTGCGCCTCCCCTGCCTTGCCGTGACAGATCAGCCTGTTTTTTCATTGAACATGGATATCCGGCCACCATCTACCACCAGGTCGTGGCTGTTGATAAATGAACCCTCATCACTGGCCAGAAACACCGCGGCGTTGGCAATATCCAGTGCCAGCCCTGCCCGGGGGAGCGGCGTTGCCTTCGCCAGGTTCTTCTCAAGCTTTTCCATCTTGGCCTGGTTTTCCTCGTCGCTCAGCGTGTTGGCCCTCTCCGAGCCGCCCCAGAAGATGGGCGTTGCCACCGCCCCCGGTGAAATCGCGTTCACCCGGATGCCTTCAGGCCCCAGCTCTACGCCGGCCAGCCGCGTCAGGTGGCTGACCGCCGCCTTGGCACCGGAGTACAGGTAGCCCCCCTGCCCCAGGCGATGGGCTGCAATACTGGAGTTGTTGATGATGCAGCCGGATCCCTGTCCCCGCATGACCCGGGCGGCGTGCTTGATACCGAAGACCACGCTTCCGGTGAGCAGCCGCATGATGTGGCTGAACTCGTCCTCAGTGACCGAGTCCAGCGTTGTGCGGTCGCCGGCGCCGGCATTGTTGAACAGGCAGTCCAGCCGACCGAATTGCTCAACGGTACGGTCTACCAACGCTTCGATATCGCCCTCTTTCATGACGTCCGCTTTCATAAAAAAAGCGTTTCCACCCAGCGCCTCAGCCAGCTTCTCGCCCTTCTCCACGCTGCGTCCCGCAATCACAACCCGGGCACCCTCTTCCACAAAACGGCGGGCCGTAGCCTCCCCGATACCGCTGGTGCCACCGGTGATGATGGCGACTTTGCCGTCCAGTCTTTTGCTCATGCCTATTCTCCTGATCATTGTGTTTGTTGGCCGGATACAGAATAACCCGCGCTCCACTCTGAAAACACCGCGCCGCTGAGGATATCAGCATCGCCGGCACCATCGACAATGAGCCTGAGACACGGTGCAACCGCAGTTGATCGGCGAGGTGACTAAAGTGTCGGAAATATTTACACGCGGCAGAAACGCAAGATTTTCACAGGCATCTTTCTCCCTGTTTTTTAAAACAAAACCCTTAACACCCAGTAGTGGCCCGATAGTTGCTATCACTGTAGAAAGGAACCTTTGCTGTACCACCATCTGGTAGTGGCTTTACGCAACAATGGTTCTGAACGCCCAGCCCCGACTCGTTGTATGGCGGGCCCATGCTGAGCGGTGTTAATGCTCAAGGGAGTGTAAATTCAATGAACAGAAAACTGTTAACAACATCGTTTCTCGCCTCAGCGGTACTGGCAGGCATGTCTTTTTCGGCAGCGGTCAGCGCGGCGCCCACTTATTGTTCCGCCGGCGACCCGCACGCCGACGGACTGTCCACCAGCGATATGACCTGGGAGAGCGGCAACGCCAGCGATTGCTATGGCGTCGTCTCCGGAAACCCTGACTATAACGCAGGCGCAACGTTCTCAAATGACTGGGGAGTGTTTGACTACCTGGTAAAAGACGGGGGCAACACAACAGGCACCGTAGGCGGCGTTCAGTTTACGCTCGACGCTGATCTCAATACGGAGTCAGGCGACTGGGGCCTTAGCTGGACCGAAGTCGGCTCTCCGGGCCTGCCAATTGCACTGGACTTTGTCGCTATCCTGAAAGGTTCCGACCGGTACGCGTCCTATCTTTTTGAAGGGATCACCTTCTCCGATACTGACACTTCAGGCAGCGGTACATTTGATATCAACTTTACCAACAACGGCGGACAGACTCCGGACCTTTCGCACCTCTCACTGTTCGTGAGAATGGCAGAGGTACCTGTACCTGAACCCGGCTCTCTGGCCCTTCTTGGCCTTGGCCTGATCGGCCTGCGGTTTGCCCGTCGGCGCAGCAAGGCTGCCTGACCCGCATTAGCAACCTGTAGAAACAACAAACCCCGCTCAAGGCGGGGTTTGTTGTTTCCAGGCACCGGCCCGCTGGCCGGTGCCCGAAGCACACTCAGACTTACTCGACGTCCGAGTTGTTCAGATACGCCCGGTCGGAGATGTTGGTCCAGGGACGGATCTGCTCCAGGTACTCACGCTGGGAATCAATGATCTTCTTGGTGAGCGGGTCTTCCTCGGCCATTTCGGCCAGCAGCTTCTTGGTAGAGGCACGCAGCGCTTCCATGACCTCATCCGGGAAGGTACGGAACTTCACGTTCGGATACTCTTCCTGAATGCTGTTCCAGGCCTTGCCACTTTCGTGCATGGTCTGGATGTACATGTCATAGGCAGCGGTACGCATGGCCACGCGGAGTACTTCCTGCAGGTCTTCCGGCAGCTTGTTCCAGGTGTCCTTGTTGATCAGCCACTGCAGTTCTGCAGACGGCTCCTGCCAGCCACCGTAGTAGTAATCGGCAATCTGGTGGAAGCCCATGGGCAGATCCAGCGCCGGACCAACCCACTCGAGGGCGTCAATGGTACCCCGCTCCAGGGCGGTAAACAGCTCACCCGGAGGGATGTTGGTGACAGCAACGCCGATATCGGACATCACTTCACCGGCAAAGCCTGGCGTACGCATTTTCAGGCCCTCCAGGTCGTCCAGGGACTCGATCTCGTCACGGAACCAGCCACCCATCTGGACACCGGTATTACCACCGGGGAAGGACAGCATGTTGTGTTCGCCGTAGACCTCCTGGGCCAGGTCGAAACCTTCACCGTAATAGAACCAGGCGTACTGCTCCGGCGCGGTCATGCCGAAGGGCACGGTGGTAAAGAACATGCTGTTGGGAATCTTGCCCTTGTAGTAGTAGGACGCGGTATGGCCGATGTCATACTGACCGGCCTTGACCATGTCGAAGATACCAAAAGGCGCCTTGTGCTTGTTGGAGGAGTCGATGCGGATCTTGATGCGACCCTCGGACATCTTTTCAACCATGGCCTTCAGGCTGCGGTTGGTGTCCCCCAGAATCGGGTAGTTTGGTCCCCAGGTTTCTGCCAGTTTGAGCGTATAGGTTTCTTCGGCGACAGCCTGGCTTCCGGCAAAGGAAAGGCCCAGAAGCAGCGCTGCTGCCGTCAGCTTGGAGCGTAATGTCATAATGGTTACTTCCAGCAGTGATTTTATTATAGGTTGATTGAACTACCAGCCCGCTGGCCGAAAGCCATGGCAGACTGGTATGACCGGGTAATAATAGCCTCCCGGGCCGGCCAATGCACATTGGGGATGTCGATGAAACAGCTGTTCCTGATCCGACATGGCAAATCCAGCTGGAGCGATGCATCGCTCAGCGACCTGGATCGCCCTCTGAACAAACGGGGCCACCGGCAACTACAGGCCATGGCGCGCCCCCTCAGGGCAATGGGCGCGCTGGACGGGGAAGTGCATGTCAGCCAGGCCTGCCGCGCCCGCCAGACCATCGAGGGGCTGCTGGACCTGCTGGCGGAGCGGCAGCTGGTCGGCCGGGTTCACTTTGAACCGGACCTCTACACCTTTCGTCATAAACGGCTGCTGCGATGGATCCGGCGACTGCCGGGCAACCCTGACTGCCTGACCATCATCGGCCACAACCCCGCCCTTTCAGACCTGGCAGGCCTGTTGACGGGAGAGGAGGCACCGGACATGGCCACCGGGTCCGTGCTGCACCTGGAGCTGTCCACAGAAAGTTGGGCAAAGACCCGCAAGGGGCAGGCCAAGGTCGTGACCTACCTGCCCCCGAAACTGGCAAGCTACGAGCTGTTCCAGCGCAAGGCCCCGTCACCCCCGGACCAGGGCCGGGATCTGCGCAGGCAGATCCCGGCAACCCTGCACCATCTGCTGGAGCGATTGCGGGCTACCCAGCCGGGTGTGGTGGCGGGCATCGACCCGGAATTCCTGCATCAGTTCCGTATCGCCCTGCGAAGGAGCCGGGCGATTACCGAGGCAGTGTCCATCATCACCGGCGATGAACACCTGAAAAAAGCACTGACTCCCCTGAAGAGCATGGCTCGCGAGACCAGCACCTTGCGGGACCTGGATGTATTCCTGCCGGAGCTGGAAGCCCGCTCCCTGGAGGACCGCCGGTTACGGCAGTCCCTGAGAGCCTCCGGTGGCGGTGACTTTTTCAGGCAGTGGCAGGATGAATGCCACCAGCAGCTTTGCCAACAGTTGCAGGGAAAAGGCTGGCGTAAGTCCCTTGCAGCCTGGGAGGGCGTTGTCACAGGAAAGACACTGTCACGGCCACTGAACAAGCTGACACCGGAAGCGATCCACGACACGGTAACGATCCGGGCCAGACACTGCCGTCAGCTGTTCCACCAGCTGGCCCCAGACTCACCGGATGAGCCCTTTCATGAGGTACGCAAGGCCCTGAAACGGCTTCGGTACCTGGCGGAGCTGGATGCCCGGGGCTATCCGGATCTGTTGAACGAACTCAGGGAGCTGCAGAAACGCTACGGCCGGTTCCAGGATCGCCATGTCCAGCTGACACTGCTGGCCACGCTGGCTGAAAATCGCAGGGAACATCGACTGCCTCCAACGCTGGCAGCACTGGCTGACGAGCTGCACATGGACAAGCAGCGGGCCCGGAAAACCATCCTGGCCCACCCACCAGTACTGAAGCTGGCCTGAACGCCGGGGGCGCGACTCAGGCCAGCCACCACCAGAATGTGGCCCCGAGGGCCACCAGCCCGGCCGCCAGCACCAGCCAACGGGCCCGGCCCGAGGTGCTTCCTTCATCACTGCGGGCCCGCATGATGGTCGCCCAGGTATGATCCCCGGCGAAGGTGACATCCGTATCCTGCATCCCTGGCGCCCAGGTGCATTCCTTTTCCTTGTGTTTCATAAGGCTCTCCCTGAAAACTCGTTCGACAGCTTACCGGGATGAGCCGGCAAGCACCAACGGCCCGCGCGGAACCAGCGCACAGGGGGGTGATCTGACCGCCACGCCGATCGTAAATCCCTGGATGCAACGTCCGGTGCCCGGCACCCCTGAACCAGAGCGACATCCCACTATGGACATCCTGTTCTACGACGGCCAGTGCCCGCTATGCCGGAAGGAGATCGAGACCCTCAAGCGACTGGAGCAAGGCAACCTCGGTTTCGTCGACATTCACCACCAACCGGATGACGGTCCCCTGGCCCCCGGACGAGAGGCCCTGCTTCGGCGCCTGCACCTTGTGACCAGTGAAGGCCAGTGGTTCACAGGGCTGGAGGCCACCGTGCGTGCCTGGTCCCACACCTCCATGGGCTGGCTCTTCCGACCGCTGAGCTGGCCACTGATCCGTCCCCTCTCCAGACACATTTATGAAGGCTGGGCGGATAGGCGCTATGAGCGTCGATATGCCTGCGGCCGCTGTATCACCGAGGTGAACGAAACGGTTAAAACTGAGCAATCCGGGTTGTAATCGGGGCCTGGCGTACCAATCCACAGGGTAAGACGCGGTAAGCGATTACGGCGACGCCCGGCTGACCGACGTCGCCACATTTCACTCTCAAACGGGAGGCACACATGAAGGTTCTGATGGTACTGACATCCCATAGCGCAATGGGAGACACCGGACACAAGACCGGCTTCTGGCTTGAGGAATTCACCGCGCCCTACTACGTGTTCCGCGATGCCGGGGCCGACATCACCCTCGCTTCACCCAAGGGAGGACAGCCTCCGGTGGACCCCAACAGTGAAGCAGAAGACACACTCACTGACAGCACTCGCCGGTTCAGCGAGGACGAGCAAGGTCGCCAGGCCCTGGCGAGCACCAAAAAGCTCTGCGACGTCAACGTGCATGAGTTTGACGCCGTCTTCTACCCGGGTGGCCACGGTCCACTGTGGGACCTGGCTGAAGATCGCGACTCTATCCGCCTGCTGGAAGAGGCCAATAAGGCCGGCAAGGTCATCGGCGCGGTTTGCCATGCGCCAGCCATCTTCCGGCACCCGGAGTCCCCCAACGGCGACTGGTTTGTCCGCGGGCGGGGCGTGACCGGCTTCAGTAACAGCGAAGAGGAAGCCGTTGGCCTGACCAATGTGGTGCCCTTCCTGGTGGAAGACATGCTCAGGGAAAAGGGTGGCAACTACAGCCGCGGAGATGACTGGGCGCCCCATATCGTAGTGGATGGCAACCTGGTCACCGGCCAGAACCCGGCCTCCTCTGAGGGTGCGGCCAAGGCCGTACTCCAGGCTCTGGAAGACTGACTAGCCCGGGGTTCCAGCAGGAGGGCGATCGTCCGGAGGCGCGCCCTCCTCGCACTTCACACAGTTCAGACGAAACCCCAGCATCCCCTGCCGGCCTTCCGCCGTTACCACCCAGGGTCGGTTCACCCAGGGCGGCTGGTGACGCACGTGCTGGTTGTGGCCGCAGGCCAACTGGGCCACCCAGTACCCCTCTTCATCCTGGTGGTAACCGGTAATGGACTGTTTCATCGCTGACCTTCCGCTTGAACCATCTGCCATTCCTACGATAAACCCTCGAGAGTCTCAGCGCTGTCGGTTCAGGCAACAGGCCTTGAACTTGCGGCCACTGCCACAGGGGCAACGGTCATTGCGGCCGGGGTCAAGATGACCCTCACGGGTCTCGCCGCTGACGTAGAACCAGCGTCCATCCTCACGAACAAAGTCTGACGCTTCCTCGAGATAGCCAAAGCTACCCGATAGCCGGTAGACCGCCCTGAAATGCACCTGCCCCCTGTTCCCTTGCTCGCCGGAAGACAAGACCTGGAGAGCTGTCCAGTCCGGCGAGTCATCCAGCGGCAAAGACGCCGGCCGGGTATCCGGGTGCCAGGTGCTCAGCAGGTAGCCCGTGAGCTTCAGCACGAAGGCGGTGTACCGGGAGCGCATCAGCGCCTCCGGCGTCGGCGCAACTTCGACGCCCTGGTGGTATCGACGACAACAGTCCTGATAGGGGTAGCCGCTTCCACAGGGGCACCCTGGCATCTCGGACATAAAGGGTTTCCTCATTCGCCGGTTGCGGGCCTGACCACTGATGGTAACCGTGCCAGGCCAATAGCTACCTATTTTGCCGTGTGTTATAACTGCCTGCTTCTTAACGATAACCGTCGCAAGGACAGGCCCGCCGTGCCAACCGATATCACGCTTTACCACATCCTCCTGGCTAACCTGGTGATCCTGGCCGGCTCCTGCCTGCAGGGAGTCGCCGGCTATGGGATCGGGACCCTGGCGGCACCCTTGCTGTTCCTGATTTCGCCGGCATTCATACCTGCGCCGCTGACGCTCAATGCCGGAATACTGACTATCCTGATGCTCATGCGCAACCGCACCGCCCTGCAGGTACGGGAAGTGCGCTACGCCATTGGCGGCGGCCTGGCAGGCGCTGCCCTGGCTGGTGGCACCCTGCTGGTGATCACCGCCCAGGGCTTTGAACTGATCTTCGGAACCCTGATCCTGCTGGCCGTCATTCTCGGTGTGGCCGGGCTGAAACCCCGCCTTAACCCCTGCAACAGCATTATTGCCGGCCTGGCTTCCACCTATATGGGCACCATTACCGCAGTGGGCGGGCCTCCCATTGCGATGATCTACCAGAACGAGAAGGGCCCGATGGTGCGGGCCAACCTGTCGGCCTTTTTCCTGTTTGCCAACGTCTTTGTGCTGGCCACCCTGATCGCTTCCGGTTATCTGGGGGTGACGGAGCTGTGGCTGTTCGTCGCCACCATGCCGGGGGTATTCGTTGGTTTCTGGCTGTCCGCCGGCCTGGTCAACCGATTGCCCTTCGAGGCCCTCCGGCCCATTATCCTGGGCGTCGCGGCCGCTGCGGGACTGGCGGCCCTTATACGGGGCCTGATCAACCTGAACTAGTGTCCCCCGTTCAGCGGGCGGCTTCTTCCCGGCGCAGCTGCTCGATACGCTCATCTTTCTCGGCCCAGAGGCGGCTGACCCAGGCCTGGAAGACTTCCCGGAAGGCAGGATCGTTGGCGTAGTCACCGGCAAACAGTTCAGCGGGTACCGTGCGCCGCCGGATATCCACCACCACCCGGGACACCTGCCCGCTGATCAGATGCCAGAACCCCGGGATACGCCCCTCCGGATACACGATGGTCACATCCAGCAGGGCATGCATCTGACCCCCCAGGGCGGCCATCACAAAGGCGACGCCACCGGATTTGGGTTTGAGCAGATGCCGGTAGGGAGAGCCCTGCTGACGGTGCTTGGCCGGGGTGAACCGGGTGCCTTCCAGGAAGTTCACTACGGTCACCGGCAGGTTATGGAACTTCTCGCAGGCCTGGCGGGTGATTTCCAGGTCCTTGCCCCGGTCTTCCGGGTGTTTTGCCAGATGCGCCTTGCTGTAGCGCTTCATGAACGGGTAGTCCAGGGCCCAGAACGCCAGTCCGATCAGCGGAACCCAGATCAGTTCCTTCTTGAGGAAAAACTTGAAGAACGGTGTCTGGCGATTGAACGCTTCCACCAAAGCCGGAATATCCACCCAGGACTGGTGATTGCAGATGATCAGGTAGGGCTGGTCCCGGCCCAGGTCTACATCACTGCGAATATCCCAGATTGTGGGCGTCAGCAGGCGGAACAGCCATTTGAGGCCCTCCGCCCAGGTCTCGGCGATCCACATGACCCCCACTGAACAGGCTCGCTGCAGCGGCCTGAAAGGCACCAGGGCCTTTACCAGCCCCATGAACAGCATGGGACCGATACCGATCAGGGTAATCAGCAGAACCAGCAGGCAAAAGACGACTGCCCGGGCAAGATGCAGGATGAACACCGTACTACGACCCCGCTACGACGATTGCCGCTGTTGCGTCACATGTCCTGGCTGCTAGCCACCTGCCGCGCCAGACGCATAGCCTCGTGCTCTTCCATCTCCAGCAGCGACTTCACCAGCTCATGGGTTTCCGGTATGCCGGTCTGCTCCGCGAGACTCCGGTATATTTCGATGATGCGATCATGAAAGGCAAAAATTTCCTTGCAGATGTCTTCAAAGCCGAGGGAGGAGAAATGGCTGTCTCTCGGGTCCGGGACTCTCATGGGGCTTCGGGTGAGATAATCATAGAGCCGGGTATGAAGGGTATTGGGGGCGGCCTGGCGTTCGAACTCCTGGGTTATCCGTTCCAGTTCCTTCTCATGGCCGGCGAGGTAGTTCAGCAGCGCACGCGCCTGTTCATTGCGATTTCCGACGGCGCCCTCTTCGAGGGTTCTCGCCAGAAGTGCGTGCATATTCCTCACCCAGTCGATCAGCTCTTCATAGGTCTTGATTTCCATAACCATCCTTCCTCGGTATGAGTTTATCGCTTGGCATTACCTGAATCCTAACCCAGGAACCCTGCCGCATCCATGGATGCACTCCCTGCACCATGCCATGAAAAGCGGGAAATCAGTTCCTGTCGTAACCGGTCAGTTCCATATAGCCATGGCCAGAGGCACTTCCGCTAACAGATACCGGGCTTTCCCAGTAGGGGTAAAGACCATCGTTCCAGTACTCACCCGAAGGCGCCTGTATCTCCAGAGCCAGTGACCGGGAGGGCACCTCCACACGCCAGCGCACCGGCACCCGCCCTCGCCCGGTATTCCGATATCCGGTTCGCTCCAGCCTGATCTGGTCCGGGGCCAGACTGTGGACCTGCCCCCGGGGGTCGATCCAGGTCCCGGAGCGGAAAGCGTCGTCCCCGTCACCCACCTGAAACAGCATCAGCCGGCCGCCGTCGTCCAGGCGCAGGGCGAACCAGTCCCAGCCCCGCTGATCGGAGCGCAGGAACTGACTGCTCCACTCCCGGTCCAGCCAGCCCGGGCCGCTGACCGAATGGCTCTGCCCGTCCAGGACCACCTCGCCCTCGATCGCAATATCCGTCAGGCTGAAATACATGGAGCCCTGCCCGTCCGCCGTCTTGGCGCTGAAGCCCTTGTTTCCGTGCCGCACCACCGCGTCTCCCGGCGTCAGCCTGAGATCATAGGACCAGCCGTTGCCCGATGCGGACAGCTGCCACGTGCGATCCGCAGACTCTGTTAGCTGCCAGTGGTCCAGCCAGACCCGGAGCGGGGCCGCCATCGCGCCGGCCTGGCCAATGTCACCACGGGCGAACCGTTCGTCGAACCAGTGTTGGCCGTCAAAGGACACCGCCCCGTGGGCCATCCAGGCGGACTGCAGCGGCCAGAGAGTCGCATCCGGGGCCGGGGTCTCCGGCGACCGGGGCTCGAGGCCCTGCCGGAACTGGGTCCACTGTAGCCCCAGGGGCTGGCCATCGGCCGTAGTCAGGTTGGCAGTCAGGTACCACCATTCGATCCGGTAGTCCGGATGAGCCCCCCAGTCCGCTGGCAGGCGGATTCGATCTCCCTGCGCTGGTTGCCGGAAGCCCTCGTCCTGCCCCTCTTCGGCCAGCCCGGCGAAACCACGTTCCGGCGGCTCGCCGGAACAGCCGGCAACACTGGCAAGGATCAGCGGGATGACAACCAACACAACCGTCCGGATCGATGTCATCGCTCGCCTCCCGTTACCAGAACCGGCGCCACTCCGGTGGCCGGCCTTTTCAGATAGAAGGCTCCCGCAACGCTCAGCGCCGCCAGGACCAGCAGGGCCATCAGTTCCAGCCAGAAACCGGGGTAGACGGCCATGGGCAGTGACCAGCCAAACGCCAGTGGGTTGATCCGCTGCACCAGCACCCAGGTCAGCGCGATGCCCACCGGCACCGCCGCGGCCCAGACCACCAGCATCAGTTCGGTCGCCAGCATGAAAATGACCCGGAACCAGGCCCTTCCGGTCAGTCCCCATATCGTCAGCAGCTGGTAATACCACTGCCGGGCCCCCAGGACCACCCAGCCAGTCAGCAGCAGCGCGGCCACCGCCAGACCGAGGGTCAGGTAGCTGATGGCCCGGGTCAGGGCAAAGGTCTGGCGAAATATCCGGTTGGCAATCCTGTGCACGGTTTCGTTATCCCGAACCTGCAGGCTGTCCACCTGCCAGGCCTGCTCCAGTGCAGCCACCAGCGGGCCCTGGCCACTGCCGTTGTTAACAGGCAGCGTTATCGTGAGTGAACGAAAGCCGGGCGTGTAGCCTGACGGCAGGAAGTCCATATCCATCAGCACCTCTCCGGCCGGACGCCCGTAGTCTGCGTAAATGCCGGCCACGGTTACCTTCCGGCGCTCACCGTCAAGGACGATGGCCAATGCGCCGCCCGGTGACAGGCCCTGACGCCTCGCCAGTTGCTCGTTCACCAGCACGGCACCTTCACTGACGGCCTGCCAGGGCGAGTTCACAGCATCGAGCAGAGACCATCCCCGAACCAGGGGCGAGCGGGTGTCAGTCGCCATCAGATCCAGCGTGCGGGTTGTTCCATTTGCTGACAGCCCAACCTGCCCCCGCAGCACCTGGTGCCAGCCGGCCACCAGGTGGCTTTGTGAGAGTACCGGCACGACTGCGGAAACCGCCTTCCCATCGGGAACCTCTATAAAAAGGTCGCCAGCCAGACGCTGGTCGAGCCACTGATTGAAGGTGCCTTCGAAGGTATGCACCAGCGCATGGACGGCAATCACCGTTCCCGCCGCCAACTGCAGGGCAACCAGCGGCAGGGCCAGCCGGCGCACCAGCACACCCAGCTCCCGGCGGCGCCACAGGCGCAGGGGTGGCGCATCGCGGTGGGGCGCCACCAGGCGCTGCAGGAGCCAGGGGGTGACGAGCCCTGCGCCGGCCAGCAGCAATGCGGTTGCCACAAACGCGGCAAGCAGCGAATCCGCCCCCAGCACCAATGCGACGCCCCCAATCAGGCAGCCAGCTGCCACGGGCACCTGCCACCGGTGCCCGTCCCGATTTTCCTGGTTCCTCAAGAGATCGAGACCGCACCAGAGCACCACCAGCATCATCACGCCCAGTGTGACCAGAAAACCGGTGCCCGTGCGGGGGGTTGCCAGCAGGCTGGCGTCAAACAGGCTCTCCAGGGCCACCCCGAAGCCGGAACCCAAAACCTCGGCCAGCACGAGCCCGAGGCCGAAACCGGGCACCGCCCCCAGCAGGGCCAGGGCGCCCAGCTCCAGCAGCAGGTAACGACGCAGCCGGCGCCTCTGAACACCGTAGCGCTCCAGCAGTTTCAGTCCATGGCGACGCTGGGCCAGCCCCAGGGTGTACACGCTGCGGATCAGCAGCGCCGACACCAGTACGACCAGTACCGCCAGTGCGTTCAGGTTAAGCAGGAAACTGTCGGCCAGTTCGCCGGTATCCAGTGCGGACGGGTCAGGCTGCCGTTGCCAACCCCCGGGCAGACCGTCGGTATCCTGTGCCAGGTAGAGCCGCAGCACGGAAGGTTGCTGCCGGGCCAGCCGGGCCGCTTCGGCCATATCCACAAAGGGTTCACCGTCCAGTACCGGCACGGGGCCGGAACGGGTGCTGTCGGCACAACCCATCGCCAGGGGATCCACACCGATAACCCGGGCGCCTCCCTCGCCGGTACTGACCTCCAGCCACGGCACCACACAGAGCCCCTGTCGACGCAGTTCGGAAAAGTCTTCAACCGTGACGGCGGCCCCATCCTGACGCACCAGCAACTGCTGCCCGGCCAGCTGGCGGTCCCCCACCGTCATGCTGTCCCGGGCCTGGGTGGTCAGCGTCCACACACCGGACCATAACGCCGTCGCGAGGGTGAGAATTGCCCACAGAGCCAGTAACTGCAGGGGGTGACGACGGTAATGGCTGAGAATGGCCCGCAGCAGCATGGTTCAGCTCCCGGTTGCCAGGTCCAGGCGCTGGTCGCAGCGGTCAGCCAGAGACAGGTCATGGGTGGCCAGCACCAGCGTACAACCACGGTGCCGCTGCCAGCGAAACAGCTCGTCCGCCACCGCGCTCGCGGTATGCCGGTCGAGACTACCGGTAGGCTCATCTGCGAGGATCAGGTCCGGGGCCATGGCAAACACCATTGCCAGCGCCGCGCGCTGCCGTTGGCCGCCAGATACCTGGTCCGGATAGCGCTGCTCCAGCCCTGCCAGCCCCAGTCGCTCCAGCCAGTCCAGGACAGGGCCAAAGGGTTGGCCGGCCAGGTCCGCCCGCAGGCGTACATTCTCTTCCAGGGTCAGGGCGGGCATCAGGTTGCTGTCCTGGAACACCACCCCGATCCGGCCCCGGCGAAGGTCAGCCCAGTCATCCGGGCTGCGAAGGCAGGCATCCTCACCCAGCAACTTCACCACGCCGGTGTCAGCCGGCTCAAGCCCGCACAGGATATTCAGCAGCGTGCTCTTGCCTGAACCGGACGGCCCCGTCAGGGCCAGTGAATGCCCCTGACCTACCGCGAAAGACAGCCCCTGAAAAACCGGTACCCGGCCCGAAGCGGCGCGATAGGACTTGTGGAGATCGGTTACCTCGATGGCGGTCACAGCTGACTCCTTCACGCGGGTGCCGGCCCTTCGACGATTTAGCTCGCCTGGCCTTAAGGTTGCTGACGACCGGGACCGGCACCACGCCTGATCACAGGAGGCCGAATCCGGCCCGGAAGCGTATGATGACAGAATCAAGCCATCGGGGAGGACCGTGCCATGAACACACAAGCCATCTTCGAGTCCGTGATCCGGGACGCCCGGCCGTCATCCATACTGGTGGGTGGCAGTACGGCCGAAGCGGCGGCCGCAGAGCAGCTATCATCAACGGCTGACATACGGGTAGATGTCCTGGAACACGCCGGGGGAGAACTGGCCGGGCACAGTGCAGAGCCCCACGACCTCGCCCTGGTATCGGATACGCTGGAGGCCATGGACCGGACCACGGGGACCCTGCTGCTGGGCCAGCTGCGCAACCTGGGCAACCGACGAATCGCTGTGCTGGTGGACGACACCAGCCAATGGTCCCTGACCGACCTTGTCGCCCTCGGCTTCACCCGCCAGGTCGGCGGCGACGGGCAGGGCGGCCACAGCCTGTATACCTATAACATCGACACCTACAACCACAAGCGGGACTGGAACAACCCGAAATACTGGGCCAACCCGGAAATGTGGGACAAGGCCCGCTGGTAACGGGCACAGATCTCAGGGCAGCGCCACGGCCGTGAATCGGGCCAGCTCACGGCCCTGCTCGTCCAGCAGCTTGAGTACCTTGCCTTCCAGGAACACGCCGGCTGTATCGGCAAATACGTCGTAGAGCACAGACTCATAGCTGTCGTCCGGACAGGCCATGCGGGTGCTTGCCATGGCGTCAAACAGCAGGTTGGCACCGGTTACCGTGTACTCTCCCACAAACCGGTTACAGCCGCTGAAACCGTTAACCTTGCCGTCGTCCCGGAAGATCATATGAGGTTCCCCCTGCTCACCCTGCGGGACGTCCACCTCTTCACCCTGCAATACGGTCAGCTTCCAGTAGGTATTGGTCAGGGGTGCGGTAGGCACCGGCCCGCCCTGTTGCGATCCGGGGCCGGAAGCGCAGGCAGCCAGCAACGTCAGGCAAGCCAACACCATCGTCCGGCCAAGTACGGTCATTCCTTTCATGGTTGGTATCCCTCCTGAATCTGCGGCCCGGGCCGCCCATTGGAAAACGCCATCATACCAGTGCCGGCAGGAAACCGTCCGTGGCCCACATGACAATCCCGAAAACCGGATACCGTGTCCGGTCTGCGGCAGAGTGTCGCACAGGGCACGATAAGTCTGTACTCAATAGGGGCACACTCTTAAAATGGTTCTTATAAGCATATAACTAAAAATTACAAGAGAACCCCCGACGGAGGACTTGCCATGTCCCAAAACCAGTCTTCATCCCTCGACCTCAACCGGCGACGCTTCCTGCAACTCAGTGCCGGTGCCGGTACTGCTGCCCTGCTGACGTCCACAGGACTTCAGGCCCAGACCGTCAATACCCGCGCCCATGTGGTGATTATCGGTGCCGGTGCCGGTGGCATGGCCGTCGCCAACCGGCTGTCCGATCGTTTGCGTGGTGGCAAGATTACCGTCGTGGAAGCCCGCGAGATCCACCACTACCAGCCCGGCTGGACCCTGGTGGCATCCGGGGTATGGGAACCGGAGAAGACCACCCGCCCCAACAGCCAGTTCATGCCACCCAACGTTGACTGGATACGTTCCAGCGCAGCCGCCTTCGACCCGGATAACCGGACCGTCGACCTGGCCAACGGTGACCGGCTAAGCTACGACTATCTCGTGGTGGCCACCGGCATCCAGCTTAACTACGAACAGATCGAGGGCATGTCAGCCGACCTGGTGGGGCAACACGGTATCGGCAGTGTCTATGCCAGCCTGGAGGGGGCCACCCGCACCCGCGATGTGATCGACCAGTGGATCGACACCGGCGGGGGACAAGGCATTTTCACCCACGCCCCGACCCCGGTGAAGTGCGCCGGTGCTCCGCTGAAAATGACCTTCACCACCCTGTCACGACTGGAAGCCTCCGGTAAGCGGGACAGCTTCGATGTAGACTTCTTTGCCCCCGGTGGCGGCCTGTTCAGCCAGCCGTGGGTCAACGATTTCGTCAAACAGCGCTTTGATGAGCAGGGCGTTCAGCGGCATCACTTCCATACCCTGACCGCTATCAGCCCGCAGGACCAGCAGGCCACCTTCACTCAGCAGGATGGCAGCACCATCACCCGGGACTACGACTTCATCCATGTGGTGCCTCCCATGAGCGCACCGGACGCGGTGCGCAACAGTAACCTGATCGCCCAGGAGGGCAGCTTCACCGGCAACTGGCTCGACGTGGACATCTACACGATGCAACACAATCGTTATCCGGAGGTGTTCGGCATCGGCGATGTTATCGGCGCCCCACTCAACAAGACGGCCGCCAGTGTGAAGGCCCAGGCACCCATCGTGACCGAAAACCTGCTGGCGGCCATGCAGGACAAACCCCTGCCCCGCAAGCACAACGGCTACACCTCCTGTCCGCTGATCACCAGTATCGGCAAGGCCATGCTGGTGGAATTCGGCTACGACCTGGAATTCCTGCCGTCGTTTCCCTTCATTGATCCGAAGGACGAGTCCTGGGTGACCTGGACCTTCAAGGACAAAATGCTGCAGCCGGCTTACTACGCCGTTCTGGAAGGCCAGGCCTGAGGAGTGACTCCATGACCATTGCCAGCGTTCTCACCATTCTTCAGTACGCCCTTGCCCCCTACCTGTGGCTGATTGTTGTCGCCGTGGTTGTCCTGCTGGGCGCCCAGTTGATCGCCCGCCTGGGCGGCTATCGCTATCTTCGCCACAAGAGTGTCGTTGCCAACGGGCTGGCCCTTGTTGCCGGCCTGACAGGACTGGCCTGGATACCGGCGTTCACCCACTCGCAACTGGCCTACGTTGCCACCGCCTTTGACTGGGTGGTGATGATCGCCGCCATCATCGGTCTCGCCATTTTTGCCCTGCTGGTGTTCCACCCCCTCAGCTATCTGCTGCGTGCCCGTCACTGACGGGTACCACGCCGATCTCCCCTGGGGTGGCTGCCGGATTCCTCCGGGGCTAGAATTGCCTGGGAGGCCCGCTGGATTTCAACATGGGCCTGTCAGCAGCCCACTGGTCTGGCACCATGCCGGACCTGAGGCTACCGGACCCCAGCGAACACGAGGATGCCATGGCAGCCATCAGCCAGAAGCGTGCCCGGGAGGAACTTGACCGGGAAAGCAGCAAGGTACAGCAGGAGCACATCGAGACCCTGCTCGAACGGCAGAAAAAAATCGAGGCCAAGGTACAGGCCGGGGGCCGGCTTGAGCGTTTCTCCACGGATATCCGCCTGATGTTTTCGCTGCTGCGGGATTACTGGAATGGCCGGTACCGGCAGATCCCCTGGAAAAGTGTCGCCGCCATTGCCGGCGCCCTGCTTTATGTACTCAACCCGCTGGACCTGATTCCGGACATGCTGATCGGCTTTGGCCTGCTGGATGATGCAGGCGTGGTAGCAGTCTGCCTGAAACTGGTGGAGTCTGACCTGCACCGCTACGCGGCATGGAAGGAACTGGACGCCGAGGACGCTGCCAGCGCCTGAAAGCTGGCTTGACGTGCATCAACGTGCCCTGCGGAGTGATAACGTAGTGTGTCCGCAGGCCGGTTTACCGGAGTCTGTCCAACAACTACCAGGGTTCGCCATGGATTTCGACTATTCGGAAGACGCCCGCCAGGTCCAGGACCTGATGCGGCGGTTCATGAAAAAGCACGTTCTGCCCCGCAACAGCGACTGGTTGCGCAGCGCAGAGGAAGGCGTCTATCCGCTGGAGATTATCGAACCCATCAAGGCCCAGGCCCGGGAAGACGGCCTCTGGAACCTGTTCCTGCCGGAGCTGCAGGAACATGAACCGGGCACCCCCATGTCCAACCTGGACTACGCACCACTGGCGGAGATCATGGGCCGGTTGCCCTGGGCCGCCGAGCTGTTCAACTGCAGCGCACCGGACACCGGCAATATGGAACTGCTGCACCGGTTCGCCACCGATGAGCAGTACGAAACCTGGCTGAAACCCCAGCTGGACGGCACCATTCGCTCCTGCTTTGCCATGAGCGAACCGGATACTGCCTCCTCCGACGCCACCAACATCAGCACGACCATTCGCCGCGAAGGTGACGAGTATGTTGTGGACGGCCGCAAATGGTTTATAACCGGCGCCAATCACCCCAACTGCCGGTTTGCCATTGTACTGGGGCGTTGCAACGACGGCCCCGGTGACAGCCGCCACCACGAGCACTCCATGGTGATTGTGCCCATGGACGCTCCCGGGCTGGAGGTGGTTCGCAACATCCCCATCATGCAGCACCATTCCCCGGAAGGGCATTGCGAGATCGCCTTCCGCAATGTACGGGTGCCGGCAGCAAACCTGCTTGGCAAGCCCGGCGAAGGCTTTGCCATGGCCCAGGCGCGCCTTGGTCCGGGCCGGGTGCACCACTGCATGCGCACCATCGGCCAGTGCGAACTGGCCCTGGAGATGATGACCGAGCGCTCCCTGGAACGGCGCACTTTCGGCAAGTTTCTCAGTGAGTTCGAGAACGTGAGGGACTGGATCGCCGAGTCCCGGCTGGAAATCGACCAGGCCCGCCTGCTGGTGTTACAGGCGGCCTGGAAGATGGATCAGTATGGCAACCAGGCAGCCAGGGTAGACGTGTCCGCCATCAAACTGGTGGCGGCCCGGTTGCAGACCCGTGTGGTGGACCGGGCCATGCAGGTATTCGGCGCCATGGGCCTGACACCGGACACTCCCCTGGCCTATCTGTGGACCTGGGGCCGTGCCCTGCGCTTCCTGGACGGCCCCGACGAGGTACACCTGCGCACCGTGGCCCGGGCAGAGATTGAGAAAGCGAAGGAGCACCGGGGCTCAACGGCGGCTTATTACAACCTCCGCTGAGCCGCCGGCATGGTTTCACTCAGCCGGCGCCGTACCCCTTTCTTCGGCAAAGCGGATGTAGAAGTCCAGGCTACCCGGATTGGCCATGGCGTCCGGGCTGGCCACCTGGGACAGGGGCTTGCCCAGCAGCAGCTTGCGGATGGGCAACTCCATCTTCTTGCCGGTCAGCGTGTAGGGAATCTCCGCCGTCGGGATGATGTCGTTGGGCACGTGACGGGCCGACAGATTGTCCCGGATAGCGGCACGAATCTTTCCTTTCAGGTCATCATCCAGGGTCACACCTTCCCGTAGCACCACAAACAGCGGCATATAGGATTCCCTCCCCAGGTATTCCAGGTCCACTATCAGCGAATCCATCACCTCGGGAATCTCTTCCACCACCCGGTAGATTTCACCGGTGCCCATACGAACACCCTGCCGGTTGATGGTGGTATCCGAACGGCCATAGATGATGGCGCCGCCACGGGGTGTAATGCGAATCCAGTCACCATGGCGCCAGATGCCCGGATAGGTATCGAAGTAGCTGTCATGGTAACGGTGGCCGCCTTCATCGCCCCAGAAATACAAGGGCATAGACGGCATGGGTTTGGTGACTACCAGTTCGCCAACCTCGTCTTCCAGGGCGTTGCCATCCTCATCGAAGGCATAGACAGCCGTGCCCAGGGTACGGCACTGCATCTCGCCGGCGTACACCGGCATGATGGGGTTGCAGCCCACGTAGAATGCCGCAACGTCGGTACCGCCACTGATGGGCGCCACCAGTACGTTGTCGCCGATCTCGTTCATGATCCACTTGTAGCCTTCGTCCGGCAGCGGTGAACCGGTGGAGCCGACAGAGTGAATACCACTGAGATCGGCGTAGTCCCGCGGGTGAATCTCCGCCTTCTTGCAGTTGAGGAAGTAGGCAGCGCCGGCACCGAAGAAGGTGACCCCGGCTTCTCCGGCGAACCGCCACAGGGTGCCCAGGTCCGGATAGCCCGGGTTGCCGTCATAGATACAGATGGTGGATCCCAGCAGCAAGCCGCCAATCTGGGCGTTCCACATGATCCAGCCGGTGGTGGTAAACCACAGGTAACGGTCGTCCGGCTGCAGGTCCATGTGCAGGCCCTGGCCCTGCAGTCCCTCCAGCAGGGCCCCGCCATGGCTGTGCACGATAGGCTTGGGCATGCCGGTGGTGCCGGAGGAGTAGACCACCCACAGGGGATGGTCGAAGGGCAGTTGCTCAAAGCTCATGGGCTCTTCATGGGCCAGCATGTCCGACCAGGGCACGCTGTTCTCCATGGCCGCGCCAGCGTCCAGGTAGGGCAGCAACACCACCTGTTCCAGGGTAGGCAACTCGTCCCGTAGCTGATTCACCACATCCATGCGGCTGAAGTCCTTGCCGCCGTAACGATAGCCATCTACGGCAATCATGACCTTGGGATCAATCTGGCGGAACCGGTCAATCACGCTGCGGGTGCCCATATCCGGCGAACAGCTGGACCAGATGGCGCCGATGCTTGCACAGGCGTAGAAAGCAACTACGGTTTCGGGGATATTGGGCAGGTAAGCCACAACACGATCGCCGGATTTCACCCCCATCTGGCGCAGGGCATGGGCGAAGGAGGCCACCTGATTCTTCAGGTCACCCCAGGAAAGCTCTTCCAGCTCCCGGAGTTCCGAGCGGGAAATGATCGCAGGGCGTTCTGGCTCATCCTCGTGGAAACGGAACGCCTGCTCGATCATGTTCAGACGCGCGCCATCGAACCAGGTCGCCCCGGGCATCCGGTAGTCGTCGAGCACCTGGGTGTAGGGGGTGGAGTGACGAATATCAAAATACTCCCAGAAGGCGGCCCAGAAGTCTTCCAGGTGATCCACTGACCACTGCCAGAGCGAATTATAGTTATCGAAGGTCAGGCCCTTGTTGTTCGCCAGCCACTGCATGAAGTCATGCATGCGGCTGCGTTCGATACGGGCCTGGTCTGGTTGCCAGAGGCATTCGGGGGTCTGGTCTGTCATGGATATCTCCGTTTGTTGTTGGTTATCGTCGTCCGGGGGCGCCCGTTGTTGTGATCCCGTTGTGCATTTCTGGCGCCGCCGGCTACAGTAAAAATCCGGTAAACGTGAATTTACCGGTTGAACTGGTTGAGTAATTCAACTATACCTTTGATTCGAGGGGCAAAACGCAACTGCCTGAATCTTCCACCAATTCCAGGAGGTATTTTCATAGTAAAAAACAATGAAAGTCCAGATTGAATAGAACAAGCGCTCGCTATACAGTCTGAACCACTGTTGAACAAATACAAGAAGACAGCTGCCCTGTTGGCAGCGAACATCAGGAGAAAATCATGCTACGAAACAAGAAGACCGGACTGTTCACCGGCACCATGATTGGTCTTTCCATGGCCATTTCATCCATCACCTACGCCCAGGACGGTCCTATCCGGATCTCCTACATCGAGCCGCTTTCCGGCCCCTTCGCCAACGTTGGCGACGCTGGTCTGAAGCACTTCCGCTTTGCCGCCGAAAAGATGAATGAAGAAGGCGGCATCCTTGGTCGCGATATCGAAATCGTCGCCATGGACAACAAGCAGAGCCCTTCAGAGTCCGTGCAGCTGGTACAGCGCTCGATCGACGAAGGCATCAAGTTTGTTACCCAGGGCAACGGCTCCAACGTAGCCGGTGCCATGGTCGAAGCGGTAGACCGCAACAATCGGCGCAACGAAGACAACAAGGTCCTGTACCTGAACTACGCCGCAGTAGACCCGGCGCTCACCAATGAGCGTTGCAGCTTCTACCACTTCCGCTTTGATGCCGCCTCCGACATCAAGCTGGAAGCGTTATCCAACTACATGAAAGATCAGGACAATATCGAAAAGATCTTCATGATCAACCAGGACTACTCCCACGGGCAGTTCATCTCCAAGCGCATGAAGGAGCTGGTTGAAGAGAAAGGTATGGATGTGGAAATCGTCGGTGACGTTCTGCACCCCATCGCCCAGGTTCGTGACTTCTCCCCCTACGTGTCCCGCATCAAGAACTCAGGTGCTGACACCGTTATTTCCGGCAACTGGGGCAACGACCTGTCCCTGCTGGTCCGGGCCATTGACAGTGCCGGCCTGGACGTGAATATCTACACCTACTATGGCGGCGGCCTGGGCACACCTGCCTCCGTTGGTCCTCGCGGTGAAGACATCCTGTACCAGATCACTGAATGGCATGCCGACGTTAACGTTGACGAGGGCCATACGGAGTACGAGAAGTGGTTCCAGGAGTTCAAGGAGCGCTACCCGGAAATCGACTGGTACTATCATCGTATCTACAACCAGATGCACATGCTCAAAGCCGCCATCGAGGAAGTGGGCAACGCCGAGGACATCGACGCCATCGCCTACGCCCTGGAAGGCATGGAGTTTGAGTCACAGACCGGCACCGTCACCATGCGCGCTGATGATCACCAGATCCTGCAGCCCATGTACATGTCCGTCATGGACACGGATGCCAAGTACGATGCTGACAACTCCGGCGTAGGCTTCCGCACCGTTGCCAACATCCCGGTTGAACAGGCTACGGTTGATACCACCTGCGACATGAGACGTCCGTAAGCCCCAGCCATACTCCGGTGGCGCAATGCCACCGGAGCTTTCCAGAAAAATAAACCAGGATTCGTCTCACCATGCTCGAAACCATCGCTTATTCCATTCTGAATGGCGTGCTCTACGGTACGCTGTTGTTCATGATGTCCAGCGGCCTGACCCTGATCTTCGGGATGATGGGCGTCTTGAATTTTGCACACGCCAGCTTCTACATGCTCGGCGCCTATTTCGCCTACACCATTGGCCTCGGAACCGGCTTCTGGGTAGCCCTGTTTCTGGCCCCGATACTCGTTGGCGCGGTCGGCGCCGCAGTGGAGCGGTATGGCCTGCGTCGCGTGCACCAGTACGGGCACGTTCCCGAACTGCTGTTTACCTTTGGTCTGGCCTACGTGGTCGAGGAACTCGTGGCATTGTTCTGGGGCACCGTGCCCGTACCCTACAAGGAACCGGAGTCGCTAAATTTCACCGCGTTCAACCTGTTCGGCCTGAACTACTCCATGTTCAAGGTGTTCGTATTGCTGGTGGCCGTAGCCATGTTCGTGGGTTTGTGGCTGCTACTGAAGAAAACCCGCGCCGGACTGGTTATCCAGGGTGCCTTGTCTCGCCCTGACATGGTGGGCGCACTGGGCCACAACGTTCCCCGTGTTTTCATGCTGGTGTTCGCCTTTGGTTGCACCCTGGCCGCCCTGGGCGGTGTAGTTGGCGGCATTCATTTCGTTACCGATCCGGGCATGGCGTTCATGATGGGCCCGATCGTGTTTGTGGTGGTGGTACTTGGCGGCCTGGGATCCGTGCCCGGCGCTCTGGTGGCTTCGCTGATCATCGGTATCCTGCAGACGTTCTTCCTGTCGATCGACTTTTCGCTGGCGGATTCCATCGGAACGCTCGGTATCGAAGACTCCGGATTCTTCGGCGTGCTCTGGCATATGGAAGCCACTCGTATTGCCCCGGTAATTCCGTTCCTTCTGCTGGTACTGACTCTGATCTTCAGACCCCGCGGCCTTTTCGGGAAGCGTGAAGCATGACAACCACTACAACAACGCAACAGGAAACCAAGTCTATGGCTACCAATACCGCAGCAGGCGGCTCCAACCTGCTGAAGTTATGGCCCTGGGTGGTCGTCCCCGTGGTGGCAGTCTTGCTGCCATTCATTTTCCAGTCCGGCCATGCCGTTAACCTGCTCAGCCATATGGGCGTTGCGATCATCTTCGCCCTGTCATACAACATGCTGCTGGGCAATACCGGCTTGCTGTCCTTTGGACACGCGGTCTACTACGGGCTGGGCGCTTACGTCGCCATGCACCTGCTACGCACCATCAATGATGCCGGTGGTGAAGGACTTCCCATCGAACTGCTGCCCCTGGTTGGTGCGGCAGCCGGGCTGGGTTTCGGCATCATTTTCGGTTCGTTCTCTGTCCGCCGGGCTGGTGTGGTATTTGCCATGATCACCCTGGGCGTCGGCGCGCTGGTCCACTCCAGCTCACTGATGTTCAGTGATTTCTTTGGCGGTGAAGCCGGCCTGTTTGGCTATCGCGACGAGGCGCCGTCTCTGTTCGGAATCGACTACGGCCCCGGACGGAACGTGTACTTCCTGGTGGTGGCCTGGACAATGATTGCGGCCGTTCTGATTTATCTGCTCAAGAAGACACCCCTGGGGTGGATGGCCAACGCGGTACGGGATAACCCCGAGCGAGCCCAGTTTGTCGGTTACAACCCCACGATCGTGCGCTTTATCCAGTTTGCACTGTCTGCTGCCTTTGCTGGCCTGGCGGGCGGCCTGTTCGTCATCACGGACGAGATTGTCAACGATGAATCCGTCGGTCAGATCCAGTCCGGTATTGTGCTCCTGGGTACCTATATCGGCGGCATTGGTTACTTTATCGGCCCCGTGGTGGGCGCGTCGCTCGTGACCATACTTGAAAGCTCGCTGTCTTCGTACACCGAAGCCTGGGTACTGTATTTCGGTCTGCTGTTCATCGCCATCGTGATGTTCGCCCCGATGGGGCTGGTGGGCATCGTGCACACCCAGTACCTCAACTGGAAGGCCGGCGCCTGGAAGGGTAATACCGGTATCAGGATCTATATCCTGCTGGCCGGACTGTTGGGTATGTTCGGTCTGGTCTGCGTGATCGAGCTGTCCTACCACTACTTCCGTAGCTGGGACCCGAGTGCTCCCTTTGTCCTGATGGGCTTCACAGTGGATGCCACCAGCTTCCTGCCATGGTTTGTCTCTTTCGGGATCGCCATTGTCGGTTTCGGGCTGATGCTGTTCCACGGCAACCCGATGCTCAAGCGTAAACTCGGCGACAAGTCTGACGGAGGTAAGGCATGACTACCCGCAACGCACTGGAACTCAAAGGCGTAAAGAAAAATTTCGGGCGTGCCGAAATCATCCGTGGCCTGAACCTCGAGGTTCATGAGCACGAACGCCACGTCATTATCGGTCCCAACGGGGCCGGCAAGTCCACGATGTTCAACCTGATCAGTGGACGCATGAAAGTATCCGACGGCTCCATCAAGCTGTTCGGTAACGATATCCACAACCTGCCGGCCCACAGGGTCAATCGCATGGGCCTGAGCCGCAGTTTCCAGGTGACCAACCTGTTCCAGAACATGACCGTAATGCAGAATCTGCGTTGCTCGCTGCTCTGGTCCGAGGGTCACAAGTACGCGTTCTGGAAGAGCGTCATGGGGCAGCAGGCGGTGACCGACCGGGCTTACGAGCTGGCTGAACGGCTGAACCTGACCGAGCAGGCAGGAATCCCGGCCTCTTTGCTCACCTATGCCCAGCAGCGTTCACTGGAAATCGGCTGTACAGTCGCTTCCGGCGCCCAGGTTATCCTGCTGGATGAACCCACGGCTGGCATGAGCCGTACCGAAGCCAACGACGTTATCGAGTTGATCCGTCGTATGACTGGCGAGAACACCCTGGTGGTAGTTGAGCACGACCTGAGCGTGGTCTTCGAACTGGCAGACCGCATTTCCGTACTGGTGTATGGCGAGATCATCGCCACCGGCACCCCGGAAGAAATCCGCAACAACGCGGCCGTTCAGGAAGCCTATCTCGGTACGGAGGTCCACTGATGCTCAAGATTCAGGATTTACACGCCTATTATGGCAAGAGCCACGTACTGCGCGGCGTAAACATGCAGGTTGATCGTGGCGAAATCGTCAGCCTGCTCGGCCGAAACGGCTCGGGCCGCTCCACCCTGTGTAAGGCTGCCATGGGGCTGGTTGCGCCGGTCGGACACGTCGAGTTCGACGGCAAGACCCTCAGCGGCCTGCAGCCCCACGAGATAGCCCATGCCGGTATCGGTTATGTTCCGGAGGACCGGGCCATTTTCCCGGGACTGTCCGTGCTGCAGAACCTGGAACTGGGCATGAAGAAAAAGGGCCAGACCGGAGAAAAATGGACCATCGAGAAGGTCTACGAGTGGTTCCCACGCCTCAAGGAACGTGAGCATACCCCGGCAGAAGTGCTGTCAGGCGGTGAGCAGCAGATGCTCAGCATGTTCCGTGCCCTGATGGGCGACCCCCAGTGCATTCTGGTGGACGAGCCCACGGAGGGCCTTGCCCCCAAGGTCGTGGCTGACGTGGCTGCCATCCTCAAGCAGATGGCGGAGGATGGCCTGGCGGTGCTGCTGGTGGAGCAGAAGCTCTCCATTGCCCTGGATATCGCCGACCGCATCTACATCATGGGCGACGGGGAAATCGTCTTCGAAGGCACCCCGGATGACCTGAAAAACAACCCCGAAATCCGCAAAGAATGGCTGGAGGTCTAGGACACAGCCCACCCGGAGCCCATCGCTCCGGGTGGGCTGCCCCGGAAACTGTCAATGGCAAAACTGCTTAACGATCGCGATCTCGAATTCCAACTCTACGAAGTCCTCGATACCGAATCCCTGCTGCAACGGCCCCGCTATGCGGAGCATGACCGTGCCATCTTCGACGCCACGCTCAACACCGCACGGGATATCGCTGCCGAATACTTCGCCCCCCATAACCAGAAGGGCGACGCCAACGAGCCCACGTTCGATGGCGAAAAGGTCACCCTGATCCCGGAAACCCAACCGGCCTGGAATGCCTTCGCCAAAGCCGGTTTCCTGGCATCCCACCACGACTTCGACGACGGCGGCTCCCAGTTGCCGGAAGTGGTGCTGCGGGCCAGCATGGCCTATTTCAACGCCGCCAACGTCTCCAGCACCGCCTACTCGTTTCTCACCATCGGCGCCGCCAATCTGCTCAAGAGCTTTGGCAGCGACGAGCTGAAACAGAAATACCTGCCCGCCATGCTCGATGGCCGGTACAGCGGCACCATGGCGCTGACCGAACCGGGCCAGGGCTCTGCCCTTGGCGACCTGCGCACCATGGCGAAGCCGGCCGACGATGGCAGCTATCGCCTGTTCGGCAACAAAATGTACATCTCTGGCGGCGACCACGAGCTGACCGACAACATCGTCCACATGGTACTCGCCCGCATCGAGGGCGCCCCGGCCGGTGTACGGGGCATTTCCCTGTTCCTGGTACCCAAGTTTCACGTCAACGACGACGGCAGCCGGGGTGACCGCAACGACGTCGCCCTGGCGGGTCTGCTCCACAAGATGGGATACCGCAACACCACCTCCACCGTATTGAACTTTGGCGAAAAAGACGGTGCGGTGGGCTACCTGGTGGGCGAGCCCCACAAGGGCCTGGGCTACATGTTCCAGATGATGAACGAGGCCCGTATTGGTGTCGGCCTGGGCGCTGCCGCCATGGGATACCAGAGCTATCTGGAAGCCCGGGACTACGCCCGCGACCGCCCCCAGGGTCGCCTGCCCGGCAACAAGAACCCGGACGCGCCCCAGGTAAAGATTGTGGAGCACGCCGACGTGCGCCGCATGCTGCTGATGCAGAAAGCCTACGCCGAAGGCAGCCTGGCCCTGTGCCTCTATGCCAGCACCCTGGTGGAAGACGCCCACACCGCCGCGGACGACAGCGAACGCAAGGCCGCCGCCGAACTGCTCGACCTGATCACCCCCATGGTGAAGACCTGGCCGTCCAAATACGGCGTCATCGCCTCGGATCTCGGCATCCAGGTTCTCGGCGGTGCCGGCTACACCCGGGAGTACCCCCTTGAACAGCTTTACCGGGACAATCGCCTGAATCCGATTCACGAAGGTACTGAAGGCATCCAGGGCATCGACCTGCTGGGCCGCAAACTCGGCCCCAAGGGCGGTGATGGCTACGCCGAATTCCAGCGCCGTATCCAGGTCACACTGGATAAGGCCGCCAGCATGGCAACCTGCGGACCGCTGGCCAGCCAGCTGACGCAAGCCCTGGATACCCTGAAGTCGGTAACCTCTGACCTTCAGAAGCAACTGGCGACGGACCCGGACCACGGTCTGTCCAACGCCACCATGTACCTGGACATGTTCGGCAAGGTATTGGTGGGTTGGATCTGGCTCAAGCAGGCCATGGCTGCCGAGAAGGCCCTGGCTGCCGGCGCTTCCGGTTCGGAAGAGCAGTTCTACCAGGGCAAGGTCCACGCCGCCCGGTACTTCATGAACTGGGAACTGGCGCCGCTGGAAGGCTATGCCCGGCTGCTGAGCAACGGCAACCGCGACAACCTGGCTATGCAGAACGACTGGTTCTGACGTTGGCCAGGTTTTGAGTTCGCCTTCCGGAGTCAGGGGGGCCGGGCACTTTTTCCGGGACACACCGTAAATACGTCCATGTAGGCTCGTCGAAAAGGTCCCTCTTTTCGACGGTCCCGGAAAAAGTGCCCGGCCCCCCTGCCTCTCGACCTGTTGCAAGCCTCATCTTCGGTAAGGCCTCCTACTCGGATATTCAAAGGAAAACATCATGACAAGCCCCCAAGACCACTACACCCCGGAACAGCAAAAAGCCCTGGACCACGTAAAACAGGCCGAGAAAGAGGCCAGCAACATCCCCGGCATCAGCCCCGATATCCAGCTGCGTCCCATTAAAAAAGTCGCCGTCATCGGCGCCGGCACCATGGGCGGCGGTATTGCCATGAACTATGCCAATGCCGGCATCCCGGTGGTCATGCTGGAGCTCAAACAGGACGCCCTGGACAAGGGCCTGGATATCATCCGCAAGAACTACCAGCGCACCGTCAGCAAGGGCAAACTCAGCCAGGAAGACATGGACCAGCGCATGGCCCTGCTCTCCGGCACCCTAAGCTACGAAGACCTGGGTGATGTCGACCTGGTGATCGAAGCCGTGTTCGAAAGCATGAACGTCAAGAAGCAGGTGTTCGGTACCCTCGACAAGGTGTGCAAGCCCGGCGCCATCCTGGCCTCCAACACCTCCACCCTGGACGTGGACCAGATAGCTGCATCCACCAACCGCCCCCAGGACGTAATCGGCCTGCACTTCTTCAGCCCGGCCAACGTCATGCGACTGCTGGAAATCGTGCGTGGCGAGAAGACCGCCGACGACGTACTGGCCACCTGCCTGGATATGGCAAAGACCATCAAAAAGGTTGCCGTGGTTTCCGGGGTCTGCTTCGGCTTTATCGGCAACCGCATGCTCGAGCCCTACGCCCGTGAAGCCCACCGCCTGGTACTGGAAGGCGCCACCCCGGCCCAGGTGGATGGTGTGATGACCTCAACCGGCCTGGCCATGGGTGTACTGTCCATGTATGACCTCGCCGGTATCGACGTGGGCTACCTGGTAAGGGAATCCCGCCGGGATGAAATCAGCCAGGATCCGGGCTACTGCAAACTGGCGGACGAGCTTTACCATCTGGGCCGTTACGGTCAGAAGACCGGTCGCGGGTTCTATATCTATGAAGACCGGGAGAAGAAGGAAGACCCTGAGGTTCTGGAGCTGGCCGGAAAGATCGCCGCTGACCTGGGCATTGAGCGCCGGGAAATCAGCAACGAGGAAATCCATGATCGCTGTCTGTACATGCTGATCAACGAGGGCATCCAGATCCTGGATGAGGGCATTGCCCTGCGCAGTGGTGACATCGACCTGGTGTGGATCAACGGTTACGGCTTCCCGGCCTGGCTGGGTGGCCCCATGCATTACGCCGAGCAGATCGGGTTGGAGAAGATCCTCGATACCATCCGTCACTATCGCGATACCTTGGGTGATTACGGCAAAATGTGGTTTGAGCCGGCGCCGCTGTTGGAAAAGCTGGTTGCTGAAGGTAAATCAAAAATCGAGAAGGTCTGAGGCTGACAAGCCATCTGGCAGGGTAACCGCTAAAGTTTTAAAGGCGGACAGCACGGAGTTCACACGGACTTCCGGTGGGGATACTTCCGCAGCAGGGCCATGGATGGCCCGGAGCAAGGTCGGTCCAGGACGGGCCGTGAATTGCAGCGGAGGAAGTACCCCCACCGGGAGGCCAGGCACCTCATTCACAGTCTGGGTGAGCATGCCTGGAACCGCTGATCAAGCCGGAAATGATTTGCTGAATTCACGAGGGACAAGGTAGTCCGTCGCTCGCCCGCCGGGACAGGCTTTCTCCGCCGCAATTCACGGCCCATCCATGGACCGGCCTTGCTCCGCGCCATCCATGGCGCTGCTGCGAAAGCCTGTCCCGCCGGTCGATCGACTCCGTGTGGGGCCCTGGCCTACTGCGTGAACGCTGAAAACAAAACCTGACCCGGATTCAACGGGGCCAGGAAAGAAAATTTTTTACACCAAGAGGAAGAGATCATGAGAGAAGCAGTCATCGTATCCACAGCACGTACCCCCATTGGCAAAGCCTTCCGGGGTCTGTTCAACAACACCAAGTCACCCACCATGGCCTCTTTCGCCATCAAGGCCGCCGTTGAGCGCGCCAAGGTTGACCCGGCGGAAATTGAAGACCTGGTCATGGGCACCGCCATGCCTTGCGGTACAGCCGGCTGGAACCTGGGCCGCATGGCCGCGCTGGCCTCGGGGCTGCCCCTGACTGTCAGCGGTACCACCATGGACCGTCAGTGCGCCTCCGGCCTGATGGCCATTGCCACTGCTGCCAAGCAAATCATGGTGGACGGCCAGCAAGTCGCCATCGGCGCCGGCCACGAAAACATCTCCCTGGTTCAGCAGAAGAACTTCGAGTGGATGAACGCCGAAAAAGACGAAAACGTCATGAAGTTCGCCGAGCATGCCTACATGCCCATGCTGGAGACGGCTGAGAACGTGGCCAAGGTCTACGGCATCAGCCGTGAGGCCCAGGACGAATACTCATTGCAGTCCCAGCAGCGCACCGCCGCCGCCCAGGAAAAGGGCCTGTTCGATGATGAAATCGTACCGGTCACCACCACCAAGGCGGTAATGAACAAGGAGACCAAAGAGGTCACCTACGAGGAAGCCACCCTCGACAAGGACGAAGGCAACCGCCCGTCCACCCAGCTTGAAGGCCTGGCCGGACTCAACCCGGTTATCGAAGGTGGCTGCATCACCGCCGGTAACGCCAGCCAGCTGTCTGACGGTGCCAGTGCCTGTGTCCTGATGGACTCCAAGCTGGCCGAGCAACGTGGCCTGCAGCCACTGGGTGTTTATCGCGGTATCGCCGTGGCTGGCCTGAAGCCGGAAGAAATGGGTATCGGACCAGTCTACGCCGTGCCCAAGCTGCTCAAGCAGCACGGCCTGAAAGTGGACGATATCGGCCTGTGGGAGCTCAACGAAGCCTTCGCCGTGCAGGTACTGTACTGCCGCGACAAACTTGGCATCCCCAATGATCGCCTGAACGTCAACGGTGGCGCTATCTCCATCGGTCACCCCTATGGCATGAGTGGTGCCCGGATGGTGGGTCACGCCCTGCTGGAAGGTAAGCGTCGTGGCGTCAAATACGTGGTCGTCACCATGTGTGTGGGCGGTGGCATGGGTGCAGCCGGCCTGTTCGAGGTGCTGTAATGAGCCATCCCCTTGATGCCTTCTCGCTCAAGGGCAAAACCGTCATGGTCACTGGCGCGTCCAGTGGCCTTGGCGCCCATTTTGCCCGTATCTGCAGCCAGGTGGGCGCCCGTGTTGTCATTGGCGCTCGCCGGGTAGAAAAACTCAACCAGCTCGCTGACGACATTCGTGGCAAGGGTGGCGAAGTTCTCGCCGTTCCCATGGATGTCACCTCCCGCGACAGCGTGGAAGCCGCCTTCGACGCCGCCGAGGAAGCCTTCGGCGTAGTGGACGTGGTCCTCAACAATGCCGGTGTTGGCGGTGCCGCCCGTGCCCTGGAAATCAGCGAAGAGGACTGGCGTTTCATGCTGGGCACCAACCTGGACGGTGTCTGGCGTGTGGCCCAGTGCGCCGGCCAGCGTATGGCCAAGGCCGGCAAGGCCGGCAGTATCGTCAATATAGCGTCGATACTGGGTCTGCGTGTGGGCAAGGGTCTGAGCCACTATGCCACGTCCAAGGCGGCGGTAGTGCAGCTCACCAAGTCCCTGGGCATGGAGCTGGCCCGCTATCAGATCCGGGTCAACGCCATTGCCCCCGGTTACTTCCGCACCGAGATCAACGAAGACTTCTTCGACACCGATCAGGGTCAGGAGTTTATTCAGAAAGGCGTACCCATGCGCCGTCTCGGCCAGCTGGATGAGCTTAACGGCGCCATGCTGTTGCTCGCCAGTGACGCCGGCCAGTTCATGACCGGCTCGGTAGTCACGGTGGATGGCGGCCACGTGGTCAACCCGCTGTAGTACCCGCCGGCCATCCCCGGGGTGGCCGGCATCCTCCCTGCAAACCTTACGAAACCATTAATCCCTCTGCCCTCGCCTGTACCCCCGGGCAACCCGCTGCCATCATCAGTTCAGTGCCCCACGGATCAACCACCAGAGCAGGGATGGAATGCAGAGTCGCTCAGGCAACACCCCGTCACCCGACGACGACCAGAAACGCCGGTCCGTTGCCGCCAGGCCCATCAACTTCTACCAGGTTGCCCCACTCGTCATCGCCGGCATGGGGTTTATCGTGTTCCTGGACTGGGCCCAGGACGTGCTCATGCCGCTGGTAGCCGGTATCATGATCAGCTATGCCCTGGATCCGGTGGTTTCCCTGCTGGATCGCCTGCGCATTCCCCGCCCCATCAGTGCTGCCCTGGTACTCAGCGGTCTGCTCGCCATCCTGGCCCTGGCGGCCATGCCGCTGCAGAGTGAAGCCATGAAAATGCTGGAACGCATCCCGACTGCGGTTCAGCAGTTCGAGCGGGAGAGCAGCCGGAAGCCCAAGTCAGAGGGCCTGATGGAGAAAGCGCAGGAGGCGGCCAAGGAGATCGAGGAATCCGCTTCACGCTCGGAAGACCAGGAGCACAGCCGGGTGCAGGCAACTGCCGTGAGAATCGTCGACGAACCCTTCAGCCTGCGGGACTATCTGATGGACAGGGCCGCCGGGGGCACCATGATGATCACCCAGCTGGTCTCGGTGCTGTTCCTGGTCTATTTTGTGCTCGCCATTGGCAAGTTATACAAGCGCAAGGTGGTCCGCATGTCCGGGCCGGACTTTCACAGTATGCGCAAGGCCGCCCGTATGCTGAACGAGTTCCACTACCAGATGCGCCGCTTTATCTTCGTTATGTTCCTCGGGGCAGTGTTTGTAGGGGTCCTCACCTGGCTGGCCTTTCTATGGATTGGTGTCGACCAGTCCCTGCTCTGGGGTGTGCTGGCTGGTATTGCCAGCGCCATCCCCTATCTGGGCCCTTTCCTGGTTTTCGTAGGGTCCGGCGCAGCGGCGTTTATCCAGTTCGGCTCCCTGGATATGGCCATTGCGGTATCCGCCGCCTCTCTGGTAATCACCAGTATCCAGGGGTACCTGCTGACGCCGTGGCTGACCAGTCAGGTGTCCAGTCTCAACGCCGTGGTTATCTTCATCGGCCTGCTTTTCTGGGGCTGGTTATGGGGTCCGGTAGGGCTGATCCTGGCGACACCGATCCTGATGATGACCAAGACCCTCTGCGATCATGTCAAAAACCTGCAGGGGCTCGGGGAGTTGCTCGGAAAATAACCGGTCAGGGTATTTTAACGACAGGTATTTTGTGCTCCAATTCACGCACAAAAATTCACCAGAACTCAGCCTATGGACGCCCATCCGGATACGCTTACGCAGCTGGCCCGCCCCCACCGCAAGGCGGTGCTGGTGGCCCTGTTATGGATCACCATCGGTGGTGGCATTCTGTTCGGCATCCTCAACGCCATGAAAGGCACCTGGGCCCTGGCCGGCGTGGAATGGGGCATGGGGCTCTACTCCGCCATTCTGCTGTACTACGCCCACCGGACCCGGCACCTGGAGCGGTGGATACTTGCGTATATATTCCCGTTTTTCTCCGCCATGATGATTGCCATTGCCACGCCAACGGCCAGCATAACGGTTTTTGGCTGGGTCCTGCTGATTCCGCTGGTGAGTCACCTCCTGCTCGGGCGCCGGGCCGGCCTGGCCATTTCCCTGTTCTTTATTATTGTCGCCACCATTATTTTTCTTTGGCGATTCATGGATGACACGGCCGTTATGGATGCACGGTCAGTGGCCAACATGATTGTCCTGACGGCCTGCATCACCGTGTTTTCCCATGTTTACGAAGTCAGCCGGGAGCGCAGTGAGACCCAGCTGCTGCACATGGCCCAGACCGACTTTCTCACCGGTCTGCCCAACCGTTCCCGCTTCAAGCTGTTCTTCGAGCGGGAGAAAAGCCGTGCAATCAGGGAGGGGCAGCCGTTATCGCTGCTGGTTATCGACCTGGACCATTTCAAGCAGGTGAATGACCGGCATGGCCATGAGGCGGGAGACCGGGCCCTGGTTTTCTTCGCCGACCTGCTTCGTCGCCGGCTGCGGGGCACCGACCTGGCGGGCCGGCTGGGCGGCGAGGAGTTTGGTGTAATCCTGGTGAACACGGCCACGGTTACAGCCAGCCAGGTGGCGGAAGAACTCCGACAGGCCCTGGCCACCGCCAATGTCGAACATGCCGGCGAAGCCATACCCCTGTCCCTGAGCGTCGGGGTTGCCGAGCTGGCGGTGGATGGTGAAACGCTCCAGGACCTGCTGGCCGTAGCTGACAGCCGCCTTTATCAGGCCAAGGAGCAGGGCCGGAACCAGGTGGTTCCCCCGCCCCTCCCCACAGAACCGGCAGTTCCGGCTTCACCTGGACGCTAAGTGGCCCGATACCCGGATGACAGTTTCATACCGGGTGCGGGCAGACACCGCCACCACGACCGGCTAACATTACCGGCAACGGATTTTGCGCCCAGTCCATAACCAGAGAAACCGCCCCGAATGGAGCTTGCCGACCACGCCAGCCTCGTAAATGTGACGCTGCTGAACAGCCTGATCGTGATTATCGTGGTACTTATCCACCATGAGAGCCTGGTCCGTCTCAGTGGGATACTGGAAAGCCTTCACCACACGCGGACGAGACACTTCCGGTTGGTCGTGGCCGTGTTCGGAATACTGATCGCCCACACCATCCAGGTCTGGCTGTTCGCCAGCGTCTATTACTTCATGCACCATGCCGAAGGCTGGGGCGAGCTGGCCGGAAATTTCTCCGGCGCCTTTATTGATGCGGTCTACTTTTCCTACACCACCTTCACCACACTGGGCTATGGCGACATCGAGCCTTTGGGCGCACTGAGGTACCTTACGGGAATTGAGGCACTGGCCGGGCTGGTGCTGATTACCTGGAGCGCCTCTTTCCTTTACATGGAAATGCAGCGGTACTGGCCTACCCGATAGCCGCACCTGACCCGCGACACCGGACCTGAGTCATTCCCAGCTCACAGATCCAGTGCCCGCTTTCCCTTGCTGAGGCTGCGCCACAGCAGGCGATAGGCCAGCGCCGCTGGCGACCGGGGTGCAAACCAGTGGACGGGCTGGCGCAGTTCACCCATGCGTTCCACATCACTGGCATAGGGGATATACCCCGGCATCAGCTGCTCCAGCTCTTTGGGTGGCTGCTCCAGCAACTGGCGGTGAAGCCGTTTACGCCGGTCGACCATGGTCCAGAAGGGATAGAACTTGCGCCGATCGACCTTCTTGTCCGCAATGAACGACTGCATCTGGTGCCAGCTGTTCAGTGACAGCCAGGTCGGCACCAGGGGCACCAGCACCCGGTCCGACACCCGGAATACCTGCTCCGCCAGGCGCGACAGCGAGGGCGGGCAATCCAGCACCACCAGGCCGTAATCCTCCCCCAGGGGCTCCAGCCAGTCCGCCAGGGTGTTGCGGTCGCCGTGCTTTTCCAGTTGCAGGTCGATATTGCGAAAGCTGACGTCCGCGGGAATCAGGTCCAGGTTATCAATCCCCGTCGGAACAATGGTCTTGCCGATGGGCGTCTTGCCCTTTACCAGCTTGCCTGCCTTGGGCACCCGGGAATGGCCGTCACCGGTATTGCCGAAGTACCAGCTCACCGCCCCCTGGGGATCAAGGTCCCACAACAGGGTCGGAATGCCCGCTTCGGCCGCCAGGGCCGCGATATTGGAGGCCGCCGCGGTTTTACCCACGCCACCCTTGAGGTTATGGAATGCGATGACCTTCAACAGCTGTACTCCCTGTGATCAGTTGGTTGACGCCTCACCCGTTCCGCCTGTCCGCCAGCCATGAAACTGCTCCAGCAACGACAGCAGGGCCGGAATAACCACCAGTACCAGCACCGTGGCAAGGGCCAGCCCGAAGGTGATGGATGCCGCCATGGGTATCAGGAACTGGGCCTGCAGGGACGTCTCGAACATCAGTGGCAACAGCCCGCCGATCGTTGTGAGAGAGGTCAGTATAACGGCCCGCACCCGTTGTACCACCGCCTCATTCAGAGCCTCGTCAACATCAAGCCCCTTCCTGCGCTCCGCCTGGTAGAAGGACACCAGGATAATGGCATTGTTCACCACAATACCGGACAGCCCGAACAGGCCAAACAGGGACAGTACCGTCAGCTTGATCCCCATCAGCCAGTGCCCCAGCATGGCCCCGATCAGGGCAAAGGGAATAATGGCCATGACGATCAGCGGCGTGGTCCAGGAGGAGAACACCCACACCAGTACCACATACATTAACGCCAGGCCGGCAATGGCCCCGACTTTCATGTCCTCCAGGGTCTGCCGCTGGTCCGCCGAACGGCCCTCGAAGCTGTAACGAACACCCCAGGTGTCCGCCAGCCCTGGCAATGTGTGGGTGCGCAGGGATTCCAGCACTTCGCCGGCGGTGGTTTCGGCCGGATCCAGCTGGGCTGTCACTTCAACCGCCAGCTGGCCGTCGGCATGGCGCAGGGCATCGAAGCCCTGGCGGGGGCTGAAATTCACCACCTGTTCCAGCGGGACGAAGCGCCCGTCGGGCAGCCGAATGGTCAGCCGTGACAGGGTACTGACCCGCTCCCGCTGCTCCCGGGGCAGCTGGACCCGCACCTCGATCTCGTCCCGGTCATCCTGGTAGATCTGTACCACCCGGCCGTCAAACGCTGCCCTGAGTTGCTGGCCCACATCCAGCGTGGTGAGGCCCAGGCTCTCGCCTCGGGGTGAGACCTCGTAGATCAGCTGTTGCCGGCCCCAGGGCAGGTCATCCTCTGCATCCAGCACACCTGGCAGGGAGCGCATGGCGGCCGTCAGGGACTCAGCCGCCCGTTTCAGGCTGACGGTATCGGCTCCGGTCAGGCGCACGTTGACGTCCCGGCCCGGCGGGCCGGCCTGTCGCTCGGTAATGGTCAGGTTCTCCATACCGGCGGGCAACTGAATCCGCTCACGCCATGCCCGCACGAACTGTGCATTGCGCACGGTACGATCGTCCGGGTCAGCAAGCTCCAGCATCATGGAACCCACATCATCACCGGAACGGGCGGTGCCGTCACCGGACTGGGCACTGCCATGGGTAGTGACCGCGTGAAGAATCAGGTCACCGCCCAGGGCTTCCTCGGTCTCATTCAGAGTCTCTTCCAGGTGAACGAGAAACCGGTCCACAGTCTCCCTGTCGGTACCGGCGACGAAGTTGGCATTGGCATAGAGCACACTGGGCTCGGGCGTCGGAAAGAAACTGAAGCCGATGCGATCCCCGGCCCACAGCCCGAAAGTACCCGCAGTCAGGGTGAACAGGCTCGCCAGCACGATGGCACGGTGCGCCAGTGTCCAGCGGGAAAGCCTCCGGCAGGGCCCCTGACGAAACGCCTCGAACCTGCGGTCAAATCCCTGCCGTATCCGCTCCAGCCGGCCCGCGCGGGCATCCGGTTTACCCGGGGTAAAGGCATGGCGGAGGTGGGCCGGCAGCACAATAAAGCACTCCAGTAGCGAGGCCACCAGCACACAGATCATGACCACGGGGATATCACCCAGGATGTTGCCGATCACACCGCTGACCACCAGTAGTGGCATGAACGCCGCCACGGTGGTCAGGGAGGAGGCCAGCACCGGCCACACCATGCGCTTGGCCGCCCCCTCGGAAGCGTAGGCGGACTGCTCCCCCATCCGGGCATGGGCATCGGCATCCTCCCCCACCACAATGGCGTCATCCACGATCACCCCCAGGGCCATGATCAACGCGAACAGCGACATCATGTTGATGGAGCCACCGTACAACCATAGCGCTCCGAGGGCAGCCATGAACGCCGTGGGAATACCGATCGCCACCCACAGCGCCACCCGCCCCGGCAGGAACAGGTACAGCAGCACCAGCACCAGCACCAGCCCGCCAAGGCCGTTGCTGGTCAACAGGGAGATTCGCTGGTCGATCAGTTCCCAGGTCTGGTCATAGACCTCCAGCGACACCGTCGAGGGCAACTGGGGCCGGACTTCGTCCATCCAGTCTTCCAGTATCTCGGCAGCCCGCAGGGAATGCCCCTGCTCGGTCCTTAACAGGCGTAACTCCACGGCGGGTTTGCCATCACGGGTCAGGGTCACCTGCTGGTCCCTGGCCTCCTGGCGAATCACCGCAATATCTCCCAGACGGATACGCTCCCGGTTGCCGGCAATCACGGAAAGATCGGTGAAGTCCTCCGGAGAACGGCCCTGGCCGGTGGCCCGCAGCTCCCGCGTGGCATCCAGCTGGCCCATCAGCCCGGCAGGCAGGTCCCGTGACTGGGCCTGGACCCGGTCCGCGATGTCATCCAGGGACAATCCCAGGGCCTGCAACCGCTCCACGGGCACATCGATACTCATCTGCGTTTCCGGCAGACCGTTGATCTCGATACGGTCGATGCCCGCCCGCAGCAACTGGTCTTCATAGCGGTAGGCAAGGCGACGCAGTTCCTCTGGCGCCAGGTCCCCATACATCAGCAGCCGGGCCACCGGCTCATAGCGGCCGCCCCGGCTTACCCGGGGCGTCTCCGCATCCGCCGGCAGGTTGCTGAACTCCTCCACCTGCTGGCGTACATCATCCACGGCCTGGATGGGCTCGGTGCCTTCCTCGAACTCAAGGGTGATACTGGCCACCCCCTGGGCGGAGGTGGAGGTCATCTTCTTCAGGCCATTGATGCTCCGGAAGCGCTGCTCCAGGGGATCAGTAATGCCCTGCTCTATGTCTTCCGCCGCAGCCCCGCTCCAGACAACCTGAACATTGACGATATCCAGGGCAAAGGTGGGAAAGAACTGGATGTTCATGCGCATCAGGCCCAGGGCACCGGCCAGCAGCATGAGGATCATCACCAGGTTGGCGGCAACCCGGTGGTGCACAAAGAAGCCGATTATTCCCTTGCGGCGACGGCTCATTCAGTCTCTGCTCCCGGTGCTTCCGCCACGGCGACCTTCAGGCCCTCAATGGCATTGGGCAGGTGGGTCGTGATGATACGGTCACCCTCCTGCAACCGGTCACCGCGCACCAGGGCGTCGTAATAGCCCCCATCCCGCAGGACTTCACCCACCTGCTCCACCGCTACCCGGTGCATCCGCTCCTCATCGGTCATCACATACAGGCTGTCGCTGCCGTACAGGGCGCTGTAGGGCACAGCCACCACCGAATCCACCGCAGGGCGAAACACTACCAGGGACACCATATCACCAGGTCGCAGGCCGGACTGATCCTCCTGCAGCCGGAAAATACCCAGCGGCCCCCGGGGATCGCTCTCACCCGCGAAGCCGGTCAGCGTCAAGCGGTAACGCTGGTCTTCTGACGTGGCATTCACTGCCTGGCCGTCAACCAGCTCCTCCTCCAGCGACCGGGCAAACCGGGCGGGAATACGTGCGCGCACTTCCAGGGCCCCAGGCTGGTAAAGGGACAACAGGGGCGCATTGGCCGTTACCCGGTCGCCCACGGCCACCTCCACCCGCGCCACTACGCCATCGAAAAGGGCAGTTGCGGTGGCCCGCTCAGCATCCCGCCGGGCTGCGGCCAGGGCCGCCTCGGCACGTTGCAGGCGGGCTTCCAGGCTGGCCAGTCGGGCCGGGTGTTCTGCCAGGTTCTGTTCCCGCAGGGTAACCGCCAGCTCAGCCTGCTCCATGGCATCCCGGGCAGTATCCAGGTCCCGCTGGGAGGCCAGGTTGCTGCCCTGCAGTGAACGGGTACGTTCAAGTTGCCGGCGGGCGTTTTCACGAATGGCCTGTTCCCGGGCCAGCGCCCTGCGATCGGTCTCTGCGCGGATTTCCTCACTACGGACCTGTGCCCGCAGGTCAGAGACTTCCGCCTCGGCCTGCTGCAATGCGGGATGCACGTCGGCAGGATCCAGGGCCACCAGGAGGTCGCCGCTGGCAACCCGGCTACCTTCGCTGACCGGCCGTTCCGATATCCGGCCCGACACCGGTGCCGTAACGGTCATCAGATCAGGGGCCGCTACCTCACCGTAAACCGGCAGCGCCGGCTGCCAGGCGCCAAACTCGGCTTCCATCACCTGCACAGGCCAGGAACGCTCGGTCTGGCCGGCGGGTTCTGGCTCAGGCCGGGTCAGCTTAAGCAACTGGAAAACGGCAACACCGGCAATAATGATAAACAGGGGTATCAGGCGTCTGATCATGGTCAGGCACTCTTCGGGAAAGCGATTGCACCGGAAAGCACCGGCAACGTGATACGGACCGCACAGTATAGGTTAGTAGGCGTTATCGGGGGACAGGGCCACCTTGACGCCGATCATAAAAAAAGCCCTGAACGGAGAATCCGTGCAGGGCTGAATCGGTTACGCCCGCACTGTGGATACGGACAACCGCCATTACCGGGTCAGTATATAGCCTTCAACTGACGCAGGAATGAGGCAGAACGTCGCAGGCTGCCGGCAATGGTTGCACCTGCAAAAGACTGACCCGGGACAGGAACCTGACGGATTCATCTGGTATCACGGGGTTAAGCGCCCGTATGCTGGCATAATCGTATCGACCCTTCCGCCAATTACACATGGACAGCGTTATGTCGGTAAAGAAATGGCTTCCCTGGACCCTGGTTGCGTTACTGGCGATTACCGCAGTCTGGGTCTGGAACCAGTACAGCCCCGGTGAATTGCCGGATTACATCGCCAGTGGCAATGGACGGATAGAAGCCACGGAAATCGATATTGCCACCCGGTCCGGCGGACGACTGCTGGAAGTAATGGTCCGTGAGGGTGAATTCGTCGAGCCCGGGCAGCTGCTGGCGCGGGTAGACACGCAAAGCCTGCAGGCCTCACTGGCGGAAGCCCGGGCCCAGGTTCAGCAGGCGCAGCATTCGGAAATGGCCGCCGAAGCCCTGGTGTCGCAAAGAGAGAGCGAGAAAGCGGCCAGCCTGTCTGTGGTGGCGCAGCGCCAGACCGAGCTGAACTCCGCCCGCAATCGACTCAAGCGCTCCCGGGCCCTCGCTGACCGGGGCTCCATTTCCACCCAGCAACTGGAAGACCACCAGGCCGCTGTGGATAGCGCCGCAGCCGCCCTGAATGCGGCAAAGGCCCAGGTCTCCTCCATGGATGCCGCCATCGCCGCCGCCCGGGCGCAGGTTATCCAGGCACAGTCGCTGATCAGGGCCACGGAAGCAACCGTGGAACGACTACAGGTGGAGATCGATGACGCTGACCTCAAGGCGCCCCGGGCCGGTCGCGTACAGTATCGGGTCGCCGAACCCGGTGAGGTGCTGGCTCCCGGTGGCCGTGTGCTCAACATGATCGATATCAGCGATGTGTTCATGACCTTCTACCTGCCTACCACCGCAGCCGGCCAGGTGGCGTTGGGCACCGAGGTCAGGCTGGTGCTGGACGCCGCGCCGGATGTGATCGTGCCTGCCAGCATTTCCTTCGTGGCCAGTGAAGCCCAGTTCACCCCGAAAACCGTGGAAACCCGGAACGAGCGGCTAAAGCTGATGTTCCGTGTTAAGGCCAGCATCGATCCGGAACTTCTCAAAAAATACGCCCGTCAGGTGAAGACCGGGCTGCCTGGCATGGCTTACGTGCGACTGGACGATACCCGGGACTGGCCGGCAGAACTCCAGATGCGGCAAGTGCAGTAGCGGGTAACACCCATGACCGGCAGCCCGGAACCCCCGCCCCCTCCCGTCATCCGCGTTGACGGGGTCAGCCTGGACTACCGCCGGCACAGGGCCCTGCAGGACATTACCCTGGCGATCCCTCCCGGCTGCATGGTGGGCCTGATCGGTCCGGATGGTGTCGGGAAATCCAGCCTGCTGGCCCTGGTTGCCGGCGCCCGTGCCATCCAGCGGGGCACCATCCACGTTCTAGGGGGCGATATGGCAGACGATCGCCACCGCCGGAACACCGGCCCCCGTATTGCCTACATGCCCCAGGGGCTGGGCAAGAACCTCTACGCGACCCTGTCGGTCCAGGAAAACCTGGATTTCTTTGCCCGGCTGTTTGGCCATGGCCGGCAGGAACGCCAGCAACGTGTCACTGAACTCCTCGCAGCCACCGACCTGTTGCGATTCCGGGACCGGCCCGCCGGCAAGCTGTCCGGGGGCATGAAGCAGAAACTGGGGCTGTGCTGTGCGCTGATCCATGACCCGGACCTGCTGATACTCGACGAGCCCACTACCGGGGTCGACCCCCTGTCCCGGTCCCAGTTCTGGGCACTGGTGGAACGGGTCCGCAACCGCCGCCCGGGCATGAGCGTGGTGATTGCCACCGCCTATATGGAAGAAGCCGAACGCTTTGACTGGCTGGTCGCCATGGACGATGGACAGGTACTGGCGACGGGAACCGCAGAGGCTCTGCGGCAGCGCACCGGTACGGACACGCTGGAAGCAGCCTTTATCCGTCTGCTTCCGGAAGAGAAAAGCCGCAAACATCAGCCAGTCACCATTCCGCCCCGCGCCAATGGAGCAGACGGGCAACCCGACATCGCCATCGAAGCCGAAGGGCTGACCATGCGCTTTGGCGACTTCGTGGCTGTGCAGGACGTTAACCTGCGGGTGGAGCGGGGCGAGATCTTCGGCTTCCTGGGCTCGAACGGGTGCGGCAAAACCACCACCATGAAAATGCTGACGGGCCTGTTGGCAGCATCGGAAGGCAATGCCCGGCTGTTCGGGCACCCGGTGGACGCCAACGACCTGGATACCCGCCGCCGGGTGGGCTATATGTCCCAGTCCTTTTCCCTGTACTCGGAACTGACGGTACGCCAGAACCTGGAGTTGCACGCCAGGCTGTTTCACCTGCCGCCAGACACCATCCCGGCCCGCGTCGGGGAAATGCTGGAACGATTCGGACTCACTGGCGTAGTGGACGAGCTGCCCTCCGCCCTGCCCCTGGGGGTCCGGCAGCGACTCTCCCTGGCGGTGGCGGTGATCCATCGCCCTGAGCTGCTGATACTGGATGAACCTACCTCCGGCGTGGACCCCATTGCCCGGGATCAGTTCTGGCAGCTGCTGATCGACCTGTCCCGGGACGACCGCGTAACCATCTTTATTTCCACTCACTTCATGAACGAGGCCGAGCGCTGTGACCGGGTGTCGCTGATGCATGCCGGCCAGGTACTGGCAAGTGATACCCCCGCCGCCCTCAGAGAGGCCCGGGGCGCCGAAACCCTTAACGATGCCTTCGTGGCCTGGCTGGAAGAAGCGGCGGGGAAAGCCGATGACAGTGTGGCACCGCCGATGGCCAGGGCCGCCGGCAACACCCAAGCACCCGGGCGATTCAGTCTGTTGCGACTGTTCAGCTATACCCGCCGGGAAAGCCTGGAGCTGCGACGGGATCCGATCCGGGCAACCATGGCGTTACTGGGGTCGGTAATCCTGCTGGTGATCATGGGTTATGGCATCAGCATGGATGTGGAGGACATCCGCTTCGCGGTGCTGGACCGGGACCAGACCAGTACCAGCCGTCAGTATCTGCTGAACCTCAGCGGCTCCAGTTACTTTATCGAGCGCCCGCCACTTGCCGACTACAACGACCTGGACCACCGCATGCGCAGCGGTGAACTGGAGCTGGCACTGGAGATACCACCGGGGTTCGCCCGGGACATGCAACATGGCCGCCCCGTTGCTATCGGCGCCTGGGTGGACGGTGCCATGCCCAGCCGGGCGGAAACCGTGGCTGGCTATCTGCAGGCACTGCACGGGGGCTGGCTGCAGGAACAGATGCGTTTCCAGTCCACACCCGCCACCCAGCCGCTCACCATCAACGTCGAAACCCGCTACCGCTACAACCCCGAGGTCGCCAGCCTGGTGGCCATTGTGCCCACGGTTATTCCACTGCTGCTGATGATGATCCCGGCCATGCTGACGGCCCTGAGCGTGGTTCGGGAAAAGGAGCTGGGCTCGATCATCAATTTCTATGTAACCCCGGTGACCCAGCTGGAGTTTCTGCTGGGCAAGCAGATTCCCTATGTCGTGCTGGCCATGGCCAACTTCCTGCTGCTCACGGCGCTGGCGGTTTTCGCCTTTGGCGTGCCCTTCAAGGGCAGCTACCTGGCCTATGTGGCCGCGGCCCTGCTCTATGTGATGGCGGCCACCGGACTGGGACTGCTGGTATCCAGTTTCATGCGCAGCCAGACAGCGGCCATCTTCGGCACCACCATTATCACCCTGATACCGGCGGTGACCTTTTCCGGTATGACGACACCCGTATCGGCGCTGGAGGGTATTCCCAGGATAATCGGTGAGATCTATCCCACCTCCCACTTCCTGACCATCAGCAGTGGCACCTTTTCCAAGGCGCTGGGATTTGCCGACCTGTCCGGCTCGTTCTGGCCGCTGGCCCTGTCCGTGCCGGTCATCCTTGGCCTGAGCCTGATGGCCCTGAAGAAGCAGGAGCGCTGACCGTGGAACAGCCGGGCAACATCTTCTACCTGACCATCAAGGAGTGGCGCAGCCTGGGCCGGGACCGGATCATGCTCGCGCTGATCCTGTTCGCCTTCAGCGTCAACATCTACATCAGCAGTGCCAGCATCCCGGAAACCCTGCACATGGCCCCAATTGCCATCGTGGACGAGGACCGCTCGCCCCTGTCGATCCGCATGACGGGGGCGTTCTATCCACCCTGGTTCATTCCCCCGGCCAGCGTCGAGCAGCGCCAGATCGATCCGTTGATGGACGCCGGCGACTATACGTTCGTACTGGACATTCCCCCTGGCATGCAGCGTGACCTGCTGGCGGGCAAGACACCCACCGTTCAGCTGAATGTGGATGCCACAAAACTGACCCAGGCGTTTCTGGGGGCGGGCTATATCCAGGCAATCCTCACTGAGGAAACCCGGGCCTTTGTGCAGGGGGACCGCAACGCAGACTCACCCGTTGACCTGGAAATCCGCAACCGCTTCAACCCTGCCCTGAGCCAGAGCTGGTTTGGCGCGGTGATTGAACTGATCGACAACATCACCATGCTGTCGATTATTCTCACCGGCGCGGCGCTGATCCGGGAACGGGAGCACGGCACCATTGAACACCTGCTGGTGATGCCATTGCGGCCCGTCGAAATCATGGTGGCGAAGGTTGTGGCCATGGGGCTGGTGGTACTGCTGGCCTCCAGTGCGTCCCTTGCGCTGGTGGTACAGGGATGGATGCGGGTGCCTGTTGAGGGGTCGACACTACTGTTTGTCGGGGGAACTGCCCTGCACCTGTTTGCCACCACGTCCATGGGGATCTTCCTGGCCACGGTGGCCCGGTCCATGCCGCAGCTGGGGATGCTGATTATCCTGGTACTGATCCCCCTGCAGCTGCTGTCCGGCGGCGCCACGCCCTTCGAGAACATGCCGGCGTTTATCCAGGGCATCATGCAGCTGGCGCCCACCACCCACTTCATCAGCCTGGCCCAGGCGATCCTGTTCCGGGGGGCGGGACTGGCGATCGTGTGGCCGTCCCTGCTGGCACTGGCGGTGATCGGCGGGGTCTTCTTTGCCCTGTCGTTGCGGCGCTTCCGCAAGAGTATTGCCACAATGGCCTGATCTCAGGCCTTCTTGACGAACTCGGACTTCAGCTTCATGGGACCGATGCCGTCAATCCTGCAATCGATATCATGGTCGCCGTCCACCAGGCGTATGTTCTTGACCTTGGTACCAACCTTCACCACCAGCGAGGAGCCCTTCACTTTCAGGTCCTTGATAACGGTCACCGTGTCACCGTCCACCAACGGGTTGCCGTTCGCATCGCTGACAGAAAGCCCGTCAGCGGCTTCGGAGGGCTCGCCACCGGCCTGCCATTCATGACCACATTCGGGGCAGACGAAAAAATCGCCATCTTCATAGGTAAATTCGGACTGGCATTCGGGGCAACTGGGTAAACCGCTCATGAAGATCTCCATCGATGGAAGGTTAAAGCGGTGGACGAGCAACAACCAGATAACCTGGCCACCCGATACCCAACGCCTCGGTCAGGCCAGCCATTATACCGTATAGGCAACTACCAGAACGGTATTGTCCGGCACCGGGGAGCTAACCCTGAGGACACAATACCCTGAGTAGCGACTTTGCTAACGCTTTGCCGGCACAAAAACCGGCGCGCCGTCGGCTTCTACGGTAATGAGCTTCTGGTTATACAGGGCCTCCAGGGCAGAGGGGACCAGCATCTGGCTGGCGGGGCCCCAGCAGGCATCGCCGTTGGGGTAGAGCAACAGCAGGTGATCGCACCAGCGCGCGGCCAGGTTGAGGTCATGCAGGCACATGAAGATGGCCCGGCCGGTATCGGCCTGTCGCTTCAGCAACTGCATCACAGCTACCTGATGATGCAGGTCCAGATGATTGGTGGGCTCATCAAGCAACCAGGTGTCCGGATTCTGGGTGAGTAGGGTGGCAATGGACACCCGCTGACGCTCACCGCCGGAAAGGGTACTGACCAGCCGGTCCTCCAGGTGGGCCACATCCAGGGCCTGCAGCGCTGACCGGGCCCGGTCAACGTCATCCCCCGTTTCCATCTGCCAGGGAGACAGCCAGGGATGGCGCCCGATCAGCGCGGTTTCCAGTACGGTGGCCGGAAATCCATCCTGCCGGTCCTGGAATACCAGGCCAAGTTGCCGGGCGAGGTTTCGCCGGCCCAGGGCCGTCAGTGAGTGCTCACCCAGACAGACCTCGCCTCCCCGTGGCGGCCGCAGGCCTGCCAGCGTATGCAGCAGCGTGGTCTTGCCGGCACCGTTCGGCCCCAGCACACCCCATACCTGGCCTGCTTCCACCGTCAGGTTCAGTGGTGAGCCCTTGGCACGGCCCGGGATATCAATCACCAGTTGGCGGGTCTGCAGCGGCTCCATCAGCGGCTCCGGTACAGCAGGTAGAGGAAGGTGGGCACTCCCAGCAACGCGGTGATCACGCCCACCGGCAGTTGTTCCGGGGCAATCACCACCCGGGCCAGGGTGTCTGCAAGCACCAGCAGGGTACCACCGCCCAGGGCGCAGGCAGGCAGGGTAACCCGCTGGTCATTGCCCAGCACCAGCCGCAGCATATGGGGCACCACCAGCCCGACAAAACCGATACTGCCCGCCGTGGTAACGGCGGTGGCGGTCAGCAGGCTGGCCCCGATGTAGATGGACCATTCCATGGGGCGCACATTCACCCCGAGCGCCGCCGCCTGCAGGGGGCCCCGGGCGAGCACGTTCAGGCTGCGACCGGCGGGCAGTACCAGCAGGCACGCCAGCACCAGCAGCGCAAAGGCCGGCCAGGGTGTGCCGGCATAGGCCACATCTCCCATCAGCCAGTAGAGCATGCCCGGCAGCTCACGGGTCGGGGCCACTGCCAGCATCAGCGTAATGATTGCACCCCAGCCCGCAGCCACAACGACACCGGTCAGCAGTAGCCGGGTCGGTGTCCAGCTACCGGTACCATGGGCCAGGCCGAACACCATCAGTGTTGATAGCAGGGCCCCGCCGAAGGCCGAAGCGGTAACCAGCGCACCGGCCAGCCCTGCCAGCATGCTGAGCAACGCCCCCACCGCCGCACCACCGGACAGCCCCAGCACATAGGGGTCCGCCAGCGGGTTGCGCAGTAGCACCTGCATCAGCGCGCCGGCTACCGCGAGCAGGCCTCCGGTAGCAAAAGCCGCCAGGGTTCGGGGCAGGCGCAGCTCCAGTATCAGGGTGCGGTTCAGTTCGCTGCCGCTGCCGGTCAGTGCGGCCAGGGTGTCCGACAGGGACAGGCCGGCACTGCCGACACTGACTGACAATACCATGGCTGCCAGTCCCGCCAGGGCCAGCAACGACAGCGGCCGCAAGGCATCAGAGGCGGGCACGGGCCTGCTCCAGCAGATCGCAGAGTTCCCGGGTGCCATCGAGCATGCGGAAAGTGGCCCGCTGCAGCAAGTCAGGGGAGACCAGGAAGAGGTTGTCACTGGCAACGGCCGTCAACGATGGATAGTCCCGCCAGCGCTGCAGCCAGCCCTGGTCCGCCTCGCCCCGTCCGGCGGTCACGATCACTTCCGGGTTTTTGGTCAGCAGTGTCTCCACCGATAGTCGGGGCACAAGACGTGGCAGTTCGGCGAAGACGTTTGTACCACCGCACAGCTCGATGGCCTTGCTGATCAGTTCATCGCCATTGATGGTCATCAATGGCTGGTCCCACACCTGGTAGAACACCCGCACGGGTTCCGCTTGCCGATATTCCGACCCGATTGCTTCCATCGAGCCCAGAAACTCCCGTGCCCGTTGCTGTGCCAGGGCATCGTGACCAGTCAGCTCGCCCAGGGTTGCCACCGTCGCAGCTATGTCCTCAAAGGTCCGGGGTGCCAGCCAGAACACGGGGATGCCCAGCTCCGCCAGCCGGTCCAGCTGGGTTCTGGAATTGCCGTCGGTCCAGCCAATCACCAGGTCCGGTTCAAGGGCAAGAATGGCTTCCAGGTCCACCCGGTTGCTGTCACCTACCCTGGGCAGTTCCCTGGCTTCGGGTGGGTAATCGCTCCAGGCGCTGGCGCCCACGAGCTGGTCGCCAGCTCCGGCCGAGTAGACCAGCTCGGTGGCACCCGGGGAAAGGGAGACGATCCGGCCCGCGGGCTCCGCCAGGCACACTTCCCGCTCAAGGGCATCATTAACGCATAGCGCCTGCGCTGTTGCTGACACAGGCGCCAGCAACAAAAGCAGCAGTAAAGTGATAGTGAGCCCGTTTTTAGTCATGGCGAGACAGCAACTACCTGACAGAATGGCGAATGTTTACCGGCTGAAATCATAGCGCAACGACGCCATGTAGGTACGACCGGCCGCCAGGTACTCAAAGGGTTCAAACGTCACACTGTCACTACCCAGGCTGGTGGTGTAGCGCCGATCCAGTACATTATCCACCTTGAAGGTGGCAGACCAGCCCGGAATGAAGTTCCAGGCCGCCCGTAGATCCACGGTCCCATAGCCAGGCAGCAGCTGGGTATTGTCAGGATCGTTATACCGGTCGCTTTCGGCAATAAAGCTGGCACCCACCGACCATTGATCGAACAAACGGTCCGCGTCCAGCCGCAGGTTTTTGGTGGCCCGACGTGGCAGGCGGGTCCCCGTGTCACGGTTTTCGGTGTCTGCGTAGGTTACCGCAGCACCCAGGTTCCAGTGGTCGGTTTCATAGCCGGATGACAGTTCGATACCCCGGATGCGGGCGGTTTCGACGTTCTCCATGGTGCCGTTCCAGGTGACCGGGTCAGACACGTAGGTTATCAGGTCATCAATGTCGTTCTGATACACCGCCACATCCCAGAACCAGGCACTGTAGCGACCGGAGAAGCCCAGCTCCACCATTTGGCCCTGCTCTGCGTCGAGGTCGGGATTACCAGTGTAATAGGGCGTGGTCAGGTAAAGATCGTTGAAGGTGGGGGCCCTGAAAGACGTCGCATAGCTCACCCGCACGCGGTGTTCCCGGTCAAACTGGTGACCGAAGGCAATCCCGCCGGTTTCTTCCTTGCCATAGGCCTCGTTGTCATCCAGTCGCAGGCTGAGCATGACCTCGTTGGGGCCAAAGTTCAGGCGCCCCTGACCATAGACCGCCGCGTTGGTGCGACTGGTTTCGGCAAAGTCGTCGCTGCCCTCCACTTCATCCACCATGACCTCGGAGCCCAGTACCAGCTCGTGTACGCCGGCCGTCAGGGTGTTGTCCCAACGAGCGGAACGCGAGAGGGTTTCGTAGGTGCTGGGATAACTGCCAAAGGTTTCCTGCTCGTCCCGGGCTTCGGAGAACTGGATCCGCGTACGCCAGTAATCGCTGGCAAGGGCCTCCACATAAAGGCCCGCGGCGCGAATCATATAATCGGTATCGCCACCTTCAAACTCGGTATTGCCCTCCGATTGAAGGACGGTCAGGCCTACCCCACCGCCCTGGTCGAAATCATGCTTCAGCCTGGCAAGGCCACCGGCATTGCGGAACCCCTTGTCATCACCGCCGGTGCGCAGGTTGGTACCGTCGGTGTCCGAATAGAGACCACCGGCAAGGAACGAGGTCCGGCCGGCCTTACCAGCAACCCCGGCGCTGGTCGCCCGGGTATCATGGGAGCCCCCGGAAATTTCAACCCAGCCCTGACGCTCCGCTTCAGGTTCCCGTGTGAACGCCTGCACCACACCGCCAACCGCATCGGCGCCATAGAGCGAGCTTTTGGCTCCCCGCACCAGTTCAACCCGGCCCATCAGGTCCGCGGGCAGGAACTGCCAGGGCGGAATACCAGCGGTGCCTGACCGCAGACGGATTCCATCCACCAGCAGAACCGTGCCTGAGCTGCCGGCACCCCGCAGGAACAGACTGGTGGTCTTGCCAAACCCACCCTCCGAGGCGAGGTTCACCCCCGGCTGGCCTCGTAGCAGGTCGCGGAATTCGGTCGGTTGCTGGCGTTCGATATCAGACTGGTCGATCACGGTAACGGAGGAGAGACTCTCACCAACCGTTTCGGGGCCGAGGGTGGCGGTCACGACGATAGGATCCAGGGCGTCGGTATCGCTTGAGGACTGGGCAAAGGCATTCAGGGATGGTGCGAGCAGGGACGCGCCTGCCACGAAAACTGGAAACTTCAGCATAATACTACTCCACAAACCGCGCGCACCCGCACGGGTTCAAGATATGCGTTGCGGAGTAATCAGTGGGGCAGGCAAGACGGAGAGCGGAAAGATGCCGGGAA
>NZ_JAWLGY010000009.1:0-129340 GCF_041690615.1 Marinobacter sp.
TGCCGGGCCCACAGGGGACTTGCACCCCCAAGTCATCCGGCCAGCACCACCTGGACCGGAACAGCGCCGTCAAGGCGCTACGCGCCATGCCTGGCGCACAACAAAAAAGCCCCGGTCGTCAAAAGACCGGGGCCTTGTCACTGGCCCACAGGGCGCGATTCCGCCCCGTCGGCTATCATCCTGCCTTACTGGTAGTAGGCGTTTTCCTTATAGGAATGGTCCGTCACGTCACGCACGGCGGTAATTTCCGGCACACGCTCCTTGAGTGTGGACTCAACGCCCTGCTTCAAGGTCAGGCTGACTGCGCTGCACCCCTGGCAGCCCCCGCCGAACCGCAGCACAGCCACAGACTCATCGACAATCTCCACCAGCTGGACATCGCCACCGTGAGAGGCCAGCCCCGGATTGATCTCGGAAGCCAGTATATAGTTCACCCGATCCGGCAGCGGTGCGTCGTCGTCAATCTTGGGTACCTTGGCATTGGGCGCCTTGATGGTCAGCTGTCCACCCATCTGGTCCTTCGCATAGTCAACATAGGCTTCTTCCAGAAACGGCACCGAGTTATGGTCCAGATACAGGGTAAACTTGCCCAGATCCAGTTGTTCGTCGGTGGGAACCACCTCGTTGGGCGGACAGTAGGCCAGGCAGGTCTCGGCATGCTTGGTGCCCGGTTGGGTCACAAAGATACGCACGCCCATGCCTTCCACGTCCTGCTTGCTGATCAGTTCGGCAAGATAGTCTCTTGCGGAGTCGGTAACTGTTACCAATGCCATTTCGTCAACCTGTCAGAAAATGTGATTTCATTTTAACGGAGTTCGCGGGATCCTGAAAGACCAAGTAAAATAGTCAGCCTTTATACTCCATATAGGCGCAGCCCCGATCATTCAAGGGTTGAGCGACTTGATCCATATCAGGGCCAGCAGGACGTCAAGTGACAAGTTTGCTATTATGCGCCGCTCTCAATTGCACACTCATTACTCCCGGAAACACCTGACCATGACCGATCGCGCAACACGACTCGCCCAGCTTCACCAGGCTCTCAAGGAACGCATTGTCGTCCTCGATGGCGGCATGGGCACCATGATCCAGAATGAGAAGCTGGATGAGGCCGCCTTCCGCGGTGAGCGATTCCGGGACTATGAACGCGAGGTCAAGGGCAATAACGACCTGCTCTGCCTGACCCAGCAGGACCTTCTGACCCGCATCCATGCCGACTACCTGGAAGCCGGCGCGGATATTATCGAAACCAACACCTTCAACTCCACCCGGCTGTCCCAGGCCGATTACGGGCTTGAAGAGCTGGTCCCGGAACTGAACCTTGAGTCCGCAAGACTGGCCAGGGCCGTGGCAGACGAATTTACCGCCCGCAACCCGGACAAGCCCCGCTTTGTGGCCGGTGCCATCGGGCCCACCTCCCGTACAGCCTCTATCTCTCCGGATGTGAATAACCCCGGCTACCGGAATGTGGATTTCCAGACCCTGGTGGACAACTACTATGAAGCCGCCAGGTATCTCACCGAAGGCGGCTGCGACCTGCTGCTGATCGAGACCATCTTCGATACCCTCAACGCCAAGGCTGCCATCTACGCGGTACAACAGTACTTCGAGGATTCCGGTGTCGAACTGCCCCTGATGATTTCCGGTACCATTACCGATGCTTCCGGTCGCACCCTGTCGGGCCAGACTACCGAGGCCTTCTGGAACTCCGTCGCCCATGCTCGCCCCCTCACTGTCGGGCTGAACTGCGCCCTGGGGGCCGATGCCCTGCGACCCTACGTGGAAGAGCTGTCAGCGAAAGCGGAAACCTACATCAGCGCCCACCCCAACGCGGGCTTGCCCAACGAATTCGGCGAGTACGACCAGACTCCTGAGGAAATGGCGTCCATTATCGAGGGTTTCGCCCAGGACGGCTTCCTCAACATTATCGGCGGTTGCTGCGGGTCCCGTCCCGATCATATCGCGGCCATTGCCGAGGCCGTAGCCAAGTACCCTCCCCGCCAGATTCCCGAGCGCCCGAAGGTGCTCCGCCTGTCCGGTCTGGAGCCGTTCACCGGCGATGAGAACACCCTGTTTATCAACGTGGGCGAGCGCACCAACGTCACTGGCTCAAAGCGGTTCCTGCGGCTGATCAAGGAAGAGCAGTACGAAGAAGCCCTCAGCGTGGCCCGGGACCAGGTGGAGAATGGCGCCCAGATCATCGATATCAATATGGACGAGGGCATGCTGGATTCAAAGGAGGTGATGGTCACCTTCCTGAACCTGGTGGCCTCCGAGCCTGATATCTCCCGCGTACCGATCATGCTGGACTCCTCCAAGTGGGAAGTCATCGAAGCTGGCCTGCGCTGCGTTCAGGGCAAGTCCGTGGTCAACTCCATTTCCCTCAAGGAAGGTGAGGAAGAGTTTCTCAAGCGGGCCCGGGACTGCATGCGGTACGGCGCTGCGGTGGTGGTAATGGCCTTTGATGAACAAGGCCAGGCAGACACCTTCGAACGCAAGACCGAGATCTGTAAACGCTCCTACGACCTGCTCGTCGGCATTGACTTCAACCCCGGGGACATCATCTTCGACCCCAATATCTTTGCCATTGCCACCGGCATAGAAGAGCACAACAACTACGCGGTAGACTTCATCAACGCAACCCGCTGGATCCGGGACAACCTGCCCCATGCCTCCATTTCCGGGGGCGTCAGTAACGTCTCCTTTTCCTTCCGGGGCAATGACGTGGTACGGGAGGCGATTCACTCGGTGTTCCTGTATCACGCCATTAAGGCCGGCATGAACATGGGTATCGTCAATCCAGGCCAACTGGTTGTCTATGACGAGATTGATCCGGAGCTGAAGGAACTGGTGGAAGACGTGGTACTTAATCGCCGCGACGACGCCACCGACCGACTGCTGGAGATCGCCGAGCGTTACAAGGGCCAGGGCGGCAAGACCCGGGAAGAAGACCTGGCTTGGCGTGAATGGCCCGTTGAAAAGCGGGTCGAGCATGCCCTGGTTAAAGGGATCACTACCTATATCCTGGAAGACGCGGAAGAATGCCGTCAGCGGGCCGAGCATCCCATCGAGGTCATAGAAGGTCCCCTGATGGACGGCATGAACGTGGTTGGTGACCTCTTCGGTGACGGCAAGATGTTCCTGCCCCAGGTGGTAAAAAGCGCCCGCGTCATGAAGCAGGCGGTGGCCCACCTGATCCCGTATATCGAGGCAGAGAAAAGTGAAGACCAGAAGGCCAAGGGCAAGATCCTGATGGCCACCGTGAAAGGCGATGTCCATGATATTGGCAAGAACATCGTCGGTGTGGTGCTGCAGTGTAACAACTATGAAGTGATCGACCTGGGGGTCATGGTTCCCTGTGAAAAGATCCTGGAAACCGCCCGCAGGGAGAACGTGGATATCATCGGACTCTCCGGCCTGATTACGCCGTCCCTGGACGAGATGGTCCACGTCGCCCGTGAGATGCAGCGGCTGGACTTCAACATTCCCCTGATGATTGGTGGTGCCACCACGTCCAAGGCCCATACCGCCGTCAAAATCGAGCCCCAGTACAAGAACGACGTTGCCCTGTACGTGTCCGATGCCTCCCGTTGCGTCAATGTGGCCTCCACCCTGCTCAGTCGCAATGGCAAGCCGGAGTATGTGGAAGGCATTCGCAAGGAATACGATGAAATCCGCGAACGCCGCAAGAACCGGGGCGACCGCACCAAACTGGTATCCCTGCGCGAGGCCCGTGAGCGTGCTCCGGAGATCGACTTCGAGCATTACCAGCCAGTGCGCCCCTCCTTCCTGGGCGTACGCCGCTTCGAGGACTATGACCTGGAAGAGTTGGTGGACTACATCGACTGGACGCCGTTCTTTATCTCCTGGGACATTGCCGGCAAATACCCGGCGGTACTGGATGACCCCAAGCGCGGTGAAGCCGCCCGCAGCCTGTTCAGCGACGCCCAGGGCATCCTGAAGCGGATGATCCGGGAAAAGCGTGTCCGCGCACGGGCGGTTATCGGTTTCTGGCCCGCTCGCCGAAGGGGCGATGACATTGTGGTCTACAAGGACGAGTCCTGCGCTGACGAACTGACTGTACTTCACCACCTGCGCCAACAGGACGAGAAAGCCCCCGGGCAGCCCATGCGCGCCTTGTCGGACTTCATCGCGCCGGAATCCGACGGTTGCGATTACGTCGGTGGTTTTGCGGTGACTACCGGCATCGGCGCCGAGGAATTCTCCCTCGAGTTCAAAGACGCCAATGATGACTACAATGCCATCATGGTGAAAGCGCTGGCAGACCGACTGGCGGAAGCCTTCGCCGAGCGCATGCACGAACGTGTCCGCAAGGAGTTCTGGGGTTATCAGCCTGAAGAGTCGCTGGAGAACGACGACCTTATCCGGGAAAAATACCAGGGTATCCGCCCTGCTCCCGGCTATCCCGCCTGCCCGGACCATACCGAGAAGGCAACCCTGTTTGAGCTGCTGCAGGCCCCTGAAAATGCCGGCATCGAGCTGACGGAACACTTCGCCATGTTCCCAACCGCAGCGGTTTCCGGGTGGTACTTTGCCCACCCGGAATCAAAGTACTTTGCGGTCGGCAAGATCGGCAAGGACCAGGTGGCGGATTATGCGGAACGTAAAGGGCTGAGCAAGGCAGAGGCCGAACGCTGGCTCGCTCCCAGCCTGGCCTACGATCCGGCGGAGTAACGCTTCGCCGACAAAGGCCGGAGGGACCCTTGAGTTCTTTCCGGCCACACGGCATTCTCGCTATAACAAGAACAGGGAGTTTCCATGACAGAGCAATCCCGCAACGAGAACAGCAGCTCGCGCCGCAAGGGCCCAGGCGTACTCAAAGTATTGCAGAGCGTACTGGCAGGTGCATTCGGTGTTCAGTCAGGCAAACGCCACGAAGAGGACTTCAGCAGTCACAGCCCGGTACCCTATATCGTGGCCGGCCTGCTGTTTACCTTCGGCTTTATCGGAGTGTTGGCGCTGATCGTACAGCTGGTGTTGTCGTCCGGGTAAGGCGCGGGTGACGGGCAGGCTCGCCATCGGACGCCACCTGCCGCCAGGCATACGATCCGGGCTACTGGCCGGAAACCCAGGTAACCGCAAAAGCCACTACAAGCAGAACCAGCATGGTGAATGCGATGGCGTCAACCTGGCTGTCTTTCAGGGTACTTTTCTTCATAGACGGTTCTCCGTTCTTGCTGTTGTTGGTCTTGTTTTTCCACGAATTCCGGTTACCGCGCCGGCCTTCCTAATTTAGGTTACCTCATCAGGCAAGTCCACCCGCAGTGTCCTCTGATTACCATTTTCGTTAACCGCCTGCCCGGGAAACCGCGGCGAAAGTTCTCCGCTTCTTATCACTTAAATCGATTACCATATTTTGAAATAATCATTTTAAGAATAAGGACGTAGTGCTATCCTGCCCCGCATCTGCACTGGTTGATCGATGTCATCCCTGCCAGCAACCGTACCCAGGATTATTCAGGATCACCCGATTATGTACGTTTACGATGAACACGACCGGCAGCTACTGGCGGAGCGCGTCGCCCAGTTCCGGGACCAGACCGATCGTGCCCTCGCCGGCGAACTGAGCGAAGACGAATTTCTGCCCCTGCGGCTGCAGAACGGCCTCTATGTACAGCGCCTGGCTCCCATGCTCCGCATCTGCGTACCCTATGGCATGATGCGGTCTGCCCAGCTGCGTCGCCTGGCGCGAATTACCCGTGACTATGACAAGGGATACGCCCATTTCACCACCCGCCAGAATGTCCAGCTTAACTGGCCGGCGCTGGAAGACGTGCCTGACATCCTCGCGGAACTGGCCGAAGTGGAGATGCACGCCAACCAGACCAGCGGCAACTGCATCCGCAATACCACCACAGACCAGTTTGCCGGCGTCCAGGCCGACGAGATTACCGATCCGCGACCCTATTGCGAAATCATCCGGCAATGGTCTACCTACCATCCGGAATTTGCCTTCCTGCCCCGGAAGTTCAAGGTGGCGGTCAATGCTTCTGAGCACACCGACCGTGCGGCAATCCAGGTTCATGACATCGGCCTGCAGATGGTCCGTAATGAAGCTGGTGAGCTGGGCTTCCGCGTCCATGTGGGTGGCGGCCTCGGGCGGACACCCATGGTGGGCCCGGTCATCCGTGACTTTATCCCCGAGCCGGACCTGCTGACCTATCTGGAGGCAATCCTGCGGGTTTATAACCGCTATGGCCGCCGGGACAACAAGTACAAGGCACGGATCAAGATTCTGGTAAAAGCACTGACACCGGAAGGGTTTGCGGAGCGTGTGGAGGCTGAGTGGTCCCATATAAAGGACTCGCCCACCCGCCTTACCCGCGAAGCCATTGACCGGATGAAAGGCTTCTTTACAGAGCCGGCCTATGAGGCCCTGCAGGACAATCCGCCGGCGCTGGAGACTGCCCGTGGTGATAGCAAGGCCTTCAACAACTGGGTCCGCCGCAATGTGCACAGTCACAAGAAGCCGGGCTACGCGATCGTTACGCTGACCATGAAAAAAACCGGAACTCCGCCGGGCGACGTGACCGACCGCCAGCTGGAACAGATTGCTGATCTCGCCGACGAGTACAGCTTTGGCGAGGTCCGGGTTACCCACGAGCAGAATGTGGTACTTGCGGATGTTCGCCAGGACCAGCTGTTCGAACTCTGGCAGGCCAGCCGGCCCATGGGGTTCGCCACGGCCAACCTGAATACCCTGACCGATATTATCTGCTGCCCGGGCGGCGACTACTGTGCCCTAGCCAATGCCAAGTCGATTCCGGTGGCCGAGTCGATCCAGCGCCGCTTTGACGACCTGGATTTCCTGTATGACCTGGGCAATATCGACCTGAACATTTCTGGCTGCATGAACGCCTGTGGCCATCACCATGTGGGACATATCGGCGTGCTGGGTGTGGACAAGAAAGGCGAAGAGTACTACCAGATCAGCCTCGGTGGTGCATCCCAGCACGATGCCGCCATCGGCAAGATACTGGGCCCCTCCTTCGCCCGGGATGACATGCCCCAGGTGATCGAGAAGATCATCAATGTCTATGTGGACAACCGGACCGAAGAGGAAGAGTTCCTCGATACCTACCGCCGTATCGGGATTGCCCCCTTCAAGGAGCGTGTATATGCGTAATATCGTCAAACACGACGGCACGATCGTGGTCGATGCCTGGCAGGTACTCGAGCATCCGGCCGAGGGCGAATCGCTGACCTTGCCAGAGGGCCCGTGCCTGGTTCCTGCCGAGCTGTGGCTCGCAGGCCGGGAGCATTTCGCCGGTAACAGCCAGATTGGTCTCTGGCTCGACAGCCATGAAGAACCCGAACTGATTGCGGACCATGTTCACCGGCTTCCGCTGATTGCGGTGAACTTCCCCAAGTTCAGTGACGGCCGGGGCTATTCTTCCGGCCGCCTGCTCCGGGAGCGGTTTGGCTACCAGGGTGAGCTCCGGGCAATTGGCGATGTCCTGCTGGACCAGCTTCAGTTCATGAAACGCTGTGGCTTTGACAGCTACGCCCTGCGCCCGGACAAGGACATCAGCAAGGCTCCCCGTTGCTTAAACTTCTTCAGCAACGCCTACCAGGCCGCCACCGACAACGACGAACCCCTGTTCCGCCGGCGCGGCGAGTTTCCGGTAGCCGCTACGGCCTGAGCCAGCGGGCTTACAAAAAAACGCTGACCCGATACCGGGTCAGCGTTTTTTGTTGCGGGCCATCGACCATCGCCCAATGAAGACTGGTCAGGCTTTAAGATCAGCGGGCGTGATCCAGCACAATCTTGCCTACCGACTCTCCCTTCAGGAACGCCTTGAGCGCCCCGCCCAGATCACCGCGGCCAATGTCTCGAGCCGCCGCTTCTGTCTTCGGGCAGGCCCAGTCCGAGGAAAGTTTTTGCCAGACCTGCCGCTTCTGATCCAGCGGGATCTCCACGGAGTCGACACCCAGCAGGTTTACACCGCGCAGGATGAAAGGCATAACCGTAGTTTCCACCTTGGGCCCGGCCACCAGACCACAGCAGGACACGGAACCGCCCGGCAGAATCTGCTTGAGCAGCTCAGCCAGCGGCGCGCCGCCCACCGTGTCGACGGCATTGGCATAGACTGGCTTCAGCATCGGCTTGGGTGATGCCTCCAGGGCCTCACGACCAACCACGTCCGTTGCACCCAGAGCCTTGAGGGCATCGGTCTGGTCCTTCTTGCCGGAAACCGCCGTCACCTCAAAGCCAAGGCCGGCCAGGATCTCCACCGCCACTGTGCCGACGGCACCACTGGCCCCGGTCACCACCACCGGACCCTGTTCGGGGGCGGCGCCCATTCTCAGCAGCTTGTTGACGCAGAGTCCTGCGGTGAGCCCGGCGGTGCCGTAGATCATGGCCTTGCGCGCATCCCAGCCGGCGGGCATTTCCACGCACCACTGCGCCGGCACTCGGATATACTCCCCGAAGCCGCCAGGGGTGTTCATGCCCAGATCGTAGCCAGTGACAATAACCTGGCTACCCTTACCCGGAGTGCCACCTGACTCCACCACTTCACCGGCTGCATCAATACCCGGAGTGTGGGGAAAGTTCCGGGTGACCCCCTTGTTGCCGGACGCTGACAGAGCATCCTTGTAGTTCAGGGACGAGTGAGTGACCCGGATCAGCACCTCATTGGCGGGCAGGTCCGCCACGCTGCAGGTTTCCTCTGCACCCACGTATTCGCCGTCCTTCTCATGAACGCGCCACGCCTTGTATTCGATATCATTGCTCATAATCGTCCTCCTGGGGTTGGGAATTGTTATTGGAGATTCTGGTTACGAAACGTACTCAACAGCCGCCAAACCGTATGTTCCAGGGCAGCGCTGGTGGCCAGCCCGAGTTTCTCCGGCAGGCTCCGTTTGCGCTGGAACCCGACGGAGACCACCTCGGACCGGTCACAGGCGTCAATCAGGTACTCGTCAGACGTTTTGACTTCATCAATCAGCTTCACCTCCAGGGCACGGGTACCGAACCAGATATCCCCGTTGGAGACCTTGTCGATATCCAGCTCCGGACGCCGCTCGCTGACATAGTCCTTGAACAGGTGATGGGTGTCTTCAAGATCGTCCAGAAACTTGCGACGCCCTTTTTCCGTATTCTCGCCGAATATTGTCAGTGTTCGCTTGTGCTCCCCGGCGGTGAGAATCTCATAGTCAACGTCGTGCTTTTTCAGCACACGATGGAAATTGGGCAGCTGGGCCACCACACCGATGGAGCCCAGTACCGCAAATGGTGAAGCGACAATACGGTCGGCGACACAGGCCATCATATAACCGCCGCTGGCCGCGACCTTGTCGACACAGGCCGTCAGCCTGATGCCCTTGCTGCGAATACGGTCCAGCTGGGCGGCGGCAAGGCCATAGGCATGGACCAGGCCGCCGCCACTTTCCAGCCGGATCACCACCTCATCCTTCTCCGGATCGGCTACGGCCAACACAGCCGTCACTGACTTGCGAAGGGTCTCGGTATCCGAGGCCCTGATGTCTCCGTCAAAATCGATCACGAAGGTCCGGCTGCGCTTTTCCTCGTCGCCCTCAGCCTTGCCTTTACGGGCCTTGCGGGCGGCCTTTTCCGCTTTCTGCCTGGCCTTTTTCCAGACCTTGCGCTGGTCCGGCGAGAGCATCCGGCTTTCAATGGCTTCCCGCAGCTTGCGGTATTTTTCGTTGAGACGGCGGACAGTAAGTTCACCCTCGTCGTCCCCCTCGCCCCGGTTACGCTGGACAGCGGCGGCACCCAGCACGATCACAATCACCACGGCGACCACGAAGGTCGCCACCTTGGCAAGAAACAGCCCGTAGTCAGAGAGAAATTCCAATGCACACTCCATGATGTTCGTGGTACACGGCCATGACCGTGCCCGGTTGCTGGCGCAATGCGACATTGCACCTGAGTACAACCGACAGAAACCCGATTGTAACCGAGGCCATGGTGTGTACAACCTCCCACCCGCAAAACTTATCAAACGATCGTTTGATTTTTCCTTGACACTCCCCGGTGCGCCACCTAAAGTCGGACTGAGCCGGCTGGCCGGGAGGCCCGACAGTCCCCGCTGGAGCAGAAAAGCCGCCGGCCGGCACACCGGCAAGGCGTGATATCCTCACCCGCAGAGTCAGTTACACACTTAAGGGAAAAAATAATGTCCGTAGCCCAGGTATTCGAGAAATTCGAACAGAACTTCAACCCGGAAGCCGCCGACGGCATGGATCTGGTCTTCCAGTTCAATATTGAAGACGACCAGAACCACCATGTGATCGTCAAGGACGGCACCTGCAAGGTGGTGGAAGGTGACCATGAAGATCCTTCTGTCACCCTGATCATGGACGCGGCCACCCTCAAGGGCATTGCCTCCGGTGAGACAGACGGCATGCAGGCGTTCATGTCCGGCCAGCTGCGGGCCGAAGGCGACATGATGCTGGCCACCAAACTGGGGCAGCTATTCTCCATGGGCTGAGCGTTCGGCAGAGACGAAAAAGGCACCTGAGGGTGCCTTTTTTCGTTGTCAGGACCAGGGGATTCAGTTCAGATCTGACCGAACCCTCAGAGTCCCCCGTCATCCAGTGAGGTCTCAGCCAGCCGGAGCAGGTCCGGATTGCGACTATCGCGGGTGCCGATACTCTCGATGTAGTACTCCAGGGACGTAAGCGCGTCCGCCAGGGACTCCAGCACGGCATTACCCGGTGGCTCCTTAACGTCCAGCAGACGGGTCTGGATAGAGCGGGCCACCCGATCCATGACGTCTGCAGCGTCCGGGTCACCGATCATCTGCAGGCCGCCCCAGATACTGTGCAGTGTATTGGGCAGATTGGCCAGGTGGAGCTTGTCATAGTCAGACTCGACAAAGGCGGTGATGGCCCGTTTTGCGAGGGTCAGTGCACTGCGCGCCTCATCACCCACGACGATCGCGGCCTCCCGCAGGTACAGGGAGCCCTCCCGGGCTTCCGGCCTGGCAATGGCCAGGGCATCCGTCTCGGAGGTAATACCCCGGGAGACCATTTGCTGAACGGCGCTCTCCACGCCAAGTACTGCATCTGCCAGGGCGTAGAGTTCCTCTTCCGCAGGTAGTGCCCCGGACTGCTCCCAGGTTCGTAGTCGGTCAGCCTCGCTGCGGGCGATGTCCGCCAGCCGGTTAAGGTCGAGCATGCTCAGGGTGTTTGCGAGCCGTTGCAGGGAATCAGCGATGGTGGAAAGCTCACTGAGATCCGGCTCAATGCCCCGCTCAATAATATCCAGCCGGTCCTTGAGCTGATTAAGCTCATCCTGCAATGCGGTGGACAGAGACCTGAGTACGTCCGCCCCCGGCCCGTACAGGCGTTTGCGGTGTGCCTCCATCATGGATTCCGGGTAGTCGGAAGGGGCAAGGTTCCAGGCTGACAGAATGCGCTGAACCTCCTGGTTGGCGGAACCACTACGGTATAGCAGGTAGACCAGGTCGCGTATGATGGCTTCGTCCAGCGTGCGGCGGGCAGCGGTGCGCCCCACATAGACCATGTCGCGGCTGTACCTTTCAATGCGCATCAGCAGGCGCTTGCGAGCCTGGTTGAACCCCATGGCCCGGTCGGTCATGGTTTCAGCCACCACCATCAGCAGGCACCAGAGCTGTTTCAGCTGCCCTTCTCCGCACAGGCGCGCGAAACCACGGGACGCCCGGGCAATCAGCTTCTTGCTCACCACTTCGTTACGTTCCCGGATCACGCCCACCAGGGCGACCTGAAGCATCAGGCGCATCCGGCGGGCATAGGCTTCAAACTCGCCGTCAGAAAGCTCCATTGGCTCTGTGGCCACACCGGTACAAAAGTCCGGCCGCTGCGCGGTGTCCAGCTCGAAGAAATGGGATTCCGGGTGGGGCGCCTCACCCCGGGCTACCCGAAGTTCGTTGATGATGGGCAGCAGCAACTCGGGGTGGTCTTCCCGCTGCTGGTGATAATACTCCACATAGCGGCGGAGAATGAACAGGGCACTGTTGAGGGTAGTCAGCAGGATGTTCTTGTCGTCGCTGGCACCAACGGGCACATCATTGGCAACGGCTACGGCCTCCTTGCAAAGCAGGGTGCCGCCACGGAGTTCCACCAGCACAAAGATGCCCCGAAGCTGGTTCAGGTAATCCACACAGTTCTGGAGGTCTTCCCCGCTCTCACGGTTTTCCTGGAAGCGTTCCAGGCTGGTTTCCGCATTGCGGATAGTCTGTTCGATCTCGCTTTTGACCAGATCGAACGACTGTGACTTCGTCGCAAGTGACGACTGAATCATAAACTGACGCTTCCTGTCTCAGCTTTGCCTGCGCAGGTACCCCATACACAACAACATCCGGGCACCTCCTGCACAGGACTGACCTGAACAGGGGTTTTCCCGGGGGCGCCGGATGACCGGCCCCCGGCTACAACGGGTACTGCATGGTCGGGCACTAATCCCGGTCAAGGAAACCGGATGAGAACCTGCCCTGACGAATTGCCGTAATTCAAGGACTGTCCATTACTTATAACACAAAAGCTTGCCCGCTCAAGGGACCTCTGTCGCTACTTTCAAGATATCCTAAACAGTTCTCAGTTCTGTGCACCAACCATTGCAACGGGGCCTTCCCCCGACTTTCAGGCGTTACGCCAGACAGCTTCACCACCGGCCTTTTCAACCGCATCAAGAAAGGCTTCATGGGCGCCAAGTTCCTCTTCCGAGGCCCTTACTACGGCGAGGGCCGGACGATCCCCGGGCAGTCGACGGATCACCTGGCCGCCCTGGTCGCCATCACTTCCGGCATCCAGTGACAAGGCGGTCTGACCACCGGTGAGCAGCAGGAATACGTCGGCGAGTATCTCGGCATCCAGCAACGCCCCGTGAAGTTCCCGGTTGCTGTTATCGACCCCGTATCGCTTGCACAGGGCATCCAGGCTGTTCTTCTGCCCCGGGTGCTTGCGACGGGCTACCGCCAGGGAGTCCAGTACCGAACAGTGTTCCCCCACTTTTCGCACGGGTTTGATACGGCCAAACTCGGCATCGATAAACCCGACGTCGAAGGCCGCGTTGTGTATGACCAGTTCGGCGCCGTCAATAAACTCGAGGAATTCCTGCGCGATCTCGTGGAACCGGGGCTTGTCCGCAAGGAATTCATTGGTAATACCGTGAACAGAGATGGCTTCTTCCTCCACCTCCCGCTCCGGGTTGATATAGACATGGTAGTGCCTGCCGGTGAGCTGCCGCTCCATCAGCTCCACACAACCGATCTCGATAATGCGGTGCCCCTCATTGGGGTCGATGCCCGTGGTTTCTGTATCCAGAACAATCTGTCTCATCCGATTACTACCCTTTTCCTGACGCCGCCTTTTCGATACCCAGATTCGCCAGGGCATCGGCCCGTTCATTGTCCGGTACGCCGGAATGCCCCTTCACCCAGTGCCACTCCACCTCATGGCGGGCGACTTCCTCGTCCAGTGCCCTCCAGAGGTCCTCGTTCTTTACCGGCTTTCTGGCGGCGGTTTTCCAGCCGTTTTTCTTCCACCCGGCCATCCACTCGGTGATGCCCTTGCGAACGTATTGCGAGTCGGTATAAAGGTCAACATGGCAACCGCGGGTCAACGCCCGTAGCCCCTCGATGGCGGCCATCAGCTCCATCCGGTTGTTGGTGGTGACGGCTTCACCGCCACACAGTTCTTTCGATCTGTCGCCATAGCGTAGCAGGACGCCCCAGCCCCCCGGCCCCGGGTTACCCTTGCAGGCGCCGTCCGTATACAACGTTACACGTTTGCTCATCTTTGTTCCGCAGTCAGCATCCTTCGGCGTTACGCCCGGTGTCTTCCCGGTACCGGGCCTGTCGTGAGGCGCCGAGTGTACCGGGTGTAGGCAAGGGAATCACCTTGCCGGGCCGCCATGAACGGCGGCGGGCTACCGGGGCGCATACACGCTTGCTCGCGAGTATGCAGTAATAGGCGCCCAGGGGCAGCATCCCCTGCGTCCCCATATACTCCAGTACGCTGTGACGTTCGAGAAGCCGCTCGTTCTGTACCGGCAACCGGAAGAAATAACTGCCTGAGCTTTCCACCGTGCAATCAAGCAGGTTGAGCCAGTCCTCCATTCTGGATCGAAGCAGAAAACGACCACCCCAGGGGCCCTTGCGCCGGCGGCTGAGCAACCGGCGAACACCCCAACTGCTCAGCGGATTGAATCCCAGGACCAGCAACTGCCCTCCGCCCCTCAGCACACGGGCGGACTCCCGGAGCACCTGGTGGGGCCAGGCCGAGAAATCCGCGCTGTGGTGCAGAATGACGAGGTCGATGGATGCAGATGGAAAAGGCAGCTCGTCAGGATCACAGACAACGACCCCCTCCGGCAGCTCGGAGTGCCAGTAGGGCGTTGCCAGGATGTGCTGGGTGAAATCGGTATCGGGCGCCAGTGGCAGGCGGTGGCTCAGGGCTATATGTAGCTGACGGGCACCGCCGAGATCCTGTACGTGGGTGTTGACACAGGCCCGCTGATCCTCGAGCAGCGCCTGGCCAAGGGAGGAGTGAAACCAGTTCTCCAGATTCCGATGGGAGACCCTGTAATCCGGCCGTTTTCCCATGGAGCGCCGGAGCCGCCGCCATTGATCCCGATTGCCTTGTGCCATCCTTTCCCCCTCACCTGCGCGGGAGCCTCGTTGAGCTTCCCTTGGGCACAGACTGTCTGATGCTCTATGATAGCAGTGACTATCCTCCACCTGAACCGAGGCCCCTATGCTGAGTATTACACCAATTCCGGCGTTCTCCGATAACTACATCTGGTGCCTGGCAGATTCGGAGTCCGGCAAGGCACTGGTGGTCGACCCCGGCCAGGCGGCGCCGGTGGCCGAATACCTGGAACGCCAGGGCCTGACCCTGGACACCATCCTCGTCACCCACCACCACCCGGACCATACCGGAGGCATTGCCGAACTGCGCAGCCGCTTTCAGCCGGAGCGCATCGTGGCGCCCTCGGATTCCCCGTTTGCCGACGGTACGGATACCGTTCATGCCGGCGACGAAGTGGTGTGGCAGAGCCTGACCTTTGAGGTACTGGCCACACCCGGCCACACCCTGGACCACATCGCATATTTTTCCGACACCGAGGTGGCCGGTCACCCGGTGCTGTTCTGCGGTGACACCCTGTTCGCCTGTGGATGTGGCCGCCTGTTCGAGGGCACACCGGGGCAGATGGTTGAATCACTCGCCGGGCTTCGCAACCTGCCGGACAATACCCTGGTCTACTGTGCCCATGAATACACTCTCGCCAATCTGCGCTTTGCCCGTGCCTGGCTGCCCGACGACCCGGCCCTGGCCGCTTTTGAGGAACACTGCCGGGCACTCAGGGACGACGACAAACCCACAGTGCCCGTTACGCTGGGTGACGAGAAGCAGCGCAATCCTTTCCTGCGCTGGGATGACCCGGCGGTTATACGGGTGGCCACCGAGTATGGGCGCGCCCAGGGACTCGTTACCGACAGTGACAGCGGCGTATTTGCGGCAGTTCGTCACGGCAAGGACCATTTCTGATCCGTTATACTGACTGCGCCCCGGCCCCGGGCGGACGATCGCCCGCCGGGGAACGCTGTTGCGATCACGTAACGCGGGTTTCATTGACCCGGGTTGCCGGCACACATAGAATCGCCAACGTTTCAAAGAACCCGATAACCCCGCTCGGAAGCCAGGGAACATAGCGGAAGTCTGTCCGACTTTCCTGCCATGCAGACTTCCAGGCCCCGTCCGAGCCCTGGAATGTCGATTATGATGGCTAGACGTACCACCACCCTCACCCTCCTTACCGTATTGCTGACCGGCTGTTCCTCGACCCCCGCGTGGTTCGGCAAGAATGATGATGCCGTGCTCGACACCCACCAGCAGACGGTGGCTGCCGGAGATGAAGCCCTGAAAGAGTCCGTGGAAGGTCGTCGCGACGATGACACCACCGAGCTGGATGACTCCATCGAGCCCTCTCTCAAACAGACGGCCGAGAACGCCCGCAACCGGCTCGACTCCGGCGAGGTGACGGGGGAGGAATCCGCCAAAGAGGAGCGGGATCTGTGGACCAGGCTGCGCAACGGCTTTGACATGGATCACGAACAGGGTGACGAAAGGGTTCAGCAACAGCTTGACTGGTATGCCCGTCATCCGGCCTACATTGAGCGGGTGGTGGAGCGGGGGCGCCGCTACCTGCACTACATAGTCGAAGAAACCGAGCGCCGCGGGCTGCCCACGGAATACGCCCTGCTTCCAGTGGTCGAAAGTGCCTTCGATCCGTTCGCGTACTCCCATGGCCGTGCCTCCGGCCTCTGGCAGTTCGTTCCCGGCACCGGTCGCCATTTCGGACTGGACCAGAGCTGGTGGCACGATGACCGCCGTGATGTGATTGCCTCCACCGACGCCGCCCTCACCTATCTGGATCAGCTCGCCCAGCGCTTCGACGGTGACCCCACCCTGGCACTGGCAGCTTATAACAGTGGTGGCGGCACCGTGAACAGCGCTATCCGTCGCAATAACCGCCAGGATAAACCCACCGACTACTGGTCACTGCAGTTGCCGAAGGAAACCCGGCACTACGTGCCCAAACTGATTGCCCTGGCAAAGATATTTGATGACCCCGAGGCCTATGGCATTACCCTGCCGTCGCTGGAGGACGAGCCTTATTTTGAAGTGGTGGAAACCGGAGGGCAGATCGACCTGGCCCACGCTGCAGAACTCGCCGGCGTCGACGTGGACGAGGTCTACCTGCTCAACCCGTCCTTCAACCGCTGGGCAACACGTCCGGAAGGCCCCCATCGCCTGTTGGTGCCAGTGGCCAGCGCTGACCGGTTCCGCCAGGAAATCGCCTCCCTCGACCCGGACACCCGGGTCTCCTGGGAAAACTATCAGGTACGCTCCGGGGACAATCTGGGCGCCATCGCCCGTCGCTACAACACCACGCCTTCGGTTCTGAAGGAAGTCAACAAACTCAGAAGTGACATGATTCGGGTCGGCCAGCAGTTGCTGATTCCCTCCGCCCGGGCTGACCAGGACAACTACCGCCTGAGTGAGGGCCAGCGCATTGCAAGCAAACAGGCAAGCGCGGGCCGGAGCAGCGGTGGCGAGCGTGTCGAGCACCTGGTCGCCCGGGGCGACACCTTCTGGGATATTGCCCGGGAGCACGGCGTCAGCGTACGGCAGGTGGCGGCCTGGAATGGCATGGCTCCGGGGGACCCCCTGGTACCGGGCCGCAAGCTGGTGATATGGTCGAAGAATGCGGGAACCGCTTCGGGCACCCGGGTTGCCACCAACAGCCGCTCCGGAAGCAATCGCTCCGGAATGGTCCGCAAGGTAGGCTACCGGGTACGCCAGGGGGATTCCCTGTCGACCATTGCCAACCGGTTTGCGGTTAACGTCCGTGATATTGCAGCCTGGAACGACCTGAGCACCTCCCGTTATCTGCAACCGGGGCAGAGTCTGGTACTTTACGTGGATGTACGGAACAGCCCCTGAGTTTTCCGGTCCAAGGTTTTCAAAAGTTTCCCGGGGCTGTTTTATCGGCAGCCCCACCAACAACAACGGGTACGACAACAGCTATGGCCAGCCCAAGGATTTCCTGCTTTTCGTCCTGCTTACTTCTACTGGGCACCCTGACATTAACCGCCGGCTTCGCCACGGCGGAGACCCCGACAAACGACTCTCCTCCCGGTCCTGAAAAACCTGTGCATGGCCTGGCCATGCATGGGGAACCGGCCTATGGCCCCGGCTTCGAGCACTTCGACTACGTCAATCCGGAAGCCCCCAAGGGCGGTCGTCTGAGACTGGCCGTGAGGGCCAATGGCTATGACAGCTTCAACCCGTTCGTGGTGCGCGGTGTTGCTGCGGCCGGTATCAACAGCTACCTTTACGAGACCTTGCTGGTCTCATCCGATGACGAGCCGTTCAGCGCCTATGGGCTGATCGCCGAAAGCATCGAGACGCCGGAAGACCGCAGCTATGTTGTGTACAACCTGCGTCCGGAAGCCCGGTTCCATGATGGCCATCCCATCACTGCCGAAGATGTCGCATTCACCTTCAATACCCTGATGGAAGACGGGCACCCGTTTTACCGCAGTTACTATGGCGGGGTGGAAGAGGTTACCGTGGAATCCGAGCACCGGGTACGCTTTGACTTCGGCGACACCGATAACCGGGAGCTACCGCTGATTCTGGGCCAGATGCCCGTTCTGCCGGCCCACTACTGGGAAGAACGGACATTCGGGGAGAAAGGCCTCACTCCGCCCCTGGGCAGTGGGCCCTACCGTATAAAGGAGTTCGAAGCCGGTCGCTACATCGCCTATGAGCGTGTAGACGATTATTGGGCAAAGGACCTGCCGGTTCGCAAGGGGCGCTACAACTTCGACCGACTGCGTTACGATTACTATTCCGACGAAACGGTTTCACTGGAAGCCTTCAAGGCGGGTGACTATGACTTCCGGGTCGAAAGTTCCGCCAAGAACTGGGCTACCGCCTACACCGGTGACCGATTCAGCAATGGGCAGATCGTGACCGAAGCCATTGAACACGAGCGCCCGGCCGGCATGCAGGCCTTCATCTTCAATACCCGCCGTGGACAGTTTGCGGATCCGCGGGTGCGTGAGGCCATTGCCCATGCCTTCGATTTTGACTGGGCCAACCGCAACCTGTTCCACGATCAGTACACCCGTACCAGCAGCTACTTCGAGAACAGCGAACTGGCCTCTTCGGGCCTGCCGGAAGGACGTGAGCTGGAAATCCTCGAACCGTTCCGCGACCAGCTTCCCGAGGACGTTTTCACTGAGGCCTACGCACCTCCCTCCACCGAGGGGGATCAGACACTCCGCGACAACCTGCGTCAGGCGATGGCCCTGCTTCAGCAGGCCGGCTACCGGATCCAGGACGGAACCATGGTGCACAGCGAGAGTGGCGAACGGCTGTCATTCGAGTTCCTGCTTCACCAGAAAAACTTTGAACGCATTGTGCTCCCGTTCAAGAACAACCTGGAACGCCTGGGCATGAAAGTGGATGTGCGCCTGGTGGATACCAACCAGTATGTGGAGCGGGTACAGAATTTCGACTTTGACATTATTAGCCAGGTAATTTCCCAGTCAGACTCTCCCGGTAACGAGCAACGGGATTTCTGGCATTCCTCCGTTGCCGACATCAAGGGTTCTCGCAACTATGCCGGTATCAGCGACCCGGTTGTGGACGCGCTGGTGGAACAGGTCATACAGGCACCGGACCGGGAAGAGCTTGAGCACCGCACCCGCGCCCTGGACCGGGTGCTGCTTCACGGCCACTACGTCGTGCCCCAGTGGCACCTCTCCATGGACCGGATTGCCTACTGGTCATTCCTGGAGCGGCCGGAATCTACCCCGAAGAACGGTATCGATATCAACAACTGGTGGTATGGCAACTGATTTCATGCTGACCACCGCCAACCATCCCTACCACCGGAGCTGATAGCAACCATGGGCGGCTATATACTCCGGCGACTGGCGTTGATTATCCCGACCCTGTTCGGGATCATGCTGCTCAACTTTGCCATCATCCAGGCCGCACCGGGCGGGCCAGTCGAACAGATGCTGGCTCAAATGCAGGGGCATGGCGACAGTGCGCTGAGCCGTGCCGGTGGTGGCGGTGGCGGCGAGGTATCCAGCGGGTCGGACTCACGGGCGTCCAGGGGCATACATCCGGAGCTTCTGGCCGAAATAGAAGCCATGTACGGCTTTGACAGGCCGGCCCATGAACGTTTTTTCCAGATGGTGGCGGATTACGCCCGCTTTGATTTCGGTGATTCTTTCTATCGCGACCGCAGCGTGGTGGAGTTGATCATCGACAAGCTACCAGTATCGATTTCCCTTGGCCTCTGGTCCACCCTGGTAATCTATCTGATCTCGATTCCCCTGGGTATCCGCAAGGCAGTGAGTGACGGCTCCCGGTTCGACGTGTGGACCAGCTCCCTTATCGTGGTCGGCTACGCCATACCGGGCTTCCTGTTCGCCATCCTGCTGATCGTTCTGTTTGCCGGCGGCAGCTATTTCGACATCTTTCCCAACAGCGGCCTGACATCCAGCAACTTTGATGAAATGTCCTGGCCGGAGAAAATCAGGGACTACTTCTGGCACCTGGTATTGCCGGTTACCGCCAATGTTATCGGTGGCTTCGCGACCCTGACCCTGCTTACCAAAAACTCCTTTCTCGACGAGATCGGCAAACACTATGTAGTGACCGCCAGGGCCAAGGGGCTGAGCCAGCGCCAGGTGCTTTACGGCCATGTATTCCGCAACGCCATGCTGATCGTGATTGCGAGCATGCCCGGGGTACTGGTCAGCCTGTTCTTTACCGGATCGCTGCTGATCGAGGTCATTTTCTCCCTCGACGGACTGGGACTGCTGGGATTCGAGGCAGCCCTCAACCGGGACTATCCGGTAATCTTTGGCGCACTGTACATCTTCACTTTGATGGGTCTGCTGCTAAAGCTGGTGAGCGACCTCACCTACGTGGCAGTGGATCCCCGCATCGATTTTGAAAGCAGGGAGGGCTAGGGCTTGTCTCCCATTCAGCAACGTCGCCTGGCCAACTTCCGCCGTAATCGCCGCGGCTACTGGTCCCTGTGGGTTTTTCTCGCCCTGTTCGGGCTGTCCCTGTGTGCCGAGCTGATAGCCAATGACCGCCCTCTGGTGGTGTCCTACAAGGGAGACCTGTACTTTCCGGTGGTTCAGTCAGTGCCGGAAGAAACCTTTGGTGGCTTCCTGCCGTCAGAGGCCGACTACCGGGAGCGCTTTATCGCCGACGAAATCAGCGCCAACGGGTGGATGTTGTGGCCGCCTATCCGGTTCAGCTATGACACGGTTCACTATGAACTGGAGCAGCCTTCCCCTGCTCCGCCCTCGGCGGAGAACTGGCTCGGTACCGATGACCAGGCCCGGGACGTAGCCGCCCGTGTCATCTATGGATTCCGTATCTCGGTACTGTTCGGGCTGATTCTTACTGGCCTGAGCTGCCTTGTGGGCGTTGCGGTCGGCGCCTTGCAAGGTTACTACGGGGGCAGGATCGACCTGTTCGGTCAGCGATTTATCGAGATCTGGTCCGGGTTGCCGGTGCTTTACCTGCTGATCATCCTGTCGGCAATCCTGCAGCCCAACTTCTGGTGGTTGCTGGGCATCATGCTGCTGTTCAGCTGGATGGGCCTGGTGGACGTGGTGCGGGCAGAATTTCTCCGCGCCCGCAACCTGGAATATGTCAAGGCCGCCCGGGCCCTGGGCCTGGGCAACCGCAAGATCATGTTCCGGCACATTCTGCCCAACGCCATGGTTGCGACCCTGACCTTCCTGCCCTTTATCCTCACCGGCGCTATAACCGCCCTGACCTCACTGGACTTTCTGGGCTTTGGCCTGCCACCGGGCTCGCCTTCCCTGGGCGAACTGATCTATCAGGGCAAGGAAAACCTGCACGCGCCCTGGCTGGGTATGTCAGCGTTCTTCAGCCTGGCCCTCATGCTGACGCTGCTGGTTTTCGTTGGCGAAGCGGTCCGTGATGCATTCGACCCGAGGAAGAACTGATATGGGCAGTGTGCTGCGCTTCGATAATCTGACCCTCACGTTCGGTCACGACAAGCCGGTAGTGACAGACCTTTCCTTTGAGGTCCGGCAGGGCGAGACCGTCGCGCTGGTGGGTGAGAGTGGCTCTGGCAAATCTGTCTCGGCCCTCTCCGTGCTAAGGCTGCTGGACGAAGGACTGGTGAGTTATCCCCGCGGGTCCATCTTTTACCGGGGTGAGGATCTGCTGCAGGCGGGCGAGCGCCGGATGCGCCAGGTCAGGGGCCGCGCCATCAGCATGATTTTCCAGGAGCCGATGACTTCGCTGAACCCCCTCCACACCGTGGAGAAGCAGATCAGCGAAATCCTGTCAGTGCACAAAGGGCTCCGAGGGGATAAAGCACGCAACCGGGTCGTCGAACTGCTCGACCTGGTGGGCATCCCCGACCCCCGTGAGCGCCTGAAAAGCTACCCCCACCAGCTCTCGGGAGGCCAGAAGCAACGGGTAATGATCGCCATGGCCCTGGCCAATGAACCAGACCTGCTGATCGCCGATGAGCCCACCACTGCTCTCGATGTGACGGTTCAGAAACAGGTGCTGGAACTGCTCAAGTCGCTCCAGCAACGCTTCGGAATGGCCATACTGCTGATTACCCACGACCTTTCCATTGTCCGTCACTATGCCCGACGGATCGTGGTGATGGAGAACGGCGCCATGGTTGAGCAGGGGGCTACCACCGACGTGTTTACGTCACCGTCACATCCCTACACCCGCAAGCTGCTGGACTCAGAGCCTCCCGAACACCCGGGCGAGCTGGACCAGGGCAGCGAAGAGCTGCTCCGGGTGGACGAGCTGAACGTCCGCTTCCCGGTGGGCAAGTCCCTCTTCGGCCGCACGCGACGCTGGTTTCCCGCGGTTCAGAATGTCAGCTTCCGGCTTCGGCGGGGAGAGACCCTGGGCATCGTCGGCGAAAGCGGCAGCGGCAAGACCACCATCGGCCATGCCCTGCTCAAGCTCACCGAAGGCGAGGGTCGAGTGGCATTTCTTGGTGAACGGATCGATCACCTCAACCAGCGGGAGTTCCGTCCCTGGCGCCGGCGTATGCAGCTGGTCTTCCAGGATCCCTTTGGTAGCCTCAGCCCCCGCATGTCGGTGGGCGATATTGTTCGGGAAGGCCTGGAGGTCCACGGCACTGAAAACCGTGAGGCCCAGGAGCGCCGGGTTATCGCGGCCCTGCAGGATGTCGGACTGGACCCGGAGGCCCGCCACCGCTATCCTCACGAGTTCTCCGGTGGGCAGAGACAACGCATCGCCATTGCCCGGGCCCTGGTTCTGCAGCCGGATATCATCGTGCTCGACGAGCCCACATCGGCTCTGGACCGCACGGTGCAGAAGCAGGTCATCGAGTTATTACAGCAATTGCAGGCCCGTTACCGCCTGAGCTACCTTTTTATCAGTCACGATCTGGCGGTGGTCAGGGCCCTGAGTCACCAGTTGCTGGTTCTGCGTGGCGGCAAAATCGTGGAAAGCGGCCCGGCTGAAACCATCTTCCGGAACCCCGGCACGGAGTACACCCGGGAACTCCTGACAGCCGCCCTGTTCTATCGGCCGCCTGCAACTGAACCGACCGCTGACCTACGACCAATGGACCGTTAGGCAGCGCCACTTCCATCAGGGATAATGCCCGCAAAATTCATCATAGGGAGAATAACCATGGGAATCCTCAGCGGAAAACGCGCACTGATTGTCGGTGTTGCGAGCAAGCACTCAATTGCCTACGGCATCGCCGAGGCCTTTCACGAACAGGGCGCCGAACTGGCGTTTACCTACCAGAACGACAAGCTCAAGTCCCGGGTTCAGGGTTTTGCCGAGGGCTGGGGAAGCACCCTCACCTTTCCCTGTGACGTTGCCTCCGATGAAGAAATCGACCAGGTATTCGCTGACCTGAAAAAGCACTGGGACTCCATCGATATCATCGTGCATGCAGTGGGCTTCGCCCCGGCCCACGAACTGGACGGCAACTATGTGGACGTTACCACCCGGGAAGGCTTCCGCATTGCCCACGACATCAGCTCATACAGCTTTGTGGCCCTGGCCAAGGGCGCCCGCAGGGAGGGCCTGCTGAACGAAAGCAGTTCCCTGATGACCCTGTCGTACCTGGGCTCCGAGAAAGTACTGCCGAACTACAACGTCATGGGCCTAGCCAAGGCCTCCCTGGAAGCGAGCGTACGTTATATGGCGGTGGCCCTGGGTGGCGACGGCGTGCGTGTGAACGCCATTTCCGCCGGCCCCATCAAGACCCTGGCCGCCTCCGGTATCAAGGCGTTCCGCCGGATGCTCAACGAGAACGCCGGTCGCGCTCCGCTCAAGCGGAACGTCACCCAGAAAGAAGTGGGCAACGCAGCGGCTTTCCTGGGGTCCGATCTGGCCAGCGGCGTCACCGGCGAAGTGATGTACGTGGACTGCGGCTTCAACATTACCGGAATGGGCACCCTGGAAGACTGAACAGGCCCTTGCCAAGCCCGGGCCTGGCCCGGGCTGAGCCCCCTATTCCACCGCCATGATCCGGACCATGGCCTCCACCCACGCCAGGTAGCCCTCGTCAGCCGTGTCCAGCACACTGAGCCCTGACTGCCACTGCCCCACTGTTTCTGACGGCCGACACCAGATCACCTCAACCGTCAAAGGGAAGCCACCCCCATGGCCCGGCAATTCCATCCGCGCCGGTAGCAATGCCCCGGCTGGCAGGGGCTCGTTGGTTTCCAGTCTCATGCCACCCGTGGACACATCGTAGCTACTCGCACGAATAACCCTGGCGTCATCGCCACCATCGGGCTCTGCCGCCTCCAGCTCGAGGGTAACGGTGGTCCGGCCGGCAAGGCGGTACTCTGTGCGCTGGTCCCGCTCCGGCTCGGTTTCCGGGTGTCCAAATGAATACGGATCTCTTGTCATAGTGCTGCATCTGTCTATGTGAAAGCGGGCGCCCGGTTAACGCCCCACCCGGATACGGCCCACTACCCGGCTCAGGGTTTCATCAAACTCCGCCGGGGCGCCGAGAATCCGGGCCTTACCGGCCAGCAGGTGGTCCACCAGTTCGTCGATGGTAAGCTCGGTTCGATTGAGCCCAAGCCGGTCGACGAAAACCAGTTTTCGGCGGGCGTTGATTCGCACCGCGAGTTTCAGTCGGCGTTCATGAGGCTCCGGCCGTTCACTGTGCAGGGCGATCCAGCCGCCGGGCCCCAGCCTGTCCACCTCGGCCGTCGCCTGCTCACGGGCGGCTGCGCGGGCTGCCTCGAGCCGTGCCGCCTCCTCCTGCAGGGCGCGCTCACGGGCGTGCTGGCGTTTCCGCTCGGCCTCAGCCTCGCGACGGGCCTCGGCTTGCTGGCGCTCCCGCTCCTGTTCCTCCTTTTGCAATCGCACCTGCTCCGCCTTCTCCCGGGCACGACGCGCAGCTTCCTGGCGCTGCCGACGCTGGGACGCCAGCACCCGGCTCAGCGCCGATACCGTATCATCCAGAACCTGACCAAAACGGGTCAGTTCCGGTAACGGCCGGATGGCACCCGCATCCAGGGCCTGAAGGAACGTGGGCCATAACGTCATACCCAGCCGCACCCCAAACCCGTTACTCCACAGGATCTCCGTGGTCTCCGGGAAACAGGCCAGGAAAAAACGACGTTGTTCCTTCGCTCCGGCACCCTCCACAAACCATCGTCCGCGCAAACCGTTCAGCCTGTCTTCGGGTACCGCCTGCAGATCCAGCCAACGACTGTCAGGATCCAGCACCGCCAGCTGCGATCCGGTGGAAGCAGCACCGGCATCACCCCCACGGAGTCGCTCCACCAGCACCTGCTCGAGCGCCGCAAGGGCCTCCTGCGGCGGTGCTTCCTGCCAGATCCGGTGCCAGACCTCGGATACACGGTCTGCCAGTTGCTCTCCCACCTGGTACAGGCGTTCAAGATTCTGGCCGGACAGTGACGGATCACCCACCCACACCATCCATTCCAGCAGGCGCTTGCCATGGCGCCAGTTCTCGCCATCTGGCCCTTCCCGCCAGACAATCTGGCGCAGCAGTGGAACCCAGTGATCAACCAGGAATGCCTGGACTGCCGGCGGAAGCCGGCGGCCTTCAAGAGCCCTCCCCGTGACGGCCCGCGCCACCTGATCAGCGCGGCGTTGCCGTGCCGCTCCCGCCTCGGTTTCCAGTAACCTCTCGTGTAGCCGGCTGGAATGCTCCTTGCGCCGCCGGGCGTCGGTATGCCATTGATCACAGTAGTCTGAGAAAGCAGACAGGGACGGTATCCGGAAGGCGTCCTCAATCACCACCACCAGCCGGTCCAGCTTCTCCAGCAGCGCCCGGGAGGAACGGCCTCCGGAGTCACTCCAGCCGCGCCAGTCAGTGAAACTGTCCAGCCAGGGTACAAGTAACGCCAGAAATGACTCGCCGCCGTCTGCTGCGAGCTGCCACGCCAGCGGGTAACGCAGTCGGGCCAGCCGGGAGACCAGCACCGGATGTAAGCCGGACGAACGCAGGAAAACGTCCATTATGCGATCCGCCAGGTAGGCTGAGTTGACCTGCTTCACTGACCAGGGGCCATCCATCGACCTGAGCAGATCACAGACCCGCCGGTCACTCTGATCGTGCCATTGCGCCTGTAACAGGGCGCGCCAGTCCACCGGCCGGGCCACCTGTCCGACGGGATAGGGGAGGTCCGGTACCCTAAGCTCCCGGAGTACTGCTTCAACGGGCTGGGGCAAGGCACTGGGCGGGGTCTGTTCAGGCATGGGAACGGGCGTCAGAATCGGGCACTGTGGGATCCGCGTATGGATAGGGTGTCACATTGCAGCATGGGAAGCATCCCGGGTCCAGCCCGAACCGATCTCGTGAAAGCCGCGGCGCGTTGCATTGACCTGGCAAATGGCGCAGTATATCGGTCCGTCAAAATAACCACGAAAAGCCCTGCGAGGCACAGCCAGCAAGGCTTTCAAGAGAGAGCACCAGGAACACAACAGTATGTCCGGCAAGCAACTAGAGAATCTGAACGTGGCCAGTCAGGAGCCACTGATTACCCCGGAAGCCCTGAAACGGGAACTGCCCCTCACCGACAAGGCCGCGGCCACCGTCACGGAAGGTCGACAAACCATCTATGATATCCTCGACGGCAAGGATCACCGCCTGTTCGTGGTGATTGGTCCCTGCTCCGTGCACGATGTGGAAGCCGCCCTCGAATACGCCCGGCGCCTGAAAGCCCTGGCGGACGAGGTCAGCGATACCCTGTATATTGTCATGCGCGTGTACTTCGAGAAGCCGCGCACCACGGTGGGGTGGAAGGGCCTGATCAATGACCCGCACCTGAATGACTCTTTCGATATCGAGCAAGGCCTGCACATTGGCCGCCGCCTGCTTCTGGACATCGCGGAAATGGGCCTGCCCACTGCGACCGAGGCCCTGGATCCGATCTCTCCACAGTACCTGCAGGACAGTATCTCCTGGTCCGCCATCGGAGCCCGCACCACGGAATCCCAGACACACCGGGAAATGAGCAGCGGCCTGTCCATGGCCATCGGGTTCAAGAACGGTACCGACGGCAGCCTGGATGTGGCGGTCAACGCCATGAAGTCAGTCTCCCACCCCCACTCTTTCCTGGGCATCGACCAGCAGGGCAAGGTAGCCATTATCCGGACCCGGGGCAACCAGTACGGGCATGTAGTACTTCGCGGCGGTGGCGGCAAGCCCAACTATGACTCGGTGAATGTTGCCCTGTGTGAACAGGCGCTGGATAAGGCCGGCCTGCGCAAGTCCATCATGGTGGACTGCAGTCACGCCAACTCCAGCAAGGACCCGGGCATTCAGCCCCTGGTGATGCAGGATGTAGCCCACCAGATCGTGGAAGGCAATCGCTCCATTCAGAGCCTGATGGTGGAAAGCAACCTGAACTGGGGCAATCAGCCGATTCCGGAAAACCTGGCTGACCTGAAGTACGGCGTATCGGTTACCGACGCCTGTATTGACTGGGAAACCACCGAAAAGGCCCTGCGCGAGATGCGGGAGAAACTGAAGGACGTGCTGCCCCGCCGTCTGGGCTAGTCAGTCGCAATATCCGGGCGGGCCGGTGGTCCGGCCCGCCCGGTATAGCCCTTTCCGGAAACCTTACGGCGTTTCCTCTCCATCCGTAGCCTGTACCGCAGCCATCCAGTCCAGCCGGCTCCGCAGACTCACTACTTCACCGATGATCACCAGCGTCGGTGCCGGCACCTTCCTTTGCCTGACCCGTTCCACGATATCCTCCAGGGTGCCGCAGACCACTTCCTGTTCCGGCGTCGTACCACGGGAAACCAGTGCCACTGGCATCTCCCGGCGCATGCCATGGGCTGTCAGTTCCCGGACAATAACCGGCAGACCGACGAGTCCCATGTAGAACACCAGGGTCTGGTGACTCTGCACAAAATCATTCCACGGCAGGTCACAGGTGTCATTCTTGAGGTGGCCGGTCACAAACCGGACAGACTGGGCATGGTCGCGATGGGTCAGCGGGATGCCGGCATAGGCCGCGCACCCGGACGCAGCGGTAATTCCCGGCACCACCTGGAAGCGCACCCCCGCCTCTGCCAGGGTTTCGATCTCCTCACCACCACGACCAAAGATGAATGGATCACCACCCTTGAGCCTTACCACACGGCGCCCTTCCAGCGCCAGGGTCACCAGGCGCTGGTTGATCTGTTCCTGGGGCACACTGTGATTGGCCCGCTGCTTGCCCACATGCACCATTTCGGCGCTGTCGGGTATCATGTCCAGAATGGGCTGGGAAACAAGGCGATCGTAGAGCACCACCTCCGCTGACTGAAGGATACGCCAGGCCTTGAGGGTCAGCAGTTCCGGGTCACCCGGACCCGCCCCCACCAGGAAAACCTCACCGGCAGACGAGTTGGGGTTCCGTGTAACCGGGTTGGCCCGGTAGCGGGATGGCAGTCGGACACCGTCATTACCCTTCAATGGTGCGTTCCCGGGCCGCCCTGCCCCTGTTTCTTGCCTGCTCATACCGCTCCGTTCCGTTGGTGTCATTGAATCCTGTCAATGCCTCGCATATAGGGGCGCAGTACCTCCGGCACCTCTATGGAGCCGTCAGCCTGCTGGTAGTTTTCCATCACCGCAATCAGTGTGCGGCCCACGGCCAGCCCGGAACCGTTCAGGGTGTGCACGGGTTCTGGTTTGCCGGTGTCAGGGTTCCGCCAGCGTGCTTGCATACGCCGTGCCTGAAAATCCCGGGTGTTGGAGCAGGAGGAAATTTCCCGGTACTGATCCTGGCCCGGCAGCCACACTTCCAGGTCGTAGGTACGGGCGGCAGAGAAACCGATATCGCCGCCGCAGAGCTCGACCACCCGGTACGGCAGATCCAGCAATTGCAGGATTTTCTCTGCGTGGCCGGTCAGCTCTTCCAGGGCCGCATCGGACTCTTCGGGACGCACCACGTGGATCAGTTCCACCTTGTCGAACTGGTGCTGCCGGATCATGCCGCGGGTATCACGACCATAGGACCCGGCCTCACTGCGGAAACAGGGCGTATGGGCAACGAACTTCAATGGGAGCCGGGCATCATCAATAATGCTGTCAGCTACCAGGTTGGTCACCGGCACTTCCGCGGTGGGGATCAGGTACAGGGGATGCTCGCCCACAGTGCGGAACAGGTCTGCCTCGAACTTTGGCAGCTGGCCGGTACCGTACAGGGTATTGGCGTTCACCATGTAGGGAACATAGGTTTCCTCGTAGCCATGCTCAAGCGTGTGCTGATCCAGCATGAACTGGGTGAGCGCCCGGTGCAGCCGGGCAATGGCACCACGCATGGCCACAAACCGGCTGTGAGCAAGGCGGGTGCCCGCCTCGAAATCCATACCACCCAGTTCTTCACCAAGGCTTACATGGTCCTTGACCTCGAAGTCAAAGGTACGGGGCTCACCCCAGCGGCGTATCTCAACGTTATCCGCCTCACTTTCGCCTTCCGGTACGGTCTCGTCCGGAACATTTGGGATACCGGAGAAAAACGCGTTGAGCGCTTCCTGGACCGAACGAAGCTCGTCCTCGGCCTCTGCCTTCTGGCGCTTCAGGTCTTCCACTTCCTGCAGCAGGGGCTGGATATCCTCACCGGCCGCCTTGGCCTTGCCAATGGACTTCGAACGGCGGTTTTGCTCGCTCTGTAACGTCTCGGTCTGCACCTGGATGGCACGGCGCTTCTCTTCAAGCTCGTTGAACACATCCCGGTCGAAGGTGAAGTGCTTGATGGCCAGACGGCGGGCAATCTCGTCGGTTTCAGCGCGGACGCGTTTGGGGTCGAGCATGGCAATCCCTGTGGTTGACTGGGTGAAATCGGTTCGGATAACGGCGCATTATAACCATTCGGCCGGCATGCCGTTAAGGCGTGGGCAGCAATTCAGTGAGACGCCCATACCGCAAGCAGGGGACACCAGGGCCGTCAGCGGGAATCGGAAGGATAGCGCTGACGGCCACTCGCCCGGTTCAGGGCGTCCAGGCGCTCCCGCTTCTCGCCCAGGCGGATTTCCAGCCCCCTGGGGACCGGCTCATAGTAACGTCTCTGGTGAATCTCCTCCGGCAGATAGGCCTCGCCCGCGGCGAAAGCATCCTGCTCATCGTGGGCATAGCGGTACTCCTGCCCATAGCCGAGATCTTTCATCAGGGAGGTCGGTGCATTGCGGATATGTACCGGCACCTGGTAGTCCGGGTCCTTGCGGATGTCCGCCATACAGCGGTTGTAGGCGTTATAGACAGCATTGCTCTTGGGCGCCAGGGCCAGGTAGGTGACCGCCTGGGCAAGAGCCAGTTCGCCTTCCGGTGAGCCCAGACGCTCCAGCACATCCCACGAATCCAGGCACAGTCGCAAAGCCCGCGGATCCGCGTTGCCGATATCCTCAGAGGCTATGCGCACCAGCCGCCGTGCCACGTACAGGGGATCAGCACCGCCGTCCAGCATCCGGCACATCCAGTACAGCGAGGCATCCGGGTCCGAACCCCGCACCGCCTTGTGAAGTGCTGAAATCTGGTCGTAGAAAACGTCGCCGCCCTTGTCAAAGCGCCGCAGGCTGCTCTGGAGCACCTGCTCCAGCACGGCCTCGGTGATCTCCGGCGTGCCGTCCGGGCCCGGCTCGGCCAGGTCGGAGGCCACCTCCAGTACGTTCAGCGCACGCCTTGCGTCGCCACTGCCGGCGGAGGCCATCAGTCCGAGTACCCGGTCGCTTACGGTAACCTTGCCCGCCAGTCCCGAGTCCGACACCAGGGCCCGTTGCAGGAGCCCCACAAGATCCTGTTCTTCCAGATTCCGGAGCACATAGACCCTGGTCCGGGACAGCAGCGCACTGTTCAGCTCAAAGGAAGGGTTTTCGGTAGTGGCGCCCACAAAGATGAAGGTGCCGTCCTCGATGTGGGGCAGAAAGGCATCCTGCTGGCTCTTGTTGAAGCGATGAACCTCGTCCACGAACAGCAGGGTGTCCCGCCCTTCCGCCTGTTTGCGGCTGTGCGCCCGGTCCACGGCGGCCCGGATGTCCTTGACCCCCGAGAGGACTGCCGACAGGGTTTCGTATCCCATATCGCCGACGCTGGCCAGTAGCCGGGCAAAGGTGGTCTTGCCCACCCCCGGAGGCCCCCAGAGAATCATGGAGTGCAACTGGCCCTGCTCCACAGCTTTGCGCAGGGGCTTGCCGGGACCGACCAGGTGCGCCTGCCCCACGTATTCATCAAGGCTGAGCGGGCGCATGCGGGCGGCAAGGGGCTCGAAACCCCGCTGGTCACTGAACAGGCTATCCTGCATTACTCAGTGCCCTGAATCACATCCACAGTGTCGGGATAGTCCAGTTCGAACGCTTCGTCGGATACCGGCTCATTGATGCGGACGTTACCGAATTCAAGTTCGGTACGCTGGGACAGGGAATCCTCCAGTCGCATGGCCTGGAGTTCACCGTCATAGAAGGTGAGGGTCAGGGAGACGAACAGGGAATCCTCATTGCGGGGCAACAACGTGTACTCGCGGGTATTGTCACCGTACTTTTCTTCGCTGATGTCGTAGGTTTCAGCAAGGCTGTCCGTTTCGCCGCTGAGCAACAGGGCCGGAGTGGTACTCACCTGCTCATCCAGATCCTGGACAGTGACCTGCTCCAGGTCCGGGTCGTATAGCTCAACGGTTTCACCGTTGCTCACGATGAACTGGTTGGCGGGGGGATCGGTTTCCCAGTAGAACAGGCCTGGCCGCTTGGCCTTCAGGTTGCCGGTGCTTTCCTGCATGACCCGTCCCTGTTCATCGGCCACCACCTGGGTGAAGCCAGCCTGGAAGGTGGAATAACTGCTTAGGGCATCCGCCAGGCGGTCCGCAGCACTCTCCGCGGACGTAGCTACGCCTGTGGTCATCAATAGCAGCGCGAGTGAACCAAGTAGTGCGCGACCCGTTTTGATCATTCAGAACCTCCTGATAACTCAGGCTTTCGGGGGTGGCGGCGCCAGGACTTCCCGGGCACCGTTGTGGCCGGCGGGACTGACGACGCCGGCGGCTTCCATGGCATCCACCAGGTTGGCGGCCCGGTTGTAGCCAATCTTGAACTTGCGCTGAACCGACGAGATCGACACTCGGCGCCCCTCGGTGACAAAGGCGACCGCCTCATCAAACAGGGCATCCCCTTCGCTGTCACCGCCACCCTCGGTCAGGGTGGGCACACCGGGCAGGCTCTCGCCCTCGGCCCCATTAAGGACATCATCAACGTATTCCGGTTCCCCGCGGGCTTTCCAGGCGTTGACGATGCGGTGTACTTCATCATCATCGACAAAGGCACCGTGGACCCGCACCGGTAACCCTGAACCCGGCGGCAGGTATAGCATGTCGCCATGGCCCAGCAGCTGCTCCGCCCCGCCCTGGTCCAGAACCGTCCGGGAATCAATCTTGGACGAAACCTGGAAGGAGATGCGGGTGGGAATGTTCGCCTTGATCAGACCGGTAATGACGTCCACCGACGGGCGCTGGGTAGCCAGAATCAGGTGAATACCCGCGGCCCGGGCCTTCTGGGCAATACGGGCAATGAGCTCTTCCACCTTCTTGCCGACGATCATCATCATGTCGGCGAACTCGTCGATCACGACTACGATAAACGGCAGGGTTTCGAGTTCCGGACGCTCCTGTTCCTCGTTATCCAGGTATTCGTCCGGCTTCCAGAGCGGATCCAGCAGAGGCTCGCCGGCAGCACGGGCATCTTTGACCTTGCGGTTGTAGCCGGCAATATTGCGCACGCCCAGGTTCGCCATCAGCTTGTATCGGCGTTCCATCTCCGCCACGCACCAGCGCAGGGCATTGGCCGCCTCCTTCATGTCGGTCACTACCGGTGATAACAGGTGCGGTATACCCTCGTAGATGCTCAGCTCGAGCATCTTCGGGTCAACCATGATGAAGCGCACCTCATCCGGCGTGGCCTTCAGCAGCATGCTCAGCAACATGGCATTGACGCCCACTGACTTGCCCGAACCGGTGGTACCAGCCACCAGCAGGTGTGGCATCTTCGACAGGTTCGCAACCATGGGATTGCCGCCGATGTCATTACCAAGGGCCAGCGTCAGTGGCGATGAAGACTCGGTAAACACGCGCGCACCCAGTACTTCGCTCAGGCGTACCATTTCCCGTTTCTCGTTGGGTATCTCAATACCCACCACCGATTTGCCAGGAATCACCTCAACCACCCGGACACTCAGCACCGCCAGAGACCGGGCCAGGTCCTTCGCCAGGTTGGAAATCTTGCTAACCTTCACCCCGGGAGCGGGCTTGATTTCGAACCGGGTGATAACCGGCCCGGGGTTAACCTCCACCACTTCCACGGTCACACCGAAGTCCGCCAGCTTTTCTTCCAGCATGCGGGACATGTATTCAAGGGATTCCTCGGAATAACCCCTTTCCTGGTGCTCGTCCGGCGGGTCCAGCAGGGTCAGCGGGGGAATCGGGCTTTCCAGGTCCTCGAACAGGGAGGCCTGTTTACGGGTCTTTTCCTTCTCGGATTCACCGTCGTCGTCGCGCTTGAAGGGTGAGATCTTCACCTTACTGGCGTTGCCGGCATTGCTGAATGCCTTTGCTGGCCTGACAGACTCCGGTTCGGGCTCTGAGTCATCACGGGAGCTGAAACTCTCAAGCAGTACAGGCTCGTCGTCATCCGGACGACGACGCGCCGAACCGGTTTGCTCCTTGCCCTTGCCGGATGCCCCAGGGGCCACATCGGGTCTCTCCCGACCACCAAATGGCCACAAGCGGCGCCACCAGGATGGCTGCTCCGCGACCTCGCTATCACTGGTCAGCAGTGGCGGCTCTGGCTCCTTCCGGACCGACTCTTTTTTCCTTGAGGTGTCCGTTTCATCCCCGGGGGAAAAGAGTCCGCGAATCCACAACAGGCCATTCAGGGTCACCCCCCCTACCCTGTCCATCAGGCGGAACCAGGACAATCCCGTGGTCACCGTCAGTGCAAACAGGAATATGGCTACCAGAATCAGGGTCGTGGCGGGCAGATTGAAGAACCGCACCATGGCGGAAGACACCGCCTGCCCCAGTACACCCCCGGAGGTGGCCCCGAGACCAAACAGCGAATACAGGGCCAGCAGGCTACAGGCCGACAGTAGAATGAGCAGGAAGCCACCGGCCCGCATCAGCAGCAGAGGCCAGTGCATTTCCAGAGGGTCGTGGCGCAGCCTGATCAGCAGCAGAGCGTAGCCGGCCACCATCAGTGGGAACAGGTAGGACACCTGCCCGAAAACATCCATCAGCAGGCTGGCAAGCCAGGCGCCGAAGCGGCCTGCGGCGTTGTCGACCCGCATGTCGTGACCGATGGATGCCCAGCCGGGATCCGAGGCGCTGTAGGTGATCAGCGCCATGGCAAGGAAGATGGCAAGCGCGATAAGCGCGATCACCAGACCTTCCCTGGCCCCCTGGGCTACCAGGCGGCGAAACCGTTGCTGTTTCTCGCTGAGCGCCGCTGGGGCTTTTTCTTGCTTGCCGGTTCTAGCCATGAAGTCGGGACACAATCCTCTGCTGATGAAATGGCGAAAGCATCAATACCGCCGGCATCAAGTACCGAGGGCCTGCAGCCCCCGCTTCATGTCGTTCTTCAGGTCGTCCAGGGCTTCAATGCCTACTGACAGGCGGATCAGGTTATCGGTGATTCCCGCCAGTGCCTTGTCTTCCGGTGACAGCCGCCCGTGGGTGGTGGTGCCGGGGTGGGTGATGGTGGTTTTCACATCCCCCAGGTTGGCGGTTATGGACACCATCCGGGTAGCATCAATAAAGGCCCAGGCTTCGGGCTGACCACCCCTGACAGTGAACGACAACACACCGCCATAGCCATCCTGCTGGCGACTGGCCAGCTGATGCTGCGGGTGGGTTTCCAGGCCCGCGTAATAGACCTTCTCCACCCCCGGCTGCTGCTCCAGCCAGCGGGCCAACTGTAACGCATTCTCACAGTGTGCACGCATACGGATTGGTAAGGTTTCCAGTCCCTTATGGAATACCCAGGCGTTGAAAGGGCTCATGGTCGGGCCGGCTGAACGCAGGAATCCGTAGACCTCTTCCATCAGCTTATGGTTACCCACCACCACGCCTCCGACGCACCGGCCCTGTCCGTCCAGGTACTTGGTGGCGGAGTGAATGATGATATCCGCGCCAAACTCCAGCGGGCGCTGGAGAACCGGGGTGCAGAAACAGTTGTCCACCACGAACAGGGCGCCGTTGCTGTGGGCAAGGTTCGCCAGCGCCGACAGGTCGGCGACTTCACAAAGGGGATTCGACGGCGTTTCGATAAAGAGCATCCGTGTACGCTCGTTTACCGCCTCCCGCCAGCCGTCCATATCGGTCAGACTGACAAAACTGGTGCTGACCCCGAAGCGGGCCAGGTATTTCTGGAACAGTACGTTGGTGGTACCGAATACGCCCCGTGAGCACACCACATGGTCGCCACTCTGCAACAGCGACAGGCAGGTTGCCAGGATGGCTGCCATGCCGGAGGCAGTGGCAACGGCGCGCTCACCCCCTTCCATGGCGGCAATGCGTTCTTCAAAGGCCCGCACGGTGGGGTTGGTGAAACGGGAATAGATATTGCCCGGCTCATCACCGCCGAACCTTGCCGCCGCCTGGGCGGCGCTGCCATAGACGAAGCTGGACGTGGGAAAGATTGCGTCGCTGTGCTCCAGCTCTCCGGTACGATGCTGGCCGGCCCGTACCGCGAGGGTGTCCACGGAGACCCCTTCCAGGTCCGCTTCCGGAATCATGATGTGCTCTTCGCGGCGTTGCGTCATGGTGCTCCTGGCCTCAGTCTTCGTCGTTATGCAGATCAATGATACCGTTATCTGTGGGCAACCCGGCCTGCTCGGCTTCCCGGGCTTCATCCCGGCGCAGGGCATCCAGCCGGGCCAGGTAAGCCTCGTCAACGTCGCCGGTAATGTACCTGCCATTGAAAACCGAACATTCCCAGCCCTCAATGTCCGGGTTCACATCATCGACACAGGAAATCAGGTCATCGAGGTCCTGATACACCAGCCAGTCAGCGCCGATCAGGGTCTGGATCTCTTCCACCGTGCGGTCATGGGCGATCAGCTCCTGGGGCGACGGCATATCAATACCGTACACGTTGGGGAAGCGCACCGGGGGGGCGGCGGAAGCAAAGTACACCTTGCGTGCACCGGCGTCCCGGGCCATCTGGATAATCTCATGGCAGGTGGTGCCCCGCACAATGGAGTCATCCACCAGCATCACGTTCTTGCCGCGAAACTCCAGGTCGATAGGGTTGAGCTTCTGGCGCACAGACTTCTTGCGCATCTTCTGGCCGGGCATGATGAAGGTACGGCCGATATAACGGTTCTTGATGAAGCCTTCACGGAACTTGACGCCAAGCCGGTGGGCCATTTGAAGCGCTGAGGTACGACTGGTATCCGGGATGGGTACGACAACATCAATGTCATGGTCCGGCCTCTCCCGCAGCACCTTGTCGGCCAGGGTTTCCCCCATACGCAGCCTCGCCTTGTACACGGACACCTGGTCCATGATGGAGTCCGGACGGGCAAAATAGACATGCTCGAAGATACAGGGGTTAAGACTGGGGGCTTCCGCGCACTGCTGGGTATACAACGTTCCGTCGGTCTCGATATAGACCGCCTCGCCCGGCGCAATATCCCTCACCAGCTTGTAGCCGGCGGCACTCAGGGCTACGCTCTCGGAGGCAATCATGTAGTCCTTGCCCTCGTCGGTTTCCCGCACGCCGTAGCAGGCCGGGCGGATGCCGTTGGGGTCGCGGAAACCGACAATGCCATAACCGGTGATCATGGCGATGACCGCATAGGCGCCCCGGCAACGCTTGTGAACCGCCCGCACTGCGGCAAAGATCTCTTCCCTGGTGGGGTTGAGCTTGCCCAGTTTCTGCAGTTCATGGGCAAAGACGTTCAGCAACACTTCCGAATCGGAATTGGTGTTGATATGACGCAGGTCGGTGCGGAACAGGTCACGGGCGAGCTCGTCGGCATTGGTCAGGTTGCCGTTATGGGCCAGCGTAATGCCGTAGGGGCTGTTGACGTAGAACGGCTGGGCTTCGGCGGAGCTGGAGCTGCCTGCGGTGGGATACCGCACATGGCCGATGCCCACGTTACCCACCAGCCGGCGCATGTGGGAAGTGCGGAACACATCACGCACCAGGCCATTGTCCTTACGCAGATAAAAACGGTCATCCTGGAAGGTTACGATACCGGCCGCATCCTGGCCCCGGTGCTGGAGTACCGTCAGGGCGTCATACAACGCCTGGTTGACATACTGCGTACTGACAATTCCTACAATTCCACACATGGGTGTTGCGTTCTCCAGAACATTGAAACAACGGTGTTACTCAAAGCGCCTGGGACTTTACGGCCCCGGACACCTGCTCCCGGACCACGTCGCCCGATGGCGGCGGTCCCAGGAAGCGCTCAAACTCGTCCCCGAAGGTGCGCCGGGACCAGTCTTCCACCACACTCATCCGCTCAATCATTACGGACGTTCGCCACCAGGTGTCTTCGGCCAGCGGGGTATAACGGGTAAAGGCGATGGCGACCACCACCACAACCAGTCCTCGCAAAAGCCCGAACACCATGCCCAGCACCCGGTCGGTAGCGCTGAGCCCGGTTACCCGGACCAGATGGCCAATCAGGTTATTGATGATGGCCCCGACGATCAGGGTCGCCACAAACAGGATGGCAAAGGCAGCAATCAGGCGAACCAGCGGTGTCTCCACCGTACCGGCAAGGAGGGACTGCATCTGGGGGTGAAAAGTACGGGCGACAATGAATGCAGCCACCCAGGTAATAAGCGACAGGGCTTCCCTGACGAAGCCCCTCTTCAGGCTGATCAGGGTGGAAATTGTCAGCAGGGCGATAATGACCCAGTCGATCCAGATCAGCGCGTTCATGAATTACCCGGTGATGAACAGGAACCGCGAATTCTATCAGGAATCACCGGTAACCCAAACCACCTGGCCCACCGCAGGGCCCCTGGATCAGCCGGGGCTGGCCCGAATTCCGGTCCGGGGCCGGGATGGTGGATTGCGCTTAGCCCTTGCCTTTCGTTACCAGGGCCTGAACACCAAATGCCTCATCAAGGACCGTCTTGGCTTTCTCTGCTTCGGCTTTTTCGGCGAAAGGGCCTGAAAAGACACGGATCAGTCGCTGGTCGCCACGGGTGACTTCCTGCAGATGGGCGCCATAGCCCCGCTCCCGGACACCGTCGCGAAGTCGGCGGGCATTCTCTTCACTGCCAAAGCTCCCCAACTGCAGTACCCAGGCTCCCTCCAGGGTACGCTCAAAGTCCGCGCTCTCATCGGAAGCTGAACCCGAGGCGGTCTCTGCACTGCCGGCAACCGTTTCTTCCGACTCGGTGCTCTCCCTATCGGTGCCTGTCTCTTCAGGGGTTCTGGCTTGCTGCTGGCTCTGCTGTTCATCAGAGGCCGAGGCACTAGCAGACTCTTCCTCACCCACCAGCGGCACTTCGTCTTCTGCGGGTACTGCCGGATCCTCACTGGCTACCGGAGGCTCCTGTCCCATGGCGGGATCTTCGACAACATCGGGCGTGGGCGGCTCCACTTCCTCGACGCGGTAATCCGGTACACCGTCCAGCCGTTCCCTGTCATCGGGGGCGGTAACTTCCGGGAACGGAGGTTCTTCCGGAATGTCCAGGGAACGCACCGCACGCTCGTCATGGGGCTCGTCAAACATCATCGGCACGAAAATCACCGCCAGTGAAATCAGCACCAATGCACCTATGATCCGCTGCTTCAATCCGCTCACCTTACTTCGGCTCCCTGTTGCAGGCCTGGCATTTGCCGGAACATGACTGCCCCTTGCAGAGGCGCCAACACCTGTGAATATAACCGCCGTAAAACCCCAACTCAAAGTGGCAGCGGGTCTATGACCAATTTGTAAGGCGTTTCCGGCCGTGATCCGGGGCTAGGAGAAAAAGCGCCGTCCTTCAGCGACCGTGTAAAAGGAGCCAAAGATCAGCACCAGCCCGTCGTCTCCTGCGCTGTCCAGGGCCCTTTCAATGGCCCCGGAAACGGTTGCACAGGTTGTCAGCCTGTCTTTCGGAATCACCGTCTGAACCCGCTCGAGAAGCGCCTCTGCCGACAACCCCCGTGTCACCTCCAGGCCACCAATGAACCACTGGTCCACTGTCGGGGCCAGCGCCCGCGCCACGCCGGCTGAATCTTTGTCGGACAGCCCGCCATAAACGGCGAACACGCGGCTGTAACGGCCGGTATCCCGCAGAGTCCTGAGCCGCCGGGACAACCAGTGGGCGGCGTGGGGATTGTGCCCCACATCCAGGAAGACATCAGGACGCCGGGCAACCTGCTCGAACCTGCCTGGCAACGAGACGGCGGCGAGCACTTCTCCGATCTGCGGGTCCGACAGCGCCAGCTCCAGCTCGTTCGCTGCCACCGCTGCGGCGGCAAGGCTGTTGACCGGCAGGCGGTCCGCCGGAAGCGGTAACTGGTGCCCGGAGTCGGTTTGCACCATAACCCGGTCGCCTTCCCGGCTGATCACGTACCCCTTTCCGGGGCGCAGCAGCTGCACCCGCTGGGCGCTGGCCTGCTGCAACACCGACGGAGGCGGATCCAGGTCTGCATAAACAGCGGTCTGCCCGGGCCTCAGTATGCCGGCTTTCTCGAACCCGATGGCGTCGCGGTCATCGCCCAGCCAGGCGGTATGATCCAGGTCGACAGAGGTGATAATGGCAAGATCCGCATCCAGCACGTTGACCGCATCAAGGCGACCGCCAAGACCGACCTCCAGCACCATATTATCGACACCGGCTTCTGCCATCACCAGAAACGCAGCAAGGGTACCAAACTCGAAATAGGTCAGGGACACATCCCGCCGGGCCGCCTCTACCTGCTCAAAGGCGCGGACAAGGGCTTCGTCGGAGGCATTATGCCCATTAATGCGTACCCGCTCGTTGTAAACGAACAAATGGGGAGAGGTATAGCTGCCCACCGTTGCACCGGAAGCGAGCAGCAGGGCCTCAAGGGCAGCGACCGTACTGCCCTTGCCGTTGGTGCCGCCCACGGTGATCACGCGGGCCTGCGGACGACCGGGCATCAGCCGCCGCAAAACGATCAGTACCCGGTCAAGTCCCAGCTCCATCTCCACAGGATGGATGGACTCCAGGTAGGTCAGCCATTGACCGAGAGAAGCGCCTGGCTCCGGAGCCAGGACTCCATCACTCGCGGGCATCGGCCGTATCAGGGCTGTCGGGGCGTTCACTCACCTCGAACTCGATGGGTGCCTCGCTGGCCGGTTGCTCCTGGCCGGTGAATTTGGCCAGCAGGGAGGCAATGCGCTCCCGCATCTTGTGCCGGTGAAGAATTATGTCGATTGCACCATGCTCCAGCAGAAATTCACTGCGCTGGAAGCCTTCCGGCAGTTTCTCTCGCACGGTCTGTTCGATAACCCGGGGGCCGGCAAAGCCGATCAGTGCATAGGGCTCGGCAATATTGAGGTCTCCCAGCATGGCGAGACTGGCGGAGACCCCACCAAACACCGGATCGGTCATCACGGAAATATAGGGAATACCCTCCTGCTTCATCCGCTCCAGGACCGCAGCAGTCTTGGACATCTGCATCAGCGACAGTATGGCTTCCTGCATGCGGGCGCCACCGGAGGCTGAAAAGCAGACCAGCGGGATACGCTCTTCGAGGCAGATATTGGCGGCCTGCACAAACTTCTCGCCCACGACCTGCCCCATGGAGCCGCCCAGAAAGTTGAACTCGAAGGCGCAAGCCACCAGAGGGATACCCAGGGTACGACCTTTCATGACAACCAGGGCGTCTTTTTCGCCGGTGGCCTTCTGATTCTGGGCCAGGCGTTCCTTGTAACGGCGGGTGTCCTTGAACTTGAGACGATCCCAGGGCTCCAGGTCGGCGGCCACTTCCTCGCGCCCATCCTCGTCCAGGAAGATCTCCAGGCGGCGGCGGGCGGTTACCCGCAGGTGATGGTTACACTTGGGGCAGACATCCAGGTTCTTGTCCAGTTCAGGCTTGTAGAGAAAGGCGCCGCACTTGGGGCATTTCTTCCACAGTCCTTCCGGCACACCGGTCCGCTGCTTGGATTCCGAGCGAATCTTGCTCGGCATGATCTTGTCTAGCCAGTTACTCATGTTGTCATCCTGTCATTCCATGCCGACTGAACCGGCGGCCTCAGGAGGCCAGCCCGTCCAGCGCTTCGCGCATCGGGTGCAACAGATCCGTCAGGGCCTGCCTGAGGGCGGAGGGATCTGCCTGATGGTGGGCTATTGTATCCACCAGCACAGAGCCGACTATTACACCATCGGATACCTTACCGACCGCTGCCGCGGTTTCAGCGTCACGAATACCGAAACCGACACCCACCGGCAGCGCGGTGATCCGGTGCACGTTGGCCACCTTGCGACCAACCTCTTCCACATCAATCGACGCGGAACCGGTCACCCCTTTGACTGAAACATAGTACACATACCCGGAAGAGTGTTCACTGATCGCACGTATCCGGTCGTCGCTGGTGGTGGGCGACAGCAGGAAAACCGGGTCCATCCGGCGACGGGTGAACAGGGGGGCAACGTCCTCCGCCTCTTCCGGCGGCAGGTCCACGGTCAGGATGCCGTCCACGCCCGCATCGGCAGCGGCATCCGCAAACGCCTCGTAGCCCATGGCCTCCATCGGGTTGAGATACCCCATCAGTACCACCGGCGTGCTCTGGTCCTGCTCCCGGAAGGCTTTAACCATGCCGATAACCTGACGCAGCGAGGTGCCATGTTTCAGCGCACGCTCACAGGCCAGCTGAATCACCGGCCCGTCTGCCATGGGATCGGAGAACGGTACTCCCAGCTCGATAATATCGGCACCAGCCGTCGCCAGTGTGTGCATCAGCTCCACGGTCTGATCCGGGTGGGGATCACCGGCGGTGATATACGGAATCAATGCCTTGCGGCCCTGTTTCCTGAGGTTTTCAAGCACCCCTGCAATGCGACTCATGCCTGCTCCTGTATCAATTGAATCCGGTTATCCGGCATGCTGCTCAGACCTCGATACCATCCAGTTCAGCAATGGTATGGATATCCTTGTCACCCCGACCAGACACGTTAATGACCACCATCTGATCCTTGTCCATGGTTGCAGCCAGCTTGATGGCATAGGCCACCGCGTGGGCGGTTTCCAGGGCCGGCATGATACCTTCGACCCGGGTCAGCCGCCGGAAGGCATCAAGGGCTTCCTGGTCAGTGACCGACACATAGTTTGCCCGGCCAATATCCTTCAGCCAGCTGTGCTCAGGCCCAACGCCCGGATAATCAAGTCCGGCGGAGACGGAGTGTGTACCGGCAATCTGGCCATTTTCATCTTCCATCAGGTAGGTACGGTTACCATGGAGTACACCAGGGCGCCCGGCGGCCAGCGGTGCCGCATGTTGCCCGGTCTCAATACCCAGGCCGCCGGCCTCTACACCATACAGCTGCACCGACTCGTCAGTCAGGAACGGATAGAACATGCCGATGGCGTTGGACCCTCCGCCCACACAGGCGACCAGGGCATCCGGCAGTTTACCCGCCTGATCCAGGGCCTGGACCCGGGTCTCGCGGCCGATCACCGCCTGGAAATCCCGCACCAGCAGCGGATACGGATGGGGGCCGGCAACGGTTCCAATGATGTAGAAGGTGTCGTCTACATTGGCCACCCAGTCCCGCATGGCATCGTTCATGGCGTCCTTGAGGGTACGGGTGCCACTCTCGACGGCATGGACCTGGGCGCCCAACAGCTTCATCCGGTACACGTTGAGGGACTGGCGGCGCACATCCTCCGCCCCCATGAACACGTGACATTCAAGCCCGAGACGGGCACACACGGTGGCCGTCGCCACCCCGTGCTGACCAGCGCCGGTTTCAGCGATGATGCGTTTCTTGCCGAGGAATGCAGCGAGCAGTGCCTGGCCAATGGTGTTGTTCACCTTGTGGGCACCGGTGTGGTTGAGATCCTCCCGCTTGAGCCAGATCTGGGCGCCACCGGTTTCCCGGGTCAGACGCTCGGCCAGGTACAGCGGGCTGGGACGACCCACGTAATGGGCCAGGTCCTTGTCAAAGGCGGCCTGGAACTCCGGATCCTCCTTCAGGCGCAGGTATTCACGCTCAAGGGTCATCAGGGAATCCATCAGGGTCTCGGATACGAAGCGGCCGCCATAGGCGCCAAAGTGCCCCCTGGCGTCCGGCAGATGGCTCAGCATTTCTTCAGTCAGCTTGATTGACACGATTAACCTCGCTCAGAAACTCGGTAATTTTGGCGGCGTCCTTGATTCCCTTCTTCGTTGCTTTTCCTGTGTCGCCAGAGGACGCTCCGCCCGGATTGTCGGACGCTTCCACACCGCCGCTGACGTCCACCCCCCAGGGGCGCACCTGACGGATGGCTTCAGCAACATTGTTGGCATCCAGCCCACCCGCAAGAATCAAAGGCATGGGGCGCTGTTCCGGTATGACCGACCAGTCAAAACTCTGACCGGTTCCGCCGTAACGCTGAGGGTCATACGCATCCACCAGCAAACCCGATGCCCGGTGCCAGCATTCGAAACCCTGTTCGACATCATCCCGCGCCCGGACCCGGATGGCCTTGATCCAGCGGCGATGAAACTGGCCACAGAACTCAGGGGATTCGTCACCATGGAACTGCAACAGATCCAGGGGCACCCTGGACAAAACCTGCTCTACCAGCATCCGGTCCGGGTTCACAAACAACCCGGTCAGGGTGACGAAGGCCGGAACGGCATCCGCAATAGCACGGGCCTGTTCCAGAGAAACGCACCGCGGGCTGGGCTCATAGAAAACCAGTCCGACCGCATCCGCCCCTGCCGCTGCTGCCGCCACAGCATCTTCGGGTCGGGTGATACCACAAATCTTGGTGCGTGTACGGCCAGGTTGCACGTTGGTCCTCCGGTGAGTGTCAGGTACTGATTGCCGGCTTGCGATGAACCCAGCTTGGCGGCACCGGCGCATTGTCAGCGTCGTCAAACCAGGGCCGGACGAAGGATGGCCCGCAACTGGCACCGGGAATGCCGAACGCTTCCGGATAGCCGACATCCACCAGGTACAGACCGGCAGACGGGGCAGTAGGTCCCGCCCTGCGACGATCCCGGCCGGCGAGAACCCCGGCCACCCATTCCGGCGGATATTTACCCTGCCCCACTGCCATCAGGGCCCCGGCAAAATTCCGCACCATATGGTGCAGGAACGCATTGGCCTGGACATCGATAACAACATAATCACCGTGACGGCTGACCCGGACAAACTCCACAAACCGCCAGGGCGACCGGGACTGACAACCCGCCGCCCGAAAGGCACTGAAGTCGTGCTCGCCTTCCAGATTGCGGGCAGCTTTCTGCATCGCCCCACTGTCGAGCGGACGAAACGTCCAGCTGACCTGGGGCGCCAGCAACGCGGGGCGCACCGGACCGTTGAAGATAACATAACGATAGCGGCGGTACACGGCAGAAAAACGGGCATGGAAGGGTTCCGGTGCATTTCCGGCCCAGTGAACCGCAATGGACGATGGCAGAGCCGTATTGATGCCCATCACCCACGAGCGGCGATCCCTCACCGCCCGGGTGTCAAAGTGGACCACCTGATAGCTGCCATGAACGCCCGCATCAGTACGCCCGGCACAGACCAGGTCCACGGGTTCGTTCGCCACCCTGCTGACAGCACGGGCCAGCTCAGCCTCCACGGATGGCACGCCACTCTTCTGCAGCTGCCAGCCATGGTAGGCGGCCCCGTCATACTCCAGCACAAGGGCGACCCTGCCCTCGCCAATGGCGTTATCGGTGGTTAACGGTATGGAGGTCTGAAACAAGCGACTACCTGAAAATCATGGGGTCTGTGACACAAGAACGCCGGCATCAGCCGGCGTTCGAAGCAAGGGAAGGATTATAACCCATCAGGGCAGCTTTTTGAGTAACGCCTGTGCATCTCCTATCTGGTCCTCGGTGCCTTCCAGAATGACCTCCTCCAGAATTTCCCGGGCACCCTCGCTATCGCCCATATCGACGTAGGCGCGGGCCAGGTCCAGCTTAGTGGCCACTTCGTCTGTTCCGGACAGGAAGTCGAAGTCGTCATCCTCGCCAAGGGAGGCCTCGTCGATTTCATCGATGCCTGCAGCACCAGCAGGCTTCCCGGATTCAGTATCCGGAACTGCCGGCTCGCCATCCAGCTCACTGTCCAGATCGTCCAGCTCGGGAATCTCCAGGTCGGACAGGTCATTGTCCGCCAGACCTTCCTCATCGTCACCGGTCAAATCCCCGTCGTCCAGGTCCAGGTCGCCGAGATCCAGCTGACTCTCATCTTCAGGCTCGCTATCAGACACCTGATCCATTAATGCCAGGTCTTCATCAGAGACATCAAGCTCAAGGTTGTCCAGGCTGTCACTGGTGTCGTCTTCCGAGGCCACCTTGTCCAGCTCGGCATCCAGCTCATCAAGGAAGGACTCGTCAAGCTCGGCTTCCTCTTGCGGGTTGATCGAATCGTCCACTGGCTCTGGCTCGCCCGCCGTGTCTTCGAGGTCGAAGTCAGCGAAATCCAGATCGTCTTCTTCTGTGACATCCGCGGCTCCTTCGACGTCCTCGCCCTGGGGCTCGCTGTCGATACCGGCGTCGTCGAGTTCGAGGGAGCTGAACTCATCCTCCAGATCCAGCGGCTCTTCTTCCGGAGTCTCGGGCGAGTCAGCATCGTCGCTATCTTCCGGCAATTCGAAATCGATGCCCGAGAAGTCATCTGCCTCCTCAGGCTCACCGGCAGTAGCTTCCTCCTCAGAGGGCTGCGCTTCCGCAGTGCCAGTGGTATCAAAACCGGTGAAGTCGTATTCGATATCGCCATCGTCCTGCTGTTCGTCGACGGCGTCGCTCTCTTCTTCTGGCAGGTCCAGCTCTTCAAAGGCTGACATCAGCTCACTGGACTCCTGATCTTCCGAAGTAGCCGCTGCAGAACCGGGCGCAGCCGCTCCGGCAAGACCGGCACCCGCGGCAGCGCCGCCGGCAACATCCCGACCCCGCAACTGGGATTCCAGCTCATCGATGCTCGGAGTCGACTCAACCTCTTCGAGCCGTGCGCGCAGCGCCTCGGCCTCCGGCTGAGCATCCTCATGTTCCATGGCCTCAAGCTCGGCATACTGCTTGTCGAAGGCAGCACGGTTACCGGTATCGGCATAGACAGCCAGCAGCTTCAGGCGCAGGTCGGAACGACTTGGCTCCCGCGAAATCGCGTTTTCGAGCACCTCGGCAGCGGAGTCATGCTGACCGTATGAGATATAGCGGTCGGCTTCCTCCATGGCGTTGACCGAGTCAGCGGCGTCCTGCTCACCCAGGGTGAGTTCGAAGCCGTCATCATCGGCTTCGTCGTCAAGCTGCTGGTAGAACTCGTCGTCCTTGCTTGCCCGGCGGCGGGAGATCAGCAACACCAGTAACAGCAGAAGCACCAGGAAACCGCCAAGGGCGATCTGGTACATGAAGTTACCGGCAATCAGGTCAATGGCCGTCGCCAGGAAACCTTTTTCCGACTCGGCGCGATCATCAGTACCGGTTGCGGCCGGTTGCTGCTCTGGCTGCTCACCGCTGGCCACAACCGGATCGTCTGCAGGTACAGACTCTTCGGTGCTTTCGCCTGCGCCTTCATCTTCAGCCGGTTCTGCCGCCAGATCCTGCCCGTCGGCTTGAGCTTCCGGGGCACTGGAATCGGCATCAGCGCCGGGCTCTCCGGACTGATCAATGGCCGCAGCATCGCCTCCATCAGCGACCGCTTCGGCTTCATTACCGGCCTCATCAGTAGCATCGGCCATATCCGATGCCTGGTCACCGGCCTGGTCGTTGCCATCTTCGCCGGTTTCGGCATCGGACTGACCATCTGCCAGCGTCGCGTCACCAGTCCCGCCTGCGCCGTCGTCGGGCTGACCGGCCGAGTCCTGTATCTCGGCCAGTTGGCTATCTTTCAGTTCAATCAGCCGCTCGAGGGTTTCCACCTGATCCTGCAGGTCCTGAAGTCGGCTGTTGAGTTCTTCGTTTTCACGACGGGCCCGATCCAGTTCCTCAAGTGCTACGGCCGAGCCGGCATCAGCACTGCCGCCCTGAGAGCCGTCACCGCCCGCAGACCCTTCAGCACTGGCCTCTTCGCTATCTTCGGGGACTACCAGCCGAAGTTCGTCAGTGCTCTGCTGGTCGACGCCGGCAGCGCTGCCGCTCGCGGCCACATCATCACTGGTAGCGTCCACCGAGGGTTCCGGCTGGGCAATCGCCTGGTTTTGCGCGTTCACTTCCCGGTTGGCCTCGGCCTGTGTCCTAGTGCGGATATCGTCCATATCCGGCACCCGGAGCACGGCGCCGCGCTTGAGCCGGTTGATATTACCATTGATGAACGCGTCGGGATTCAGGTCCTGAATCGCCAGCATGACCTGCTGCATGGACACGCTGTTGTCCGGGCGCACCGAGCGGGCAATTTCCCAAAGGGTGTCAGATGCCTGAACCGGGTCCAGGGTGCGTGGGCCAGACGATGTTGTCCCTGTAGGTTGCTCCGCCGTGGCTGACCGGGTTTCGGCACGTGGCTCGGTTGAAGGCTGGCCGGAGGCGGAGGGAGTACGGGTTTGCTGAACAGGCTGGGCAGCGTCCGAATCCTCGGCGTAAACCGGCGGATCCACCAGCACGGAATATTCCCGCATCACACGGCCGCTGGGCCAGGTCACTTCCACCAGGAAATTGAGATAGGGTTCGCGAACAGGCTCCCGGGACGTAACCGATATCACCAGTTCGCCATTCGGCGCCGTGGTGACATTGAAATCCAGCTGGGTAAGGAAAAAGTCGCGACGAAGGCCGACACGTTCATAATCGCGTTCGGAGGCCAGATTAACGATAACATCGTCCGGGCTGACCCCTCCCGCCCTGTTGACGTCGATCTCTGCATTCAATGGCTGGTTGAGATAGGACTGAAGTTCAATTTCCCCGAGACCCAGTGCCTGTGCGACACCGGAACCAAGCCCTCCCGCCAGAGCCAGAGCAACCGCAAGCTTGCGTACCTTCATGCTTTTTCCTTACCAGTCTCCGTTATTCGTTACCGCATATTGAATACAGATTCGGACGAGGTTGGATGACTTTCGTTTTATTTAAATTAGAGTTTCGAAAGTATTGTTGATAATGCCAGCTTTATCAATCAATCACGCATCAACTTTGCACCACTTCCTGATGTATTTCACGGAACCAGTTGTGAAATCAAGATTAGAACTGCCTTGGCCATCACTGGACAGCCGAGGAGAAGATCTCAGAAAATAACAGGGGCGGCGACTGATTTCAGCCGCCGCCCCTGACGTGTTACCTGAAACGGTACACAGTTGGCATTACACGCACTGGCCCGCGACAGATTTTTAACGCTCCTGCAGGATTCGCAGCATCCGGCGCAGAGGTTCTGCCGCGCCCCAGAGCAGCTGGTCACCGACGGTGAACGCGGAGATGTATTCCGGACCGATGGTCAGTTTACGGATGCGCCCGATGGGAATACTGAGGGTTCCGGTCACCTTCGCCGGTGTCAGTTCATCGATGGTGGCCTCTCTCTCGTTGGGAATGACCTTCACCCAATCGTTGGCCTTTGCCAGGATCGACTCGATTTCAGAGACCGGCAGGTCCTTCTTCAGCTTGATGGTCAGGGCCTGGCTGTGGGAGCGCATGGCGCCGATCCGTACGCAGATGCCATCAATGGGAATCGGGTTATCGCTGCGACCCAGAATCTTGTTGGTCTCGACGCCCGCTTTCCACTCTTCCTTGCTCATGCCGTTATCGAGTTGCTTGTCGATAAACGGAATCAGGCTGCCTGCCAGCGGCACCTGGAAATGCTCCGTGGGAAAGCTGCCAGCACGCATAGTCTCGGTCACCTTGCGGTCAATCTCCAGGATGGCCGAGGACGGATCTTCCAGTTCGGACTTCACCGCACCGTTGAGTTCACCCATCTGATTGAGAAGCTCACGCATATTCTGGGCGCCGGAACCGGAGGCCGCCTGATAGGTCATGGGAGACACCCATTCGATCAGGTCCTGTTCCAGCAGACCACCCAGGGCCAGCATCATCAGGCTGACAGTACAGTTGCCGCCGATGTAGTCCTTGACGCCCTTGTCCAGCGCAGCATCGATCACGTTCCGGTTGACCGGATCGAGAACAATAACGGAATGATCCACCATGCGCAGAGTGGAGGCGGCATCAATCCAGTAGCCATCCCAGCCTGCGTCGCGGAGTTTTTGATAGACCGCATTGGTGTAGTCGCCGCCCTGGCAGGTAACGATGACATCCAGGGTTTTCAGGGTGTCGATATCAAAGGCGTCCTGGAGTGGCGGGACGCCATCCTTGCCAACATCCGGGGCCGGTTTACCGGTCTGGGAGGTGGAGAAAAACACCGGATCGATGTCAGCAAAGTCGTTTTCTTCACGCATGCGCTGCATGAGGACCGAGCCCACCATGCCACGCCAACCTACAAGTCCAACTCGCTTCATGTGCGACCTTTGACTCTATGCCCGCCCGCTACCGTTATCGCTGGCAGGGACAGGATGGATGACCCCGCGGCAGCGGCGTTGTGCTGCCGTCGGGTTTCGATAAAACAAAATGGTACCTGAAGCCTACAGGGCCGCCAGCACGGCCTCTCCCATTTCACGGGTGGAGACCTGTTTAGCACCCCCGGACATGATGTCCGCCGTGCGCAGTCCCTGGTCCAGTACCTTGCTGACCGCCGCCTCGATGGCCTCGGCGGCCTTTTCTTCGCCCAGGCTGTAGCGCAGCATCATTGCACCACTGAGGACGGTGGCCAGCGGGTTGGCAATGCCCTGCCCGGCAATGTCCGGCGCTGACCCGTGGCAGGGCTCATACATGCCCTGTTTTTCGGAATTCAGCGAGGCGGACGGCAGCATGCCGATAGAGCCGGTGAGCATGGCCGCTTCATCCGAAAGGATATCACCAAACATGTTGCCGGTCACAATCACGTCGAACTGCTTGGGTGCGCGGACCAGCTGCATGGCCGCGTTATCCACATACATATGGGACAGCTCCACGTCCGGGTAGTCCTTTGCCAGCTCATCCATGATTTCCCGCCACAGTACTGTGACTTCCAGCACATTGGCCTTGTCCACGGAGCAAAGCTTGCCGTTGCGCTGCTGAGCCGCCTCGAAAGCAACCCGGCCGATGCGACGGATCTCGGATTCGCTGTAAACATAGGTATTAAAGCCCTGCCGCTCGCCGCCCTCAAGTTCGCGAACGCCACGGGGCTGGCCAAAATAGATGCCACCGGTCAGCTCACGGACAATCATGATGTCCAGGCCGGACACCACTTCGGGCTTGAGGGAGGATGCTGACGCCAGCTGCGGGTACAGGATGGCCGGCCGCAGGTTGGCAAACAGCTCAAGATTGGAGCGCAGGCCCAGCAGCCCCTTTTCCGGGCGCTTTGCCATTTCCAGCTTGTCCCACTTGGGACCGCCAACGGCACCCAGCAGGATGGCATCGGCCTTCTTTGCCCGCTCCAGGGTGTCGCTGGGCAGTGGTTCGCCGGTTTCGTCGATGGCAGCACCACCGACCAGGCCGGTTTCAAATTGCAGTCCCAGATCGAATTGGTCGTTAACCTTGTTCAGGACTTTTTCGGCCTCGGCCACGATTTCCGGGCCAATCCCGTCACCGGGCAGCATCAGTACGCTTCTGGACATAGTATTTTTCCGTTGTCTGCTTGGATGATCAGTTCGCCGTGTTGAACAGCCAGGGGGCCGTTTCGCGCCGCTTGTTTTCGTAGTCGCGGATAAGGTCTGCGTCCTCAAGGGTCACACCGATATCGTCCAGCCCGTTCAGCAGGCAGTGGCGGCGGAAGTCGTCCACATCAAAGCTGAAGGATTCGCCCGAGGGCGTAGTGACGGTTTTTGCTTCCAGGTCTACAGACAGCTGGTAACCCTCGTTCTCATAGGTCTCCTGGAAAAGCCTCTCAACCACTTCTTCATCAAGAACAATGGGTAACAGGCCATTCTTGAAGCAATTGTTGTAGAAAATATCCGCAAAGCTCGGAGCAATGATCACCCGGAATCCGAAGTCATCAAGGGCCCAGGGGGCATGTTCGCGGCTTGAGCCGCAACCGAAGTTGCGGCGGGCCAGCAGCACACTGGCGTTCCTGTAGCGATCCTGGTTGAGTACGAAATCCGGGTTCAGGGGCCGGTTGGAACAGTCCTGGTCCGGCTTGCCCTCGTCCAGGTAGCGCAACTCGTCAAACAGGTTAGGGCCGAAGCCGGTCCGCTTGATGGACTTCAGGAATTGCTTGGGGATGATCATGTCCGTATCCACATTGGACCGGTCCATGGGGGCGACGACGCCCTGGTGTTGCGTAAATGCACGCATGGTTGTCTCTCCTGTGGATCAATCAGTTCATCATTTCGCGGACATCGACGAAATGGCCCTTTATGGCCGCTGCCGCCGCCATCGCCGGACTGACCAGGTGTGTACGGCCACCAAAACCCTGACGTCCTTCGAAGTTGCGGTTGGAGGTGGATGCGCAATGCTCCCCCTGCCCCAGCTTGTCGGCGTTCATGGCCAGGCACATGGAGCAGCCCGGATCGCGCCACTCCAGGCCGGCTTCGATAAAGACCTTGTCCAGACCTTCTTTCTCTGCCTGGGCCTTCACCAGCCCTGAACCCGGCACCACCATCGCCTGTTTGAGGGTCGGTGATACCTTGTGGCCCTTGACCACCTTGGCCGCTTCCCGCAGGTCTTCGATGCGGCTGTTGGTACAGGAGCCAATGAACACGCGATCCAGCTTGATGTCGGTGATCTTTTGATCAGGCTTCAGGCCCATGTACTTGAGTGCCCGGACGATACCTTCGCGCTTGATGGGATCTTCTTCCCGGTCCGGGTCCGGTACCGCACCGCCAACGCCGGTGACCATTTCAGGACTGGTACCCCAGCTTACCTGTGGCTGGATGTCGGAGCCTTCCAGTTCTACCACCTTGTCGAACACGGCGTCCGCATCGCTGTGCAGTGTGCGCCAGTATTCCACTGCCCTGTCCCACTGTTCACCCTTCGGAGCCATGGGGCGGCCACGGACGTAGTCGATGGTGGTGTCATCCACGCTGACCATTCCCACTCGGGCACCGGCCTCGATGGCCATGTTGCAGATGGTCATGCGGGCTTCCATGCTCAGATCATGGATGGCCTCGCCGCCAAACTCGATGGCGTATCCTGTGCCGCCTGCGGTGCCGATCCTGCCGATAATGGCCAGCACCACATCCTTGCCGGTGACGCCGGGGCCGAGCTTGCCATTGACCTTGACCAGCATGTTTTTCATCTTCTGCTGAACTAGGCACTGGGTGGCCAGCACATGCTCCACTTCGGAGGTGCCGATACCGTGGGCCAGGCAGCCGAACGCGCCATGGGTGGAGGTGTGGGAGTCGCCACAGACGATGCTCATGCCCGGCAGGGTGGCACCCTGCTCAGGCCCGATGACATGGACGATGCCCTGACGCTGGTCCTTGATCTTGAACTCGAGGATTCCAAACTCGTCGCAGTTCTTGTCGAGGGTTTCTACCTGGATCCGGGAGACCGGGTCGACGATGCCCTCCACGCCCCGCTCGCGGTCGGTAGTGGGGACGTTATGGTCCGGGGTGGCAATGTTGGCGTCGATGCGCCAGGGTTTGCGACCGGCCAGGCGCAGTCCTTCGAAGGCCTGCGGTGAGGTGACTTCGTGGAGCAGTTGCCGGTCGATGTAGATCAGGGCGGAGCCGTCGTCCCGCTGTTTGATCAGGTGGTCGTCCCATAATTTGTCGTATAAGGTCTTGCCCGCCATGGTGGTGTCTCTCTCGGTTGTTCGGGTCTGGTTTTGATTGATCTGGGCAGGATTTTACTCCCCTGTATCGAATAACCGCAATTCATGTTTTTTATCTTATGTATTCCGAACAGGAATGGTAAAGTGGTGCCTGGGCCGGAATGCGGTATGACTTTCCAGGACACGCCCCGCAAGTACGTCCATGTAGGGCTCGACGAGCGCCGTCCATGGCGCTCGACGGTCCCGGAAAGTCATCCCCCACCCCGTCCCGCGTACTAACTGCAAGCCTCTAAGGAAAAACAGTTTGGACTCCAGCGCCTTAAAAGCGTTTGTAACCATTGTGGATCAAGGATCGTTCTCTGAGGCCGCCGAAACCCTCCACCTGACACAGCCAGCCATCAGTAAACGTCTGGCGGCCCTGGAGAATCAGCTGGGGACTCCGCTGCTGGAACGAAGCCACCGGAAAATCCGGCTTACCGATGCCGGGGCCCGGTTGCTGCCCCATGCCCGGCGGATCCTGGATGAGGTGCATAATGCCCGGCTGGCGTTGCAGGACGGGGCTGGCGAGGTGTCGGGGCATCTGGCGTTGATTGCCAGCCACCACATCGGGTTACACCACCTGCCGGCCTGGTTGCAGCGGTTGAGTCGTGAGTATCCGGAGGTGTCCCTGGGGCTGCAGTTTATGGACTCGGAGGGGGCCTATGACCAGATGCGAAAACGGACGGCGGAGCTGGCGTTTGTGACGCTGAGTGAGAGTATGGACCAGTCTCTCGAGGTTCATGTGCGCTGGGAGGACCGGATGGCGTTCGTGGTGGCACCGGATCACCCGCTGGCGACGCTGGACAGGCCGGGCCTGGGTGAACTCTCCCGTTACGATGCCCTGCTGCCGGAGGCTGGTACCGCCACTTACCGGTCGGTTAGCCGGTTGTTCCTGGGGGAGGATCTGCCCCTGAGCCTGCCCATGCCAACCAACTATATGGAGACGCTGAAGGTGATGGCCGGGGTGGGTCTGGGGTGGAGTGTGTTGCCGGTGAGCATGGTGGACGACTCGCTGAAGGTGTTGTCGGTTCCCCATCGGGTGAGTCGTTTTCTGGGCGCCGTTGGTCTGCGGGGGCGAACGCTGAGCCCCCAGGCACGGGCATTGCTGGAGATTGCCGGCGAGATCAGGTAGTGGTGCTCTCCGGCGGGGGGCGCAGCCAGCGCCAGGTGATGCCGATGGCGAAGACCATGGCGATGGCGCCACCCCAGAAAGCGATGGACGTGCTGAAGCCTTCCACCAGGAAACCCGAGAGCCAGGCGCCCACGGCGCCGCCCGCCCCGAACGTCAGACCGCTGTATAGTGCCTGGCCCTGGCCGTGGTGATGCTGGCCAAAGAAACCCTGGACGTACTGTACGGAGATCACATGAAGCGCTCCGTAGGAGGCGGCGTGCAGCAGTTGGGCAAAGATCAGCACCAGCACCACATCGGTGACTTCCGCGATCAGAATCCAGCGGATCATGGTGAGCAGCAGTGCACCTATGGCGATCTGCCGGACGGAAAAGTACCGGGTGATCCGGTGCATGACCAGGAACAGGCCGATTTCGGCCACAACCCCCAGGGACCAGAGCAAACCAATGCTGAGCTTGCTGTAGCCGAACTGCTCCAGGTGGATACTGAAAAACGTATAGTAGGCGCCGTGGGACACCTGCAGCAGGAAGTTCATGGCGAAAAAAGCCACTACGGCCGGGTGGCTGACGATGGCCTTGAGGCTGCCCCGGGGCGCCGGCGTTTTTTTCTCGCCCCGTTCTGACGGGACCAGGAACGCCGAAATGGCGATACCGGCAAACACCGGCAGCAGCAACCAGGGCAGCGAGGTAATCGGCACCAGTTCCAGCACGCCGCCTATGATGGCGACGCCACCGATAAACCCCACGGATCCCCACAGGCGGATACGGCCATAGCGTTCTTTCCGGTCGCCCAGCACCCTGAGCGTAATCACCTCATAGAGCGGCAGGATCGCGTTCCAGAAGAACGTGAACAGCAACATCACCAGCAGCAGACCGTAAAAATCCGGCTCCAGGAACACGCCGGCAAAACACAGCGAGCCGATAACGGCGCCAAAACGCACAAGCCGGACCCGTAGCCCCGTGCGGTCACCCAGCCAGCCCCAGACACTGGGGGCGACGATCTTGGTGAGCTGGATGGTGGCCATCAGGGTGGCGATCTGCAGGTAGGAAAAGCCCCTGCCCTCCAGGTACAGGGACCAGTAAGGCAGCAGCGAGCCCAGCAGGGCGAAGAACCAGAAGTATAGGTTTGAGAGTCGCCAGTAAATAACGGTTTTCCTTGAGATTCAGATCGTCCGGTAAAACCCGTTACGGGGGCTTTCGCCCCCGCTGTCAACGCTGTCCGATATTGGGTGTAGTGACCTCGACATCGCCATTCTGACCCCGATGACGCAGGTAGTGATCCATCAGCACAATGGCCATCATCGCCTCGGCGATGGGTGTTGCCCGTATGCCAACACAGGGGTCGTGGCGGCCCGTGGTGATCACCTCCACCGGATTACCGTCTACGTCGATACTCTGCCCCGGCAGGCGCAGACTCGAGGTAGGCTTGAGGGCAATACTGGCAACGATGGGCTGGCCGGAGGAGATGCCGCCCAGCACGCCACCGGCATGGTTGCTCAGGAACCCTTCAGGGGTCAGTTCGTCGCGGTGTTCGGTGCCCTTCTGGGTAACCGATTCGAAACCTGCACCGATTTCCACACCCTTGACGGCGTTAATGCTCATCAAGGCATGGGCCAGGTCGGCGTCCAGCCGGTCGAAGATGGGCTCGCCCAACCCTGGCGGCACACCGTCGGCCACTACGTTGATGCGAGCGCCAATGGAGTTACCCTCCTTGCGCAAGGCATCCATGTAGGCTTCCATTTCCGGCACCCTGGCGGCATCCGGGCAGAAGAATGGATTCTGGTGTACCTGGTCCCAGTCGAAGGCTTCCGCCTTGATGGGGCCCAGCTGGGAGAGGTAGCCACGGACACGGATACCCAGTCGTTGCTCGAGGTACTTCCGGGCTACCGCACCCGCCGCAACGCGCATGGCGGTTTCCCTGGCAGAGGATCGGCCACCACCGCGGTAATCCCTTACACCGTACTTGTGCATGTAGGTATAGTCGGCATGGGCCGGGCGGAACTGCTGGGCGATCTTTGAGTAGTCCCTGGAGCGCTGGTCGGTGTTTTCGATCAGCAGGCCAATAGGCGTACCGGTGGTCTTTCCTTCGAATACCCCGGACAGGATTCGTACCTCGTCCGCCTCCCGGCGCTGGGTGGTGTGACGGGAAGTGCCGGGCTTGCGCCGGTCCAGGTCTTTCTGGAGATCAGCTTCAGTAAGCTCCAGGCCCGGAGGACAGCCATCGATAATGCACCCCAGTGCCAGCCCGTGGCTCTCGCCGAAGGAGGTGACGGTAAACAGTTTCCCAAACGTATTTCCAGACATGATTCAGTATCTTGTAATTAAGTGTTCAGAAAGTTTCTCAGGAATTTCCAAGCCCTGACACCAGTTGTTCTCGGGTCAGCACAAAAACTCCATCGCCCCCGTTCTCGAAATCCAGCCACGTGAAAGGCAGCCGGGGATAAGCGGCGTCCAGTGCGTGCCAGCTGTTGCCGACCTCCACGACCAGGAGACCGCCGGGATTAAGGTGCTCAGCAGCGCCGGCCAGGATCCGGTGGGCAATGGCAAGGCCGTCATCACCGGCTTCCAGCCCCAGGCGTGGTTCGTGGTGGTATTCAGCCGGCATATCGGCCATGTCTTCCGCGTCCACATAGGGCGGGTTACTGAGGATAACGTCATAGCGCCCGGACACCTGGTCCATCACGTCTGAACGCAGAGTTCTCACCCGGTCACCCAGCTCGTGCAGTTCAATATTGTCTTCGGCCACGGCCAGCGCATCTTCCGAGATATCGGCCAGGTCAACTTCCGCCTCAGGAAAGACGGTAGCGGCAGCAATACCAATACAGCCACTGCCGGTACACAGGTCCAGGACACGCGCCACGGGGTGGTCCGACAGCCAGGGTTGTAACCGTGCTTCCAGTAACTCGGAAATGGGCGACCGGGGAACCAGCACCCGCTCATCCACTTGGAAGGGCAGTCCCATAAACCAGGCCTCGCCAATCAGATAGGCTACCGGCCGTCGTTCGTTCACACGACGGTCAACCCTTTCCAGGATCAGCTGGCGTTCGTCCCGGGTAAGCCGGGCGTCCAGGAACAGGGCGTTGTTTTCCAGCGGCAGGTGGAGACTGCGCATGACCAGCAACACCGCCTCATCCCAGACGTTGTCGGTACCGTGGCCGTAGTACAGCCCCGCGGCGCTGAAACGGGAAGCGGCGTATCGCAGGTAGTCTCTTACGGTAATCAGGTCGTCAATGGGACGGGTCACTGCCGGGTCCTTCTGTCCGGGCCGCCGCACGGGCGGGCCATGAATGGTTCCGGCGGATTATACGCGGATTACCTGTCCCGGGCAGCCCCGAAGATGGCCCGCGCTCACAGGGACAGGGGGCCAGAACTGCTGCGATTTCTTTCGAACCGGTCCAGGGCAGCGTGCATTCGTTCACGGCCGATCTGGATCATCTCCGGCGCCTTGTGGTAATCGTAGGTGCGGCAGGAATTCTTGGGCACGTTCACCAGCAGGTCCGGAGGGTAGCCGGCGAGTTTGTATTGCACCAGCGCGCTCTGCATGGTTTCGATGGTCAGGTTCATGATGTCGAACTTGCCGATACCCAGCTTTTCCCAGTTGATCGTGCCCGTCTCCGCCCAGGGGTCCTGGCGGGTAGCCGGTTGCTCTTCCGTCTGTTCCCGGGCCTCCTCTTCCAGTTTTTCTTCCGGCGTGCCGTGTTTCTCCGGAACGGCTACATCGCGGCGACCACCAAAGCTTTTCAGGGCATCCCAGTCAAACCATCGGGAGGCCTTGTCCCGGATCTTGCCTACCCACTCGTCCAGCTCGCTGTCCTCATCCAGCGGATGGAAGGCTGCATCGGGTATGCGGCGACCAGTGTCATCCTCACCACTGAGGTTGACCGCCACCACGAGATCGGCATGGGCGGAAATGGTCGGCATGATAGGCAATGGATTGAGCAGCGCCCCATCCACCAGCACCCGACCATTCATCACCACCGGGGTGATCAGCCCGGGAATGGCAATGGATGCCCGTATGGCCTGGTCCAGCGGGCCTTCCTGAAACCAGATTTCCTTGTGCCCGAGAAGATCCGTGGCAACGGCGGTGTAGGCCAGGGGGAGGTTTTCGATGCGGGTGTCACCGAGCATCTCCCGAACCACCGAGAATACTTTCTCGCCACGGATGGCGCCCACCGAGTTAAGGGTGACATCCAGCAGTTTCAGCACGTCAAACTGTCCCAGCCCGGTCACCCAGTCCTTGTACGCCTGAAGCTTGCCAGCGGCATAGACGCCACCGATCAGGGCACCCATGGAGCAACCCGAAATGGCGACAATCTCATAGCCCCGTTCATTGAGCACCTCGATAGCCCCCATGTGGGCATACCCCCTGGCGCCCCCCGACCCCAGGGCCAGTGCCACTGTCCTGCGACCCGGTGCACTGCCGGACTGCCCCCCCTCACCCACACTGACGGCGCCCACGGGTTCTGGCCGCCCGGACTGTGCGACGGGTTTCGGTGTGAGGCTCTTACTCATCAGGGCTGCCTCCCTCCGGGGGCGTAATCACCAGGATCTCGATGCGGTTTTCGGGACGCTCCGGGGTGGCAAACCGCACCAGTGGACCAGCAGCATGGATTATATGCCTGGAGCTGGACAGCCCGGACCTGGCCAGCAGGTCCGACATGGTATTGGCCGCCCGTTCGGCCCGCTCGATTGCCTGTTCAACAGTCTCCTCCGGTGCCAGTCCGGAGAAGCCGGCGATCACTATGCGTGCGTCGGGATCCGACGCCATGGTATCCAGTATACGCCGGGTTTCCGCGTCCCAGTCGAAACGCACGCTGACGCCACCCTCCCAGGGCACGATCACAGGGCCGGCGAGGCGGCTGCCCTGGCCGCCGATGCCGGGAACCACCGCATCGTCAGCCAGCTGTAACTGTTCCAGCCACAGATACTCTCGCTGGTTCCCCCTTGTGACCGTGTAGAGAACCACCAGCCAGCGCTGGCCGTCATTGTCCTCGAAACCCGCCACAAGGTAATCCTGCTGGGCGTCGCGGCCATAGAGCGTAGCCTGGTCAAACACCTGGTTGGCCCACACGTTACTGCGGCCGCACTCACGACCACTGCACTGGAACAGGATGTTGGCATTGCGGGTCTGCAACTGCTCCAGGTACCAGCGCCGGGCGTCTTGCCGGGTAACGCCGGGTTCCATCTGAAACAGGTGACCGGTGCCTTCTACCGCCAGCCGCTCGGACCGTTCGGCACGAAGTTCCGAGCCCACCTCGCGAATAGGACTGAGCATCACCCGGTAGGATGCGGAAGCCAGGGAGCGCTCCTCCTCAAGCTGGGCCTGGGGAAAAGCCATGAGAACCCGGGCTTCCGCCTGTACCCAGGGAATCAGGGAGGCAAACAGGGCCAGTGCAAGGCGACCGGGGAATGAAAGGCTGTTACGAATGGCAGACATCACGAATCTCACTTCTCGCCCAGGAACGTCCGTAAACCTTCGTCAACGGGGGTAATGTCACCATCAAGGTGGCAGTGGTGGCCGCCATCAATGTCAAGGCAGCGCACATCGTTCAGAGTATCAAAACGTGACTGCCAGCGATCGAAGTTAGCCAGCAGGCCATGCTCTGCACGAACCAGCAGGGTTGGTGCCTCGACAGCCGCAACGAAGGCCTGCACCTGCTCCTCGGTAAACATCATTACCGACGGGTGCCGCAGCCGGGGATCGGTACGCCATTGCAGGCCTTCCGGCCCTTCGCTGAGGTTGCGTGACAGCAGTATCCGGGCAATATCCTCCGACAGTGGGTTACGGCCCCGGGTGCGGAGTTTTGCGGCCTCTTCCAGACTCGCGTAGGTACCACCCGCACCGGATCCGGTAAGGCGCTTGCCAATACCCCGGCGCAGCTGGCCCACCGCTTCCTCCGGGGCCTTGGAAATGGGTCCCAGGCTGTCGATCATCACCAGGCGGCGAACCTTTTCTGGAAACGCCGCGGCGAACAGCATGGCAACGATGCCGCCAAGGGAGTGCCCCACCAGATCCACCGTGTCATGGGCGGCGAAATGGGTTTGCAGCAACTCCGCCACATCGGATACGTAGTCCGCCAGAAGATAGCTCTGGCCTTGCGGACGGTGACCGGAGTGGCCATGGCCTGCATGGTCAATGGCCCACACCGGACCCAGCGTACTGAGGCCAGGCGCCAGGCGACAGAAACTGAGACTGTTATCGAGCCAGCCGTGGAGCAGGATGATCGGTCTTTCGCCGGGCCTGGTGCCGGACGCGGGCCAGTGGAGGCCCGCGAGGGTAAGGTCTTTCAGGGGCCAGCGTACTTCACTGAAGTGGCTGTCAGCTTCGGCCAGCGGGCCCGGAGACAGGGAAAGGTTCATGAGCGTGGATAGTCCTCCAGCGGGAACAACCGGGCTCTGGTCCCGGGGTCATTCAGGATTGTGGCAAGTACCCGGCCATTACATGGTATGAGTGGGACGGTCGGAGCTTAGCGATCCGGCCAGGTAGGCCTCGATCTTGGTGCGGGCGGTTTCATCCTCGCCATTGAACTGTACGCCGATACCGGCCGCCCGGTTTCCCTGTGCGCCACGGGGCGTGATCCACACCACCTTGCCCGCTACCGGGATCTTCTCCGGTTCGTCCATCAGGTTCAGCAACAGGAACACTTCGTCTCCCAGCTGGTACTGCTTCTGGGTGGGGATAAACAGGCCACCCTGGCGGATGTAGGGCATGTATGCCGCGTACAGCACCGCCTTGTCCTTTATGGTCAGGGTCAGAATACCGCTTCGCGCGCCAAAACCAGGACCCATGATTCTCCTCCAGCTGTTGTCGTTCTCTCAGATTACCAGCAGTGCCGCACCATGCCACACTACCTGCAGGGTTCTCACCCGCAAATCCGGTCTGGCGGGCCCGGAACCCGCCGCTTATCCCGCCGCACGTTTCCTGACCGGCATGAGCCTGCGCCACTGAACAAGCAAGCGATCGGTTTCCAGTTCCGGACTGACATTATTCACCAGTGCCCGCCGGGAGTCGCGGATTGCGTCCACAAGTTGCTGGACGCGCCAGGGCGGGTTTGCTGTGGCCAGGTATCGTACCACCTCCGCGATGCCCGGGTCGCGGGCCTCACCGCCAGCCATCACCCTGGCAAGGTCACTGGCCCAGCCTTCCATCAGGTTCAGTGTTGCCTCATGCCCCAGTTCCCGGAAGGCCCTGGCCGCGGCGGCGACTGTGATTGCGCCCTTCATGAACTGGCGGAATGCTTCCAGAGCGGTGTCCCGCTGCATCAGAAATTCACTGTCGAGCAATTCCACGGCCAGGCGGGGAGCTCCCCCGGCAAGATGCAGAGCGAGTGCCTGACGGTCAGTATCCGGCGCCGGCTCCCGATCGGCAAGTTCGGCTGCCAGCCAGGCCGTTGCGGCTTCCGCCCCGGGCGTGGCGACGGGCAGCACTCGGCAGCGGGATCGTATGGTGGGCAAAACCGGCCGGCCGGTCTCCTGGAGCAGCAGCAATACTACGTCGGCCGCCGGTTCTTCCAGGGTTTTCAGCAAGGCATTGGCAGCGTTGATGTTGAGCTGGTCAGCCCGGTCCAGTATGGCCACCTTCACCCCGGCCACCTGGGGTGATGCCACCGCAAACTGTGACAATGCCCGCACCTGGTCGATGCGGATCATGCGGGATTTTTCCGGTTGATAAACCCGGATATCGGGATGGGACTCCCCCGCCACCAGCCGGCACTGACGGCACTCGCCACAGGCGGCCCGTGATCCCGGGGCGCGCCGGTCGCAGACCAGTAAAGCCGCAATGCGTTCAGCAAGCTGTCGCTTGCCCACTCCTCGCTCACCTGTGACCAGGCTGGCATGGGGTAACCGACCCTGGTCCAGGGCCTGCCCGAAATGTTCCAGTACCGGCGTAAGCCAGGGCATGTCGTTCACAGCGATTTCCTGGTCAGAACGGGCGCCGGGCAGGATCAGCGGTGTGCTGCCTGGCAGGCCCGTGGGTGGTGGATCGACGTTTCAGTTCCCGCCGGACATGGGCCAGGCGACGGCGCATAAGACGCAACCCGGTGGTCCGGTGGTGTCGGCTTCCCCGGCGCAGCCGGGCACCCGTGCCATAGTAATGATTGTTCAGGTCCCCGGCAAAGGCCCTCGCAATCCTGCCGGCGGACGGTGCCTGTTGCTCCGTCAGGCTGGCCAGCTGCAATGGCGTCGCCCCGGCTGGAACGGCAACGCCCCGCTGCCGCAATATCCGCTCCCAGCGGAGCACCATGACGGTAGCGGGATCCGGCCGTTTGCCACCGCCATGACGAAACGCCGCAACCATTGCGGCCACCAGCAAGGCGACCCCGATCAGTCCGGCGGTGATATACCCCAGCTCCCGCAGACCGATTCCTCCCGGCAGACGACTCATCAGATCCATCTGCGACTGCCCCTGGTAACCCACCACCCAACGCTGCCAGTTATAGTTGATCCGGTCCATCTGCAGGCTCACCCATTGCACCAGGGCAAGGTCACCATAACGCTGGGGGGAAGCCCAGTTGTCTTCCAGGAACGAGCCCTCCTCGGCCACCGCATCCCGCAGGCCGGATTCTATCCGCTGCGGCGCAATCGCCGCCGTGGGATCCAGACGCACCCAACCCTGGCCGTCAAGCCAGGCCTCCACCCAGGCGTGGGCGTCATACTGGCGGACAATCAGATAGGCATCGTCGGCCCCCGCCGAACCACCCTGATACCCGGCCACCACCCGCGCCGGAATATCGGCGGCCCGGAGAAGAAAGGTCATGGCGCTGGCGTAGTGGGCGCAGAACCCGCGCTGGTCATCAAACAACAGGGTGTCCACGGGGTCGTCCGGCATGGCCGGTGGACGCAGGGTGTAATAATAAGGCTGTTCCCGGAACCGGTTAAGCACCGCGTTGGCGAAGGCCAGGTCCGACGCCGTGCCGGTGGCCAGTTCACGGGCCAGCTGCCGGCTGCGCTGGTTGCCTGATGAGGGTAGCTGCAGGTAGCGGCGGCGCTCCCCCGGAGACAGTTCGCCAACCTCCCCCGTTTCAGGCTCCAGCGCCATCCGGTAGCGCACCGACGTATCGGCAGGGCGCTCAAGTCGGAACAGCTCCCCGGGTACTTCCGAGATATTGCCGGAGACTGCCCGGGAGTTGTCCAGGGCGTAGACCCAGCGCTGGCCGGAAGCCTCCATCAACACGTCGTACTGGTTGGCCGCCAGTGTCTCGATCCCCGCATCACGATCCACGCGGCCAAGGCGGCGATAGGGTTCCTCCTGCCACTGGCTCCAGGTGTGCCCGTCAAAGCGATCAAGGATCAGCCCCCGCCAGTAACGATCCCGGTGCTCCGGAATATCGCCCCCGAAACTGACCCGGAAGGACCGCTCGCTGCTCTGGGCAAGACTGGAAATATCCCCTGGCGTCATCGAGTCGGATAGCCCCGTACGAGCCTGCTCCGAGACCAGGGGAACACTCCACAAGGGGGCCATACGGGGGAAAAAGATGAACAGCGCGATAACCACCGGCAGGGTCTTGAGCAGCATGGTACCCAGGCGCCGCAGGCCCCGAAAGGCGCTTTGTCGGCTGTCCGGCGGTGTATGCAACAACTGCAGGGCCACCAGGATGACGACCACACCGGCCAGGGTGACCAGCGACCAACCAATGCCCTGGCGGAAGAGAAAGTTTACCGTGGCCAGGTAGACCAGAATGAAGAACAATACGAAGAAGTCACGGCGGTTCGCGGTTTCCAGCCACTTTAGGCCGACCGCCAGCACGAAGAAGGACGCCGCGGTGTCGACACTGAACCGCCCGTGAACGGTGGCGACATAAACGGCGATCAACCCCCCCATAATCGTCAGCCTGAGCCACCGGCCCGGCAAACGGACCCGGCCCAGTTGGGCAAGCCAGCGCCAGCCGGCCAGGGCCAGGCAGGCAACGATCAGCCAGACCGGAAGCCGGTCCCACTGGGGCACCAACAGCAGCACAAAACCACACAGCAACCAGAGCAGGGCCCGGGTTGGCAGCAGCGAAACGGCAACGTTCATCGGCCACCATCCCCGCCTGGAGGCGTGCGTTGCCAGGTGGCCAGGGACCTCAGGCACTGGCGGCGATGATGTGCGCCCCTGTCCGGCTCGATCATCACACCCGGAAGGCGCAGCCCCCAGGGTTCACCGACGCGATCACGATCCAATACGAGGGCGGTGAGGTAACTCAGTCGCAGCTCATGGTCAACACCGGGAAAGCCCTCGAAGTCCAGCCACTGGGGGCTGCCCTGCTCTCCTTCCCAGTCAGCCACGGTCATTTCGCCATTGCGGGAGTACCGTTTCCAGTCCACCCGCGCGCTGAGGTCTCCTTCCCGCCAGGGGCGAAGCTCGACCTGGTCCTGGCCCTGGCTGACGGCAACAGCTTCGCTGTCACCGGCTTCCACACTCCCCTCCGGTGCCCGGGGAGGCAACACCGGGCGCGGATAAACCAGTGCCGGCGTGGCCGGTCGCAGCCAGGACCAGGCCATCAGAAGGCCAAAGGGAAAGCGGGTTTCCACTCTCACCCGGTCCGGGCGTAGAAAGCCCCGTTCCCGGCTGGGAATCTGCAATGTGCCTTCGATACGCTCGCTGCCAACCACTGACAGGATTATGGGGCCACCGGCCTCGGCGCCCAGCTCAATGGCCGTTGCCTCGTGGGGGCCCTGCAGTACAAAACGGAAGGGAATCGCGTCACCGGCAAAGCCCTCGCCGGGCTGCAGCAGCGCCAATTGCAGGCCACTGAGGTTGTTGTGGGTCTGATGCATGGCCGCGACAAACAGCGCCCCGAGCAGGAATGTCAGCAGGTAGATCAGACTGTTCTGATAATTGATGCCCGTGAGCAGCATGACCACCAGCAGCAGGCCGAATACCCACCCGGCAGCTGTGGGCAGGATGAAGATGCAACGCCGGTCAAAATCACGCCGGTCATCAACCGGGATGCGGCGGTTTATCCAGCTTCGCCAGCGCTTGCGGGTATGTGATCGGATGGCAGACAACAATGGACTTTTCACCATGGACAGCGGACTGTGGGAACCGGGACTCCGCGGTTCCCGGGTTACAGGCTCCTAGGGTATCATGCACGCCCCATTCTCCTTTCAGGTTACCGGATGTCGAATCGTCACTCTGTGCCGGCTACCCGAATTGCCGACTTCGTCACTGCCTTGTCCGGTCTGACCGGTTTCATCTGCCTGGTCACGGAGCGCGGTCGTAAACGCCGAATGAGCGCGCTGCCCACCAGGCAGTGGCAACTTTCGTTCGTGACTGACCGTTTCCACAAATCGGTGGACAACATCCTGGAACACCACAGGACCATTGCCGGCCCCGACCGGTCCGGGTTTATCGCCGGCCATCTTTTTTACGACGCCGGCATTCATTCGGTTCCCGGTTTTCGCAGTCGCAAGCCTGTACCTGATTCTGTTGGCTGGGTGGGCCTCTATCTTTGGCACCTGGAAGTCGCCGTGGACGAGGCCCCGACCACACCGGCCGAGTTGGTCTTCGATCCGGCCTGCCCCGCCGGCATCCGCGACAAAACCCTTGCCCTGCTGGACCACGCCACCCCATCGCCGACCGCCGGTCACTTTTGTATAGCGGACCGGTTCCGGGCCTGCACCACGCCCGAGGAATACCGTGAGGGCGTAGCCCGGGTACTTGAATACATCCGTGCCGGCGACTGCTACCAGGCCAACCTGTCGCATCAGTTCGAGGGGACCTTCAAAGGGCCGCCATGGCGGGCGTGGCTGGCACTGATGAAAGCCATTCCCGTGCCCCATGGCGGCTACCTGGATACCGGCCCCTGGCAATTACTCAGTGTGTCGCCGGAACTGCTACTGGAAATCGACGCCAACAGGATCACCAGCAAACCCATCAAGGGCACCCGACCCCGCAGCGACGACCCGCAACGGGACCGGTCGCTGGCACAGCAACTGGTCACCAATAGCAAGGACCGGGCTGAGAACCTGATGATCGTGGACCTGATACGCAACGACCTCTCGCACTTCTGCGAACCCTTCTCGGTAAAGGTGCCCCAGCTGTTCGAGGTGGAAAGCTACCGCAATGTGCACCAGTTGGTCAGCACCGTCACCGGGACCCTGAAGCCCGGGGTAACGCCATTTGAGGCCTTGCTCAGCGCCTTCCCCGGTGGTTCCATTACCGGCGCCCCCAAACGCAGGGCCATGGAGATCATTGACGAGCTGGAACCCCATTGCCGGGGGCCCTATTGCGGCAGCCTGTTCTGGTGGGATGCGGATAACCGCCTGGAGAGCAACATCGCCATACGCAGCCTCCAGACCTTCAGCAATGGCACCATCCGGGTATGGGCCGGCTGCGGCATCGTTGCCGATTCGGATCCGGAAGATGAATACCAGGAATCCATAACCAAGATACAGCGTCTGATTGATACCCTGGAGGCCCTGGGAAGCGATATCGGCACGGCCTGACGGCTGCAGGAACCGTCAGGCACACCTGTCAGAATCGTCGTGGGTCAGTGGCGATTACTGAGAGAGAGGAAGGTCTTCCGCAGTTCATCGAAGTCATGAACCGCCGGGAACTGCGGGAACTCGTCAATAACATTCTGGGGCGCGTGGAACAGAATCCCCCCTTCCGCCTGAGTCAGCATGGTGGTGTCGTTATAGGAGTCGCCGGCCGCAATGACCCGGTAGTTCAGCAACTGGAAGGCCCGCACTGACTGGCGCTTGGGGTCGCGCTGACGCAGCAGGTAATCGGTAATGCGACCGTTTTCGTCCACTTCGAGCTTGTGGCACAACAGCGTGGGATAACCCAGCTTTTCCATCAGCGGCATGGCGAATTCGTAGAAGGTATCCGACAGGATCACCACCTGGAAACGCTCCCGCAGCCAGTCAAGGAACTCCCGGGCGCCCGGCAGCGGATCCAGCTCACCGATGACTTCCTGAATGGCCGGAAGACCGTAGCCATGCTCATCCAGCAGGCGCAGGCGCTGCTTCATCAGCACATCATAATCAGGAATGTCCCGGGTGGTGGCCTTGAGCTCTTCAATACCGGTTTTTTCCGCAAAGGCAATCCAGATTTCCGGGATCAGTACTCCCTCAAGGTCAAGGCACGCAAGTTCCACAATGGTCTCCTGTCAGTCGCCGGCTGGCGGCAATGGGGTTAATCGCAAATCGCGCGGCTATGATAGAAAAAACCGGCGGCGAATGCACCGTTCGTTATACGGGATTAGTCAGCCGGATGATCGGGCACTACCGACCGCCCCGGGGGCTGATATAACCTTATGATTGCAGATTACTTCAGCAACCTGCATTCCGGTGATAGATTGACGCGTCCATCCAATAAATAGCATGCCTGGATACTCTCCGGGTGGTGACCTGTAATGGAACCAGATTTCCGATGAGCGAGATTGAGCAACTTCAGAACGAACTGGGCGGGCAAAGCCCAAGGTCCATCCTCAAGGCCGCCCTGGCCCGCTACAATGAGATCGCGATTTCTTTCAGCGGCGCCGAGGATGTGGCGCTGATCGAGATGGCCCACAAACTCACGGACCGGCTGCGGGTATTTTCCCTGGATACCGGCCGTCTGCACCCGGAAACCTACGAGTTCTTCGAGCGGGTGCGCAAACACTACGGCATCGAGATTGAGTTCCAGTTTCCGGAGGCGGAAGCGGTACAATCACTGGTGACTGAAAAAGGGATGTTCAGCTTCTACGAGGACGGTCACGGAGAGTGCTGTGGCATTCGCAAGGTCGAGCCCCTGCGACGCAAGCTGAGTACCCTGGATGCGTGGATTACCGGCCAGCGCCGGGACCAGAGCCCCGGTACCCGTAACGATGTTCCGGTTGTGCAGCTGGATGACGCCTTCGACGGGCGAAACGGGGCACTGGTGAAGTTCAATCCGCTGGCCAACTGGACCTCGAAGGAAGTCTGGGACTACATCCGTATTTCGGAGGCGCCCTACAATCGATTGCACGAGCGGGGCTTCGTCAGCATCGGCTGCGAACCTTGCACCCGCGCCGTTTTACCGGGACAGCACGAGCGGGAGGGCCGCTGGTGGTGGGAGGAAGCCACCCAGAAAGAGTGTGGCCTGCACGCCGGCAACCTGATTGCCAGTGACATCAGCAGCAACTGAATTCAGGGCCGGTAATCCGGCCCGAAACGTGCGTTCAGGGAGCCTGCGCGGTCAGTAGACCGGCAGCTCCACGTCCCTGAAAAGATCCTCGATTTCCTGTCGGCTGCCTTGGTGGGCAACAGCCTCGTTCACCATGTCCCTGGTGAGGTGAGGGGCAAACCTGCCCATAAAATCGTACATATAACCCCGCAGGAAGGTCCCCTTCCGGAAACCGAGCCGGGTGACACTGGGACGGAACAGCTTGCTGGCATCCAGCGCCACCAGGTCGGAATCCGCCTCCTCGTCATAGGCCATGGAGGCGATAATGCCTACTCCCAGGCCCAGCCGCACGTAGGTCTTGATCACGTCCGCATCAGCGGCGGTGAACACCACCTTCGGCTCCAGCCCCTCGGCCTGGAACGCCTCATCCAGCTTGGAACGACCAGTGAAGCCGAACACGTAAGTGACCAGCGGGTGCTGGGCCAGCTCCGGCAGTGTCAGTTCCGACAGCTGAGTAAGCGGATGGTCCCGGGGCACGATCACGCAGCGATTCCAGCGGTAGCAGGGCATCATGATCAGATCGTTGAACAGCTCCATGGCTTCCGTGGCAATGGCAAAGTCCACGGCGCCATTGGCCGCCATCTCGGAGATCTGCATGGGCGTACCCTGGTGCATATGCAATGACACATCCGGATAGGCTTCGATAAACCCCTGGATAACCGGCGGCAGCGCATAGCGGGCCTGAGTATGAGTGGTGGCGATGCTGAGATCGCCCTTGCGCTGGTTGGAAAACTCCTGGGCGATTTTTTTAATGCCTTCCACCCGCCGCAGGATTTCCCCGGCCTCGCGAATGATGGTCTCCCCGCCCGGCGTAATCCGGGTCAGGTGCTTGCCGCTACGTGCAAACACCTCGATACCCAGCTCATCTTCCAGCAGACGGATCTGTTTGGAGATGCCGGGCTGAGAAGTAAACAGGCTCTGAGCCGTGGCGGAAACGTTGAGGTCGTGATGGGCGACTTCCCAGATATAACGCAGTTGCTGTAGTTTCATTGATCCTTTCGCTCCCTAAGCGGACCGGGACTCTGCACATGGCGCAGACTCCAGGCGTTGCGCCCTGCCGCCGGTTATGCGTCGTGGTTTTATCAGAATTGTTACCAGAATACGCATAAAGATGTTTGTTTTCATTCTTTTTGAGAATAGAGAGTGTCCAGATACTCAGTGTAGCGCATATTCCACAAATGCAAGTGTTGCCGAGGCCACATAACGGTTATTGAATGATCCTGCGAAACGGTGGCAATGCATCGAGCAGCAGCTGGCCGTAACGACGGCTGACAATCCTCCGGTCGAGAATGGACACCCGGCCGGTATCGGATTCCGTCCGCAGCAGCCGGCCTACCGCCTGCACAAGTTTTACCGAGGCATCCGGCACCGTGATCTCCATGAAGGGGTTGCCACCGCGACTGGTTACCCACTCTGCCAGGCTTGCTTCGATGGGGTCATCCGGTACCGAGAACGGCAGACGGGTGATCACCACGTGGTCCAGGTAACGTCCCGGCAGGTCTATGCCTTCAGCGAAACTGGCCACCCCGAACAGGACCGAGGGCTTGCCAGCATCGACCCGTTCGCAGTGGTGGCGCAACACCTCTCCCTTGGCCATATCGTCCTGGGTGGTGATCAGTCCGGGATGCTCCGGCGCCAGCCGGTCCCGCACCGCGTTCATCTGCCGGCGTGACGTGAACAGCACCAGAGTTGCCTTTTCTGCTGCCCACAACTCGGGCAGCCGTTTCACCAGGGCAGCGGTGAAGCCTTCGGTATCTGTCGGCAGAGCGTCCATGGGGGGCACTTCCACCGTCGCCATCTCGCCGTAACGGAAGGAGCTGGGCACCACCAGGTAACGGCTGTCGGCAGGAAGGCCGGCACGAGAACGGAGCCGGTCAAAGCGGCCCAGCGCCGTCAGCGTGGCACTGGTCAGCACCGCCCCGTGGGCACGGGACCAGAGCCGGGAGTAAAGCAGGTTATCAGCCAGCACCGGACTGCTGTAGAGGGTGACTTCCTCGGCATGGTCCCAGCGCTGGCGGACGGCCCAGCGCGCCGGCGGTGGTGGCCGGTGAGCCGGCCTGTCATCCTCGGACACTGGCGCCGGGACCTCACACCAGGCGGCCCAGAGCCTTGACTGGTCCTCGGCGCGGGCATGGAAACTGCCGATCACCGGATACCAGGCCTCCGCGGTATCACGGTCCAGCTCATGGTCCTTGCGCTCATCAAAGCCCTTCTGGAGTTCATCAGCAACCGTGCCCAGGTGGCGAACCAGTCCGGCGGTTGCCGCGCGGGTTTCCGTGGCCAGGGACAGCAGCTGCTCAGGTAACTCTCCTTCCGGATACCGCCACTGGGCGGTGCGACGCTCTTCGGAAAACTCCCATTGAATACTGTCCAGCAGGTGCTCCTGAACCCGGTTCAGACAGTCCTCCAGCTGACGGGAGGCCTCCGAGACCTTCTCCACGGTGCGACCGGCGACCGTGGAAGGCGGCAGCCAGGGCTGGATCTTGACCAGCGCCTGACCGAGCTGTTTGAGCCATTGCCGCGTGCTGTTCAGGGGTACTGAAGCAGCAAAGTGGTTAAGGGCCTTGTCGGGCAGGTGGTGGGCCTCGTCAAAGATATACAGTGCATTCTCGGGCTCGGGCAGGATGGCGCCGCCACCCAGGGCCAGGTCAGCCAGCACCAGGTCATGGTTGGCCACCACCACGTCGGCGGTTTCCAGGCCCTTGCGGGCGTCGAAGAAGGCACAGTTGTCAAAATAGGCACAGTGGCGGTTGGTACACTGGCGGTGGTCGGTGGTGACCTGGCGCCAGATATCGTCCGGAATTGTGCTCGGCCAGTGGTCCCGGTCACCGTCCCACTGACGGGCACCGTACTGGCCAAGCAGTTCCTCGAAGAATTCCCGGGTGCCCGGTTCCTGCTCCCTGCCCTCATCCAGCAGGAACAGCGGCATGGTATCGCTGTCGCCATGGCCTTCATCCTGCAGCCGGGTTTCCAGGCGGGACAGACAGAGATAGCGACCCCGGCCCTTGGCCAGGGTCCAATCGAACTTCAGACTGGTGTGTTTTTCCAGGTCTGGCAGGTCCTTGCTGATGATCTGGTCCTGCAAGGCCACGGTGGCCGTGGAAATCACCAGGGTCTTGCCCAGGGCCCGCGCCACCGGAATGGCTGCGATCAGATAGCCAAGGGTCTTGCCGGTCCCGGTGCCGGCCTCCACCACGCAGGCCGCCGGCGCGGAGGTACGCTTGCCGTCATCCTCGGTGATGTCCCCCATATAGCGGGCAATCTCGGCAATCATCAGTCGCTGGCCATAGCGGGCACGGATGCCCTTGCCTGCCAGTACATCGCGATAAGCCTTCTGGATTTCAGTCTTTACGTCGTCGCTCAGAGGCATCAGCGGGGACTGCTCCAGTCACGGACGACACCCACCCGGAAGCGTTGCCCGTCCATACTCAGCTCGACCCCTTCTTCGGTAATCCTTTCGACCCTCAGGGGGCCCAGGGTGTCACCCATGCGCAGGTAACGGTTGTTGATCATAACGCTCCGGGCTGATGGTCGGGATGAATAGACGTGGCTGTTGAACACCAGGTCGGGTACCTGGCGCTGGAAGGCCATGGGCAGCTCTACCAGGTGAGGAACCCGACCCTCCCAGGGGGCGGGCGAGTAGTCATCTTCACTACCACCTGCGCTGGAGGGACGAATGGTGGGTACGATAACCGTGGGTGCTTCGTCGAGCGTGTCGAGAATCACCACCCCGGCGTCATCACTCACACCGCTGGCCTCCGCGATTTCTGCTGGCTCCCCGGGCACTGGGGGAACCCGGGTGACCGTCCCGGCCGATTCGGCGTTGCCCTGATCCTCTGCGGGCTCCAGGGCTGCTGCCGTGTCCTCACCCATAGCCTGGTCACCGGTTACAGCGACGATGGCCCCGGAGCCGGACGGTGCCTGCAACAGGCCGACACCCGGCCAGAAGAGCACAATCAGCACCAGTGCGTTGAGAACCAGGGCAACGGCCAGCCACCCAATCGCGGGAATGCCCCGGCGACGGCGCCGGTGAATCATACGCACCTGCTGGCCAAGGTCCGGTATGCGGCCCTGGTTTCGCTCGGATTCGGATTTTTTCAGTGCTTCAAGAATATAGGACATGGTAACCGCTACCCTGCTCCTTCCCTGACTGCCGGACCGGTCCCCACCGGGGCAATCATGGTGGCATGGTCAGGAATCAGCCTGGGCACACCGGCATCAAGGTCATTGCTCATCTGGATCAGGGTCATCGCCCCCACGATGCCGTCCTGTTTCAGCCCCTTCACTTTCTGGTACCAGCGAATCTGCTCTTCACGAATCATTCGACTGACCCGGTCTATCTCGTTATCGTCGGAGGCGTGTAGCCCCATCAGCTGCATCATGCGGGCGCTGAGCCAGACCCCCTCCCGGCTCTTGCGGGGCAGTTCTGACGGGTCTCCATCCCACGCCATGTAGGGCGGCAACTGCCAGAGTACGGAAAAATCCCCATACCAGTAGTCTTCCAGGTCACTGAACGAGACATCCAGCGTTCCTTCGGTTGTAGCGACCGTGGCAATATCGCCCTGCAGCTTTTCCAGGGTGACGTGGCCACGCTCACCCCCCGGTCCCCTGAGGGTAAGCACAGCAGGCCGGTTGATGTCTTCCAGGCTTCGCCGGCTGCCCTGGCGGTGCATGCAGCGCAGGCCGGCGGCGTCGGCATAGTCACAGGCGAACGGATAGGCGGACCTGTCCCAGTCATGGCCCCACAGCCTGAAGAGGCCTTCATAGGCCTCAGCCGTGGTGAGGCTATGCTCCTCAAAGCTGAAGCCGGCCAGTTCGGGCTCATCGGGCGCCGCCTCCTGTTCCGCCTGACGTTCGACCGTGCCGGACACCACCTGCTCCCCCGGCGCTTCGGGTCTGTCTTGTTCGACAGACGCGTCCTCCGCAGCGGCGACAGCTTCGTCGGAGGCGGGTTCTTCCGGACCGGACTCAACAGCAACAGACTGCGCAGCGACTGCCTGCTCCGGGGCGCCACCCCCTGCCTGTTGCTCGAATACCGCCCAGACTGCTACCGCCAGGGCAGCGACCACCGCCGCTGCGGTAACGCCCCGTAACACAGGCGATACCATCCCATGCGTCGGCCCGGATGCCAACCCGCCGACCTCTCTGGCGGCAGCTCGGATGTGCCGCGGCTCGATGTGCTGAACACCCTCGCTGTAGGCCCCCAGCAACGCCCGATCGCTGATCAGGTTAATCAGACGGGGTATGCCATGGCTTTTGCGATACAGCAGGCTGATGGTACTCGGACTGAACAGCTCAACCTTCACCCCGGCCACGCCAAGACGGTAATGCAGGTAGGCTGGCAGTTCGTCCTTTTCCAGGGCATCCAGGTGATAGCGTGCTGTTACGCGCTGGTTGAGCTGGCGCAGCTCCGGCCGGTCAAGAATGTCCTTGAGTTCCGGTTGCCCCAGCAACACTATCTGCAACAATTTCTTTTCTGCGGTTTCCAGGTTGGTCAAAAGCCGCAGTTGTTCCAGAACTTCCGCCGACAGGTTCTGGGCTTCATCGATCATCAGCACCTGATGGCGACCACGGGCATGGGCTTCCAGCAAATGCCGGTTGATCCGGTCGATCAGCTGCTTGATGGTGGCGTTATCCGGATAGGCGATTCCCAGTTCATCACAGAACGACGCCAGCAGCTCTCGGGCGGAAAGCCGGGGGTTGAGGATCAGCGCAATGTCCACGTGCTCCGGCACGTTCTCGATGAAACAGCGGCTGATGGTGGTCTTGCCGGTACCCACCTCGCCGGTAATGACAACGAAGCCGCCCTGCCCCTGAACCCCATACATCAGGTGAGCCAGGGCTTCCTTGTGGCGTTCGCTGAGATACAGATATCGGGGGTCCGGCGCGATAGAGAACGGCGGCTCCCGAAATCCGAAGAAGTCGTAGTACATGTAGATCCAGTCAGCTGACAGCCGGAGTTACCGGACCCGTCCTTTTCAGTCGAAGGCCCGCGTTATGGTCGAGAAGGAGACCATAATACCGTCGCCAGTCGCGGACTGTCATCATGACATGCCGACGGGTTCACTTTCCCGAATGGAATACCCCGTCAGAAGTCTTCCAGCATCAGGTCATCGTCCTCGCCGCTGGTAAAGGGATCCGCCGTGTTCTTGCCGTCATTGATCAGGTATTCCCGTCGTTGCAGGTAGGCATTACGCACAAAGACATAGCTGTCACCGGACACAAAGCCTTCCGCTGACAACAGGTCAGCCCGTGTATCAACAATGTTGAGGGCCAGGGCGTAATACCGGTCCGGGCTCTCGGCGTAGTCCCACAGCGACGGAAACGCCAGGCTGTCGGTAGCGGTACCCGTGAAATCACGGGGCGAGGATGGGCCCAGGAACGGCAACATCAGGTAAGGACCGGACTCAACGCCCCAGTAACCCAGCGTCTGACCGAAGTCTTCCGGGCGCTCAGGCAGATCAAAGGCTGTGGCCACGTCAAACAGTCCACCGAGGCCAAATACGGTGTTGTAGGTAAACCGGCCCGCCGCCACGACGGCATGTTCACCCTTGAGCTGGAGAACACTGTTGATGAAATTGCGGACTTCCGTGAGGTTATTGAAAAAGTTGGTCACGGCCCGATCCGCAGCAGAAGGCATCACAAACTGATACCCCTCAGCTACAGGCCGCAGTACCCAGTCGTCCACCGTCTGATTGAATGCGAAAACCTGGCGATTCCAGGGTTCCCAGGGATCGCGGGTGTCCGCTAGTCCGGCCTCGGTGTAAACCAACTCGTCGGACTGGACGGTTTCATCGGCGGCCTGGTCCGGTGAAGAGGCACAGCCGGCAAGCGCCAGCCCCGCCAGGATCAGCGTTGAAACCGCTTTGGGCATGTCACTAAACATGGTCATTCCTGATAGGCAGTGGTTGTCCAGAAATTCGTCCCTGTCCGGCCATCGGGTCAGCGCTTACGCACCACCACACTGCCAATGGAATAGCCCGCACCAAAGGAACAGATCACACCCAGCTCGCCAGCTTTAAAGTCATCCTTGTTCTGGTGATACGCAATGATGGAACCCGCAGAACTGGTGTTGGCGTACTCGTCAAGGATCACCGGCGCTTCATCGGTGGTCGCGTCGCGCCCCAGAACCCGCTTTGAGATCAGCTGATTCATGTTCAGATTGGCCTGGTGCAGCCACATGCGACGCAGGTCATCGGCTTTCAGGGACAGGCTGTCCAGGTGGCTGACGATAAGTTCCGCCACCATGGGGGAAACCTCCTTGAACACCTTGCGGCCCTGCTGCACAAAAAGCTTGTCCGGCTTGCCGATACCGCTTTCGTCCCCCCGGTTAAGGAATCCGAAGTTGTTGCGGATGTTGTTGGAAAACCGGGTTTTCAGGCGGGTTCCCAGAATCTCGAAGCCCTGGCCCTGTGCCACCTGGTCGTTGCGCTCCACCAGCACTGCCGTGCAGGCGTCACCAAAAATGAAGTGGCTGTCGCGGTCCCGGAAGTTCAGGTGACCAGAGCAGATTTCCGGGCTGATCACCAACACGGCCCGGGCCGTTCCATTTTCCACCGCATTGGCGGCGGCCTGGATGCCAAAGGTCGCCGAGCTGCACGCCACGTTCATGTCGTAGGCGAACCCGTCGATACCCAGGGCCTCCTGAACCTCGATGGCAATGGCGGGATAGGCGCGCTGCAGGTTGGAGCAGGCGACGATCACGGCATCCACATCCTCCGGCGTGCGACCCGCCTGGGCCAGTGCCTCACGGGCAGCTGCAACGGACATGTCACACTGGATGGAGGGTTCATCATTGCTACGCTCCGGCAGGCGCGGGCACATCCGCTCCGGATCCAGGATGCCGTCCTTGTCCATAACATGACGGCTCTTGATGCCAGAGGCCTTTTCAATGAACTCCACGGCGGAAGGCTGCAGCGGTTCGAGCTCACCCCTGGCAATGGCATCGGCATTGCGCTCGTTGTAGAGCTCGACATAACGATTGAAGGAGGCAACCAGCTCTTCGTTGCTGATGGAGGCGGGCGGTGTATACAACCCGGTACCGGTGATAATGGCGGTGATGCTCACGAAGGACCCCGACTGTTCTGGAGATTGTTGTGGACAGCTACCCTGCAGGCTGCGGACGGCGCTTGGAACATCCCTGTCCGATAATTAGCGGGGATGTTATCACAAACTCCGGAGTGCGGTCCCTACCCGGAAGGGTGAAGGACCATCGGCCGCAAAAGCAGGCCACCAGCGGGCTACAGCCTGTCTACTGGCGAACCTCAGCCCATTGTCGCTCCAGCCGCTTGACCGAAACCGGCGTCGCGGTACCCAGTTGCTGGGCAAACCAGGACACACGGAACTCTTCCAGCATCCACCGATAAAGGGTCAGTTCCGGATCGGACACGCCCTGCCGCCGCTGCTGTTCAAGCTTGTTCTGGTAACGACTCCACAAGGGCTCGATGATATGCAGGAATTCCCGCTCTCGCCCCATTTCGCGGGGCATTTTCTCCAGCCGGATGTCCGCCGCCTCGAAATACCGGGGAAAACACGCCAGCCACTGCGGAGGCGTCGCCACCAGAAAGCCGGGGTACACCAGATGCTCCATCTGGAACTTGAGATCTGCCATGCTGTTAGCCAGGGCGAGGTTGATCTTGCCCTTGAGCTGCTTCATCACACGGTGGTAGCCCGCCATCACCTGATAAAGCTGTTCATCCGCCTTTTCCAGGGCGGGCAGAAAATCACCACGGCCCTCGTTGTAAACCCGGTCAAAGTCGGCCCCCGAGCGGGGCAGCGCGCCTGAATCCGATGCCGGGCCACCGAGGAAATGATTGGCTATACTGGCCAGCAGAAAGTCGTCCAGCAGCACCCGTGCCTGTCCCACCGGCGCGAACATCAGGGCCGACTGGCGGAAATGGGCCAGACGGCTGTCGATCCGGTCCAGGGTGTTACCCAGCCGGTTGAGCAGTAGTCGGGCCACCGCCCGGCGATGGTTTTCCGCCGCCGTCAGCGGGTCCAGGAAGCGGGTCTCGTGCACTTCGCTCCCCAGATCTTCGAGGGCTGGATAGACCGTGACCTGCATGCCCCCCCTGTCCGTATGCACCGATTCCTCCAAAGTGCCGAACTGCCAGTCTGAGGCCTGCACCCGGCCTGCCTTGCCCTCCGCCTCATCCACGCGACTGAGAGCTTCTTCGGCCTGCTTCTCCAGTTTCTTCTGAAGCGCCTCCGGATCCCGGCCCCGTGCCAGCACCTTGCCACCCTCACCCAGAACCTTGAGGTTCATTCGCAGATGTCTGGGCAGCTCATCCGTTGGCCAGTCTTCCGGTGCAATACGCACGCCCGTCATACGTCGCAACTGGTCAGCAAGCACCTCGGTAAGCGGCTGGTTCGACGGCGCCATGCTCTGCAATGCCGCATCCACGAAGTCCGGTACCGGCACAAAGTTACGGCGAACCGCCTTCGGCAGCCCCTTGACCAGCGCAATGCACTTTTCCCTGACCAGACCGGGAACCAGCCACTCCAGCCGGTGCTCGGGCAGCTGTTTGAGAGCCATCACCGGCACCTGGATGGTAACCCCGTCATCATCGGCGGTGGGCTCGAACGCGTAGCTCAGGGGGTACTTCGCCCCTTCCCACTCCAGTTCGTCCGGGTATTGCTCCAGTTCACTGTAGTCCAGGTCCCGCTGCAGAATGTCCTTCTCCGTCAGCTCCATGGCCTTCAGGTCTTCGGCAGACAGGGATTTCCACCAGCTTTCGAAATGCCGCCCGCTGACGATCTCAGCCGGAAGCAGCTCGTTATAGAAGGCTACCAACTGCTCATCATCCACCAGCAGGTCACGCCGGCGGGTCTTGTTCTCCAGGTTTTCAACGGTATCCAGCAGCTCGCGGTTACGGGCGATGAAGGGGGCCTTTGTACGATAATCGCCTTCCACCAGGGCACGCCGGATGAACAGTTCCCGGCAGGCAGCCGGGTCGACCTTTGCGTAGGGGACTCGCCGCTGGCTGACCACATCCAGGCCGTACAGGCTGATACGTTCAAACGCCATGACCTGGGCCCGCTTCTGCTCCCAGTGGGGCTCCGAGTAGTGGCGTTTCACCACATGCTCTCCCAGGGGCTCAACCCACTCCGGCTCGATCTTCGCGACCATGCGGGCGAACACCCGGCTGGTTTCCACGATCTCGGCCGCAACTATCCACTTGGGTGCGGACTTCGCCACTTTTGAGCCAGGGAATATAAATACTTTGCGATTACGGGTAGCCAGGTACTCCTTTTTCTCAAGCTTTGTCGCCACTTGCCCCAGCAGGCCGGCCAGTACCGCCTTGTGTATGGCATCGTAGCCCGCGGTGTCGCGATTCATGGTGAACTTCTGCTCCCGGCACAGCAGGGTCAGCTGGCGGTGAATGTCCCGCCACTCGCGCATCCGCATGTAGGACAGGAACTGCCTCTTGCAGTACTTGCTGAGCTGGTTTCCGGACAACTCCTGGCGCTGCTCCTCGAAGTCATTCCAGAGATTGAGCAGGGTAACGAAATCCGACTCCTTGTCGTTCCACTGGCTATGGGCCTGGTCGGCCGCCTGCTGCTTGTCCTGTGGGCGCTCCCTGGGATCCTGAACGCTGAGTCCGGCAATGATCACCAGCAGCTCCGCCAGGCTCCCCAGCTCGCTGGCGGCCACCAGCATCCGGGCCAGTCGCGGATCAAGCGGCAACCGCGCCATGGTACGCCCGAGCCCCGTGATACGGCGATTACCGGAGACGGCACCAAGCTCTTCCAGCAATTTATAACCATCGTTGATCTGGCGATTGTCCGGCGCTTCCAGGAACGGAAAGTGTCGAATATCCCCCAGTCCGAGGGTCACCATCTGCAGGATGACCGATGCCAGGTTGGTACGGAGAATCTCCGGATCGGTAAACTCATCTCGGTTGACGAAATCCTGTTCGTCGTACAGCCGGAAACAGATGCCCGGTGCCACCCGTCCGCAACGCCCTGCCCGCTGGTTGGCACTGGCCTGGGAGATGGCCTCCACCGGCAAACGCTGGATTTTCGATCGCACGGAGTAACGGCTGATCCGTGCCACACCGGTATCGATCACATAGCGGATTCCCGGCACGGTCAGGGAGGTCTCTGCCACGTTGGTGGCCAGCACGATTCGCCGCCCCGGGTGAGACTGGAATACCCGATTCTGTTCCTTTGTGCTCAGCCTTGAGTACAGCGGCAGAACCTCGGTATGACGCAGCTCGGCATGGCGAAGCTGCTTGCTGAGGGCACGAATTTCACCCTCCCCTGGGAGGAATACCAGGATGTCCCCCGGAGGCTTTTTCTCGGCCCGCTCGTGATCTTCAATTTCCTCCAGCGCCGACACCACCGCATCACCCCAGCCCAGGTCCCGCTCGTCAGTATCTCCGGCCAGGGGGCGGTAGCGCACCTCTACCGGGTAGGTGCGACCTGAAACCTCGATCACCGGGGCCTTGTGGAAATAGTCGGAGAATCGCCCGACCTCGATGGTGGCGGAGGTAATGATCACCTTCAGGTCAGGCCGTTTGGGCAGGAGCTCCTTCAGGTAGCCCAGCAGGAAGTCGATGTTGAGGCTGCGTTCGTGGGCCTCGTCAATAATGATGGTGTCGTAGGCATCCAGGAAGCGATCATGCTGGATTTCCGCCAGCAGGATACCGTCGGTCATCACCTTGAGGCGGGTGTCCTCGTTGCTGGTGTCTGTAAAACGGACCTGGTAACCCACCTGCCGGCCCTGCTCCGGCCCCAGCTCTTCGGCAATACGGCCGGCCACGGTGCGGGCAGCGATGCGACGTGGCTGGGTATGCCCCACCAGGCCCCGGGTACCGCGCCCTGCGTTCAGGCAGATCTTGGGTAGCTGGGTCGTCTTGCCCGAACCGGTTTCACCCGCCACGATGATGACCTGGTGTTCCTCCAGCGCCCGGGTGATGTCCTCTACCCGGTCCGACACCGGCAGTCCGGCCGGATAACTGGCGGGCCGGTGGGCACGACGGCGGGCCTCTACCCTGTCCAGCCCATCCTCCAGCCACCGGTTTATCCGGGCCAGCTGGGGCTGGTCGGGCTTGTTCCGGGTTTTGGCCAGCAGCCTCAGAATACGGGCCGTTTCCCGCTGGTTACAGTCACCCAGCCGCTGCCTTACCTTATCAACAGGCAACAGGGAGCGCTCCACTGCAGGCTTTTTATCTGACGTAACTGAAGACATCTTGCCGGAGGGGGTGTTGCTCATGGATAGCCCGGTTGGTAAATGAGGGCGCTATTGTAACGGAACCCTGGCCACAAACGAAAAACCCCGCCGCGGCGGGGTTCTTCATCAGTCAGACCGAAGGTTACGAGTTTTTGGCGACCTCTTCGTCACGCAGTTCACGACGCAGAATCTTGCCAACGTTAGTTTTCGGCAGTTCCTCCCGGAACTCAAATGACTTCGGAACCTTGTAAGCGGTCAGTCGTTCACGACAGAATTCGCGCAGTTCGTCTTCCTTCAGGCTCGGGTCTGACGGCACCAGGAACACCTTGACGGCCTCACCACTCTTCTCGTCAGGAATCCCCACGGCGGCACATTCGAGCACTTTCGGATGGCTGCTGACCACGTCTTCCACTTCGTTGGGATACACGTTGAAGCCGGAGACGATGATCATGTCCTTCTTGCGGTCCACAATGCGGATATAGCCATCTTCCTGGATCACTGCCACATCGCCGGTGCGCAGGAAACCATCCGCAGTGAAAGACTTCTCGGTTTCTTCCGGGCGCTGCCAGTAGCCCCGCATCACCTGCGGGCCCTTGACGCACAGTTCACCCGGCTCACCCAGCGACAGGTCATTACCTTCTTCGTCCACGGTCTTGCACACGGTGTTACAGATGGGCAGGCCAATGGTGCCAAGCTGGATGGCGCTGGGCGGGTTGAAAGTCACTACCGGTGAGGTTTCGGTCATGCCATAACCCTCGGCGATCTCGACACCGGTCACTTCCTGCCAGCGCTTGGCGGTGGCGCTGGTCAGGGCCATGCCGCCGGAAGAGGTCATCTTCATCTGGCTGAAATCCAGGTTCCGGAACTCCTCATTGGCCATAAGACCATTGAAAAGGGTGTTCAGTCCCACGAAGGAGGTGAACTTGTAGTTCTTCATTTCCTTCACAAACGCCGGAATATCACGGGGGTTCGGGATAAGCACGTTATGGGCGCCCGCTTCCAGCATGATGCCGCAGTTCAGGGTGAAGGAATAAATGTGGTACAGGGGCAGAGGTGCAATCATGACCTCCTTGCCTTCTTCAATCTTGTCTTCCAGCAACGGACGGGTCTGAAGCAGGTTGGCCACCAGGTTGCCATGGGTCAGCATGGCGCCCTTGGCGACACCAGTGGTACCGCCGGTGTACTGAAGCACCGCCAGGTCGTCCTGTGTGGGGCTGGCTTCGTCCAGCTTTTCCTTGGCACCGGCAGCCAGTACCGCAGGCAACTTGTGAGCCTGGGGCAGGTTATAGGCAGGCACCATCTTTTTCAGATGCTTGACGGCAGCGTTCATCAGGGTGCGCTTGAGCGGCGAATGCATGTCGGCCAGTTCGGTCACGATCACATGTTCAATGCCGGTGTGAGGCAGCACTTTCTCGGCATTGGATGCCATATTGGCCAGCACCACCAGCGCCTTGGCGCCGGAGTCATTGAACTGGTGTTCCATCTCCCGTGTGGTGTACAGCGGGTTGGTGTTGACCACCACGAGACCGGCGCGCATGGCACCGTAGACAACCACCGGGTACTGGGTGATGTTGGGCATCTGCACGGCAATGCGGTCACCGGGCTTCAGGTTGGTCTTGTTCTGCAGCCAGGCGGCAAAGTTACGGGCCTGGGCGTCCAGCTCGCCATAGCTCATGGTCACGCCCACGGCGCTGAACGCCGGCTTGTCGGCGTACTTCTTTACCGACTGGTTGAAGACATCAACCATGCTCTGGTATTTACCGAGATCAACCTCGCGGGGCACTCCGGGTGGATACTTGTCCTGATAGAACTGTTCAAAGTCCATCGCACCATCTCCTGTAGTTACTTATGATTATAATGTCGCAGCCTTGCCGCCCGGATTCCCTGCCGTGACCAGCCCAGGACTGCTGCAGCATGTCGGGATACCATCCAGCCAGTCCGTTCCTGCGGAACCGGTTCCGCCGAAAAAACAAGCAGACACAAGTATCAGCCTTAAAAGAAAGGCGAGAATACCAGTTTTGTGCTGTTTCAGGTAGATCCTGCCCAGTCCGTGCACGTTTGCTGACAATCTATGTGATGGTTTTCGCGTTAATCCGTCAGCGTTTTTTACAGATCTGGCGAAAGCCTGGTCATTCCCGATGCCAGGATTCCGGTAGTTGACTGATCAGGTGTGATTTATTCAGGAATGGCAGCAATTCTGCTAGGGGAGAGGTGACGCAGGCGCTTACTGGAGGCGCCTGCGTCTAATGCCGAGCTTGGCCGATACACCCTCAACCGTGTATCGGCTTTTTTTCGGCCCCGGCTCATGGAAAGCAACGACGGAAAGGTTGTTCAGGGTGCCGGTACAACGGGACCCGGCACGCTGAAGCCGTATCAGGCGTCCAGCTTCGCTTCGCAGTTATCACCGATCAGCCGGGTGGCAGCATCAACGTCCAGGGACTTGTCGGCGTAGATCTGCGCTACCGAGTCTTTGAGCACATTGGCAGACGCTTCGCTGCTGGCGTTCTCGTCGATGGCGGAATAGACCTCTTCAATGGCGGTGTCGGTGTCACGGGCTTCCACCAGGTCCGGGGCAGCAGCCTTCTGGGCTTCACACACCGGGCCGGCCTGGGCCAGAGCACTCAGACCCATTCCGGCAAACGCGACACTGGCAAGCAACAGTTTCTTGTTCATAAACAGGTTCCTTCCTGACAGATTTGAAGTGGGGCCCCGGAATACCGCGCAAGGTTCCGTCTCGCAAACCGGAGCACAACCATGGAAAAGCCCGGGCAACCCTCAACAGCCAGAAGCCCGGCACTCCGGGAAGGATTCAAGCATAACGAGACATTAACTGAAAATGTCTTATTTTTTACCAGATACAAAACAGCCCGGGAACCGGCCCGGGCTGTATCTGGGGTGACCGGCTCACCGCCGGTCTGCGAGCGGGTTCAAACCGCCTTCACTATTTGCTGAGATGACGCATGGCCGATTCGAGCCCTTCAATAGTCAGCGGATACATGTGATCCCCCACCAGTTGCCGGGTGATGCCCAGTGAGCCCCCCCTGCCCCAGTAGCTTTCCGGCAACGGATTGAGCCAGACCACTTTGCGGAAATGGTCGTTGACCCGCTGAAACCAGGTGGCACCGGCTTCTTCGTTCCAATGCTCGATGGAGCCACCGGGATGGGTGATTTCGTAGGGTGCCATGGTGGCGTCCCCGATAAAGATCACCTTGTAGTCCGGACTGTACTTGTGAAGGATGTCCCAGACCGGTGTGGTCTCGTGCAGGCGACGCACATTCTTTGTCCACACCGCCTCGTAGATGAAGTTATGGAAGTAGAAATACTCCATATGCTTGAACTCCATCCTCGCAGCGGAGAAGAGTTCCTCGCAGACCCGAACATGGGGGTCCATGGAGCCACCCACATCAAAGAACAGCAATACCTTCACCGCGTTGTGGCGTTCCGGCACCATTTTCAGGTCCAGGTAACCCGCGTTACGGGCGGTGGAACGAATGGTGTCATCCAGGTCCAGCTGGTCCGCCGCACCCTGGCGGGCGAACTTGCGCAGCCGGCGCAGAGCCACCTTGATGTTACGTATGCCCAGGGTGATGGAGTCGTCCAGGTCACGGAACTCCCGCTTCTCCCAGACTTTCACGGCACGACCATGGCGACCTTCCTTCTGGCCGATACGGAAGCCTTCAGGGTTATAACCGTTGGCACCAAAGGGTGAGGTACCACCGGTACCGATCCATTTGTTGCCGCCCTGATGCCGCTCCTTCTGCTCTTCCATGCGCTTTTTGAAGGTATCGATCAGCTCTTCCAGGCCGCCGAGGGATTCGATCTTTGCCTTTTCCTCGTCAGACAACTGCTTCTCGAACTCCGCCCGCAGCCAGTCGTCGGGAATCAGCGCCTCCATAAGCTCGTCAAGGTTCTCAATGCCCTTGAAATAGGCCTCGAAGGCCCGGTCGAACTTGTCAAAATGGCGCTCGTCCTTCACCAGACACAACCGTGCCAGGTAATAGAACTCCTCCATATCGCCGAAGGCGAGCCGCTTTTGCATCGCCTCCAGCAGGTCGAGAAATTCACGCAGGCTTGCCGGAACCTTGGCTGCGCGAACTTCCATGAAAAAATCTATCAGCATGGCGTCCTCCCAAAAGAGGCCGTTAGGTCATTTATCCACCGGGCAGCAGGCTGCCGCGGGGAACCTCACTTCTTGCGACGAGCCATGAATGCCAGCTTCTGCAGCAGATGCACGTCCTGTTCGTTCTTGACCAGGGCGCCATAAAGTGGCGGCAGTGCACTGCTGGAGTCGCTTTCCTGAAGCATCTTGCGGGACAGGTCATCCGCCATCAGCAGCTTGAGCCAATCAATCAGTTCAGAGGTGGACGGCTTTTTCTTCAGGCCCGGGACCTTGCGCACATCAAAGAACACTTCCAGCGCATCCCGTACCACTTCCTGCTGGATGCCGGGGAAGTGCACGTCGACGATGGTCTTCATGGTGTCGTGGTCCGGGAAGGCGATGTAATGGAAGAAGCAGCGACGCAGGAAGGCATCGGGCAGCTCTTTCTCGTTGTTGCTGGTGATCACCACGATGGGACGCTTCTTCGCCTTGACGAACTCCTGGGTCTCGTAGACAAAGAACTCCATGCGATCGAGCTCCAGCAGCAGGTCGTTGGGGAACTCGATATCCGCCTTGTCGATCTCGTCAATCAACAGAACGACCTGCTCGTCGGCCTCGAAGGCTTCCCACAGCTTGCCCTTGACGATGTAGTTGCGGATATCCTTGACCTTTTCATCGCCGAGCTGGGAGTCCCGCAGGCGGGACACGGCATCATACTCATACAGGCCCTGCTGGGCCTTGGTGGTGGATTTGATGTGCCAGGGGATCAGTCGCAGCCCGAGGCCTGAAGCCATCTCTTCAGCAAGCAGCGTCTTACCGGTACCTGGCTCGCCCTTGATCAGCAGCGGGCGCTGCAGGGCGACGGCGGCGTTGACCGCCATTTGCAAGTCTTCGGTGGCTACATATTTATCGGTACCGGTAAATTTCATCGTAGTAAATCCTGTCGTTCTCAATTGACCGTTAAAAGTAGAGGCCGGCGATGGTCCGGAGGCCTGCTCCGGAAACACGCATCACCCACCAATGGTAGTGGAGGACGAGTATAGGTTTTTTACCCGTCGCTGATAAGCGAAGCGGGAGACGGTCAGACGTGAAGGAAATCAGCCATCCTTCCTGCCCTCGTCTTCGGAGGGCTTCTGCCGCCTGGTATTTTCATCCTCCTCGGCGTCCAGGTCAGGGAGATCATCGATATCAGAGAGATCGAAATCCTCCAGACCAAATTCGTCGCCGTCTTCTTCCTCGAGCAGTGAGTCATCAAAATCATCCAGCCCCGGGTCGTCCTCCCGGCTGGCCTCCCCGGCAGAATCGGTTTCCGGCTCCGCCGCTGTTTGCGGGGTGTCGGTGATCTCCGGAACTTCGTCGGTGCCGTCTTCCTCAGGGAGTACTGCGTCCTGATCCAGGTCAGACACCTGCAAATCTTCAGCCGGCTCCGGCTCTTCGGCTGCCGGCGGCTCCTCCCCGGAAGCTGCCGGGGCAGCGGGCGTATCGTTCTCATCCGGTTCGGCGAGCGTGTCCGGTTGTGGCTCTTCATCCGGTAGCGCGCCGGCAGACGCTTCCGCGTCCGGTGAAATGCCTGCCTGGCCGGACTCTTCCGGGGCTACCATGGGTTCTACGCCAGCGGCGTTCTCCGGTTCAGTCTTTTCACTTTCTGCTCCGCTTGTCTGGTCACTGTCAACGTCAGCGACCGCTGCCGCAGAGGCATGGCGTTTACGGCGCAGCACCAGCAGGATAATGGCCAGCAGCAATAACAGCAGGCCGGCGCCGGCGGCTATCCAGGGCCAGGAGCTTTTCAGGGAGCGGTCATCATCCGATGATTCCGGCTGCGGCTGAGGCTCAACGGCGTCCTCTTCCGGCTCCGGGGGTGTCACTTCCACCAGGCTCAGATCCACAGGACCGTCTGCGGCAGGCGCCGGTTCCTCAGCGGGTGCCGGTTCCGGCACGGTTTCCACCGGTATATCGAGGGCGGGCCCTTGCCCGTCTTCCTCAGAGGGCACCAGCACCAAAGTCTGGCGAAACTTGCGGGAGAAAGTACCGCCGTCGGCTTCCAGTTCAAGCTGGTACTGGCCGGGCTGCTGCAACCTGGAAATGGTGTCCCGGTAGATACCGTCGGCCGGCGGCTGTTCCTCGCTGAGGGTTCGAGTACCCTGGCGACCATCGCCGGTGGTCATGGTCAGGTGGACGTCAATCACCCGGAGGAAGTCGGCATCGGTGATGCGCTCGCCCTCCTCGCTGAAAAAGGCCTCCAGCTCGACCGTGTCCGTCGCTGAAAACCGGGCAGGGATGGGATTCACCTCCAGACGAAGGTCACTGACAACCGTTACCCGGCTACCCTCGCCCAGCGTGCCTTCCAGCTGCCATTTACCGGCTGCCGGCTGACCCACGGTGATCAGGTCATAGCCGGCCTCACGGGCCCACCGCACACCATCGCCGGTGCTGTCGGGCTCGCTACGGGCGCCGTCCGGGGCCAGCAGGGTCAGCTGGCGGTCGCCGGGGGCTGTGTTGCTGAAAATCAGGGCAGTAAACTCCTCCACCCCCTGATCCACGGTGAAGCGGTTATTGTCCAGGGGAATCTCGTTGGCGGGCGCCGCCTGGCCAAGGGTGTCCGCGAAGATACGGCTGAGCTCATCAGCGGATTCCGCCACGTGGGCCACACCACCGGTAAGATCGGCGATGGCGCCCAGCAGGTCGAGGTCGGCTTCGGCGGACAGGGCTATGGTATGAATTGTCAGGCCCCGGGATGCCAGTTCGGGCACCAGTTCCTGAAGGATTCGTTCACGCTCGCGGTCATTCCGGGCCGCACTCGGGTCAATATCGACCTTGCCGTCACTGAGCAGGATGAGATGGGTGTTCGCCAGTGAACGTCCAGGGGCGTACCACTCATCACCGGCGTTCTCGATGGCGCCACCGATGTTGGTGCGCTGGGCGATGGAATTGATCTGCTCCGAGCCCTCGTTCAGCGCCTGGCGCTGGTCATCATCAAGGGGCCCATGGGATACCAGCATGTTGACCTCGCGTCCGAAGGTCCACAGCCCGACACCGGTATCGTCTGGCAACAGCCCCGCCAGCAGGCGCACGGCTGGGCGACGCAGGTTGTCCGGGTCGTTGAGTTTCATGCTACCGGAGATATCCACCACAACCCGGATATCCCGCGCGGGGTCACCCTGCCCCTGCTGGGCCTGGACGGGAGAAAGCATCAACGTGGCCAACAGGGCCAGCGTGAAAAGCAGCTTTCGCAACAGCATGAACGGGTCCTCTTGTTATCATCCGGGCTTCCCGATGTTATGACGCCGACCAAGGCCTGATATCCGTCGCTTCAGGGCAGCGGACCGTCCGTGCCCGGTCGCGGAAAAATCGCTGATCAACGCGCCATGAAGCGGTATCGCACAAGGTCGAGTATCCAGACCAGCGCCATGATCAGTGCCGCCACACCGATATTGAAAAACGCCCTCGCCGCTTCGGCCGGCTCCCCGAGAAAGGTTTCATAGCCGCCAAACAGCCAGGCCGGCACCCACCAGCCGTCCACAACCGAGGACTGTACCGGTGTGGCGATCAGTACAATCAGCGCTGCCTTGAGCAGCGTGCGCAGACCATAAAGCGGAAGCCAGCGGAAAACCCGCGACATGGCCCAGTAAAACAGAATAAAGCCCACCACATAGATGCCCCAGAACAGGGCATAGGCGGTCTGGGAGTCAGCGTCCACGGTGGCAATGGCCAGTGCATCAGTCATAGGTCTCAAAGGTTCCTTCACAATACCCAGTGAATAATGTGTTCCTGCCAGTTTTCTTCCGGCACCAGGTCCGCCGGTGTTGTGCGTTGGGCCACAGAAACGCCCGCTTCATGAACGGTATCCGGCGATCCGGAACGCAACGGGTGCCAGTCCGCCAATGGCCGCCCCTCAGCCAGGGTGCGGTAGGCACAGGTCATGGGCAGCCAGTGGAATTCCCCGATATTCTCCGGGGTCAGCACCGTGCACTCCGGCACGATCTGCTGGCGATGCTCGTAATCCTTGCAACGGCAGCTGGCCGTGTCCATTTGCCGACAGGCCAGGTCGGTGTAGTACACCTCGCCCGTGTCTGCGTCTTCCAGCTTGGTCAGACAGCACTTACCGCAGCCATCGCAGAGGGATTCCCACTCTGACCTGGACATTTCCCCAAGGCGCTTGCGCTGCCAGAATGGAATATCAGCCATCAGGCACCAAAATCCCTGAGCTTTTCCTTGAACGCCACGATGTAACTGTCGGCTTTTTCAGGAAGCTGGAGATAGTAATCTTTCTCTGCGATGGCCTCCAGCACTTCCTTGCCCGTGGTACGGGCCAGCCGGCGATCAGGTGTCAGCACCAGATCCAGCGCCGGGGCCGGTTTGCCGAAGATCTCCCGCAGTGACTCGGGCAATTCGTTCCAGTCCTTGCCACGGCGTACGTAGAGATAGGTTTCGTCCCGCCTGGTGCTGCGAAATACGGATACAAACATCTTTTCAGTCATGCCTGGTTTCCAGTAGTAACCTGATTTCATCCAGTACCGGCGCCAGAACCTGGTGGCGCCAGCCAGACACAAACAATTCCAGGGCACCGGGTTCGCCCTGCCGCAGCAGGGCTTCCAGCCGTTTCCGGGGTGCCAGCAATTCCACCGGCACGTCCGCCTGCTCAGCGGCGCGGGCCATCAGTTTCTTTACTTTGCGATACTGATCCTGCTGCGGACGGGTCAGGGGCCGGTCAATCAGCGGATCAGGCACCTCGCCCGCGGCCTGTGCCTCGCGAATGATGCCCAGAAGCAGCTCTCCGTAACGGCGAATCACAACCGGGGGAACCTCCTCCACCGCCGACATGGCGCCAGTGCTCTCCGGCAGACGATCCGCCAGGTTGATCAGGGCCGCATCGGACAAGACCCGGTTACGGGGGCGATCCCGGCGCCGGCATTCCTCCTCCCGCCAGGCCACCAGTGCCTTGAGTACGCCCTGCTTTGCCGGCGTCAGATGCCAGCCGCCGCGTAGCTTCAGGTACCAGTTGCCCGGGTCCGAAAGGGCCAGAAGGTCCTCGGCGAACCGGTCGGACTCTTCCGCCATGGCGCCAGGCATCTCCCTGGCTTCAAGCCGGGCCGTTACCCACTGGTGCAGGGGCAGCAGAAAACGGACATCGTCCAGGGCATACCGTAGCTGGGCCTCGCTGAGCGGTCGGGCGATCCAGTCAGAGCGGGTGGCGGACTTGTCGAGGGTTTCGCCGAACAGATTCTCCACCAGCCGTGCGTAGCCTACGGAGAACCCTGCCCCGGCCAGGGCCGCCCCCAACTGCAGATCCAGCAGACCCCGGGGTTCCAGCGACAGCCAGTGCCTGAATAGCTCCAGGTCCTCCCCCATTGCATAGAGCAGCTTGGGCCGCTCCGGGTCAGCCAGTAGCTCCCGGAAGCGGGTGGACTGCTCCACCACCGATGGTTCCGCCAGTCGCAGGGAATCCCCGGCACCGAGCTGGACCAGTCCGGGTATTGGGTAAAAGGTGGAGACTCGCTCGAATTCGGTATCCAGGGCGAGCGGATACCGTTGATGGGCTTCCAGCCAGGCGTCCAGGTCGGCAACCGTCTCCAGCCACTGGGGTGTCTGTACCGGCGGCACCGGGGGTAAAGCCTGGTTCATGAAATCTCCTGGTAAGCGGTTGGATCAGTCGGTCAGGGGCTTGCGGCCCCGGAAGGCGTGGGTCAGGGTAAAGCCATCCACATAGCCCAGTTCGCCACCCACCGGGATGCCATGGGCCAGCCGGGTGGTCAGCACGCCAGTGCCATCAAGGCGATCGGCAATATAGTGGGCTGTAGCCTCTCCTTCCACTGTGGGATTGGTGGCCAGGATCAGCTCGGTAACCGATTCTTCCCGAACACGGCGCAGCAGCAACTCTACGCCAATGTCTTCAGGGCCAACACCGTCGATCGGCGACAGGTGCCCCATCAGTACAAAGTAGCCACCGCGATAATCACCGGCCTGCTCGATGGCCAGCAGGTCCGAGGGGCTTTCCACCACGCAGAGTGTGCCGGTTCGCCGCTCCGGTTTTTCACAGAGCGGGCAGATCGGCGTGTCGGAGAAGTTCTGGCAACTGTCACACCGGCGCACGCCGGCCATGGCAGCGGAGAGCGCCCCTGCCAGCCGCTCACCACCCCCACGCCCCTTTTCGAGCAGGTGGAACGCCATACGCTGGGCTGTCTTCTGACCTACACCAGGCAAGCACCTCAACGACTCAACCAGTTCATCCACCAGCGGACTGAATGCCATCCGTACTCCTGCAACTACGCCTGTATGGGATTATCGCCGACCTGGCCCATGCCCCGGACAAAGCCACTGTCATGGTTAACGGCCGTCAGAAGGGCATCTTGAAGTTGGAGGGCAGTCCCATGCCGGACATCATTCCCGACATGCGCTCCTTCTGTTCTGCCTCGACCCGACGTACCGCGTCGTTGATAGCCGCTGCCAGCAGGTCTTCCAGAACTTCCTTGTCTTCCGACAGCAGGGAGTCATCAATGGAGACCTGGCGTACATCGTGACGCCCGTTCATTACCACCTTGATCAGGCCGGCCCCGGACTCACCGGTCACCTCGGCCTTGGCTGCCTCTTCCTGGGCCTTCTGCATTTCTTCCTGCATCTGCTGGGCCTTTTTCATCAGATCGCCCATGCCATTCATCATCTTGTCTACCTCTCGATTCGGTTGCGCCTTTACCCAGCGACATTATCTGGCAGCCTGTCGGACTCAGGACTGATCAACTGCCAATGGCCGGATACTTTCTTTGACGACCCTGCCCTCAAACCGTTCCACAATGGCCTTCACCAACGGGTCCTGTTCAATGGACTGCTCTGCCTGTTGCTGGCGACGTGCCTTCTGCCGGGCCTCCCAGGCGATGGGGGTCCGGTCACCGGCGTCGCCGGGCCTGACTTCCAGCCTGACGCTGTCACCAAATGCCTGCCGCAGGCCCTCCAGGATCCGCTGCTGGTGGCGGTCCGTCAGCAGGCGGTAGTGCCCCTCATCCAGCGTGAGCAGGAAGTGGTCGCCGTCCCGCTCACAGGATGCCTGGCTGGCCAGGTTGCCGGGCATGCCGACAATGCCCAGCTGCCGGAAATCCCGGGGCCAGACAAAACCTTCTGCATCCAGTAATTCCCGTGGCTCGTCCGGCACTGCCGCTTCCGGTGGCGCCTGGCCCGGGGCCGGAGCCGGGGTCTCTGTCTGCGACTGGCTTGCACTACCACGTGCAGGCTCCGGTGCGCTCGGCTCAGCAACGGCCTGTGCCACCGGCGCCGTGCCGGCATCCGTTCCCGGCATCGACGTCTCGGGCCCGGTGTCCCAGGGCACGTCATCGTCACCGGCGCCCCCTGCCATCTGGTCCGCCATGGCCATCAGACTGTCGTCCTCCGGGCTGGCGACCGCCGTTGGCTCAGGGGATGGCTGCTGAACAGGCTCTGCGGATTGTTCGACGGCTTCCGGGCTGGCTGCCAGCGATTCAGCCTGGCCGGCGTCGGCCGCTTCGTCCCCGGTCACATTTTGCGGTCTGTCTGGTTCCAGGTTGGGTTCGGCCACCGGTGTTTCAAGAGCGGCAGGGGCGGGTTCCTCACCGGATTCCCGGTCACCATCGCTACTGTTGCCACCAGCAGCACCCTCCCGCCGCCCGGCCCGTTCCGGCGTGCCGGTACTTAATGCAGGGGGCTCCCGGCGCCCGGCGCCCGGGCGAAAAGCCAGCATGCGCAGCAGCGTCATTTCAAAGCCCATGCGGGCATCCGGGGTAATCTCCAGGTCCTTGCGGCCCACCAGGGCCGCCTGGTAGAACACCTGGGCATCTTCGGCACTCAGCTGTCGTGCCAGTTCCTGCACGCGGTGGGCATCGCCCATGGCGTTGTCTGCGCTACCGGGCACGACCTGTTCCATGGTGACACGGTGAAACAGCGACAGCAGGTCCGCCAGAATCGCACTGAAATCCGGTGCAAAATCCGAAATCCGGTCAATTTCAGCCAGCAGTTCCGGGCCATTACCCGTGACCAGGGCGTCCACCAGTTTTTCCACATCCCGCTGGTCAATAGTCCCCAGCATGCTGCTGACATCACTGGCGGCAAGCTTCTGGTTACCGAAGGCAATGGCCTGGTCGGTCAGGCTGAGGGCATCGCGCATACTGCCGTCTGCCGCCCGGGCCAACTGCCAGAGAGCCGGTTCCTCGAACGGGATGGACTCTTCACCGAGAATGTAGCGCAAATGACCGACAATATGCTCGGGCGTCATGCGTTTGAGGTTGAACTGCAAACAGCGAGACAGCACCGTAACCGGCAGCTTCTGGGGGTCGGTGGTGGCCAGCAGGAATTTGACGTGTTCCGGCGGCTCCTCCAGCGTCTTCAGAAAGGCATTGAAAGACTGGTTGGTGAGCATGTGCACCTCGTCAATCAGGTACACCTTGAAACGGCCACGGGTCGGCGCGTACTGAACGTTGTCGGTCAGTTCGCGCATATCGTCCACCCCCGTACGGGAGGCAGCGTCGATTTCGATCAGGTCGACAAAGCGGCCCTCGAGAATCTCCTGGCAACTGGAGCATTCTCCGCAGGGGTTGGCGGTCACGCCGGTTTCACAGTTCAGGCAGCGGGCCAGCAGTCGCCCGATGGTGGTCTTGCCCACACCCCGGGTGCCGGTAAACAGGTAGGCGTGGTGGAGGCGGTTATGTTCCAGGGCATGCACCAGTGCCTGCAGCACATGCTCCTGCCCCACCATGTCCTGGAATGTTCTGGGACGCCATTTCCGGGCGAGTACCTGATAACTCATAGGGCCGTCACTGCACAGAGAAAAAAGTAAGGGAAAAGCTTATCACGGACCGGCATCCCGAAGAAGCAGACACAAGGCACGTTCCGTACCACATGGCAAACGGGCTAAAAAAACAGGGGAAGCAGGAAGGAGGGAACTGGGGGTGGCCCCACCAGCGACACCCCGGCACACGAGTCCACCGCTGCGGCTGCTCCCTTCCGGGCCTGACCGGGTTCACGGTTTATCGTTGCGGGGGCACCGGCAGGACCACCATAACGGCGGTCCGGTTTGCCCGAACGCGGCGCGCATAGTAGCAACAGCCGGGGGTGGTATCAATCCCTGTACCGGTCCGGGAGGCAAAAAAGCCTCAATCAGACGCCGGTTAACGGCACCGGCACCACGTCCTGCCGGAACCAGCAGGCAATGCTGTGGCGGGTACGGGTCGCCGGCAGTACTTCATGGGGAACCTCCTCGCTCATGAAAACAGCCACCCGGCCTTCATCCGGCATAACCCCGCCGCAGATTTCGTCGGGGCTCTCGCGGTTGAAAACCCGCAGTTCGCCGCCGTCCTCCGGGCGCCAATCCTCATTGAGGTACAGCACCAGGCTGACCACCCGGGAAGCGCGGCCACGAAAGCTGTCCACATGGCGGCGATAGAAATCGCCCGGCTGGTAGCTGGCATAATGCACCTCAAAGCGCTGCAGGCCGAGAAACAGCCGGCGGTTGAGGCCGGTACGGACCTGCTCCAGAAAGTCAAAGAGCTGACGCTGCGCCGGGGTCTGTCCATTGAGCCAGGCAATCCGGTCCCGGCGGACGGAGCGGTCCTGGGTAAAGTCGGTGCCGCGACCAACACCGGCCTGCTCCATGGCGGCCGTCTTTTCCAGTATATTCACTTCCTGCCGCAGCTCCGCCAGCAGCAACGGACCCAGGCGATCACGGGCATCCAGGTTCAGCCAGCCCCGTTCGCTCAGGTCAGCGGCGATGACATCCAGCCAGGCTTCATCAGCCAACGGCAAGCCTGCTTCGGCCAAAGCCGGAGAGGGGGTCGGGGAGTCTACAGAGGCGATGGTCATCAATGGTTTTCCCGGCAGGTAAAAAACGGCATTCTAGACCTTTGAGGGGGCGCGGGAAGCCCCTTGTTGGCGGTTTCTGGTAGGCAGTTACCGTTATCCGGCTGCAAAATGCAAGGAATATCATGACCCACCTGAGCACCGCCCGTTATACCAGGCTTACCCGTCTCGGCGAGCTGGAAGCCATCACGATCAGTCACCCCGGTTTTCAGGCCGCACTCACACTGCAGGGGGCCCACCTCGTCCATTTTGCCCCGGCGAACGAGCCCAACTGGCTCTGGCTGAGCCCCACGGCGCGCTTCGAACCGGGGCGTGCCATTCGCGGCGGCATTCCCGTGTGCTGGCCCTGGTTCGGTGTGCCCGGACGCAACCCGGGCCCGGTGCGCTCGCTGCTGGCCGATGCTGACGTGCCCGCCCACGGCTTTGCCCGGACGGCACCCTGGGTCCTGGCGGAGCTCCAGGAAACTGACAGTGATGTGACAGTAACCCTGGCCCTCGATTCGTCAGAATGCCCCGACCCCCGCTGGACGGGCCAGGCCCGGGCCTGGCTCAGGTTCCGGTTTCGCTCCGATGCCCTGTCACTGACATTGACGACCGAAAACACCGGAAGCCAGCCACTTGCCATTACCCAGGCGCTGCACACTTACCTGCCGACACCCGACGTCACCCGCACCACGTTGTCGGGTCTGGAAGGCAGCACCTACCTTGATACACTGGATGGCTGGCAACCAAAGCGCCAGCAAGGCAAGGCAGGTTTTGCGGGAGAAACAGACCGAATCTACCTGGCGGCTCCGGTCATCACCGTACACGGGGGAGTCAGAGACTGCCGCTTGACAGCAGGGGGCAGCGCTTCCACGGTAGTGTGGAACCCTGGGCCGGAGAAATCCCTGAGGCTGTCGGACTTCCCGGATGACGGCTGGACCGGCATGCTGTGTGTGGAAACCGCCAACGCAGTGGACGATTACCGGAAACTGGCGTCAGGGCAATCGCACTCGCTGACCATGACCCTGTGCCAGGCCATCACTGACGATGGCTGCCGCCCCCGCTGATGGCGCCATCAAACGATGCAACCAGCAGCACGCCAGGCGTTTCACATCGCCTATACTCGGTATAGACAGGACAAAGGATGACCCATGAGTCTGGCAGAATTCCTCAAGCGACGACTGGTTTCCCCGGAACTGGACCAGGAAATTGACCGCATTGGCAAACCCATCGGTTCGCTGGGGTACGATCCCTGGGGTTATAACAATGAAACCCTGAAGATCGGCTATGCCATCACCCGGGAAATCTACCATAAGTATTTCCGGGTGGAGACGGACGGCATCGACAAGATACCCGCCGAAGGACCGGTACTGATTATTGCCAACCACAGCGGGCAGTTGCCCATCGACGGGCTGCTGATCGGCTTTGCCCTGGCCTCGCGGGAGGTACGCCCGCGTATCCCCAGGGCCATGATCGAACGCTTTTTTCCCACCGTTCCCTACCTTGGCAACCTGCTCAACCAGTTTGGTGCCGTGCTTGGCGACCCGGTCAACTGCGCCGGCATGCTGGCCAACGGCGAGGCCGTCATCGTGTTCCCGGAGGGTATCAGGGGTTCCGGCAAACTCTACCGCGACCGCTATCAGCTCAAACGTTTCGGCAGCGGCTTCATGCACCTGGCCATGGAACATAACGCCACGGTAGTACCGGTGGGCGTCGTCGGTTGCGAGGAAACCATACCAGCCCTGGCCAACATCAAACCGCTGGCCAGGTTGCTGGGACTGCCCTATTTCCCCCTTGCCGCGCCTGTGATCCTGCCAGCGAAGGTGCACATCTGCGTCGGTGACCCCATGTTCTTTGATAACGACGATATTCCCGAAGAGCAGGTAACCGCCCGGGTGGACCTGGTAAAAGCCGCAGTGGGTGAAATGGTCAAGAAAGGACTCAACCAGCGCAAGAGGCTGTTCTGATGACGGCGCCGAAACGACCCCAGATACTGGTGACCGGTGCCGCCGGCGCCCTTGCCCAGCAGGTGATCAGTCAGTTGCGGGAAAGCTGTGACATAGTGGCGGTGGATTTCCGCGAACAGGTGTGGCTGGGGGATGACATTCCCAGCTATTGCATCGACTTCAACAAGCGGGTCTTCGAAGACCTGTTCCGTCGTTTTCACTTTGACGGTGTCATCCACCTCGGACGCATCATGTCCAGCCAGGAAAACCGCCTGCGCCGCTACAACGCCAATGTGCTGGGCTCCCAGAAACTGCTGGACCTGAGCCATAAATACAACGTCAGCCGGGTGATCATCCTTTCCACCTACCACGTGTACGGCGCCGTGCCCTTCAATCCGGCGCTCATCAACGAGGAGGCGCCCCTGAAAGCGGCGGGGCTGACCATGGACCTGGTGGACTCGGTGGAACTGGAGAACCTGGCCAATATCTACCTGTGGCGCTACCCCCACCTGAACATCACCGTGCTGCGCCCCTGTAACATTGTCGGGCCCGGAGTTCGCAACGCCATCAGCACCCTGCTCTCCGGAGAGCGGGCGCCGGTACTGGCTGGCTTCTCGCCGATGATGCAGTTTATACACATTAACGACATGGCGGACGCCGTGGTGGCTACCTGGCACCACAGGTGCAAGGGCATCTACAACGTCGCCCCGGAGGACTGGGTGGCCTATCAGCGAGCACTGGAGTTGTGTGGCTGCAAGCGGGTTCCATTACCCTCGATACCGCCCGTCGTGCCCCGGACGCTGCTGCGACTGCTGAACCTGCGGCGCTTTCCGCCCTATCTGATGGACTTTTTCAAGTACCCTGTCATTATCGACGGACGGGCCTTTGCCAGAGATTTCGGGTTTCACCCGCAACGGTCACTGGATGATATATTCCACTACTACCGGGAAAACAAACACCCGGTTTAGGTCCAGGTGTCCTGTCCGGCCTGTTCCCAGGTAGCCCCGACGGGGCGTCAGCCGGACCGGACGAAGAACCGATCACAGGATGTGCAGTTGATGTTCAATGAATTCGGACTGATCAGCCATGGCGCCGCCACCCTGGCGTTCCTGCTGTTGGGCGGACTGATCCTGACCCGCTACCTGCGCCGGACGTCTGACCGGATGCTGCTGCTCTCGGCGTTGCTGTCCACCCTTTGGGCGGGCTCTCTGGTCAGCCAGCAACTCTGGGGCGAACCCTCCTTTATCGTACGCTACCTTCTGGAACTGCTGCGGGACGCAGGCTGGGTGATGGTCCTGCTGGCCTTGCTACGCTCTGCCGATCGCCAGATCCTGGCCGCCGGCCGCACCCGCAGGCTGCTGGGGCTGTTCACCTTCGCTGTGATCTTTGTGCTGTTCACCCTGGCCGCGCTGGAGTCGCTGCTTTCCCTTCCCCTGGTCAGCGGCAAGCTCAAGATTGTCGGCCAGATCGCCCTGTCACTGCTGGGCATCTGCCTGGTGGAACAGATCTGGCGCAACTCGCTGCAGTCCAGCCGCTCCAGCATTCGCTACCTGTGTATCGGCATTCTGACCCTGTTTGCCTACGACTTCTTCATGTACACCGACGCCCTGCTGTTCGGTCAGATCTCCAGCGGCTTCTGGGACGCCCGGGGCATGGTGAATGCCTTCATTGTGCCCCTGCTGGGCATCACCATGATGAATACCCGCAAGCAACCGGTGGAATTCCAGATCTCCCGCAATGCCATGTTCCATGTCAGTGCCCTGGTCTTTGCCGGCGTTTACCTGCTGTTTGCCGCCGCCGGGGGCTATTATGTACGGGTGCTCGGGGGAGATTGGGGCGATGCCCTGCAGATGCTGTTTATCACCGGCGCCCTGGCCTTCCTCGGCCTGCTGCTCACTTCCCGCCGGTTCCGCGCCCGCCTGATGGTGTTCATCAGCCAGAACTTTTTCGACTACAAGTACGACTACCGGGAAGAATGGCTCAAGATGACCCGGGAGCTGGCCAATCTCAGTGACCACCCGCCCCTGCCTGAGCGGATCATCCGCATTCTCGCCGGGTTGGTGGAGAGCACCTCCGGGGCTCTCTGGGTCAGGGATGAAGACGGCAACTTCATGCTCCAGAGCTCAGTCAATATGGATCAGCCCCGGTTTACCAGTGTTGACGGCACCTGTGAGCTGGCCCGCTTCTTCAGTGACCGGGAATGGATTATCGACCTGGATGAGTATCGCAACGACCCGGTGCGCTACAACCTGCTGGAGATACCCGACCCGATTCTCAAGTTCGGTTATGGCTGGTTGCTGATCCCCATGTATCTGGGCAACGAGCTGTACGGCATTACCCTGGTGGGTCGCCCCAACGCCCGGGTTGAGCTGAACTGGGAGAACTTTGACCTGGTGCGGGTGGTTGCCCGCCAGACCTGTAACCTGCTGGCCCAGGCCGATGCCCAAAACCGCCTGTCCCGGGCCATGCAGTTCGAGGCTGTGAGCAAAGCCTCTGCCTTCATGGTCCATGACCTGAAAACGCTGATTGCCCAGCTTTCGCTACTGGTGCGCAATGCCGCCCATCACCGCGACAACCCAGCGTTTATCGATGACATGATCAGCACCACCGACCATGCGGTGCAGAAAATGTCGAACCTCGTGGACCACATCCGCAAACCGGCCCCCGGGCACGGTGAGCAGTCTCCGCTGAACCTGCATCAGATGATCGGGGAACTGGCCGCCCACTACGCCCGCAATCAGCCGAGACCAAGGGTTCTGGGCCCCTCGGACCCGGTCATGGTACGCGCAGACCGGGACCAGCTGTGGAGTGTGCTGGGGCATCTGATCCAGAACGCCCAGGATGCCACCCCTCCGGACGGAGAGGTCACCCTGACCCTGAAGGCTTCCTCGGACCACGTGGTACTGTTCATCCAGGATACCGGCACCGGCATGAACGAGGAGTTCATCCGCATGCAGCTGTTCAAGCCCTTCGAGAGCACCAAGGGACTTACCGGCATGGGTATCGGGGCCTACCAGGCGCGGGAGTACATCCGCCAGCTCGGTGGCAATATTGACGTGACCAGTGAGCCGGGCATGGGCTCCTGCTTCTCGGTACTGTTGCCGACAGTGAAGCTCACGAGCGGGCCAGCCCATGCCGGGACCGGACGCGAATCCCATGATGAGTCTGCGCCAGAACCGCTACCTGACCGGGCTGGAGGATTGCATTCCTCCTGAATTCAGTCGACACTAACGACAGACCGAGGGTGGTAAAGAGTCAATTGCGTCAACAGGGAAAAGGACTTGAGTTGTTGTGACCAAACGATTGCTGATAGTTGAAGACGACCCCGGCCTGCAGAGCCAGATGCGCTGGTGTTTCAGCAGTGACCTGGAGGTGGACGTCGCCGCCGACCGGGCCACTGCCCTTGCCAGCCTCCGTCGGAATGAACCGCAGGTCGTCACCCTTGACTTGGGTTTGCCCCCGGACCCCGGTGGCGCGTCTGAGGGCTTTGCCCTGCTGGACGATATCCTGCGCCTTTCTCCCATGGTCAAGGTGATTGTCGTCACCGGCCGGGAAGACAAGGAAAACGCCGTCAAGGCGATCGGAATGGGCGCGTCCGACTTCTACCAGAAACCCCTGGACCCGGATATCCTCACTTTCGTCGTCAACCGGGCCTTCCGGCTGGCCGAGCTGGAGGAAGAGAACCGGGAGCTTGCCAGCCGCCAGAATGGCACCAATATCAAGGGCATTGTTGCCGCCAGCCCACAGATGCTGTCGGTGTGCCGCACCCTGGAAAAAGTCGCGCCCACCGATGTTACCACCCTGATCACCGGCGAAACCGGCACCGGCAAGGAGCTGCTGGCACGGGCGTTACACGATCTCAGCCCTCGATCTGACAAGCCCTTTGCCGCCATCAACTGCGCCGCCATTCCAGAGAACCTGCTGGAAAGCGAACTGTTCGGCTACGAGAAAGGCGCTTTTACCGGTGCCACCCAGAGCAAGAAAGGCAAGATCGAGAGCGCCAACGGCGGCACCCTGTTCCTCGACGAAATCGGCGACATGCCCATGTCACTCCAGGCCAAGCTGCTGCGCTTCCTTCAGGAACGGTCGGTGGACCGGGTAGGCAGCGTCAAGCCGGTCGCCGTGGATGTACGGGTGGTTTGCGCCACCCACCAGGACGTGCGACAGCTGATCGACGCCGGAGAGTTTCGGGAAGACCTGTACTACCGGATCAGCGAGATAACCCTGGATGTGCCGGCACTGAGGGACCGTCAGGGTGACCCGCTGGTCATCGCCCGCTCCCTGTTACAGACCCTGTCCCGTCAGCTGGACCGCCCCAACCTGTCCTTCAGCGACGATGCGGTACGGGCCATCAACAGCTACGCGTGGCCAGGCAATGTGCGGGAGATGATCAACAAGGTCAAGCGGGCCACCATCATGGCGGAAGGCAAGCGGGTCACGGCCGGCGACCTGGAGCTCAGTGACGATACTGAAACGGTGGATAACCAGCTCAACCTTCGCCAGGTCCGGGAAGCTGCCGAGCGCAATGCCATCCTGCAGGCGCTGAAAACCACCGGTTTCAACATGGCCCAGGCGTCACGACTGCTGGGTATCACCCGACCTACCCTGTATAACCTGACCGATAAATACCGTATCGATACCTCCACCGAGGCGGCCCAGGCCTGAGCGCCGGGGCCACCTCGGGATACATCAGATCACAAACCTGTCCATGAACCGGTGCACCGGTGTCTCCTCCAGGGTCCGCTGGTGGTCACAGACCTGCAGGATCTGTTCACAGGTCTGCCTCGGAAACCGGGTGGCCAGATTGGTACGGAATTTCTCCACCAGCAGGGGCAGCCCTTCCTCCCGGCGCCGGCGGTGACCAATGGGGTATTCCACGGCCACGCGCTCTGTGCTGGTGCCATCCTTGAAGAACACCTGTATGGCGTTGGCAATGGAGCGCTTGTCCGGCTCCAGGTATTCCCGGGTATAGCGCTCGTCCTCGATGACTTCCATCTTGTCCCGGATCTCGTCGATGATCGGGTGGGATTCATGGAAGGTGTCTTCGTAATGGTCGGCGTTCAGTTCCCCGAAAATCAGCGGCACCGCAGTCATGTACTGCAGGCAGTGATCCCTGTCTGCCGCATTGGCCAGCTTGCCCTGCTTGGAAATGATGCGAATGGCTGACTCATGGGTCACCAGTTCAATGCGGTCGATCTCGTCCAGCCTGTCCCGTACCTGGGGGTGTAACTTCACGGCGGCTTCGGCGGCCGTCTGGGCATGGAACTCTGCCGGGAAGGAAATCTTGAACAGGATATTCTCCATCACGTAACTGCCGAAGGGCTGCGGCAGCGAGAACTGCCGCTGATCCTCCGGCTTGAGGGCCTGGTCACGGTTGGTCTTGCTGAAGAGAACGTCGTAGAACCCCCACTGGGGCGCCGTCAGAACACCGGGAATGCCCATTTCTCCCCGCATGGCGATATCAGCCAGCCTCACCGCCCGGGACGTGGCATCACCTGCTGCCCAGGATTTACGGGAGCCTGCGTTGGGGGCATGGCGATAGGTACGCAGCGACTGCCCATCCACCCAGGCATGGGACAGGGCCGACAGCAGCTGCTCGCGGCTGGCCCCCATCAGCCAGGCGGTCACTGCAGTGGACGCAACCTTGACCAGCACCACATGGTCCAGCCCAACCCGGTTGAAGGAATTCTCCAGTGCCAGCACACCCTGGATTTCGTGAGCCTTGACCATGGCCTCAAGCACGGTTTTCATGGTTAACGGCGCATCACCGTTCGCCACACGACGGCGGGAAAGGTGGTCCGCCACCGCCAGGATACCGCCCAGGTTATCCGAGGGGTGCCCCCATTCCGCCGCCAGCCAGGTGTCATTGTAGTCCAGCCAGCGCACGGTACAGCCGATATCCCAGGCTGCCTTTACCGGATCCAGCTCGAAAGATGTTCCGGGCACGCGGGCACCATAGGGAACCAGCGTGCCCTGCACCAGCGGGCCAAGATGCTTGGTGCACTCCGGAAATCGCAGCGCCAGCAGACCGCAGCCCAGGGTATCCATCAGACAATACCGGGCGGTCGTCCAGGCTTCCTCGCTGTCGATGGGCGTGTCCAGCACGTAATCGGCTATGGCCTTGAGAACATCGTCGTAATCCGGGCGGACATTCTGATCAACATTGGCGTTCATGGAACCTCCTCGACATCGGGTGGAGACCACCATTGTGGTCTGATTCCAATCAGTCTAGCAGCCGGCTGTACTTAAGCGATCAGCGCAGTCGGGCAGTACGGGGCATGGACGGAACTTACAATCGAAAGGTAAGGAGTACAGAAGGCTTGAGCAGGAGCTGTGTCGAAGGGCCCGCTCAGTTACTGGCCAGGCGGTAACGTTCGTGGAGAATACCGACCCGTTCCACGTAAGCTCTGGTTTCCGCATACGGGGGAACACCATTGTGGCGACGAACGGCCCCCGGTCCCGCGTTATAGGCGGCAGTGGCCAGTTTTATATCGCCGTCATGCAGTTCGATCATGCGGGCAAGGTAATTCACCCCCCCACGGATGTTCTGGCTGGCATCAAGGGCATTGCTGACGCCAACTTCCCGGGCAGTACCGGGCATCAGCTGCATCAGCCCCTGGGCACCCTTGGAGGATACAGCCTGGGGGTTGAAAGCACTCTCGGCGTGGATGACAGCGCGAACCAGTGCCGGATCGATATCGAATTCCCGGGCCGTGGTATTGATTTCTGTGTCATAGCGACCGGTAAACAGGCGTGTCTGGTGCCAGTTTACCTTTGAATCGGGCTTGCAGGCGTAGCATTCAAACCGGATGACATCGTAGGCGGCACTGGAGGGGCGGGCCTCGCTAAAGGTCACAACCCCGTTCTGGTCCCTGTATTTGTAGACCGTGGCGCGACCGGTACTCGCCAGGGCTTTCTGAGCCGGGGCGGCATTGGTGTATTCCACCCGCCCGTCGGGATGCACAACCCGCCGCACCGTATCGGCCGTGGCGGAAGGGGTCGCCAGCATAACGGGCAACAGGCAAAGCAGTGTTTTGATCAGCAAATGGACCGCACGTCCCATTCACACCTCATGACAATCATGGCAGACAGCCCGGAAGCGGTTTCCGGCCAACATGGCCAGAGCGTTAACGAAATGATAGCAAAATCACCCACGTAAAACCGGAACCTGACAACATTTCCGGAACCCCGCGCCGGGACATGTAGATGCCGCTACCGGGGACCACGCTGCAGGGGCCGCCCCCGTCACGCCAGGGGCTTGACCCGGACCGGATCATCACCAACGCTTACCCGGACAGGCTGTCCCCGTCCGGAGCAACCCATGACCACCTTCGAAAACCGGATCCACGAAATCATCAATGACCGGGAACATGGCTCATCCACGCTGGTCAAGATGATCGTGGCGGCTCTGCGGGGTAATCATGGCTTACAGCCAGACCGCCAGCAGGTGGCCTGGGCCCTGCAAACGCTGCGTCAGGTGGATGAGTCCATGGTGGTGGTTCACCACCTGCTCGATGAGCTGGAAGCAAGGGGCGAACAGTCCCTGCACGCGGCGCTGGAGCGTTACGAACGACGGTGGCGCAATATCGACCGGCAACTTGCCGGACACCTCCTCCGCTTCCGCCAATGGGATGACGGCCGCGTCCTCACCCACAGCCACAGCGGCATGCTATTGGCGGTGATCCGTCGCCTCCACGAAAGGTCACCGTCCCTGGAGGTCTGGCAGACCCGGTCAGAGCCCGGCGGTGAGGGCCGGCTTCAGCACAGGGCACTACAGAAGGCAGGTATCCGGTGCCATCTTGTGGCGGATAAACAGGCGCTGGCCCTGGCGCCCGATATGGATGGCGCCCTGTTCGGCGTCGATCAGTACAACGACCAGGCCATGGTCAACAAACGGGGTACTGGCGCCCTCACGGACGCAATGCTGTCAGCCGGCAAGCCGGTGTTCGTGATCGGCGACACCCGCAAACGGGTGGACCGGCTGACCTGGAGCAGCGATCTGTTTGAATGCATCCCCCTGTGCCAGGGAATGTACCTGGTCACGGAAGGGGGCATTGAAGCCATCCACAGGCGCAGCACTGACCTGCCCGACCCTTGAAAAACGCCCGATGGCATTAACGTTCGTTAGTAGGTCCACAAAAAACGCCGGGATCAACCATACTCTGCATGAAAGGGTTACCGTGTCTGGCCTGGTTGAGTGGTTGACCTGCCGCTGGATAACGGTGAGTCCAAATCCCGACAATCTGGAGGAAACCATGGAAAAGATCTGGATTCTGGTCGCAGACAGTGCCCATGCACGGATTCTGGCCACCACCGCCCGCACCGCCATGCCCACCGAGGTGCAGCGCCTGGAGCACCCGGAAGGCCGGCTGAAGGAAAGTGAACTGGTAACGGACCAGCCGGGCCGATCCCGGGAGAGCCGCGGCCAGGGCCACGCCATGCAGGAGTCCAGCGCCACCGAGCACGAGGAACAACTGTTTGCCGGCGAGATCGTCCAGACCCTCGACAAGGCCCGGCAGGACGGCAAGTTCGACAGCCTGATCCTGGTGGCGCCACCCCGGTTTCTGGGAATGGTACGCCAGAAACTCAACGGCCCCCTTGAGAAGGCCGTTATCCAGAGCGTGTCCAAGAACCTGGTGGCGGAGGACGAAAGCACCATCCACCAGAACATCTTCAACTGACGGAAAGCTTCACCACATGCCCGTCGGCCGGGTCCACGTCTCCGTTCACCAATGAGCGGATCAGGGCCTGGGCCGACTCCATGCCCTCATGCTCCTGGACACGGATCCACGGTGAGTCCGGCTGTTGAACCCGGTCAATAAAGGCCAGCTGTGCCCTGTTGAATCGACGAGTTACCTCCGCCGGCCCCCAGTCTGCGTTGCGCTTGCGGATCTGGTCCGGTGCAAAATAGCGCTTCGGTGCAGGCCCCGGCAGGGTCCACTCGGTCTCACTGATATGCTCATGGTTATGGGCGGAGCCGGCATAGCAGTTATGCATCAGGCTATCGGCCATATGTCGGTGGATGGTCTCACGCACTGCATCGTTACCGGAGAAGTCCACATAAAGCGTGGGCACGTCCGGGTTCAGGGTTGTGATGTCGTTGTAGTTCACCACCCGGTCATAGCAGCCCAGGCCCTCCACGAAACCGGTGTTGGCCGATGAGGTCAGGCCGATGACTTCCAGGTCGTCCCGGTCCTGCAGGCAGAAAACCGTGCCATAGGCGGTCTTGCTGGACGCGCTTGAAACCAGTACCCGCTCTGCTCCGAAAAAAGCGTTGTCTTCCAGGAAGTCCGCCAGCATGAACGACGTGATGAACAGCGGGCGCAGCAGCATCTGGAAGTTTTCGTTCTCCGGCCGGTAGGCGGCATCGGTGCGGATACGCTGGTACTGATTGTAGGCAGACACCAGTTCAAGCCGGTGACTGGAGCCGTCATAAAAGCCGCGTTCACTGATCCGGACAGGTTCCACGATCAGATGGGTCGCCAGCGGCCAGAAGCCATAGAAGCGCTCGCCGGGCTCAATGCCCTCCACCGTGGTCTCTTCCACCTCGGCAAACCCCCAGGCGGGCATCTGCCCCCACCCATCGTCAGCCACCGGGAAGAAATCCCAGTACCGCAAATGCGGCGTATGGCCGAAGGCGGCGTAGGTTATATTGTTGGCCGTGAGCGCCACCCGGTGAATACGCATCCGGGCCTGGCCACTGGCCAGGGGTCCCGGGTCGGTGGTTTCCAGCCGCGACCCGGCAAGGTTGTTCTGGTCTGTCAGCAGTCGTGTGATCTCGGTCATTTTCCTGTTCCTGTCATTCGTCATCCTGGGTGGCCGGCAGCGGGCCGGGGCCGGACGAGGCCGCCGGAATATGGGATACTGCCCGTGACACCATTGTAACGATCAACAGACACGCCGTGGTTCGGAAACCCGATGAGCAGATCCGGTCCCCCTCAAAACCCGCGTACCAGGCCCCTCAAACGCCCCCGCCAGGCCCGCGCCCGGTTCACCGTGCAGGCCATTTACGACGCCTATGTTCGGATTTGGCAACGGGATGGCTGGGAGCATCTGACTACCCGCAAGGTCGCCCTGGAAACCGGCATTGCCATTGGCACTCTCTATGACTACTTCCCCAGCAGGGAGGCGCTACACTCGGGCTACGTTCGCCACTGCATCGAGGAGATGATCCGGCGTATCGACGAGCAGGTCATCGCACCGACAGACCTGGCGTGGCAAGAGCGCGTCAGACGACTGACCCGGCACCTGGCAGGGCTCACCGACAACAGCGACACCTGGTTTTCGCCGGAAATGATGCAGCTGGAACCCATAGTGGCGGATACCCGGTCGCAGCAGCGGGCCTACAACGAACTGCTGGCCATCTGGCACCGGGTAGTGGACGCCTGCCCGGACCTCAGCCCCCGACCATCAGACGCTACCCTTGAGGCTCTGCACCTGTCGGCGTGGGGTGGCCGTCGCTACGCGCTTCAGGTAGAGCTGGATGACGACCGCCGCCGGGCCTGGGCAACGGAGCTGGAACGGATTTGCACATTGGCACTGACACCGCCTGTCGATTGATTGTCAGGCCGAACCCGAACACGTCCGGTAACGGCCGCGTCAGCTACCTGGCCGCCACCCGTTCCCGCCCGAACCAGGCGGAACCGGAGTAGAGTGCCAGCGCCACCCAGATCATCACAAAGCTGAACAGCTTGCCCGGACTCAGGGGTTCATCAAACACGAACAGGGCCAGCAGGAACTGGATCGACGGGGTGATATACATGAGCAGCCCCACCGTTGCCAGCCTTAGTCGACGGGTAGCACCGGCGAAGAACAGCAGTGGAATGGCGGTTACCGCTCCGCTGGAAAGCAGTAACAACGCGGTACCCGGGCTGTCAGTGAAATGGGACGCTCCGCTTTGCTCCAGGAAAGCCAGGGCGAGCAACCCCAGTGGCAATAGCAGCAGGGTTTCCACGAACAGTCCCGACAGGCCATCCAGTACCACCTTCTTGCGGAACAACCCGTAACTGCCAAAACTGAAGGCCAGCACCAGGGTAATCCAGGGCACGAAACCCAGCAGGAACAGCTGGAACAGGATGGCAAGGGTCGCGATCACCACCGCCACCGCCTGCATCCGGGTGATGGTTTCCCTCAACACGATCAGCCCCATGGCCACGTTCACCAGGGGCGTGAGAAAGTACCCCAGGCTGGCCTGCAGTACATGGCGGGTTTCCACCGCGTAGATATAGACACCCCAGTTGATGGCGATAAATACCGCACAGGCGAGCACGTATCCCAGTTCCCTGGGACGCACCAGGGCTGCTTTCACCGGTTGCCAGCGTCGCAACAGTGAAATCACGAACACCAGGAACACACAGGACCAGATCACCCGGTGAATCAGCACCTCAAAGGCCGGTATGCCCTCGAACAGGGCAAAGTACAGGGGAAAACTGCCCCACAGGCAATAGGCCGACAGACCGAACGCCACCCCCTTGCCAGTCTCGCGCGTTTCTTGTTCCATAGGTTCCTCATCAGCAGAACGGAAAATGTAGCACAGGAACCGGCCCGGGGCGCTGCTGACAACCGGGCACGAACTGGCGTCCGGTGGCAACCTGGTTCACTATAGATACACATTCATGAATCAGGAAGTCACGCTATGCCTATGATCGGATGGGTCTTCCTCCTGCTGGCCATCGCCCTGGTGGTGGGCAGCCTGCTGATGCTCAAGGACTCTGCCAACATGCCCATTTCGAAAGAAAAAATGGCGCGCATCAAGAAGCGAAAGGCGGAAGTTGAGGAGCAGGAGAAAAAGGAAAAGGACAGCAGTAACTGGTGATCACGAGGCGTTGTCGGCCTCACTGCGCTGTACGGCGTCGACCACTTCCGGTGCGACCAGTCCCTGATTCACGGCATGTTCAGCCAGTACCTGGTTGTCGTCGCTGAGCACCAGTTCGCAGCCCGTCTCACGGGCTTCCTGCGCCAGACGGGCAATAGCCTCGGAGCGCTGGGGGTCGGCGCTGACATCCCGTATGTAGATGGCCAGCACACGGTCGGGATGCTCCCGCAGGATCCGTGTGTAGATCTCCGGGTCGTGCTGGCCGGAATCACCCACAAGAACAAATTTCAGGTCCCGGTAAAGCTCCAGCACATGGCGAATCGCGTCCAGCTTATGGTCCCGGGCGCGGCGAGGAAGAATACTGCCCCGCTTCATACCCCACTCCCGCAGAATCAGGATGGGCCCGTTGGGTATTCGGTGCATGCGGAACATCTGTACCAGCACCTGGTAAATACTCCAGGGGCCCCGGGACACATAGATCAGCGGATTGCCCTGGTTGCCGGAAGGGCCATTGTGGAACCCCTGGTACAGTGCCGGCACCCCCGGAAAGATCACCCGGCTGTCCGCCCCCTGGGCAAACAACCGCCACATCATCTTCAGGGTGTTGGCGACGCCGGTGTAGACCACGGTGTCGTCGATGTCACTGATGACACCATAACTGGCACTCCGGGTGGGCGTAAAAAACTCGCCGGTGGTGGTGGCCCGCTCGTCCGTGGGATAGTCCAGGGAGAGCTCCACGGCATGCCAGGTAACATCGGAGGGCATCTCGCCCAGACTCATATCGACCCGGAAAAAACCGTGACGGTCCGTTTCCACCACGGCGGAAGTGCCCTTGTAGCGGACCCGCACCCGGGCCCCGATAATCGGTTTGCGCAACAGGCGCCTGAGCAGGTCCAGCAGGTCGCGGCGCAGCCACTCTTCCCGCAGCGTGGACCCGAACCCTGGTTGCCGGAACACTCGCCCCATCAGGAAAACCCGATCGTTTGAGCCATAGCCACGATAGGCCTGTATGAACAGTCCACCCCGGCCGCTGTCCCCCTTGACCGGTGCCGCCAGCACATGGAGCCCCCTGCGCAGGGAGACCAGGAAACGGCGAAAACGGAGTCGGTCGGGCATTCAGTCCTCCAGGGCTGGTTTACCGGCCATGGAAAACCAGCCGGCAGACAGGGCGTTGCCGGCATTATAGTCTCCCGGGTCCTGTTTCACAGGGCCACCGGTCAGATCGCTGTGTAGCCACCATCCACTGGCAGGGCCACACCGGTGCTGAAGCCCGCGCCTTCAGAACACAGGTAGAGTACGGCCTGAGCGATCTCTTCCGCCTGGCCAAGCCGGCCCACCGGGTGCATGTTCATCGCCCCCTCCCGCTTGCGGGGATCCGCCTCGGCGGCCCGACGGAACATATCCGTATCGATCACCGCCGGGCACACCGCGTTTACCCGGATACCCCTGCGGGCATATTCCACGGCTGCCGACTTTGTCAGCCCAATGACCGCGTGCTTGCTGGCACTGTACACCGCCATTTTCGGGGCAGCGCCGAGGCCCGCGACGGATGCGGTATTGACGATCGCGCCTCCGCCGGGCTGATTGAGCATGGCGTCGATTTCGTGCTTCATGCACAGCCAGACCCCCTTGACGTTCACATCCATCAGCCGGTCAAAGTTCTCCTCGCTGCCATCCGCCAGTTTCGAGTCTTCCACATCAATGCCAGCGTTATTGAAGGCGCAGTCCAGGCGACCATGGGTGTCGATAATACGCCCGATCAGTGCCTGCACGTCTTCGGCCTTGCTCACGTCGCAGGGAACGAACATGGCGTTACCGCCCTGCTCGGCAATATCCGCTGCCACCGCCTGCCCCGCTGCCTCGGCCACATCACTGACCACGACCTTGGCGCCCTCTGCCGCAAATGCCCGGGCTGTCGCCTCGCCGATACCGGCCGCGCCGCCCGTTACCAGAACCACCTTGTCAGAAAATCTTGTTGTCATTGTCTCAAACTCCGGAAACGTCAGGGAACGTCCGATACTACGAGGCTAATGGCATGATGGGAACTGATTCAGGCTTATTGAGGAGTATAAGCAGCAGCAATGGTGGGCGGGCCACCAGGGTACGGACCCGGCATGCGGGATGCACGGCATCCGGGTCCGTACCTGGGTGCATCACGTTATTCCAGGGCGTCCTCCAGGCCAGACTCGACAACGGCGTCCCCGCCGGGCCCGATATGCATGAAGGTATTATTGAAAAGCGTATAGCCGGGCCAGGCCAGGCTGCCGGTGGACGGATCGCCATTTTTGGCAAAGTTGGTCCAGAACGTCATTGTAAGGTCAGCGACGGCCTCATCTTCTGCACCGTATGCCATGGAGGCAAAGATATCGGCCGTATCACCGTCTGTACCGGAAACACCGTTACCATTCAGATCGCCGATTTCGGGCTGGTCACCGCCGGGGGTCAACACAAGGCCTAACAGGTAGTTCTGCACCATCCCCGCCGGGTAGTTGAACAGGTACGGCAGCTCACACCCATGGCAACTCTTCAGGCCCAGGGCGTCCCAGCCATCGGGCACCCGGCTGAAGACATACACGAACTGGTCCGACTGATATTGCTCAGAGCGCTGCGTCAGCCAGATCGGCAGAGCCGCCCGCAAGCTGTCGTAGTCGCCATCGGTCGCGCCGGCCATTAAAGGCACATCACTTGGCATGCCATCCTCGACGTTCTGGTGGTAGGTTTTGGTCTGATAGTAATAATCGACATTCGGCCGATAGGTCTGCCGGGGGATGTCGTCGTTGAGGTCTGCCTGGGTAATGTCTGTCCACGACAACGACCGGGCCTCTTCCAGGGTATTCACACCCAAGCGCTCGAACAGCGCGGTGCCGATCGCTTCAGCGTCCGCCAGCGAACTCTCCGGCGTGCTTTCAGGGTCCAGTGGAGAAGAGCCGCTCTGGACGATAGCCTTGTGGAAAAGGCCTGTTGCCAGCGGGGAGTTCATCAATGAGTAGACTTTCCCGCCTCCGCCGGACTGACCGAAGATGGTCACGTTATCCGGGTTACCGCCGAACGCCGCGATATTGTCCTGCAGCCATTGCAGCGCAAGCACCAGATCCATCTGGCCGTAGTTCCCGGAGCCGCCATAATCGCTCTCATCCGTCAGCAACGGGTGCGCAATATAACCGAAAGGCCCCAGCCGGTGGTTGACCGTTACCAGGACAACACCCCTGGTGGTCAGGCTGTCCGGGTTGTTGTACTGCATGGAGTTACCGGAGAGGATGGAAAAGGACCCGCCATGGAACCAGACCATCACCGGCAGGTTATCTGCATCCCTGGGCGTCGTTATGTTCAGGTAGAGAGAGTCCTCGCTCATGCCGCCTTCATTCACTGACTCCAGGGTGGGATTCTGGGCCGACTGGTCGGCCCAGGAGGTCGCCAGGCGGACACCGTCCCAGGGCTCAGCCGGTTGCGGTGGCTGCCAGCGCAGGTCCCCCACCGGTGGTTTGCCGTAGGGAACCCCGAGGAACTGCCAGGTATCTTCGTCAGGCCCGAAACCCTGAAGGTCTCCGGCAGTGGTCTCGACGATCACGCCTTCGCTGAGATTACGCTCGAAATGCCTGACGGCATCAGCCGCTTCCCGCACGCGCCGGGGGCGGGGATCCGGATCGGTAAACGCATCGCCCTCCTCCAGCGTCGCCAGCACCGACTCCAGACTGGTCCGGAAATCCTCCGGTGCCTCATCCAGGCTGATCACCCCGGCATTTTCGGAAACCACTTCCGTGATCGCTTCAGTGATCTGGATGCCATTGTTCAGGTCGCCGTCAGCATCGAGGCTCTGTAGCAGAATCAGGCGATTGATCACCCCCGGATCCTCTATGGAGTCAGCCCCTTCCGTGACCGAGAGAGGCGTGATAACCGTCGTTCCCCGGGCAGACCCCAGAGACAGCTCGCCGATGGCAAAGGCCAGTGTCTCGCCCTCACGGTACTGAAACTGCCCCTGGCCGTCTGTGTGTCCGCCGGAGCCGGCATCCCCCTCCTAAGCCAGGCCGGACACCGGGCTGTCGGTGAAGGTGCCGGTCTGTGTCTCCTGTGAGTCAGAGGACGAGCCATCATCACCACAACCACCCAGAAGCAGTAACGGTGTCAGAACCATTGCGGACATGGCGCGCAGTCGCGGATACGGATTCGGGTTGGAGTTGAACATGCAGTTATCCCTTGTTGTTGTATTCGTGGTTCTTCCTGAATATCGCCCGTTAGCCCCGGGCCGGGGCCGGACGTACTGCATTCACATTGACGGCCACAACCGGGACCTGGGGGCACTGATGCCGGTCGCTTCATCAGACCCCGTCGCACCGGGTTTGTGAGTCGAAATTACTATAGGTCTCATATTACGGATGCGCAAATCACCCTTACGAGCAAGACAGGCCAGAAAACGTGCGGTGAAGAACGGGGCAGGCGGCGATGGCCGGTCCGCCCCGTCGATGGGGTAACGGCGGGTATTACTTTATGGCGGGCGTGGGACGAACCAGAATCTCGTTCACATCCACATGGGCGGGCTGGGCCAGGGCGTAGGTCACAGCACGGGCGATGTCGGCCGGTTCCAGTGCGTTGTCCGGGCGTTCGTCGAAAAACGGCGTATCCACCATTCCTGGCTCGATCAGGGTCACGCGGACCCCGCTGCCACGGATTTCCTCCCGCACGCCGTAGCCAATGGCCGATACCGCCCACTTGGTGGCACTGTACATAGAGCCGGGAATGGTAACGCGGCCGGCGGCAGAACCGGTGATCAGGATATGTCCCCGGGATTCTTTCAATGCCGGCATGCACACTTGCAGGGTAATGCCCACGCCCAGAATATTGGTCAGAATCATGTCCTTCCACACGTCCGGATCCGCGCCACTGAAGCCACCCGGCTCCCCACCCCGGCCTGCATTGGCAAACACGGCGTCGATTCGCCCGAGAGCGGCCATGGCCTTGTCTACCATGGCCTTCTGGTCGCTTATCGACTGCACGTCGCAAGCCGTGACGGCGACACGCCCTTCACCGCCCAGCTCCTGTTGCAGGGCCTTGAGCTTGTCTTCCGAACGGGCTGCCAGCATCAGCCGGTAGCCATCGGCCGCGGCAGCCCGGGCGGTTTCGGCACCGATGCCCGAAGAAGCGCCGGTAATCAGCAGGACAGGATCGTTGGAATCTGCCATGGGGTATCTCCCTTGATCATGTGAATGTCAGTGTCAAGCTTTGACGCTAACGCCCCATACGTCCAGTAAAGCTGTCCCCGATCACCCTGCCCCTTTTTTTCCGCTATGTTGTCCCCACAGACCACGGAAAGCCTGAGCCGATTTTCCAACGGGCCACCCAACCAACCGGGGGTAAGATCGATGCGGCGAACCATTACCAGCCTGTCTTCCCTGATACTCAGTATCATCCTGCTGATTGTCGGCAATGCGTACCTGATGACCCTGCTTGGCCTCAGGCTGAGTATGGAGAACTTCGACCCCGGCACAATTGGCTGGATCCTGGCTTTCTATTCCATTGGCTTTGTCGCCGGCACCCTCTACGCGGGGCGTATTATTGACAAGGTCGGCCATATCCGTGCCTTCGCGGTATTTGCCGCGGTGCTGGCAGCATCCACCCTGATCTATCCGATGGCGGTCGATACCTGGCTGTGGGGATTCCTGCGGGCCCTGGGCGGTTTTGTGATGGCCGGCCTGATGATCGTCATGGAAAGCTGGTTCAGCAGCAAGGCGGATAACCGCAACCGGGCCAGCCTGTTTGCCATCTATCAGATCATATTCTTTCTCTCGACGGCCGGCGGTCAGGTGCTGATCCGGGTAGCTGACCCCGCGGGGTTTATTCCCTTCTCGCTGGCAACCATTCTGGTTGTCCTTGCATTGACTCCCCTCTCGCTGACCAGTCGCACTTCACCCACCATATCCCGTGAAGACCGGCTATCGCTCGGCAGCCTATACCGGAAGTCCCCCTCCGGCACGCTGGGGGCCCTCGTGGCGGGGCTGCTGATCAGCGCATTCTATGCCATGGGGCCGGTATATGCTGACAGAATCGGCCTGGACCTGAAGCAACTGTCCAATTTCATGGTGTCGGCGATCGTAGCTGCCATGATCCTTGCCTGGCCCGTGGGCCGTTTGTGTGATCACTTTGACCGTTACCGGGTCATGCTGGTGGCGGCGGTGGTTGCCGCCATCTGCAGCCTGGCGGCAGCCCTCATAGGCAACGCCAGCATGATCGCACTGGTACTCTGCGTGGGACTGTATATGGGGATCAGTGCGGCCATTTATCCCATTGCCGTAGCCATCACCAATGACCTGATGGAAAGCCACCAGATCACGGCAGCCAGCACCGCATTGCTGCTGAGCTATGGCCTGGGGAGCATTATCGGGCCGCTGGTAAGCGCCTTGTTCATGGACCTGCTCGGGCCCAGTGGCCTGTTCGTCAGCAATACGCTGATGCTCGTCGGGCTTGCCCTGTTCATGGTGATGGGTCCCAAGCGGCGCCACCCGACGGTCGGACAACAGGAAGAGTATTACACCACCACCCCGGAAGCGGCCCTGGGCCTGTCAGAGCTTGACCCCAGGAACCCGGAATTCGAAGCGTCCGCAGAGGAAGACAACCGCGAATCGTCCGAAGACGATGTCGATGACCAACCAATAGAGCATCGTGAAAAACCTGACAGTCCGGCTGCCACACCGCCCTGAACGCCGGCTTCCGACATGCCGGAACGGAAAACGCCCGGCATGGTGCCGGGCGTTTCGGATCAAACAGGGCTTGCCTGTTTCATATATCGCCGGTTGCAATCAGCGCCGGAGGCGTCTTGCGGCCCCCAGACCAACCAGCCCCAGACCGATCAGACTCAGGGTACCGGGTTCCGGAACGTCCGTTGTGGTGGACGAGAATGCGAACTCGGCATCACCGGCGGCGTCCGCAGAGAAACTCCAGAGATAGGGGGTATCGTCAAATCCTTCGGCACTCATGATGCCTTCACCGGAGAGGCCAAGAACGACATCATTCTGTTCCACCACGTTCATGTCGGACAGCTCGAAGCTGAAGCCTTCCCCTGCCCAGAGCGCACCTTCCGGGGCATCACCCACCACAAAGCCCTGATAGTCAACAATGGTATCGAACTCGGTGAGGGCTGCGAGATCACCGGTGCCGCCAGAGGTGACAACAGCCTCGTTGCCTTCAACATCGATGTAGGTGGCGTCGCCCAGGCTGACCTCGGAGCCGCCTTCCCCATCAAGCGGGGTGTATGTACCTCCGAAACCGACGTCGCCGGTAATCGGTGCAGCCTGGACTGAAAGTGAGAAGGTTGCCAGCAAGGTAGCGCTGGCCAGTGCAGTCTTCTTGAAGTTCATAGAAACCTCCTGAAAGTCCATCGCTTCCTGCGGTGCGGAAGCCTTCTGAGGGCTTCCGGCGCCTATGGGCCTTCGTGTTATAGAGTTTGAACACAGGCATCCTTTCCTGACCCTCTGGAGGCGAGAACCATGCCAGTTTGCGCGGGCACGGCATATCGGGCACTTGGGTGGTAGCTGCTATGAAACCGTTAAATATATCGACGCCAAACACGCGGTGATTCCGGTACTTACCGGAGACCGCGTTAAATCCCTTGACGCTAAAATCTGTATAGATGGGTTACAGCTCTGGCGGTAACCCATCTTCCGGGACTGGCCTGACCGTATTCCGCGTCGAATCATCACCGGTGCGGAACACTACCGGTCAGACCTTGAACTGACCGACCAGGTCACGGAGGTTCTCACCCAGGCGCGCCAGCTCATGGCTGGCCTCGTTGGTCTGGGTAACCCCGGTATCACTCCGCTGGGCGGCATCCACGATGCGCACCACGTTCTGGTTGATCTCTTCGGCGACCTGGCTCTGCTGTTCAGCCGCCGTAGCGATCTGGGTAACCTGATCATGAATCTGACCCACAGACGTTACAATGGTTGTGAGCGCGCGGGTAGCATGGTCGATCCGTTCCACCGTCTCGTCAGAACTCTTCCGCGAATTACCCATCCGTTCCACCGCGGCGCGGGACTCGGATACGAAGCCATCGATCATTTCCCGGATCTGGTCAGCCGATTCGGCACTGCGCCGCGCAAGCTGACGAACTTCGTCCGCCACTACCGAAAAGCCACGGCCGTGCTCACCGGCCCGGGCCGCTTCGATAGCCGCATTGAGGGCCAGCAGGTTGGTCTGTTCGGTCACCGCGTGGATAACATCCAGTACCTGCTGGATATCGTTGGTCTTCTCCGCCAGCGCGTCGATCGCGCGGGCACTTTCCGCAATCTCGCCAGAGAGCCGGTTCACTGCCCCCTGGGCACTGCCGATGGTTTCACCCCCTTCCTTAGCCATGCGATCAGCATCAGAAGCGGCACTCTCAACCTCGTTGGCGTTACCTGAGATTTGCTGGATGGTCGCCGCCATTTCATTGATAGCCGACGCAATCTGGTCGGTTTCCGAGCCCTGCTCCTGCACCGACGCCCTCGTTTCGTTCGCCACCTGGCTCAGCTCTTCCGCAGCCGATGCGACCTGGTCAGTGGTCGTACCCACTTCCCGCATCGTGTTCTGGATCTTGACGACAAACGCGTTGAACCGGCGTCCCAGCTCGGCAAGCTCATCACTGCCTTCATCCGGCAGGCGCTGACGCAGGTCCCCGTCACCATCGGCTATTTCCTGCATCATGTTGCTGACGCCCTTCAGCGGACCGGTCACAGTACGGCCCACCAGGATGCCAATCAACAACGCGATAGCCACAACCACCGCGGTCACCAGCACGATGAAGCCCAGCGCCGACGAAATACTCGCCTCGATCTCTTCCCGGGCAGCCGCCAACTCACGCTGAATATCGGTAATGTAAACACCGGCCCCGATCATCCAGTCCCAGTCAGGAATAATGGTCGAATAGGAGAGTTTGGGCTCATCCTTGCCCGAAGCGGGGTTTACCCAGTCATACTGGTAATAGCCATTATTCTCCGCCGCGTCGAAAAGATCAGTTACCAGCCCCTTCAATGTCGGGTCCGTGGTGGGGCCTTCTTTCGACGGGTCCGGGGCGTAGGCCAGGTTGCGGATATCCCGGTCGTAAGCGAAGACGTAGTTGGTTCTGTCGAAACGGATAGCCCGGAGACGATTGAGCGCTGCTTCCTTCGCTTCCTTCTCTGAAAATGCCGGATCCTCCTTTGCCTCCAGCACTACCGCCCGAGCGGCATCCACCAGGTTCACCAGGCCAGCCTTGCGGGACTCCAGGAGGCTGTTTTCCAGCCGGATGAGCTCCTCCTCCCCGTTTGCCTTTATCTGGCTGACCGTGATCCAGGCGATGGTTGCTGCCGTAATCAGTACCGGTACAAGAACGCCCATCAGCAGGCGCGTGCGGATCGTCAGATGACTCAAAAATTTCATTGGAACAGCTCCGGAATTCATTCAGTTCTCGAATTATCCGGCAATGGGAGCGACTTCGCTGTTCCAGTTTGTTACAGACCGCCTGGTGTCCCCCTCTCCTCCCATGCTGCGGAACATGGCCGGCAGGTTACAAAACCTTATCAAGCGGCATGCAGCGTTTCGGGTTATGACTCCATAGAATAATCATGATCAGCTGCTACCGGACGGAAGCAGCGCTCACCATGACAAGGGACAAGCGTTATACCAATGGAAGTTATTGAACTGGTGGGCCGGCCCGGAACCGGGAAGACGACCCTGGCCCGAAAAATCTACCGGCAATCCAGTAACATTATCAGCCGGAGTCACTTCTTCAAGCGCGAACTGAGCCGGGGGCGACTTTTCCGATGGATGCCGGAGTTCCTGCTGGAGAGCCCCTACCTGGAAGATTACATTACCAACAAGACCGGCGAGTGGCTCGGCGGCAACCTCAGCGAGGACCCGGCATTGCTGGAAGCCATTGCCCTGATCCTTGGGGAAGTCACCCGTTACGACCGGTTGCAGTCCCGGCTGAACCTGCTGTTCCGGGACTATGTCATCCACACCCTCGCACAACAGAGTGACAGTGATGACATCCTGCTGCTGGACGAAGGCCTGACCCATCGTGTTGGCACCTTCACCCTCAATGGCCTGACCCTGCCAACCCTGGCGAAGGTGGCTTCGTTGCTGCCCACCAGTGATCTTTACGCCTATATCGAAGTGCCGGACGACACCACCCGGCACCGGCTGATCAACCGTGGCCGGAATGATTCGCTGTATATCAGCCGGGAGGTCTACCAACGCCTGAAAGACGGCCTTGAGCAGCGTAGTGTTCGCTTTGTGGACCTGCCGGCGGATGAAAGGACGGACCGTAGCCTTGCAGCACTTATCAACGCCTGCCGGACCACCTGAACGTCGCCGGCATGATTCCGGACCCACAGAGCGAACGTGATAAACCAGCCTGCTTTGCTATTATTGCCCTCCTTCGCCTGACCCGGTGCCACCATGAAACTCTCGAGAATTCTCAGCAATGAGAACGGTATTAGCCGCAAGCAGGCCAATCGGAGCATTGCTGCAGGAAGGGTTCTGGTGGATGGCCAACCCTGTACCGACAGCGCAGCGGAGATTTCCCGCTTTCAGTGTGTAATCGCTGGCGGGAGAATCATTCAGCAAGGTGCTGTGGCCCGGTACGTGATGCTGAACAAGCCGGCCGGATACCTGAGCGCTACCCACGATACCGTGCACCCCACCGTCATGGACCTGCTGCCTGCAGAATTACGCGATGACCTGCATATTGCCGGGCGCCTCGACCGCGCCACCACCGGACTGATGATCCTTACCAATGACGGCCGCTGGTCGCGATGCGTGACCGAACCCCGAATCAAGGTGCCCAAGGTTTACCGGGTTACAACCGCCTACCCCATTGGCCCCGGGACCGCACAACGATTCGCCGATGGCATCTGGTTTGCCTATGAGCAACTGACAACCTCACCCGCCACCCTGGAGCCACTGGGCCCTTGCGAAGTGAGGCTGACCCTGTTCGAAGGCCGCTATCACCAAGTGAAACGGATGTTCCATGCAGTTGGCAACCGGGTCACCCGCTTGCACCGTGAACGTATTGGTGACATTGCATTGCCGGAAGATCTGCCACCGGGTGCATACCGGAGCCTCACACAGGCCGAGATCCGTTCCCTCCGCGCTAAAGACGCCGCCGGTCGGGGTTAACCTTCAACCGAAGGTAGGGCAGAAAGCCGGCTAGCACCGTTCTGGTCCACACCAATGGTCTTTTCCGGACCAGTGTGGGGGCCACTGAGGAGCCCCTTCCGCAAGCCTGACGTATGGTTTCAGCTCCTTTTTCCTGTATATCCACTACACTTGTCAGACGCCGAGTAAGGCGTGCCCAGACAGTATAGAGGGCCCAACAGAATGTATGTTCAAGGAGCCACGCGCTATGAGCATAATGAAAGAGTTCAGGGAGTTTGCGGTAAAGGGCAATGTCGTCGACATGGCCGTAGGAATCATCATCGGGGTTGCTTTCGGCAAGATCGTTTCATCGTTCGTGGCGGATGTGTTGATGCCTCCTATCGGCCTGCTGATCGGTGGAGTGGATTTCACCAACCTGGTGATCACCCTCAAAGCCGCCGAGGAAGGGGTTGAAGCGGTCACACTGCGCTATGGGGTTTTCCTGCAGTCAGTGTTTGATTTCATCATCGTTGCTTTCGCCGTGTTCATGGCAGTGAAGGCCCTGAACAGCATGCGCAGGAAAGAGGCCGAAACACCGGCCGCTCCCCCTGCGCCGTCTGCCCAAGAGCAGTTACTGATGGAAATCAGGGACCTGCTCAGGCCAAAGTGACTCTGCCCTGCCCTCAAACATCACCGCCAATCGCGGCCTCGATCCTTGCGATGTCGATTTTCTGCATCGTCAACATCGCATCAAAGGCCCGTTTGGCCGTGGCCGGGTCCGGGTGGGTAATGGCCTGCATCAGGATCCGTGGTGTAATCTGCCAGGATATGCCCCATTTGTCCCTGCACCAGCCACAGTCACTTTCCTGGCCACCATGACTGACAATGGCATTCCAGTAGCGGTCTGTCTCGGCCTGGTCGCAGGTGGCCACCTGAAAGGAAAACGCCTCATTGGGCCTGACACCGGGCCCGCCGTTGAGCCCGAGACAGGGAATTCCCATAACGGCGAACTCCACGGTAATCACGTCCCCGGTTTTACCGGAGGGATAATCCCCCGGCGCACGGTGTACCGCGTACACATGGGTATCCGGAAATGTATCGGCATAGAACCGAGCGGCTTCCTCGGCGGCGCCGTCGTACCAGAGGCAGACGAGGTTTCTCGCAGCGGGTGTCATGGCATATCTCCTTCACGGCTGTCGTGGGTCGTTACGTCTACTACCAGGTCGAATACCGGGGGCTGCGTTCGACACCATGTTTTAATAATGAGGTAAACCACTCCCGTAAAGACTCGCTAAAAATACACGACTTTTAATTGAAAGGATCTGTCGCGGATTTATGACATATGAGCATCCGGTTAAAGCCGCACCCGGTTGCCATCAATTCTGGATAATAAATTACGATCAGGAAAATATTTCCTGGCAACGAAAACGCTTTTGCCCATACCTTACTGGCCACGGACCTTTTACGTCCGCTTATAAAGCATATAGAAAGTTATATAAATGCCGATTTAATAACTACAAACAATGCCTACCAGTTTGCTACCACACTAGTTTGTCAACTTGCGCATATCCCGCCTATTTGAGCTTCCAATAAACGCATTTTTGTGAGTTTCGCGTGATAGTAAGCAAAAACCCTGACTTCTACACTGCTTCGGAACCTGCCGGGAAGGCTGGCTCAGGCTTTCCCGCAGGCTGATGTCCACAGGTTTCATAGCTGTAAATTGAATCCTTAACTTCAAGAAAGCAAACCGTAATCTTTGAGAAAACTTATAACAAGAGGTTTTTATGAAACTGTCAAATAAAACGAAGTTCGCAAGTGTCTTCGCAGCCCTCGCGTCAGGGCTGATCATGTCGGGGTCCGCTCTCGCTGCCGGTGGCGGTGGTATTGGTGGTAGCGATTGCAGCGTCGACGAAGAACGGGGCTCGGGTGCCCGGTTCTTTGTCCCGAGCGGCGGCAGCGGTAACTACAACATTCTTGGCTGGGGTAACGGCACCGGCGGTACGGTAGGAAGCTACAGCGGCCTTCTGGAGTCCGTTGCCGAACAGTGCATCCTGGTGGCCGCCGCCACGACCACCCAGTCTGGTAACGGCCGCGATGTGGAAAGCGCGGTCAATCAGGCCAAGAGCCGCTACAGCGATGTCGTTGGTTCCGACCCGAAAGTCTGTACCTCCGGCCATTCCCAGGGTGGCGGCGGCTCGTTCAACGCTGCCAACCGTCTGGATGCAGACTGCGTTATCGCGGTTCAGCCTGACACTGTCTTCACGACCCGTATCGATCGTCCGGTAGCCAGTGATGTAGACGTTGTCTGTATCTTTAGTACCGGTGACGTGCTCGCTCCGGCCCTGCCGTCCAACGGTCGCAACTGTCGCAACAATTCAACCCGTTACACTCAGGAACTCACTTCAGGCACCCACTTCGCGCCAATTGGTGGAACTGGTGGTGAAGTCGGGGAAGTAATGCGTGAATACGCTGCCCGCTGGCTGGTTAACAACTAATCGCCTCGGGTTATCGGTGTTAGAAACCCCAATCCATTCCGGATTGGGGTTTTCAGGTGTGCTGCATCCAGTCTGATAAGGAATCTATATGAGATTTTGTTCAAATGCCGGAGCGATTATTCTCCTGGCCGCATTGTCTGCTGGTGCCTACAGTGAACAGTCCCTGCCGGAAAGCACCAGCGAACCTACGGCCACCGAGGATAAACAGGCCAATTTCGAAGACCTGAAGGATCGTTTCAGTTATGCCTATGGCTATGATCTGGCTGAAAAATTCAAGACAGAGGGCCTGGAGCTCAATGTTGCTTTAATGGCCGAAGCCATGGACGCCGTTTTCAGGGGCGGAGAGAAGAAAATGTCGTCCGGCGAAGTAGCCGCAACTCTGGAGGTATTCCAGCGGATTCATGCCGAAAGAAAAGAAGCAGAGCAAGCCGTTGTTGCCGAGAAGAACCAGAAGGAAGGTGAGGAATTCCTGACCGAGAATGCCAAGAGGGATGGCGTCGTGGTGACCGAGAGCGGGCTGCAGTACAAGGTAATCACCGAAGGTACAGGAAATTATACCCCTACCGAAGAGGATGAGGTTATCGTCCATTACCGTGGCATGTTTGTCGATGGCACGGAATTCGACAGTACCCATCAACGTAACGAACCATACCAGGTGAAGGTCAAACAGCTTATTCCGGGCTGGACAGAGGCTCTCACCATGATGTCTGAGGGTTCAAAGTGGGAATTGTACATCCCGGCCCATATTGCCTATGGGGAAAAGGGAGCTGGCGAGTACGTTGGACCCAATGCCACGCTGATATTTGAGGTAGAGCTACTCGATATCAGTAAAGCCAACAGCTGAAAACTCGGTTGGCATCGCAAGCGCTCCTTACCGCTTTTCTCCGCCGGGTCTTCTTTATCGAAGACATGACTTGTTCATGGCCATGTTCAACTCGCCAGCAGCCCACATGGGTGCTAGTTTTAAATTGAACTCAACGCCACGGAGAAGTAAAAATGCCCAATGTTACCTCGACCATCGTGGTCGCCTGTGATGGATCAAAGCACTCTTCCCATGCCGCAAAATTCGCGGGCGAGTTGGCGAAAGCCACTGGTCAACCCCTGAAGTTATTGACTGTCTTCCCGGGATCCAAGGCAGAACGGCTGATTATCAGCGGGGTCTGGCCCAGCGACCTTGAGGAAGAGCAACATGCCTACGGCCGCAAGATGTTTGATACCGCTGAAGAAGGCCTGGGCGGAATTGTCGAGGTCAGCGAAGAAATCCTGCTTAAAGGTGATCCGGGACACCAGGTCGTCGAGTATATGGAACAGAACCCGGGTACTCACCTGGTTATGGGGAAGCGGGGCCATTCAGCACTGCGTTCCCTGACTCTTGGCAGTGTCAGTGAGAAAGTCATCCGTCACGCCCCAGGCATCGTTACTATCGTGTCTGACTGACAGAGTCTGCTGATATTGTCTTTGATTCCGGCAGGGTGACTCCGGAACATGGAGCTTCCCTGCAGGACGTTCGAGGAAACACGGTCAGCCCAGTCGTTGAGCGGATCGATAATGAGCAGACAGGCGATGATGAACCCTCCGGGACTGAAATTTGCCACTACAATAGTTCTCGCTGCATCAATGTTCGCATTGCCAGTCAAAGCCGAGGACTGTCCCACGTTCCTCGACCACGAGCAGCGCAGGCTCCACTCCTCCGAAACCATCAACCTGTGTGATATTGCCGCCGGCAAACCAATGCTGGTCGTCAACACGGCAAGTTACTGTGGCTACACGGGCCAGTTCGAAGGACTGGAGAAGGTGCACCAACGTTATGCCGATGACGGGCTTGTGGTTGTGGGGTTTGCCAGCGACGACTTTCGACAGGAAGCTGATTCTGAGGAAGAAGCGGCTGACATCTGTTTCAGGAACTTTGGGGTAACCTTTACCATGATCGCGCCAGGGCCGGTGACCGGCCCTGATGCCAACCCGGTGTTCCGGGAAATTAATGAGCAAAGTGAACCACCACGCTGGAATTTCACCAAGTACGTGATCGACGCCCAGGGAAGTGTGGTCAGCTCCTTCCCCAGCAAGGTCGACCCGGAAGACCCCGCACTTATCCACGCTGTTGAATCAGCACTTTAACTGACCGGTTGTTCAAGCAGCGAGTCAGATCCCTTTCAGACCGGCTGGCGTACCAACCCATGCCCCGTAATTTACGCTGAGGAGGGTGCGTTGCGCACGCTTTACTGGTTTACCCGCGACCTGCGTTTACACGACAACGCCGCCCTGCTGGCGGCCGCCCGATCGGATATGCTGCTTTGCGTGTACGTGGTGGACCCGGCGTGGTTCGTTAATCGGCAGTTGCAATGCCGGCCCATGGGTGAACATCGCTGGCGCTTCCTGTGGCAAAGCCTGACAGCACTGGAGCGCAGCCTTCGGCCCATGGGGCAGCGTCTTCACATCGCCTGGGGCGCCCCGGATACCGTGCTGCCATCCCTTGCCCGGGAACACGGCATCCAGAGGGTGGTTCGGTCGCGGTTGCCCGGCACCGAAGAGGCGGCACAATGGCAGGCACTGAAAACCGCCCTGCCAGACGTGACCTTCCAGCAATTTGAAACCCTGGGGTTGTTCACCGAGGGCCAGCTACCCATGGCGCTTACGGAGCTGCCAGATACCTTCTCGCAGTTCCGCAAGCAGGTGGAAGAACATAACGGTGAGACGGGAGACACCTTGCGAATTCGGACGGTCAGCGCGCTGCCGCCTCCACCGGGTTTTCCCGATGACAACCGAGGCCGATGTCCAGCCATCCGGAAACCGGACTGCGCCCTGCCCTTTACCGGCGGCGAAGAGGCAGGCCTGGCCCGGTTGCAGGCCTTCCTGTTCCAGCATCATCATATTGCCCGCTACAAGGAGACCCGCAACACCCTGGACGACTGGGATTCGTCATCAAAGTTCTCGCCCTGGCTCGCTAATGGCAGCCTGTCGGCACGGGAAGTTGCCGCTGCCATCCAACAGTACGAACGCCAACACACGCGCAATGAATCCACCTACTGGCTCTGGTTCGAATTGCTCTGGCGGGAATACTTCTACTGGTATGCCCTCAAGCACGGTGACCGACTTTTCCGCCGCGATGGTGTGCAGGGAAAACGCCGGCCTGTGACCTTCTACGGTCACCGGTTCAAGGCCTGGTGCGAGGGCAACACCCAATACCCGATCGTCAACGCCGCCATGAACCAGCTGCGCCTGACCGGATACATCAGCAACCGAGCCCGCCAGCTGGTGGCCAGTTGCCTGGTCAACGAACTGGAGCTCGACTGGCGCTTTGGTGCCGCATGGTTTGAACAGCAACTGGTGGACTACGATGTCGCCAGCAACTATGGCAACTGGCAGTATCTGGCGGGTGTCGGTGCCGATCCCCGGGGACTGCGCCACTTCAACCTGGAGAAGCAGGCGCAACAGTATGATCCTGAGGGCACTTACGTGGATCGCTGGCAGGGCAAGTCTTCACAGCCTGTGGGTCTGCATACCGTCGACGCCGCCGACTGGCCCATTGGGTAAAAACAGCGAAAACATGCGGTCCCACTGCGATCTGCCCGCAGCGACACGTCTGCTCGCTCGGTGCCAATCAATAATTTCAAGCGCAGGGGCATCCGCCGGGGCCATTTAAGCGTAGACTGTTAGAAATCCATGCAGCAGGTCTTCCGTGACTCAAAAATCCCCGTCCAGCTCGCCGTCAACTCCCCATCGCCTGCCCTGCAGGGGGTGCCTGCCCGGGTGCAAGAACTACCCGACCTGTGACGGCATGCCCTGGCGCGCAGACAAGGCGCCATTGGCACCAGCCGACAAGCGCCAGAATCGACGCTGACGGATACCCGTGCACGTTGCCTGGCACAAGGCTCCATGCCCTCGCCTACCCCTGTTTTCCAGTCACAGCGCTCGGGTCGAGCCTTGACTGTCGTGAACAAGTTTCGACGGCCTAGCGAAAACCGAGAAAGGAAAGAATCGCCAAAACAATAACCACGGCGCCAACTATATAAACGATGTTATTCATTCGTGGCTCCTACGCGTGCTGATCTGTAATTCGGGTTGCGCCACATCCCTGCAGCGCCTGATGCAACTTCCTGTATCCGGTCTTCCATCACCTCATCAACACGAAGCATAGGCCCCTGGCGCCGTCTGGTCTGTTCGCTAACGCACCAAGAAGGAAGGGCGGCGCCCCGGAACCCGGCCAGTACGGGCAGGAGGGGGCCTGCTCAGCGCATACCGTCTCAATTTTCCGTCAACTCGGGTGAACGCGTAATATCCGTGGATAGGCCCGATGACTGATAGGTACTTTGCTCGCGGTCAATCACCAACTGTACATTCCGGTAAAAGGCCAACCGTTCCTCATCCTGGTTGCCGCCCCGGCGACCCGATGCCTGTGGCCAATTGCCATTGGACGCAATGACCAGTCGCCGTTCGGGGTCGATGAAAATTCCCTGGCCAAAAATACCCCTGGCCATATACGCGCCATCGTCGAGGGTCCACCATTGGTAACCATAGCCATATCCTTGCCGGGTGGTATCCGCGCGATTGCCGGTGGCCTCTTCAATCCAGCCCTCGGGCAAAACCTTTTCCCCATCGGCCAGGCCGCCGCCGAGAATAAACAGGCCCAGACGTGCAAAGTCGCGTGTAGATGCCTGGATGCAGCAGCCACTGATTTCGTGGCCGGTGGACCCCAGAATCCAGCTGGCCTCCTGCTCCATACCAAATGGTTTCCAGACTTTCTCCGACAGGTAGTCCGACAGGCGCTTGCCGGTGGCTGAGCTGACCAGCACGCCAATCAGGTTGGTCTCACCGGTCTTGTAAACCCACTTCGTACCTGGCGGCGCTTCGGCTTCCAGCTGCCGCATGTAGCTCACCGTGGCATCAACACCCGGGTCCGGTTCATGGGCATTGAACAGCGCCACATCGGATTGCGGGTCTGAGTAATCCTCATTCCATCGCACCCCGGATGTCATGGTCAGCAACTGCCTGATGGTGACATTGTCATAGGCTGACCCCCTGAGGTCCGGAATGTAGTCCGACACCTTGTCTTCAATGCTCTTGATATACCCGTCTTTGATGGCGGCGCCCACCAGTGTCGAGGTGAAGGACTTGGCCACGGAAAAACTGGTCCAGCGCCCTTCCGGTCCGAAGTCCAAGCCGTAACGCTCAAGGCGTATCTCGCCGTCGTGTACGATTACCAGCGCAGCCGCCCGCTGGTTCTCCATAAATGCATCCACATCGGTATCCAGCTCAAGCGGGGCGCCCTCAGGTAACGGATAAGGGTCATCACCCGCTGGAATGACGCGGGATTTCGAAAGGAACGGCAAACGGTCCATGGCGCGGAACACCGCATCCCGTTGCTCTGTTGACCAGAAAAGCACGTTGGTATCCGTTGGCAGATTCAGCACCAGCCGACGCATATCCTTGTCAGCCAATGCCCAGAAAGCACCGCACGCCAGCACGATCAGAATGATGATCGAAACAAACCATCTTTTCATAGGATTTGTACTTCTTTTGTTTATTGTATAAGAAGCCCAGAGGCCAGGAGTGGATGTCGGGTCCATCTTGTCTGGGCACCCGGTCCAGGCTTCGTACGTGCGTCCGCCAAAAGCCGATGTTTACGTGACTTTAGACTAGTCTGGTAACCCCTCGAACTCCGGCAAGTCACCAATCGCCCTGTCCCAAGTCGCTCTGCTCGATGTGAAGATGTGCGCTGTGGGCAATACAGAGACTTCAGTATCCAAACACCCTGCGGGAACAACGAGCAGGCCTGTAAGTTGGGTGCTTGGTAATGCTGAACCACACGATCGACAAAAGCTTTTTTCGTGACGAGTACCTGGAAGCTTAAAGGAGGTCACGGCATCTACACCCGCCAGCCAAATCAGTTTGGCTGACTGTGAAAATAAATTTGCCGCATGAGCAGAGCCCGTATCTTTTTGGCAATACCGACAATGGCACAGGAAAAAGCTGTCGAAGTCCCCATGGACCTCAAAGCTCACTGTGCCGCACAAGCAAGAACCAGCATGCTTAGTCATAGGGTTCCCCTTCTATGTTTTCCAGGTGACGCACACTTACGAGGAGCGAAGCTTCGGCCCGTCAGGGACGTCCGGTCGACGGCCGGAACGAGCCTGCGCGACTGGTTATACCAGCGGGCTATATTCAAGCTCGGCATATCGAGGCAGCCCATCCGTGAACTCGTACCATTCAGCAGCTGAGTTGGCGTAGATGTGATAGCTGGGCTTGGCTTCGATCGGTGTTGTCAGACTACCAATTCGCAGCCGCAACGCATCAGGCTTTGAATCCAACCTGCTGTAGATGCGGCTGCCACATTCCCAACAAAATGCCCGTTTCTTACCTGCTGTAAACTCAAACTCCTTTACCAGTTCCTGGCCAGTAACAAAGCGAAATTGTGACGCTCGAATGGGGCTGTTGGTAGCGTATGCAGAACCTTGAGCGCGACGACACTGCGAGCAGTGGCACATTGCAATCGGTCCGAGCTCGCCACTGTATTCATATTGGACTAGGCCACACAGGCAACTTCCTTGAAGCATCAGTTCTCCCTTTCAGTACGGTATAACAGAAAACTGGCGAAAACCGAGACAGATTTATTTATTCAGGCGTACGACACTCACAAATGAAGACCCGGCCCTCACAGGTCGGTCGCAAATTGCAGTACGAGGGCCTCACCGATTGCTGCGATCGCCTCATCACGCTGACGCAGCGAGGCGTCCGTCTCGGCAATGTACAAGGCCACGATGATGGGTCGGCGTTCCGGCGGCCACATCACGGCCGTTATGGACCGCGCACCGTAACCCCCGGCGCCCGTGCGATCAGCAACCACCCAGCCATCCGGCACAGCAGCCCGGAAAAGCCCATCTGCCACCTTGTTCCCTTCAAGCCAGTCACGCAACTGATCTCTCGATGCTGGCGATAGCACGTCACCGAACAGCAGGCTCCAAAGGTTGTTCACCATGGCATTCGGCGTGGTGGTATCTCTGGGGTCGCCTGGCGTGGCCTCGTTCAGCTCCGTCTCCCAACGATCAAGGCGGGTAACCTCGTCCCCCAGAATCCGCGAGAAGGCCGTGACTTCCGCAGGCCCGCCCAAAGTCTTCAGGATGAGATTCGCGGCGGTATTGTCACTGGTTGACAGCGTTGCTTCACAAAGCTCGGCCAGCGTCATCCCACGTCCGCCCGCCGCTTTTTTAGTGACCGGCGAATAGGTGACCAGGTCTTCCCGGGAAACGCTCACCATACTGTCGAGTCGCTCATCGCCCTGATCAACCCGGCGCAGCAACGCGCCGCACGCCAGGGTTTTGAAGGTACTGGCCACCGGAAAGCGCTCATCCGCCTGCAACTCCCACCGCTGACCGGTGCCCGTATCGTAAGCCGCAAAACCTACACGGGCGTTTAACTCGATGGCGGCCTGCTCTACCGCAGCCAGAATACCGGCCCTCTCGCCGGACAATACCGTGGGAATGAATAATGTCAGGGCGAAACCGGCCGCCAAGCGAGTAACCCAGTTCATGGTAGGTCAGATCATCCACAGTTTCAGAAAATGGAAAGGAATCGTTAATCGAATCAGCAAACCAGTCAATGGGCTGGAGGTCTTCGAAAACCGGGACAGATTTATTTATTGAAAACCGGGACATGAAAACCGGGACAGATTTATTTATTCACAGAGCTAAACCCGGTGAAAGCCGGCATGGTTGACGCAGCGGAACATTATCCGTGGTCATCCTATGC
>NZ_JAWLGY010000009.1:129440-133853 GCF_041690615.1 Marinobacter sp.
GACATGAAAACCGGGACAGATTTATTTATTCACAGAGCTAAACCCGGTGAAAGCCGGCATGGTTGACGCAGCGGAACATTATCCGTGGTCATCCTATGCCGCACGTATCGGTCTGGCCCACTGCGACTGGCTGGATGAACCTCCTACGATGGCTGCTCTGGGAACCGATTCTCAGTCACGCAGAGAACGCTACCAGGCGTTTGTCAGCGATGGAGCCTACTCTGAACAAGACCGCCAGATAAGAGCCGCCATCGCCGGGAATAAGCTGACCGGCGGTAACCGTTTCGTTGATGAAGTCGAGCGTCGTATTGGGCTCCGCATTGAAACCAGAGCTCCGGGGCTGCCTGGAAAATAAATCTGTCCCGGTTTTTGTTCGTCCCGGTTTTTGTTCTCCGGTTTTTGATACCTGCCTTTGAAATGCCGGCGTCACCTTACTTTCATGGATTCATCATCCGATGTTCACAGGGGTTTGTGTACTTTTGTAAGTGCACGAACACACTCTGAAACAACCCGACAACGGAGGTTTCCATGACCCGGTTACAACAGGCTGTGACACTGGGGCTGTTCGCCCTTGCCGCCAACAACAGTTCAGCACAGATCATCTGTGCTGAAGGCGGCACCGCCTCTTCACCAACCCTCACATGCACTTCACCGGATTCAGCTGCCATCAACGACAGCCGTGACAATCTTCAGCTTACGGTGGAGGATGGCGCCATTGTTCGCGTTGAATCCGGCCGTCCCGTCCAGCTGGAAGGCTCCGGTCAGTCTGTATCCAACGCCGGCCTGATCGAAAGCGGCGATGACGACGCCATCCGTGGCAAGGGCGCGAATCTGACCGTTGACAACAGTGGCACTGTTCGCGGCGGTGACCGCGGGATTCGGCTGCAGGATGACGCCGATGGATTCACCCTGTACAACCGGGAAGATGGCGAGATCTTCGCCCGCCGCCAGGCGATCAGGGCAGACAACGGCGACCGCCTGGCAAACCTCCGGGTGGAGAACCATGGTCTGATCGAAAGCACCGAAGGTCGCGCAATCCAGTCCCGGGGACCTGGCGGAGAGGTCATCAACTACGGCACCCTCCTTGGCGGCGAAGAAGTGGTCGAGGCCCGCGAGGACTTCTATGTGGAAAACCACGGCCTGATCGCCATTCACGGACTGGCCTGGGACGGCGACAGCCAGACCTGGACCAAGGACACCACCGTAGCCGTCGAGGATGAGGATGGCGTGCAATTCGCCAGCGGGGAATTACAGAACCACGGAGTCATTCTGTCCACTGACGACGGTGTCGACCTTGATCAGGGCCTCGTCCACAACCATGCCACCGGGGTCATCGTGTCCACTGCCCCGGACACCAACCTCACCAACGGCGGTATTGATGTCGACGAAGTCTTCGAGCCCGGAGACGGCTCCAGCCAGCCCGCCGGTGACCTGACCATCCGCAACGATGGCTATATCGAGGGCCCGCGGGCCATTACCGCCGATGACGCCAGCACATCCTCCATCGACATCACCAACACCGGCACCCTTTACGGCCGCAGCGGCGTGGCCATCAAACTGGCACCGGGCCAGGATGACAGCAGCCTCGACATCTCCGGGGACAGCAGGATTCTCGGTGACGTTATCCTCGGCGGCGGCGACGATACCCTCAGCATCGGCAGTCTCAACTCAGGGTTACTGATCGACGGCATCTTCGATGGTGGCGAAGGCGACAACACCGTTTATTTCAATGACTACTTCTTGCCGGACCTCCTGTCGTTCGACATCACCAACGACCTGGTCGACCTCACCTTTGGCATTGGCGATAACATCCTGTCGGGCCAGTTCATGAATTTTGACACCTGGACCTTCTCCTCGGAGGATTCCTTCTCCACCGAAGAGCTCGCCAGCCGGTTTGCAATTCCGGTACCCGCCCCGGCAAGCCTGCCGCTTCTCGCGCTGGGACTCGCCGGGATCTGGGCAAGCCGGACCCGTCAATCGGTATAACGACGAGGCTCCGCCGATGTAGAAGCAGGGATTGCCGTAAACGATAGGACAGCTCCCCCTTTCGGCACGACGTACCGGAATTCTGGCGCAACCAGATCCGATCGAAAGGGGGAGTGTTTTCCGGTGACCATTACCGCTTCCCTGCCCGTGCCCCTCTCTTCTGGCCTCCCCCAACTTCCATGCAGTTGACGCCAGTTTCATGTGTAACGCTTTTTGTTCAGCGGTGCCCTTGTAGCGAAGCGAAAAAGGGCATCCGGTGGAGGGCCTGCGGGGCCGGAACGAACTGGAACTATTGGTTGGGCGCAGTTTGGGCCAGCTCGCCAGAGTCCTCAATCATGTAATGATCAATGAAAGGCTCCGAATCATCCGTGCGCACACTAATGATTCGTGAACCAGCGCTGACTCTCATATATATGTCTTCTCCAGGCGCACGCGAGAGCATACCGGGCGCGCGGTCTATATCCTTGGGGCGAGATTCAATTCTTCGAGGCGGCGCCTCGGTACTCAGTTCATAATGGCGGAACTGTAAGAGATCGCCGTAGCATTCAGCGCCCGGGCAACCGGACAACTGAATATATACCCGATCTCCTTTCCAACCGGTCAAGTGGGCACTGAAACTTTTTTTCAATTGCTCAGGTACTGGAATTCGGGCGATCTCCACATTCTCATCAGTAGATACATCAACAAGGTAAACCAAGGCTGTCGGTTCTAGATACTGCGGTATCCCTCCATTGGGAAATGCATTAATGCCAGTTGCAGGTCGGAATCGCACATAATGAACTGCTACTGCAAACTGAAAGGATTCGGGCCGTACTGCAATATTTTCAATATACGCCCGCTCCTCTTCTGGCCCGTAGGTGCAGCTCGAGACTAGAATAAAAACCGCAACTCCGACCAATTTGGTCAACACCATTAACACGATCCTCAAGGCGAAAACCGAAAACCGCGAAAACCGGGACAGATTTATTTATTCTGTTATGGCTGAACTCTCAGAGCTTGTTGTTGCCCCGGTTCTCACCTGATTTTTCCCCGGTTTTACTGGGCCAATTGGGATTCTGTGCGGCTAACATATAGACCTCATCAGCCATATTGTGCATTTTAGAAAAGTGGGATATCGGACCTGCTTTGCCAGGCTCAATCTCGGACATGCAGTAAATGTCGATGTCACCGTGTTTGTCTTCGATCTGAGTAAGCTCTTCAATTAGCTTTCTTACTTTCATGCGATTACCTCCTTATGGGTCTTCGTGGACGCAGAAAACACGTTCCATAACGCCGGGCTTTGCGGCGTCTTTGGAGGAGCGGAGCGACGGAAAAACCGTCCGACAACAGCCTCTGGTTAGCCTATTCTGCCGTTTTAGAATCCGAGAAAATAAATCTGTCCCGGTTTCTTGTCAGTTTCATTATTGTCAAAAAACAGCCTGGCACTTAAGCCCATAAATTTAACTCCCTATGCTTACATCCACGCGCCGGACAGTTAACGCGGAGCACAGCGGCGACCTTGGAATGGCGACGAAGGAGCCATGGAAAGGGCGTCCGGCGGCCATCGGTCGCGTACTGCTGCGAATTGTTAATTGGATACCTCAATGTACCACTTGGGCTTGATACGCCCGAAATCCCGGCGGATGTTTGATTTCAGTGCCTTCTTGGAATCCAGCACCTTTGCCTTACCGCCTTCTCTGACAAACAAAACCCAGTGCCAGAATGGTTTACCCTGTTCCGTGTGCCATTTGATAGCCAAGAGAGCCTTGTCTGGAAGGCGCTCCCAAGATTCGAATGGTGCTTCTCTGGGCGACACCGCGATACCGAATTCCCGCAGAAGCTTTCGGACGTGCTCAGTTTCTGACCATAACGCTGTATCTGCGGCGTAAATACCCAGAGCGTTGGCCTTTTGCTTGGCTTCAGCATAGCTGACACCCGCGAGAGCAGCGCTTGCTGCAATGCCACAACCGGTTGTTTCTTCCTGGATGACTGGTTCCATGTCTCTACCAATTAACGCGAAGCTTTGCGGCAATTTTGGAGCCGCGAAGCGGTGTAAAAATTGTCCGACAACAGCGGCTGGTTATGCATTTATAAGGCAATGCCCAAGGCCGCGAGAGCGATACCAATTCCACCTACTGCCCTGTCTCTACCGATTCTATTTAATCCGACCAAAACCAACCTGAAAGGTTTTAACAGAAAAAAATTGATGAGAGAGACACCATAGAATTGTAAGGTTGCTTTTATGTTGTCCAGTGAAGCTGCCATTTCGGCCTTAGCTTCATCCGGAGTTTTGAATTGAGGCCCTTTGGCTACCTCTCGCCAAGCTGAACCGGCAACCTTAGCCAAAATGGCTCGTTGCTTTCTGTAGTGCACCTGTAGCTCTGAAATTTCTTCTATCTGTCTGGAAATTGCTCTCTCGAGTCTGACTGATAGGCCTGGCCACCATAT
>NZ_JAWLGY010000010.1:0-121293 GCF_041690615.1 Marinobacter sp.
AACCCCGCGTCGCTACGCTCCGATGGGTGGCAGCCTTGCCCCGGTCCGGGTGGCAGGCTTCACGTGGAATGGGTGGCAACCTTCAGCGGTTTACGCAGACTCCTCTTTCCGTGCGTCCCGCAGTATTGCCGAAGAAATGATTCCGAACTGCAAAGAAAACCCCGACAACAATGCACGAAAGTCCAACCCATTCAGCGACCTGGGCAATTCGCCCAAGTCGAATCTCAAAGATGCTGTGAAAGCGGCTTCCTTCCTGAGCGGCTATCTGAGACTCAACAAACCCTCCGAAGCCGACGGCAATTACCAAGTAGCTGATAAAACCCAGCGCCAAAGCACCCCACCATGGCAAAGCTGCTGCCATGCGGACAACATCAGCTACGATGCTGAACAAGCTGGAGCTTTTCCTTCTTCTGTAGCGCCTTCCCAATCGTCGACCCCTTTTGATTTAACGCCCGGCTCACGCGCCGGTTTGGAGCCGCGAAGCGGCGGAAAATCGGTCGCAGTGCAGCCGATTGTTAAATCCTTTGGCGTACGGTATCCTGACCATGATCAACATCCTGTACAGGAGCAGTCTTATGGATGCCATTAGCTACACAGCCGCTAGAACCAACCTAGCAAAAACCATGGAGCAGGTCTGCGAAGACCATTCCCCTGTGATCATCACCCGGAGCAAGTCGCAGTCCGTGGTGATGATATCCCTTGAGGACTACGAGGCATTGCAAGAGACCGCATACCTCCTGCGCGCACCAAAGAACGCCCGTCGTTTGTTGGAATCCGTCGCCGAGCTGGAGCAAGGCGGTGGTCAAGAAAAGGAACTTCTTGAATGAAACTCATCTTCTCCGAGAACGCCTGGGAAGACTATCTGTACTGGCAAAAAACCGACAAAAAGATCCTTAACCGAATCAACAAGCTGATCAAAGAGACCAAGCGAGAACCGTTCGAAGGTATTGGTAAACCGGAACCGCTCAAACATAGCCTCGCTGGTTATTGGTCCCGCCGAATTAACGACGAGCACCGCATGGTCTACAAAGTCACGGATGACGCTCTGCTAATTGCCCAGCTTCGCTACCACTACTGATTTAACGCCTGCAGCATGCGCGCCCATGGAATGGAGCCGAAGGCGCAATGTAATGGGCGTCGCCGTGCCTGCATTGGTTATGCATTTTGAGATGCTACTGGCGAAAATCCCGCTCGTATGATGTCAACAATCTGTGATGCCCACGCTTTGTACTTAAGACGCTCAGGACTACCTGATCTTTGCTTTTTCTGAGACACCGAAACTCTAATGTTGCTTTGGATGTTGACAACACCCTGGGTCAGATCTTGCTGGTCCAATGTCAGATTAGCGCCATTGTAGGATGGAACGGCAAAACTCATTCCATCTTCAACCTCAAAATCGATTTCTATTCGAATGTGGGGATTCTCAAAAATTAGATTTTCACCATTACTCGAAATAACTGTATTCGGCGGTAATGTAAGGCCATTAGTTATACCCACACCTTCAGAAATATCGAAATCGTCTACGTCTATCTTCAGAGCGCTTTCCAGCTGCGGGACAGAGTAGTAAGAGTTATGGCCAGCACCTTCCTCAGAGTTATTGAACTGAACTTGCCTTTTTCCCCTGAAAGTTTTTACATCTGGATTCCAGTCGGGGTATTCGGACAGCAAATGTCCAACCACTGACACTCTCAAGAATTCAACGAGATTCTTTTGGAATACCGCGCTTTCATCGTCAGACAATTGGGGGAGACCGGCTTTTTCACTTATTCTCGTAAGATTCAATGATGAACTCAACTTTTCTCGATTAAATACGACAAAGTTTGATTTCGTCATCAGCTCTGAGTAGACATCAATGCAGTTCGGCGTAAGTATCAGATGTGGCTGAACGACATGGGTACTGTCTTCATTCCTCAACGAAAACCCTAGGTTAAGAGAAAACATCACAAATGCCGCAGCTAGTGCTGTGTAAGAAAATACCAAGTCCTTGGCATTAACATTTTTTCCAACGATAGCAACACCAATCCAAACGATAGCGATGAACAATGCAATCATCGGTGCAACAAAGCCCATGAAACTCACACCTTTCAAAAGACTAGCTCCTTAATGCATAACGCCAGTGGTAATGGGCGCGAACGGAGCGCAGCGTAGTTTGCGTCCCGTTGACCACTTTGTTATGAAATTACCGGTTTATATGGCGAAAACTCAATTTCGAAGGATGTTCTTGATAAATTACTTTCCCAGAGCTTCGCGGTAAACGGTCCCTTGTTTACTAAATCTTCGATTAGAGCCTTATCATCGTCAGTCATCTTGGCTCCGAAATATATATTTTTCATCTCCGATCCGTTAAGGATCAGGCTACTCCCATCATGCTTTGCTTGCCTCTCAGCACCAGGAATAAAAATGCTCCTGTATTCCTCCTCGTAGCTCCAGGCCGTAGATTTCATCAAAGCCGGGCTTAGAGCCCGTTTGTCATCTGGGGCCGGATATTCGATTTCCGGGTACTCATCCACATACTTCACTTTAAATGAATAGCTAATTGGAAGGATCTTAGCGTCATATTCCACACAAAAGCCCTTATGGGAATTCGCATAATGGGCCCAGAACAAGAGGTTTTTGTTGCTCGTTGTAAAGCTGCAAATTCTGGCTCGGTTAAACGAGTGCTCAGCTGAGGTATAAATAGACTCGTGGATAAATCCGGGGCGACGCATGCTGTTCGCCACAAGTCTTTTTGCCTCTTTCCAAGAGATTCCGTTTCGTCGCAAAATCTGAGTTAAATACTTTCGGATTTCGGCTACCTTCTTGGGGTCCTTCGGCCAATTAAAGTGGGGCTTACACTCAAATGGATCATTAAATTGATCTGGTGTTGAGTGATAAAGCTTGCCCTCACAGAATAGTTGTTCAAGTCGAGAAATTTTGTCTCGATTTACCGATGAAAATTTAAAGAGGGAAGTCACACCGTCGTCGTGTGGCCAAGGATGGTCCTGATCGAACCGCTGAATATCTTCCTCGTGCGACATACTAGGCTATCTTTCTTGTGATTGATTCATAACAGTTTATTCTACGTCAAAAATGACAATATTTATGAGCCAGCTCGTTTGAGGGTATAGCAGAATATCGCGAAAATTCAATTCCTTGCCGGAACACGCGCTTTACCCTACCTGCATATCCATACCGAAAAAAGCGAACAAATGTCGGTAGATTTCGAATATACCGCCAAAAGCGGTGAATATTCGGTGGATATACGAGGAAAACGTCAACACCCGCCCACAAATGAGACGCCAATCACGCGTTCTGATCGGGATCGGGCTACTGTCCAAAACAAAAAACCCGGATAACCAAAAGGGATCCGGGTAAGGGACTGTCACTGTGAACAGTGCAACCGAGGGGTTTTAATCAGCAGACCGTGGTGCCGCCATCAATGGCGATGTTCTGCCCGGTGATGTGGCGGCCGGCTTCGGTGGCCAGCAGGGCGATCAGGCCCTTCATGTCTTCCTCGCCGCCGAAGCGGTTCAGGGGGATGCGCTCCAGCATCTTCTCGCCCATGGCGTCCAGCAGGCCGTTGGCCATTTTGGAGGGGAAGAAACCGGGGCAGATGCTGTTCACGTTGATGTTGTACTTGCCCCACTCGGCGGCCAGTGCCCGGGTGAAGTTGACGTTGGCGCCCTTGGAGGTGTTATAGGCGATGGTGCTCATGCCTTCCGGGTTGCCGGACAGACCGGCGATGGAGGCGGTGGTGATCACCTTGCCGGACTTGCGGGGGATCATGCAGCGCTTGCCCACTTCACGGGTAAGGAAGAAGGTGGCGTCCACGTTCAGGTTCATTACCTTGTCCCAGGCTTCGTCCGGGTGATCTTCCGCCGGGGCACCCCAGGTGGCGCCGGCGTTGTTCACCAGGATGTCGATGTCGCCGAAGCGCTCGATGACCTGGTCCACAAAGCCGGGGATCGTCTCCCGTTTGGACATGTCGGCGGCGATGGTCATCACTTCGATGCCCTGGCCTTCCAGGTGCTTCTGGGCGTCGTCCAGTTCGTGCTGTTTGCGGGCACTGATGACCAGTTTGGCGCCCAGCTCACCCAGGGCCTCGGCCATTTGCAGGCCCAGGCCGCGGGAACCGCCGGTAATTACGGCGACTTTGCCGGTCAGATCGAATAGCTGTTTCAGACTCATTGGGGGCTCCTGTAGTTGTTGTGATGTGCCCGGCCGCCTCGTTATTTAACGAACAGGGCCGGGCATTATGCAGGCGGGATCAGGCGATTTTTTCCAGCAGCGCGTCGCTGACCTTGCCCAGGTGATAGTCGGCGTCGCCGAACACCAGGTTGATCAGGGTCAGGCGCTTGAAGATGTGGGCAGCCCACATTTCGTCGGTCACGCCCATACCGCCGTGCAGTTGCACGCCGGCCTGGCCGACCTCACGGGCACCCTGGCCGATGAGCATCTTCGCCTGGGAGATGGCCTCGCGACGGGCCACACGGTCGTCGGAGTCGGCGCTGTCCGCCGCCAGGATGGCCATGGAACGGCCCTGCTGGGCGTGGATAAACATGTCCGCCATGCGGTGTTGCAGCACCTGGAACTTGGAGATGGGCACGCCAAACTGCTTGCGGGTCTGGGTGTATTCCAAAGTGGCTTCGGTCATGGCATCCATGGCGCCCACGGCTTCGGCGCACAGGGCGGCTGTGCCCTGGTCGATGGCCTTTTCCAGTGCCGGGAAGCCCTTGTCGGCTTCACCAATAATGGCGTCGGCGCCCACTTTCACGTCCTTCAGGGTCACTTCGGCGGTCCGGAAACCGTCGTGGGTGACGAAGTCGGTGACGGATACGCCGCTGGCATCGGCATCCACCAGGAACAGGGTAATGCCGCCTTCACTGCGGGCATCGCCACTGGTGCGGGCGGATACGATGAGCTGGTTGGCCTGGCCGCCGTGGATGACCGCGGTCTTGGTGCCATTGAGCACGTAGTCGCTGCCGTCAGCCGTGGCAACGGTGTTGATGTGGGCCAGGTTGTAACGGGCGCCGTGCTCGTAAGTGGCCAAGGCCATCAGCTTCTCGCCGCTGGCGATGGCCGGCAGGATGGCCTGCTTCTGGGCGTCGGAGCCGGCGTCACGTACCAGGCCACCGGCCAGTACCACGGTAGCCAGGTAGGGCTCGGTCACCAGGGCGCGGCCGAAGGATTCCATCACCAGCATGGTGTCGATGCCGTTGCCGCCCAGGCCGTCGTAGTCCTCGGGGAAGGTGAAGGCCAGCAGGCCCATTTCCGCCAGGGCATTCCAGATACCTGCGTCGGTACCCTTGCCGGATTCGATGATCTGGCGGCGTTTCTCGAAAGTGTACTCGTTGGCCAGGAAGCGGCGCAGCGAGTCCTGCAGCATTTGCTGTTCTTCTGTCAGTTCGAAGTTCATGGTCCGCTCCTTACAGCCCCAGCACCAGTTTGGAAATGATGTTCCGCTGGATCTCGTTGGATCCGCCGAAGATGGACAGCTTGCGCATGTTGAAGTAGTCGCCGGCCGCCGGTACAGCGTTCATGCCGCCAACCATGGGGCCGTTGTAGTCCGGCTCCAGGGCATCCGGGGTGTGGGCGAGGGCGTCCTGGCCGGTGGCTTCCATGGCCAGTTCGAACAGGCGCTGGCCGATCTCGGTACCGCGGATCTTCAGGATGGACGCCTCGGGCCCGGGGCCGGTGGCGTTGGTCAGTACCCGCAGCACGGTCAGCTCCAGCGCACGCAGCTCGGCGTCCAGCTGGGCCAGGCGGTCGCGGAAGCGGGGGTTCTCGATGATGGCCTGGCCGTCATCCTGTTCTTCCCGGGCGATTTCCTTCAGGCGGCGCATCATGGCTTTCCACTGGCCCACGTTGGCCAGGCCGGTGCGCTCGTGGCCCAGCAGGTACTTGGCGTAGGTCCAGCCCTTGTCTTCTTCGCCCACCAGGTTTTCCACCGGCACCTTGACGTTCTCGAAGAACACGTCGTTAATTTCGTGCTCGCCGTCCAGCATGATGATGGGCTTCACATCGATGCCCGGGGTCTTCATGTCGATCAGCAGGAAGGAGATGCCCTCCTGGGCCTTGACGTCCTTGTTGGTGCGTACCAGGCAGAAGATCCAGTCGCCATGCTGGCCCAGGGTGGTCCAGGTCTTTTGGCCGTTGACGATGTAGTAGTCGCCGTCCCGCTCGGCGGTGGTGCGCAGGGAAGCGAGGTCAGAACCGGAGCCCGGCTCGGAATAGCCCTGGGACCACCAGACGTCACCGCTGACGATGCCGGGCAGGTGCTTGTCTTTCTGCTCCTGGTTGCCGAACTTCATGATCACCGGGGCCACCATGCGCAGGCCGAAGTCCAGCTGCCGGGGTGCACCGGCGAGGGCACACTCTTCCTCGAAGATCAGCTGTTCGATTTCGGTCCAGCCGGTGCCGCCGTATTCCTTCGGCCAGGTGCTGGCGCCCCAGCCCTGCTTGTACAGAATCTGTTGCCAGCGGACGATCATGTCCTTGGTGAAACGCAGGCGCTTCTGAACCCGCTCGCGGATGTCATCCGGCAGGTTGTCCTGCAGGAACTGGCGGACTTCCTGGCGGAAGGCCTCCTGTTCAGGGGTGTAGTTCAGTTCCATGGTTGTCTCTCTTTCTCGTCAGTTGCAACGGAGCCCCTGGGTGGCACCAGGGGCTCCGGGCTGTTCACGCAAAAGTCTTATTCGAACGAAATGCCCGATCAGGCCACTTCAAACAGTCCGGCGGCACCCATACCGGTACCAACGCACATGGTAACTACCACGTATTTCACGCCGCGGCGCTTGCCTTCGATCAGGGCGTGGCCCACCAGGCGGGAGCCAGTGGTACCGTAGGGGTGGCCCACAGCAATGGCGCCGCCGTTGACGTTCAGGCGGTCCATGGGGATACCCAGCTCACGCTGACAGTACAGCACCTGGACGGCGAAGGCCTCGTTCAGTTCCCACAGGCCAATGTCGTCCACGGTGAGGCCGGCGCGCTTGAGCAGCTTGGGTACCGCGTAGACCGGGCCAATGCCCATTTCGTCCGGCTCACAGCCGGCGACGGCGAAGCCACGGAAGATGCCCAGCGGCTGCAGGCCACGCTGTTCGGCCAGCTTGCCATCCATCAGTACACAGGCGGAGGCGCCGTCGGAGAACTGGCTGGCGTTGCCCGCAGTGACTACGCCGCCTTCCATGGCGGAGCGGATCTTGCTCACGCCTTCCAGGTTGGTGTCCGGGCGGATGCCTTCGTCCTGGGAGACGGTCACTTCCTTGCTCATCAGCTGGCCGGTGGCCTTGTCGGCAACCCCGGCGGTGGTGGTGATGGGCACGATCTCGTCGTCGAACTTGCCTTCCTCACGGGCCTTGGCGGCCAAGGTCTGGCTGCGTACGCCGTATTCGTCCATGTCCTCTTTCTTGATCTTGTAGCGCTGGGCCACGGTCTCGGCGGTCTGCAGCATGGACCAGTACAGCTCCGGCTTGTTCTGCATCAGCCAGGGCTCGGCCAGGTAGTTCTGGTTCACGGTAGCCTGTACGGTGGAGATGGACTCCACACCGCCGGCAACCATCACCGGCACCTTGTCCACGGCAATGTGCTGGGCGGCCATGGCGATGGCCTGCAGGCCGGAGGAGCAGAACCGGTTGATGGTGGCACCAGCCACAGACACCGGCAGGCCGGCACGGATGGCACCCATACGGGCCACGTCGTTACCAGTAGAACCTTCCGGCAGGGCACAGCCCATCAGTACGTCTTCAATCTCGGCGGGATCCACCTTTGAACGCTCAACCGCGTGCTGGATAGCGTGGCCGGCCAGGGTGGCGCCATGGGTCATGTTCAGGCCGCCGCGCCAGGACTTGGCCAGGGGCGTGCGGGCGGTGGATACGATGACAACATCATTCATAATCTTTCTCCTGTGTGCCGGAGCCCGCGCGGGCCCCGGCGATCGATTCGTTGGTGGCCTTACTGATCAAAACCCTTGCCTTCCTGCGCGCATTTCACGAGCAGGGGAGCCGGCTCCCAGAAGCCTGGCTGGGTGTTGGGGTTCTCGGCGAAGGGCTCCATGTCGCGGACCACGTTGGCCAGGCCAACCTGCTCGGCGTAGTGCATGGGGCCACCACGGAAGACCGGGAAGCCGTAGCCGGTCAGGTACACCATGTCGATATCGGAGGCGCGCTGAGCAATGCCTTCCTCCAGGATCCGGGCACCCTCGTTCACCAGGGCGTAGACGCAACGCTGGACAATTTCCTGGTTGCTGATCTTGCGCGGGGTGATGCCCATTTCCTTGCGGCACTCTTCCACCACCTTGTCCACTTCCGGGTCGTGCAGGGCCTTGCGGTTGCCCGGCTCGTACCGGTAGAAGCCGGCGCCGGTCTTCTGGCCGAAACGACCCATCTCGCACAGTCGGTCGGCGATCAGGTTCTTCTTCATGTCCGGGTTTTCCGCGTACAGGCGCTTGCGGATGGCCCAGCCGATGTCGCCACCGGCCAGGTCAGCCATGCGCAACGGGCCCATGGCGAAACCGAACTTCTCGATGGCCTTGTCGATCTGCTGCACGCTGGCGCCTTCCTCCAGCATGGTCAGGGCCTCGCGGGAGTACTGGTTGATCATGCGGTTGCCGATAAAGCCGTCGCAGACACCGGACACCACGGCGGTCTTTTTGATGGTCTTGGCGAGCTTCATCGCCGTGGCCAGCACGTCCTTGGCGGTCTTGTCACCGCGCACCACTTCCAGCAGCTTCATGATGTTGGCGGGGCTGAAGAAGTGCAGGCCGATCACGTCTTCCGGGCGCTTGGTGAAACTGGCAATCTTGTTCACGTCCAGGGTGGAGGTGTTGGAGGCCAGGATAGCGCCCGGCTTGCAGATCTCGTCCAGCTTGGTGAACACCTGCTCCTTGACGCCCATTTCCTCGAACACGGCCTCGATCACCAGGTCCGCGTCCTTCAGGTCGTCATAGCTCAGGGACGGGGTCAGCAGGTCCAGCTTCGCCTTGGCCTTGTCCTCGGTCATGCGGCCTTTCTTCACCTGGCCCTCATAGACTTTGCGGATGGCTTCCACGCCACGGTCCAGGCCTTCCTGCTTCATCTCGACGATGGTGACCGGAATGCCGGCGTTGAGGAAGTTGATGGAGATACCGGTGCCCATGGTGCCGGCACCGATCACGCCCACCTTGTTGATGTCACGGGTGGGGGTGTCAGAGGGCACGTCGGCGATCTTGCTGGTCTTGCGCTCGGCGAAGAAGGCGTGGCGCAGGGCGGCGGATTCCGGGGTCTGCATCAGGTACTTGATACCGTCGCGCTCGACTTTCATGCCCTCGTCGAAGGGCTTTGTGGCGGCGGCTTCCACCGCTTCCAGGCACTTCAGGGGGGCGGGGTAGTTCTTGGCCATGGCACCGATGGTGTTGCGGGCGAACATGAAGAAGCCTTCCGGGTTGGGGTGCTTCACCTTCAGGTCGCGGACCTTCTTCAGCGGCATCTTCTCGGCAACGACCTTACGGGCGAAGGCCAGGGCGCCTTCCATCAGGTCGCCTTCGATGATCTCGTCCAGCAGCGGAGTGCCTTCAAACTTCTTCGCCGGAACAACGGCGCCAGACACGATCATGTTCAGGGCCTGCTCGACACCGATCACCCGGGGCAGGCGCTGGGTGCCGCCGGCGCCCGGCAGGATGCCCAGCTTCACTTCCGGCAGGGCCAGTGTCGCGTCCGGCTTTGATACCCGGTAGTTACAGCCCAGGGCCAGTTCCAGGCCGCCGCCCATGCAGTTGCCGCTGATGGCTGCGATAACCGGCTTCCTGGCGGTTTCCACATAGTGGATGGCGGTGGTGAGGATGGGCTCCTGCATCACTTTCGGGGTGCCGAACTCAGTGATGTCGGCGCCGCCAGAGAAAGCCCGGTCGGAACCGGTGATGACGATGGCCTCGATGGCGCTGTCCTGTTCGGCTTTCTTGATGCCGTCGACAATGCCCTGACGCAGCCCGAGGCTGAGGCCGTTGACCGGCGGATTGTCCAGGCGGATAACGGCCACATTGCCGTTGGTGTCGTAGTGTGCGGTGCTCATGCTCGCTCCTTATTGGCGGTGGCAACAGGTGCCGGATAGCTCTTTCGGCTCTTGCCGGGGCAGGTCGGTCCCCGGTTCGGCGCCTTTTGGATAATGGAATGGGGGAGTTTTATTCCATACACTGGTGTCTGGAGAGTCCGTACAGTAATGTATGTTGGCGTTAAAGGTCAACGGGGTTGTACACTCCGCGCCCCTTGGACTTCATGGACTTCGAGCCGGCACACCGGCAACCCGATACAGGCAGACTATGGCATCCGATTCCAGGCGATCCCCCGGCGCTACTGAAAAGTCCGGCAAGGCACAACTGACCCGCGACGACTGGCTGGATGCCGCCGCCGGCGAGGTGGCCAGTGGCGGCTTTGGTAGCCTGCGGGTGCTCACACTCGCGAAGAAACTCGGCGTGACCCGAGGCAGCTTCTACTGGCACTTCCGGGACCATGAGGACCTGGTGGACAGCTTCCTGGACCGCTGGCGCGACCGCCGCTTTGTGGAACTGGATTACATGCGGCCCAAAGGGGAACACCCGGAAGAGGAACTGCACCAGTTGCTGCAACTGCTGCTGACCGACGCCTCCCGCAACGTACGCCGGTTACAGGTGGAACTGGCGGTCCGTGACTTCGCCCGCCGCAATCGCCATGCCGCCGAGATCGTCGAGGAGGTGGACCAGGCCCGGGTGGAGCAGAACAAATTGTTGTTCCGCAACCTGGGCAGCGCCGATAGCGAAACCGAGGACCTGGCGATGTTGATGTATGTGGCGTCAGTGGGGTCCCAGGTGGTGCTTTCCGGTCGCAAGGGCAATGAAGACGCCGTGGCCAGGATCGAGAACCTGGTGGCCCGGCTGGCCCTGGGGCAGGGCGGTGGTGAGCGCCGGAAAGACGAAGAAGAATAGGGCAGCCTCCAGTGCCGCCCTGTCCGGAATGTCTACTCAGCCGGCGTCGAAAAAGCCGTTCATGTGACCAGCCACTTCTTCCGGTTTCTCTTCCTGCAGGAAGTGACCCGCATCCACCTGTTCCACCCGGATTTCTTCAAAGCAATCCTCGATGTGGTTGAGGTATTCCGGAATGATCACCTTGTCCTTGTTGCCGTAGATGTAGAGGCTCGGGATTTTCCATTTATGGCCTGACAGGGTGGCCCAGCGCTTGGCGTCGTCCTTGAAGGCGCGGTAATAGCTGGCGCCGGCGCCCGGGGTGCCGGGGATGCTGTACATGCGCACGTATTCCGCCACCGCATCCTCCGGGATCGGCTTCACCACACCATTGACGAAGAAGCGGATCCAGGTGCCCTCATTGCCGGGGATCATGGCTTCGGCCAGTCCCGGCGCCTGCTGGAAGTGCTGATACCAGTAGGCCTTGCCGCTGCCGGAGCGGACTTTCTCGATCACTTCCATGTTGCCCTTGAGGTTGTTGATGATGGCGATGTTCATGATCACCATCTTCCGGATACGCTCCGGGATCGCCAGGGCCACTTCCTGGGCCACGATGCCGCCCCAGTCATGGCCCACCAGCTGGAACTCCTGGATGCCCAGCTTGTCCAGCATGCTGACCACGTCTTCTGCCAGGGCCTGCTTGCTGTAGTGCTGCTGGCCTTCAGTACGTTCGCTGTCACCCAGGCCCCGCAGGTCTGGTGCGATCACCCGCAGCCCTTCTTTCAGGTGGCGACCGGTGTGCTCCCAGCAATAGGAGCTTTCCGGCCAGCCGTGAATCATGACCACCGGGGCGCCGTCGGGATCACCGCCCTCCCGCCAGGTAAATTGGCCACGAGGGGTCGAGAGGGTTTTCGGTTCGCTGAGAAACATAGTGGGGCTCCTGCCTGTTGTTCTGTCGTTGGTGTTGGTCGGAATCAGGTTGCAAAACAAAACCTGATCCTAGACAGCCGGACGGTGGCTTGTCCAGTGGATCGGGTCAGCGGAAGTCAGGGGCAAGCGGGAACGGATCAGGGAAAAGGGGCACCCGGCCGGGGAAGCCAGGGCCCAAGAGGTCACCGAGTACTTCTCCGGTTTGCCGGCTGGCGATGTCGCCACCAGCCGGCAAACCGGTACTACAGGCCGAGTCTGAAGTTATCGATAACAATACGGCTGGAGGTCGCCGCACCCATCACGTGCAGCCTCAGCTGGTCGATGTTGCCGGAGGGCTGCAGGCCGAACTGGCTGTCGATAGTCGCCCAACTGTTGGTGGCAATCTGGCCACCGCCCAGCTTTTGCCAGTGGGCGCCTTCGTCATCCACATACCAGGCCCAGAGCTCCACCGTGTCCGAGGTCTGACGGCGGTTGCTGAGCATCACATCAAACGATGCCTGGTAGGTCTTGCCGGCTTCCACCAGGCCGGTTGCCTCGAGGGCCGGGCCTGAATAGGTGCTCATCCGGAACAGGGACGCCAGGCCGAAGTTGCCCTCGCTGGCGGTACGGGTACGGAACACCCAGCTGCCCATATAGCCGGACCAGCCGTTGCCGCCGTCCTCGAAGCCTTCTTCCAGAATGATGCTACTGCCGCCATTATTGTCATCACCTTCATCCTCGCCCGGGGCATCGGCGACCTTCTCGAGCCGGACCTCATCCGCCACGAAATCAACCCCCTCGGCGGGGCCAGCAATCAGCAGCCGGGCCTGTCGGACAGCGCCTTCAGCCGCAACGGTGAAGGTCTCCTCATAACGGCTCAGTTCGTTGGCGGTTACCGACAGTTCTGGAAGGTCCTGGAAGCGGGTGCCTTCGCTGTCCGTAATTTCCAGGCTGACCCGGACCACATCACGGGTATCGGTTCCGGCCAGTGCCAGTCTCGCGGACACCCGGTATTGCGCTCCGGCTTCCAACCCATCTTCGATCAGCTGCACGGGCCCGCCGTAATACCCGGTGCGGTCGGTCACCAGCAGCAGGTTGTCCCGGCCACAGCTGGTATTGATGCTGGCGGTGGTCAGGCTGGCCGCGTTGTTGAAGCTGCTCCAGGGCGCCAGGTCATTAAAGTCGGGGGCCTGGATCAGGTTGTTCTCCGCCAGTTCCGGCTTGTCACAGACAGGCAGGTCAGGATCGCTGCCGTTGTCACTGTCGTTGCCGCCGTTGTCGTCGCCGTTACCAGGGGTACCATCGCCATCGCCAGGATCACCGGGATTATCGTTGCCCGGCTCTTCTTCTTCCGGGTCACCATCGTCGATCACCGCAGTGGGCATGAAGTCCGCCACCTGGGCAGCCAGCTGGTTGATCGCGGTAACCGCGTCGGCGCCATCGCTGCGATTGATGTCGGAGCCGCAGGGCTGGCCTTCGCAGCGCACCTGGTCCGGGCTGGCAAACTGTGCCAGGTGGTTGCGGGTGCCATAGGACTGGGGGTAGGCCATGACGGTACTGAACAGGCCGGACACCCCATGGCCACGGCCCCAGGGAAACACGGAACCGAAGGAGTTCTGGGCGTGGGAGTGGCCCAGTGACATGTTGTGCCCCAGCTCGTGGACAAAGGTGTTATAGCCGCAGGTCACGCCGGTCATGCTGTAACCGTAGGCGGATGCGTTGGAATAGAAACGACCGGTATTCTCGTTACCGCCGGGCTGGTAGCCGACACCGCAGACATAACCGGCGCCGCTGCGTTGCGGGGTGCTGATCAGAGCGACCAGGTCTGCTCCATATTGCTGACGCAGGCGCGCGACGGTGCTGTCGGCCCGGAAGCGCCCCAGCACGTTACCGTCAACGCTGCCGAAGCTGCCCTGAACCTGCTCGGTACCCACCAGCCGCAGTTGCACATCCACATCGCTGTTGCGGTAGGCCTGGTTGGCATGTTCCACATAGGACACGATGCGGGCTTCGATGTCCTGGCCAGAGGCGGTGGCGGCGGCTTCGCCGGTGTAGAACACCAGCACGTCGACCTGGTTGGCGAGGGTCAGCGGGCTTGCCAGCGCAATGGAAAGGCTGGCAAGCCAGTGAATGGGTTGTTTCATAGTGTCGATCCCTGATCAAGGGTGTGTTTGTACGGCGGGTACTCCTGTCCGCCGTGGGGTTCCGGGTACTGCCGGCAGCTGTCGCTGCCTTACTGCGTCAGTCGGAGGGCGGCGCCTGATCCACGCCGGGCACCGGGATGGCATCATCCTCACCGGCCAGGTTGCCCTGTATGTCGGTTTCGCTGGTCAGGGTGGTGTCACCGGTGGTGTTGTCGATGACCGCCGAGTAGACCCCTTCGCGGGTACTGATCACCACGTAGGTGGATTTTTTCCCCCGGGTAACCACGACGTTGTCGTCTTCATGGCCACCACTGACGGGGCCGCGGAAGACCTGTATGTCGTTGAGCTGGTTATGGGTGCTGTCCAGGCGGGCGGTGAGGGTGCGGTCCAGTTCAGGTAGCTGCAGTGCCAGCTGCTGCCCCACGTGCAGCGAAGCAGCTGCTTCCGGGTCGCCTTTCAGGCGGATCGCCGGGAAGCCGTCCACCTCGGTCTTTTCAGGGTCGCCGTCGGTACGCCACAGGGCAATCACTGGCCGGGCATTGCGGGAAGGACTGTCGGGCCGCGCCGGCAGGGCGGCGGTGGCTTCAGGGTCTGGCCAGCGGGGAACATTATCCGGAACACCGGCATTGGCCACGCCCGGAGCGTGCGTTTCCCCGGTGTCGGTGTGCGGGTTGCCTGCTTCCGGGTTATCTCCCGGTGTTCCGGGCACCGGGTCGGTGGTAACCGGCGAAAACAGGAACAGCAGTGCCGCAATGACAACTGCAATGCCGGCTGCAAAGGCCAGGGCTTTGGACATGGACGCCTCCTGCGAATAGATCGGTTCCGTCGTTATTCACACCATGGTGCCTGCTGGGTGCCTTCGAGCTCATGTGAAAATCTGTTAAGTATCCCGAATTGGGAACCCGTTCATGCCTCCTGGGCTTCGGCGCCCGGCCGGCGATGAATCAGGCGCTGCTTGCGACGCTGATTGAGGCCGATCATTAACAGCGGCACGATAATCATCAGGCTGCCGGTAAGGAACCACAGGTCCGGCACTTCACCAAAGGCGAGCCAGCCCACCGCAATGGCCCAGATCAGGCCGGTATACTCGGCGCTGGTGACCTGGTTGGCGTCCACATGCTTGTAAGCCATCAGTACACCGGCGTTGTAACCCAGGATAAACACCGCCGAGCCCACGGCGCTGGCAATAATCTCCCATCGCCAGGAGGCCCCTTCCCACATCGCCAGCGCGAAGCTGGCGGGAATAGCCAGTAGCGAGTTGAGAAACAGCTTGTGCAGGGTCGACTGGCCGGAGGGCAGCCGGCGCACCATCAGTGCAGCCACTGCCAGGCAGAAAGCGGTGCCCAGTGCGGAAAGGGCCGAGAAATCCAGGGCCGTGGGGCGCAGGATCACCAGTACCCCGGCAAAGCCACTGATAACCGCCACCACACTCAGGGGCGAAAGCCGCTCACGGAATACCAGCACCGACAACACCATCAGGATCACCGGCGCGGCGTAGAACACCGCGTTGGCGGTTGCCAGGGGCAGGGTGGTCAGGGCTACCACCATACACAGTAATCCGGCCAGCAAAACGTGGGAGCGGATGGCATGGACCATAAAGCCCTCGAACAGCCGCGGGTATTCCGCCCGTTTCAGAAGCGGCATCAGCAGGCAGACGGTGATGAGATTGCGCAGGAACGCAAACTGGAACACCGGTGCGTCCGGCTCCATCAGCTTGATGAATACATCGGACACAATGGCCAGGGCATTGCCGATAATCAGCAGCAGAATGGCGCTGTTGACGGTCTTGCCTGACATGGTGCCTCCGGCTGGTTGAGTGATGGGGAGGAAAAAGTATAGGGATGCATGCATATCCGATAAAATGATATTTATTGTTCAACTATGAGAAAAATCGATAATGAAACTGCCACCCCTGAAATCCCTGCCCGTATTCGAAGCGGTCGCCCGGCTGAACAGCTTCTCTCGCGCCGCCGAAGAGCTCAGCGTCAGCCAGAGTGCGGTCAGCCATCAGATCAAGCAGTTGGAAACCTTTCTGGGTGAACCCCTGTTCGTGCGCCATGGCCGCAGCCTTGCCCTGACCCGGGAGGGACAGGACTACCTGGAAGGCATTTCTTCGGCCCTGGTGCAGATCGACCGGGCCACAGGTCAGCTGCTGGGTCGTCAGGACAGCAGTTTGCGCCTGGCAGTGTTCAGCTCTTTCGCCGTGCGTTGGCTGGTGCCCCGGTTACCCGACCTGCACCGTCAACACCCGGAAATCCAGCTGATACTGGAAATGACCGGAGAGCACCCGGTGCTGTCGGGGCGTGTGGCTGACAGCTTCATTACCATCAATACGGATTCACCCGCCTACAGCTATGATCTGCTATACCGTGAGCGACTGTTTCCGGTATGCAGTCGCCAGTACTGGCAGAAGCTGGAGGGAGAATCGCTGACCACTGACTCCGTGGCGCACCATCCGTTGCTGTCCACCTTCAGCATCTACAATCGCACCTGCGGCGACTGGGAGGCGTGGTTTGGCGAGGCGGGAATGGGCATTCCGGCCACCGCTCAGGTACAGCATTTCAGCCATATGCTGCTGGCGCTGGAGGCGGCCCGTTATCACCAGGGTATCGCCCTGACCAATGACTACATGCTGAGCAACCGGGACGACGCCGGCGATTTTGTGCGTTTACCCCTGCACAGCGTCGTCACCGGAGACAGCTTCTATTTCGCTGTCAAGGTCAGCCGGCGCCAGGAACCTGGTTTGCGATCACTGCGGAACTGGTTGCTGGCCCGGGCCATCGACAGTGGCCTGCTGGATGAGAAACCCGGCAACGCCGGTACTACGGACAACCCGAAGGAGCCTGAATGAGCGACGAGCAGCGCGCTGACAGCCTGGAGGAGCTGCTGGCCCGGATCCGGGACACTGACGGTGACGGCCAGCGGGTAACGGTGAGGGAAATTCTCGATGCGGCCGGTACCCGGAGTTTCGGCCCCGTGGCTGTGGTGGCCGGGCTCGTGGTGCTGGCGCCCCTGATCGGCGACCTGCCGGGCGTGCCCACCCTGATGGGAATGCTGGTGATTCTCACCGTTGGCCAGCGCCTGTTCCGCCGGGACCATATCTGGTTGCCCGGCTGGCTGAGCCACCGGCAGGTGCCGCGGGACAAGCTGCACAGGGGGCTGGCGTGGTTGCGTAAACCGGCCCGCTTCCTGGACAGGTTCACCGGGCCCCGGCTGACCTGGCTGATGACCGGGGGCGGCAACCTGCTGCTGGCACTGGCCTGCCTGGTGGTTGCCCTGGCCCTGCCACTGATGGAGTTCGTCCCCCTGAGCGCCAACGGAGGGGGGCTGGCCCTGATGGCCTTCGGCCTCGCCATGATCGCCCGGGACGGTGTTGTGGCGGTGCTGGCCCTGGTGCTCAGCGGAGGTACCCTGGGGTTCATCGGCTGGCAACTGGCCAGCAATTTCTGAGCCGGTCGACTGGTCAACGGGTCACAGCTGAGGCAGGATGTGGCTTTTGCAGTCACACACAGGTAGCACGTATCCCATGGCAAAACTCTTTATCGTCCGACACGGGCAGGCCTCGTTTGGTGAGGCAAACTACGACCAGCTTTCCGAGCTTGGCTGGCAACAGGCCCGCTGGCTGGGGGAGTATTTCGCCGAGCGCGAACTGAACTTCCACCGGGTAGTGGCCGGCGACCTGCAGCGCCAGCAGGATACCGCCAGGGGTGTCCTTGAGGGTATGGCACACGCCGGCATCGACGTTTCTACCCATCCCGGTCTCAATGAATACGACGGCGAGATGATGTACCGGGCATTCACCGGGCAGGGGGACCAGCACCTGCACCAGAAGCGGGACTTCAAGGATTACTGGCGCACCTTCCGCTCCGCCTACGAGGCCTGGATCGACGACCGGCTCACCGATGTACCGGAAACCTGGGGCGACTTCGGTCAGCGTATTGAAGATGCCATCAGCCATGCCTGCGAAGGTGCGGACCGGGACGATGCGGTACTGGTGGTGACCTCCGGTGGGGTGATTGGCAGCGCCCTGACCCAGCTGGTTGAAGGGCCGCAGAAGGGCGCCATCCATTTCAACTTCCAGTTCCGCAACACGGGTTTCTGTGAAGTGATCGTGGGCCGCAGTGCCCGCCGGGTGCTGAGCTTCAATAACGTACCCCACCTGGACCGGCCAGGACGCCGGCACGCCCTGACCCACGTCTGATGCCTGCCTGACGGCCGGAAGGTTATGTTTTCCGGCCGTTGGTCTTGCTACTGGTACCCTTGCGGCTCCTTGTCGCGCTGGTGGTGGAATTCCCGCTGGTGGCCGGCTTCTTCGGCGGGAGTGACTCAGTGTCCTGGTCGTCGCTGGCCGGCCGCTCCACCACCTTGCGCTTGCCCTTGGCACAGCGGGAAAGGGCCTTGAGGCCGTCCGCATCGAAGGCATCCACCCGGATCACGTCGTAGAGCGCGGTCAGGGCCTCCAGCAGCTTGTCGCACTCCTCATCCCGGATAATGCCTTCCTTGCAGGCCCAGTCCACCAGCTCCTTGCGCTGATGACCCAGCAACATATCGATACCGCCGAGCTCTTCGGGGTCACGGTTGCGAATGGCGTCGTGCAGGCGGGCCCGTACTTCCACCGTCTCGTTGGCCAGACGGTAGGCGTTGAGCACCCGGCCCAGGGCATCGTCCGGCTTGTCGTTGACGTAGGCGCCCCGACTGATGCGCTGGCGCAGTGGCGTGTCTTTCACAATGGTGGCGGCTACTTCCGTGCCCAGGCGGTCATCCGGGCCGTTGAGACCGGTAGCGCCCAGGGGGAATATCAGAATCCGCAGCGGCCAGCGCAGGGCCGGTACCGGGAAGTTGATCACCGCTTCGCGCATGGCTGCCTGTAGGTCCTTCAGGCAGGTTTGCAGGCACCACTCCACCAGGGGACGCTGATCGTCCGGGTAGCCTTCCTCGTGCCATTGCTTGATCACGGCGGAGGCATAGTACAACTGAACCAGGCAGTCAGCCATGCGGCCGGACAGTCGCTGGCGGGCCTTCAGGCCGCCACCGATGGTCAGCAGGGTAACGTCGGTCATCAGCGCGAAACCGGCGGAGAATCGGGCCAGTTGCCGGTAATACTTGCCAATGTTGCCCTCACGGGGGGCGGGTTCCGCAAATCCGTGGGTAAGGCCCAGTACCAGCGCCCGCAGTGCATTGCGGGTGGTATGGGCGATATGCCGGTAAAAGGTGTCGTCGAACTTGCGAACCGCCTCCCGCTCGTCGGCCATGCCCGCCGCTTCAATTTCATCCACGATGAATGGATGGCAGCGGATTGCACCCTGGCCAAATACCATCAGGCTGCGGGTGAGGATATTGGCCCCCTCCACCGTGATGCCAATGGGTACAGCCTGGTAGGCTCGGGCCAGGAAGTTGCGAGGGCCGGTGATCACGCCCCGGCCGGCGACCACGTCCATGGCGTTGTTGATCACCACCCGCATCAGGTCGGTGTTGCGGTATTTCAGTACCGCCGAGGGCACCGAGGGCCGCACGCCCCGGTCCAGCATGCCCGCGGTCAGCAAGCGGGCAGAGTCCATCATCCAGGTGTAGCCGGCAATGGGCTCCAGGGCTTCCTGCACCCCCTCAAACTGGCTGATGGAACGACCGAACTGCTCCCGCACCAGGGCATAGGAGCCGGTGGCCAGGCTGGCGACCTTGCCGGCACCGGTGCCCAGGGCGGGCAGGGAAACGGAGCGGCCGATGGACAGTACTTCCAGCAACATGGTCCAGCCCTTGCCTAGCATCTCCTGGCCACCGATGACCTGCTCCATGGGGATAAAGACATCGTTGCCCCAGGTGGGTCCGTTCATGAAGACGGTATTCATGGGCAGGTGGCGGGCGCCGGCATGGACGCCTTCGGTATCCCTCGGGATCATTACGCAGGTGACCCCCACATTGTCGCTGCCACCGAGCAGCTTGTCGGGGTCGTAGACCTTGATGGCCAGGCCGATCAGGGTCGCCACGGGAGCCAGGGTGATATAACGCTTGTTCCAGGTGACCTTGAGGCCCAGCACTTCCTTGCCGTTCCACTGGCCCTTGCAGACAATGCCCTTGTCGGGAATGGCTCCGGCGTCGGATCCGGCCACCGGTGAGGTAAGGGCAAAGCACGGGATTTCCTCGCCACTGGCAAGGCGGGGCAGGTAGTGCTGCTTCTGGTCGTCGGTGCCGTATTCCATCAGCAGTTCGCCCGGCCCCAGGGAGTTGGGGACCATCACGGTTACGGCCGCAGACACACTGCGGGTGGAAATCTTCATCACGATTTCCGAGTGGGCGGTGTGGGAGAAGCCCTTGCCACCTTGCTCCTTCGGAATCATCAAACCGAAAAAGCCGTTCTCCCGAATGTATTTCCAGACCTTGTCCGGCAGGTCGTAGTCCTCGTGGGTGATCTTCCAGTCGTCCAGCATGGCGCAGAGTTTATCCACCGGGCCATCGAGAAACGCCTGTTCCTCGCTGGAGAGGTGGGCGGGCCTGGCATCCAGCAGCTTCGACCAGTCCGGCTGGCCGGAAAACAACTCTCCGTCCCAGTCTACGGAACCGGACTTCAGGGCCTCCTGCTCGGTGTCGGACAGTTTGGGCAGCTGACCGCGTACCCAGCCCAGCAGGGGTTTGCTGAGCTTGTCGCGGCGCAGCTCATCGGCGTGCAGGATCATCATGGCCAGGGCCAGCAGACCGCCCCCGAGGAGAATGCTGAGAATATGCCAGTCATCCTGGGCCATGCCGGCCAGGGTGGCGGCTACCAGCACCACGGTAGCCACCGTGCCGCCAAGGCCAAGATAGATCAGCACCAGGGCACTGATGATCAGGAACAGAACGCTCATTGACAGACCTCCGTATCGGGAATGGAATGCACCATAACTGTGTTTACCATCGGTCAAACCCGCTGGGCTTGCAAGTGGGGACCAGTGCCGGAACGACAGCTGCAACAGTCCTTCCAGTGCGCTTTGATACATATCACCCGTTAGCTTGCGATGAACAGGCTATACTGGAAGTCCTGCAAAATCAGAGCCGTTAACAGGAAGCGACCCATGCCAACGCCAACACCGGACAAGCGTACGCAATTCTCCATCTGGTACTTCGTGGGAGTATTGTTGCTTCTCTTTCTGCTGCCGGACTGGCTCTCTACCCAGCCACAGACCATCCGTTACAGCGAATTCCGTACGCTGGCCCTGTCCGGGGAGTTGCAGGACGTGACCGTTGCCAGTGAAGAGGTGAAGGCCTCGATACCCCGCAACCAGCTTTCACCTTTCCTGTCGTCCGAGGAGCTGAACCGGCTGCGCTCCTCCGAGGGTGACCTGGTGAGCATCCGCGCAATCCGGGTGGACGACCCGGATCTGGTACAGGTGCTGGAGGAGGCCGGCGTGGACTATACCGGCGTGCGGGAGAACACCTGGCTCACGTCCCTGCTGTCCTGGCTGCTGCCCTTTGCGTTGCTGGTGCTGCTGTGGAGCTTCCTGTTGCGGCGGATGGGCGGCATGGGCGGCGGTGGCGGCAGCATGATGTCCATCGGCAAGAGCAAGGCCAAGGTCTACATGGAGAAGGACACGAAAGTGACTTTCGATGACGTGGCCGGTGTGGACGAAGCCAAGGCCGAGTTGCAGGAAGTGGTGGACTTTCTCCGCGATCCGGACAAGTACAGCCGCCTGGGCGCGCATATCCCCAAGGGGGTGCTCCTGGTTGGCCCGCCGGGTACCGGCAAGACCCTGATGGCCCGGGCGGTGGCCGGACAGGCGGGCGTGCCTTTCCTGTCCATCAGCGGCTCGGAGTTCGTAGAGATGTTCGTGGGGGTGGGTGCCGCCCGGGTAAGGGATCTGTTCAACCAGGCCCGGGGCATGGCCCCGGCCATTATCTTTATCGATGAGCTGGATGCCCTCGGCCGGGCCCGGGGTGCCAACCCGATGATGGCCAACGATGAAAAGGAGCAGACCCTCAACCAGTTGCTGGTCGAACTGGATGGTTTTGATCCGTCCAGCGGGCTGATCCTGCTGGCCGCCACCAACCGCCCGGAGATCCTGGACCAGGCGCTGCTGAGGGCCGGGCGGTTTGACCGGCAGGTGCTGGTGGACCGGCCAGACCGTATCGGCCGGGCCCAGATCCTGAAGGTGCATATCCGCAAGATAAAGCTGGATGCGGATACCGACCTGGACCACATTGCCGCCCTGACACCGGGCTTCACCGGCGCCGACCTGGCCAACCTGGTGAACGAGGCTGCCTTGCTGGCCACCCGGCGTAATGCCGACGTGGTCACCCTGGACGACTTCAATGCGGCGATCGAGCGTATCGTGGCTGGCCTGGAGAAGAAAAACCGGATTCTCAGTGAAAAGGAACGTCGCACCGTGGCCTACCACGAGCTGGGCCATGCTCTTGTCGCCATGTCCCTGGAAGGGGTAGACCCGGTTCAGAAGGTCTCCATCATCCCCCGGGGTATCAGTGCCCTCGGCTACACCCTGCAACGACCCACCGAAGACCGCTTCCTGCTGTCAGAACAGGAACTGCGCAATCGTATGACCGTTCTGCTCGGGGGCCGTGCTGCGGAAAGCCTGGTGTTCAGGGCCACCTCCACCGGTGCTGCTGATGACCTGGAAAAGGCCACCGATATTGCCCGGGACATGGTCACCCGCTTCGGGATGATCCCGGCCCTTGGCCAGGTCACCTACGAGAAGGCCGGGCAGAACCATCTCCAGCAGCGCTGGCTGGACAGTTCCCGGCAATACAGTGAGGCGACGGCGGAAGCCATCGACCAAGCCATTCGCGAGCTGATCGACCAGGCGTTCAACCAGGCTACGGCAATTCTCGAGTCCCATCGGGAAACACTGGAAAACGGTGCCCACAGGTTGCTGGAGGTAGAGGTGCTCAGTGGGGAAGCCCTCCAGAAACTGCTGGGGCAGGAAGGCCAGAACCACACCTGAAGTGCGTTCACAACCAGGTCATAATGCAAACTATTGTCAAAAGTACCGAAATCAACGCTGAACAATTGATCCAGTCTTCGATTTTTAGAGAAATCATAGATTCGATCAATAAAATTACAGTGTCGGAGTATTGCCATGTTCGGTCGGCTGACGGTTGCGGGGCGCTTGGGTCTCGGTTTTGGTTTCGTGTTGTCCCTGATGGTGCTCATCAGCGTGGTGGGTAACCTGCGGGTGGGTTTCATGGACCGGACCCTGCAGGAAGTCCGGGAAGGAGCCTCAGTAAAGCAGCGCCATGCCATCAACTTCCGCGGCAGCGTTCACGACCGTGCGATTGCGATCCGGGATGCGGTACTCGTGCGGGATGACGCGACGCTGCGGGAACACCTGCAGGAGGTGGAGCAACTGAAGGCCTTCTACCGGGAGTCGGCGGTCGCAATGGACCGACTGTTCGACGAGCTCGGGGCCAGCGACCGGGAAACCCGGCTGCTGGCAGACATCCAGGATATCGAACGCCGGACCCTGGCGCTGACCGACCAGCTGGTAACCCTCCGTCAGAATGAAGGCGCCGAGGCGGCCCGTGTCTTCCTGCTGGAACAGGTGTCCCCGGCCTACACAGAATGGCTCGCCCGGGTAAACGCGTTTATTGACCACAAGGAAGACATCATTGCGGGGGACATCGACCGGGTACAGGAGGCTGCCTCCGGCTTCCAGGCACTGATTTTCATCGTAACCGGGGTCGCCATCCTGGCAGGTATCGTGGTTGTGGTGCTGATTATCCGTAACCTGAAGTCCACCCTCGGCGCGGAGCCGGAAGAGGTGGCCGATGTCATCCGGGCGCTGGCGGATGGTCAGCTGGACCAGGCGATCAAGACCCGGTACCCGAACAGTGTGATGGGTGCACTGAAGGAAACTACCATCCGTCTGTCGGATACCATGGGGCGGGTCCGCCAGGCCTCCACCCAGCTGGCCGAGGCGGCTACCGAGCTGCTGGACACCGCTGGCAACAACCGTGAACAGATTCGCCTGCAGTCGGAAGAAGCCCAGCAAATGGCGGCTGCCGTCAACCAGATGGCCGCCACCGTCAACGAGGTGGCCGGCTTTGCCGGCAATGCGGCCTCTGCCACCCGTACCGCTGATGAAGAAGTGGAGAATGGCAACCGGGTGGTGAGTGATACCGCTGTGGCTATCGGCAACCTGGCGGACACCCTGGAGGGTGCTACTGAAACCGTCCGCCAGGTCAGCCAGGACAGTGCCAATATTGAATCCATTATTGAAGTCATCAACGGCATCGCCGAACAGACCAACCTGCTGGCCCTGAATGCGGCCATCGAGGCTGCACGGGCCGGGGAGCAGGGCCGGGGCTTTGCGGTAGTCGCTGATGAGGTGCGCTCGCTGGCGACCCGCACCCAGGATTCCACCCGGGAAATCCAGGAGATGATCGGCAAGCTGCAGACCGGTGCCGGCCAGGCCGTCTCGGTCATGGAGACCAGTCGCGAACTGGCACGGGAGACCGTGGCCCAGACCGGAGAGGCCCAGGAAGCCCTCGGTCGCATCCGCCACGAAGTGGGAGCTATCAATGATATGAATGCCCAGATTGCCAGCGGGGCGGAGCAGCAGAGTGCAGTGGCAGAGGAAGTGAACCGCAATATCAGCCGTATTCACGATGCCACGGTCGAGACGGCAGCCGGTTCCGAGCAGGTGGCTTCCTCAAGCCGGGAGCTGGATACGCTGGCGGACCAGCTGCGCCAGGAAGTATCCTTCTTCCGCGCCGGACAGGCCTGAGGGCTCCGTGGAATCCGGTGTGCTCAGAGGTAACCGGCGCTGAATACCAGCCCTAGTACAATGGGCATCACCACCAGGCTGCCCAGGTTGCTGATCAGTACCAGCGAGGCCACCTTGTGGGGTTCCTGCCGGTACTGCTCGGCAACCATGTAGTTCAGCACCGCCGGCGGCAACGCTGCGAATACCCACAGGCTCGCCACCTGGATACCGGGCAGGTCCAGTAACGCAATCATCGGCCAGGCCAGGACCAGGCCGCTGGCTGGGCAGGCGATGGCGCCCAGCAGTCCCAGTTTCCAGTCACTGAAGTCTACCTCCAGCATGCGGATGCCCAGGGTGAACAGCATCAGCGGAATGCAGATGCCGCCCAGCATGTTGAGGGCTTCCATCAGCCAGCCCGGCAGGGCCACGCCCCCGATATTCACCGCCAGGCCGGCAATGGTGGCCAGAACCACCGGCACCCGCAGGCGCCTGAGCATGGAGGTGTGCGGGTCCAGCATGTACAGGCCCACCGAGAAATGCAGGATCATCTCGACAATAAACAGCACCACGGCGGCAGGCAGGGCGGCCTCGCCAAAGGCGAGCACGATCAGCGGAATGCCCATGTTGCCGGAGTTGTTGAACATCATCGGCGGCAGGAAGGTTTTCAGGTTCAGCCGCAACATCTTTGCCAAGGGCCACAACAGCAGGCCGGAACCCAGCACAACGACCACGCCGGCGGTGGCGAGCCAGGCGTAATCTGCCAGCGGAGCCTCCTGGTCTGCCAGCACCGCGAACACCAGCATGGGCACGAACAGCTCCATGTTGACGGTGTTCATGCTCTGGATGTCCGGTGACCGGTAGCGGCCGTAAAGGGCGCCGCAGCCGGCAATCAGGAACACCGGCAACAGGGTGGCAAGGATTTGGCCCAGCATGGAAAGACCTGTAACAGCAGGATAAATAGTAGGCCTGCAAGTGTAATCGTTCAGGGTGGGGGCGTCACCCGGGCTTTGGTCGAGGTTGGGATTGTCCGTGTTAAGCTGCCGTTCAGCATGCGAGCGACCCCAGAGGACCGGAACCAGACCATGAACTTTGACCAGAGCTTCTCCCGGGAAAATACCTGCGCCGTGAAATTTGATGCCCGCCAGGCGGTGTTCGGGCGGGACGATGTGATTCCCCTATGGGTGGCGGATACGGATTTTGCTGCGCCCCAGGCGGTTACCGACGCCCTGGTGGCGCGGGCCCGGCACCCGGCCTATGGCTACACCCTGTTTCCGGACAGTCTGTACCAGTCCATGATCCACTGGTTCCGGGAACACCATGCCTGGACCATCCAGAGGGCGTGGATACGTATGGCCCCCGGGGTGGTGCCGACCCTGCATGCGGCAGCCATGGCGTTTGCGGAGGCAGGCGAGGGAGTCATTATCCAGCCGCCAGTGTACCCACCGTTTTTCAGCAGTATCCGCAAGGCCGGTCGCCGGGTGGTGGAAAATCCGCTGGTGGAGCGGGATGGTCGGTATGAGATGGACCTGGAACACCTGGAAAGCTGTGCTTCCGATCCATCCAACAAGGTACTGTTCCTTTGTTCGCCCCATAACCCGGTCGGCCGGGTCTGGCGCCGGGAGGAGCTGGAAAGTGTGATGGCGATTGCGCGGCGTCACGACCTGGTGGTGATTTCCGATGAAATACACGCCGACCTGGTGTACCGGGACCGGCCTTTCCACACCATGCTGGCAACGGTCTGTGAGCCGGGCGATCCGTTGCTGACGACGGTGGCGCCCAGCAAGACGTTCAATATTCCGGGCATGGGCCTGTCGGCGGTGGTATCGGAGCGGTCGGACCTGCTGGAGCAGCTCAACAGGGTGTTTGATTCGCTGCATATGGTGCAGTGCAATCCGTTCAGTGTGACGGCCTTTGAGGCCGGCTATCGCCACGGTGGCGAGTGGCTGGCGGAGATGATGGACTATGTTCGCGGCAACCGGGATTTTGTGCTTGGCTTTGTGGAGCAGCGGTTACCGGAGATCAAGGTGACGGACCCGGAGGGGACCTATCTGCTGTGGCTGGATTGTCGGGGTCTTGGGCTGGATGACTCGGGGCTGAAGCGGTTTATGGTGGAGCAGGCCGGGGTGGGGATGAATTCTGGCATTACCTTCGGGGAGCAGGGCAGCGGGTTTATGCGGCTGAACCTTGGGTCGCCTTTGGCGGTGATTCGGGGGGCGTTGGAGCAAATTGAGGTTGCGGTGGTCGGGCTGCGATGAGGTTAGCCTGCGAGTCTGGGTGCAGGCGGAGTGGTGGTGGGGCTTTCCCCAATCAAATTCACGGCCCGTTGATGAGCCAGCTTTTTTTGGGGGCGTGCGAGCTGCGGTGGGGGCTTTCTCCGCTCCAATTCACGGCACTTCCTTGTGCCGACCTTGGACCGCGCCATCCCTGGCGCTGCTCCGAAAGCCCCCACCCCATCTCGCGTGAGACTGCAGTGCAAAAGTCTCTCTTCCACTGCTCGGAGGTGTCAGATGTCTGCACGATTTCAGAGTACGAATGGTGTTGGATTCGAATGTATCCAGGGCGATATCACCAACCAGTCGGACCTGGATGTGGTGGTCAACGCGGCCAATGCGCGTTTGATGCCCGGTGGCGGAGTGGCCGGGGCGATTCACCGGGTTGCGGGGCCGGAGCTGGCTGAGGCCTGTGTATCGCTGGCGCCGATCCAGCCGGGGGAAGCGGTGATGACTAAGGGTTTCGGGCTGCCCAACGGTCATATTATCCATTGTCTCGGGCCGGTGTATGGGGTGGATGAGCCGTCGGATGCTTTGTTGGCGGACTGTTACCGTCATGCGGTGCAGCTGGCGGAACAGCATGGACTGGCCGCTATTGGCTTTCCGGCACTCTCCACCGGGGCGTTTGGTTACCCTATGGAGCCGGCGGCCCGGGTCGCGTTTGCAACCTTGCTGGCAGAGGCGGAGCGCCTGGCGTCGGTCAGGCTGATTCGTTTCGTGTTGTTCAGTGAGCAGGACCGGGAGCTGCACCAGCGGGTGTTTGATGAGCTGACGGCCTGAGCCGGTCAGTCCGGGGTTTTGTTGGCTGCTGCGATAGATGGGTTACGGGTGGTGAGGTAAAGCCCCGCCAGGATCAGCGCGCCACCGGCCAGGTGATACCAGCCCAGCCGCTCGCCCAGGAATACCCAGGCCAGCATGGCGGCGAAGACCGGCGTCAGGTACATGAACATGGCGGACTTTGCCGGGCCGACGTTGAGGACACCATAGTTCCAGAAGGCGTAGGCCAGTATGCCCGGGAAAATCGCCACATAGACCAGTGGCGGCAGGGTGGTTCCGGACAATTCGAAACCGCCGGAGAAGAACAGCAGGTCCACCAGGTAGATCGGGGCCAGCACTGCGGTGCCCAGGGCGATCTGCATGGTGAGGAAGGTCAGGCTTTTCACGGGCACCGAGAGGCGCCGTAACAGCACCGAGAAGACACCCCAGCTGGCCACCGCCGTGACCATGATCAGGTCCCCGGCGGAGAATGACAGCCCCACCAGCCGGCCCAGGGTTCCCTGGCCGATCACCAGCAACATGCCGGCCAGGGCCACGGCAATGCCCAGACCCTGCATGGCCCGGGTGCGTTCGCCGAGCAACAGGAAGGCCAACAGCGCCACCATGATCGGAATGGTGGAGTTGATCAGGGCGATATTAATGGCGGTTGTCGTTGTGGCGGCGAGGTAGAGCAGGGTATTGAAGGCGGTAACGCTGAACAGGGCCAGCACCAGTATGCGGTGCCAGTGGTCGCGGATCACCGCCCACTCCCGTCGCACGCCGGGCAGGCCGAAAGGCAGGATTATCAGCAGGGCCAGCACCCAGCGCCAGAAGGCCAGGGAGGTGGGTGGAATATCATCCACAACGCCACGGGCAACCACGGCGTTGCCTGCCCAGAACAGGGGCGTCAGGACCAGGCCAATATAGGCCAGTGCCAGGGGATGATTTGCATATCGAGCCACGGTACTGCTCCGTCAATACTGCGTAAGGGAAACACCGGGCCCGACAGTCTACTCCACTTCTTCTTCGGTTTCCGCCCGCGAGCCCAGGTGATAGGCGGCAAACCCCGCCATCACCACCTGGTCCACGGCCATGCCGATGATGCGGCCGTCCGCATCGGCGCGGATGTCCGACTGTTCGTTGGTAATGGGGTCAGACACCGTACCCAATACCGTGCCTTCTGTGACATAGGCCCCCAGCTTGACGTCGCTGAACAGGATTCCGCCCTGGTTGGCGCGGACCCAGTGGGACTGGTAGTACACCGGCTCGGGGTCACCCCACTGGAACAGGCGGGCGGTCATGCCCTGCTTTTCCATCAGGCTGATCAGGCTGTTGACCCCGGCACCGATGTGCTCCTCCTGGATGCGCATGGATTCACCCACTTCCATGGTGACGGCAGGCACACCGGCCTCGGTGGCAGCGGTACGCAGCATGCCCGAGCTGCCGCTGCTGTGGACCACCACCATGGAATCGAAGCCCTTGCTCAGTTCCGCCACGTCGGGGTTTTTCATATCGGCCCGCAACTGGGGCAGGTTGGTGCGCTTGAGGGAGCCGGTGTGGATGTCCACCAGCATGTCGCAGTTCAGGATGACTTGTTCGAACAGGCTGTGGGCAATGCGATGGGCAAGGCTGCCGTCTTCGCTGCCCGGGAAGTAGCGGTTCAGGTCCCGTCGGTCGGCGAGGTAGCGGCTACCCTGCTGGAATCCCTGCAGGTTGACGATGGGAATACCCACCACGGTACCGGAGAGTTCACCGGGGTCCAGTTCGTAGATCACCCGGCGGATAATCTCGATGCCGTTGAGCTCGTCACCGTGGACCGCGCCGGTCATGCACATAACCGGACCGGGCTTGTCTCCGTTGACCACCAGTACCGGGGTAGGCTGCGACAGGCCGGCGATCTGGATGCCGGGGGACCACGCCAGTCGCGCTGTGGTGCCGGGCAGCACCTCGCCGCTGAGCAGGCGGAAGGGCTTTGCCTGGGCCGGTCTGGTTTCGGGAATGACGTCGACGGTGCCCTGCTGGTTTTCTGTTCCGGTTTTCCTGGCACCGGAGCCTGCGGTACCGGGTTCATCCGTGTCGCCCGGGGTGGCTGTTTCGTCTCTCGGGGCGTCTCCACGGGCAGTGAGGTCCTGGTCGGACGACGCTATATCCTCCACCGACTCGTCTTCCGGCAGTTCGATGACGGCGGGCGCCTCGCCCTCTTCATCTTCGGGCGTGCCTGGTGCATTCACTTCGGCAATGACGGGAGCGTCGATAACCGTTGGCCCGTCATCACGGATCTGGTCCGGCTCTGTGGTTTCCTGCTCCGGCGCGTTTTCCGACGACTGACTCCAGGCCACCGGGGCGAGGATCAGGCCCGCCAGCAAAGCGGATAACAAGCGTTGGGTCAGGCGGTTGCGCATCGGGTCTCCATGGGTGGACGGTCGCTGGGTCCGGCAACGGCGTAGGCTAACCGAAAGCGAAATCAGCGGTATAGAGGTCTGACCAAGGTTTAACCGTACTGTCATTCGCTGCCGGATTATTGACCACTCCATTCATACCCCGTTCCGGTGTAAATTGGGGTATGAATTTGCAACGAATTGTCAGGGTTCATGAACTGCGTGCACTAGTCTCCGACGGTCCGGAAAGGGGACTAGTCCCCCACGGCGGCCCAGACTTCGCCGTCCTCCCTGGCCCTGCCTTCCTTGCGCAGCTTGATCAGATGGGCAAGCAGTGAGCGTGTTGCCAGGCCATGGATGTTGGCTGGCACGTCGTCGTAGGCGTGTTTCACCAGCTCTTTGAGGGTGCCAGGACCATGATCGGCCAGGGCCTTGGCAATCTTCTTCTCCCGGGTCAGGCGGTGGGTGATCAGCCAGTCGACCACCGATTCCACCTTGCCGATCAGAAAGCCGTGGGCCGGGGCGAACCAGCGGATCTCTTCGATCAGCAGGCGGTCCAGGGACTCCAGATAATCCTTCATGTCGCCATCCGGTGGATTTATGACCACTGTGGATCCCTGCATGATGTGGTCGCCGGCAAACAGCATGCGCTCGTTTTCCAGCAGGAAGCAGAGGTGGTTGGAGGCATGGCCGGGTGTGAACAGCACCTTCAGGGTGCCGGCGGCGGTTTCGATGCGGTCACCATCCTCAGGCACCGAGTCGGGCCGGAAGTCGTGGTCCTGTATCGGATCTTCCGGCGGCGCCGGCATGCCTCGCAACGGCGCCCCCGTGCGCTCCCGCAGCCAGCTGGCTCCCGGGGAATGGTCCGGGTGGGTATGGGTGGTCAGTACCTGGTCAATCCGGCCTCCGGTCACTTCCAGGATGCGGGCCATATGGGACTCGTCCGCCGGGCCCGGGTCGATGACCGTCCAGTCCTCACCCGGATGACCCAGCAAGTAGGTGTTGGTGCCCGGGCCGGTCATGGCGCCGGGGTTGGGGCAGGTCAGCCGGATGACGCCATCCGCCAGCTGGACAGCCTCGCCAGGAACAATCTCCGCCAGGGCATGGCCGCGACCCTCGGGGTCGATCTTGTGGACCTCATCGAAGGCCGGAGTGCCGGGCTCCACGGATACCGGCTTGCCCTGCCGGACCGCTGGCCAGGGCTTGTCCGGTGCTGGCGTGGGTGGCTGTGAGTGGGCGTGGCGCAGCAGGTCCGAGGTGGTCTCGAAACCCGCCAGAATGCGCAACGTCCGCAGGGTGGGGGAGGCAAACAGCCGGGTCCCCTGGCGATGTTCGTCCATGGCCTGTTGTGGCGTCAGCCAGACGTGGTCAATGGTTTCCACCCGGTCATGGGCGGGAGTCTGGCCCTCAGGCATTACCGCCACAAAGAAGCGGGTATCAAAACGCCGGGGCGGCCCGGGTGGTGTGATCCAGTGGGCCAGGTAGGCCAGCCGGTCCAGGGGCAGGCTGAGCTGGTGCTGGTGGCAGACGCCGGCGAGGGTCTGGTCGCCGGCAATCATGGCATCCCGGTCGGCGAACACGGGGTGGTCCTGGGGCAGGAAGTCACCGTTATCATCCAGCGCCAGGAGAACACCGGCCTCTTCGAAGCTTTCCCGGATAGCGGCAATCATATAGTGACTGCCGCCAGCTTCAATGCCGAGGTCGTGGCTGACCGAGCGGTCGTCTCCGCCGGTCAGGTATTCGGCGCAGCGCTGGTCGGCTTCGTCCACCGCGCCTCCGGGGAAGACGTAGAAGCCGGGCATGAAACTGGCGTCCCAGGTGCGCTGGAGCAGCAATACCTGGATGCCCTCTGAAGTATCCCGGGTCAGGGCCAGGGTGGCGGCAGGGCGGATTTCCATTGGCGTTACCTTGATCTGTTACAACTTGGGGATGGTCGTTTTTATGGTTTTTGGCGCATTCGATAGGTCCTAACATAACGGAAGTTGCCGGAAGGCTCCAGATGATTTGCCGGTCCCGGGGCGGTATGATGCGCACCTTCTTTTTCGATCCACCTGCCCGGTTACTGTGTCATGGCCCGTATCAAACTGTCCTTCCCCGATGAGGTATTCATTTTCTCCACCACCATGCCGGTACGAATTACCGACATCAACGGTGCCAACCACCTGGGTAATGATGCGCTGATCTCGATGTTGTCCGAGGCGCGGGCGCAGTTCATGGTGAAGATGGGGCTGCAGGAGCAGATCTCGGACGGCGTGGGCATCGTGGTGACCGACCTGGCCACCATGTACCAGTCCGAGTCGTTCTTCCCGGAGATCCTGCGTTTTGAAGTGGGTGTGACCGACCTGAACAAGTACGGCGGTGACTATGTGTTCCGGGTCACCAAGGAAGCCAGCGGCCAGCCGGTGGCCCTGGCCAAGTACGGGTTCGTGTTCTTCAGCTTTCGCCAGAAGAAGGTGGTTGAGCTGCCGGAGTACTTCCGCGAGCGGTTCTCCTGAGGCTGTTTACGCACTGGCCTGCCTGAGGCGGGCAATCCCCTGACGGTAAAGCAGGTAGGCCATTATGCCGGCCATCAGGTTGCCGGCCAGGGCCCCGGTCATCAACCCAGGCAGGCCACCCAGCTGGCCGCCCAGCCACAACATGGGCAGGTAACAGGCGAACAGGCGTAAAGTGGAGATCAGCAGCGCCCGCATGGGCAGCCCCAGGGCGTTGTTGACCGACACCATCAGCATACAGACTCCAAGCCCGCTGTAACTCAGGGGCACCCGCAGCAGGTAATCCCCCAGTACGTCACTGACCTCCCGGTCGGCGGTGAACAGCTCGGACACCAGTCCCGAGGCGGCCAGCCATACCAGGGCAATACCCAGTTGCCAGATGACCACGAACCTTACGGCCAGCCGCACGAGTTTGCGGATGGTGCCGAGATCTCCTTGCCCCAGCAGCCGGCCCACCATGGGCGGCATGGACATGGTCAGCGCCAGCACCACCACGATGGAGAAGAATTCCAGCCGGGTACCCAGGCCCCAGGCGGCCACAGCGGCAGAACCGAAACCGGCCACCAGTGCCGTGGCCAGCATGGCAGACACCGGTGGCATCAGCTGGCTGACCATGGCCGGTGCCATGATGCCTCCCAGTTGCCGGATGGACTGGCCCAGCTTGAGCGCACCCAGGTCAAAACTCAGCCAGCCCCGTTTCAGCAGGGCCGGGTAGATCACCAGGCAGCCGACCCCGAATGAGGTGATGGTTGCCAGCGGTGCTCCCGGTAGCCCCCAGCCGAACACGAAGATGTAAAGCGGGTCCAGGGCGATATTGAGCAGGCTGGCAGCCACCATCATCAGGCCCGGTAGCCTGGTATCCCCGTGGGACCGGCAGATGCTGTAGCCAAAATAGAGCACCGCCCCGGTCCAGGCTGCCACCAGCCAGGGCATCCAGTACAGGCGGATCATGGGCAGCAGGGACTCCTCCGCCCCCAACAGGGTCATGATGGTGTCCCGTAACAGCCACATGGCCAGGGCAAGCAGGAGAACCAGCGCGGCGCCGGTGGTGACCACCAGGCCGGCGAGCCGGAAGGCCCGCTGTTCATCCCCGGCACCGAGAGTACGGGAAATGATCGCTGTGGTGGCAATTCCCAGGCCCACCTGGAGTCCGGTGATCAGCTGCTGCATGGGCACGGTAAAGCCCAGGGCTGCCAGCGGGTCGCGGCCCAGTTGCCCGATAAAGATGCTGTCAGCCAGCTGGAAAGTCATCAGTGACAGCACGCCGAACAGCATGGGCCAGGTCATGGTATAGAGCTGGCGGGGCAGGCTGACCTGTGGATCGGTGGCGTTCACGGGTGCGGTGCAAAGCTCCGGCTGGTGAAGGGAACGGGGGATTCTAGCAGTTTTGTGGTAGTAGCAATAAAAGAGGCGACCGGAGTGGTCGCCTCATCGGGTACGGGGAGGAACCGCCGCTTTATTTCTTCTGGTCAGCCCAGTAGGGCTCCCGCAGTTCACGCTTGAGCACCTTGCCGATGGTGGAGCGGGGCAGCTCGTCCCGGAACTCGACACCGGCCAGGCGCTGGGTCTTGCCCAGCTTGTTGTTGGCGAACTCAAGGATCTCTTCCTCGGAAGCCTGTGAGCCTGGCTTGCGGACCACCAGCCCCAGTGGGGTCTCGCCCCAGTGTTCGCTGGGAATGCCGATCACGGCCACGTCTGCCACGGCCGGGTGCTCCAGCAGGACCTTCTCCAGGTCCACCGCATAGATATTGAAGCCACCGGAGATGATCATGTCCTTGCGGCGATCGAGGATATAAAGGAAGCCATCCTCGTCCATCCGCCCCATGTCGCCACTACGATAGAAGGTGAGCCCCTCCGGGCTGGTCCAGAGCATGTCCTTTGTCTGCTGTTCCCGGTGGTAGTAGCCCCGCATCATGGAGATGGCGCGACCGACGATCTCGCCGATTTCGCCCTGGGGCAGCTCATTGCCATTGTCATCGATGATACGGATTTCCGCCCCTTCGGTGGGTACGCCAACGGAATCCCACTTGGTGGGATTGGCCGCGCAGTCCAGGGTGGTGGAGATGCCGCCTTCGGTGAGACCGTAAACCTCGCGAATATTGCCCGGCCAGCGTTTCATGGCTTCGGCGATGACGTCAGAGCGCAGCGGGGCGCTGGTGCACAGCTTGAGCTTGAAACTGGACAGGTCGAACTGGTCAAAGTCCGGCTCCGCCATGATACGGCTGTACTGTACCGGAACCAGCATGGCGTGGGTTACCCGGTGTTCTTCCGCCAGTTCCAGGAAACGGTGGGCATTGAACTTGCCCATAAGCACCAGGGTGCCACCGTGGTACAGGGTGGGCAGTGCCGACACCAGAGTGGTGTTGGAGTAAAGTGGTGTGGACACCAGGTTGATGGCGTCACCGTCCAGGCCGAAGTTGGCCAGGCGGATCAGCTGACGCTGGCGGAAACGGTAATCGTGCAGTATACCTTTGGGAGTTCCGGTGGTGCCGGAGCTGTAGATAATATTGAAGGGGTCGTCCAAGGTAACTTCCGCCGGGCGGGCTTCGTCGCTGATGTCCCCCAGCCAGGCGTCCAGGTCCTGGCCACTGTCGACGTCACTGGTATCAAGGCCGATGCGCTGTGCCGGCAGGACCCGCTTGAGCTGGTCGCGGATTTCGTTGAACAGTGGCAGGTTTTTCTCCGATACGAAGAGGAAGCGGGTGTCGCAGTCCTCCACCATCAACGCCAGGGCCTTGCCGCTGGCCATGCCGGAGAGAGGTACCATGCAGCCACCGGCAATCAGGGTGCCGAGATACAGGCACATATAGTCGTTGCTGTTTTCCGACAGGCCGGCGACCGTGTCTCCGGTTTGCAGGCCATCAGCCCGCAGGCGGTTGGCAATGCGGTTGGAGCGACTGATCACCTGGGCCCAGGTGAGGGTGCCTTTTTCATCGGTGAGCGCCCTCTTTTCTCCCTGCGAGCGGGCGAAACCCTGGATATGGTGGCCGATGGGGTCCATGGTTTCGTGGTCCAGCGCTGGAGCGTAGTTTGGCATCGCTGCAACGGTTTGTCTCATTTGGGGGCCTCTGTGGTTGTTGTGTTTTGACTAGTGAAATTTATTTCCGAATATATTGACTCAAAACTGGAAGGCGTGACAAATTAAACGCCCTGTTCAAGCTTTTGAAAAGCACCCTAATCACTTTTTATGGTTTGTTTTTCAAGCAGTTCTGTCGGAATTATGTTCCGAATCAGGCGATTAGGCATCCGAATTTACAATCATAAAAGCAAGGCAAGGTTTAAGGAGCACAGACTATGACGCGTTTCACTGGGCGAGTCGCCATTGTCACCGGTGCCGGCAGTGGTATCGGCCGCGCCACCGCCCTGAGGCTCGCGAGCGAAGGCGCCCGTGTAGTCCTGGCGGACTGGTCCGAAGAGGGCCTGCTGGAGACCGCCTCACTACTGCCTTCCGAAGCCGTCCACGTCGAGCGAAAGCTGGATGTATCCGATGAAGACGCCGTCAGGTCGCTGGTGTCGGAAGTCAAGGAACAGTTCGGGCAGATTGATATCCTGGTCAACAACGCCGGCATCTCCGGCGGCAGTTATCCCCCGGTTACCGAGAACGAAAAAGCCGACTGGGAGAAAATCCTGGGTGTGAACCTGATTGGTGCCATGCTGATGATCAAGCATGTCGCGCCCCATATGCAGGAGCGCCAGCAGGGTGCCATCGTAAATACCGCGTCTGTGGCCGGTATCCGCTCCGGAGCGGGTGGCAATCCCTACAGCGCATCCAAGGCTGGCGTCATCAATCTGACCCAGACGGCTGCCTGTGACCTGGGTGGTTTCAATGTGCGGGTCAATGCGGTTTGCCCGGGGCTGGTGGAAACCGGTATGACCAAGGCGGTGTTCGACTACGCCCGTGCCAACGAGAAGGAGCACAAGCTCGGCGGCCGCTGCGAACTGCGCCGGTATGGCCGGCCGGAAGAACTGGCGGCGGCCATCTGCTTCCTGGCGTCTGACGATGCCAGCTATATCACCGGACAGGCCCTGCCCGTCGATGGTGGCAACACCGCGTCCCTGAACATGCCCGGAATGAAAGTGTAATGAGCGAAGCAACACAGAACCTCCACATCACCGGTGGCAAGGATCTGCCCGGCTTTCACAACATGCTGGGATACCGTCAGGTTTCCTGGGAGGAAGACAAGGCTGTGATTGCCCTGGACCTCAAGCCGGAGCACCTGAATCTTGGGGGCGTGATCCACGGTGGTGTGCTTACGTCGTTGCTGGATATTGTGCTGGCGGAAGCTGGTACCTACTGTCCTTTTCCGGGTCGGATGCGCAAGGCGATCACTCTGACCCTGACAACCACGTTTACCGGTCAGTGTTCCGCTGGCACTATTACCGTCACTGGAATCAAACGCGCCGGCGGTACCCGAATTTTTAACAGCACCGGTGAAGTTCGCGATGACAAAGGTAACCTGCTTGCCATTGCCGAGGGTACTTTCCGAATCCGATCCGGTAGTGAAAAACCCGAGGGCGTTCCCATCTGAACGCACCCCCTCCTCCATCAAATAAATAAATAGAGAGGCACAACGATGTTGTACGAACCGTCTGACAGAGCAAAGAAGCTGCTAAATGAACTCAACGAATTCATGGATGCCTATGTCTACCCGAATGAGCATAAGCATCACGAGCAGGTAGAGCAGGCTGAGAATCGCTGGGCTCCGACTCCGATCATGGAGGAGCTGAAGGCCAAGGCCAAGAGTGCCGGCCTGTGGAACCTGTTCCTGCCGGAAAGCGAGCGTGGCGCGGGCCTGACCAACCTGGAGTACGCCCACCTGTGCGAAGTTATGGGCCGCTCTCACATGGCGCCGGAAGTGTTCAACTGCTCCGCGCCGGACACCGGCAACATGGAAACCATCGAGCGCTATGGTAACGAAGAGCAGAAAGAGAAGTGGCTGAAGCCGCTGCTGGAAGGCGAGATCCGTTCCTGCTTCTCCATGACCGAGCCGAATGTTGCATCTTCTGATGCCACCAACATTGGTACCGAAATCCGCCGCGAAGGCGACGAGTACGTCATCAACGGCAAGAAGTGGTGGTCCTCCGGTGCCATGACCACTACCACCAAGATCGCCATTGTCATGGGCAAGACCGACCCGACCGCTGAGAAGCACAAGCAGCAGTCCATGATCCTGGTTCCCCTGGATGCGCCGGGCGTGGAAATTGTTCGTGCCCTTCACGTGTTCGGCTATGACCACGCGCCCCACGGCCACGCCGAGGTTCACTACAACAACGTACGGGTGCCGGTTTCCAACATCCTGCTGGGTGAAGGTCGCGGCTTTGAAATTGCCCAGGGTCGCCTTGGGCCAGGCCGTATCCACCACTGCATGCGTACTATCGGTGTTGCCGAGCGCGCCCTGGAACTGATGTGTGAACGCGCCAACGCCCGTGAAGCCTTTGGTCGTCCGCTGGTGGAATTCGACTCCATCCGCAAGGACATCGCCCGTTCACGCCTGGAAATCGAGCAGGCCCGTCTGATGACCCTGAAGGCGGCGCATATGATGGATACCGTGGGTAACAAGGTTGCCCGTCAGGAGATAGCCATGATCAAGGTGATCGCACCGAACATGGCCCTGAAGGTTCTGGACCGTGCCATCCAGGTTCACGGTGGTGCCGGCGTCAGCCAGGACACCTTCCTGGCCGCAGCCTGGGCCAGTGTACGTACCCTGCGCCTGGCTGACGGCCCGGACGAGGTGCACCTGGACTCCATCGCCAAGATGGAACTGAAGAACTACCCGCGCACCCATTAATCCCGGAGCTGTCATGACAAACCCTCTGTTTGATATGACCGGCAAGGTGGCCCTGATTACAGGGTCCACCAAGGGGATCGGCCGGTCCATCGCTGAAGAGATGGCCCGGCTCGGTGCGAAGGTGGTGATCTCCAGCCGCAAGGCCGATGCCTGTGAGCAGGTGGCCGGTGAACTCAAGGCCCAGGGCTTTGAGGCCATCGCCATCCCCTGCCACGTGGGCAAGAAGGATGACCTGCAGAACCTGGTGGACAAGACCCTGGACGCCTGGGGCAAGATCGACGTGCTGGTGTGCAACGCTGCCACCAACCCGGTCTACGGCCCCACGTCGGAAATGACCGACGAGGCCTGGGACAAGATCATGGACACCAACGTCAAGGGTACCTTCTGGCTCACCAACATGGTGCTGCCGGGCATGGCCGAACGTGGTGAGGGGGCAGTGGTTCTGCTGTCCTCTATCGCCGGTATCCGTGGCAATACCACCATCGGCACCTACGGGGTTTCCAAGGCGGCGGAAGCCGCCCTGGCCCGTAACCTGGCCGTCGAGTGGGGGCCGAAGGGCATCCGCATCAACAGTATTGCGCCGGGGCTGATCAAGACCGATTTCGCCAAGGCCCTGTGGGAAGACCCGGTTCGCGTCAAGCGCGCCGAGGAAAAGACGCCCCTGCGCCGTATCGGCGACCCGGTCGATATCGCCGGGCTGGCGGTGTTCCTGTCCACCAAGGCCAGCGCCTATATCACCGGTCAGGTGATTGTGGCGGATGGCGGCGAGACCATTTGCTGAGGTTTTTATGAGTACTGGACCCAACCTGGTGGACGTCCTCGACGCCCACCGGTTTGATGAGGCAGCCCTGCTGAAGTGGCTGCAGAAGGAGATCCCCGAGTTCGGCAGCGACCTTGAGGTCAAGCAGTTCCAGGGAGGGCAGTCCAACCCCACCTTCCTGCTGACGTCTGGTGGCAATCGTTATGTATTGCGCAAGAAGCCACCCGGAAAGACCCTGCCTTCTGCCCATATGGTGGAGCGGGAATACAAGGTGATCCGTGCCCTGTCCGACAACACCGATGTTCCTGTGCCCAAGGCACGGGTGCTCTGTGAGGACAGCGATCTGATCGGCACACCGTTCTATGTCATGGATTTCATGGAAGGCCGCGTTCTGAGCCATCCGGCACTGCCGGAGCTGGAGAAGGCGGAACGTCGCCCCATCCACGAAGCCGCCATCGACACCATGGCGAAGATGCACTCGGTGGACGTGAACAAGGTCGGCCTGGGTGACTTCGGTCGCCCCGAGGGCTACGTCGCGCGCCAGGTGGCTCGCTGGTCCAAGCAGTATGAAGCCTCCAAGACCGACGACATGCCGTCCATGGACAAGCTGATGAAATGGCTGCCGGAGAACCTGCCGGCAAAGGACGAATGCGCCATTGCCCACGGCGACTACCGCCTGGGTAACCTGATGCTGCATCCGGACAAGCCCGAAGTGATCGCGATCCTGGACTGGGAGCTGTCCACCCTCGGCCATCCGCTTGCGGACCTGGCTTACTACTGCCTGCACTACCACCTGAGTTCCAGCTTCGAGGGTATGCGTGGCGTGGTGGGCGAGGACCTGGGCGAACTCGGTATTCCCAACGAGCAGGAGACCATTGAGCGCTATTGTAAGGCGACCGGGCGCGATGGCATCGACGACTGGCACGTGTTCGTGTCTTTCTCCCTGTTCCGCCTGGCGGCGATTGTGCAGGGCGTCTACGCCCGTGCCCTGGCGGGTAATGCCAGTAACGCTGACGCCCTGGAAGTGGGTAAACGGGCCCATATCCTGGCGGATGCCGGCTGGGCCGTGGCCCAGAAGGGTAGCAAGGGCACAGGCTTATGAGCGACCAGGCAGCGGCGGACCCCATGGTTCGCCGCATACTCATCACTAATGACGACGGCGTTGCGGCCCCTGGTCTGAAGATCCTGGTGGATATCGCCAACCGGTTGGCGGAAGAAGTGTGGATCGTTGCACCGGAGCACGACCGCAGTGGCGCCGGGCAGAGTATTTCCCTGCATGATCCCCTGAGGGTTTACCAGCATGGTGAGCGGCACTTCGCGGTGTCCGGTACGCCGGCAGACTGTGTGCTCTACGCCCTGGCCGAATGGTTTGGTGAAACGCCACCGGACCTGGTGCTCTCCGGCATCAACGCCGGTGCCAACATTGGTGATTCCGTGCAATATTCCGGCACCGTGGGCGCGGTACTCAGTGCCGAGCACCTGGGTATACCGGCCATCGCGTTGAGTCAGTCCTTTGTAAACCGGGAGCAGATCGACTGGACGCCTGTGACCGAACTGGGTGAGGCGGCCATTCGGGCGCTATGGCCCTCTGCCAAGGATGACAAGTGCTGCTGGAACGTGAATTTCCCGGCGTGTGCGGCCAGTGACATCACCACCATGGAATACGCTTCCCAGTCCGCCGGTTCCATTGCCCGACCGCAACTGCTGCCGGGGCAGGACAGTCGCGGGTTGTCCTACTGGTGGCTGGGTTTTGACCGGAACACTGAACACCAGGTACCGGACGATTCCGATGTGGCCGTTCTGCGCCGTCGTGGTGTGGCGGCATCGCCCTTGCGGGGTGAGCACAGGATGCCTGGCGACGGGGCATCCATCGCACTGCGAAAGACCTGACAGAGCCGCTCCGGGCGGAATCGGCGATAATATCCGGGCATGGCCCGGCAATCGTTGGTTCGGCCCGGGGCGGTTGCCGTCTGCAAGCTAGATAACCGGAGACTACTGAATGTTTACACGACACCACAAGGTCTGGCCGAGAGAATTGCCCAAGACCATGACCCTGCCGCAGACCAGTCTGTTTACCAACCTGGAGATCTCGGCACTGCGGTACCCGGACCATACCGCTATCGTCTACTACGACACAAAGATCACCTATCGTGAACTGCTGGACGAAGTGGAAGCGCTGGCCGGGTGGTTGCAGCAGAACGGCGTCAAGAAAGGCGACCGGGTGCTCCTGTACATGCAGAACTCCCCCCAGTACGTGATCGGCTACTACGCCATCCTGCGGGCCGACGCGGCGGTGATCCCGGTCAACCCCATGAACCGTGCTGCCGAGCTGGAACACTATGTCTCTGATACCCAGGCAACCATCTGCCTGGCCGGGATGGAGTTGGCGGAATTCATTGCGCCGCTGGTGGGCAATACCTACCTCGAGCGTGTGGTGGTTGCGGCCTACAGCAGCTATGTGCGCCAGCCCACCGACCTGAAACTGCCGGCGGAAGTATCGGCGGAGCCCCGCGAGCTGAACGCTCCGGGCCTGATTTCCTGGGAAGACGCGCTGAACGCCGGTGACAAGCCCGGCGAGCATACCGCAGGGCCGGACGACCTGGCGGTGATCCCCTACAGCTCCGGCACCACCGGCCAGCCCAAGGGCTGCATGCATGTGCATCGGGGCCCCATGGCGACAGCGGTGCAGCGGTCATTCTGGAACATTACCACGTCGGACTCCGTCCAGCTGTGCACCCTGCCGTTCTTCCATGTCACCGGTATGACCGGCTCCATGAACAGCCCCATCTTCTCCGGCGCTACCATGGTGATCATGACCCGCTGGGACCGGGATGTCGCCGGCCTGCTGATCGAACGCTACAGGGTGACCGGTTGGACCAATATCGTCACCATGGCGGTGGACTTCCTGTCCAACCCGGACCTGGGCAAGTACGACATCAGCTCCCTGGTCACCATCGGTGGCGGCGGGGCGGCCATGCCTCAGGCGGTGGCGAAGAAGCTCAAGGATCTTACCGGACTGGATTACATCGAAGGCTATGGCCTGTCGGAAACCATGGCGGCCACTCACATCAACCCGCCCAACGCACCGAAGGCCCAGTGCCTGGGTATTCCGGTGTTCGACGTGGACTCACGCATCATTGACGTCGATACCCTGGAAGAGAAGGGGCCGGGAGAAGTGGGCGAGATCGTGTCCAATGGCTACCAGGTGACCGTGGGTTACTGGAACCGCCCGGCGGAGACGGAAGCCGCTTTCGTGGAGCTCGACGGCAAGAAGTTTTTCCGCACCGGCGACCTGGCCTATTACGATGAAGACGGCTACTTCTTCATGGTGGACCGGGTCAAGCGGATGATCAACGCCTCCGGCTTCAAGGTATGGCCGTCGGAAGTGGAAAGCATGATGTACCAGCATCCCTCTATCCACGAGGTGTGCATCATCTCGGCACCCCACGAAAAACGGGGGGAAACCGTGAAGGCCGTGGTCGTCCTGACCCCCGAGGCCGAAGGTTCCACCACCGAAGAGGACATTATTGCCTGGTGCCGGGAGCAAATGGCGGCGTACAAGGTGCCCTCAGAGGTCCAGTTCGTGAGTGAGCTGCCCAAGTCGCCCACGGGCAAGCTGATGTGGCGTGCTTTGCAGGAAGAGGAATGGAAGAAGTAATCCGGCCCTGACTGACTACCCCACTGGTCATCCTGGCCAGTGGGGTACCTGACCTGCCCCTGCCTCCCGGCCTATTATGACGGCTATTGGAGGACCTTCCGGATTTCATTTTTCTCATTGAAATTAACAATCAGGTTCGCATAGCGAAATCACATTCTGTCTATTGACAGTGCATGCTCGCAGTGTACTCTTGTGCATCGGCGTGAGGCATTTTGCCGATACGTCTGAATTGCAACGAAAAGCAAAAACAAACCAGAAAACGTAAACCCAATAAAATCAAATGACAGTGTTGCGGTAACGGCAACTCTACAAAAACAACGTCGCCACGGGAGGGGCCGGTTTGACTACATTTCTCCAACAGGTTTTCAACGGGTTGACCCTGGGCAGTATCTACGGTCTCGTAGCGCTCGGTCTGACCCTTGTTTACGGGATACTCCACATCCCGAACTTCGCACATGGTGCGCTCTACATGGTAGGCGCGTTCATGTCGTACTTCTTTATGGTGGACATGGGTGTCCACTACTGGGTTGCCATGGCCGGGTCGGCCGTTGTGGTAGCCGTGCTGGGCATCATCTGTGAGCGCCTGGTATTCCATCCCCTGAGAAACTCGCCGCCGATACACGACAAGATTGCCGCCATCGGTATCCTCCTGTTCCTGGAGGCGGTGGTACACATGTTCTGGGGTTCCGATTTCCGTCGTATGTCCACGCCTTTCAGCGGTGTGGTCAACCTGGACGGCGTCTTCCTGCGTGAGCAGGGTATCCTGATCATTGCCTCCACCGTGGTCCTGGTGGTTGCCCTCAACCTATTCCTGCGCAAGACCATGGTGGGTGCCACCATTATTGCCATGGCCCAGAACCGTGATGGCGCCTTCCTGGTGGGCATTGATGCCAACCGTGTGGCCATGATGACCTTTGCCATTTCCGGTATCCTCGCCGCCGTGGCAGCCACCCTGTATGCGCCGATGAACCTGGTATACCCCGCCATGGGCCACCTGGTCATCATGAAGGCCTTCGTGATCATCATCCTTGGCGGCATGGGCAGCATTCCCGGTGCCATCGTGGGTGGCATGATCATCGGTTTCGCCGAAGCCTTCGGTGGTTACTACATTTCTGACGCCTACAAGGACATTATCGCCTTCGCCCTGCTGGTGGTGATCCTGTCCATCCGTCCACAAGGTCTGTTTGCCAAGGGGGCGCACTGATCATGATGTTTAAACTCGGAGCCCTTATCATGCACCCGGCCAGCAAGTACATGCTGCTGGCCCTGGCCCTGCTGTTCCCGGCACTGGCCACCAATGAATACCAGGTCTATGTCATGGCTACGGCCTTTATCTGGGCCATCGCCGTCTACGGTTTTAACGTGATCACCGGCTACTGTGGCCAGCTCAACCTGGCCCATGGCGGTTTCTTTGCCATCGGCGCCTATGCTGTGGCGCTGCTCACCGCTGATTACGGGTGGAACTTCTGGCCGGCCTTTATCGCTGCCCTGGTTCTTACCGCGGTTCTCGGTTTGCTCGTGGGTGCGGTATCCCTCCGCCTCAAGGAGCATTACTTCGCCATCTTCACCCTGTGTGTCGGCTTCATCATCTACCTGCTGCTGGACAAGTGGGAAGAGCTGACCCATGGTGCCATCGGCGTGCGCGGTATCGCCGCACCAGACGGTTTCGGCCTGGTGAATTTCCGGGAAACCATTCCTGTGTACTACCTGATCCTGTTCTTCCTGGTTTTCATCATCTGGTTCACCAGCCGCATCCAGAAGTCGCTGCTGGGCCGCACCTTCATCGCGATCCGTAACGGTGATGACCTGGCCGAGTCCCTGGGTATCAACCTGATGAAGAACAAGATCCTGGCTTTTGTGATCTCCACCACCTACGCAGGCCTCGCTGGCGCCCTGTACGCGGGCATGATCCGCTTCGTGGGTCCGGAAGACGGCAATATCCTGCATACCTTCAACATGATCACCTACCTGCTGGTGGGCGGCATCGGCACCCTGTTCGGCCCGCTGGTCGGCACACTGGGTATCGTCTGGATCACCCAGTCGCTGCAGTTCCTGGAAGAGTACCGGATGATCATCTTCGGTCCGCTGCTGGTGATCCTGGTGATCTTCTTCCCGCTGGGTATCTCCGGCTCCTTCCTCACCTGGATGCACCGCAAGGCACAGGCCCTTGGTCTTGGCCCCAAGAAAGTGCAGCAGGCAAGCAAGGTCAACACCGCCCGGGAGGTAGAGAACAATGCTTAAGGTAGAACACCTGACCAAGATGTTTGGCGGCCTGGCTGCGGTTAACGATGTGTCCGTGGAGTTCGGTGCCAACCAGATCAACGCCATTATCGGCCCCAACGGGGCTGGCAAGAGTACCTTTTTTAACCTGATCTCCGGCGTGCATCAGCCCACGTCCGGCCGGATCCTGCTGGACGGCACGGACGTCACCACCATGCGCTGTGACAATGTGGCCAAGCTGGGTGTTGGCCGGACGTTCCAGACCACCAACCTGTTCGAGACAGCGACGGTGCTGGACAACCTGATCGTCGGTCACCGTCTGCGAACCCATTCCGGGCTCTGGGACGTGCTGATCAACTCCAAACGCCTGCAGGCGGAGGAGAAAATGGCCCGTGAAAAGGCCCGTGCGGCACTGGACTTTGTTGGCCTGAGCCATGCCGAGAACCGCTACATCGCGGACTGCACCCAGGAAGAGCGCAAACGTGTGGCCTTCGCCCTGGCGCTGGCCACAGACCCCAAGATCGTTCTGCTGGATGAGCCGGCGGCCGGGGTCAACCCGGAAGAAACCGAAGGTCTTGCCGAACTGATGAAAAAGATGGTGAAACACGGCCTCACCGTTTGTCTGATTGAGCACAAGATGGACATGATCATGGGCATGGCCGACAAGATCATGGTGCTGGACCATGGCGAGAAGATCGCCGAAGGCACGCCGGAAGAAGTGAAAAACGATCCGGTGGTCATTGAAGCGTACCTGGGGAGTGATCACGATGCTGCAGCTTAAAAACGTCGACGTCCACTACGGTAGCTTCAAGGCACTGAACAACATCAACATGACGGTTGATACCGGCGGCCTGGTCGTGCTGCTCGGCGCCAACGGTGCCGGCAAGTCTACCCTGTTCAATGCCATCAGCGGCCTGATCAAGCCCTCTGCCGGCAACATCGAGTTTGAGGACAAGATTCTCAACGGTATGAAGCCCAGCGCCATCGTCTCCGCTGGTGTGGTCCAGTGTGCGGAGGGCCGGCAGCTGTTCCCCCAGATGAGCGTTCACGACAACCTGATGCTGGGCGCCTATGTTCACCGCAAGGACAAGGACGGCAATCGCAAGCGCCTCAACGAGGTGCTGGAGCTGTTCCCCATCCTTGAGGAGAAGGCCCACCAGCCGGCGGGTTCGCTCTCCGGTGGTCAGCAGCAAATGGTAGCCATCGGCCGTGCCATGATGAGCCGCCCGCGCCTGCTGATGCTGGATGAGCCGTCGCTGGGCCTGGCGCCTCTGGTGGTCAAGCAGATGTTCGAGACCATCCAACAGATCAACAGCCTTGGCACCACTGTGCTGCTGGCTGAACAGAATGCCTTTGCGGCACTTAAAATTGCCACACACGCATACGTTATGGAGAACGGCCAGCTCGTTATGGACGGCGACCGTGAAACGATGCTGGGTAACGAGGAAGTGCGCAAAGCATACATCGGGGCGTGATAACCCCGGCTCGCTTGTAAATATACCTGACAAGCGCCTGTGAACAGGCGAAATAAAACCAGGAGAAAACAATGAAAACAGCGAAGAAACTTGGACTGGCAGTTGCTGTAGCAACCACAATGGGTATGAGCTCCGCCATGGCCGGTGAGGTCAACATCGGCTTTACCGGTCCTTTGTCCGGTGGCGCCGCTCTCTACGGTGAGAACACTCTCTCCGGACTGCGCATGGCCGCCGACGAAATCAACGAGGCGGGTGGGTTCGACATCAATGGTGAAAAGTACACCGTAAATGTTGTCGCCCTGGACGATCAATATTCACCCTCACAGGCGGCGACCAACGCCAAGCGCCTGAAGCAGGAGGACGATGTTCCTGCCGTCTTCGTTCCCCATTCCGGTGGTATCTTTGCACTGATGGACTTCAACGTGGAAGACGACTTCCTGGTGATGGCCTACACCAGTGTTCCGTCAGTGACTGAACAGGGTAATCCCCTGACCCTGCGTATTCCGCCGACCTTTGACGGCTACGTAGACGCCTTCACCGACTACGCCCTTGAGAACTGGGGCACCAAGCTGGGTATGGGTGGCGCTACCCACGAGTACGCCAAGATCTGGGGCCAGATGATCAAGAAGGCCTGGACCGAGAAGGGTGGCGAAGTCGTCGCAGAAAACGCGATGGACTACAACAAGTCCGCCGACTTCTTTACCGGCGTTAGCCGTATCATCTCCGAGAAGCCGGACGTCATGTTCGTGGGCGGTGCTTCCGAGCCGACCGGCCTGGTCATCCAGCAGGCGCGCCAGCTGGGCTATCAGGGCGGTTTCATCATGATGGACCAGGCCAAGATTGACGAAGCTGCCAATGTTACCGGTGGCCTCAACGATCTCGACAGGACCGTTGGCGTAGTTCCGCTGGCAGCCGAGCAGACCGAAGCGGCGCAGAATTTCGTCAAGCGCTACCAGGAGAAGTTCGACAAGACACCTGGTTCAGAAGCGGCCTATAACTACCTGGCCTTGCATGCTCTGGTTGAAGCGATGGATATTGCCGAATCCACAGATCCCACGGAGATTCGGGAAAACCTCAGCGAAGCTGTGACCAGCATGGACGGGAACAAGAACCCATACTCGGTTCAGGAAATCGATGAGAAAGGTGGCTTTGTTGTCCAGCCCACCATGGCGGTGGTGAAGGATGGCGAAATCGTGGAAGAAGAGTTCTGAGGCATTGCCTGGGTAATCTTCCATAAAAAAGGGGGCCTCGGCCCCCTTTTTTCATGTCCGGAGAATACCAGGTATTCCCCGGAACCGATTAAACTTACGGCTTGACGTACATGGCCAGGTTTTCCGCTACTACGGCTGGCTTGTCCTCGCCCTTGATCTCGATCACTGTCTTGTAGGTGGCCAGAACCCGCTTCTCATCCACGTCCTGGATATCCACCAGTTCCACGGTGGAACGGATATCCGAGCCGGACTTGACCGCGGCGGGCAGGCGTACCTTGTTCATGCCGTAGTTGATGGTTGCGGCCGGACCTGTCACGGTCATGGCTTGCTGATTGAGTTGAGGGATCAGTGACAGGGTCAGGAAGCCGTGGGCGACCGGTGCGCCCCAGGGGGCTTCTTTCTTTGCCCGTTCCACATCCACATGAATCCACTGGTGGTCGCCGGTGGCGTCGGCAAAGGCCTGGATCATCTCTTGGCTGACGTTTTTCCAGGTGCTCTGGCCTACAACCTTGCCCTTGTGGTTCGGCAGATCTTCGAGTGCGATACTTGTCATTATTGTCTCCTGGTTCCGTTTCGCGAAAATCAATTTCGTAAGCTATTCTCATGGACCCGGGCTTTCGGTGCAACAACAAAAACTCCCCCAGAACAAAGAGGTGTGATATGTCCAAGAAACAACAATACACGCTGGTACAGCGTCCGGTTGGCATGCCCGATGAAACCCACCTGAAGCTGGAAGAGGTGGATATGCCCACTGCCGGCGATGGCGAGGTGCTGCTGAAGACCCGTTACCTGTCCCTGGATCCCTATATGCGTGGTCGCATGAATGACTCCGCCTCCTACGCCACGCCCGTCGGCCTGGGCGAGGTGATGACGGGTGAGGCGGTCAGTGAGGTGCTCGAAAGCAGGCACCCTGATCTTTCACCCGGGGACCTGGTCATTGGTCGTACCGGCTGGCAGACCCACTCCGTGGCCAGTCCCGACATACTCTTCCGGATCGATCCGGACCTGGCTCCCCCGAGCGCCTGGCTTGGCGTTATCGGCATGCCTGGTTTTACCGCCTACGTAGGCCTGCGGGAATTCGGTCAGCCAAAAGCCGGTGAAACCGTGGTGGTCTCAGCCGCCTCCGGAGCGGTGGGCCAGGTTGTGGGCCAGATTGCGAAGATGAAGGGGTGCCGGGTAGTGGGTGTCGCCGGCGCCGACGACAAGTGTCAGCACGTGGTGGAGCACTATGGCTTTGATGCCTGCGTGAACTACAAGGAAGATGACTTCGAGGACCAGCTCAGGGCGGCTTGTCCGGACGGCATTGATGTCTACTTCGAAAACGTGGGCGGCAAGGTCTTCGATGCGGTGATGAAGCTGGTCAATGACTTTGCCCGCATCCCGGTGTGTGGTCGCATTGCCCATTACAACCAGACGAAGTTACCGGAAGGGCCGGACCGGTTGATCCCGTTCATGGGACAGATCCTGATCAAGCGACTGATGTTCCGGGGCTTTATCCAGTCCGACCATAACGAGTTGCTGCCGGATTTCCGCCGGGATATGGGGCAATGGCTGAAGGAAGGCAAGGTGAAATACCAGGAAGACGTGGTCGAGGGTATCGAGAACACCCTTAACGCCTTCCAGGGACTACTGCAGGGCCGTAATCGCGGCAAGCTGGTAATCAAGGTGTCCTGATTTACCGGTTGATCACGAAAAAAGGGGCGAGCCCGTGGGGGACGCCCCTTTTTTATGGCAACGACTGCGGGGCCGGTCAGAGTACGGCCAGTGCCGCGTCGTAATCCGGCTCTTTCTTGATCTCGTCGACCAGTTCGCTGTGCAGCACCTTGTTGTCCTCGTCCAGTACCACAACCGCGCGGGCACAGAGACCGGCCAGCGGCCCGGTCTGCAACGCGACGCCGTAGTCCTGCTGGAAGCTGTAGTTGCGGAAGGTGGAGAGGGTCTGCACATTCTTCAGGCCTTCAGCCCCGCAGAAACGGCCAGCGGCGAAGGGCAGGTCAGCGGATACAACCAGTACTTCCGTGTTGTCCAGGCTGCCGGCCTTCTCGTTGAACTTGCGGGTTGACGTCGCGCAGACCCCGGTGTCGATGCTGGGAATGATATTGAGAATCTTGCGCTTGCCGGCAAACCTGTCCAGCCCCACATCCTGCAGATCACCGGTGGTCAGGGTGAAATCCGGTGCCGCGTCGCCGGGCTGGGGAAAGGTGCCGCTGACGTCCAGCGGGTTGCCGTCGAGTGTAACTTTGCTCATGGGTGTCTCCTGACTTTCGGGTTGGTGTTTCCGTTTCCGGTATCCGTAACATACACCTGTTTAGTGCATTTTGGATGACCCGTCGAGCAGGAAAACGTCCTTCCGCTCCGGATAAACCCTGACTGTCAGGGAGTTAATGGGTGGCCTTCACCGGTTCGAAACCCGGCGCAGGATAACGCTGTACCAGCAGCAGGTAGGCGCCCATGGCAGCCACGGCGCAGATAGCGATGACGCTGGCCATAACCAGCGAAGTGCCCGTGTAGAGATAGCCCACCAGAGACCCCACGCAGGCTGCCAGGGCCATCTGCACGAACCCGAACAGGGCCGAAGCCGACCCGGCCATGCGGGGGAAATTGGCCAGTGCCCCGGCCATGGTCTGGGGCAGGGTCATGCCCACGCCGGCCATGAACAGGCTTTGTGGAATCATTACCGCCCACACGCTATAGACCTCGGCCATGGCCAGCCCCGCCATGGATGTTCCGCCGGCGACGCTGACCAGGAGCCCCCGCACCAGGATCTGATCAGGCAGCCAGCGCCGGCCCAGGCGCATCGCCACCAGGTTGCCGGCAATGTAGCCCGCCACCACGCAGGCGAAATAGAGCCCGAAATGCTCTGGCCGGACACCGAGAAAATCGATCAGTACATAGGAAGAACCGGACAGGAAAGCAAACAGGCCGGCGAAGGCAAAGGCATTGGTCAGGGTGTATCCGATAAAGCTCGGGTCGGTGCCTATGTACCGGTAATTACTGGCCAGCGACCGCAGCCTGAGGGACTGCCGGTTTTCCGGAGCCATGGGTTCGCGGATACCAAAGGCGACAATCCCGGCCACGATCAGTCCATATACACCGAGTGCCACAAAAATGGAAGGCCAGCCGAAACCGGCCAGCAGGAAGCCGCCAACGGTGGGTGCCACTGCCGGGGCAAGGGCCATGATGCTGGCTAGCAGCGCCATGATGCGGGCGGCCTCCCTTGGCGTATAGATGTCGCGGATAGCCGCCCGGCCAAGAACCGGGCCGGCCGAGCCACCGAGGGCCTGCAGGAAGCGGAACAGCATCAGGGTTTCCACGTTGCTGGCCAGGGCGCAGCCGATACTGGCAAGGAAGAACAGCAACAGGCCGCCGATCATGACAGGCTTGCGGCCAAACCGGTCCGCCAGCGGTCCGCAGAACAGCTGGGCGACGGCAAATCCGGCCATGTAGAGGCTCAGGGTAAGCTGTACCTGGTCAGGGCCTGCCGACAAGGCCTGCCCCATGGCGGGCAGCGCCGGCAGGTACATGTCGGTGGCCAGTGGCCCCAGGGCCACGGCCGCCGCCAACAATATCGTTGTCCAGATACTGGTCAGTGCAAGCATGGGTGTTCCGGTGAAAAAAAGTGAGAGGCCTACTATACGGCCTGTCACCGGAAAGATAACGGCCTGGCCGGTCATAGGACCTATGCAGGATATCGATCAGTTGCTGATGTTCCGGGCTACCGTCGCCAGCCGGTTGCGTAGCCAGCGATGGCCAGTATCGGCCTGGTAACGCTGGTGCCAGATCATCAGCAGGTGCACGTCACGGTAATCGAAGGGCAGCGGCGCGGTGGCGAAGCCCCGCAACAGCTGGTGGCGCATGCGCGACGGCGCGGAGGCCAGCAGGTCGGTACCCCGCAGGAACTCCGGCAGGCCGGAAAAGTTGGATACCGTGACCGCGATATTCCGGCTCAGGCCGCGGGCCCGCAGGGCGTTTTCCAGCCCGGTGCGCTCGCCGGTGCCGAACAGTACGTCGACATGCCGGGCCCGGAGATACTCCGCCAGTGTGGCCGGTGCTGCGCGTACCGAAGGGTCATAGAAAATCACCATCTGGTCCCGTAACAGGCCCTTCTGGATGATGTCGCCGGTTTCCGGGGCATGGGGGGTGATGATGAGATCGCAAACATCCTCCCGCAGCAACTCTGGCCCGGGGATGCCGGAAGGAATCACCTGCAGCCGGATGCCGGGGGCGTCTGTAGCCAACTGCTTCATCAGCGGCGGCAACAGCAGGTCCCGCTGATAGTCGTTGGCGGCAATGGTGAAGGTGAATTCCGCGGTGGCCGGGTCAAAGGGCGGCCCGGCCGACAGGGCGCGCAGTTCGTCCAGGATCTGCTGGATATGGGGCCCGGTTTTCAGGGCATAACGGGTTGGCGCGATACCGCGGCCCGATTTGACGAACAGCGGATCCCCCAGGGTCTGGCGCAGCCGCTCCAGGGTATGGCTGACCGCAGACTGGCTCATGCCCAGGGTCACCGCCGCCCGGGAAACGCTGTTTTCCCGGAGTACGGCGAGAAACACCTCCAGCGAGCGGGTGTCGAGGTGGAATTGATCAACGGATTTCATGAATGCAGTGTAGCACGCCATAGGCCTGCCCAATCGAGCCCTGCGTTGTTATCATGCACGCCTTATAACACCGGAAAACGGAAGACAAGATGCTGGGATTCCTGCCTAAGCCCCTGATTGGCGTGATCGCGGTCACCCTGTTGATCCTCAATACCCTGTTCTGGGCACTCTTTCTCTATATACCGGCGCTGCTCAAGCTGGTGGTGCCCCACAAGGGCTTTCGGGTGGGCTGTACCCGTCTGATTATCTGGGTGGCAGAGAACTGGGTGGCCGGTAACAACGCCTGGATGCGCCTGACCCAGCGTACCCGTTGGTATGTGGCAGGCGCCGAGGAGCTGGAGCGGGAAAGCTGGTACCTGGTGCTGAGCAATCATCAGAGCTGGGTGGATATCCTGGCCATGCAGTGGGTGTTCAATCGCCGCGCGCCGTTTCTCAAGTTCTTCCTGAAAAAGGAACTGATCTGGGTGCCGGTGATTGGTCTCGCCTGGTGGGGGCTGGACTTCCCCTTCATGAAGCGGCATTCCCCCCAGTACCTGTTAAAGCACCCGGAAAAGCGCGGGCAGGACCTGGAGACCACCCGCAAGGCCTGTGAGAAGTTCCGCTTTACGCCGGTCAGCGTTATGAACTTTGTGGAAGGTACGCGGTTTACCCCCGAGAAGCACCTTAAGCAGAAATCACGCTATCAGCACCTGCTGCAGCCCAAGGCCGGCGGTGTGGGGTTCGTGCTTGATGCCATGGGAGACGCCATGGAAACGCTGGTGGATGTCACCATCGCCTACCCGGGTGGCGCCCCCAGCTTCTGGGATTTCGTGTGCGGCCGGGTCAGTGAGGTGCGCATGGAAATCCATACCCACCCCATTCCGGAAGCCCTCAAGGGGCGGGACTACGCCAAAGACGCTGAGTATCGCCGTCAGCTCAAGGACTGGCTGGGAGCTCTGTGGCGGGAGAAAGACCAGCGACTGGAGCGAATGCTGACGGAGGCCGGCAAGGGAGAGCCCAGCGTCAGCCGCTGAGCCCTTGCCCGAGCCATCAGTCCTCAGGGGGAGGCGATACCTCTTCAGTGCTGTCAGAGACCAGCTCCAGGTTGATCTGGCGCCGCTCCTCATCAATACCCGCGAGCTTTACGGTTACAGCCTGATCCAGCTGGAAGGTCCGGGCTCCCTTGGTGGCTTCCAGGCGCAGGGTGACCGGGTCAAAGCTGAACTTGCCTGACAGGGTCTTGCAGCTGACAAAGCCTTCCAGCCCGTTGCTGTCCAGTCGCACGAAAAAGCCTGCCGGCACAGTGCGGGTAATCACGCCGGTAAAGGTGGCCCCCCCGTCCAACTGACGGGCGTAATCGCTCTTCAGCCAGCTCTCCAGGGTGCTTGATGCCTGGCGAGCCTGTATCTGGGCGGACTGCAGCTGGTTCAGGCCTGTGTCTGCCAGCCGGTCGTGGTGTTCATCCCACAGTGCCGCCTTGATCAGCCGATGCACGTAGAAATCCACATAGCGTCGCAGCGGTGAGGTGAAGGTGGTATAGGCAGGCAGCCCCATACCCTGGTGGGGCGCTGCCTCGAACACCATCTCCGCCCGGGCCAGCTGACGGGCGATGATGGTCCTGACCGGCACTTCTGCATCCAGGTCAGAGGTCCGTACCATCAGCTCGCGGAAGCCTTCCGGCGTGGCCGGGTCGATGCTGGCCAGTTCCGGAGCGTAGCGCTCCAGCAGGGCCCGGATATTGTCCGCGCGGTCGTCCCGCAGGCCCGGGTGGGCAATGAACAGACCATGGTCCTGCTTGCCCAGGAAATCTGCAGCGCAGCGGTTGGCCGCCACCATGCACTCTTCCACCAGCCGGTGGGCTTCATTCTGGACCGTCGGCTCAATGGTGCGGATGCGACGATTTTCGTCCAGTCGCAGGCGGAATTCCGGCCGGTCGCTGTTCAGCAGGGCATGGTCCGAGCGCCATTTGCGCAACGCAGTGGCTGCCTGGTGTAGCTGGTCCAGGTTGTTGGTGACCTCCGGTGTCAGGGCATCGGTTTCCTCGTTGTGCTGGTCTTCCAGCAACTGGCTGACCAGTTCATAGCTGAGCTTGCCCCGGGAACGGATCACCGCCCGGTGAAAACTGAACTCGCCGAGGCTGCCGTCGTTGTTCACCTGCAGATCACACACCAGGGCAAGCCGGTCGGTGTCCGGCATCAGCGAACAAAGCCGGGTGCTGATGGCTTCCGGCAGCATGGGGCGCGGCTCGCCGGGAAAGTAGATCGCCGTCGCCCGGTTACGGGCTTCCTGGTCAGCGGGTGAGCCCTCCGGAATCAGCGCCGTGGGGTCAGCAATGGCAACCGACAGGCGCCAACCGGTGGCATTGGGCTCCGCCAGCAGAGCGTCGTCCATGTCCTGGGTACCGGGACTGTCGATGGTGACATAGGGCTGTGTGGTGCGGTCCTCACGCCCTTCGCGCAGGGGCGTTATGGACTCTTCAGAGAGACCCTCAGCCTGCTGCTCCACGGCTTCAGGAAAGGCATCGTCCATATCGAAGCTGGCAAGGGTAAAGCTGCGTTCGATGCCGGGATCACCAGCCTTGCCGATCACCCGGATAACCTGGGCCTGGCCCTTGCCGTCCTTGATGGGGTGACGAAGTATGCGACAGTAGATGAAGTCATCCGGCTTCGCGTCGTTACGCTCTTTGGGCGGAATAAAGATCCAGCGGCCAATGCCCGGGGTTTCCGGCGCCACAAAATGCCCCTTGCCCTTCACCAGATAACGGCCCACGAAAGTCGTCAGGCTGGTTTCCAGCAATTCGTCCACGACGCCCTGGGTGCGGCCTTTCTCGCCTGGCACTTCGGTCACCGTAACCCGGTCACCCGGCAGTACTTTCTGCATTTCCTCCGGCGGCAGGAACACATCGCGACCTTCGTCCAGTGCCACAAACCCGAAACGACCGTTGGTGGCCTTGACGGTGCCGGGGTAGACCACCTTGTTTTCCTTGATGTCGGTTTTGAGCTGGCGCAACTGGTTGAGCGCGTCCGCATTAAGCATGAATGAAACCTGGCTGAATAAGAGTGACTGTTGGCGGGAGTATACCGGTTATGGCTGGCTGAGTCAGATGGTCTGTGGCTGAGATTCAGTGCCGGTAACCGATGATTTTCGGTGGCACAATAAGCCAGCTGTTTTTCGGGAGAACACCATGCCTGTACCTATCCTGTCGAAATGCCTGACATTATTTCTCGCCGGCCTGGTGGTGGCCACAACTGCCAGGGCGGAATGGTTCCGTTTCAGCGACAGTGCCATGACCACACCGGTTTCCCTGGAGCTCTGGGCGGAGGACGGGCAACGGGCGGAAGCCCTCTGGCGCTCGGTGTTTGCCGAGTTCACGGCCGTTGACAGGATGATGAGCCGTTACCGTGAGGATTCGGAACTGTCCCGGGTAAACCGTGAGGCGGCCGAGCGTGAGGTGCGGGTCAGTAAACCCCTGTTCGAGGTTCTGGCCCGGGCCGGGGACATTGCCCGGCTCAGTGGCGGGGCCTTCGATGTCAGCTTTGCCTCAGTGGGACATTTGTATGATTTCCGGGCGGGGCACCAGCCCGGTCAGGACGAGGTGCGGGAAGGGCTGACACGGGTTAACTACCGGGACGTCTCGCTGGACGAGGGCAGCGGTACTGTACGCTTCGGTAACCCGGGGTTGATGCTGGACCTGGGAGGCATCGCCAAGGGATACGCAGTGGATCAGGGCATTGAGGTTCTGAGGCAGGCGGGAATTGAGCACGCGCGCCTGAGCGCTGGCGGTGATATGCGGTTGCTGGGGGACCGGCGGGGGCGCCCATGGATGGTCGGGGTGCGGGACCCGCGCCACCGGGAGCGTCAGGCGGTGGTGATTCCTCTGGAAGACACCGCGATCTCCACCTCCGGTGACTACGAGCGTTTCTTTATCGATGACACAGGTCAGCGGGTGCACCATATCCTGTCACCGGCCACGGGCCGTCCCGTGGGTGAGGTACAGAGCGTGACCATTCTCGGCGACGACGCTGTGACCACCGATGCCCTGTCGACAGCGGTTTTCGTGCTGGGTGCCGAGCAGGGCCTGGCGCTGATTGACAGCCTTGATGGGATCGATGGCGTGGTGATCGACGGTAAGCGTCGCATGCATTATTCCCGGGGCCTGATGTCCGGGGAGTAGCGTCAGGGTCCCGCCCGCTCAGTGCGATTCTGTAGCGGGCGGGGACGGCGTCAGCCGATGGTGCCGCTGACGATGGGTTCAAGTCCGATGAGCCGGTCCTGTGAGGCGCTATTGCCAAGCCCATGCCCGGCGAATCGGGATCCGAAATCCCCCTGCTCGCCGTGTAGCGCCATATAGTTGAGCAACACCGTCTGCACCAGCTGATTGACGTTGTTGGCGGCAGGGCTGGAAGAGGTTTCCACGTTGCCGTCTTCCCGCATCCAGCCCACCTGGTTGCGGATGGCTGCAGGCCGGCCATTGGGGTTGTAGACCAGGTAGAACGACGCCGCCGTCTGCTGGTTGTCCGAGGTCCACTCGCCCTTGCCACGGCCGTCCATGGAGTCGTCGATACGACCGTTACTGGACACTGAGCCATCGCTGAACACATAGAGCATCAGTGGCATGCCCACCCGTGCGGCATATTCCAGGCAGGCTCCCATGCAGCGTCCCGCCAGCAGGTCCCGACGTTCGCCGGTGGCCCGTTCCCCGGTGTGGTAGTCGTAGCCGCCCATGGTGATGGTGCCGGCGCCGGCAAAGCCGTTCAGCACCAGTTTCATCACCGAGGCGGTTTTGCGGAACTCCCGTTCGTTACTGAATTCGCTCGCGGTAAAGATACCCGAAGGGCCGACGATATCCGGATCCATCTCCGGGTTGAGGGTGGAGGGGTCGCCGAAGCGGTCTGCCAGGTCTGCAGTCTTCACATAGCTACAGCGCACCAGGTCCTTGATGACCTCTTCCCGGGTAACGCCGGTGCGGGTGTCCAGCCGTGCCAGTTTCTGGTCGCTGATACGCTGGATGGATTCCATAACGGCCACCGCATCGGACTGGTCCAGCAGGCCCACCAGGCTGCCGGTATCCACCAGTCCGGTCACATCGCTGGGACGGTCCACCTTGGTGGGCCGCACCTGTGGGATGATCAGCTCCATGGGTGCCATGGAGTTGCCGCCGGAGTCTGAGGTCTGTGAGCCGATCAGTGTCAGCAGTTCGCCATCGGCGCCGGCCCGGTGGATGCCGTACATGGGATTATGGGGGTTATTGCCGGTATCGTTTTCCGAGCGTGCGGCAATCACTGAACCGTTGATGGCGGCGCGGGTACCCGCGCTGGTACTTTGCTGTATGCCCCGCAGAAAACCGCTGTCTGAATGAAAGGCCAGCCCCAGCTCGGTACTAATGAACGAGGGGTTGTTGGGCAGCATATCACCCGGCAGCCCCTGTCGGTTGTAGCCCTGGGTACTGAGGAAGTCCAACTGGCCGCCGGACCTGCCCACCAGGACATTGGAGCCGGCCATGCTGGCGCCCCCGGCCAGGTCGAAGCAGATGAACGGAATCTTGCCGGCACCCTGCACGGCAATGCCGCAGCTCTGCCGCAGGGTATGCAGGTCCGGTGACAGGGCAGCGGAGGCGGCCCGCGGATTGGCGAACAGACTCAGTGTCGAGGCTCCGAATACCGCGGCGCTACCTGCCTTCAGCCCCTGGGCGATAAATTCCCGACGGGTGCGGGGGCGGGCGTGATCACTGTGAAACAGCGGCTCATGGTTGGCCAGCGGCCGCGTCCCTGATCTTCTGATGAACATGGTCAAATCCTCCTGTGACGGCCGGTGTCAGTGAATCAGCGTGGTGGCACTGCCCAGCACCGCGGCGCAGCTGGCCTTGACGACGGTAGCGGTGCGGTTGGCGGGGCAGCTGCCACCGCAGGCGGCCAGGGTATCCATCAGTTCATCCAGTTCGCCCTCCAGGTCTGCCACCAGTGGCTGCGTATCCAGGTTGCGGCCGACCATGGTGTCGATCAGTGGCCCGGTTATCAGCTCCCGGTTGCCCGCTGAGAAGGCTGTTGCCGGAGAGGCACCGAAGCTGAAGCCCGGAAAGAAGGCTGACCGCAGGCTGGTGTCGTCCACCAGCTCATTGCAGTAACCGATTGCCATCTGGGTGATCGCCATTTGCTGGGATGACAGGAAGCCCTCGATACCTGGTCCTGAAGGCAGCTGTTCGCGCACGGTGACGAAGGTGCTGCGTACTTCGGGATTGGTTGCCGGAACGCCGGTCAGTTTTGCCATGGTGGCACTGATGGCATCGAAATTTTTCAGACCGATGTCCGGTGCCGGGGGGAGCTCGGGCAGCCCCGGCGAGGACGGCAGTGTTCCTTCGATCACCACGTTCTGGTGGTCACCCAGTCGTTCGAAACTGAGGAAGAACTCGTCCGCTGCGGGACCTCCTTCCAGGGACACGATGGTGCCCTGGCGGGAAACCGGCTGGCCCCGGCCCGGAACATAGTCATTGTCATTCAGGGTGGTTTCCAGGCGGCTCCATGCCTGGCCGGTGAGGGTCTCACGGCCGTTGACGCCGAGTTTCATGCCGGCGAGGGGGATGCTGCCGGGGCTGGCCTCGTCATCGAGGCTGATAAAGAAGGGTTCGGCGAACAGGTAGCTGTAATTGTCGAACTGGCTCACCTGGAACACCATGAACGCCTGGGGCACGTCGATCAGGTGCGACAGGCCGAACAGCAGATAATATTTCTGACCGACACCGGCCTCGAAGTTGGTACGCACCTGTTCCGGTGACAGTGCCCGGTTGTGGAAGGCCACCAGTCGCAGAGTGCCTTCCCAGGGCGCAGCGCCGTCGGTCTCGTTACCCATCACCAGGGCAAAGCTGTCGTCCCAGTTGTTCAGCAGGCCGCCGGGGGCGGGGTCGACATCGTCGGTAGCCTGGCCATTGATGAAAATCCGGCGGCCCTGGTCCGGGGTGAAGTTGATCACCACATGCTGAAGACTGGCCTGCAGGCGATTGGCGCCGTCTTCGGTGCTGAATGTGGCGTTCTGGTCAGTGGTGGAGCTGCGTTGCAGTACCTCGTAGTTCTGCAGGGTCTGGCCCAGGGTCAGGTTGCGGCTGGTGGCGGATCCCGAGTAGGACACGATGCGGGCGTCCTCCTGGGTTACATTGGCGGGTACCAGCCACGCTTCCAGGCTGTATTCGCCGGAGGCGGCAAGCAGTTCATGAAGCTTGCGGCTGTTACCGGTGGTGGCCTGGGCCTTGCCGCTGCGGATGCTGGAGCCGTTGTCAGTATAGGCCGGCCCGAAGCTGATTCCGTAACCACCAACCCATTCCACGTTACCGGTCAGTGACAGGTGCATGGAGGGCTCAATGCCGGACGTATCAAAGGCGGTGTTGCCCTCCCCTGTCTTGAACTCGTAGAGGGCAATCACATGATCTTCGTAACGACCGCCGGAATTGGCCATCAGGCCATCACCATCGAGTGTCAGCGCCTTGCTGGTCACCAGGTCCGGGTCCACGTTGCTGGGAGTGACCGTGGCCGCCAGGGCTTCAATCTGCGATTCCATTTCATTGGCGGAGGCCTCACAGCTGTCGTTCCAGCAGTTGTGACGGTCATCCCGCAGTCGTTCCACCAGTCGCGAGCTGAAGGGAGCCGTCAGGCTCATGCGGCTTCTGGCCGCGTCGTAGGCGGTGTCCACGTTACCGCTGGCGAGGTAGGGCCGGGTGTCGCCATCGGCGTGGCAGCTGCTGCAGTAACTGGTCAGCAGTGGGTAAACGGTGGTGGAAAACGCACCACTGCTTTCGGGAAATGGCAGTGTGCCGCCCGGGTCACGCAGGGCAGGGGCCTGCAGCTCGATGCGGTTGACGCTGCCGGCGCTGCCTCCCGCCCAGCCGCTGATCATGCTGGTGATGGCGTCGGCGCAGGCCTGGTCGCTTCCCAGCCAGCAGTTGTGGCCGCCGGCGACCTTGCTGACCAGCGCAGAGCGCCCGGGGTCAGCCAGGTTAACCACGGTATTGGCCTGGGCGTAGGCGATGTTGACGTCACCCTCGTGGGCAAAGCGGGGCGACTGGCCCGAGCTGTTGTGGCATTCGCCACAGCGACTGGTCAGTGACAGGTTGTCCCATACATTGATCTTGAATGCCTGCACATCGGCGGTGGCCGGTGCCGGGCCATCGTACTGGCTGGTGCCCGGGGCCTGGGTGTTGGGCAGGCTTTCGGTGGATTCGCCCGTGTTGCAGCCGCTCAGGGCCAGCGCCGACAGCAGGAGGGTGCAAAGCAGGGGCCGGTAGAGCCTTATGGTGATCTTCATCGTGACCTCGTATTCCTTTATCACAGACTTGCGCATCCCTTTACTGGCCCATACACCAGGCGGCTGATTCCGCATAGGCCCGCTTCAGCTGGTAGCCGCTGCTCCTGAATCGACTGACGATGGCTTCCAGCCGGTTGCGGTCATCGGCATCACCGGGTTCCCGCAGGCACACCTGCTCGAAGACCTGGCGAACCTTGCACTGGGCAAAGGCGTCAGAGTGGGCCAGTTCACGTCCCAGGGACCTGGCGCCCTCACCGGAGCCGGGCAGGGTGTCGTCCCAGCCCAGGCGGCGGTTGTCACCGGTGCGCCAGTAGTTATCCCATTGGTCATCCCGGGTGATGTAACCGTGTTCGAAGTTGGTGGCGTTGATCAGGTACTTGCTCTGTACACGGGTGCCGGTCTCCGGGTCGGTCATGCCGATGGTGTTGTACACCAGTTCCCCGAGATCGGCGTTGTTGTCGTACTCGTAGTCGTAGTAGGCGAAAGCCTGTGCCATGGGATCCATGCCGGTATGGCACCCAGCACAGTTGTTGAGGAATACCCGACTGTCGCCACCGGGGCTGCGGGAGACGTCCTGGCGGATACGATCCACCGGCAGGGTGACATCCGCCACCTGCTCCAGGTCATTGCACAGGTGGTTCATCAGCGTGAAGCGGAACATGGCCCGGTTGGTGCCATCGATAAAGAAGGCCCGGGCTGCTGCCCGGCTGGTCATGACGCCGGCGGTGGCCTGTGACGGCAGGCCATTCCGGCTGGACTGGCTGACCCGGCGCAGGGAATCCGCCAGCGGAACACCGGCGTTCTCCAGTGCTTCGTAGTGGGCATTGTTGCCCGTGCTGTATGGGGGTAACCCGCCAATGTCGCCCTCATAGAGCACGTTGTCGTACAGCACCGTGCGGAAGTCGGCGTCGTCCCGTACTAGACCAATCACGGTTGCGGTGTAATCGTTCAGTGGCACAAAGGGGCTCATGGCCTCATTGGTCCAGGGGGCAGCCAGGCTCTTGATCGTCACGTTGTAGAAAGCGGGATCATCCATGGCGATATAGGCTGCGGCCACAGGGTTGCCGCTGGCGATTTCCGCCGCCATCTGCTGCAGCACACTCTCCGTTGGCGGCACGCCAGTAAGCCGGCTATGCATTCGAAAGGCCTGCTCACGCTCTCCGGCTGTCAGCAAGGTGGGTACCGATAACAGGGTGGCCATCAACACAGTTGCCAGCAGGCGGGCGGGGCTGACTGGTAGCAAGGGGGCGTGAAGGCTTATCCGGTCAGGAGAGTTGCCCTGGTCCCGGGTTGGTATTGACTGTTTACCTGTCAGACAAGACTGACGTCTGGCGTCCATGACGCATATCCTTTGCAGTTTCCCATTGATATTGGTCACTTCATATTTCGGAACTGCCGAAAAAGGTGTGACATGTTTAACAGCGTTTGGATTTTACGGTAGGAGTTCTAACTATTTTGTGTGCTGCTCCACGATAAATGAAACAGGTCAGACGAAGTTATTGGAGTGTGAGCAATAACCGGAGATACTTAAAAACAGAGGAAACCTGTATTTTAAAGGACTATCGATTGTGACTTGCGTCTCGGAATTAATATCCAATATAAATAAAGTGCGGGCGCATTTATTTACGGCTTTGTTTGTTGCCATTGTTATAACAAGTGGTTGCAAAAGCGGGGGCGGCAGTCAGGAGCCCGATCCCGTGGTGAACGAACAGGCCGTTGCCTATATCCAGCGTCCGCTGGTCCTGAACACTGGCAGTGCCATGCCTGTGGTTCGTGACCGCCGCCAGCCCGACGCCTTCATGCCCGGGGCACGGCTGTATATCAAGGAAAGTGCTGCACCCTCCGCCGCTGCGAAGGATATTGCCTCTCGGGCATTTCCGGGTGACCGGTTCCTGGATGATGACGGACGGTTGCGCTACGACGTCCGTGACCTGACGGTTTCCCATGATGGTGAGCGCCTGCTGTTTGCCATGCATGCACCGGTCACCGGTGATGAAGAGATCGAGCCCACCTGGAATATCTGGGAGTACGATCTGGGCGCGGGCACTTTGCGCCGGATCATTGTTTCCGATACCGAGGCGGATGCCGCCCATGACATTGCCCCTGCCTATCTTCCCGATGGCAGCATCGTTTTCGCCTCCACACGCCAGCGGGCATCCCGGGCCATACTTTTGGACGAGGGCAAGGGGATGTTTGCGGCGCAGGACGAACAACAGAGGTCGCCGGCGTTCGTCCTGCATGTCATGGCCGCGGACGGCACAGATATCCGCCAGATCACCTTCAACCAGAGCCACGACCTTGACCCGGTGGTGCTGGACAACGGTCGTATCCTGTTCAGTCGATGGGACAATGCGGGCCAGACTGCTAACAACGGTTTCAATCTTTACCAGGTCAACCCGGACGGGACTGGCCTTGCCTATGTGTTCGGCCGGCACTCCCACAGCGTCGACGGCAGCAACCTGCATTACTTCCGGCCGATCCAGACCGGCACTGGCGATATCCTCGTGCTGGCCCGCGGGCTGGGCAACAATGACCTGACCTCGTTCCCCAGCCTGGTGGATATAGAGCGGTTTGTAGAGCACGACCTGACCCTGGAGGGTGTCGCCGGCGACGCCCTCGAGCCACTGGTGCCGGGGCAGTCCCGGGATGGCTCGGCCAGCCTCGCAGGCAGTTTCGACTCGGTGATGCCGCTGTTTGACGGTTCCAGCCGCTACCTCGTCAGCTGGAGCCCCTGCCGGGTGCGGGAAGTGGTAAATGGCAGTATTGAGGGCCAGCCGAACCTGCCGTGTACAGCGGAACGTCTGGGCTCGGAAGAGTATGAGGTGGCACCCCCCCTGTTCGGTTTATGGCAACGCAACGCCGACAACGATACTCAGCTACCCATCACCCCGGCCCGGGAGGGGCAGCAGATCTCCGAGGCGGTATTGATGAGCTCCCGCCCGCTCCCCGCCTATCGCGCGACGGACCTGGACGTCGGGGCCCTGGCGGAAGACGCCCGTGAGCTGGTAAACGAAGGCCTGGGCATTGTCCACATTCGTTCTGTGTACGATTTCGATGGCGTGGACACTGCCAGTAGTGGCATCGGCGTCATGGCCAATCCCGGCGTGACGCCGCCGGATCAACGTCCCGCCCGCTTTGTCCGGTTCGAGAAGCCGGTATCCATTCCGGACGATGACGTGCGCGCAATCAATAATGCCGACTTTGGCATCAGTCGGGCCCAGGGGATGCGGGAAATCCTCGGGTATGTACCGGTGGAGCCTGACGGTTCCGTGCGTGCGGCTGTGCCGGCCAATGTTGCCTTTGCCATCAGCGTGGTGGATGCCCGCGGTCGCCGGACCTCCCCCCGTCACCAGAACTGGCTGCAGCTGCGTCCCGGAGAGACCCTGACCTGTAATGGCTGCCATACCGCCAACAGTGACGTGCCCCACGGGCATTACCGGGCCGACCCGCCGCCGGCGAATGCTGGCGCCCCTACCAGCAACCTGGAGTTTCCCGGCACCAGCAGTGCCCTTTGGGCGGAAATGGGGGAAACCATGGCGGAAACCTGGAGCCGCCACAACCAGGTGCGCAGGCTGACGCCAGACGTGGAATTCGAGGATCAGTGGGCCCGGCCCGGGGAGGAGGTCGCCTCGTTCGTATTGAGCTATGGGGACCTGGATACCCCGGCGCCCGTCTCTGCCGCCTGCCAGGCTGACTGGAGCGCCTACTGCCGTGCCGTGATCAACTATGAAACCCACATCCATCCCCTGTGGAGCAAGGACCGGGTATTGCTGGACGACGACGGTACGGCACTGGATGACTACACCTGCACTGGCTGCCACTCGGGGACTGATTCCGATGGCGCCGTTCAGGTGCCAGCGGCCCACCTTGATTTCAGCGACGGCGCATCGCCTGATCAGCCTCGCCACCTGGAGGTCTACCGCCAGTTACTGGCTACCCGTTTCGAGCAGGAAGTCATCGATGGCGTACTGGTGGACCGGCAGGTGGATACCGGTGAATTCCTGAGAGATGGCGACGGCGAACTCATCCTGGACGGTGACGGCAACCCGATTCCGGTGCTTGTTCGGGTGTCGATCGGGTCGGTCATGAGTTCCGCCGGGGCCCTTGCCAGCGAGGGTTTTATGGATACGTTCGCTGCCGGTGGCGCCCACGATGGGTTCCTGACGGATGCCGAGCTGCGACTGGTCAGCGAGTGGCTGGACCTGGGCGCACAGTATTACAACAACCCCTTTGATACGCCGGAGAACTGATGGCTCCGAGTAGTCTGGCCCGCAAGGGGTTGCTGGTGATGTGCAGTCTGCTCTGGAGCCTGCCGCTGCAGGCCGGGGTGCTTGACTGGCTGTGGTCTTCCGGCGACAGCCCGGCCCAGGTGGTAGTCACCTCACCGTTCCTGAAGTGGTACACCGGGCCCGCCGGCGGCTATCCGGTATTCCACGCCAGCGAGAAGGGCGAGTGGCTCACCCTGCTGAAACAGAAAACCCGCTGGATCAAGGTCCGTGACAGCCGTGGCCGGGAGGGCTGGGTGCTGCAGGATGACCTGGCAACCGGATCCCTGACCGCCGATGGCCAGGTGGCGGTTGCGGCTCGCCCCCAACGGGATGACTTCATCAAGCGCGCAGGTGAGGCAGTCATCATGATGGGCGACTTCGAGGGCGCTGCGTCGATCAGTGTCGCTGCCGGATGGCAGTTCACGCGCAACCTGGCGCTGGAAGTCCAGGGTTCCCAGGTGCTGGGCAGCCGCTCGGAAATCCGGCTGGCGAACCTGAGTATTCAGCACCAGCCATTCCCCGGCTGGCGACTGGCGCCCTATCTCACCATGGGTGGGGGGGTAGCCTGGATCAGTCCCAAGGCGACCCTGGCGCAGACTGAACGACGCCAGAACCCCACCGCCCATATCGGCCTGGGGTTGAGGTACTACCTGGCCGACCAGTACTTCCTGCGGGCCGAAATCCGCGACTACAAGGTCTTCACGGACCGCAAAACCAACGAAGAAGTGACGGAATGGAAACTCGGACTCGGTATTTTCTTCTGAAAGTGATCATCGCAGTTGCCTTCCTGGTGGCCATCCTTGCCACGCCGGAGGATGTCAGGGCCCAGTCGGAACGTGAGCCCCCGCTGATCGAAGCCGATGTGCAACCACGGCCGGTGGAGCAGGCCCTGGTGGACAGCGAGAATTTCGAAGTGGCGGCTGTGGTCGGCTGGCTCAACATCGAGGACTTCGGGTCCTCCCTCATGTACGGAGCCCGGCTGAGCTACAACATCAGCGAAGCCTTCTTCGTGGAGGCGGGCATCGGGTTCGCCGAGGCGGAGCAAACCAGCTTTGAGCGCCTGGCGGGGGACGTACAACTGCTGCCTGACGATGACCGGGACTATCGTTGGTATCACCTCAACCTCGGATATCGGCTGTTACCCGGTGAGGCATTTTTCCCGGGAGGCCAGGTCTTCAATACAAACTTCTATTTGACCGGTGGCGCAGGGGCTACAGATTTTGCCGGCGACAATCGTTTTACGGTTAATTATGGTGCCGGTTATCAAGTGTTATTCACGGATTCTTTTTCTGCACACCTTAATGTTCGTCAGTATCTTTTTGACAGTGACATTCTTGGCGATGACAAAACTTCCGTAAATACGGAAGTCAGTGCTTCTGTTTCCATGTTTTTCTAGGTTCATCACATAAATAAAGTGATGTGTTTACTATATGGTATTAGCAAGTAGGGAGAGTTCAGTTTGAATATATCGGAACTGGTCAGAGCTGTTTGCCTTGTTATTGGGCTGCTGGTGTCCGTTTCAGCCATGGCCGGGGATTCCGGCACCGCGCCGGATTTCACCCTCAAGAGCCGCAGTGGTGACAACCTGCGTTTGGAAGATCTCCGTGGTGAGGTGATCATGCTGAACTTCTGGGCCTCCTGGTGTGGTCCCTGCCGCCAGGAAATGCCCCATATGGATGACATCGAGAAGGAGTTCCGGGACTACGGTTTCCGGGTACTTGCGGTCAACGTGGATCAGAACCGGGAAGATGCCGAGGAATTCCTTGCAGACATGCCGGTGAATTTCCCCATTCTCTGGGACCACGACAGTCAGGTCAGCGAGCGCTACGACGTCCAGGCCATGCCCACTACGGTCATGATCGACCGCAATGGCCAGGCCCGTTACCTGCACCACGGCTACCAGCCCGGGTACGAGGACGACTACCGGGCCCAGATCCGCGAACTGATCCGGGAGTGAGCCGATCATGCAATCGTCTGTCGTGCGTCACCTCATGACCGGTCTGCTGTCGGCGTTGCTGCTGAGCGGATGTTCGGCACCGGAGCCCTGGGTTAAGCCCTATCAGCGGGCGAACCTGGCCGATCCGGTGATGCTGGACAGCCGCCAGGGCAAAGCCGGTGAATACATACAGCATGTCTATGGTGCCCGTGAATCCGCCCGTGGTGCCCAGGGCAGCTCAGGAGGTGGTTGTGGCTGTAACTGACCGGCGTTTCTCCCCCGTGTTGCCGGGGTGGCTGCTGTTGCTGACCACTGGCCTTCAGGGCGCAACACTGCCAGAGGACAAGGTGGACGCTTTCTATCACCGTTACGAAGGCGGCGGGATGACCATCGATGGCCCCTCGGTGCTGGTTCGCAAGGGTGTGGGTAACCAGGTGTCGTTCACGGGCCAGTATTACGTGGATTCGGTGTCCGCCGCCTCGGTGGATGTGATGGCAACCGCAAGCCCCTACACCGAAGAGCGCAGGGAATACACCCTCGGTGCGGACTACCTGGAGGGCAATTCCATTATCAGCTTCAGCTACACTAACAGTAGCGAGAACGACTATGAGGCCAACACACTTTTCCTCGGCGTTACCCAGGAATTCTTCGGCAACATGACGACCCTGTCCATCGGCTATGCCCGGGGCTGGGATACCGTCAGGGAAGTGGGCAACGACACCTTCGAGGAAGAGGCCGACAGACAGAACTACCAGCTGGGCCTGACCCAGGTCCTGACCCCCAATAGTCTGGTGGGACTGGACCTGGAAGTGATCACAGACGAGGGCTTCCTGGAAAATCCTTACCGACAGAACCGCTACATCGACCCGTCGGACCCCACCAATTACCTGTACCAGCCAGAGCGCTATCCGGATACACGTACGAGCGTCTCGGCAGCCTTGCGGGGCCGCTATTACCTTCCCTGGCGGGCTTCGCTGAGAGGCGGCTATCGCTATTTCACCGACGACTGGGGAATCGACGCCCATACCGTTGAGCTGGGGTATGTGCAGGGCCTGGGCCCCGACTGGACCCTGGAGGGAGGCATCCGCTACTACACCCAGGACCAGGCCGACTTCTACAGCGATTTGTATGCCTACGGAAATTCCCGGACCCACTTGGCCCGTGACAAGGAAATGAGCACCTTTTCAGGGCTCACCTTCAGTGCGGGTGTCGAGTACCAGTGGGAACGGGCTGCCATACCCGGCATAGACCGCCTGCAAGTGGGGTTGCTGGTGGACTACCTGGATTTCGACTACGACAACTTCCGGGATGTCACCGCCAGTGGTGACTACCTGCCGGGAGAGGAACCCCTGTATGGGTTTGATGCGTGGGTCACCCGGGCATCCATCCTGTTTGAATACTGAATGCGCGTCCGGCCCCCGTGGGCGGACCAGCGGAATATCCGAGGCTTCGTTATGACAGCAAACCAGTTTTTCCACCGCCGCCGGTTCCGGGTATGGGCTGTGCTGATGCTGCTGGCCGGGCCGGCGCTGCCCCAGGCCCAGGAGGGCAATGGCGAAGAAAACTCCGTGGCCATGAATGTTGAGCAGTTGCGAAAGCAGGTGATCGAGCTGAACCGGGACCTGTTTGTGCTTGAGGAAGACCTGCTGTTTCCCGCCAGCACCCGGTTTGTGGTGTTCCTGAGTGTGGAAACCGGCGAGTTTCTGGCCCTGGATGCGGTAAAGCTCAAGGTGGATGACGAGGTGGTGGCCAGTCACCTGTATACCGACCGCCAGGTGGATGCCCTGTGTCGTGGCGGCATGCAGCGGTTGCACATGGGTAACCTGAAGACAGGCAAGCATGAGGTGACGGTGTTTGTGGACGGTATTGGCCCCGAGAACCGGTCTTACCGCAAGGCGGCCACCTATCAGCTGGACAAGGATACCGATACCGCCGCCCTGGAAGTACGCATCCGCGACCGCTCGTCGGATTACCAGCCGGCCGTCGAACTGGTGGAGTGGGAGTAACCGTGAAGCCAGGTATGACCCGTCATGGCCTGGCGGCCCGCATTCACCAGGCCAGTGTGGCCCTCGTGGCTGGCATTTCGCTGTCGACAATGACGACCACGGCAGCGGCCAGTGGCCCACCGACCCGGGCCCAGGATTCCGCCTGGGGAGAGGTTCTGTACGACTATTTCCAGGGCAATGCGCTGGATGCCCTGACCCGGCTGGCAGTAGTCCAGGAGCAGGGGGGTATCAAGGGGCATGGTCAGCATCCCGCCCTGGTGGAGGGAGGGCTGATGCTTTCCTGGGGCATGCCGCGGGAAGCCAGGAACCGGTTTGAACAACGACTGGACGACTCCGTGGACCCGCGCCGACGCAACCAGGCATGGTTCTACCTTGCCAGGGTGTTCTACCTCGAGGGCGACCAGGACAGCGCCCGGGAAGCCTTGGCACAGCTGGACCAGTCAGTGTTCCGGGAACAGCAGCCGGAACTCTACCGGGATTCCCTTTACCTGCAGGGTCAGCTGGCCCTGCAACGGGAGAGTGAAAACAGCGATGCCAAGCTGGGCCGGGTGCTTGATGCCCTTCCGGACAACAGCCTGCTGTCGGTTTACCTGCGCTATAACCGGGTACTGGCCAGTAACCGTGACAACGGTGAACGGTTGCTGGCTGATCTGGGTGGGACATTGGCGCAAGAAGGCGAATGGCTGGACGCCCAGCCCGGCGAACGCCGCGCCCTGCAGGATCGCATTTACCTGACCCTGGCGGCCCTGCGGTACCAATCCGGGGACCAGTCCCGGGTGTCGGAAATTCTGGCGGGTATCGATGACACCAGCCTGTTCGGTACGCAGGCCCGCCGCCTGGAGACCCTCGCTGTCGAGGGTGAAACCGCCGACCAGGTTCTGGCCCAGTGGCCGGCGGATGAGATCAGCGACCCCTCCCAGCAACAGATGGCCCTGGTAAGGGGTGCACTTTACGAACGGACCGGCCGTCGCAACCAGGCACTTGCGGCCTACCGGGAGGCATCGGCCTACTGGCAGTCCCGTTTCGAAGGCGCCGCCAGCCGGCTGGTGACGGTCGACCAGGCCGAGTTGCTCAATGCCGTCGTGTTCGCCCCGGAAGCCCCGGGGGAGCATAGCTGGCTTCCCGGCTCGGCTTTGCTGGAACATCCGGATGCCATTGTTACCGACCCCTATGGCCGCCTTCATGTGATGCCGGCTCCGGGTGTGGGCGAGGATGGCAACGGGCTGGCGGAACTGGTGGCCAGCGAACGTTTTCAGCGTGCCCTGAAGGACTACCACGAACTCAACCAGATGGCCCGGCTGCTGGACGGTGGCGACCAGAAGCTCGCCTCTTTCCACCTGATGCTGGAAACCCGGCGGCAGCAGCGTGGCAAGCGCATCGAGGATACCCGCGAAGCGCTGGCAGGCATCGACGATGACCAGTGGTTGCAGCGCCAGCAACGGTTCCATCAACAGGTGGCGCGGGCCGAGGCCGGACAGGACGAGGCTTTCTTCATGAGCCACGAGCAGCGCGCCCTCAGCGATCGCCTGGAACGGGCCCGGGCACGGCTTGCCCAGTTGCCCGATGACGAGCGCACCGCCGGACAGCGCCGAAAGCTGGACCGTGTCGCCGCCGCCCTGACCTGGCAGCTGGCTGACAGTTATGGCCCTAACCGCTGGCGGGTACGTCAGGCGCTGAACCAGCTGGACGCGGCCCTGGGGGAACTGACCGAACGCAAGGCCAGGCTGGAACAGGAAATGGCCGGTCCGGGAGAAGCAGATGACCTGTCTGCCCGGGTGGCGGATAGTCACCGTCGTCTGCGTGGCCTGACTGAAGTCATAGCCAGCGCCCGGGCTGACGCCGGGGGCCACCTGCTGGCCCTGTTGCAGGACCACTACCGTCGTGACCAGCGGCAGGCCCACCGCTACCTGCTGGCCTCGCGACTCGCCGAAACCCGCCTGCTGGACCAGCAGTATCGGGAAGAGCGCGATGGCCTCGAGACGACACCGGAACAGCTGGCAACAATGCTGGACCAGCTGATTATCCGCTACCGGGAACTGCTGGGGCTGCTGGATGACCCACAGGCGGAACATGCCACCGCCTACCGGCTCCACGACCTGATGTTCATCAAGGCGGAACAGCAATTCGCGGATACCGCCGAGGATCACTTTGATCCGGTGATCGAGGGCTATCGCCAGTTGCTGGCGGACAGCCCGGAGCATCCGGACAACCACCGGCTGCGCTATCAGCTCGCCCGCATCTTTGACCTCCGGGGCGACCGGACAGCCCAGCGCCGGGAACTGGAGAGCCTGATCGATCGGCACCCCGGTTCGCCGCTATGGGTGGAGGCGCAGTTCCGCCGTGCCGAGATTCTGTTCATTGAGGAAGACTATCCGGCTGCGGAAGACGGCTACGCGGCTGTCATTCGTGCCACCGAGGGCGTGGATGATGAGCGCCAGCAAACCTTCGCCACCCACGGCTTCTATATGAAGGGCTGGTCCGAATTTCGCCAGGGCAACTACGACGCTGCGGTTGTCAGCTACAGCCGGGCCCTGGACCGGCTTTTGCCGGACAGTGCCGCACCCGGTGAGCTGGACCGGAAACACCAGACCCTGGTGGAGGACCTGTTCCGGGTACTGGCGCTATCTTTCTCCTATCAGGGCGGGGCACCGGCCGTGGCCGACCTGTTTGAACGGATCGGTTCCAGACCCTGGGAACCCCTGGTCTACGAACGCTATGCCCGGCAACTCCAGGACCGCGAGCAGTACACCGACGCCATCGCCGTCTACCAGCACTACATCGAAGCCCATCCCTTTAGTGAGCAGGCGCCCCACTACGCAGTGCGCATCATGGACATCTACCGGGACGGCGGCTTCCCGGAAGCAGTGCCGTCTGCCCAGGCCCGGTTCGTGGAACAGTATGGGGTACGCAGCGACTACTGGCAGCAGGCCCCCAAAACGGTGCGCGGTGCCACCGGTGACCAGCTGATCGTGCTGCTGCCGGAACTGGCCAACCGACACTATCTGCAGGCCCGGGACGCCGGTGCCCCGGCCATTCGTGACCAGCAGTACGACCAGGCCGCCGGCTATTACCAGGACTTTGCCGATACCTTCCCGGGGCACCCGAAAACCCCGGAAATGCTGTTCCTGCTGGCGGAAACCCGCCTGGCGCAGCGGCAGTGGGGCGCCGCAATTGAGACCTTTGAGCGGGTGGCCTATGAACAGGGCCGGCATGAACGGGCTGCCGAGGCGGGCTACGCTGCGATCCTGGCCTATGGCGACTCGGGCCTGACCGAGAATGCTGAGGGCCCATGGCCGGACCTGGAACAGCAGAGCCGGATCCGTTTCGCCAGTCACTTTCCGGAGGACGGTCGCGCCGAGGCCATCCTATACCGGGCCGTGCAATACGAGGCGGCCGCTGGCAATCACCGGGGCGTAGAGGGTCTGGGCAACCGGCTGCTGTCTTGGCAGCCGTTGCAAGACCCAGGCCTGGCCCTGGAAACCCGTCTCCTGCAGGCCCGAAGCTACTACCAGAACGGCGATTACCCTGATGCAGAGCATGCCTACTCGGGGGCGCTGGCGGACATGCCTATGGAGGACCCCCGTCGAAGCGGGCTACAGGACAGTCTGGCAGCGTCTGTCTACCAGCAGGGTGAACAGCTGCTGGCGGCCGGTGAGAGCCAGGGAGCCGTCACCGAATGGTTGCGGGTAGCCCAGATCGCCCCCGGTACCGAGATGAGTGCCCGTGCCCGCTACGATGCCGCCGGTCTGTTACTGGAGATGGGGGATTATGGCGAGGCCCTGGTGGTGATGAACGATCTGCGGACCGCCTGGCCAGGTCACGAGTTGACCGCCCGTCTTCCCTCGAGGATGGCTCTGGCCTACCGGGAGACCGGCCAGTGGCAACGGGCGGCGCAAGAACTGACCACCCTGGCGGATCAGGCCACCGACCCCGAACAGCAGCGTGAGAGCCGGTGGCTGGCGGCGGAGCTGTATGACCGTGGCGATGACACTTCCCGGGCCATTGAAGCCTATCAGCGCTACGCCGAGCAATGGCCGGAGCCGTCCGGCCCGTACATGGAAGCCGCCAACCGGCTGGCGGAACTTCATGGTGAACAGGGAGATCCCGACCGCCGCCGTTACTGGCTGAAGCAGCAGATCGCCGCGGCAGACCGCCTTGGTGACCAGGCCGGCAACCGCATCACGATGCTGGCGTCGGGGGCGGCCATTACCCTGGCTGACGAGGCCCGGGCGGACTTCGAGGCCATCCCGCTGACACTGCCATTACAGGAGAACCTGCGCGCCAGGATGGCGGCGCTGGGTGAAGCCGCGGACGGCTACGAGAAGGCCGCTGGTTATGGCCACGAGGACTACTACAGCCAGGCTGGCTACCGCCTGGCGGAGCTGTACCGGGCCCTGGCCAGCGACCTGATGGAGTCCGAACGGCCACCGGGACTCAATGATATGGAGCAGATGCAGTATGAGCTGTTGCTGGAGGAGCAGGCCTATCCTTTCGAGGACGACGCCATTGCCATCCACGAGCAGAACATCGCATCGACCCGGGATGGCCACTACGACGGCTGGATTCGCCGCAGTTTCGAGGCCCTGGGCAAACTGTTGCCTGCCCGCTATCACAAACCGGAACAGGCCGGAGGTGCTGTCCATGAGCTGGAATAACGCCTGGCGCGCAAGCCTGTTGCTGGCAACATGCGTTGTCGCCGGGTGTGCCACCGGCCCGGATACCGGCCGGGAACCGGGCACGGACAAGGGAGCGGTCTCGGCCGAACTCCGCAGTCAGTACCAGGAGGCTGTGTCCCGCATGGACCAGGATCCGGCCCGGGCGCGACAGGAGCTGGAACGGCTCCACCAGGCACGTCCCGACCTCACCGGTCCGCTGCTCAATCTGTGCATTCTCGATTTCCGGGACAACCGTACTGACCCGGCCCGTGCCTGTTTTGAACGGGTAGTGGCGAAAAAACCGGGGCAACCGGACGCCCTGAACCACCTGGGCGTGATGGCCCGTCAGTACGGCGAATTCGGACGGGCGGAAGATTATTACCGCAGGGCCCTGACGGCCGATCCGGATCATCTGCCCAGCCTGCGCAATCTGGGCATCCTGCTGGACCTCTACCTGGGGCGGCACCGGGAAGCAATGGAGTTGTACCAGGCGTATCAGTCGCTGCTGGCTGAGCCTGATCCTGCGGTGGCGCAATGGGTAGCCGATCTCAAAAACCGACTTTGATGCCCCTTATGAGTGACATGACGAGTATGAGCACAGGAAATCGGGAAACCCGGCACAGTCGCTACCGGCGCATCTCGCTAGTCTTTCCGCTGTTGATATTGCTGGTTGCCGGTCCGGCCCACAGCCAGCAGGCAGGCGACCAGGGCAGGGTGGTCACCATCGAGGGAGCCCGTATCCAGGGAGAAGAGGAATTGCCCACGGTGCTCTACCTGGTGCCCTGGCAACCGGTCGCCAGTAGAGGACCGGAACCCATGGAACGGCACCTGGTGACCGGCGAGCCCCCGGCACCGGTGGAGCGGGAGAACTTCCGCAGACGCCTCGATTATCACCAGACCCGACTTGACCCACGATCACAGGACACCCAGGAGTAACCCACCATGATCGAATCCATTGCTGGCTTCTTCCAGGACGGAGGCCCTTTCATGGTCGTTATCGCCATTGTGCTGCTGATCGGGCTGGTGGTCGCGGTAGAGCGCTGGCTCTACCTCACCACCCAGAAGCACATCAATCGCAGGGACTTCCGAAAGCTGCACGAGATGCTTTACCGCAAGGATCTCAAGGGCGCACTCGACTACGCCCGGGACTCCGGCAGCGCCATGGCCACCTTGATCGGCGCCGGGCTGCTGCGCCTGGCCCGCAAGCAGCCCCGGGAAGACATCGAATACGCCATGGAGGAAGGCCTGCTGGAAATCATGCCCCGGCTGGAAAAACGCACCCAGTACCTCGCCACCCTGGCCAATGTGGCTACCCTGCTGGGCCTGCTGGGGACCATCTTCGGCCTGATCGACGCCTTTACCGCCCTGGGGGCCGACGAGGCCGCCGGTAACCGCCAGGCCATGCTCTCGGGCAGTATCTCACTGGCCATGAGCACCACCGCCTTCGGGCTGATTGCCGCCATTCCGTTGCTGCTGATCCACGCGGTGCTGCAGACCCGCACCAACGAGATCGTGGACAGCTTCGAGATGGCAGGCATCAAGGTGCTCAACCTGATCAGTGATGCCAGTCCCGCGCCCGCTACGGCGCCCCAGCGGACGCCCCAGCCCCAGCAATCGAAGGCGGCCGGCACCGCCTCGCGCTGAGTGCCTGTTCGGACGCTACTGGTCAGGAGAATGCCATGAGGCGCAGACATCGCCGTCTGACAAGTGAAGCAGACCTGGACGTCACCCCGTTCCTCAACCTGATGATTGTGCTGGTGCCGGTGCTGCTGATGAGTGTGGTATTTGCACGCACCACCGTGATCGAGCTTAACTTTCCCCGCAACTCCGGAGCGGCGGCCGAGGAACAGCCCATTCGTCCGGTGGTGGTGATTGCCGGACAGGCGCTGGTGGTTACCGACAGCGAGGGCCACGTGCTGCGTGAGATTCCGCCACTGCAGGCCACGACTGGTCGGGAAGGAACCAGCGGCAAGGACGCGCGGCCGGCCGGGCCCGACTACGGCCAGCTGCTGCAGGTGATGAAGCAGCTCAAGAGTCGCTGGCCGGAGCAGGAAAACATCACCGTCAAGTCAACGCCGGACACCCACTACCAGACCCTCATCGGCGTAATGGACACGGTACGGTCGTTCCATACCGTGGAGGTGACCAGCCTGGTGGAGGTGAAGCTGTTTCCCAATATTTCCGTGGGTGATGCGCCGCCACGGCTGATCGCGGAGGTGTCGCCGTGAAGGAATCGCCACGGGCGCGCCGCCTGCGGCGCCATCACCGTCGCACAAAAAACCAGGGGAAGCTGAACCTGGTGTCACTGATGGATATTTTTACCATCCTGGTGTTCTTCCTGATGGTGAACTCGTCGGCGGACAATCAGCTGATCAGCGACAACCCGGAGATCGTGCTGCCGGAGTCCACCACGCAGCAAACGCCGGAAGATGCCCCGACCCTGATCGTGACGGCAGACAACGTGCTGCTCAATGGTCGCCTGATCATGACCCGAGGGGCACTGGAAGCCAGCGAGTCAGCCATTGCAGGTCCCCTGAGCCAGGCCCTGGCAGCATTGGAAATGCCTGAGGTCGCAGGGCGGGGGGTTACCTCTGGCACTCGCTCAGAAGTGGCCTACGGTCGACCGGTGACGATCCTGGCGGACCAGGAGCTGCCCTACGCCGTGCTGCGCAAATTGATGGCTTCGTGCACGGACGCCGGCTATTCGGCCATCTCCCTGGCCGTCACCCAGAAGCATCCGGAGGGCGCGTAACATGGCTGCCAGCCGCTATGGCCTGCCCTGGGAAGAGAGCGAAGGCGAGCGTCGTCGCCTGCGAATCATCAGCCTGGTACTGGCACCGGTATTCCTGGCAGCCATCGTGGTACTGGAGCTCATGCCGATTTCCGAGCCGCCCCCGGAGCAGACCGGGGAGCCACCACAGCTGGCGGAGCTGATACTGGAACCGGAGTCAGAGCTGGAACCTGAACCTGAGCCTGAGCCCGAACCCGAGCCAGAACCAGAACCCGAGCCGGTTTCGAGGCCGGCACCGCAGCCAGAGCCAGAACCGCAACCGGCCCCTAAGTCTGAGCCCGCCCCTGAACCGAAACCAGCGCCAGCGGAGCAGACGGCGGCCGCCCCGCAACCCGAGACGCCCACCCCGGAGCCATCCGAACAGGAGCAGGCCCGGGAAACCGCCGGTAAGACCGGCATCATGGCCATGAGTAGCGAACTGTCTGCCCTGCGGGAACGTTCCGGTTCTACCTCATTGCAAGGCCCCAGGGCTCGCAGCGACTCGCCTGCCGCGGCTGATACCGATCGCCTGGCCCGGCAGGCGACCGGGCACCGGTCCCGGGGCACGTCGGATCACCAGGCCTCCGGCCAGACCCGCGAGGTGGCGCTGCAGGATCGTCAGCAGACCCGGGTCCAGGCTCCCAGGGAGGCAAACGCGCCGTCGTCCGCGGCCAGAGCCGAGCCAACCCGCGCAACCAGCCCACGGGTCAGCCGCAGCCGGGAAGAGCTGCGCCGGACGATGGACGCCAACAAGGCGGCGGTGTTCAGTATCTATAACCGGGCCCTGCGTCGGGACCCCTCCCTGCAGGGCACCGTGACACCGGAGCTGGTGATCGAGGAGAGTGGTGCGGTATCCAGTTGCAAGGTGGTGGAGTCATCCCTTGGCCAGCCAACCCTGGAAGCGAAGATCTGTGCCCGCCTGCAGCTGGTCAATTTCGGCGAGAAGTCCGGTGCAGGCCGTTCCACCGTCCGTTATCCCATTGAACTGCTTCCGGGCTAGGGCTCGGGAGTTGCGGGTTCGGCCGTGCCCTGGTTGCTGGTGACCAGCTGGTTCCGGCCCGCCTGCTTGGCGCGGTAGAGGGCCTGGTCGGCCTGCCTCAGAATCTCATCCAGGGGTTCCCCAGGCTGGGCCAGGTGTCCGCCAATGCTCACGGTGACCGGCATGCCCATGGCCCGGCTCTGGCTTTCAATATGGGTGCGTATACGCTGACCAATATGGCTGAGGGTGTGGGCATCGCAGGGTGAAAGGATCACCACGAACTCATCACCACCCCAGCGGCCGGCCTGGTCGTAGGGGCGCAGGCTGGCCCGCAACCAGTGGGCAATATCACACAGGATGGCGTCACCGCTCTGGTGGCCCTGGCCGTCATTGATGCCCTTGAAATGATCGATGTCCAGCCAGAGTACGCCGAAACCGGTGCCCTGACGGTAGGAGCGCTCGATCTCGGCGGCAAACAGTTCGTCCAGGGCCCTGCGGTTACCAAGCTCCGTCAGAGGGTCCATGCGGGCAAGTCGATGCAGGTCGCGGGTACGTTCATCCACCTGGTCCTTGAGGTCGTCGTTGATGGTTTTCAGGCTGGCGGTCATGGCCTCGAAATGGGTGCTGAGGCGGCCGATTTCGTTATCGGGCTTGGGCAGTGGCGGCAATTCGAAATTGCCCTGCTTTACCCGGTACACCGCGTCTTCCAGCGCCAGTACCGGGTTGAGCACCCGGCGACTGATCAGCCAGTGGAACAGCAGCAGGCTGACCAGCAGGGTGGCCAGGAATACCCCCACCAGAGGCCACAGGTAACTGACCGGCAGCAGGGTTTCAAGGTCCAGCAGGGTAATCTCGAACCAGCCAATGGCAGGCAGGAAGGCTACCCCCGCCAGGTGTTTTCGGCCATCCACCTCAACAAAGCTGCTGGCAACGGCGCCTTCTCTGCCTCCCTCATTCTTGAGCATCTGCAGCATGCCCAGGACTTTCTTCTGGTCGTCCGGTGACTCGAACAGAAGATCGACCGTGTTCTTCTGGCCTTCCGGTTTGATGATGCTGGCAAAGTCGATGTAATTGCGGTCCCGGTACAGCTGGATGGCACCGTTGTAGTCGACAAACAGGGTGGTGATGCCGTCCTGACCGATGTCCACGATATCCTGCAGGAAGTTGTCCAGGTCCATACCCGTGCCCACCATGCCCAGGATTTCATCGTCGGGCCCACGCATCAGCACATCGATCCAGAGCTTGGTGACGCCCAGTTCGGTATCCGGGTTCACGTTCAGGTGGAAGTCCCGGCCCTCCTCGATAAGCTGATAGAACCAGGCATCGTCCGGGTCTTCCGGGTTGAGTACGTAGCGGAACTGGTTACCGGCGTAGTCGTTGGCCTGGTTATTGAAGTAATAGCGACCGGTTTCCTGCAGGGCGACGAAATAGCTGTTGTCCCGGAAGTTGGCGCGGAAGCTTTCCATCTGCTCGATGGCCGCAGCCTCCAGGGTTGGGTCTTCGGGGTTCCGGGCCCACTGGATCAAGGTGGAAGAGTCCGCCATCTGACGGGCCAGGCCGATTTCCCGTTCAAGGGACTGCAGCAGCCGTGCGCTGTCGTAGCGAACCTGGATCTCGGCAACCTGCTGGCCCCAGCGTTCGATGATATCTTCAGACAGGGCGCGATAGGCCATCCAGGAGGCAGCAGAAGCCACCATGATCAGCAGCGCAGTCAGGCCGAGAATGCGGGTTTTGAGGCTCAAGGCGGTAATCCTTCCGGCTTGGGGTCAGGTGAGTCCATGATAGACCAGGATATGGCCTGTGCGTAGAAAACCCGTCGACTCAGGCAACAGGTATTTTCCCTTGAGCCGTTACCGGTTCCGCCTGAGCTGATCCGTGGCGGTGGTCAGTGGTAGTCGGCAAAGACCCTGGTCTGCCCCGCTTCGTTGAACAGCAGTACCTGGTAGTTGTCCTTGCGGTCACCCACCTCCATACCCGGTGAGCCTACCGGCATGCCGGGCACGCTGAGACCATGAGCCATGGGCTTTTCTTCCACAAGCCGGCGGATATCCGCTGCCGGCACATGGCCCTCGATCACGTAGTCATCAATAAACGCGGTGTGGCAGCTGGCCAGCTGTGGCGTCAGGCCGGCGTCCATCTTCACCTGGTTCATGTTGTTGGTGTCGGTGACATCCACCTCAAAGCCGTTTTCTTCCAGGTGGTCTATCCAGTCACCACAACAGCCGCAGGTCGGTGACTTGTAGACCTTGATGCTGAGGTCATCTTCGGCCCAGGCCGTCTGAGCCGCAGTGAGGCTGGCGGCCAGGCCCAGGGCAATGGTCAGTTTCTTCATGGTGCGGTCCTCAATGATGATCGTGTCGGGCGCCGGCATCGCCGGATCCGGAGAGCCAGAACCACCAGACGATGGCGCCCATTAATACCAGTCCTGCAAGGTTGACTAGCACCGTTGCCATCAGTTCCCCTCCTGCGTTTCAGATTGGTGACGGGGTTTGAAAAGCCGTAACCGGTTGGCGTTGGTGACCACGGTGACGGATGACAGTGACATGGCCGCGCCGGCCAGGATCGGGCTCATCAGAATGCCCCAGACCGGATACAGCACCCCGGCGGCGATGGGAATACCCAGGGTATTGTAGATAAACGCCCCGAACAGGTTCTGGTGAATGTTGCGAACCGTTGCCCGGGAGATCTGTATCGCGTCCGCCACTCCGTGCAGGGACCCCCGCATCAGGGTGATGGCGGCGCTTTCGATGGCCACGTCGGTGCCGGTACCGATGGCAAAGCCGACGTCTGCTGCCGCCAGTGCCGGTGCGTCGTTGATGCCGTCTCCCACCATGGCCACAGTGTGGCCCTTGCGGCGCATTTCTTCCACGATCTCCGCCTTGTCCTCGGGTAGCACTTCGGCGCGAATATCGTCAATACCGGCCTTGCGGGCGATGGCTTCGGCGGTGGCCTGTACGTCACCGGTCACCATCATGACCCGGATGCCCGCATCGTGGAGGCGTCGGATGGCCGCTTCGGAGTCTTCCTTGATGGCGTCGGCCACACCGATAACCCCCAGGGCGCGGCCGCCCCGCGCCAGGAACAGCGGCGTACCGGCCTCATCGGTGATGGCGCGGGCGGCTTCGTCGAGGCCGGCAAGATCAATGCCCTCGCTCTCCAGCCAGCGCCGGTTACCAAGACGCAGGGGCTCACCGTTCAGCTCACCCTGTACGCCCTTGCCATTCAGGGCTTCAAAGCCGATAACGGAGCGTTTGGGCGCACCATCGGACTTTGCCCGTTCCAGGATAGCCTCCGCCAGCGGATGCTCGGAGTGCTGCTCAAGGCCGGCAGCCAGGGCCAGCAGTTCGTCTTCACCGCCCTCAGCGGCGTGAACATGGGTTACCGCCGGGTGGCCTTCGGTAATGGTGCCCGTCTTGTCCAGGATTACCAGGTCCAGCTTGCCGGCGGTCTGCAGAGCGTCCCCCTGGCGGATCAGGGCTCCATACTCTGCCGCCTTGCCGACACCGACAATGACGGACATGGGGGTGGCCAGGCCCAGGGCACAGGGGCAGGCGATGATCAGCACGGTGGTGGCTGCCACCATCATGTGGACCACCCGGGGATCAGGTCCGAAGTTGAACCAGGCCAGGGCGGTGACCACGGCGACCAGCATGACACTGGGCACGAAGACAGCAGAAATCTTGTCGGCCAGCCGTCCAATGGCGGGCTTGGAGCCCTGGGCCTTTTTCACCAGCCGGATAATCTGGGCCAGGGCCGTCTCGCTACCCACCCGGGTCGCTTCGTACACAATGGAGCCATGAGTGTTCAGGGTGCCGGCGGAAACCTCGTCACCGCTGGCCTTGTTGACCGGCATGGGCTCGCCGGTGAGCATGCTCTCGTCGATGCGGGTGTTACCGTCCACGATGACGCCATCCACCGGCAGCTTCTCACCGGGCCGGACGCGGATATGGTCGCCCTTGCGGACCTGCTCGACAGGAATGTCCTGCTCCTCACCATCCCGGATCACCCGGGCGGTCTTTGCCCGCAGGTCCAGCAGGCGGCGCACGGCCTCGGAGGTCTTGCCCTTGGCCCGCAATTCGAGAGCCTGGCCCAGGTTGATCAGGCCGATGATCATCGCCGACGCCTCGAAGTAGACATGGCGGGCCATGTCCGGGAACACGCCCGGGAATAACGAGACCACCATGGAGTAGATCCAGGCGGTGCCGGTACCCAGGGCAATCAGGGTGTCCATGTTGGCGTTGTGATGGCGGAACGCCTTGGCGGCACCCACAAAGAAATGCCCGCCGGTAACCACCATGACGGCAAAAGTGAGTATGCCCAGGTTAATCCAGGTCAGCTGGTTGGCGTCGCTGATCATCATGGATCCGAAGCCCATGCCGTAGGCCATAAGCCCGATACCCAGGCCCAGGCTGACAGCCATCTTCACCATCATGTCCCGGTATTGCTTGCGATCCTGCGCCTGCTTCTGCTCATCGGCGGCGTCCGGGTCCTCGATCACGGTGGCGCCATAGCCGGCACTTTCCACCGCCTGCACCAGGGCATCCGGGTCGGCGTCGCCGGTGGCCGTGGCGGTATTGTCCGCCAGGTTCATATGGGCCCCGGTCACGCCCCTTACGGACATCAGTGCCTTCTCGATGGTGGCCACGCAGGAGGCGCAGGTGGCGCCGGTCACCGAGAGCTGTACCTGGTCATCGTGGCTGGCTGGTGCCGGTGCCTCAACTTCCGGGGCTTTGTCAGGCTCCGGTGTTTGGTGCGCCGTATTTGGTTCCGGCTCTGGCTGTTCCGGTTCGCCAGGCTCTTCCTCGTTCAGGGGCTGCGCCGGGTAACCGGCTTCCGTTACTCGTTCAGCCGCTTCGTTCCGGTCAATACCGGGCATCAGCAAAATGGTCTGCTTTTCCAGATCCACATGGGTGCGCTCTGGCGCGCCGGTTAGCGGCTCCAGGGCATTGCGGATCTTGCGGGCACAACCCTGGCAGGTAGCACCGGAAACCGAGAGTGCCGGCTGCCACAGGGGTTCGGCCGGGTAGCCCGCATCGGTGACCCGCTGAGACGCATCGGCCAGGTCGGTATCAGCTGGCAGTGCTACCGTCTGGTTCTCAAGGTCCACTTCAACTCGGTCAGTGCTGCCGGTAAGGGGCTCCAGGGCCGCCCGGATCTTTTTGGCGCAACCCTGACAACTTGCGCCGGTAATAGTCAGAGCGGGTACGAGGGTTTCCATTTCAGCTTCAGCCATGGTGGCGGTCCTCCTCGGGCCTGGATGGGGTGTCGTTGTCCCAGTGTTCGATCAGCCGACAAATAGTGTGGCCGTCGGGTGTGCCGTCGGGCATTGCCTGCCAGGCGGTTAGGGCGCTTTGCATACGCTCCCGCAACTGCTGGAGCTGGTGGATCTCTTTCTCCACTTCGGCGAGGCGGGCCTCGAACACTTCGCGAACCATGGGGCAGGGGGAGTGATGGTCATCCGCTTGCTCCAGGATGGAGCGAATCTCCGGCAGCGAGAACCCCAGCTGCCGCGCCTTGCGGGCAAACCGCAGCCGGCGCAGGTCCTCGGCGTCGTACTGCTGGTAGTTGTTGTCCGGGTTGCGGGTCGGGTTTAAAAGGCCTTCGCGGGTGTAGAAGCGGACCGTGTCCGGCTTTACCTTTGCTGCCTTTGCCAGTTCGCTTACTTTCATTGGGTTTATCCGGTATTCGGTTGATATGAGCCTAGACTAGAACCTGTGAGTTGCTCATAGGTCAAGGGTTTGTTTTTTGTTGTTGGTGTTTGGGTCCGACTGGGGAGTATGGAGCTTTACTTTGGGGGCGGGCCCGGGGGTGGGTGGGGGGTATTACTCCGCCGCAATTCACGGTCCTTCCCTGGACCGGCCTTGCTCCGCGCCATCCCTGGCGCTGCTGCGTAATACCCCCACCCACCCCCAGACCTATGAGCAGATGCAGTCAACGCCGATTTTTTGCGGGGCGTGTAAGCCGGGATAGTCATTGTTTAGCCACCGTTCAGCGAGGCATCAGATGGCATTTCAGGAGGCAAGTTACGGAGAAGGTTGATCAATCCGATTGTGTTGTAGTGGTGGCGGAGGATTGCTCATTAGTCTGACGGATCTGGGGTGGCCCGGGGATTTTGGAACAGCGCCATGGATGGCGCGGAGCAAGGCCGGTCCAGGGATGGGCCGTGAATTGCGGTGGAAAAATCCCCGGGGCGCCCCAGAGCCAGGCACCAAAACTCAGCAGGCCTGGTAAAAAACAACCATCAATCAGAACGAGACCGAAGAAAAACCCCACAATGCCGACATTGATCCGGCGCCATCAACTTGGCCTGCCAGCCAATGGGATGACCGCAGGCCGGGCATTTCAGCTGTAACTGCAGAACGATGATAGGAATCACCAACAGGGCAATCAGCACACCCAGAGGCCCCCAGCTGTCACCACTGGACAATCCAAGCTGGCTGCTGAAGACCAGCAGGATAATCAGCGCCGCGAAGGCGAAAATGAAATAGCCCTTGTTCACGGCTTCCCAACGCCTCAGGCGCTGGTTCTGTTCAGGCGTCAGATAGCTTGCCATGGGATCCTGTCTGTCAGAAAAGCGGGGAATTCAGCCTGAATCCTACCATGATCTGCTACGGTCAGGTTTCAGATCCAGGCTTCAGTCATGTTCCTGGAGAGATACGGGTATCAGCCCGTTTTCGATCAGCCCTGGCAGCTCCCCTGCCCGAACGGGGCGGCTCATCAGATAACCCTGGGCCATATCGCACCGGTTCTGTCTCAGGAAGCGGAGCTGGTCCTCGGTCTCAACACCCTCGGCCACCACCCGAATGCCCAGGTTATGGGCCAGGTTGATCACCGCCCGGGTAATGACCGCATCATCATGCTTTTGGGTGACGTCGGTGATAAAGGAGCGATCGATCTTGAGCTGGTCCACCGTAAAGTCCCTGAGGTAACCCAGGGAAGAATAGCCAACCCCGAAATCATCAATCGCCAGCTTTACTCCCAGATCACTGATTCGCCTTAGCTGCCTGTGGTTATGCTCGATGTTGGCGATGAACGACTCTTCCGTCAGCTCGATTTCCAGCTGCCCCGGCTCGACACCGTATTCCCGGAAACACGCCGACAGAAAGTTTGGCAGGTCCGCTTCCGCCAGCTCCCGGCCGGACAGGTTGATGGCGATACCCAGTCCGGCCAGTGACGAACCCTGCCATTGCCTGAGCTGCTGGCAGGCTGCCCGGATGACCCAGCGGCCGATCTCGGTGATGCGTCCGCTTTCCTCCGCCAGGGGAATGAAATCGACGGGTGGCACCAGACCCCGTTGCGGGTGATTCCAGCGGATCAGCGCTTCCACGCTCGTGGTTTGTGAGGTGGCCAGGTCCAGCTGGGGCTGGTAGTAGAGTTCGAATTCGTTCCGGGCCAGGGCCTCGCTCAGGTCCTTGTCCAGCTCCAGCCGGCGCACTTCCCGCTCCTGCATGCCCTCCGTGTAGAACTGATAGGTGTTGCGCCCCTGCTCCTTGGCCCGGTACAGGGCGATATCCGCGTTGCGAAGCAGGGTGTCGGCATCCAGTCCACTCTGGGGATAAACCGCGACACCCATGGTGGCGGTAACGTGGTGACGCTGGCCATGCACCTCGAAGGGTTCGTCGAAGCACCCCTTGAGCAGGCCCAGCAGGTGAATCACATCATCGATATCTTCCACATGCTGCTGGCAGATCATGAACTCGTCACCGCCGGAATATCCCACCATCACCCGTTCACTGCTCAGGGCGTCAAGGCGTGCCGAGACCTGGGCGAGCAACTCATCGCCAAAGTGATGGCCCAGGGAGTCGTTGAGCATCTGGAACCGGTCCAGGTCCATCATCACCAGGGCTACCTGGCGCAACTGTCGGTCAGCCTGGCTCAGGGTATGCTGCAGGTCTTCCATGAAAAAGCGGCGGTTGGCCAGGCCGGTAAGGGTGTCGGTGGACTCGAGGCGGGCCAGGTCCTGCTGGATGGCAACCCGCTGGTCGATTTCTTCTTCCAGTTCCTGCCGGGTGCGCAAGAGGGCCTGGTTGCGCTTGAAAATCAGTTGTACCAGCAGGATGGTCAGCGAGCCCAGCACACCAAGGGTCAGCATGCTGATAAAAGTCACCCACGGCCACGGACTGCGGTAACGCTGGATCCATTCGGCGGTGGGTCTCACCCGCAGCGCCCACTCTACCGACGGCAGGTTGGTTTGTGTGGTGTGGCTGAATTCGGTCTGTGCCGGCCCGGCGGCGGGCAGGCTGAAGGTCACTTCTCCGTCTTCCAGCAACTCGACGCTGAAGTTGCCGCGAATACGGGGCAGGATCAGGGCATCGGCCAGGCGTTCCATCCGGAACACGCCGGCGATAAAGCCGTTATTGTCCTCACCTGCACCCACCGGCGCATAGACCACCAGCCCGGGGCCACCCTGTGTGAGGCGGATAACGCCGGAAATGTTCAGCGCTCCTTCCTCCTGGGCGCGTTTCAGTTCCTGGCGCCGCGCCGGAGTGAAGCCGGCGTTGTAACCCAGTGCGGCTTCATTGCCTGCCATGGGTTCTATCCAGCGGATGACCAGGTTCTCATCGATCCATTCAATGGCCTGGAAGGTCTGGAAATCCTGCAGGTAGTGACGGGCATCTTCGCGCCAGACCGCTTGCGGCAGGTCCGGCTGCACGTCCAGCCGGTTGGCCATGCGCCGCAGGGCAATGACATGGTTGAGAAAATCCTGCTCCAGGCGCCTTGCCAGGGTTTCGGTGTCCAGGGCGAGGGTCTGGCGGATTTGGGCGTCTTCCTCGGAGTCCAGGCCGATTTTGAGCCCTGTTGCCATTGCGAGAAACGTCAGTAATACAATGGCCGGGAAAACCGGCTTCATCAGCTGGCGTAAAATTACTACAGATACAGGACGTGGCTGCGGCACACAGGGCTCCGGCGGAAGGCTCGCGATGGTTTCATTATTATTATGGTCCGGCAGGACTGGTGGATTGCCAGCCGTGCACGGAAATTCATTATTCTAATATTTCATGTATACAGGTAGTGTAAACGGCCCCGGCTTCCGGTTCTTTAATACTTTACGTTAATGGAGACCGGGCACTTCCTTCGGCCCGCTCTCAGGTCCAGAGCAATCGGCGACACGGTTCAACAGGTGCTTCAGGCAGCCACCGGGGGGATCCCCAGGCGGGGGATCTCCTGCTTGGGGCAGCGGTCCATGACAACCCTTGCGCCGGCGGCCTCGGCCCGTGCCGCGCCTTCCTCATTGATCACGCCGATTTGCAGCCAGATCACCGGAATTTTCTGGGCGACCGCTGCGTCGATAACGGGATCCGTGCGTTCGGAAGCAAGGAAAATCTCTGCCATGTCGACCGCCACCGGAAGGCTGGCCAGATCCGGGTATACCGTTTCCCCCAGCAGCGTCTGTCCTGCCAGTTTCGGGTTCACCGGGATTACCCGGTAACCACGCCCCTGCAGCCAGGCCATGACCTCATGGCTGGGGCGGTTGGGCTTTTCGCTGGCGCCCACCAGGGCAATGGTGCGGACTTCGCCCAGAATCCTGCGAATTTCCTCGGGGTGTTCAACTGGCATGTTCAGGGTCTCCCGCCGTCAAATTGGATGTGCTCATACTAACGCCCTCAGTCCGGGTTGCCTAGGAACCTGTCCGCACACCGGCGTTGGGATGCTGGGCCAAAGCGGGCGTAAATACGTATGATGCTGGAGAAAGCGACGAGCATCGCTTGCGGGTTCTGTCACTCAGTCGGGTAACCGGTATGTGGTATCTGTGTGGTCTGGGCAGCAATATTGCCCCCGAAGAAAATTTGCCGCGGGCCGTGGCCAGGCTGGCCGGCCTGTTCGGGGTGGTGGCCCTGTCGCCGGTTATCCGGACGTCTCCGGAGGGCATGGCGTCTGACAATCCGTTTCTCAACGCACTGGCAATTTTCGAGACCCGGGAATCTCCTGGTCAGGTCAAGGGACGACTGAACGCACTGGAGGAAGCGCTGGGGCGGGACCGGTCCGATCCCCTGAGCAGCGTGCGGGACCGCCCGATCGACGTGGACATTCTGCAAACTGCTGGCACACCCCGATTTGACGTCACCGGAATCGGTGAAGGTTATTTTCGGCAACTCCTGCGGGAAGAGCCGGTGCAGGGCGTGGCGCTGTTACTGGATGGTCAGCCCCTAGGCCAGGCGCCGGCCACCGTCCACGGGAATCAGGGCGCCGGTCATGAAGTGATTGTCCAGCAGGGAAAGAATCTGCTGGACCACGCAGTCAAAGCCCCCCTCCCGGGCTAGCAGGGTTTCGGACAGCACCTGTGCCTGGTCCTCCGGCGTGTGGTCTGGCAGGAAGCGGACAGGCCCGGGCATGATCGCGTTGACCCTCACCTTCGGTGCCAGCATGCGGGCATAGCTCAGGGTCAGGTTGCTCAGGGCGGCCTTGCTGGCGCAGTAGGCGGCGAACTTCGGGTTGGGTTTCTCCACGAAGATGTCGGTGATGTTGATCACCAGGGTCGGCGCTCTGTCGTTGTTGCAACCCTTGCGAAGCGCGTCCGTCAGCCCGGCCATCAGCATCATGGGGGCCACGCTGTTGATCTGGAACAGACGGTTTGCCTGGTGGGCGAGGGCCTGATGGTCCGCTTCGTCCGCCGTGAATTCCGAGGCATTGTTGACCAGCAGGTGCACTTCTGAGGTCTGTTTGAGAATGCGGGCTATGGCCATATCCACGCTGTCCGGGTCAGCCAGGTCTGCCTTCAGGGTAATGGCGCCGAGGATTGCGAGCTGAAAGAGGTCATCGGTTTCACTGCGATACAGCGCAAATACCCGGTAACCTCGCTCGAGCAGGGCCTTGCTGGTCTCGAAACCCAGGCGGCGGCCGGCACCGGTGACAACAGCGACGGGGTTTGCCATGGCGTCAGTCGCGACCGGCGACCAGTTGCAGGAACTCGGTGCGGGTTGCCTGGTTCTTGCGGAAACCGCCCAGCATCATGGATGTCTTCATCACCGAGTTCTGCTTTTCGACACCCCGCATCATCATGCACATGTGTCGTGCCTCGATCACCACGGCAACCCCGGCGGCCTGGGTGACCTGCTCCACGGCTTCGGCGATTTCACGGGTGAGGTTCTCCTGGATCTGCAGCCGTCGGGCGTACATGTCCACAATACGCGCGAACTTGGAGAGACCCAGTACCTTGCCGTTGGGAATATAGGCAATATGGCACTTTCCGATAAACGGCAGCACGTGGTGTTCGCACAGACTGTAGAGTTCGATGTCCTTGACCACCACCATCTCGTCCATGGCCGATTCAAAAACCGCACCGTTAACCAGGTCTTCGAGGCTCTGGTTATAGCCGCGAGTCAGAAACTGCATGGCCTTGGCGGCGCGGGCCGGGGTATCCCGCAGACCTTCCCGGTCCGGGTTTTCGCCGAGACCTTCAAGGATGGCGCGGTAGTGGTCGGAGAGGGAGTCGAGAACGTCGGTCATGATGGATTCCGTCTGCGGTGGAGCATGGCTGAACCGGCCATTGTAAGACATGTTGGCCGCTAACAGTATCCTATACGGTCACGGTCCTGATCGGACCACAGCGGGCGACCCGCCGGGGCGGTAATGGCACAGTGGGGAGGACTTCGATAAACTCCCGCCCATCCAGATAAACGGGTGTTTGATTACGCTTCCAGTGCTCTTGTATCACCCGTCAGGCAACCACGGGGCGAGCATCACCGACCAGGGAGGTTACCAGCCATGCCAGCCATTCATACCCGCCCACCGGCACTGACCGTCCGGGCCGGACGCCGGGCACTGGAGCGGATCCGTGACCGGGGCCTGCGCCCGGAAGATGTTCACGTGATTCCCGGCGCAGCTGGCGGCCCCAAGGCACTGGGTCTGTCCGGTCTGGACCGGGCCATTTTCGGCCACTGGCTGCTACGGGTTCCCCAGGAACGGGCGCTGATCGGCTCCTCCATTGGCAGCTGGCGCTTCGCGGCGGTGGCCTCATCCGATGATCCTGCCGCCCAGCTTGCAAAACTGGCGGAACTTTATACCTGTCAGCGTTTTTCAAAGGGTGTCAGCCCGGCGGAAGTCACCCGCAAAAGCACCCTGTTTCTGCAAGAGCTCATCGGTGGCCGGGAACAGACCATCCTGGAGCACCCCTGGTACCGGCTCAGTATTGTGGTGGTCCGCAGTCTGGCCGGACTCGAAGATGACACCCGGGGCCGACTCGGGCTCGGCCTGATGAAGGCCATCAGCGCCAACATGGTGAGTCGTCGCCACCTGGGGCGTTTCTTTGAACGGGGCATTATCCATGACCGGCGCTTGCCCGCTCCCCTGGCCAAACTGGTGGACTTCCCCAGTCACCAGGTCCCCCTGACCCGTGAGAACCTGATTCCCGCCCTGCTGGCATCGGCGTCCATTCCGCTGGTGATGTCCGGTGTGCGCAATATTCCCGGAGCGCCGGAAGGTGTCTACCGGGACGGTGGCCTGTTGGACTATCACCTGGACCTGCCCTACCAGCAGCCGGGTGTTGTGTTGTATCCCCATTTTACCGACAGGGTCGTGCCAGGCTGGTTCGACAAGACGCTCCCCTGGCGCCGGGGTGATGCCGGCCGCCTGCAGGATGTAGTGCTGGTGGCCCCGTCCCGGGCCTACCTGGATTCATTGCCGGACAAGAAACTGCCGGACCGGAAGGATTTCGAGCGCTATGCCGGGGATGATGCCGGCCGCGAGCGGACCTGGCGCACCGCCATTGCCCGCAGCGAACGCCTGGGGGACGAGTTTCTTGAGCTGGTGGATTCCGGGCGTGTGAGGGAGGTTCTGCATCCTCTCTGACGGCCTGCCCTGCGGCCACTATCGTGGGGTGAGGGTGACGCGAAACCCTGCGCAGCCACTGAGGGGATCCCTGAGAGTCTTGGCCCGCAAAGTAACCGGAAGTAGCTGGCCGCTGCGTGTGGTCAGCTCAGTGTCCAGCCGCTGGATGCCCTGGTCACGTCGGGCTGCGTCGAAGGTCATGGCCAGCTCGCGCTGCTCGTCGTCGGCGAACAGGGCGTCCAGCGGTGTACCCACCAGCTCCGTTGACGGGATGTCCAGCAGGGTAGCCGCCTGGGGGGACAGATAGCCGATGTGACGCCCTTCATCCAGTTCTGCAAAGATACCGGCCCCCAGTTCGATCAGGTCCCGGGCGCGGCGGTCACTTTCCTGCAGTGAATGATGCAGGATGTTTTTCTCCACCCGGGTATTGTCCAGTTGCTGGCCGAGCTTCCGTGCACGAATGCTGCGGCGCCGAAGCAGGCGCTTGTGGACAATCAGTTGCCAGCAGGCCCAGGCTGTCAGAGCGGCGGCGAGCAGGGTGACCGCCAGGCCGGTAAGCCAGGCAGGCCAGAGCGCCTGCTCACGGAGACTGTCAAGCCATTCGCCGGCGGGCCGGGTACTGAGCATCCACTGGCGGTTGGCCAGGGTCAGAGTGGAGCGGGTGGCCGGCACGTCACTGGCCGGTGGGTTGGCCGCCGGCAGCGCGGCCAGGGGCTGTCGGGCGTGCTGGGAAATATCGTGGATCTCTACCTGCCAGCGGCTGTCGTGGAGTGCAGCGAGCTGATGCTCAAGCCAGTGATCCGGTCGGATGACCAGCGCCAGCAGGTCAGCATCATTGCTGCTTTCGTTTTCCGGGAAGGGTATGAACACCCGCAAGGCTCGTTGCTGGCCTCCGTTACGCTCCAGCTCCGTGACGGTAGTGGCGGCGGGGCGATCTTCCCGACGCGCCAGTCGCAAGGCGTCACGCCAGTGGGGAACAGAGGTGGCTACCAGGCCAAGACCGGAGACGCCGGGCCCGGTGTCCGGCTGGAACACGCCCTGACGGATCACCAGGTAGTGATCGGCGGGCTCTGCAGCCTGTGTATCGCGGGTGCCCGTCCAGCGGGCGAACCGAACAAACTGGCCAGTCTGTTCGCTGAGTTGGCGTTCCACCATGGGCCGCTGGGCGTGGCCGATCGTGGTCAGCAGCTCTACGCCAGCCACTTCCGGGAACTCGGCCAGCAGTGAGGTGGCCTGACGGTTGAAGCTGTCCGCATCGGTAGCGGGTCCCCGGGCGGTGAGCTCCCGCGCTGCAGCCAGCACATCCGTGGCCTGCTCTACCAGAGCACGGCTGAGCTGGTCATGGTGGGCCCGGGACAGGTCCTGGGTCAGCGCCTGCACCGGAGCCTGGCTGCGGGGCGCGATCAGGAGGGTCACCACCAGCCCGCAGACCAGCACCAGGACTGGCAGCAGCCACCAGAGGGTACCAGGTCTTCCTGACGTGGGGTGGGTGTCCATGGGCGCGTCCTGTTTGCTGTCTTCCCGGGAGCGGTCGGCGGTAGCCCGCGATCATTCTTCACTCTAGCAGCCCGCCGGGCTTAAGCAATTCGTTATCGACAGGGCGGGAATGCTGGCCAGGCTCCTGCCGGCGGGCAGCTACGTACCGGATCCGGCAGGGTCCGGCGTGCCAGGCAACCGTGGACTTCAGTGATCAGGCACGGCTGCGGCGGATCAGGGTATAGACCAGCAGAAACGCGACAAAGGCAGAAACCACAATGGAAGGTCCCGCGGGGGTGTCCAGGTTCCAGGACAGGCTGAGGCCGCTGGCAACGGCGATCATGCCGAAGCCGACAGCCAGTACCACCATTTTCTCCGGGCTGCTGGCCAGGCGGCGGGCGGTGGCGGCTGGAATGATCAGCAGGGCTGTGATGAGCAGAACACCGACCATTTTCATGGCCACGGCGATGACCAGCGAGAAAATCACCATCAGTACCAGTTGCAGCCGGGCAACAGGGAAGCCCTCAACACGGGCGAGTTCCTCATGGATGGTCGCCATCAGCAGTCCCTGCCAGAGCCACCACAACAGCCCCAGGACCACCACGCCACCGCCAAAGATCCACGCCAGGTCCTGGCGGCTCATGGCGAGCAGGTCACCGAACAGGTAGCCGGTCAGGTCCACCCGAACATCCGGCATGAAACTGAGTGCCACCAGGCCGATCGCCAGCGCACTGTGGGCCAGGATGCCCAGCAGTGTGTCCGTGGCCAGGGCCCGGTTGCGGGAGAGAAATACCAGCGCCAGCGCCAGCACGACACAGGTGGCGGCGACGCTGAGGTTGAGGTTGGTGTGGAACAGAAAGCCCAGGGCAACGCCGAGCAGCGCCGAGTGCGCCAGGGTGTCGCCGAAATAGGCCATTCGCCGCCACACCACGAAGCAGCCCAGGGGGCCGGCCAGCACCGCCACACCCAGGCCGCCGAGCAGGGCCCGCCAGAAAAAGTCGTCCAGAATCAGGTCAAGAAGGGGCATGGTGGTGATCGTGCTCGCAATGGGTGGTTTCCGGCCGACCTTCGATGACATCGCCATGGAGGTCATGGCGGTGAGTGTGGTGGTGATGGTAGACCGCCAGGCTTTCTGCCACCGGTCGGCCAAAGGTTTCCACAAAGGCCGGATCATGGGAGATGTCCGCCGGGTAGCCGCTGCAGCAGACATGCTGGTTCAGGCAGATCACCCGGTCGGTGGCCGCCATCACCAGGTGCAGGTCATGGGAAATCATGATCACACCGCATTGCAGCTCGTCCCGCACTGCACGGATCAGGTCGTACAGGGCCGCCTGGCCGTTGATATCGACTCCCTGGGCAGGCTCATCCAGAACCAGCAGGTCGGGTTTTCGCACCAGGGCCCTGGCCAGCAACAATCGCTGCATCTCGCCACCGGACAGGTGGTGGACCGACTTGCGGAACAGGTGTCCGATACCGGTCTGCTCCAGTGCTGCCCGGGTCTCTGACTCCGGTGCCCCGGTCAGGGCCATGAACCGGCGCACGCTCAGGGGCAGGGTGGGCTGCAGTTGCAGGTGCTGGGGGACGTAGCCGATCTGCAGCGACGGGGCCTTGCGAATCGTTCCCCGGGTCAGCGGCTGGATACCCAGGATCGCCTTGATCAGGGTGGTCTTGCCAGCGCCATTGGGGCCAATAATGGTCAGGATGTCGCCCCGGTTCACCGTCAGGCTGACATGGTCCACCACCGGGTTCTCGTCGAACACCACGGAGGCCTGGTCCAGCTTGACCAGCGGCTGGCTGCTGTCCCTCATGCCGGCGTCGCCTGTTGTTGCTGGCAGCGGGGGCACAGACCGGCTACTTCGATCGTGGTCTCAACAGGGGTGAAGCCTTCAGCGCTGCTGGCGGCTGCGATCGCCCGGGAAACCCCCTCGGATGACAGTTCGTGGACATTGCGACAGCCCCGGCAGATCAGGAACAGGCCGGTGTGATGTTCGCGGGCATGGCTGCAGCCGATAAAGGCGTTCAGGGAGGCGATCCGGTGCACCAGGCCGTGCTGCTGGAGGAAGTCCAGCGCGCGATAGACCGTTGGTGGTGCGGCGTTATGGCCTTCCTGGGCGAGCATGGCGAGCAGGTCATAGGCACCCAGGGGTTTGTGGGACTCCCAGATCAGCTCCAGCACCCGCTGGCGGATGGGCGTGAGCCGCGCGTTGCGGGCCTGGCAGATGGAGCGTGCCTCGGCCAGGGCATCCCTGACACAGGCATCATGATTGTGGGGGCGATAGGGGAGCGCGTCGTGGGACATAAAGGGCCATCCGGGTCGTGTTGCAACAGTATAACATTGCCCTGATGGGAGAAAAATGCCCCGATATGACCCGGTGCTCCGCCGGGAAGCGGTTAATCACCCGGAACCACACGGCGGCTGGTCAGGCGGTTCGAAGTGCCTGAACGCCGAGGCTTTCCAGGTATTCCAGGTTGGGAATCCATGCCGGCTCCCCTTCCAGTTCCACCTGCATCAGGTCCGCCGGGCCGGTATTGGTTGTTTCCTGGCCCTGTAGCTGTTCCGCATCCAGTCGCGCCTGGCTGGGGATGCCCCGGGTCATGATGGCCATGAAAGGCAGGCGGTCATGGTCTGCTCCAATGGTATTGAGCACCACGATGCGCCCGCGCCCGGCTTCCGGTGGCGCAGTTTCCTGTTGGTTGGCGCCCTCGTAGGAAATAACGGGTAGCTTCTGCCCCCGCCAGTCCAGGTAGCCGGCCAGCCAGGGGTGGTCCTCCCCCCTGCTCAGGGTGGCATCATGATCCACCACTTCCGCGACGGACACGTTGGGCAACAACAACTGCCGGTTGTGCATGGGAATGAGTACACAGTGCAGGGTTTGCATGGTGGTGTCGGTCATGTTTCGGTCCTCAGGTTGCATCCTGCGACGAAGTCGGTTTCAGCAGGGCCGCATCGGCCAGCGTTCGTACCAGTGCCCGGGCCAGCTCCTGCGGCGAGCCGGAAAAGCTGGTACAGCCAGTGCCGGCAACGGCTTCCGGCATGGCACTGTTGGCACAGGTGTCACTGGCCTGTACCCAGATATGGCTGCCGAAGGCCCTCAGCATGGGGGCGGCGACAGCGCCATCGTTTCCCATGCCGGAAAACAGGATGGCATGGCAGCGACCCCGGAAATGGTCGCCAACGTTCAGCAGCACCTGGTCGATGGAGGGACCGTAGGGACCGGGCCAGGGCCGGTCCTTCTCTGTCAGCGCCCCATCGGCGGTGAGCCCCCATTCCCGTTCCACCGGCATGATCGTGACCCGGCCACAGGTGATACGCATGCCTTCCTCCGCCCGTTGCAGCCGGTAATGGGCGTGACGGCCAAGAACCCGGGCCAGCACATCGGTGAAATTGCCGTCGATATGCTGGGCGTACACAAAGCCCACCGGCAAGCCGGGTGGCAGGTGATCCAGAAAACTCTTCACCGCAGCCGGTCCGCCCAGTGAGGCGCCCAGTATCCAGACCTCCTCTGCAGGTTGCCCCGGGTGGGCCGGGGCAACCCAGGCAGGCAACTCAATCGCCCCGCCGTTGGCTGGGGCCAATGGCTGCGTGGCCAGTTCCGCCAGGTCCTCCCCGGAATCGGTCTGCTCCAGCGGGCCGAGCTGTTGTTCAAGCTTTTCCAGCAGGCGCCGCTCCCAGCGGACGAAGTCCCGTGTGCCCGACCCCGGTGCCGGATCAATACCGAACAGGATGGGGGCGTCGGTATGATCCAGCAGGTGGTCGAACAGTTGCGGGTGATCCGCCTCGTCCTCCAGGGTGATCAGCCACAGATCGGCGTCCGGCAGGACCTGGTAACCCAATATGCGCTCCGGAGAACCGGAAAAGCCCGGCCGTAGTCCAAATCGACCTGTCGCTTCCTGCAGGCGGTGACGCTGCAACACATCATCAGAGACGATGGCTACAGCCGGTCGCCCGCCGTCCGTGGTCATCACCCCTCTCCGTTTACTGGCTCTTCGCTGGTCAGGCGTTCAATGGTTTCAAGCAGCTCGGTTTCCTGGAACGGCTTGCCCAGATATTCATTGACGCCCAGGCCCAGGGCGCGTTCCCGGTGCTTGGCCCCGGTACGGGAGGTGATCATGCAGATGGGCACATCCCGAAGGTCGTCATCGTGGCGCACGAAGCTGGCCACTTCAAAGCCGTCCATTCGCGGCATTTCGATATCCAGCAGGATGATATCCGGCTTGTGGTCCTGTAACTGGGCCACGGCATCCAGGCCGTCCTTCGCGGTCACCACTTCCATGCCGTTACGCTCCAGCAGGCGCGAGGTAACCTTGCGTACGGTAACCGAGTCGTCCACCACCATAACCAGGGTAGGCCGGTCTTCCCGGTACTGCTGTTGCTGGGCCGCCTGCTCGGCCAGTCGCTGACGCTCGGACAGGATATCGGAACGGATCATGGCCGGCAGGTCCAGAATCACCACCACGTTACCGTCACCCAGAATGGTGGCACCAGATACCCCACGCACCGAACTGAACTGGGGCCCGAGGGATTTAACCACGATTTCCCGGCTGCCCAGCAGGCTGTCCACCTGCAGCGCCATGGGCTGCTCGGAGCCCCGCACCAGGATCACCGGCAATGGCAGTGCCTGCCCCTGCAGCTTGGGCCTGTGGTCACTGTGTAACAAACCGCCCAGGTACTGCAGACGGTACTGCTGGCCGGCATACTCGTAGAGTGGGGCCTCAGGCTGGTAGTACTCTTCCAGCTCCCAGGTGCTCACCCGCACAATGCCTTCGATGGTATTCAGCGGGATGGCATAGAAGTCCTCGCCGGTGGAAACCATCAGGGCCCGGTTGACCGATACGGTAAACGGCAGGCGCACGGTAAAGGTGGTGCCATGGCCCACCTGTGAGTCGATGTCCAGGCTGCCACCGAGCTGCTTTATCTCGCTGGCCACCACGTCCATGCCCACGCCCCGGCCAGAGATCTGGGTGACTGCCTCGGCGGTGGAGAAGCCCGGCTGCAGGATAAACTGCAGTATTTCCCGCTGGCTGAGGTCTTCGTGCTCGCCCAGCAGGCCGCGCTCGATGGCCTTGCGGCGGATGACCTCGCTGGGAATGCCGGCGCCGTCGTCCATCATCCGCAGGACCACCTCGCCGCCCTCTCGGGCCAGGGTCAGGGTCACCTGGCCGGTTTCCGGCTTGCCGGCCCGGGCCCGATCGGACGGACTTTCGATGCCGTGGTCCAGGGCATTCCGGAGCATGTGCTCCAGGGGCGCCACCATCCGCTCCAGTATGTTACGGTCCAGCTCGCCCTCTGCGTTGCGAACGTCGAACTCCACCTTCTTGTCCAGCTCGCCGCTGATCTGCCGGACAATCCGCCGCAGCCTCGGCACCATGGAGGCAAACGGAATCATCCGGGTCTTCATCAGACCCTCCTGCAGTTCCGTGTTGATACGGGACTGCTGGACCAGCAGGGTGTCGGTATCCCGCACCCGGTCAGACATGGTTTCCCGCAGGTCCGCCAGGTCAGAGGCGGATTCGCTCAGGGCACGGGAGAGCTGCTGGATCGATGAATAGCGGTCCATTTCCAGCGGGTCGAAGTCCTCGCCATAGTCGGGGCCGTGCTCCTGCTCGGCGCGGAACAGGATCTGGGCTTCGGTTTCGATGTCCATTCGCCGCAGCTGTTCCCGCAGGCGGTCAATGGTGGCTGCCATTTCATCCAGGGTATGGCCGAAATCACTGTTCTGCTGTTCCAGGCGACCCCGGGTAATACTGGTTTCACCAGCCAGGTTGACCAGCTCGTCCAACAGGGGCGCGGACACGCGGATGGTTTCCTGGGCCGCGCGGGCACTGTCCTTGCGACGCTTCTCGATGGCCTTGCGGGCCGGCTGTGGCGGCTTCGCGGCCGGTGCCGGCTCAGCCGTGGGTGCCGAGGCAGGCTGCCGTTCGTCACTGGCGGATCCAGCAGGAGTGGCCTGGCTGGCCAGGTAGCCCTCGAAATGCTCACGGACCTTCGCCACCGACGCGATCAGGGCATCATGGTGCTCAGTGATTTTCTTCCAGTCCTCCGGGCCGGGGGACTGGTCGTCCAGCTCGGTGAGCAGGGTCTCAAAGTCATGGGACAGGTCACCCAGCCCGGGCTGACGGGACAGGCGTGCGCCGCCCTTAAGGGTGTGCAGGGCCCGTTGGGCTTCCTGGCTGAAATGCTGGCTTTCCGGTTCCTGGCGCCAGTCAGCCAGTAGCTGTTCCAGCTGGTCGAGGATTTCCCCGGCCTCTTCCAGGAAGATTTCCAGTACTTCCGTATCGGGGGCCTCCTCGTCGGCAGAGGCTGATTCCGGAGTTTCGTCCTCACCTTCATCCAGGTGGCTGGCAGCTTCCTGAAGCAAGCGCAGCAGGCCCGCATCCGGTTTCGGCCGGTGGCCTTCCTCCAGCTGGTCCAGCATGGCCCGGAGGCCGCCATTGGCCCGCTCGCTCAGGGTGAGCACCAGGGGCTGATTGCCGGAACCTTCCAGTAGCGGGCCGAGGGCATCCGACCAGGCTTCGGCCAGGTCGGCCACGGCGTCCATATCCGCCAGGCGTGCGCCGCCCTTGAGGGTGTGCAGTTCCTGTTGCAGCTGGGTAATACCGGTCAGCTGCTCTGGTTCCTCCCGCCAGTGGGACAGGCTTTCCTCGATGGACTCGCAAATGTCGAGACCTTCCTCGAGGAACATACCGGTGATCTCATCAGCGGTGAGCTCCGGAGCTTCTTCGCTGGCTTCCGCTTCCGGGCCTTCAGACACACCCCCGACGGGTTCCGGCTGCTGTGTTGCGGCGACATCAGGGCCTGCTTTGTCAGCGGCTGCGCCGTCGGGTTCGCCATTGATAATGGCCTGTACCCGGTTGATCAGATCGGTCGCCCGGGCACAGGGCCGGGAGGTGGCAATTTCGTCCACCATGCCCGCCAGCCGGTCGTGACAGGCAAACAGCAGGTCCAGCATGGCGGAACTGGCGCCAATGCGGCCATCGGCCACCCGTTCGAACAGGTCCTCCAGCACATGGGTCAGGTCGGCGATGGGGTCCACGCCGGCCATGCGGGCACTGCCCTTGAGGGTATGCACGTCCCGCTGCAGCTCTCCGGCCAGGGAGGTATCCGCCGGGTTCTCGCTCCAGCTGTGCAGGGCGCTGCCGGTGGCGTTGATCAGGTCGTAGGCTTCCTCCAGGAAGATCGCTACCAGGTCCGGGTCGAGGTGTGAGAGATCGTAGGTTTCACCGTTCTCTGCTGGCGCAGGCTGGTCGGAGGCTTCCGTGGCAATGGTTTCCGACTCATCCTCCGGACGGGGCTCGCCGGCGACTTCGTCCAGATCCTCGTGCAGCTGCTCGAGCTCGTTTTCCAGATCGCTGACATCCAGCCCCGACAGGTCTTCGCTGAGATCGTCTGTGTCGCTGTCTGCAAGGATTTCCGCTTCCGGGAACCCGGTGGCGTCATCCTGCTCTTCCGGTGGCTCCTGATCTTCGGGGGCCTCCTGCTCCCTGGCGGCCGCCCCGGACGCCTCTTCCCGGAAGGGTTCCGGTGCCCCGGCGCCCGGGATATCGGTAACCGGACGTTCGCCGCTGGCAGTGTCCATGTAAAGGCGGATGTCTGCTTCCAGGTCCGGAGCGGGGCGAGTGGCTTCTCCCTCGGCAAGGGATTCCACCATACCGGCCAGGCGGTCATGGCAGCGGAACAGCAGGTCTGACAGCTCCTCGGTAACTCCAAGACGGTGCTCGGCCAGGCCTTCAAACAGGGTTTCCAGTTCGTGGGCCAGGTCTCCGATGGGTTGGATTCCCGCCAGGCGGGCACCTCCCTTGAGGGTGTGCAGGTCCCGTTGCAGCAGGCGCAGCATGTCGCTGTTGTCTGGCCGGGACTGCCAGGCCTCAAGGGCATCCGCCGTGCTGGCAATCAGATCCTGGGCTTCCTCGAGGAAAATCTCCGCCAGCTCGTCGTCAACGTCATCAGCGGAGTCGCCGTCACGGTGGCTTTCGGTTTCCGGCTCTGCGGCCGGCAGCTCGTAGCTGTCGTAGTCAATGTCTTCCGGCTCGTCGGACTCGATATCCGGAGTGGACAGGGAGTCTGCCAGTACCTGGAGTTCGGTCAGCAGGGTATGGTCCGGCTGGGTCGCCAGGCCGGCCGCGACCTGGTCCATCAGGTTGATCAGGTGCTCATGGGCAGACTGAACGGTTTCCATGAACCAGTCATCAGGGCCTTCCGGATGCGCCAGGGCGTTGTGGTAGACCCGGGCGAGGGCTTCAGTGAGGGCGGCAACATCTGCGAGGCCGGCATCCTGTGCACCGGTGGTGAGTTGTTCCAGCTCGTGGGACAGGCGGTCCATGTCGCTGGTCTGCGACGGGTCGGCGGCCCAGTCCTGAACGATACGGTCTGCGTCCAGCAGCACGTCCAGACCATCGTTGAGGAACAGGGAGACCAGCTGGCTGTCGGTGCCGCCGGTTGCTTCCTCGTCGTCGCTGTCGCGGCGGCCCAGGGTTCGGGCAGACACAGCGGCGAGCTGTTCCAGGTAGGATTCGGTGCCAGCCAGCGGTCGTTGCGGAGACGTGTTCAGCTGATCGAGGCCGGTCCTGAGGAATTCACAGCACTGGTGAATCAGCCCGATAACGTCGCCGTCCGCGCGACGGTTTTCGGCCCGGGCCTGCTTGACGAACTGCTCCAGAGGCGTCACCACCTGGGCAATCGGTTCGATGGCGGCGGTATTGGCACTGCCCTTGAGGGTATGCAGGGCACGGGACACCTGGTCGGTATAGGCCACGCTGCTGCGGCCCCCGGCATCTTCAAGGAAGTTTTCGAGGGCGGCCAGGTGGGTCCGGGCCTCGCTCTCGAAGATTTCCACGAGAATCGGATCCACCAGGTCATCGCTGCCCTCTTCCCCGGTAGTGTCGGCGTTTGTGGATCCGGCTTGAGTTTCGGCTTCCCCGGCGGGCAGACCTTCGGTGACAGCGTCCCCCTGTTCGCTTTCCTCCGGCTGAGTGTCTGGTGCTTCACTGACGGGCATGGCCCGGGTGTCGGGAATCTCGCCATTGGCCAGGGCCGTGGCCCGTTGCTGAAGCTCCGTGGTGTCCACGGTGGGGGTGCGGCGCTGCTCGAAATCGGTGACCAGCGCAGGAACGGTGTCAGTGACCTCCCGCAGCAGTCCGGCAATGTCGTCATTCATGAATACCGTGCCGTCGATAATGCGGTTAAGCATGTTCTCGACGGCCCAGGCCAGTTCACCCACAATGCTGGCACCGACCATGCGGCCACTGCCCTTGAGGGTATGGAACGCGCGCCGCACTTCGGCCAGGGCGCTGCGGTCGTCATACTGACGAAGCAGCATGGGCAGGTATTCGTTGATAGTGTCGAGTACCTCGCCGGCCTCTTCAACAAAGATCTCAATGATCTCGTCATCGATCAGGTCATCATCGTCGAAGTTGCTTTCGACGCTGCCGGTGGCTCCGGGTTCGCCGGCGGGAGTCTCGGCGGCTTCCCCGGCGGTTTCATCGTGCGCCGTGGCCACAGGCCCGGCCTCTTCGCCATTGCCGGTCTTGCGGGTGTTGGCCATGGCCTCGGCCCGCTGGATAAGAGCATCCACATCGCCGGTTGCGTTTCCGGTACGGAACTCCTCGATGAGGGTGGGAATGCGGTTGTTGACCTCATCCACCAGGGCGAACAGGTCCTCGGTGGGCCGGAGGGTCTGATCCAGAACCCGGTTCAGCAGGTTCTCGATGGACCATGCCAGCTCACCGATGCTGGTGGCCCCCACCAGCCGGCCACTGCCTTTGAGGGTGTGGTAGGCACGGCGCACTTCGGTGAGGGCTTCCCGGTCGTCATGGTCCTGGCGAAGGCGGGGATACCAGGTGTTGATGGTATCCATAACCTCGCCGGCTTCCTCGACGAAGATTTCCAGGATCTCGTCGTCCACCAGTTCCAGATCCGAGTGCTTGGTGGTCTGCTCCGGCGCTTGTGGCGGAGCAGCTTCTGGCGCTTCAGGAATCCCGGTCGCGGCGACTTCGTCTTCGGCCCAGGTGGGCTCGGCACCCGGGGGGAAGCCCAGGGTGCGCAGACTTTCTTCGGCCACTCGCAGAACGGACTCGTTGTCGCTGATGCCGTCGGAGAGGCGCTCAAGGTAGTACTCGATACTCGTAATGGTATCAGCCAGGGTATCGAGCTGTTTCCAGTCCGGAATTCGTTTGCGCTCCAGCAGCACCTGCTGGATGTAGTCGCGGACGGCTGTCAGTATCATGGCTGGTCGTTCCAGTGGAATGACCTTGAGGCCGCCCTCAATACTGGCGAGCATCTCCGGCACGTGTTCGATTTCCCTCGGGTCCCACTGGGAGGCGATGAAATTGACCACCGCACTCTTGACCTGTTCCAGGGCGTTACGGGATTCCCGCAGCAGGGCGGTGTGGGCATCACCCAGTTCCTGACGGCCCGGCCCGGCGACTTCTTCGGACTCTCCCCGGTCAGCGCCTTCGGGCGTCAGGTTGTGGTCCCGGTCCATGCCGGAAAGGGTGGCTTCGATGTAGAGCAGGGCGCCGGCGATGTCCAGCAGGGTGCCGTCATCCACGGTTTCGCTCTGGTCCAGCAGACGCTCCACCACGTCAAGCTGCTCCCCGATAATGCGGCGGGGGTTGCCCAGGCCGAGTACGGCCAGGGTATTGGCTACCTGGCGCAGGCCCGGCAGCAGTTCTTCCAGATCCTGGTTCTGGCGGTTCTGATCCCGCACAAACAGGTCAAGCTGATCCTTGAGCCGGGCGACCTCTTCGTTAAGCGCCAGGACCACCGAGTGGATAGCTTCCCGGCCGGGACCGCTGGCGCTGTCGACACGGGTGCCCGTGGGCATGGCCTGCTCCAGGCGATACCTTTCCCGCAAGTCGGTAATATAAGGCGACGTCGCCTCATGGGCCTGTGCGATGTAGTACAACAGGTTACGAAACAGGGTTTCCGGTACCGGCTGCCGCAGGATGTCGTTGGGCTCCCGGGTAAGGCGGTGGATCTCGTCGTCCAGTTCCTTCAGCAGCGCGTGGGTGGCCGGGGTCAGCTCATTGATCTCCTGCTGCAAGGTCTCGATGAAACCACCGGAGGCGCGCCACAGCTGTTCACGGGGGGTGCTGGTGCAGAGCTTGACCAGCCGCTGGTTAACCTTCTGCAGGTTGTCGTACTGAACGTCATTGCTGCTGCCGGGTGCGATGCTGCTCACCGCCCGGTGAAACATCTGCCCCAGCTTGCCGACGTTGGCCAGGACCTTGGGATCCTGAAGCAGGCGCGCCACCCGGGGGGAGGCCTCGAAGCGGGCCTGACTCATATCGGGACGGAACAGTGACAGATCGGACAGCAGGCCCTCGCCCCGGGCCGCTCGCAGGTCATTGAGCAAGGGCAGCAGGGTCAGAGGCAGGTCGTCGGCGCTGTTGCGCAGGCTTTCGAGATACCGGGGAAGCCGGAGAATGGCTTCCATCAGGCTGTCCAGGGCCTGGTCGGTGTCCGACACCTCGCCCCTGAGAAGGCTCTGGGTGAGCTTTTCCATTTCCTCGGTGAGCAGGGCGGCGCCCTGAAGCTCGACCATCTGGAGTGTGCCGTTTACCTGGTGCAGGTAATTGAGACAGAAACGCAGGCGTGCCGTGTCATCACGGTTCTCGACATAGGCTTCAAGCGCCTGCTGACCCTGCGTCAGTGTTTGTTCTATTTCGCCACGAACCCAGTCCAGGGCGATACTGTCATGGTTGTTGCCCATAACCACTCCGGTTATTCGTCGTCTGACTGGCGGCGAATCCACGCCAGCACATGTTCCGAGGGAACCCGCTGCATTCCCGGCGGTTGCCAGCCGGTGATTTCACCCTGTCCCAGCACCAGCAGGCCACCAGGGGCCAGATGTTCCGCCAGCCTGGTGACGATCTCCCGCCGGCGCCAGCGACGGAAATAGATCAGCAGGTTCTGGCAGAAAATGATGTTCATCCCCTGCATGGGTGCCCGCTTCAGGTCCAGCACATTGAGCCGGGTGAAGCAGACACGCTCGCGAATGCGCTCTTCAATTTCTGCACTGTTACGGGCCCCTGCCCGGAAATACCGCTGTCGGAGACTGTCATCCATGCCGTTCAGGCGCCGGGGATTAAAAAGCCCCTTTTGCGCCTTTTCCAGGGCCGGCTTGCTGATGTCAGAACCGGTCACTCCGTAAAGCGGTGGCAGCTTCAGCTGCGTCATACATTCATTCAGCAGGATCGCCAGGGTATAGGCTTCCTCGCCGGTGGAGCAGCCAACGCTCCAGGCCTCCAGCGGGCGCTGTCGCAGTTGCTCCCGCGGCCGGGTCATCACATAGTCAGACACCAGCCGGAAGGCATCCCCATCCCGGAAAAACCGTGTTTCCTGGACGGTAAGCCGGTCCACAAGTGTGGACCATTCCACGACGGCTTCCGGTCCGGCCACAATCTTTTCGTAATAGGCCTGGAAACTGCCACATCCGATCTCGCGCATGCGGATGCCGATGTTGGTTTCCAGGAAGGACTTGCGCTCAGGGGCGAGGGCCATGCCGGTCCGGTGTTCCAGCAACGTCTTCCACTGGTGGAACTGCGCCTCGTCCATGTCCGGGAGCGGGCGCAGCACCCAGTGTTCGGAGCCGTGAGACAGGTTGCGGGGTGCTTCAGCCATAAACCCTCATTGCCCCTGGCAACGGTGGTCAGCTGACCACCGGCACGTTGTTGTCTTCCTCGTGCTCCACGATGTCGGCCTGGTCCTCTTCCGGCAGAGTAAAGCCGGCAACCGAAGACCGCAGCTCGGAAGCCATCTCGGCCAGGTTTCCGATGGACCGTGCCGTGGCATTGGTACCGGAAGAGGTCTGGGAGGTGATTTCCTGGATAACGTTCATGGTGTTGGAAATGTGCGCTGCCGACGAGGCCTGCTGGCGTGCCGCGTTGGAGATGTTCTGGATCAGTTCCGCCAGGCTCATGGAAACGTTTTCGATTTCCTCCAGGGCGACACCCGCGTCCTGGGCCAGGCGTGCACCACGGACCACCTCGGCGGTGGTGTGTTCCATGGAGATAACCGCTTCGTTGGTATCCGACTGGATGGTTTTTACCAGGGCTTCAATCTGTTTGGTGGCGGCAGAGGAACGTTCCGCCAGGCGCTGAACCTCGTCGGCAACCACCGCGAAGCCCCGGCCCGCATCACCGGCCATGGAGGCCTGGATAGCAGCGTTCAGCGACAGGATGTTGGTCTGGTCGGCGATGTCGTTGATCAGCGATACAATGTCGCCGATTTCCTGGGAAGACTCACCCAGACGCTTGATCCGCTTGGAGGTTTCCTGGATCTGCTCGCGGATGTTGTCCATGCCGCGGATGGTGTTCTGCACCACTTCCGCGCCTTTCTTGGCGATGGCAACCGAGCGCTCCGCAACCGCGGTGGATTCGGCGGCGTTGGAGGAGACCTGGTCGATGGATACGGCCATCTCGTTAACCGCCGCGGAGGCCCCGGCGATTTCCTGGGCCTGGTGCTCGGACGCGTCCGCCAGCTGCATGGCAGTGGACTGGGACTCCTGGGCGGCAGAGGCTACCCGTACCGCCGTACCCCGGATGGCCTGTACCAGGCCACGCATCTGGTCAATCGCGTAGTTGATGGAGTCAGCGATGGCGCCGGTAAAGTCTTCGGTTACCGTGGCCTCGGTGGTCAGGTCACCATCCGCCAGGTCGGCCAGTTCGTCCAGCAGACGCAGGATCGCATTCTGGTTCTGTTCGTTCTGGGCCTGGGTCTGGGCCAGGCGCTCCTGGGCAGCGCGGTAAAGCACCACACCGATGGCGACAACGGTTGCGACCATCAGTGCCAGGATCAGGTAAGCCAGCAGCGGGCTGATCGCACGGGCGCCGGCCTGGCTGGCAAACACGTCCGCCAGGGTGGATATTTCCTGCAGCAGCAGCTGGGAGTTCTGGAAGATATCGTTGGAGGCGTTACGGACGCTGTAGAGGTCGGGAGATGCCTCCAGGATCGCGTCAATGTTCTGTGAAACGTACTGGAACAGCTCCTGTACCGCTTCCAGGCCGTAGCGGGCTTCCTCAATATCGATGCGTGAAATGCTCATGGCCGGGTTGCCTTCCAGCTGACCCTGGAGCACCCGACCGAACTCGGTGGCGTCGCGTCCGAAACGGTCAGCGGCGACGACCGCGTCTTCCTCACCGGAGAGAACGCTGTTCACCGCCCGGGCAATACGCTCTGCCAGCAGCGACTGACGCTGGGCCAGGGCTACCTGGTCAGCCGGGGCGTCGTTATCCAGCAGTACGGAGACAATGTCCCGGTACTCCACCTGCAGGCGGGGAATGGTTTCGTTCAGGGTGCTGGCAACCTCGTGCAGGCCCAGTACTTCCTCGCGGGTGTTCACGATGCTGTCGGCGCTGTTCCGAACGGTGTCCCAGTACGGTTGTACCTGACTCTCGGCGGCAAGGTCACTGGCCGGGAGGCCGGTCTGCGGGTTGCCCTCGAGGATGTAGCCCCACAGCTCCGCAAATTCGTTACGGCTGGCCTGCAGCCGGCTGAAGGCTTCTTCGTTACCGTCGGCTGCCTCGGTGGCGTTACTGGTGATTTCCTGGGAAAGTACCCGCAACTCACCTGCATAGGCAATATATTCCTGATCGTTGCGGCTGTTCTGGTTGATGATGAACAGGACAACAACGAGCAGCACGGTAAGTACGATCAGCGCTGCGATCAGGCCGGCAACAAGCTTGTTGGCGCCCTGTCCCATGCTGAATCTTCCGGCTTTGTTTTTCATCTTTGGCTCCCGGCCTCTCTTCTTTTTGGCAAATAGGTTTCGGAGGGTAAGTCGGCCAGCAATGCCGGCACGGCCGTAAACATTACCACTGTGACACATCCAGAAAGCGCTCATCATCGATTAGCGCAAAAGTTGAGAACACGTTCCAGATTTCATCGTCACGGACATAGCCCCCTTGCACGAAGGGGGTCACTGCTTCATGGATATCTTCTGACCGGGACACAAAGCTGTCCTCGGCGAAATACTGCATACCGGCCACATCATCCACTACCAGGCCGGTGAAGATGTCGTCCTGTTCCACCACCAGCACCCGCCGGTCACGGTTGCTGCGGGCAGTTCGTGGCAGGCCGAAGAACTGGGCAAGGTCGATCAGTGGCAGCAGGCGGCCACGAACGTTGGCCACGCCGAGCATGAACGGGCGAACCCCTGGCACGTGAGTGAAGCGGGGCAGGTGAAGAATCTCGACCACTTCGCCCATCGGGGCAACAAAGCGCTGACCGGCCAGCATGAAACCGATGCCGTTCCAGAGGGTCACCGCTTCCTGCTGCTCCGGTAGGCCGGCAGCCAGGGACCGGCTTCGCCGGGCAATATCCGTCAGTACGGCAAAGGGTGTGGCCTGGGCAGACATGCTTACTCCATAGGGCGTTTTTTCAGGACACGAGACTGTTGATGGTGCTGATCAGGTCGTTCTCGTTAACAGGCTTGACCAGGTAGCCCTTGGCCCCCTGACGGGTGCCCCAGACGCGATCGGTTTCCTGGTCCTTGGTGGTCACAATAACCACGGGGATAGAGGCGGTTTCCGGTGCCCGGGTCAGCTGCCGGGTAGCCTGGAAGCCGTTCAGTCCGGGCATGACCACATCCATCAGCACCAGGTCCGGGTTCTCGGCCCGTGCCATGGCTACGCCATCGGCGCCGTTATCAGCGGTCAGGACGTCGTGTTTGTGTTTTTCCAGGATGGTGGAAATTTTCTTGATTTCGGTGGGGGAGTCGTCAACGATCAGAATGCGGGCCATGTTATCCTCGATGGTTCTCTTGTAGGGCGGATTCACTGTTCCGCCTGGGGAACATACTGGCGAATCGTGTTAAGCAGCTCATCCTTGCTGAACGGTTTGGTCAGGTACTGGTCTGACCCGACAATACGCCCCTTGGCCTTGTCGAACAGCCCGTCCTTGCTGGACAGCATGATAACGGGTGTCTTGCGGAATGCGGAGTTGTTCTTGATCAGGGCGCAGGTCTGATAGCCATCCAGACGTGGCATCATGATGTCCACGAAAATGATGTCGGGGTGGGAATCGGCTATTTTGGCGAGCGCATCGAATCCGTCGGTCGCGGTGATTACCTCGCAGCCCACTTTTTTGAGCAGCGTCTCTGCGGTGCGACGAATGGTTTTACTGTCGTCAATCACCATGATTTTCAGATTTTCGAAGTTGTCATCCATTGTGCAACTGCCTTGCGCTCTGCGAGTGTCGTTGTTCAGAGAGTGGCTTTTTAACACACAAATTGAAGGTGTTCTATCAAGCCCCTCTATTTATAGGATATTCGTGACGTGCAACAAAGTTTCAGTTTGTGACGTATTGTACGCGCTCACAGTTTTGATGCCCGGCAGTGACGGATATTCGACACGCTGCAATCACAGGTGCATTCCGGCGCCCGGTACAATACCATCATGATGCAGCATAGCACCGTTTGATCAGTATGCTCTGTAGACGGGTTCCTGTTTTTCGTCAATTGACCGGAGAGACTCGATGACACTCAGAATCGGCGTAGTGATGGATCCGATCCAGGATATTTCGTTCAAGAAGGATACCTCACTGGCCATGCTCTGGGCGGCCCGGCAACGGGGCTGGCAGGTGGAGTACATGGAGCTGCCGGACCTGTATATGAAAGGCGGCCAGGCCCGGGCAAGGGTGCGGTCACTGGATGTTCAGATGGATCCGGCCCACTGGTACAGCTTCGGCCATGAAGACGACATTGCCCTGGGTGACCTGGATGCGATTCTGATGCGCAAGGACCCCCCGGTGGACCGTGAATTCCTGATGGCGACCCATATCCTGGAGGCGGCCGAGCGTCAGGGTGCGCTGGTGGTGAATCCGACCCAGGCCCTGCGGGACTGCAACGAAAAGCTGTTTGCGACCCAGTTCGAGGATTGCACCCCCCCGCTGATTGTTACCCGCTCCTCCGAGCGTCTGCGGGAGTTCTACCGGGAACATGGTGATGTGATCATGAAACCGGTGGATGGAATGGGCGGCAAGTCAATCTTCCGGGTTCGAGAGAATGACTTCAACCTGGGGGTAATCATCGAAACCCTCACCAACGACGGCCAGCACCAGTGTATGGCCCAGAAGTACATTCCGGAGATTACCGACGGGGACAAGCGCATCCTGCTGATCGAGGGTGAGCCGGTGCCTTACGCCCTGGCCCGGATACCTTCCGTCGGCGAGAACCGTGGCAACCTGGCCGCTGGTGGTCGCGGTGAGGGTCGGGAACTCACAGCCCGGGACCGGGAAATCTGTGAGCGTGTCGCCCCTGTGCTGAAGGAGAAGAACCTGATCTTCGTAGGCATTGATGTGATCGGGGACTATCTCACTGAAATCAACGTGACCAGTCCCACCTGCGTTCGGGAACTGGATGCCGCCTTCGGTATCGATATTGCGGGCCAGCTCATGGATGCCATCGAGCGTCGTCTGGGATAATAGAACGATTCCCTGAATCCGAAACCCCTGGAAGTGGCAGGAATGGCAGCACAGGTCACGGCGAACGATCGCCTGATGTTTACTTTGTTCATGGCGCTCGCGCTGCATGCAGTGGTCCTGCTGGGGGTAACGTTTGCCCCGGAGGAGCCGGCCACCAGCGCCTCAACCATGGAAATCACCCTGTCCCGGTTCGATGACGAGCAGGCACCGGACGAGGCTGATTTTCTGGCGGCCACGAATCAGCAGGGCAGCGGGGAGGCCGAGGAAAAGCTCGAGCAGACCACACCGGAGGTGGCAGAGGTCAACGCCCGTGACGTGGCACCGATACAGCCCGAACCGCCGACGGTGACCGAGCGCCAGCCGCAGGCAGAGCGTGAAGTGGTGCAGACCCGGGCGCCGTCAGAGACAGCTGTGGCCCCTGAAGAAAGCGAGGAGCAACCGGAAGAGGACCTGCCGGTGGCCGAGAAGAAAAGCCTGATGGAGCGCAGCCTGGAAATCGCCAGCCTGGAAGCCCGCCTTGATGCCCAGAAACAGTCCTACGCCCGTCGCCCCCGGGTGACCCGGGTGACCGCGGCTTCCACCCTGCAGTCGTCCAATGCCTGGTATGTCCGTAACTGGGTCGACAAGGTAACGCGTGTGGGTAACAGCAACTACCCCGAGGAAGCCCGTAGCCGGGGTATCTACGGCGACCTGCGTTTGCTGGTATCCTTGCGCAAGGATGGCACCATTAAGGAAGTGAATATTCTTGAATCCTCCGGCAGCACGGTTCTCGATGATGCCGCCATCCGTATCATCCGTCTTGCCGCACCCTTTGCGCCATTCCCGGAGGAAATGCGTGAGAAGACCGATGAGCTTGAAATCATACGTACCTGGTCGTTCCAGCGCCGGGGGTTGTCGTCGGGATGACTGACCGCCAACCGCCCCTGCAGAACCTCAAAGACCACTTTCTGGTGGCCTCGCCCTGGCTCGGTGACCCCAACTTCCACGGTGGCGTGGTCTACATCTGCGACCATGGCGACGACGGTACCTTCGGCCTGCTGATCAACCAGCCGCTGGATGTTTCCCTGGGGGAAATCCTGGAACAGCTGGATATGGATGGCGGGCACCTTGAGGCGCCAGTGTTTGCCGGTGGTCCGGTCCAGCAGGAACGTGGTTTTGTGGTGCACCCGCCTTATGGTGACTGGCAGAGCACGGTTGCCGTGAGTGAGGATATTCAGGTCACCACCTCCCGGGATATTCTCCAGGCCATCGGCAATGATGCCGGCCCGGAGCGCTACCTGGTGGCCCTGGGTTACGCCGGCTGGAGTGCCGGCCAGCTGGAAGAAGAACTGGCTGGCAACGCCTGGCTGACCTGTCCGGCCAGCGACAATTTGTTGTTCGACATTCCGTGGCAGGACCGTTACAAAACCGTGTTGGCCAGGATGGGGATCGATCCGGGCCAGCTGGACCAGTCGGTGGGCCATGCCTGAACCAGACGTGCGGCAAACGCGCGGGCATCAGGTGCTTGCGTTTGATTTTGGTCTGCGTCGCATTGGTGTGGCATTCGGTCAGTCCCTGCTGGGCACCGCAAGCCCGGTGGCCATGGTTTCCGCCCGCGACGGCATCCCGGACTGGCCGCAGATCGAAAAGCTGCTGGCCGAGTGGCAGCCGGACCTGGTTGTGGTGGGCCTGCCCCTGAACATGGATGGCACTGAAAGCGACATGTGCGCCCGGGCCCGGAAATTCGGCCAACGCATCCATGGGCGTTATCACCTGCCAGTGGAAATGATGGACGAGCGCCTGAGTAGTTTCGAAGCCAAGGACGCGGTGCTGGCCCGGGGCGGCAGCAGTGACTTCGGTCGCCATGGCGTGGATGACCTGGCGGCTGTACTGATCCTGGAGAGCTGGTTCAATGACCAGCGAGACAGATCCGAGGACTCATCAACGGGAGAGTGACACTGTCATGACTGATTTACCCGCCGTTCCCGCCTTGCTGGATGAAATTGAGCTAGGGCTTCGTCGTTACCTGAATGAACGGGACATCCAGCGCCCCCTGCTGGTGGGTATCCGTACGGGTGGTGTCTGGGTGGCCAGCGAACTGCACCGGCGGCTGGGGCTGGAAGAGCCCTGGGGCGAGCTGGATATCTCCTTCTACCGCGATGATTTCAGCCGTATCGGGCTCAACCCCCGGGTCACCCCCTCCCATCTGCCTTTCGAGACCGAGGGTCGCGACCTGGTGCTGGTGGATGATGTGGTCATGAGCGGACGCACCATTCGCGCGGCGATGAACGAATTGTTTGACTATGGCCGGCCCAGCTCCATCTCCCTGGTGGCCCTGCTGGACATGGGCGGCCGCGAACTGCCGATTCAACCGGATGTGTGCGGAGAACGACTGAGTCTGCCGCCTTCCCGGCGGGTAAAGCTGGTTGGACCGGAGCCATTGGCCCTTGAGCTCCGGGAGGTGAAGGCATGATGGATCAGGCACCCGGTTCCCTGAGTGCCCATGACAGGGCTTCCCGTAATCTGCAGCTCACCGGCGACGGCCAGTTGCGTCACTTTATTACCCTGGACGGGCTGGACAGGGTCATGCTGACCGACATTCTCGATACGGCGGATTCCTTTATCGAGGTGGGCGAACGCACCATCAAGAAGGTACCGCTGCTGCGGGGGCGTACGGTGGTCAACCTGTTCTTCGAGTCCAGCACCCGCACCCGCAGCACCTTCGAACTGGCGGCCAAGCGCCTGTCTGCTGACGTGCTCAACCTGGACATCAACACCTCCGCCACATCCAAGGGCGAGTCCCTGTCGGACACCCTGCTCAACCTGGAAGCCATGGCCAGCGACATGTTCGTTGTCCGTCATTCCCAGAGCGGAGCCCCCCATTTTATCGCCGAGTCGGTTACCCCCGGAGTGGCCATTATCAATGCCGGTGACGGTCGCCATGCCCATCCCACCCAGGCGATGCTGGACATGCTGACCATCCGTCAGAACAAGCACCGGTTCGAGGGCCTGAAGGTAGCCGTCGTGGGGGATATCCTTCACTCGCGGGTGGCCCGTTCCCAGATTCGTGCCCTGCAGACATTGGGTGCAGAGGAGGTAAGGCTGATTGCACCCGGAACCTTGCTGCCCGCAGATGTGGACAGCCTGGGCTGCACGGTGGAATACGATATGAGAAAGGGCATGGCAGACCTGGATGTGGTAATCATGCTGCGCCTTCAGAAAGAGCGGATGGAGGGTGCCTTGCTGCCGAGCGAGCGTGAGTTCTACCGATTGTATGGCCTGGATACCGAGAAACTGGCCCTGGCAAAGCCGGACTGTATTGTGATGCACCCGGGACCTATCAACCGGGGCGTGGAGATTGAGTCCGCCGTGGCCGACGGACCCCAGTCGGTGATTCTCAGCCAGGTCACCAACGGCATAGCCATCCGCATGGCAGTGATGTCCATGGCCATGAGCGGCCAGGTGGCAGAGCGTGCCGGGCGATCCCGCCAGCAGGGAGGTGAGCAATGAGCGCCAGCCTGCGCATTGATAACGCGCGTCTGTCTGTCAGTGAGGGTCCGGTCAGTCTGCTTGTTCGCGACGGCATTATCCAGGCCATGGGTGCGGAAGCGATCACCGAATCCGCCGGCAGGGTCATCGATGCCGGTGGTCTGACCCTGCTGCCGGGCTTCGTGGACCTTTGCTGCAACCTGCGGGAGCCGGGCAATGGCCAGAAGGGCAATATCGCCTCGGAAACCCGCGCTGCTGCCCGGGGCGGGTTCACCACCGTGTGTGCATCGCCGGATACCTCGCCGGTCAACGACTCCGGCGCAGTGACCAACCTGATCCGGGATGTGGCCCGTAGCTCCGCTGCAGTCAGGGTGCTGCCGGTCGGCGCTGCCACCAGGGGCCTGGCGGGGGAGCTGCTCAGCGACATGGTGGGGCTCAGTAATGCCGGCTGTGTGGCGTTCAGCAATGGCACCCATGCCATGGCCAATGCCCGCATCCTGCGTCGTTGCATGGCCTATGCCCGAACCTTTGATTTGACCCTGATGCTGCAGCCTGTGAATCAGGCTCTGGCGGCGGATGGCTATGCCCATGATGGCAAGGTAGCCGCCCGTCTGGGTCTGCTGGGTGTGCCGGAAGTGGCAGAAACTGCCTCGGTCATGGAAATGCTGCTGCTGGCCGAGGAAACCGGTGTGCGCCTGCACCTGGGCCAGCTTTCCTGCGCCCGCAGCGTGGAGATGGTCGCCGAGGCCAGAAGCCGTGGCGTCGCCGTCACCGCCGACGTGGCCATGCACCAGCTGGTGTTCACCGAAGAGGCCCTGTCCGGATTTGACAGCCGTTACCATGTGGTTCCGCCGCTACGCACCGAGGCGGACCGCAAGGCCCTGCTCAAGGGGGTGGAAGACGGTGTCATCGATGCCATTGTCAGTCAGCACCAGCCTCATGATTCCGCCGCCAAACAGGCGCCCCTGGGTATTACTGAACCCGGGATGTCCACTGTGGAGAGCCTGTTCTCCATGGGACTGAACCTGGTCCAGCAGGAAGAATTGTCCCTCAAGGCGCTGGTTCGAGCCATGACCGACGGGCCTGCTGCCGTCATTGGTCAGACGTCCGGCCTTGAGCCCGGACGAGCGGCGAACTTCAGCCTATGGTCCCTCGGTGACTCCTGGCAGGCCGGTCCGCCGTCCCTGATATCCCGGGGGGTTCACGTGCCTGTACCAGGTCAGGCCCTGAAAGGGGTCATTCGCTGGACCGTATGCGACGGACGGGTGACCTACCAACCATCCTGAGCGCAGGAAAGTCCTGACGTGCTTTCCTGCCCCTGAACGGCTGTCCATGATGGGGCGGACAGTTCGTCCGGTTCGCCGCCTGGGGGGGCTGGGAATAAAAAAAGCGCCGTGCCGGGGGCAGGGCGCTTTCTTCTGGCCTGGTACGATTACAGCTTCGGACCAGCCGCCACGATGGCGTCAGACACCTCGAACTTCTTGAAGTTCTCCACGAACTGGCTGATCAGTTCGGCCGCTTTGGCGTCGTAGTCTTCCTTGCTGGCCCAGGTGTTGCGCGGGTTCAGCAGGTTGCTGTCGACACCCGGTACCGCCTTGGGTACGGACAGGTTCAGGGTCGGCAGGTGCTCGGTTTCTGCGTTGTCCAGGTCGCCGTTCTGGATGGCAGCGATAATGCCCCGGGTGGTGGGGATGCTGAAGCGCTCGCCCACGCCGTAGGGACCACCGGTCCAGCCGGTATTGACCAGGAAAACCTTGCTGCCGAAGGCGTCCATCCGCTTCATCAGCAACTCGGCGTAGACACCGGCCGGACGCGGGAAGAAGGGCGCACCGAAGCAGGTGGAGAAAGTGGACTTCAGCTTGGAGGAGGAGCCCATTTCAGTGGAGCCCACCAGCGCGGTGTAGCCACTCAGGAAGTGGTACGCAGCCGCTTCCTTGCTGAGAATGGACACGGGCGGCAGTACGCCGGTCATGTCGCAGGTCAGGAATACGATGTGGGAAGGCTCGCCAGCCCGGTTCTCCTCGACGCGCTTCTCCACGTGCTCCAGCGGGTAGGCGCAGCGGGAATTCTCGGTCAGGGAAACGTCGGTGTAGTCCGGTTCGCGGGTGTCCGGGTCAATGACCACGTTTTCCACGATGGCGCCGAAACGAATGGCGTCCCAGATAATCGGTTCGTTCTTCTTGCTCAGGTCGATGCACTTGGCGTAGCAGCCGCCCTCGATGTTGAAGACGGTGCCGGTACCCCAGCCGTGCTCGTCATCACCGATCAGGTAACGGTCTGGGTCGGCGGACAGGGTGGTCTTGCCGGTGCCGGAAAGGCCGAAGAACAGGCAGGTGTCGCCGTTTTCGCCCACATTGGCAGAGCAGTGCATGGGCAGAACGTCTTTCTCGGGCAGCAGGAAGTTCTGCACCGAGAACATGGCCTTTTTCATCTCGCCGGCGTAGTGCATGCCGGCCAGCAGAACCTTGCGGGCGGCAAAGTTGATGATCACGCAGCCGTCACTGTTGGTGCCGTCCCGATCCGGGACGCACTCGAAGTTGGCCGCGTTGAGGATCTGCCACTCGTCTTTCGAGGACGGGTTGTAGCTGTCCGGACGGATAAACAGATTGCGACCGAACAGGTTCTGCCATGCGGTTTCGGTGCGCATCTGTACCGGCAGGTAATGGGCCGGGTCAGAACCTACGTGGACGTGGGACAGGAAGTGGTCCTTGGCGGAGAGGTAGCTCTCCACCCGGTCCCACAACGCGTCGAACTTGTCGGCGTCGAACGGTCGGTTGATCGGTCCCCAGTGAACGGCATTCTCGGTGCCGGGCTCCTGAACAATAAACCGGTCCATCGGTGAACGGCCGGTACGCTTGCCGGTCCTGACGACCAGCGAGCCATTGGCGGCCAGTTGACCTTCTTGTCTTTCCAGTGCCAGCTCGACCAATCGCGCTGAGCTCAGATCTGTATAGGTTGTGCTCACTTCGACCTCGCCCTCAAGGTGTCTTTGGACCGCTCGATCCGCCCGGCCCGGGGACAGCGGCGGGCTGGTGGATTTGTGAGCAGTCGGGTCAATTCAGGCGCGCTATTATGCCAGACGCGGTCCGAAAAAACGACAGCCCGGGAAGCCTTGCTACACCTGGCTCGGGGGCTGATGTGTCCGGTTCAGTGGAGTGTGTGACCGGAGAACAACTGATCAATGTCAATTCGCTGAAATCGGTAGGTGGTGTGACAGAACTGACAATCCATCTCAATGGTACCCTGTTCGTCCAGAATGCTGTAGCACTCCTCCTTGCCGATGGAGCTGAGGGCCGCCAGGGTCCGGTCACGGCTGCAGGTGCAGCGGAAGGCCACCGGCTCGCGATCAAACAGGCGTACCTCCTCCTCATGGAATAACCGGTGCAGCACCGTCTCACTGTCCAGGTCCAGCAACTCCTCTGCGGTGATGGTGGCGGCCAGGTGCTCCACGCGCTCCCAGAGCTCGTTGTCTTCTGCGGTGGCCCCGGGCAGTCGCTGGATCAGCAGGCCTGCGCTCTGCTGACCGTCGGCGAACAGGAACAGGCGGGTGGCCAGTTGCTCGGAACGCTCGAAGTATTCTTCCAGGGCGCCTGCCAGGGAATCGGACTCCCGGGGTACCACCCCCTGATAACGTTGCCCCCGCTCCGGTGTGATCGTAATCGCCATGCGGCCCTGGCCCAGCAGGTCGCCAAGGTCGCCGTCCGTGACGCTGGCACCTTCGTCGACCCGGGCAATGCCCCTGATGTACCGGTCATGGCTGCACTCGGCGAGCAGGGTAGTGACCGGGCCCTCTCCGTTGGCCTGCAGTGACAGGGTGCCGTTGAACTTGAGCGTACTGCTCATCAGCACGCTCGCCACCAGGGATTCCCCCAGCAGCCGGGCGACCGGTTCCGGATAGTCAGTCTGGGTGAGAATGTCGTTATAACTGTCACGCAGGTGCACCCAGGCACCGCGGATCTGGCTGTGCTCAAACAGGAATTTGCGAAACTGGTCGCTGGCTTGCATCGGGGGCTCCGGGGAGTGATGGGAACAGCGGGCTCAGAGGCCCTGCTGTTCGCGGAATTTCTGTAGATCGCGCCGGTCTTTCTTGGTGGGGCGGCGGGCCGGGGGCAGCTGGGCAGCCTGCATGGTCTTGCGTTGCCAGGCCAGATCCTCCCGTCGACGAATGCTATCTTCGGTTTCGTGGTAGAGGGTCTGTGCTTGCGGTGCACCCCGGCGCTTGTCCGAGATGTCGTCGATAATCACGATCTTTTCCTGCCAACCCAGACGCAACTTGACCGTGGCGCCGGTTTCCACGGTCTTTCCGGGCTTGCAGCGCTGGTCGTTGTAATGGACCTTGCCGCCCTCAATGGCTTCCTTGGCCAGGCTGCGCGTCTTGTAGAAGCGCGCCGCCCACAACCATTTGTCGAGGCGTACCTGGGCCTTGTCGGTGTCAGCGTGTCTGGAACTCATGATCCTCCACTGGTCGGCACTGCTCCGGAAACCATTGCCTTCATTATAGCGGTCATGCCGATGGTTTGGCAGAGCCATGACCGGAGAGTGCAGGCAGCACCTCGTCAAAATGCCTTACCGCGGGAAATTCGGGATGGGGCTCCCGGTCAGGCTGCTGACTGTCCGGGGCCAGGATCGCCAGGCACTGGCCGATACCGGCCCGGTGCGCGCTCTCGAGTACCGGCAGACTGTCATCAACCATGATGGCGCGCTCGCGGTGATGGCTGTGATGGTCCAGTAGCCGGTCCCAGAACGCCTGTTCTTCCTTGGCGGCGCCGAGGTCATGACTTGAGATTACCCGGTCCACAAACTGATCCAGCCCGGTGCGGTCCAGCTTCAGTTTCAGCGGGTCCGGGTGGCAGTTGGTGAGAATGATCGGCGTGAGCCGGTTGCGGCGCAGGGCCCGGAGGAATTGCTTCACCCCCGGCCGGTAGGCAATGCGGTTGCCCACCTCTGCCTTGAGGGCAGTGATATCGAGGCTCAGCCGCTCGCTCCAGTAGTCGGTACAGTACCAGTTCAGGCTGCCGCGCTCGGCCATGATCATGGGCACGATCAGGTCTCTCGCCTGCTGAGGGCTGAGCCGGTTGGCTTCGCCGTAGCGCAGGGGCAGATGTTCCAGCCAGAAATGGTTGTCGAAGTGCAGATCCAGCAGGGTTCCGTCCATGTCCAGGAACACCTGGTCTGCTTTGAACCAGTTAATCATCAGAGGGCAGCCTGGTTGTGTATCGATCCGTCAGGCTGCCCAAGATTGCAGGTTGCTGCAAGTGCGGGAATTACTCAGTGACCGGCGCCTGCTTGCGGCCGGAGGTGGTGCAGCCGAGGCAGCGCACGAAGGTGGCTTCCGCCGGCCCCTTTACCAGCACCTCGCCGGCTTCATCGGCATTGCCCCCCAGCAATGAGAACGGCAGGGAGACGATATAGACGGCGGTTCCCACCACGGTGGTGGCCAGTAGCAAGGGGCGAACCAGGACCGCATCGCCGGTCATGGCCAGGGCGGACGGTTCCTCTTCCACGGCCTGGGCGTGCCCAAGGGAGGAGAAGCCGATCAGGCATGCGGCCAGGGTGGCCAGCAGGGTTCGGGAAAGGCGCTTGTACATCATTGTCAGTCTCCTGGTTCCTGATTCATCGCAGGTCAGAAGTCCTGCGTTATTGGCAGATTCTGTCACAAGTGTAACTGAAATGCCGTTAACTGTTGTGCCAAGTGTGACGGATTTACCTGAACCGGTTCGCAGTCGGGTCGGCGGTTATCGCTGGCACCTGGGGCAATAGACCGTGCTGCGCTGATTCATGCGGATTTCCTTCAATGGCCGCCGGCATTCCGCGCAGGGCTGGCCGCCACGGCCATAAACCAGCAACGACTGGGCAAAGTAGCCCGGCTTGCCGTCGCTGTTGACGAAATCCCGCAGGGTGGTCCCGCCCATCAGGATGGCGGCGCTCAGGGTTTCCCTTATAGCCTCGGCCAGCTGGTGGTAGCGCGCGGCACTGATGCGCCCAGCCGCGCGGCCGGGGTGGACGCCGGTTTTGAAGAGCGCCTCGTTAGCATAGATATTGCCAACACCCACTACGATCCGGTTGTCCATCAGAAAGCTCTTGATGGGGGTTTTGCGGCCCCGGGATTTGCGGAACAGATAGGGCCCGCTGAAGTCCTCTCCCAATGGCTCCGGCCCGAGGCTTCCGATCAGGGGGTGGTGGTCCGGCTGTTCCGCCCACAGCCAGCAACCAAAGCGGCGGGGATCGTTGAAACGCAACCGGACGCCGTCGGTAAACACCAGGTCGATATGATCGTGTTTTTGCGGCGGGCTGTCGTCGGTAATGACTCGCAGGCTGCCGGACATGCCCAGGTGAACAATCACGGTACCGTGGTCAAAGTGCAGCAGCAGATACTTGGCGCGGCGGTCTGCCTCCCGCAGGGTCTGGCCGGCCAGCAGAGACGGCAGGTTGCCTGGAACCGGCCAGCGCAGACGGGGGTCACGGATGATCAGCTCCGCCACGGTTTTGCTTTCGCTGTGGGGGGCTATGCCGCGGCGGGTGGTTTCCACTTCGGGCAGTTCAGGCAAGTCGGACTCCTGATAGAACGGTAACAAAAGACAATGTAAATTCCATTGTTTGGGCGAACAGGTGTACGCTAAAGTGTAAGGCGCGGTACCTTGCCTTCCGCAGGGGTCGCCTGGCGACCTGCGCCGGTTTTTCAGTAAGTTGAGGATTTCTCTATGTGGTACAACGGTCTTCTGGACCTGTCTTGGGTACAGCTGGTGCTGGTCACCCTGGTGCTGACACATGTCACCATTGTCAGTGTAACGCTCTACCTGCACCGCCATTCTGCCCACAATGCCCTGGAGCTGCATCCGGTACTGCGGCATTTCTTCCGTTTCTGGCTATGGGCGACCACCAGCATCAATACCAAAGAGTGGACAGCCATTCACCGCAAACACCATGCTACTTGCGAGACCGAGAACGATCCTCACAGCCCGGTGGTCAAGGGTATCCGCAAGGTGCTGTTTGAAGGCGCTGAACTCTACGCGGAGGCGGTCACGCCGGAGACCCTCGAGCGTTTCGGCAAGAATACACCGGATGACTGGATCGAGCGTAACGTTTATACCCGTCACCGTAACCTTGGCATTGCCCTGATGTTCCTGGTCAACCTGGCCCTGTTCGGCGTCAATGGTATCTGGATCTGGGCGGTGCAGATGATGTGGATTCCGGTATGGGCTGCCGGTGTCGTCAATGGCCTGGGCCATTACCTGGGCTACCGCAATTTCGAGTGCCAGGACAATGCCCGCAATATCTCACCGCTGGGTATTATCATCGGTGGCGAGGAGCTGCACAACAATCATCACACCTACCCCAATTCCGCCAAGCTGTCCCGGCGCTGGTATGAGGTGGACATTGGCTGGGGCTATATCCGTCTGTTCCAGCTGTTCGGCCTGGCGAAACCCAAGGGCTACCGGCCGGTGGTGCACTGGGTACCGGGCAAGCAGGATGTGGATGTGGAAACCGTGCAGGCCATCGCCAACAACCGTTTCGACATCATGCGCCAATACCGCAAACGGGTCATGGAGCCGGTGCTGCGTCAGCAGAAGGCCGTGATGGACGGCACTGTCCTTCCCCGGTACCGGCGGGTGAAGAAACTGTTATCCCGGGATGTGTCACTGATCCCACCCCAGGACCAGGCGCACCTGGAAACCGTGCTGGACAGCCACCCAGTGCTGCGCCAGATCTATGATATGAATCAGGAATTGCAGGCCCTCTGGCGGCGCCGTGGGGTCAAGCCCCAGGAAAAACTGCAGGCACTGATGGCCTGGTGCCGTGATGCGGAAGCCAGCGGCATCCGCTACCTTGAGGACTTTGCGGCCCACCTGCGAGCCTATTCGTTGCGTCCGGCCTGATCATCCAGGATGTGATAGAGCGCATAGGTAACCTGTCCCGCCCGTTTCTCGCGGTGCAGGTGCCAGCGGGCCGGGACTGAAGGAGCAGTCCGGTCGCTCTCATATTCCAGGTAAACCCTGCTGCCGTCACCAATCCACCCGTTTTCCTCGATCAGCGGAATTAGCTGCTCCAGCCAGCCCTGACGGAACGGGGGATCCATAAACAGGATGTCATAGCACTCGCCCGGGCCGTTCTGCAGGAAAGTCAGGGCGTCCGCGCACTCTACCTGACCGCCATCGCTGCTAAGCTTGCGCAGGTTGTCCCTGAGGCAGCGGGCCAGGGCCGGGGTGTGGTCCACGAAAGTAACCTGGCGGGCGCCCCTGGACAGGGCTTCCAGGCCCAGTACACCACTCCCGCTGAACAGATCCAGGCAGCGACTGCCTGGCACCTTGAACTGCAGCCAGTTGAACAGGGTTTCCCGGGTGCGGGCAGGGGTGGGTCTTACGCCGCCTTCATCAGGAAACCGCAATACCCGGCTGCGCCAGTCGCCACCGATGATCCGGAGCTCGCCTTCGCCGGGCGAAGGTCCGATACGACGGCGGTTTCGGGCTGGTGCGGGGCGACGTGGCGGGCTCATGGCGGAATCCGTAGCTGAACAAAGGCGTCATGTTAGCGAAAAACGGCTCTACGGGTAACCGGATCGCGCGGGAGGTTTGGACCCCGGCGACACCTGCCGCTAGAATGAGCGCTTTCCCTGACAGCCACCCCGGTGACCTGAGTGCGAGCGGGCGGCTGACCCTCCAGCAAAAATGGTAAGACAAATGATGGCAGAGTGGATTCTGATCGGCCTGCTGGTGCTGCTGGTACTGGCCTTTATCGTAGATGTTGCGGGCCGGCGTGCGGCTGTGCCACGCCCGAAACCGGTACCTCAGCGCAAGCCGGAGGCCCTGCCGGGGCCGGCTCCGAAACCCCTCAACCGTGAGGCTGCGCCGGATGTGGCGGCAGAGCCGGAAGCCGTGCCAGTTGATGAGGAAACCGTGGTCAGCCCGGCGGAAACGCCGCAGCCTGCTCCCGAGCCCGAGCCCGAGCCCGAGCCCGAGCCCGAGCCCGAGCCCGAGCCCGAGCCCGAGCCCGAGCCCGAGCCCGAGAAAAAAATCAGCGTATTCCAGCGCATCCGGTCC
>NZ_JAWLGY010000010.1:121393-130115 GCF_041690615.1 Marinobacter sp.
CCCGAGCCCGAGCCCGAGCCCGAGCCCGAGCCCGAGCCCGAGCCCGAGCCCGAGCCCGAGCCCGAGAAAAAAATCAGCGTATTCCAGCGCATCCGGTCCGGACTCGGCAAGACCCGCGCCAGCCTGGGCTCCGGGCTTTCCGGGCTGTTCTCGCCGGGCAGCAAGGTAGATGAGGACCTGCTGGAAGAGATCGAAACGACGTTGTTGATGGCCGATGTGGGCGTCACCGCCACCACCGAGATCATTGACTCGCTGACTGAAAAGCTCAATCGCAGCCAGTTGAAGGATGGGGCGGCTCTCAAAGAGGCACTCAAGAACGAGCTGCGCACCCTGCTGGCCGGAAGCCGGGAGCCGCTGGCAATAGACAGTGGCAAGAAGCCCTGGGTCATGCTGGTGGTTGGCGTCAACGGCGTTGGCAAGACCACTACCATCGGTAAGCTGGCCAGGCAGTTCCAGAATGAGGGTCGCAGTGTGATGCTGGCTGCAGGGGACACCTTCCGGGCTGCAGCCGTAGAGCAGCTACAGGTCTGGGGGGAGCGTAACAAGGTGCCGGTGATTGCCCAGCATACCGGTGCAGACAGTGCCTCCGTTATTTTCGACGCGGTGCAGTCCGCCCAGGCCCGGGACGTTGATGTCGTGATTGCCGACACAGCGGGCCGTCTCCAGAACAAGGACAATCTCATGGCCGAGCTGGAGAAGGTGGTCCGGGTCATGAAGAAACTGGACGACTCCGCTCCCCATGAAGTCATGCTGGTGCTGGATGCCGGCACCGGCCAGAATGCCCTGAGCCAGGCCCAGGTATTCCAGCAGGCGGTGGGTGTCAGTGGTATCACCCTGACCAAGCTCGACGGCACTGCCAAGGGCGGTATCGTGTTTGCGATTGCCCGCCAGCTTGGGCTGCCAATCCGCTATATCGGAGTTGGCGAACAGGTTGAAGATCTGCGACCGTTCGAACCCGAAACCTTCGTGGATGCCCTGTTTGACGACTGATCCTCGGCTCCCGTAAAGCGCCGGCGAACCCGGAACAAGGACACAGGCTGTAATGATCGAATTCCGTCAGGTTACCAAGCGTTATGACAGCGATCACACGGCCTTGCGCCATGTCTCATTCGGACTCGACCGGGGAGAGCTGGCGTTCCTGACCGGCCATTCGGGTGCCGGCAAGAGTACCCTGCTCAAACTGATCCTGTTGATGGAGCGCCCCACCGCTGGCGAAGTGCGGGTTGGCGGGCAGCTTCTCAACACCATGCCCAGGCGCCAGATTCCCTATGTCCGCCGTCATATCGGGGCGGTTTTCCAGAATCACCAGCTGCTGTTTGACCGGACGGTATTCGACAATGTGGCCATGCCGCTGGAAGTCATGGGGGTGTCCTACCAGGATATTGGTCGTCGGGTCCGTGCGGCCCTCGACAAGGTTGGGCTGCTCAGCAAGGAGAAAATGAACCCGGTTCAGCTCTCCGGCGGTGAACAGCAGCGGGTGGGTATCGCCCGGGCAGTAGTCAACAAGCCACCGGTGCTGCTGGCGGATGAGCCTACCGGTAACCTGGACCCGCAGCTGTCGGCGGATATCATGCATCTGTTCGAACAGTTCAGTCAGGTGGGTGTGACGGTGCTGATCGCCACCCACGATATTGCCTTGATCGAGTCCATGGGGCGGCGTCGGCTGACGTTGTCCCAGGGTGAACTGCTGACCGCAAAGTCCACCATGGCCCGGGGGGTGTCATGACTCGTCCGTCCGGGGAGGGATCCGGGCCCCGCAACCGGGGTGCCGGCCGCCAGCGTTCTTCACTGGGTGTCGTGCTGGCCAGCTACCGGGCTCACCACGTGAAAGTGGCCCGGGACAGCGCCCGCCGTTTGCTGGCGGCTCCCGTGGCCAGTGCCATGACCTGGGCAGTGATGGGAATCGCGCTGGCGCTGCCGGTGGGCCTGCTGCTGTTGCTGGCGAGTCTCCAGGGTATCAGCGCCGGCTGGGACAGTGCGGCGCGGGTGACGGTCTATCTGGAGGACCAGGTGTCTGACGATGAGGCCGGCCAGCTCAGGAGTCGGCTGGGAGAACGCGATGACGTGTCCGACGTGGTGCTGATCCACCGGGATCAGGCATTGGCGGAGTTCCGGAGCAGTTCAGGGCTTGAGGAAGCCCTGGATTACCTGGATGAGAACCCCTTGCCCCATACCCTGTTGGTGACACCGGTGGACGATGCCCGCAATGCCGCCGGGGTGGATCGGCTGGCCTCGGAACTGGGGGCCCTGGACCCGGTGGCCCGGGTTCAGGTAGACCTGGGCTGGCTGCAGCGACTGGCGGCGATGACCGACCTTATCGCCCGGGCGGTCTGGGTACTGACCGTGCTGTTGGCGGCTGCGGTGATCCTGGTGATCGGAAATACCATCCGGCTGGCGATCGAGAATCGCCGGGATGAAATCCTGGTATCCAAGCTGGTCGGCGGTACGGATGCCTTCGTGCGCCGGCCGTTTCTCTATACCGGTGCCTGGTATGGCCTGGGCGGCGGTGTCGTGGCGGTGCTGATACTCCAGTTTGCCATCTGGTGGCTGAACGGTCCGGTGCGAGAGCTGGCGGTGCTCTATAACAGTGAGTTCTCCCTGAGCGGCCTGCCGCTGGACGGCATGCTCGGGTTATTGCTGGTGGCGGTTGCCTTAGGCTGGATGGGGGCCTGGCTGGCGGTGAGGCGTCATCTGGACGCCATTGAACCGGGAGAAATTGCCGGGGCGGGTTGAGTTGCCTTTCTTACCGGTTGTTCACGTCATGCGGGACCGGGTGTGTTAGGCTGGTTTAACCTGATCCTGTTGTCACGGTGGGTGGGGATCTTGGCAGGTTCAATCCCCGGTAAGGGAAACACCGTATGGTTGCTATCCGGGCACGGATTCTATTTTAGATGCAGGTACATTTACCCGGACATGGCCGAAGCGGGTGTCGCTGTCAGTGTATGACGAGCAGGAAGCGACAACGGCTGATACGCAATGGTTTGACTGCAGCTTGTTGATTACCTTTAAAAAAGCGCGCAAACCGGGAACTAATTTGCCACTTGGCTGTCATAAATACAGTTGCTATATTTATGAGTTGCCGAGTACGGAGGATACGAATGGGTACAGGTTTACAGTTAGCGGATCGTCTCGTCCCGGGTGCCAATCTGGAGTCCTATATTCAGGCTGCCAGCCGCATACCGGTACTGACCGCAGACGAAGAACGTAAGCTTGCCGAGCGCCTCCATTATGAAGGAGACGTCGAAGCGGCGCGTACGCTGGTGCTCTCGCACCTGCGTTTCGTCATTCACATCGCCCGCAGCTACTCAGGCTATGGCCTGGCGCAGGCGGATCTGATCCAGGAAGGTAATGTCGGGCTGATGAAGGCAGTCAAGCGCTTCAATCCCGAATACGGCGTGCGTCTGGTGTCCTTTGCCGTGCACTGGATCAAGGCAGAGATTCACGAGTTTATTCTGCGCAACTGGCGCATCGTGAAAGTGGCCACAACCAAGGCCCAGCGCAAGCTGTTCTTCAACCTGCGCAGCCAGAAGAAGCGCCTTGCCTGGCTGAACCAGGAAGAACTTAACGCGGTTGCCAGTGACCTGGGGGTCGAGCCCCGTGTGGTCCGGGAAATGGAGGGCCGCCTGGCATCGCAGGACACTGCCTTCGACGGGCCCCAGGATGACGATGACGACAACGCCTACCAGGCGCCGGCGTACTATCTGGAAGACCGCCGCAGTGATCCGGCCGCGCAGCTGGAACAGTCTGACTGGACCGAGGATTCCAATGGTCGCCTGATGGAGGCGCTGCAAAGCCTGGATGAGCGCAGCCAGGATATTCTGAGGGAGCGCTGGCTGACGGACAGCAAGTCCACACTGCATGAGCTGGCGGACAAATATGGCATATCCGCTGAGCGTATCCGGCAGCTGGAAAAGAACGCCATGAAGAAGATCCGGGTGAAGATGGCCGAGGCGGCCTGATCACTCACTGGTCGTAACCTGATAACGCCACCGGCCTGCCTGCTGGTGGCGTTTTTGTATGCAGGGAGAACAACTCCGATGGCATCCCCCCATATTGCCTTTCTGGGTATTGGCCTGATGGGTGCGCCCATGGTGCACAATCTGCTGGCCGCCGGCTATCCGATGACCCTCTGGAACCGTACTGCCGGCAAGTGCACACCCTTTGAGTCCCGCGCGACCATTGCTGCCACCCCGGCGCAAGCCGTTGCCGGAGCGGATATCGTCATCACGATGCTGGAGAACAGCGATGTGGTTGAGGCCGTGCTGGTAGAGCAGGGGGCCATGGCGGCCCTGCAGCGGGGAGCGGTGCTGGTGGACATGAGCTCGGTGCAGCCATCGCTGGCCCGCCGGCATGGCGCCCTGGCCGCTGAACAGGGAGCCTGCTACCTGGATGCGCCGGTGTCTGGCGGTACGCGAGGCGCAGAGGCGGGCACGCTCAGTATCATGGCAGGTGGAGAGGCTGACATCCTGGAAAAGGTACGACCTGTTTTCGAAACCCTTGGCAAGGTAACCCATATCGGGCCTGTAGGCGCCGGGCAGCTGGCGAAACTGGCCAACCAGGCCATCGTTGGTGTCACCATTGGCGCGGTGTCCGAAGCCTTGTTGCTGGCGGCAAAGGGCGGTGCCGACCCGGCGGCTGTGAGGGAAGCCCTGATGGGCGGGTTTGCCGGCAGCAGGATCCTGGAGCAGCATGGCCAGCGGATGATTGACCGGGATTTCGCCCCTGGCGCTCCTGCGCGCATTCAGCTGAAAGACCTGCGCATGATCCTGGATGAGGCCCGGTCCGAGGGACTGACCCTGCCCCTGGCCCAACAGGCCCATAACGGTTACCTGTCACTGGTGGCCAATGGCCACGCAGACGTGGATCACAGCGGCCTTTTGCTGGAGCTGGAGCACGTTAACGGAGCTCGCCTTGGCGGCTTCAGCCATGACAGCAAACGGCAGGACTGAGTAATGCCGAGGTTTGCTGCCAACCTGACGCTTTTGTTCAACGAGGTACCCTTCGAGGACCGGTTCGCTGCTGCCGCGGGTGCCGGTTTCAGTGGAGTGGAGTATCTGTTTCCCTATGCCTGGCCGGAGGACTTTCTGGCGCAGAGACTTCGCGACAATAACCTGGCCCAGGTGCTGTTCAACCTTCCTCCCGGTGACTGGGATACCGGAGAGCGAGGCATCGCCTGTCTGCCCGGACGTGAGGCGGAATTCCGCCAGGGGGTGGAGGATGCCGTCCGCTATGCCAGGGCGCTGGATTGCCAGCAGCTCAACTGCCTGGCTGGGCTGGCGCCTGCCGGGGCTGAGCCAGAGCTGCTCTGGGCCACCTTGCGCGGGAATGTGGCCTGGGCTGCGCGACGACTTGCGGACGAGGGCATTAGTCTTTGCCTGGAAGCCATCAATTCCCGGGTCGATATGCCGGGTTTCCTGCTGGATACGTCCGGCAAGGTGGTGCAGCTCATGGACGAGGTAGGTGCGGACAATCTGCGGTTGCAGTATGACCTTTACCATATGCAGATCATGGAAGGGGACCTGATCCGGACCCTGCAGGCGCTTCTGCCCCGCATCGGCCATATCCAGTTTGCAGATAACCCGGGCCGTCATGAACCGGGAACCGGTGAGATTAACTTCCGGCCCATCTTCCATGCCCTCGACCAGGCTGGTTACACTGGCTGGGTAAGTGCGGAATACCGGCCGCAAGGCCGCACAGAGGAGGGACTGGGCTGGATGAAAGCGGCCCCGGGGTCCACAATGTGACCGTCGTCATTGGCGACACCCTCTTACAGGATCGTAACTGGCAGCCAATCATGACAGCCCTTACTCTGGGCAAACATTAACAAGGGGAGCCGGGCCTCCGGTCAGCGGACAGGCCCGCATCCGGACGCACAACCCCCGGGTTTTCCGGCCTCCCTTGCGGTACAGTGGTTACTCAGTCAGGCGGGAGGAAGACCGGTGAAAGCACTGGTAATCGAAGACGACCAGGACGTAGCAAGCTACCTGGTAAAAGGGCTCAAGGAGTCCGATTTCGTGGTGGATCACGCGGCTGACGGCAAGGAGGGCATGATGATGGCCGCCAGCGAAGACTACGACATCATGATTGTGGACCGGATGTTGCCGGGCATGGACGGACTGTCCATCATCAAGACGGTAAGGGCCACGGGTAACCAGGTTCCGGTACTCATTCTCAGTGCCCTGGGGGACGTGGACGACCGGGTTGAAGGGCTTCGTGGCGGTGGCGATGACTACCTGACCAAGCCGTTCTCCTTTACGGAACTGCTGGCCCGTATCGAGTCCCTGGTGCGCCGTAACCGTCAGTCGGCCGAAACCGAGACGGTTCTGAAGGTGGCTGACCTGGAAATGGACCTGCTGGCCCGGACCGTCAAGCGTGCCGGCCAGAACATCGACGTGCAGCCCCGGGAGTTCCGGCTGCTGGAATACCTGATGCGTAACGCCGGCCAGGTGGTCACCCGTACCATGCTGCTGGAGAAGGTATGGGATTACCACTTCGACCCCCAGACCAATGTGATCGACGTGCACATCAGTCGTCTACGGGCCAAGATCGACAAGGAGTTCGATACCCCGCTGCTCCAGACGGTCAGGGGTGCGGGATACATGCTGCGTGAAACTGCTTAGTCAGCTACGAACCTCCACATTCCAGCTGGCCCTGCTTTACATGGTGGTGTTTGCCACCTCGGTTTTCCTTTTGCTGGCATTCATCTACTGGCGTACCGCCGGTTTCATGACTGCCCAGACAGACGAAACCATCGAAGCCGAAATAGCGGGGCTGGCGGAGCAATACCGGGGTCGGGGCGTAAATGGCCTGATCACGATTATCCGTGAGCGGGTGGCCCGTGACCCCAATGCCAAATCCCTTTACCTGCTGACCACCGATGAGTACCTCAAGCTGGCAGGCAACCTGAACGGCTGGCCGGTGGAATCCCAGTCCCGGGAAGGTAGCTGGATCAACTTTACCCTGGATGAAAGCCTGGGCTGGACTGGTCCGCCACGGCAGGCCCGGGCCCGTATCTTCGAGGTGCAGGGCGGCCTGCGATTACTGGTGGGCCGTGATGTGGATGACCTCAATACCCTGAAGGCCCTGATCGAAACCGCTATCAACTGGGGAATGGGTATCACCCTGGCCCTGGCGTTGCTCGGGGGCTTCATGATGAGCCGCAGCACCACCCGGCGCATCGAGGTGATCAACAATACTTCCCGCAAAATCATGAACGGGCACCTGTCCCAGAGAATACCCACCCGGGGCACCCAGGACGACTTTGACCAGCTCGCCGAAAACCTGAACCAGATGCTGGACCGTATCGTGTACCTGATGGAAGGTATTCGCCATGTGTCAGACAGCATTGCCCATGATCTGCGCACACCCCTGACCCGGCTACGGAACCAGCTGGAAACCACCCTGATGCTGGTGGATAACGATGAGGCCAGGGACCAGGCGGCCAGGGCGGTGGCAGAGGCCGATCAGCTGCTGGCCACCTTCAATGCCCTGTTGCGGATTGCCCGCCTGGAAACCCGCGGTAATACCACCGCAGACATGCGGCCGGTGTCTCTCGGGCTGTTGGTGCGGGATGCCTGTGAACTCTATGAAGCTCTCTCCGAAGACAAGTACCAGACCTTCACCCAGAGCATCGACGATGAGGTGACAGTGGAGGGGGACCGGGATCTGCTGTTCCAGATGGTCAGCAACCTGATCGACAACGCCATCAAATACACGCCGGAAAAAGGCGAAATCGTGGTTAAGGTCCTGAAGGATAACGGTGACGCCATTTTTGAGGTGGCCGATAGCGGTATCGGCGTGCCGGATGACGAGAAGGACCAGATCTTCCAGCGCTTCTACCGGGTGGGCAAGAGCCGCTCCTTGCCGGGCAACGGGCTGGGGCTGAGCCTGGTCAGTGCGGTCGCAGAGATCCACCAGGGCACCATTGGTGTATTCGATCACCACCCGGGCGCCGAACACCCGGGCCTGCGGGTCAGGGTGACGCTGCCCCATTACAACCCCCAGAAGGGGCGCGTGAAGTCGGTGGCGGCCAGTTCAGAGGCAGGGCAGCCGGAAGATTACTCAGTATGAGGTTTGTCGTCAGTACGGCGAAACCGGTTGATACGCTCGGCTACGGGCCGCAGCACCGGTGAGCCGTCCCGCTCAAGGCTGTCCAGCATATCTCCTGCCTGGCGACGATAACGGTCGAGCCGGGTCTGCAGACTTTCCCATTCTCCCTCCAGATGGTGTTGTTCAGCCATCAGGAACGCGGCGATGTTGTGACGGTTTACCTTGTCCGTGATGCCCAGGCGGTCAAGCTGGTAGCCAACAGCGTCAACGCCTTTCAGTGCAGCCTGGGTGAGTTTCTCTGTTTTCATACAATCGGTGTCCTCGACGAAGCGGTAACGATCCCTGATTACTCACATCATGGGTCCGGGGCCCGGGGGATACAAGGTTGCCGTTCGGCAGCCGCCGGAAGTGACAGGGACTTCCCCTACGCCTGAAATAAATGTCATTGCGCGGCCACTTCAGGTTAACAGCCCCTGTGCATAATAGGTATGGCAGTAGTGAAGCAGACGACGAAGGTTCCGTCTGCTTCTCCCTCCAGCACAGCGCTAGCCTTGACCCCGCAATTTGCGGGGTTTTTTTCGTAGTGCGCCAGGCATGGCGCGTAGCGCCTTGACGGCGCTGTTCCGGTCCAGGTGGTGCTGGCCGGATGACTTGGGGGTGCAAGTCCCCTGTG
>NZ_JAWLGY010000011.1:0-26400 GCF_041690615.1 Marinobacter sp.
TCGTTCGGCCAAGTAAACGACTACATAGAGGTAATTGCTGTGCCACGTTCTTTGAAGAAAGGTCCTTTTATAGACCTGCATCTGTTGAAGAAGGTCGAGACAGCTCTGGAAGCGAATGACAAGCGGCCGATCAAGACCTGGTCCCGTCGTTCCACGATCTTTCCGGAGTTCGTCGGTCTGACCATTGCAGTCCACAACGGCAAGCAACACGTGCCCGTGTACGTGACCGAAGACATGGTCGGTCACAAGCTGGGCGAGTTCGCGGCAACGCGGACTTATCGTGGTCATGCAGCCGACAAGAAAGCTAAACGCTGATTGTGAGGGGAAAAGAAATGGAAGTAGCAGCCAAGTACAAGGGCGCTCGCCTCTCTGCTCAGAAAGCACGTCTTGTCGCTGACCAGGTACGTGGCAAGGCGGTTGAGGACGCCCTGAACATTTTGACTTTCAGCCCGAAGAAGGCATCGGTGATCATCAAGAAAGCTCTTGAGTCCGCCATTGCCAACGCTGAGCACAACGAAGGTCTTGATGTGGATGATCTGCGGGTTTCCACCATCATGGTGGATGAAGGTCCGACGCTCAAGCGGATCAAGGCTCGAGCCAAGGGGCGCGCTGACCGTATTTTGAAGCGCACCTGTCATATCACCGTCAAGGTCGCCGACAAGTAGGAGATGCTCAGATGGGTCAGAAAGTAAATCCAACCGGCATCCGGCTTGGTGTTGTCAAAGAGCACAACTCCATCTGGTACGCCGAGAAGAAGGACTACGCGAATAAACTGCTGAATGATATTCAGGTTCGCGGATTCCTGGAAAAGCGTCTTGAAAAGGCGTCAGTCAGCAAGATCGTGATCGAGCGCCCGGCTCAGAATGCCCGTATCACGATCCATACCGCCCGTCCCGGTATTGTTATCGGCAAGAAGGGTGAAGATGTTGACCGTCTTCGTCGCGAAGTCAGCGAGAAGATGGGCGTGCCTGTGCACATCAACATCGAGGAAGTCCGCAAGCCGGACCTGGATGCCAAGCTGGTAGCGCAGAACGTTGCCGGTCAGCTCGAGCGTCGTGTGATGTTCCGTCGTGCCATGAAGCGCGCGGTTCAGAACGCCATGCGCCAGGGCGCCAAGGGCATCAAGATCCAGGTTGGTGGACGTCTCGGGGGTGCCGAAATTGCCCGTTCCGAGTGGTACCGCGAAGGTCGCGTTCCTCTGCATACTCTGCGTGCAGACATTGACTACGCCACCTATGAAGCGCATACCACTTACGGCGTTATCGGCGTAAAGGTATGGATCTTCAAGGGTGAGATTCTTGGTGGTATGGATGAGGTCCGTGCTGACAAGAATGCCTCTCGCAAGAAAGGTTCCAAGTAAAGGGGCACTCGTATGCTGCAGCCAAAACGCACCAAATTCCGAAAGGTAATGAAAGGCCGTAACACCGGTCTCGCTCAACGCGCCAACAAGGTGAGCTTCGGTGAATACGGATTGAAAGCGACGACTCGTGGACGTATAACGGCACGCCAGATTGAGGCGGCCCGTCGTACCATGACTCGTCGGATCAAGCGGGGTGGAAAGATCTGGATCCGGATCTTCCCGGACAAGCCGATTTCCAGCAAACCGCTTGAAGTACGTATGGGTAAAGGTAAGGGTTCTGTCGAGTACTGGGTAGCCGAAATCCAGCCAGGTCGTATGTTGTACGAGATGGAAGGGGTTTCTGAAGAAGTGGCACGTGACGCGTTCACGCTCGCCGCAGCCAAGCTGCCCGTTCAGACCACCTTTGTAACGAGGACGGTGATGTGATGAAAGCAACAGAGCTGCGTGAGAAGTCAGTCGACGAGCTGAACAAAGAGCTGATCGACCTCCTGAAGGAGCAGTTCAACCTGCGCATGCGCAAGGCGACAGGTCAGCTGAATCAGAGTCACCTTCTCAGCAAGGTGAAGCGCGACATTGCTCGTGTGAAAACGGTATTGAATGAAAAGGCAGGACAGTAACATGACTGAAGCTACCAAAACTGCCAGAACCCTTAACGGCAAAGTCGTGAGCAACAAGATGGACAAGTCCGTCGTTGTTCTGGTGGAGCGTCAGGTGAAGCACCCGCTTTACGGCAAGTACGTAAAGCGCTCCACCAAGATCCAGGCTCACGACGAGCAGAATCAGTGCAATATCGGTGATCTGGTAACCATCCAGGAAACCCGCCCCATCTCGAAAAACAAGAGTTGGGCTCTGGTTGAAGTCACCGAACGCGCTTCCAAGGTGTAATTCGCCCGGAGAACAACCATGATTCAGACTCAAACCATGCTTGAAGTCGCTGATAACAGCGGCGCGCGTCAAGTGCAGTGCATCAAGGTCCTGGGCGGCTCACACCGGCGTTATGCAAGGGTCGGGGATATCATCAAGGTAACCGTAAAGGAAGCCATTCCCCGCGGTAAGGTGAAGAAGGGCCAGGTCCTCAATGCTGTTGTTGTGCGCACCCGCAAGGGTGTCCGTCGTCCTGACGGATCACTGATCCGCTTTGATGGCAACGCAGCAGTACTTCTTAACAACCAGGACGCGCCGATCGGTACCCGTATTTTCGGGCCGGTTACCCGCGAACTGCGGAATGAGAAGTTCATGAAAATTATCTCACTGGCACCCGAAGTACTGTAAGGACTAGAGGCCGGTTATGAAAAAGATCAAACGAGATGACGAAGTCATCGTGACCACGGGTAAAGACAAGGGCAAGCGCGGCAAGGTCCTGAAGGTTCAGGACGACGGTCGGCTGGTAGTGTCTGGCATCAATATGATGAAGAAACACACCAAGCCGAATCCGATGCTCGGCACCCCGGGTGGCATCGTCGAGAAAGAAGCGCCTATCCAGGCTTCCAACGTGGCTATTTTTAATCCGCAGACCGGCAAGGCCGATCGCGTAGGCTTCCAGATCAAGGAAGACGGCGCCAAGGTGCGGATCTTCAAGTCCACGAACGAAGCTGTCGATAACCAGTAAGGGGTGGTGGTTACGATGCTTAACATGAAAGAGCAGTACAGTCAGGAAGTGATACCTGCCCTGCAGAAAGAGTTCAGCTACAAGAACGTCATGCAGGTGCCGCGTATCGAAAAAATCACCCTGAACATGGGTGTTGGCGAAGCGGTCGGCGACAAGAAGCTGATCGAGAACGCCGTTGCAGATCTGGAGCGTCTGGCAGGCCAGAAGGCTGTTGTGACCAAGGCCCGCAAGTCGGTTGCCGGCTTCAAGATCCGCGAAGGTTGGCCTATCGGTTGTAAGGTGACCCTGCGCGGTGAGCGTATGTGGGACTTCTTCGATCGCCTGGTTCACATTGCCATTCCCCGCGTGCGGGACTTCCGGGGCCTTAACCCCAAGTCCTTCGACGGTCGTGGCAACTACAGCATGGGTGTGCGTGAGCAGATCATCTTTCCCGAGATCGAGTATGATCGGGTCGACAAGATTCGTGGTCTGGACATCACCATCACCACGACTGCTGAAACCGACGATGAAGGCCGCGAACTGTTGAAAGCCTTTGGCTTTCCGTTCAAGAAATAAGGAACGAGTGACATGGCAAAGGTTTCCATGAAGAACCGCGAGCTCAAGCGCGAACAGACGGTGCAGAAATACGCCGCCAAGCGTGCCGAGCTCAAGGCTATTATCAAGAACCCGAATACCAGCGACGATGAGCGCTGGGAGGCTCAGATGAAGCTGCAACAGCTTCCTCGTGATGCGAGCCCCTCACGCCTTCGCAATCGTTGCCAGGTGACTGGTCGTCCCCATGGCGTCCTCCGCAAGTTCGAACTGTCACGGATCAAGCTCCGTGAGTACGGCATGCGTGGTGATGTTCCGGGCCTGACCAAGTCAAGCTGGTAAGTGTCACCGCGATTCGTCGCGGTGATCGTTGGTAAGCGGTGCGGCAAGCCGCTGCACAACTAAAAAGATCAGGAGCCTCATACCAATGAGTATGCAAGACACGCTTGCGGATATGTTTACCCGTATCCGTAACGCACAGATGGCACAGAAGGCCGACGTGGCCATGCCGTCTTCCAAGATGAAGATCTCGGTAGCCCAGGTCCTCAAGGACGAAGGCTACGTAGAGGATTTTTCCGTCTCAGCTGATGCCAAGCCGGAACTGACCATTACCCTCAAGTATTTCGGTGGCAAACCGGTTATTGAGGAAATCAAGCGGGTCAGTCGCCCCAGCCTGCGCCAGTACAAGGGCTCAGGCGAACTGCCCAAAGTGGCAGGTGGCCTGGGTGTCGCTATCGTGTCAACGTCCAAGGGCGTTATGACAGACCGCGCTGCGCGCGCTGCCGGCGTCGGTGGCGAAGTCATCTGCACCGTATTCTAGGAGAAAGACATGTCCAGGGTTGCCAATAATCCTGTCGTGCTGCCTTCCGGTGTTGAGGTTAAGCTGAACGGACAGGACATTAACGTAAAGGGCTCCAAGGGAGCGCTTGATTTCACCATTCACCAGGCGGTGGAAGTTACCCAGGAAGAAAACGTCCTGCGGTTTGTTCCCCGTGATGGTGCCAAACAGTCCCGCGCTCTTGCTGGCACAACCCGCGCACTGGTTAACAACATGGTTACCGGTGTGTCTTCCGGGTTCGAGCGCAGGCTCAACCTGACCGGTGTTGGTTATCGTGCGCAGGCACAGGGCAAGAAAATCAACCTGACACTGGGCTTCTCCCATCCGGTTGAGTATGAACTGCCCGAGGGGATCACCGCTGAAACTCCGTCCAACACGGAGATTGTTATCCGCGGGATCGACAAGCAACAGGTTGGCCAGGTCGCTGCTGAAATCCGTGCGTTCCGTCCGCCCGAGCCTTACAAGGGCAAGGGTGTGCGTTACTCGGATGAGCAGGTCAGACGCAAAGAAGCCAAGAAGAAATAAGGCGGGACTATGAGCGCGAATACTGAAAGATTGCGTCGCGCACGTAAGGTGCGCATGAAGATCCGTAAGCTGGGCACTGACCGCCTCTGTGTACATCGTACACCGCGGCACATGTACGCCCAGATCACCACCGCTGATGGCAGCAAGGTTATCGCTTCTGCCTCGACGCTGGACAAGGACCTGCGTCAGGGTGCTACGGGTAATGTGGAAGCAGCCAAGAAGGTTGGTCAGCTGATCGCTGAGCGTGCCAAGGCTGCTGGTGTCGAAAAGGTCGCTTTTGACCGGTCCGGCTACCGTTACCATGGCCGCGTTCAGGCCCTGGCCGACGCCGCCCGTGAAGCTGGCTTGCAATTCTAAGAGGTGGAGAAGATGAGCGTTAACGAACAGAAGGCGCCTGAGCTCCAGGAAAAGCTGGTTCAGGTCAACCGCGTAGCCAAGGTGGTTAAGGGCGGTCGTATCTTTGCCTTCACTGCACTGACTGTAGTGGGTGATGGCAAAGGCCGTGTCGGTTTCGGTCGTGGTAAGGCCCGGGAAGTACCGGTAGCCATCCAGAAGGCCATGGAAGCTGCGCGCAAGAATATGGTGGACGTTGCTCTGGACGGCACTACGCTGCAGTATCCGGTCCGGGCACAGCATGGGGGCTCCAAGGTCTACATGCAGCCGGCATCCGACGGTACTGGTATCATCGCCGGTGGCGCGATGCGTGCGGTGCTCGAAGTAGCCGGTGTGCAGAACGTACTGTCCAAGTGTTACGGGTCAACCAACCCGGTGAACGTGGTACGTTCTACCATCAAGGGTCTCCAGGCAATGAAAGCGCCTGAAGATGTTGCAGCCAAGCGCGGCAAGACCGTGGAAGATATTCTGGGTTGAAGTCATGGCGAACAAGACAATCAAGGTTACACTGACCCGCAGCCCCATCAGCTGCCAGCCCAAGCACAAGCTGTGTGTGAAGGGCCTGGGTCTTCGTAAAATCGGTCATACCGTGGAAGTGGAAGATACACCGTCCATCCGCGGCATGATCAACCGGGTGAACTACCTGGTACGGGTGGAGGAGAACTAGGATGCGTCTGAACGAACTTAGTCCGGAACCGGGTTCACGCCCGTCCGCCAAGCGCGTTGGTCGTGGTATCGGTAGTGGTCTGGGCAAGACCGGTGGCCGCGGCCACAAGGGTCTGAAGGCTCGTTCCGGCGGCTCCGTAGCTCCCGGTTTCGAGGGCGGCCAGCAGCCGCTGGCCCGTCGTCTGCCGAAGTTCGGTTTCACTTCCCGTCAGCAGCGTTACGTGGCTGAAATTCGCCTGAACGAGCTGGCCAAGGTGGAAGGCGACGTTGCCGACCTGGATGCCCTGAAAAAAGCCGACGTAATCCGCGAAGAAATCCGCGCTGCGCGTGTGATTCTTTCCGGCGAACTGAGCCGTCCGGTAACCGTGAAGGGTCTGAAGGTGACCAAGGGCGCTCGTGAGGCAATCACTGCCGCGGGTGGCAAAGTCGAAGATTAAGGCGAGTCGAGGACTGCATGGCCAAGACATCATCAATGCCTGCGGGCGCGGGGAAGGGACTGGGGGAGCTGCGTTCGCGGCTCTGGTTCGTGGTCCTGGCGCTGCTGATCTATCGGATCGGTGCCCATATCCCTGTTCCCGGAATCAATCCGGATCGCCTGGCGGCACTGTTTGACCAGAATCAGGGAACCATCCTGAGCCTGTTCAACATGTTCTCCGGTGGTGCGCTTGAGCGGATGAGTATCTTCGCCCTCGGCATCATGCCCTACATTTCGGCGTCCATCATCATGCAGTTGATGACGGCGGTGAGCCCCAAGCTTGAGCAGCTCAAGAAAGAGGGTGAGTCCGGGCGTCGAAAGATCAGCCAGTACACGCGGTATGGTACCGTCGTGCTGGCCCTGGTGCAGGGCATGGGGATCTCCATGGGACTCGCGTCCCAGGGGGTAACCTTCAACGACAGCTTCAGTTTCCACTTCGTGGCCGTGGTCTCCTTTGTGAGCGGTGCGGTATTCATGATGTGGCTGGGCGAGCAGATCACCGAACGAGGTATCGGAAACGGCATCTCGCTGTTGATCTTCGCTGGTATCGTGGCCGGTTTGCCGGGCGCGATCGGGCAGACGCTTGAGCAGGCCCGCAACGGTGAAATGAGCCTGCTGGTGGTTCTGGGTATCGGCATCCTTGCCGTGGCAGTGGTTGGCTTTGTGGTATTCATGGAGCGTGGTCAGCGGCGACTGACCATCAACTATGCCAAACGTCAGCAAGGGCGCCGGGTGTTTGCCCAGCAGTCCAGCCACTTGCCGCTGAAGGTCAATATGGCAGGGGTTATTCCGCCGATCTTCGCATCGTCCATCCTGCTGTTCCCGGCCTCTCTCGGCCAGTGGTTCGGTCAGGGTGAAGGCATGGAATGGCTGAGTTCGGTATCCCAGGCGCTGGCGCCTAGCCAGCCTCTGTACATCATCCTGTTCGCAGCGGCAGTGGTTTTCTTCTGCTTCTTCTACACGGCGCTGATGTATAACCCGAAGGAAGTGGCCGATAACCTGAAGCGGTCGGGTGCCTTTATTCCGGGCATCCGCCCAGGTGAGCAGACCGCCAAGTATATCGACGGGGTGCTGACTCGTCTGACCCTGTTCGGTGCAATGTACATTGCAGCGGTATCCCTGTTCCCGCAGTTTCTGATGGTGGCAGGAAATGTTCCGTTCTATCTGGGCGGTACGTCGCTGCTGATTGTGGTAGTCGTGGTAATGGATTTCATGGCCCAGGTGCAGTCTCACCTGATGTCCCATCAGTATGAGTCGCTGATGAAGAAGTCCAACCTCAAGGGCTATGGCCGGGGCTGATTCGTCAGCCCCTCTGAAATCTGGAGTCGACAATGAAAGTACGCGCTTCGGTAAAGAAAATTTGCCGTAACTGCAAAGTAATTCGTCGCAATGGCTCGGTCCGGGTCATTTGCACGGAGCCTCGTCACAAGCAGCGCCAGGGCTGATTCACTCTGAATCACACTGGCCCTGTTTTGGGCTTGACTGATAGCGCTTGACTCCGTAGGGGGTCAAGCGCTATTATTTCGCGCCCTTTTTGTGGCGGAAAATTCACACAGCAAAGCTTTGAACGCGGAGTAATCTGGATGGCACGTATAGCCGGTGTCAATATACCCGACAACAAACATGCTGTTATCTCGCTGACCTATATCTTTGGTGTTGGCAAGACAGCAGCCCAGAAGCTTTGCGATGCAGCAGGTATCCAGCAGGATATCAAGATCAAGGACCTGTCCGACGATCAGCTCGAAACCCTTCGTACCGAAGTGGGCAAGCTGAGCGTGGAAGGCGATCTGCGTCGTGAAGTTCAGATGAACATCAAGCGTTTGAAGGATCTCGGTTGCTACCGTGGTCTGCGCCATCGTCACGGCCTTCCGGTTCGTGGCCAGCGCACCAAGACCAACGCGCGCACCCGTAAAGGTCCTCGCAAACCGATCCGAAAGTAAACAGGTAGGCAAACATGGCAAAGCCAGGTACACGTACCCGTAAAAAGGTGAAAAAGACGGTTGTTGATGGCGTCGCGCATATTCACGCGTCCTTCAACAACACTATCGTGACCATTTCCGACCGTCAGGGCAACGTCCTGTCCTGGGCCACCTCTGGTGGTTCCGGTTTCCGTGGGTCACGCAAGAGCACACCTTTTGCTGCGCAGGTAGCAGCTGAAAGAGCCGGTAATGCGGCTGCTGAATACGGCCTTAAAAACCTGGACGTAGAGGTTAAGGGTCCCGGGCCCGGGCGTGAATCTGCAGTTCGTGCGCTGAATGCGTGCGGCTACAAGATCACCAATATTACTGATGTGACGCCGATTCCCCATAACGGCTGTCGTCCGCCCAAGAAGCGCCGCGTTTAAAGGAGACAGTGAGATATGGCACGTTACATAGGTCCAAAGTGTAAGCTGTCTCGCCGTGAGGGGACAGATCTTTTCCTGAAAAGCGGTGTTCGTGCACTTGATTCCAAGTGCAACATCGAAACACCCCCGGGCATGCACGGCGCTCGTCGCGGCCGTCTGTCCGAATATGGCGTACAGCTCCGTGAAAAACAGAAAGTCCGTCGTATCTACGGCGTACTGGAGAAGCAGTTCCGCAACTACTACAAGGAAGCTGCCCGGATCAAGGGCGCTACCGGTGAGAACCTGCTGCAGCTGCTGGAAACCCGTCTCGACAACGTGGTCTACCGCATGGGCTTCGGCTCAACCCGCGCTGAAGCGCGTCAGCTGGTATCCCACAAGGCGGTTCTGGTGAACGACAAGCCGGTGAACATTCCGTCCTACCAGGTCCGTCCTGGCGACGTGGTGAGCATCCGTGAGAAGGCCAAAAACCAGCTGCGCGTCAAAGGTGCACTGGAGCTGGCTGCGAGTCGTGCCCCGGTTGAATGGGTCGAGGTTGACGCCAACAAGATGACCGGCACCTTCAAGTCGGTACCAGAGCGTACCGAATTGTCGTCGGACATCAACGAGAACCTCATCGTCGAGCTTTACTCCAAGTAAAGTCCATTAGCAACGAGAGCAGATAGGGGCGTCTATGCAGCGTTCAGTACATGAGTTATTGACACCTCGTACCATTGACGTGAAGGAGCTGAGCACCACTCGCGCCAAGGTGACCCTGGAGCCGCTCGAGCGTGGCTTTGGTCACACTCTGGGCAGTGCCCTGCGCCGGATCCTTTTGTCCTCAATGCCTGGCTGCGCCATTACCGAGGCGCAGATTGACGGTGTTCTGCACGAGTACAGTGCAATTGAGGGTGTCCAGGAGGACGTCATCGAGATTCTTCTGAATCTCAAGGGCGTCGCCGTCAAGATGGGCGGGCGTGACGAAGCTGAGGTTTCCCTCAGCAAGAAAGGCCCGGGTGTCGTGACCGCCGGCGATATCGCGCTGGATCACGACGTTGAAGTGACCAACCCGGACCATGTCATCTGTCACCTGAGTGAAAAGGGTGAAGTGAACATGCGTCTGAAGGTGGTTCGCGGTCGTGGTTACGAGCCTGCCGATCAGCGGGGCCTCGACGAAGACGAGACCCGTGCCATCGGACGCCTGCAGCTGGACGCCACCTTCAGTCCGGTGCGTCGTGTCGCCTACGCGGTCGAAAGTGCCCGTGTCGAGCAGCGCACCGACCTGGACAAGCTGGTTATTGATCTGGAGACCAACGGTACCATTGATCCGGAAGAAGCGATTCGCCGGGCCGCCACGGTGCTCCAGCAGCAACTCGCCGTCTTTGTCGATTTCGATCATGAGAAAGAGCCGGAGAACGTAGAGGAAGAGGAAGAAATCGATCCGATTCTGCTGCGTCCGGTGGATGATCTTGAACTGACGGTTCGTTCAGCCAACTGCCTCAAAGCAGAGAATATTTACTACATCGGCGATCTTATCCAGCGTACTGAAGTTGAGCTGTTGAAGACGCCTAACTTGGGTAAAAAGTCGCTTACCGAAATCAAGGACGTGCTGGCCTCCCGTGGCCTGTCCCTGGGTATGCGTCTTGACAACTGGCCGCCGGCAAGCCTCCGTGGTGATGACCGGGTTCTGGGCGGTTGATCGCCGTATTGGTAGTTTAAGGTAAGGAATCAGAGCAATGCGTCATCGTAAGAGTGGTCGTAAGTTCAGCAGGACCAGTGCGCATCGCAAGGCCATGTTCCGTAACATGACTGCGTCACTGGTTGAGCACGAGCTGATCAAGACAACGCTCCCGAAAGCCAAAGAGCTTCGCCGGGTAGCCGAGCCGTTGATCACACTGTCCAAAAATGATTCGGTAGCCAATCGTCGTCTGGCGTTTTCCCGCCTGCGTGACGATGCAGCCGTCGCCAAGCTGTTTGACGAGCTGGGTCCGCGTTATAGCGAGCGCCCTGGTGGCTACCTTCGCATCCTCAAGTGCGGTTTCCGCGCCGGCGACAATGCCCCGATGGCATTTGTCGAGCTGGTCGGTCGCCCGCTGGATGTGGAAGCCGAAGAGATGGACGACGAGGAATAAGTTCTTCGTAGTTCAGTTGAAAGCCGGGTGCCGAAAGGTTCCCGGCTTTTTTTTTCGCTTATCGGGGCACGGTTTCAGCCGAGCCTTTCATGAAGTCCAGCAGCGCTCGCTGGTACTCGGGTAGCATGAAGGTACCGGCGTGGGGCATGTCTGTTCGCAGAAATTGCTTTGGTTCCTTTGCCGCTTCATAGAGCGCCAGCCCATGGTGGATCGGGATAATACCGTCCCGGACGCTGTGAATGACCATGATCGGTACCGGGCTGATGTCGCCAATGCGGTCCACCCCTTCGTATTCGTCCGTAACGGTCCAGCTCAGGGGCGCCTGAAACGGCCAGGTCAGCCAGAAGCCCGCAAGCTTTTCCCTGGCAATGGCGCGGAAGCCGGCAAAGCTGCTGTCAGCGATGACGGCGGTCAACCCGGGGTTCTCCTGTCGGGGAACCCATTCGCTGGCGAGGGCGATCGCCAGCGCTCCCCCGAGGCTCTGTCCCAGCAGGTAAAGGGGGCGTTGACTGTTGCCTGAGCGTTCACCGAGCCATCGCAAGCCCGCTTCTGCGTCGTGCAGGGCGCCTTCCAGGTCGGTTTCGCCGGTAGACCTGCCATAGCCCCGGTAATCCGGCATAAACACGTTATAGCCTGCCTCAGGCAGCCAGGCGACGTTCAATACGTGGCTGCTGATGTTCTGCGCGTTACCGTGGAGAAAATAGACGTCTCCCCTGGGCTCTCCTTCGGCGGGTAGCCACCAGCCATGGAGCGTCTCGCCGTCGGGTGTGTCCAGCCACACGTCTTCATAGGCCAGGTCCAGCCGGTCCGGGGTGATATAGACCTGGTTGTCCGGATAGAAGAACAGGCTGCTACAGCCAGTCTGGGCAATCGTCACCGCCGCAAGCGCGGAAATCAGAAGAAGGCGTGGAATCCGAGCTGCCATAGGGTTTCGTACCTGTTGTAGTGGTGGGTTCGGCTGAGACGTGTCCTGATGCTGTAATCCCGGTCGATGTGAAACGCCGCCTGCAGGTAAAGTTCATCTTCCCGGTGCTGGTCGCTCACGATCCATGCCTTGCTGCGCAAGCCGGTGATCAGGCTGACGGTGTCACCCTGGCGCAGCAGTGCCACATCGGCACCGGGGGCCATGTCGTAGCCGCGGCGCAGGTGTTTGCTGATTTCCAGGTCGCCGGTCAGCACGGCCAGGCCCTGTACCTCGTCGGTAATTCGCCAGCTCCCGCCGGCCCCGCCTTCCAGATAGGGGGTGAACACCCGTGTGCCATTGTCCAGCTCAGTGCGACGGCCACCAAAACCCACCTGCCAGGACAGGGGTTTGAAGAATCCGTCCCGGGGCGTCAGTGAACGAATCTCGACGCCCACCAGATTGTCCAGCTGAAGCTCCTGCTTGTCATGGTAAAGCCGGGCATCCATCCTCAGGAACTGAAGCTGGGCGCCGGGCCGATAACCGGCCGGCGGGTCGAGCAGGTCGTGGTAGGCCGCCCGGAGTGACAGTTCGGTGTAATGCCGCTTGCCGGTGTCGCCGGTGTTCAGACCCAGACGCATGGTATCGTGGCCCTGGTCGTCACGGACCTCCGGTCTCGGGGGCGGGCTGAGAGAAGGCTGCTCCTGCAGCCGGCTGCGGGCAATCAGAAGGTCATGGGAAAGCGGGGCGGCGAAGTCCCGTGGCCAGTCTTCGGCCTGCGCCTGGTGACGCACGTAGTCGTAGGTCGCATCGAGAACCCGTGCCCGGGCAGAGTGGGGCAGCGACTTGACTTCCTCGTCGTCCAGCGCCACATAGCCGTTGGCGATGGCGGCGGCCAGCTGGCGTTCGTCCGGACTCAGTTCACTGAGGGCGTGACTGACGCGGGTTGCGGCCGAGGGCCGGTAGTGTATGGATTCCACCAGGTCCCGGTCGACCACCCAGCGGATGGTGTCCGAGGGAATGGCGTGGGTGCTCACCTCGTCCAGCAGTTCTGTGCCGGGCCGTGCCACATCAATCAGCGCCAGCAGGCGGTAGGCGCAGTTTTCATCGAAGAAGTAATAGTCAAAGTTGCGGTCCTGGATCTCCCAGGTATGAGCCAGCATCTGCCCCACCTCATCCGGGGTGAGGTTGAGGCGGTACTCCCACAGGTCACGGTTTTCGATGTCGGAATAAACCTTGATCATCTCGTAGTAGGGCTGCACCGCCGTGATGCCCGGGTAGCCCCCGAAGATACCCCGGTAGGCAAACAGGATTTCACTGTCATGCTCAGCGGCATCCGCCGCATAGGAAATGGTATTGGCCAGCAGCAGGTTGGTTTCGCCATCTTCGCGGGGCGGGTCCAGGCGCAGAAAGGTGTGACCGAACATGGAGGAGGGGCTGTTCAGATAGGAAGCGGCAAAAACCAGGGTGACCGCTTCAGTATTCAGTTCGGCTTTCCACTGATCAAAGTCGGTACAGTCCACTTCTGGCGACGGCAACGAGAGGTGCGAGCGGATCCAGGCATCCCGGGCCGGGAACTCGCAGCGGGCATGCTGGTTATCGTCTCCCGACGCAGGCCGGGTAATAGCGTCGATGGTCGCCCTCAGCTCGGCTTCAGGGTTGCTTTTTCCCTCCGGGCTGAGGAAGAAGCTGTCGTCATCGGCCTGGCTGGTATGGCCGGACCCAAGGGTATCCGGGTGGTAATGGCCCAGTGTCAGCCAGTCGTCGGACTGGGCCAGTCGGGTAATGGTGTCAGGCTGTTCGGCCTGGGTGGCGGTACAAAGCGATAACCCGACCATCAGGGCCGGCAGGGTGCGGATAGGCATGGAGCAATGAATCTTCCGGATGAGCAGCGGTTACGTGAGCCTCGGCAGGGTAGCGGGACCGGGAGCGGCGAAAGCAGCCCGCTGGAGCGGGCTGCGATTGAGCGCTGACGTATCAGGCGACGTACTTGCTAAGGCGCTCGTTACGTTCGAGCAGTGCCACGATGGCATCCACTGCCTGATCGGAGGTGGTGTCGGAAGATGGGAAAATGGAGGCAAAGTTGTCCTGCAGCAGCTGGCTGAATTCTCCACGGTCGGCTTCATCAACGCCCAGCAGGACGGCCAGGGTTTCCAGGTTTTCACCGGAGCCCCGGGACATGTCACGGGCGATCTTGTCGATGTTGCTGTCCATGTACATGGCCATGGACTGGACAGACTGGTTGGTCTGACAGCCGAGGGTGCCGGTGGTCATGCCGAAGGTCTGGTTGCCGAAAGTGGCGTTGGTGGTCGCCGCGAGTACGTGGGGGGCGATGCCTGACTGTCCCTTCCAGATCATGGCGCCAACACCACAGCCTGGTTGTGCGAAGGCCATGCTGGATGCGCCGAGAAGGATGGCACCTGCGATCAGTTTTTTCATGTTCTGCTCCTTGATTATCATTTTACGTCGCTAATGCGAAGTGGGGCCGATCCGGTCTCCCGCTTCTACGGCATCAACCCCGGTGGTTTCCAGGGCCCAACCGTTCCAGACAAGTATAGTCAAGTCGGAATAAAGGCCAACCTTGTTCATTGATATGTCGTAAAAATTCTCGATTGATCCTCATTTCTGCGCGACCGTTCTAACCCCCGAGGTAGGCGGCCTGGACGTCAGGGTTGGCCAGCAGGTTCTCGCCCGTGTCCTGCAAGCGGATGCGACCGGTCTCCAGTACGTATCCCCTATCCGCCAGTTGCAGCGCCTGGTGGGCATTCTGCTCCACCAGGAATACCGTTATGCCTTCATTCCGCAACTGGGCGATGATTTCGAAGATCTGTTTGATCACCAGGGGCGCCAGGCCCAGGGAGGGTTCATCCAGAATCATCAGGCGAGGCTTGCTCATCAGTGCCCGGCCAATCGCCAGCATTTGCTGCTCGCCCCCGGACATGGTGCCGGCCCGCTGATGTTCCCGCTCCTTCAGGCGCGGAAAGAGGTCATAGACATGGCGAAGGCTCCGGTCATTCTCTGACCGGGAGTTGAAGAAGCCGCCCATGTGAAGGTTCTCTTCCACCGTCAGCCCCGGAAACACGCGGCGTCCTTCCGGCACAATGGCGATATCCGACCGCATGATCCGGGAGGTGGGCAGGCGGGTAATATCCCGGCCTTCAAGCAGGATACGGCCGGCACTGGCCTGGGGAGAGCCGCAGACGGTCATCAGCAGTGTGGTTTTACCCGCGCCATTGGCGCCGATCAGTGCGACGATCTCTCCCTGGTTGACTTCCACCGAGACGCCATGAAGCGCCTCGATCTTGCCGTAGTGGGTATGCACGTCTTCCAGTAACAGCATGGGTCAGGCTTCCCCCAGGTAGGCTTTGATGACATCGTCGTTGTGGCGGATCTCGTCCGGGGTACCGGAAGCCAGCGGCCGGCCCTGGCTGATGACGTTGATTCGGTCCGAGATATCCATCACCAGGCTCATATCGTGTTCGATCAACACCACCGACACGTTGTAGTCTTCCTTGAGGCTGATGATGAGCTGGTTCAGCTCCCGGGTTTCCGCCGGGTTCAGGCCCGCAGCCGGTTCGTCAAGCATCAGTAGCCGCGGCTCTGTCACCATGCAGCGGGCAATTTCCAGGCGGCGCTGTTGCCCATAGGCCAGGTTGCCTGCATCCCGGTTGGCCAGTGCCAGCAGGCCGACCCGCTCCAGCCAGTAGGTGGCCCGGTCGAGGGCTTTCTGTTCCCGGGCGCGGTAGTTCGGGGTGGCCACCAGCCCGGACAACAGGTTGGTATTGAGGTGGCGATGCTGGGCCACCATGAGGTTTTCCACCACGGTCATGCGGTTGAACAGGCGCACGTGCTGGAAGGTGCGCACCAGGCCAAGGCGGGAGATCCGGTAATCCGGCTTGCCCTGGATTTCCTTGCCATCGAGAAGGATCTTGCCGCCAGTGGGGCGGTAGAAGCCGCTCATGCAGTTGAACACAGTGGTCTTGCCGGCGCCGTTTGGTCCGATAATGGAAACAATCTCGTGTTCCTGCACATCCAGGGAAACCTGGTCCACCGCCAGCAGGCCGCCAAACCGCATCGACAGGTTCTGTACTTCAAGCACTGTCTATTCTCCTGCCTTCAGCTTGATGTGCCGCCGCCGCATGGGTATCAGCCCCTGAGGGCGCCAGACCATCATCAGCACCATGGCGGCGCCGAAGATGAGCATGCGGTATTCAGAAAATTCCCGGGCCAGCTCCGGCAGGATCGTGACCGCGATGGCCGCCAGGATGACGCCGATCTGGGAGCCCATGCCCCCGAGTACCACGATGGCCAGGATGATGGCGGACTCCAGGAAGACAAAGGACTCGGGGCTGATAAATCCCTGCTTGGACGCAAATACGGTACCGGCGAACCCGGCGAAGAAGGCCCCGATGGTAAATGCGGACAGCTTGACGCCGGTGCGGCTCAGCCCGAGGGAACGGGCGGCAATTTCATCCTCCCGCAACGCTTCCCAGGAGCGACCTACCGGCATCCTCATCAGCCGGCGGATGACAAAGGCTGTGACAATGGCCAGCACCAGGGCGATCAGATACAGGAAGATAACCTTGTGCTCACCTGAGTAGGCGATACCGAACGTCTCGTGGAAGGAGGTGTTGCCTTCCTCCTTGACCCGGCGGCCGAATTCCATGCCAAACAGGGTCGGGTCGGGAATGCCGCCGATGCCGTTGGGACCACCGGTGACGCTGGTCCAGTTGTTGAGCAGGATACGGATGATCTCGCCGAAGCCCAGGGTCACAATCGCCAGGTAGTCCCCCCGTAGCCGAAGCACCGGGAATCCCAGCACCAGGCCGAACAGGGCTGCCAGCAGGGCACCGATGGGTAATGCCATCCAGAAGGAAATACCCCAGTAGTTGGAGAGCAGGGCGAAGGTGTACGCCCCCACCGCGTAGAAGGCCACGTAGCCCAGGTCCAGCAGGCCCGCCAGGCCGACTACCACATTCAGCCCCAGGGCCAGCATGATGTAGATCAGCACCAGCGTGGCCAGGTCCACGGCACCCCGGGAGACGAAAAAGGGCCAGAACAGGGCAATGGTGATCAGCAGCACCAGGGCGATATTCTCAAGGCGGAGGCGCTTCTGCTCGGGCAGTGGTTCCCGGTTGGCCAGCGGATTCAGCGCCGAGATATCGGCAAGGCTGGCCATGACGTGGTCCCGGAACAGCTGGAATGCAAACACAACCACCGCCGCAACGGCGACACTGACCCAGGTAAAGGCATCGGCGCCCGTCACGGTAATGTTGGTGCCGACGGCGGTCAGTTTCAGGCCCATGATGGGCCAGGCAATGATCAGGGTAATGACCGCACAGAACAGGGCGTGTCGGAAATTCTGTGCCACCATCAGATTTTCTCCACTTCCGGTTTGCCCAGAAGCCCGGTGGGCTTGAACAGCAGGATCAGGATCAGCAGGCTGAAGGAAATCACGTCCTTGTATTCGCCGCTGAGGTAGCCAGACGTCATGGCTTCGGCAATGCCCAGGATCAGCCCGCCCAGCATGGCCCCGGGTATGCTGCCGATGCCCCCGAGCACCGCCGCGGTGAATGCCTTGAGGCCGGCAATGAAGCCGAACAGCGGATCCACCGAACCGTAATACATGCCCAGCAACAGGCCTGCCACGGCGGCCAGGGCAGCGCCGATCACGAAGGTGGCAGAGATTATCCGGTTGGTATCGATACCCAGCAGGTTGGCCATGCCCAGGTCCTGGGAGACCGCCCGGCACGCACGACCAATCCGGGAGCGGGAGATAAACAGGGACAGCGCCGACATGCAGATAAACGTTGTGACGAAGATGGTGATCTGGATCCAGGAGATGGAAAGCTGGAAGCTCTGATCACTGCCAAAGCGGAAGCCCCCTTCAATCAGCGCCGGAAAGCCGACATTGCGGGAGCCCTGGGAAAGGTGTACGTAATTCTGCAGGAAGATCGACATGCCGATGGCGGAGATCAGCGGAATCAGTCGATGGCGGCCGCGCACGGGCCGGTAGGCCACCCGTTCCACCGCCCAGCCCATTGAGCTGGACACGATCACCGCACAGATCAGGGCCAGCAACAGTATGAGTGGGAGCCAGGCGATGCCAAGGGTTGCCAGCCCGGTGATGGCGATAAGCGCCGTATAGGCTCCTATCATATAGATTTCACCGTGGGCGAAGTTGATCATGCCGATGATGCCGTACACCATGGTGTAGCCGATGGCAATCAGGGCATAGGTGCTGCCGATGGTCAGTCCATTGATCAGCTGCTGACAGAAATAAAGCAGATCTTGCATCGAAGGTGTTCTCCGTCAACCTGACCTCACGAACGCCCCGGTCACCTGGAAGGTCACCGGGACGGGGTTCAATGCAGGTTCGCGTTAGTTGACGGGGGTCTTGCTGCCGTCGGCGTGCCACTCATAGACCACGAACTCGAAAGATTCCATATCACCTTTTTCGTCGTAGCTGACGGTACCGATGGGTGTTTCGAAGCTGCCTTCGCGGAGGGCGTCAGCCACTTCGAAGGGGTCGGTGGAACCCGCCTGTTCAATGCCGTTGGCAATCAGCTGGACAGCGGCATAGGAGGTCAGCACAAACGGGCCGGAGGGATCTTCGCCTTTTTCTTCGAAGGCCTGAACCAGTTTCTGGTTTTCCTCTTTCTCGTCAAAGCTTGGTGGCAGGGTGACCAGCAGGCCTTCTGAAGCATCGCCGGCGATGGTGTTGATATCCTTGTTACCCACGCCTTCCGGGCCCATGAAAACGGCACCCAGGTCGGCCTGGCGGGCCTGGCGCAGGATCAGCCCCAGTTCCGGGTGGTAACCACCGTAGTAGACGTAATCCACGTTGGCCTGTTTGAGTTTGGTGACCAGTGACGAGAAGTCCTTGTCACCGGCGGTAATGCCCTCAAACATCACCACGTTGACGCCTGCGTCCTCCAGGGTGTCCCTGACGGCAGTGGCAATACCCTCACCATACTGCTGCTTGTCATGAACCACCGCGACCCGCTGGGGATCGAGGGTAATCAGGTGATTGGCGGCGACCGGCCCCTGCATGCTGTCCAGGCCAATGGTGCGGAACACCAGTTCGTAGCCCCGCTCGGTAATGTCCGGGCTGGTGGAGGCCGGGGTGATCATGAGGATGCCTTCGTCTTCGTAAATGTCGGACGCGGGCTGGGTCGAGCTGGAACACAGGTGGCCCACCACGAAGCTGACCCCTTCATTGACCAGCCGGTTGGCGACGGTGACGGCCTGTTTGGGGTCACAGACATCGTCCACCTCGACGGCTTCGAGCATCTCACCGTTGACGCCGCCGTCGGCATTGATGCGCTCGATGGCCATGCGCGCCCCGGAAAACTGCATGTCACCGTATTGCGCCACCGGGCCAGTCATGGGACCGGCGATACCGATGCGGATCTCGGCGAGGGCGGAGGCGGGAAGGACAATCGCGGCGGAAACGCCGGCTGCCAGTGCGAGTTTCGTGTATTTCCTGATCATTGGAAGCTCCTGCCTTTTCTCATTTTTTTCGTTGACCACGCACTCAACAAACACCACAGGTCGTTACCTGTCAAGCTGGGAGGCCGGGCGGGTGCTTGTGGCTGGTTGTATCCTGACCCATATCACATGTTCCTGGCATCCCGGTTTACAAGGGATACAGGGGACTGTCGTCAGTCTGAACAGTCTCTGATTATGTGATATTCGAAACCAGTTTTCGAGTGATTCCGTTCTCTCCGGGTAGGCCAGAGCGATCCGGACACGGGCTGGTGTCCGGCAGGAATAAAGCAAGGTGCGGGCCAGGTAACGCTTTGGTGAAACGTCAGGCGGGGGGCTGCGGGTCGTCCTGCTCCGGGTCCAGCTCTTCGGGATAGATCAGGTCCCGGAACGCCTGGTGTTCCTGCAGCCGGGCAAAGCTGGGATCCACAGAGGCATCATCCCGGTAGGCATCAGAAATCTCGATGGCCTTGGACAGGTTCGCGACCGCATCATCCCATCGGCCGATCTCCGCGTAGGCACAGGCCAGCTGGTAATGGGCATGGCCATTGTCGGGCGCCAGCTTGAGAGCGCGCTGACACAGGCTGATCGCCCACAGGGGCTCCTGCATCTCCAGCACGGCGTCGGCCTTGAAACTCAGGGCTTCCACATCGTCGGGCCTCAGGTCGAGAATGCGGTCGTAGGCAGCAATCTTGTTCTGCTGGGAGGTTTCCTGGCTGGCCTTGAGCCAGAGGGAGTGCACCTCATTGGTGCGTTCGATCTCAGCCTGGTTCTGGTGGATAATGTCCGACTTCTGTTGCAGCTGCTCCTCAATGGACTTGAGGCGGGTCTCGTACTCCACGACCAGTTCGTTGACCCGTTTCTCGGCAAGGCTGGTAAGCTGATTACGCATATCGCGGATGGAGTTCCAGCCAATCACCACCAGGATGGAGGTGGCGCCGGCAATCAGGTAGAAAAAGTAGGTTACGGTGTCGGTCGCGTAGGACATGGTCTTGTCCGCCACGGAAAGCTCCTTGTCCACCACCTTTTCGATCAGTTCGGCCCGGGTATTCTGCATCTCGGTCCGCAGGGCCTTGGTTTCCTCCAGCAGATACAGCTCCACGAAGGGGGTGTACATGGCTTCGTCCAGTTCCGGAATCGCTTCCTCCACATCCTCGGCGGTAGCCCCGCCCGCTTCGTTCTGAGTTTGGGCCGCCAGGCTCAGGGGAAAGAGCGACAGTGCACACAGCAGCAGGGCCCGTGGCAAGAACGTGGAAAGAAGATTCGGCAGGGAGTGTATCTGAAACATCGCGATTCCTGTGGTCGGCTGGCGGCCCGCCCGGGCCCGACGGTTTGACGAGACCTTAGCATAACCCGCCCGCAGGTGTCCGGTTCCCGGCCCGGCACGCGATAAGGGGCAACCCTGACTTGCATTTCGCGGCGCAAAGACCTCTAATAGTTAGTGGTATAAACAAATGGTGATGGCGAGACATGTCCAATCTGAACGAGCGTCATAGTGGCCAGAAAGACCAGGCTGATAGCAAGAGCTACGAGCAGGTGCTGGTGGCGCTGCGGCGGGTCATCCGTGCCACCGACCTCCACTCCAAGCGCCTTAGCAAGCATGCCGGTCTGACCGGCCCGCAGTTGCTGATCATGCGCACTATCCGTGACCTTGGGGAAGTGACCATTGGCACCATAGCCGACCATGTCAGCCTGAGCCAGGCAACGGTGACCACCATCCTCGATCGCCTGGAGCTCCGTAACCTGGTTTACCGGGTTCGCAGCACCCGGGACAAGCGCAAGGTCCATGCCCATCTGACGGAAGAGGGTGCGGAACTGCTGGCCCGGGCGCCATTGCCCCTGCAGGACAATTTCATCCGCAAGTTCCAGAACCTGGACCAATGGGAGCAGAGCATGATCGTCGCTTCCCTGCAGCGGGTGGCCAACATGATGGATGCGGACGACATCGACGCATCACCGGTGCTGGATGTGGGTTCAGTACTGCGGGAAGATGGCTGGAAAGAAAAGGGCTGAAGCATCCGGCGCAGTTAGCGCCGGAATCGGTGGTCTGGTACTCAGGCCACTTGCCGGGCGGCAATATCGCGGATTTTACCCACCATGGCACGCAGGCCATTGCCCCGGGTCGGTGAAATGTGCCTGAACAGGTCCAGTTGCTCGAACAGCTCGTCCACATCAGTGGTCAGAAGGTCTCTCGGCGCCTTGCCGTTCAGGGCCACCAGGATGATCGCCGCCAGACCCCGTACAATCATGGCATCGGAGTCGATCAGCAGGTAAAGCCGATCACTGTCTTCATCAAAGTGGTGAATCAGCCAGACCTGGCTTTGGCAGCCGTGCACGTAATTTTCCTCCACCCGCTCATCATCCGGAAAGTCAGGCAGTTGCTTGCCCAGGTCGATGATATACGCATAGCGCTCTTCCCAGTCGTCCAGTAACTCGAAGGCATCGAGTACATCGTCCAGGGTGGTTTCCCGGCCCAGGGGGTTGTCGAGGAATTGCTGTTTGCTGGCGGTCATAGGTCTGCCGTGCTGGTTCACAAATTGGATGGCGGACAGTCTGTCAGGCACTGGCGGCGGCCCCGTTCGTACCGGCGCAGTAACTCAACCCCGGTTCCGACAGGCTGCCAGAATAGCGTTTCTGTCAGAGCATGCCCAGTTCGAGCTTGGCTTCGTCGGTGAGCATCTCGCTGCTCCAGGGCGGATCAAAGGTCAGCTCCACCGTCACCTTGTCCACGTTGGGCACATGCTCCACCTTGCGCTTCACATCATCGGTGATGACCGGCCCCATGCCGCAACCGGCGGCGGTAAGGGTCATCAGGATGTGGATGTGGTTGCCGTCAGCGGTGTCGTTTTCGATCTTGCAGTCGTAGATCAGCCCCAGATCCACGACGTTGACCGGAATTTCCGGGTCATAGCAGTTTCGAAGTGCTTCCCACACCTGGTTCTCGTTGACGGTGCCGTCGGCGGGGGTCTCGAAGCTGCTTTCCAGGGGCTGCTTGCCCAGTGCGTCGGCGTCATGCCCCTCGATGCGGGCAAGGTTACCGTTCACCGCCACCGTGAAGCTGCCGCCGAGCGACTGTGTGATGGTGACGAAGGTATCCGACGGAATCATGATTTCGGTGCCGGAGGGAACCAGGCGGGCTTCCACCTCGCGCTTGGTCAGGACCACTTCCCGTTCTTGCATGCTGAATCAGCCTTTTCTAAAGCTCTCTTTTTGCCACGGAATCCACGGCCCTTCGACAGGCTCAGGGCGAACGGAAAAAAGGCAAAGACTTTCCTGGCCACTAAATCCACGAAAGAACACGAAATCAAAGACAAACAAGTTTGAAGCTTTTATCTGTCATTTTCCGTGGCCAAGAATCCTTTCATTTTTTCGTTCGGTGATTCGATGGTTTCCCGTTCGCCCTGAGCCTGTCGAAGGGCCGTGGACGCCGTGGCCAATAAATCGTCAAGCCACCGTAAAACTCTCACCACAGCCACACTCGGCGGTGGCGTTGGGGTTGCGGAACTCGAACATGGAGTTCACGCCCTGGGTCACAAAGTCGATCTCGGTGCCGTTGACCATGGGGAGGTGTTCCTTTTTTACGTAGATGTTCACGCCATCCACGCTATACACCTCGTCATCCGCCGCGACTTCGTCCACCCACTGGGTTTCATACTTGAAGCCGGAGCAGCCGCTCTTCTTGATGCACAGGCGAATGCCCATAGCATCCGGCTTTTTTTCCAGTTGCTTGCGTACGTGTCTGACCGCACTGGGGGTCATGGTGACGCCCATAGTGGGAGTGAAGGTTTCGGCTGTCATTGTTCCACCTCCATCAGGCAAACAGGCGCTGGATTTTTTGCAGACCGGTAAATAACTGGTCCACTTCCTCCAGGGTATTGTAGAACGCGAAGGACGCCCGGGCTGTGCCCGGAACGCCGTAAAAATCCATCAGCGGCATGGCGCAGTGGTGGCCGGTGCGGATGGCGATGCCCTGCTGGTCCAGCAGGGTACCTATATCACTGGGGTGCAGGCCATCGATTTTAAAGGACAGCACCGGTACTTTCCGCGGCGCCGTGCCAATCAAGCTCATTCCGGGAACCGTCCTGACCAGCTCGTTGGCCCGGGCCAGCAGAGCGTTTTCGGCCGCTTCCATGGCGGGTCGGTCAAGGCTGGTGAGGTAGTCAATGGCCGCACCGAGCCCGACCGCCTCGGCGATGGCCGGAGTACCTGCCTCGAACTTGTAGGGCAGGGTATTCCAGGTGGTTCGCTCGAACGACACCCGCTCGATCATCTCTCCGCCGCCCTGGTAGGGTGGCATTTCCTCGAGCAACTGCTCCTTGCCGTAGAGCACGCCGATGCCGGTGGGGCCGAACACCTTGTGGGACGAAAAGGCGTAGAAATCACAACCCAGGGCCTGCACGTCCGGCTGGAAATGGGGTACTGCCTGGGCACCGTCGATCACGGTGATCACGCCCCGGGCCTTGGCCTGCTCGATCAGCGGTGCCACCGGGTTTATGGTACCCAGCACGTTTGAGACGTGGGTAATGGCCAGCACGCGAGTGCGGTCACCCAGCAGACTGTTGAACGAATCCAGGTCCAGCTCGCCGTCCGGAGTGACCTGTACGGGAACTACCTTCGCACCAGTGCGCTCGGCCACCATCTGCCAGGGCACGATATTGGCATGGTGCTCCATGTAGCTCACCAGGATCTCGTCGCCGGCGTTCAGGCGCGGGGCCAGCCCATTGGCAACCAGGTTGATGGCCTCGGTGGTGCCCCGGGTCCAGATGATCTGGCGGGTACTCTCCGCATTCAGAAAGGCACGCACGGTCTCCCGGGCGCCCTCGAAGGCGGTTGTGGCACGATCACCCAGGGTATGGGCACCACGGTGAACGTTGGAGTGCATCTCCCGGTAATACCGGTCCATGGCGTCCAGTACCGCCTGGGGCTTCTGGGCCGAGGCGCCATTGTCCAGGTATACCAGCGGCTTGCCGTTCACCTGCTGGGACAATATCGGAAAGTCCCGGCGAACAGCGCCTACGTTAAAGCCGCTGGTCTGCGCGGTCTTGGCCACGGAAAGATCGGTCATACCGGATCAGGCCTCCTCAAAGGTATCGTCAAAAAACCGGTTCAGGCGCTCATTGGCGCTGTCGCGAACCTGTTCCACCGGAATCTGGGTCACTAGCTCATTGATAAACGCCATGGTCAGTAGAACGTTGGCTTCCCGGCGGGAAATGCCCCGGGATACCAGGTAGAACAGGGACGTTTCGTCCAGCTGGCCGATGGTGGCACCGTGGGCACACTTCACGTCATCGGCGTAGATTTCCAGTTCCGGCTTGGTGTCGATCTCGGCACCGGTGGAGAGCAGCAGGTTCTTGTTGTTCATATCCGCGTTGGACTTCTGGGCGTCCTGGTGGATATGAATGCGGCCGTTGAATACGGCGTGGGAGTCATCTGCCGCGATATTGCGGTAGGTCTCCTCGCTGTTGCAGTTGGCCGCCACATGGTCGATGCAGGTGTGGTTGTCGTAATGCTGCCTGTCCTGGGTGACCACCACCCCGTTGAGCTTGCACTCAGCTCCTTCGCCTTCCAGTCGCAGCTGCAGGTCGTGGCGACGTAGGGGGCCACCAAAGCCAACACAATGGCTCTCAAAGCGGGAGCTGCGCTGCTGGCGGACACCCGTGGCACCGATGTGCTGCACGTTCTGGTCCTCGGCGGTCAGGCGAATGCTGGTGATCTGTGCGCCATCGGCCACCATGAACTCGGTGACGGCATCTACCATTGCCGGCTGGTCGCCACTGGACAGGTACTCCTCCACCAGGGTCAGCTGACTGTGTCTGCCGGCATCCACGTAGATACGGGGGAAGGCAGAACCACTGGCGGTAGCGGTGACTTCGTGAACCACGAACAACGGCTCAGCCAGAACCGCATTTGGCTTCAGGGTGATCAGCAGACCGTCCTCGAAACGGGCCGTGTTCAGCCTTGCCATCTGGGTGGCGTTGGTGTCGAGCGTGTTGTCCAGTCGCTCGGCAAGGGCGGACGCTTCGTCATCGGACAGATCCGCAAACCGCTGAACCGTCAGGCCGTCAACCTGCGGCAGCCGGCTGGCTTCGGGGTCGATCACTCCATTACGCAATACCACCCGATAACCGTCGGCGGCAGTCGATGTCGAGGCACTGCCGGCGGGCAGTGTCGAGGCAAGCTCGTCCGACAGCTTCAGGTGCTTGCTGGAGTACTTCCAGTTCTCTGTCTTTCGGGTAGGCAGCGGCATATCCACCAGGGCGGTACCGCGCTGCTGACGCAGGGTCAGCAGCGGGCCGGGCAGGGCGTTGCCTGAGGGCTGCAGAAAGGCGCTGGAAAGCGTTGGTGCTGGTTTCATTCCACGACCTCCCGATCAGTTGGCGGCTGCTGCTTCGTCTTCTTTGATGCCCAGCCAGCCATAGCCGCGCTCCTCCAGCTCAAGGGCCAGCTCACGGCCACCGGACTTGATGATACGACCACCGGCCAGCACGTGGACGTAGTCCGGCACAATGTAGTCCAGCAGACGCTGATAGTGGGTCACCATCAGAATCGCCCGGTCCTCCGCCCGCAGCGCGTTCACGCCGTCGGACACGACCTTCAGGGCATCGATATCCAGACCGGAATCCGTCTCGTCGAGAATCGCCAGCTTCGGCTGCAGCAACAGCGCCTGCATGATTTCATTACGCTTCTTCTCACCACCGGAGAAACCTTCGTTTACCCCACGCTTGAGGAAAGCCGGGTCCAGGTCCACCTGTTTCGAGACTTCCTTCGCCAGCTTCATGAACTCGGCTGCGTTCATCTCAGGCTCACCCCGGTGAGTCCGCATGGCGTTAACCGCGGTCCGCAGAAACTGCAGGTTGCTGACACCGGGGATTTCCACCGGGTACTGGAACGCCAGGAAAATGCCTTCCCGCGCCCTTTCCTCGGTCTCCAGGTCCAGCAGGTTCTCACCGTTCAGGGTCACTTCCCCTTCGGTCACCTCAAATGCCTCGTTACCCGCCAGCACCTGGGACAGGGTACTCTTGCCGGACCCGTTGGGCCCCATAATGGCGTGTACCTCACCGGCCTTGATCTCCAGGTTAATGCCCTTGAGGATCTCTTTCCCCTCGACGGAAGCGTGCAGGTTCTTGATGCTCAGCATTTGTCGGATTCTCTCTAGTCAAAA
>NZ_JAWLGY010000011.1:26500-35556 GCF_041690615.1 Marinobacter sp.
CTTGATCTCCAGGTTAATGCCCTTGAGGATCTCTTTCCCCTCGACGGAAGCGTGCAGGTTCTTGATGCTCAGCATTTGTCGGATTCTCTCTAGTCAAAAACGTTCGAAATTCGTTGCGTCTGTCCCGGCTGGCTTTGGTCTCAGCAGGCAACTGAGTCGCCGGAGGGACAGGGGTCGGGTGACGCTTTCCGGGACCTTCAAAACCAGGGGTGGAACGCGAAAGCGTTTCACGGGCTGGCCACGGATGGCCAGGCCTGGACCTTTTATGCGACGCAGGAGCAATAAGCATAAAAGGTTTTTGAAGAGCCTCCAGGGACGGATCCACGGCGTGTCCCGGAAAGCGTCACCCGATCACTGGCCTTGCACCAAGGCCAGCAGACCATTCGTTAACCCACGGAGCCTTCAAGGCTGACCTCAAGCAACTTGCCAGCCTCAACCGCAAACTCCATCGGCAGCTCCTTGAACACTTCCTTACAGAAGCCGTTCACAATCATGGAAACCGCCTGCTCCGGGTCAATGCCCCGCTGCCGGCACAGGAACATCTGCTCATCACTCACTTTCGAGGTGGTCGCCTCATGCTCCACAATGGCCGACTTGTTGCGGCTCTCAATGTACGGGAAAGTATGGGCACCGCAGCGATCACCGATCAGCAGCGAATCACACTGGGTAAAGTTACGGGCATTCTCCGCGCCGGGCTGGAACTTCACCAGGCCCCGGTAAGCGTTGGAACTGCGGCCGGCTGAAATACCCTTGGAAATAATCGTACTGGTCGTATTCTTGCCCAGGTGGATCATCTTGGTGCCGGTATCGGCTTGCTGGTAATTATGGGTCAGCGCCACCGAATAGAACTCACCGACACTGTTATCACCTTTCAGAATACAGCTCGGGTACTTCCAGGTGACCGCAGAGCCGGTTTCCACCTGGGTCCAGGAAATCTTCGAATTCCGGCCCTGGCAGGCGCCCCGCTTGGTCACAAAGTTATAGATACCACCTTTGCCATGCTCGTCACCGGGGTACCAGTTCTGCACGGTTGAGTACTTGATCTGGGCATCGTCCAGCGCGACCAGCTCGACCACCGCAGCGTGGAGCTGATTTTCGTCCCGCATGGGTGCTGTACAGCCTTCAAGGTAACTGACATAACTGCCGGCGTCGGCAACGATCAGCGTGCGCTCGAACTGGCCGGTGTTGGCCGCATTGATGCGGAAATAAGTGGACAGTTCCAGCGGACAACGAACGCCCTTTGGAATATAGACGAACGAACCGTCGGAGAAGACCGCGGAGTTCAGGGCGGCGAAGAAGTTGTCCCCAGCCGGAACCACCGAGCCCAGATATTTCTCCACCAGCTCCGGGTACTTCTGCACGGCCTCGGAAATCGGGCAGAAAATGACGCCCGCCTCAGCCAGCTGCTCCTTGAAGGTGGTGCCGATGGAGACAGAATCGAAGACTGCATCCACGGCAACACCAGCCAGCTTCTCCCGCTCGTGCAGGGGAATGCCCAGCTTCTCATAGGTGCGCAGCAACTCCGGGTCCACGTCATCGAGGGACTGGGGCATGTCCTCTTTTTTCTTGGGGGCGGAGTAGTATGAGATGGAGTTATAGTCGATACGCGGGTAATCCACGTGTGCCCAGGTGGGGTCATCCATCTCCAGCCAGCGACGATAGGCCTTCAGGCGCCATTCGAGCATGAACTCCGGCTCCTGTTTGATCTTCGACAGGCGGCGGATGACATCTTCGTTCAGGCCGGGCTCGAACGTATCGGCTTCAATTTCAGTCACAAAGCCGTGCTCGTATTCCCGTTTGATCAGCTCTTTCACCTCTTTGTCGGTGGTCGCCATGATCGTCGCTCCGTAATTCTCTCATCGTGGGCCCTGGGGCCCTTATGTGTTGCCTGCAACCGGAAGCTCGTAATTCAGCCGGCTACCGGGAGGCATGTGCGTCTGTGCTGGTTGTTGCAGTGGTCGCTCGTCCAGTGAGTACGCCCTGCAATCGCTTGTTGGATGACTGGCTGCCCGTCAGGGAGGCAGCGTCAGGATGAGGCAGTCCCGCTACTTCTGATGTCCGATTGTACAATATCAGAGTATTTTAGTCAGGTATTATTTCGTGACTGGCCAGATTATACCCCAAACCCCCGTCCGGGCACTAAGACCGGGGTTATCAAGGCTATAGCCAGATAGGCACCTGGGTAGCGAAAACCACTTCGCTGCGCCGGTTTCTCGTGGATTCTACGGACGGTCAACCCGGGTCAGGTAGGCATATTCCAGGTTGTCAGGCAGGGGAGCGGACACCGGAATGCGGACCCGGTAGCCACTGCCGGGAGCGCGTTCGAGGGGCTGGCCTTCGGTGGTTTCCATCCTGTCAGTGGACAGTCTCAGGTTGCCAGTGGGGGTGAGCAGTTCCAGCAGGTCCCCCGGGCGGAACTGGTTTTTAACCTCGATGGTCAGCCACTGACCCTCGCGGGCGCTGACGGTGCCAACCACCTGCTGGGTGCCCAGGTAGGACGAGCCCTGTTCATAGGTCTGGTATTCCCGGGGAACATGGCGGCGCAGGAAGCCTTCGGTATAACCCCGGTTCGAGAGTGCTTCCAGCTCATCCATCATCGCCATGTCAAAGGGCTTGCCGGCAACCGCCTCGTCAATGGCCCTGCGGTAGACGCCGGTGGTGCGCGCCACGTAGTAGGTGCTCTTGGTGCGGCCCTCAATTTTCAGGGAGTGAACCCCCATCTTCACCAGCTCGGCGACATGCTGTACGGCCCGCAGGTCCTTCGAGTTCATGATGTAGGTTCCGTGCTCGTCCTCGTAGGCGGGAATGAAACCACCTGGCCTGTTGGGCTCTTCCAGCAGGATTTCCTTCGGCTCAACATGCTCCACGCTATCGGCGGAGGTGGCGATCAGGTCCCCCGTCTGGTCGTGTCCATGCTGCACCGGCTTGTAGTTCCAGCGGCAGGCGTTGGTGCAGGCGCCCTGGTTGGCGTCCCGGTGGTTCATGTATCCGGACAGCAGGCAGCGGCCGGAGTAGGCCATGCACAGGGCCCCATGGACGAAGACTTCCAGTTCCATGGAGGGCACCTGCTCGCGAATCTCGCGGATTTCGTCCAGTGCCAGTTCCCGGGACAGGATAACCCGGCTGATACCCTGCCGCCGCCAGAACTCCACCGTGGCCCAGTTGACCGCGTTGGCCTGTACCGACAGGTGAATGGGCTGGTCGGGCCAGCGCTCCCGCACCAGCATGATCAGCCCCGGGTCAGACATGATCAGGGCATCCGGTTGCAGTTCGATGACCGGCTCCAGGTCCCTCAGGTACGAACGCACCTTGTTGTTATGGGGCGAAATATTGGAAACCAGGTAGAACTGTTTTCCCTGCTGGTGGGTTTCTTCAATGCCCTGGGCCAGGGCTGTTACATCCTTGAAACTGTTGTTGCGCACCCTGAGTGAATAGCGGGGCTGGCCGGCGTAGACGGCGTCGGCGCCATAGGCGAGGGCGACTCGAAGATGGTCAAGGGTGCCTGCGGGGGCAAGGAGCTCTGGCTGGTGCATGGGCTGAAACTTCCGGAATTCTGCAGATGGGCGGGAAGTTTGCCGCAACGCCAGGGATGTTGCATTGACGCGACTCAATGTTCATTCGCGCAATTTTGAGCTAACATCTGTACGCTCAAATAATGTCAGTTACTCAACAGAAGCAGAGGGGTTTTCAGCTCATGAAATCAGATGCTCTGGGGACTTTGGTGGTCGCCATGGTGCAGTTTCTTCAGTCGTCAGGCTTTTCCCGGGGGGAGCTTGCCCGCTATGCGGGGTTGTCGGCCGATGAGCTGGAGGAGCCTGAGGCCCGGCTTTCCCCCTCACAGATGCAGCGGTTGTGGCAACTGATCCAGACACGGATTTTGCCATCTATTACCTTTAGTCGTCAGGTGCGCCCGCTGATCGCCCGGCAACTGGCGAGGGGCAAGGTGAAGGTGGAGTCGGTGGCGGCGGAACTGAATATGAGTCGTCACACACTCTACAAGAAGCTCAAGGAGGAGAACCTGACGTTTGCCGGTCTGCTGGAGGATGTGCGGCGGGAGCAGGCGCTCAAGTATATGAATGACCGGGACCGGACCTTGTCGGAGGTGGCGGAGTTACTCGGTTTTTCTGAGCTGAGTGCATTCAGTCGGGCATTCAAGCGCTGGATGGGGAAGTCGCCGGCTGAGTTTCGGGCGGCCTGTTGAGTATTGTAGTTGGCGTGGTTCTGACTTGTGAGAGCGGGGCGGGCAGCCGGCCCGGTGAAATATTTCTGGACACGCCACGCAAGTACGTCCATGTAGGGCTCGACGAATGCCATCCCTGGCATTCGACGGTCCAGAAATATTCCCCCGGCCCGTCTACCTTCTGGCACTCACGATAACAAGATTTTTGTGCTCGATCAGACTCGGATCGCTCGTTACTCCTGAAATTAAGCAATCACTGAGGTTCAGACCTGAGCAAGTTCGTTTTCAGTTGAGATATCGGAAAAGTTATAGCGTGGCGGTTTGGGAAGATTTTTCCGGACCGTCGAAAACCAGGGATGGTTTTCGTCGAGCCCTACATGGATGTACTTGCGGGCGTGTCCGGAAAAATCTTACCGATCCGGCGCGCGAGGCACCGGATCAGCAGGCTGGGAAATGGAACCCAGCCAAGCTTAGTCGTGATACTTCTTGAACACCAGGGAAGCGTTAGTGCCGCCGAAGCCAAAGCTGTTACTCATCACCAGCGGAATCTCGGTGTTCTGGACCTCGCGGACGATGGGGTAACCCTCTGCGCCTTCATCCAGTTCCTCGATGTTGGCAGACGGGGTGATGAAGTTATTTTGCTGCATCAGCAGGCTGTAGATGGCCTCGTGCACACCAGCAGCACCCAGTGCGTGACCGGTCAGCGGCTTGGTGGAGCCCAGGGCCGGGATCTTGTCGCCGAACACGTTCTTCACCGCCTTCAACTCGGTGATATCACCGGCCGGAGTGGAAGTGCCGTGGGTGTTGATGTAGGAAATCTCGCCATCCACGTTCTTCAGGGCCTGTTGCATACAGCGAACCGCGCCTTCGCCGCTGGGGGCGACCATGTCGGCACCGTCGGAGGTGGCGCCGAAGCCCACCAGTTCCGCGATGATATTGGCGCCGCGGGCCTTGGCGTGCTCCAGTTCTTCCAGAACCACCACGCCGCCACCGCCGGAGATGACAAAGCCATCACGGTTGGCGTCGTAGGTACGGGACGCCTTTTCAGGGGTGTCGTTGTACTTGGTGGACAGGGCGCCCATGGCGTCGAACAGCAGGCTCAGGCTCCAGTGCACGTCGTCACCGCCGCCGGCGAACATGATGTCCTGACGGCCCATGGCGATCAGGTCGGCCGAGTGGCCGATGCAGTGGGCACTGGTGGCACAGGCTGACGTGATGCTGTAGTTGACGCCCGTGATACCGAAGGCCGTGGACAGGGAAGCGTTGATGGCGCTGCCCATGGTGCGGGGAACCCGGTAGGGGCCCACACGGCGAATACCCTTTTCACGGTGGGTATCGATGGAGTCCATCAGTTCCAGGGTGGACGCACCGCCAGTACCCATGATGATGCCCGTGTTGTTGTCACGGATCTGCTCATCGGTCAGGCCGGACTGCTCGATGGCCTCTTTCATGGCCAGGTAGGCGTAGGCGGAAGCCGGGCACATGAAGCGCAGCAGTTTGCGGTCGATCAGCGACTTGTAGTCGATATCGATATTGCCGCAGATGTGACTGCGCAAGCCGTTGTCCGCTGCTTCCTGGCTGAAATGAATGCCGGATTTGACGTCCCGCAGGGACTGGGTGACTTCTTGCTGATTGTTACCGAGGCTGGAAACAATGCCCATTCCGGTAATGACAACTCGACGCATGGTCCGGGCTCCTAAAAGTCGTCTGTTGAGGTGAACAGGCCAACCCGCAGGTCCTTGGCCGTGTAGATCTCACGACCGTCCACTTCCATGCGGGCATCGGCAATTGCCATGGTCAGTTTGCGTTTGACCATTCGTTTGATATCCAGATGATACCGGACCAGCTTGTTCTCTGGCAGCACCTGGCCAAAGAATTTGACCTCGCCGGCGCCCAGCGCCCGGCCTTTGCCCTGGCCACCGGACCAGGCGAGGAAGAAACCAACCAGCTGCCACATGGCATCAAGCCCCAGACACCCGGGCATCACCGGGTCACCTTCGAAGTGGACCTTGAAAAACCACAGGTCCGGGTTGATGTCGAGTTCGGCAATCAGGCTGCCCTTGCCGTAGGCACCGTCGCTGTCATTGATGTGGGTAATGCGGTCCACCATCAGCATTTCATCGATGGGCAGGCGCATGTCACCTTCGAACAGGCGACCGTGGCCACATTCGATCAGGTCGGCTTTATCAAAATGGTCTGGCTTCATGAGTGCGGGTAGTTCCGTTTCTGACTGTAACGCACACTTTACCGGTTACACAGGAAAAATCTATTGACCGATGGTTGTAGTTTTTTGACTGCTGGTTGCCGGAGTGGCGCTAAGGGCCCGCCATTGGAGGCCCCGGGGAGGTTGAGTGTGGCGAAAAGGAATCTTTGCCCGAAGGTGAATCTGGCCTGTTTATCCGGGTTTGCCATCTGCCCGTGGGCTGGCCAGCACGCCGGTGTAACGGGCCAGGAAGATCGCGTAGGCCAGTGCCCAAAGCAATCCGCTGGCGGTAATGCCCAGGTGCCAGGGCAGCCCCTGGAACGCGGTAACGACCCGTACCAGGGCGGCCAGGTGGATGGCGGCAAAGGCCAGCACCATGCCTTGTGGCAGTACCAGCGGGCGGCCGGTGTGGCCGAGGGAGACCCGTGCGATAACGCCGAGGATCAGGCAGCCGACGGCTCCGGTGCCGGCAGCATGGGTCCATGCGGACGCGGGCCAGCCGGCAACAAGGCTGCCGGCAAGCAATATCAGCGCTACAGGAACCCAGAGGATGGACAGGTGGAGAATCCACAGCAGGGGTTCCCGGCGCACCAGCCAGCCTTTCCAGTTGTACAGGCGGACCAGCATCAGTGTTGCGGCCACGAGGGCGAGTCCGGCGGTCACCATGCTCCAGCCGGTAACCAGTGATGCCAGCAGCAGTACCATGGCGAACAGGTTAGCCATGTCCAGTGCAGGTATCATCTTCACCCGCTCAGCCGCGAGTCCCCGCTGACGCAGCCACCCGGTGGTGAATGCCGGGGTAATGCGACCGCCGATGATACTGATCAGGGCCATGCCCATGACCAGGGCGCCCCAGGCATAGACAGGGTCAAGGCGGGTCACGAAGGCGACCTGCATCAGCCAAAGCAGGCCCAGTACCACCAGGATCATCAACTGTCGTTTCTGGCGCGCATGCCAGATCCGCCATCCCGCATCCAGCATCACCAGCGGCAGGAAGGCCAGGTTGATACCCTGAACCAGCCAGTAGGGCAGGTCAGCGCCCACCGTCAGCAGCACTCTGGCTGCGGCCCACACCCCCCAGAGCAGTAATAGGCGAACGCCATGGGTGCGCTCGGTGCCGGTCCAGACGCAGACGGCGGTGAGCAGGAAGCCGGCAATCGCCGCGGACAGAAAACCGAACAGCATCTCATGCTGATGCCACAGTATCCCCGGCATGGCCAGGGGCAGCTGGATGGTACCGGTGACCTGCAGCACCCAGAGCGGGATGCCCACCAGCGATAACAGCGTTAGCGAGAGAAAGAAGATGCGGAACGGGTAGGCAAAAAGCTGTACCACACTGGCGCTGCTGCGCTCGGCGTGGGATGTGGATAGGGCCTGCATCGCGGACCTCCGCTTTAACATGTATTGTGCGTATATATTAAGTCGGCCGGCCGGTGGTGGCTATACCCGCTTGGAGGTAATCGCAGAAACTATCACGTACAATGCGGCCAACTGTCCGGGATGGAAAGAAAAAGCATGGCATACGTAATTCTCAAACACCTCCATATGACAACCGCATACCTGACGCTGGTGCTGTTTGCGCTGCGCCTGCTGCTGGATCTGGTGGGAAGGCCGGGCTGGCGGCAGACACCCCTGCGGTGGATTCCCCACGTCAATGACACCCTCCTGCTGGTGGCGGCCATCAGTCTGCTGTTTGTGACGCCCTGGATGCCCTTCGTCAACGATTGGCTGACCTGGAAGGTTTTCCTGCTGGTGGGTTATATCGTGGCCGGTGTGTTTGCCATCAAGCCGAAATTCAGTGTTCCGGTCCGGACGGTGGCTGCCTTTGCTGCGTTGTTGCAGATTGCCCTGATCTTTCATCTGGCCATGACCAAGGCCGTGCCTTTCTGAAGTCTGCCCGCAATATCCGGCGCTCCCCGCACCCGTGGAGCGCCCGTTCGCCGGTCATGAGGGCCGGCGGTTATGGCTCAGCTGGTCTGACAGTTCGTTCAGCTGGGCCTGGATCGCGGTGAGCTGGCGGGCCATCTCGTCCCGCTCGTCGTGGGCCTTCTGGGCCTCCTTCCGGTTCTGTTCCTCGCTCATCACCTCCAGGATCGCACCGATCATCATGTTCAGGAATACGAAGGCTGTCAGGAAGATAAACGTCAGGTAGTACATCCAGCTGAGGGGGTAAGCCTCCATGGTGGCGTACATCACATCGGTCCAGTCCTCGAACGTCGCTACCCGGAACAGGGTCAGCATGGAGATGGCCACGTCGCCCCACAGGGTTTCGTCCACCTTCGCAAAGAACATGGAACCCATGGCGGCGTAGATGTAGAAGATGATGAACATCAGCAGGGCAATATAGCCCATGCGGGGAATGGCCTTGAGCAGCGAGTTGATCAGAAAGCGCAGTTCCGGCACCACGGACACCAGACGCAGCACCCGGAATACCCGCAGCAGCCGTCCCAGCAACACCGCCTCGGCATTGTTCAGGGGAATCAGGCTGCCAACCACTACCAGGGTGTCGAACAGGTTCCAGCCGTCGAGCAGGAAACGCTTCTTGTTGGGGCAGGCAGCGAACCGGAACAGTATCTCGATCAGGAAGAATACGGTGATGGCATTGTCCATTACCGTCAGGCTGTTCTCCACCAGCGGCGGCAGGTCGTAGGTCTTGGCGCCGATGGTCAGGGC
>NZ_JAWLGY010000011.1:35656-92671 GCF_041690615.1 Marinobacter sp.
CTCGATCAGGAAGAATACGGTGATGGCATTGTCCATTACCGTCAGGCTGTTCTCCACCAGCGGCGGCAGGTCGTAGGTCTTGGCGCCGATGGTCAGGGCGGACAGGATGATGATGGTGATCACCGCACCCTGGAAAATCTTGCTCGATTCAATACGGCGCAACTGGTGCAACCCGGGCATGGGGCTCAGATCGGCAGACATAACAACAGCTCCGGATGGACAGGACGCGGGGATTCTAATGCCAGTACCCGGTGGGGTATAGGTCTGCCGGAAGAAAATGGGTTTGGCCAGGGGGGGGGCGGAATCGCCCCCCCCTGCCTCAGTCCCGCTCTGGCGGCCGGGGTATGCCGTTATGTTGATGGGTCCGGTTCAGCGGGTAGAACAGGTGCGGGGTGGCCAGCTCCGGCAGGTCGGTCTGCTCCCGGTTGGAGGCCCATTCCTCACGTTCAGCGGTACGTATGGCGTAGTGCATCCAGGCGAGGGCGGCGGCCACGATGACAAACATGAGCATGAAGCTGCTTTGCCAGATGCCGGTCAGGTCGTTGAGGGCCCCGAAGGTGAGCGGCAGAATAAACCCGCCAAGCCCACCGATCATGCCCACCACACCACCCACGGCTCCCACATGGAGCGGGTAGTACACAGGGATGTGCTTGTACACGGCGGCCTTGCCCAGGGACATGAAAAAGCCAAGGGTGAAGATCAGCACGATAAACATGGGCAGGGTCATATCCAGTGTGAAGCGGATGTCGCCGTCGATACCGTGAATGATGTACTCGGTGGGCGGATAACTGAGCAGGAACGTGCAGATCACTGACGCGATAAATGTCCAGTACATCACCCGCCGGGCACCAAAGCGGTCCGACATCCAGCCACCGAGAATCCGGAACAGGGAGGCAGGAACGGTATACAGGGCGGCGATCATGCCCGCTGTCTGGATGTTCAGACCGTAGACGCCAATCAGGTAGTGGGGCAGCCAGAGGGCGAGCGCCACGAAGGCGCCAAACACAAAGAAGTAATAGAGCGCAAAGCGCCACACCCGCAGTTCTTTCAGGGGTTCCAACTGCTCCAGGAAGGATTTGGCTTTTTCGCCCCTGCGCTCACTGGCCAGCGGGTCTTCCCTGGCGGTTAGCAGGAAGACCACGCCCATGACGGCGAGCACCGTGGCATAGATCTGGGCGGTCTGCTCCCACCCGAAGGCCACCAGCAGAAAGGGCGCACCGAAGTTGGTGACCGCCGAGCCCACGTTACCCGCGCCGAAGATGCCCAGGGCCGTGCCCTGACGTTCCGGCTCGAACCAGGCGGCTGTATAGGCCACTCCGACGATGAACGAGCCCCCCGCCAGCCCCACACCCAGGGCGCCCACCAGCAGCATGGGGTAGGTGGTTGCAAAGGTCAGCAGGTATACGCACAGGGCGGTGGTGATCATCAGAATGCCGAACACCCAGCGTCCGCCGTAGCGGTCGGTCCAGATGCCGAGAAAGAGCCGGCTGATGGAGCCGGTCAGGATAGGCGTCGCCATCAGCAGACCAAGCTGGGTGTCCGACAGGGCCAGGTCTTCGGCAATACGGATGCCGATGATGGAAAAGATGGTCCATACCGCGAAGCACAGGGTGAAGGAAAAGGTGGATAACCCCAGCGCCCGGTACTGTTGTGGCCTGGTGGGACTGGTCGTCATGGCTGTGCTCCATTCCTGCATTGCAGACGCTTTAACCATACCAAAGACAGGGTTTTGGCTGGCGGGGCATTGGAGGTACCCCCTGTTGGATGTGTGTGGGTAGGGAAACCGCGCCCTCTGGACGGGAGGTGGTAGGTGCCTGATTTCTCTGGTGGGGTACGCGGGGAAGGCGTTGATATAGATCAAGTAACAGGGTGGCCGGGATGTGGGGTAATGCTGATCGATATCAATAGGCCGCCTGTGAGGCGGTTGATGCTCTCATCAGGAGAAACCCATGAAAATCATGCTCGCCTACGATGGCTCGAGGAATGCCCGGCTGGCCCTTGCCCAGACCATCACCATGTTCCGGGAGCTCAGGCCTCACCTCATCCTGGTGGCCGTAGCGGAAAACCCCCGGGACATTACCTCAGGCAACGAAGACCTGTTCCAGCAGGAAGTGGATGAACTCAAACAGCATCTGAAAGAGGCGATTGCGGTCTGTGAGAACGAAGAGGTGACCTGCGAGACCCTGATGCTGGAGGGTGACCCCCGCAAGATGCTGTTGTACGCCACCGAGAAGAAATTCCAGCCGGACATGCTGGTGATCGCACGTCACAGCCATGAACCGGACGGCGGGTTTATTGCCCGCTCCCTGACCTACTTCGTTGATGAGCTGGATTACATGACTTTCGGCAGCGTGAGCTCGTTTCTCGCCCGCCGTGTTCAGTGCCCGCTTCTTATTCTTCCCAGCCGCTGATTGCGGCCGCTTGTCCGAATTGCTAGCCCAAGGAGGCTGCCATGAAAGTCGCTGACGTGTTCCGCGTCCGCAATCCGGAGGTCAGGGCCCTGCACCTGACCTGGATTGCATTCTTTATAACCTTCTATGTCTGGTTCAACATGGCGCCGCTGGCGTCGAGCATGCTCAAGAGTGTGGACTGGCTGACAAAGGATGACCTGCGCCTGTTCGCCATCTGTAACGTGGCCCTGACCATCCCCGCCCGCATCGTGGTGGGCATGGCTCTTGACCGGTTCGGTCCGCGCCGGGTGTTCTCGGTGCTGATGGTACTCATGTCCATTCCCGCCCTGGTGTTTGCCTTCGGTAACACCATGACCCAGCTGCTGGTAAGCCGCCTGGTACTGAGCTCTATCGGTGCCAGCTTCGTGGTGGGCATCCACATGACCGCCATGTGGTTCAAACCCAAGGACATCGGCTTTGCCGAGGGCTTCTACGCTGGCTGGGGTAACTTCGGCTCGGCCGCGGCGGCGCTTTCCCTGCCTACCATTGCGCTGCATATGTACGGTGGCGAGGACGGCTGGCGCTGGGCCATTGCCCAGAGTGCCATTGTGATGGCCGGCTACGGTGTCTACTACTGGTTCGCCATCACGGATGGCCCCGTGGGCACGGTGCACCGTAAACCCCGCAAGGCCGTTGCGCTGGAAGTCAGCAGCTGGGGCGACATGATCAAGCTGATCCTGTGGACCATTCCGCTGGTGGGCGTACTGGGCATTTTGGTGTGGCGTATCCAGAACATGGGGTACCTGAGCGTCACCTGGGCCATCGTGTGTTACGCCGTGATTGTGGCTATCGTTATCTACCAGGTTATCCAGATTCTGCGGGTCAACATTCCGATCCTGAAAAAGGGTGTGCCCGAGGATGACAAATATCCGTTCAACAGCGTGGCAGCCCTGAACAGCACCTACTTCGCCAACTTTGGCGCAGAGCTGGCCGTAGTCTCCATGCTGCCCATGTTTTTCGAGGAGACCTGGAGCCTCAGTGCCACCGCAGCGGGTATGATCGCGGCCTCATTTGCCTTCGTGAACCTGGTGGCCCGCCCCATGGGGGGGCTGGTGTCTGATCGCATGGGCAACCGTCGTTTCGTGATGCTCAGCTACATGTTTGGTATCTCCGTAGGCTTCGCGCTGATGGGCCTGCTGAACTCCAACTGGCCGCTGATCATTGCCGTGGCAATCACCGTGTTTACCTCATTCTTTGTGCAGGGCGCGGAAGGGGCCACCTTCGGCATCATTCCCTCAATCAAGCGTCGTCTGACCGGTCAGATCTCTGGCATGGCAGGTGCGTACGGTAACGTGGGTGCCGTGGTGTACCTGACAATCTTCACTTTCGTCACTCCGACCCAATTCTTCTACATCATTGCCGGCGGTGCCTTTGTGAGCTGGCTGCTTTGTATCATGTGGCTGAAAGAGCCGGAGAGTGGTTTCTCTGACGAGTACCATGTGTCCTCGGTGGACCTCCAGATTGAAGAGGAAGAGCGCCGCCGCCAGGCGAATGCCACTGCCTGAGCCCCAAGAGGCCAGCGACCCGCCCGGAGAGATCCGGGCGGGTTTTTTTGTCTCTCTGGTAAGCTGGTGTCTGGTGGTAACAACCGGATGGGGGTGGTCATGGCCTGGTTAGACCGTTGGTCAGGTGTCCTGGGTGGTGTGGTGGCAGTACTGGTACTGGCGGGGCTGTGGTTTTTCCTCCAGGAAGGGGAAGACTTTGAGCAGCGGGATCTCCGGGGGCGCACCCCACTGATTGTTGCTGCCGAAGAGGGAGACCTTGAGCGGGTGGAATACCTGCTGGAACAGAACGTCCGGGTTGATGCCGGCGACGATTGTCAGTGGACGGCCATGATGCGGGCAGCGTCAGGCGGACACAGCGAGATTCTGGTCAGGCTGCTGGATGAGGGTGCGGATATCAATCACCGGGAGAAGTCTGGCTATACCGCCCTGATGGGAGCCGCCGTCAACAACCGCCTGGAGACGGCCCGTATCCTGGTGGAACGGGGCGCAGATCTCGATGTTCAGGAAACCGAGAGTGGCCAGACGGCGTTGATGTGGGGTGTACGTAACCGGAACCCGGATATGGTCAGGCTGCTGTTGTCGGCGGGTGCGGATACCGCGCTCACCAACAAGCAGGGTGAGTCGGTCAGGGAGCTGGCACTGCAGGCAAGTGCCGGGGAATCCCCTGCAAGGCTTGAGAAAATTCGGGAAGTGCTGGGGTGCCAGCCATAAAAAAGCCGGCCACGGAGGGCCGGCAAGTGTTGCAGATCAAAGGACGGTATCAGGGGTTCTTGATGTAGGCGTTCTTGCGCAGATAGAACCACCAGTTCACTACCAGGCAGATCGCGTAGAAGACGGCGAAGCCATACATGGCCAGTTCCGGGGTGCCTGCCTTGATCTGCTGACCCATCACAATGGGGGCAATAAAGGCGCCATAGGCGGCAACGGCCGAGGTCCAGCCAAGAACCGGGCCTTTCTGCTGCTGGTTGAAGATAAACCCGATGCTGCGGAAGGTGGAGCCGTTGCCGATGCCGGAGGCCGCGAACAGCACAATGAACAGGATCAGGAACAGCGCAAAGTAACTGTTCGGATCAGTGGAGTTATAGGCCAGCATCATCACGTAACCGGTTGCCACGGACGCCACAACCATCACCGCAGAGATGACCTGGGTGACAATAGAGCCGCCCACCTTGTCGGAGATCCAGCCGCCGACCGGTCGGATCAGGGCGCCCACGAAGGGCCCCATCCAGGCCCAGGTCAGGGCGCTGGGGGCGTCTGGATTGCTGACCCGGGTAACGGTGCCGTCTGCAGCCACTTCCATCATGTTGCCGAAGATAACCGTGATGGACAGGGGCAGCGCTGCGGAAAAGCCGATGAATGAGCCAAAGGTCAGAATGTAAAGCACGGTCATTGACCAGGTGTGCTTGTTGCTGAAGATGGCAAACTGGTTCTTGATGTTGGGCTTGATGTCACCCGGAATCATCCGTAACAGGCCGAGGGTCAGAACGATGGTGAGTGGCAGCGCCAGCCACATGCTCATGACGCTCAGCGCCCAGATGCCGGCCGCAGAGGCCAGCAGGCCGACCCCGTACAGACCCAGGATCTTGCCAAAGGCAGACAGCGGGTGGCCCGGGTTAGGGGTGACCGCTTTCAGGTTGTTCATACCGAACCAGCCGGCGAAGGCCAGGGGGATCAGGAACAGCAGCCACACAAAGCCGGCGTTCTGGATCCAGGTGTCTGTGCCGGCTTCAATACGACCGATCAGTGTGCCGCTGGATTTCTGAAGCTCCATCGGGTCGCCTGCGAGGGCGCCGAAGATGCCCACTGTCATCACCAGGGGAATCAGGATCTGCATGGTGGTGACGCCAAAATTGCCCAGACCGGCGTTCATGCCAAGGCCGTAGCCCTGCTTGCTCTTGGGGTAGAAGGAGCTGATGTTGCTCATGGAGCAGGCAAAGTTACCACCACCGATGCCAGAGAGCAGTGCCAGTGCCTGGAACACGATAAATGGCGTTTCCGGGTTCATCAGCGCCACACCGGTGCCGAAAGCCGGAATCATCAGCAGGGCCGTGGTTAGGAAGATGGTATTTCGCCCACCGGCGATCTTGATCATGAACGACGCCGGTATACGCAAGGTGGCGCCCGCCAGGCCGGCCACCGCCGTCAGCTGAAACAGCTGATCGGTGGAGAACGGAAAGCCCAGATTGCCCATCTGGGTAGTGATCATTCCCCACATCAGCCAGATGGCAAACCCCATCAGCAGGCTGGGTATGGAAATCCACAGGTTGCGGGAGGCAATACGCTTGCCTTTCTGCTCCCAGAATTCTTCGTTTTCGACATCCCAGTGTTCGATGTCGGCGTTGGTTTTGGCCATAGGTCAGGACTCCCTCAGTTAACGTGCCCGATGGCGCCTGTCAGCGGTTTTCGGGTTTCTCCCGTGCATTGTGCAAAGGCGGGCGGGGAGTCATTCTTGATATTTCGCAAGGACAAAGTTTGCCGACCGAGAGTGGTTTTCCGAGGTCCGTCGAGGTCATTTTAAGGGTCAAAAAAGGTTTTATAAAACATAAGGTTATGAAGGTGGTATCACCAACTGGGTAAGGCGTCAGAGGGGCGGGGCAATAGAGGTAGCCAATCATTTCCGGGCACTTGTACCGGTCAGGCGCAACATTATCAGCTGACTGGCCACGACCAGATAGGCCAGGCTCCAGAGAGCCGCCGAGGACCAGAGCAGGCCTGGCTCGGAAAACGGGGCGGAACCAGCGAAATAGCGGGTGATGGCCGCGGCGGAGGTCAGCAGGCCGACCGTCACCGCCTGCCAGGCGGGCGGGAAGCGCCGGTGAGCCCGCTGCCATGCCAGTCGCAACATGACGCCGGTGGAGAGGGTGCCGAGAGCGCCGATGGTAATCAGGTGCAGGGCCGGTGCTGCCGGCTTTCCCGCGAGCAGGTGCCAGGCGGTGATCCCGCTCCCGGCGGCGAGCCAGCTGTAGCCCACTGCCAGTATCAGCAGGTCGGGACGCTCCGGACAGTGCCAGAGCTTCCAGCGAACGGTGCGTAACAGGATCAGGCCCGCCGCCATCAGCAGCACCAGTCCGGTGAGCCACCCCGGCATGGCGAGAAGACTGAGAACCATGGCGCACGCCAGCAGTACAATCAGGGCGCCTTCGACCCGGGGCTGCACACGGGCTGTCAGCGGAATCCCCCTTCGGTCCAGCGTCCCCGCCACGGCGGGCGCAATCAGCCGGCCACCGATAAACGTCATCAGCAGAAGCAGTCCCAGAACGGCCGTTTGCATCAGCTGATAGATGTCGGGTGCAAATGGCCCACTGCGGTACGGCAGCGAGCTGGCAAGCCAGAACCCGGGGGCCAGCAGGCAGATTGTCAGGATCAGCGGTGCCGCGGTCTTATTACGCCATTTTTTCGCGGCACTGAACCGGGGCACCACGTAACGGGCCAGTGCCAGTGCAAAGGCAGGGCTGAGAATCCCGGCATACCAGCTTTCCGGCGCCAGTGACCAGCTGACCCTGGCGGCCAGCCAGAGCGCCAGCAGGGCCAGGAGCCGGGTGCGGGGTTGGGGGCCGAGTGTGTAGCCCGCGATCAGCGCCAGCGCAAAGCCGAAGATCAGCTCGTGCCCGTGTCCGGCGGCCAACAACCCCGGGGGCCATCCGCTGCCGGACGTCACCGCGAGGATAGACAGGGGTACGGCCAGGGCCGCATGCAGGGCGGCCGCCGGGAAGAACAGCCAGAACGCCTGAAGAGTACTCTTGCCCGAAGTCATTCCGGATCCTTGACGGATATAGGGATGGCGCCTAAAACAATAAATGAAATGTATCATAATTTGTGTCAGACATCGGCTGGCAACGGCCGATGGACACAGGAGGTCAGGTCATGAATATCAGCAACCTTGTGCGCTTGCCGTTTGCCAGTGGCGAGGGATGGCGTGAACTGAAACGGCTGAACCTCTCAATCCCCTTACTGGCCTGGGCCGTGGTTGTGCCCATGTCCTTCCTGCCTCCGGTGATGCTCTATTACGCCGGAACCCAGTATGGCGATGCATTCATGGCAGGATTCGGGGACAAGGAATGGCGGCTGATAACCACCATCCTCTTCCTGGCGGAGCTGCTGACCTTCTTTGTGATGGGGTGGCTGATCCGGGCGGTGCTGGAGGCTCAGAAACTGACCATCAGTTACCAGGACGCGTACCTGCTGGCGGCGGTTGCACCGCTGCCGCTCTGGCTGTCGTCACTCGCCCTCTGGGTGCCGGTACTGGCAGTGAGTGTAGTGGCGGTCTTTGTTGGCCTGTTCCTGTCCTGTGCGCTGATTTACCAGGGTGTCCGTTTTCTGTGCGACCGGGGTGACAACGACATCGAAACCATGTCTGCCACCTACACGGTCATGGCCGCATCGGTGCTGGCCTGGGGGGTACTGATGGCAATGGTCTGGGCGTTCTGATGGGCGTCCGGCACCAGGTCAGCGAACCAGCCGAATGGGAGACTAGACCATGTGAGGCAGCACGCCGAAATAGATGGCGCTGAAGTGACAGGCGCTGCCTCCGATGACGAACAGGTGCCAGATGGCGTGCATGTAGGGAATGCGGTCCAGCAGGTAGAACACCACCCCGATTGTGTAGACCACACCGCCGGCAATGGTGAGGTACAGGGCGGTTTCACTCAGGCTGTTCACCAGATCCGCCGAGGCAAAGACAATGAGCCAGCCCATCACCAGATAGATGCCGACACGAACCAGACGGAACCGGTGCCTGAAAAGTACTTTCAGCACCACGCCGGTAAGGGCCAGGGACCAGATGATGGAGAAGAAGGTCCAGCCTACGGTACCCCGCATATTGACCAGCAGGAACGGGGTATAGGTGCCGGCAATCAGCAGGAAGATGGCGCAGTGATCCAGTGTCTTGAAGACTGACCTCAGCTTCGGGCTTCTGCTGCCATGGTAGAACGCGGACGAGAGGTAAAGCAGGATCAGGGTGGCGCCGAAGATGCTGAAACTGGCGACCTTCCAGCCATCCCCCATCTGACTGGCGGCCATCACCAGCACAATGGTCCCGATCACGCTGAGAATGGCTCCGATGCCGTGGGTGGCACTGTTGAGCCATTCCTCAATGCGATGGTGGATGGTGTCGGCGCGGGCTTCGATTATGGTCATGACACATCCGGGGCCGTGTTCAGGTTACTTGGAATTGTTCTCGACAAGCGTATCACAATGACTTCAGCGTGCAGCCTCGAGCGCCGCCTGTCAGCGTACTCCGCAGCACTGTGGCGGCGGATTACCACCATGGCCTGGCAGCCTGGGCACTGCCATATCAAACGGTTGCCGTGCATGCTGAGCTGCTGCGGCGACTTTGTTGCTGATTGATTAAGAAAACGTCAATCGCCTTCGTGTGGCTCCCTAACGGTTTTTGGCGTTCTTGAGGCGGGAGAAGGTGGCTGGCACCACGCCCAGCCAGGCAGCGAGCTGGTTGTCCGGTACCCGCTGGACCAGTTCCGGGTATTCGTCCAGCAGCAGCTGATAGCGCTCCTTTGCCGGCATGGTCTGCTTGCGGAATTCCCGCATGCTGGTCAGCTCTGCCAGTTCTTCGGTCAGCGACAGCGCGAATCGCGCCCAGGCACCGTCACCCCTCGCGGTAACCGCGGCCCGGAAGGCAGGGAAGCTGGCGGTCCAAAGGGAGCAGTTGGTGACGGTGGTCAGGCAAAGGGTATTGCGGCGGGTACGGGTACGGCCGAAAACAGGCCATACCAGGTCACCTTCGGAGAAAAAGTGATGTACTGCGATACGGCCGGACGGTGCCTCCCGGTACAGCCGCATCACACCATGCTGGATCAGGTATACCTGGCTCCACGGGGCGTCATGGGCTTCCAGGGTAGTTTCTGGCTCCAGTTTACGTTGCTGGAACAGCTGGGCCAGGTTGCCCAGAAAGTGGTTGTCCGGCGATTCGCTTTGTTCGTGGTCCAGGCGTATGCCGAATACCCGGCTCAGGCTGTTGGTGAGCGCCAGCGAGGCCGGGGGCGCGGCCCGCTGCAGGAACTCCGGCTGCAGTGAGTCCAGCAGGCAGGGTGACGAGGCCGGGGCATCGTATGCAGTATCTTCGTAGCCTTCGCTCATGATGGGCACCAGAGGCTGAGTGAGTACCCCCGTATTATTCCACTATTCATAATGCATGTTAAGGCAGGTAGCGGGATTGTCATGGAGTGCCTGTCGGCGGCCGGGTTGAAGCGCTGCTCTCCGAGCTCGGTTGCTCGTAAGTCAGTGACTGGTACCTTCCTCATAACGGATCTTGTTCCACACATTGTACTTGCCGGACGGTTTGTTCATGGGAATGCGTTTTTCTTCTTCCAGAGTGTCAGCGTCATAGACAACCACGGCGCCGTCCTCGTCCCAGATACTTAACAGCAGCTTCTCCCCGTAGCGGTCAAACTCCACATGGGCCGCCACCTTGCCCGGGGCCGGCTGCAGGGTCTTGACGATCTCCAGGGTCTGCTTGTCAATCACATGGACCTTATCGCTGTTGGGACCGAAGAACACGTCTACCCAGGCATAGCGGGAGTTCTCGTGGCTGCGCATGAAAAAGCCCGGGCCAGCCGTTTCCAGGGTCTTGATCACCTCCCAGTTGTCCATGTCGATGATGGAGACGGCACCCGCGCGGAAATGGGGCGTTGCCATCACCCGCCTGCCTTCATATTCCCAGGTTATTCCCGAACCCAGGTGAGGCATGCCGGGCAAGGGCAGGTCCGCCACGGTGGTGCCGCTGTCCAGGTTGATCACCATGCCGTGCTTGCCGTCCCGGGCGGCGCCGATCAGGTGGTCGTAACCCGGGTCAAAGAAGAAGTCATCGAGCCAGGTGTCAGTGCGCATTCGCCGGACACTGGCCTGCCCGTTGTCCACGGTGATTTCCCAGGCCTCGGGGATATCCTTCAGGGCCGCAATGAAACTGTTGCGGGGTGGGGCCGTATAGACCGCGCTTACCCGGGACGTCTCATCACCGCTTTCCACCGGGATAATCTCGATCAGTTCAAGGTCCTCGGCATCGAACAGCACCAGGGTTTGGGGCAGGTAATTGGCGGCCATGACGTAGGCGCCATCGGCGGATACGGCAATATTCCGCATGTTGATACCCGCCCGGATCTCGGCGGTGACTTCCAGGTTGTACAGGTCGTACTTGGTGATCCAGCCATCCCGGGACCCGAAATACACAAACCGGCCGTCCGGGCTGTATTTGGGGCCGCCGTGCAGCGCGTAGCGGCTGGCAAACCGGTGGATGGGTTCCATGGTATCGCCGTCCAGCAGGGTGACATGGTGATCACCCAGCTCCACCACCAGGAACAGGTTCATCATGTCCGCCTCGTAGGCGGGCTTGTCAGGCAGGGTGCCGGCCGGGTGGGGCAGCAAGTGGCTGTCAGCAATGTCGTCCTGTGTCCAGGTGGGTGTCGTGGCTGGCGGCTGGTAAATATAGTCAGTCAGAGCGGTAACCGAAGCGTCACTGAGCACATCGCCGAAGGCTGGCATCTGGGTGGCGGGCCGGCCATGGCGGATGGCCTCCTCCGCCTGGGGTTTCTTCAGGCGGGAGAGGTTTTCCGGTAGCAGGGCCGGGCCCATACCCCCGAGGCGATCGCTGCCATGGCAGCTGGCGCAGTGCTGCTGGTACACGGCTTCGGTTTCGGTGTCGCTGGCCGCGAACAGTGCTGCGGGCAGTAACAGGCTGGTCGCCAGCATCAGCAGGGATTTCTTGCCTGGCATCATGCGGGCCGGCCTCCCGAGGAGAGGGCCGGGTGCCGGGCGGGAAAGCTGGCCCGTTCGCCGGGGGCAGGCTGGGCCAGTGACTCTGCCAGTTTTACCACCTCCCCGACGATAATCAGGGTGGGGGGCTGGAAGCCTTCCCGGATGATGGTGGCTTCAAGCTCTGCCAGGGTGGTAACCGCCATATGTTGTTGTGGTGTGGTGCCGCGCTCCACCAGGGCCACCGGACAGCGCCGGGATAAGCCATGGGCGGTGAGCTCCCGGACAATGGTCGGGGCATTGTGCAGGCCCATATAGAACACCCGGGTCTGGTTCGGGGCCGCCAGCACCTGCCAGTTCAGCTCCAGTGAGTGATCGGCCTTGCGGTGCCCGGTCACGAAGGTGACGCTCTGGGCGTAATCCCGGTGGGTCAGGGGAATGCCACAGTAAGATGCGCAACCGGCTGCGGAGGTAATGCCCGGAACCACCTGGAAGTCGATGTCGTTCTCCACCAGGAATTCGGCTTCTTCGCCACCCCGGCCGAAAACGTAGGGGTCGCCGCCCTTGAGGCGTACTACCCGGCGCTGGCGGACCGCCAGCTGCACCAGCAGTTCGTTGGTTTCCTCCTGGGGAACGTAGTGGCAGCCGCTGGCCTTGCCCACATGGATCAGCTCGGCCTTCGGGTTGACCAGTTCCATGATCTCGGGGGACACCAGCCGGTCGTAGACGATGGCGTCCGCCTGCTGGATCAGCATCAGGGCCCGCAGGGTCAGCAGACCCGGGTCGCCGGGGCCGGCACCGACAATGGCCACTTCCCCCACTCGCAAGGGCTGCTCCGCCATCTGGAATTCCACCAGGCATTTCTTGTGTGGGCGCTTGTTCATGGCGTGGTTCCTTACAGGTTGTGGACCGGGATTTCGATGGCCTGGGCGGCCACGCGGCGAGGCAGGTCGTCCACCACACCGATTTCCTCGTTGGTGAGGTAGCAGCCGGGGTCTTCTTCCCAGAAGTCCCCTGTTACGTTGTAGGCCCGCACCCGGGTGTTGCCGTTGCAGATGGCCAGGAATCTACAGTCGGCGCAGCGCCCCTTGACCGGCCTGGGGTGCTGGCGGAAGCCCTGCATCAGCGGATCCTGTGTTTCGGACCAGATTTTCGAGAAGGGGGTCTGCCGGACATTGCCCAGGTCGTGGTCCCACCAGAAGGTGTCCGGATGGACCACACCGAGGTTGTCGATGTTGGAAATATTGACGCCGGAGGCATTGCCACCCCAGTTGGTGAGCCGCTCGGTAAGGGCGTCCACCTGGTCCGGGTAGTGCTCTTTCGCCCATTCGATCAGGAAGGGGCCATCGGCATCGTTGTTGCCGGTGACGTATTCCCGCTCAATGCCCCGTTTGAGTTCGTCGTGACAGTGGTTGAACAACAGGTTCATGGCGTCCCGGGTCATGTCATACCAGGCATCGCGCTTGCGATTGCGGCCGCCACGGCCGGAATAGTTCAGGTGGGAAAGGTAGAACTTGTCGATGTTGTGCTCGTCGAGCATCTCCAGCATGGCCGGCAGTTCGGGGTAGTTGTCCTGGGTGAGGGTAAAGCGCAGCCCCACCTTGATGCCCGCTTGCTTGCACAAGGCGACCGCGTGCATGGACTCGCGGAAGGCGCCCTTTTTCTGGCGGAAAGTGTCGTGGGTCTGTTCCAGGCCGTCGATGCTGATGCCCACATAGTCGTAGCCGACGGCGGCGACCCTGTCGATGTTCTCCTCAGTGATCAGGGTGCCATTGGTAGACAGGCCCACGTAGAAGCCCATCTGTTTGGCGCGATGGGAAATATCGAAGATATCCGGGCGCATCAGCGGTTCGCCCCCCGACAGGATTAGCACCGGTACGCCGTAGGCCTTCAGGTCGTCCATCACGGTATAGACTTCTTCCGTGCTCAGCTCACCCTTGAAATCGATGTCGGCGGAGATGGAGTAGCAATGTTTGCAGGTCAGGTTGCAGCGCCGGATCAGGTTCCAGATCACCACGGGAGCGCGGGGCTTTGGCACCGGGCGTACCGGGGTGGGGGTCATCAGGCTCTTGATGTAACGGGTCATGCGGAACATGGTTTCTCTCTCTCATCGGGAGTGGCTTTCCTGCCTCTCCGGGTTGGCCTTTGCCGGCTCTTTGCCCGTTCACTATCGCCCCGGGGGCGGTGTGACTCCATACCTTTGATGGAGTACTTCAGGAGGTAGCTTTCTCTTTTCGCAAACGTAAACCAGTCTTTTTCAGGATGGCGGAACTGTACAGAACGGTGTCTCCTGCCGAGGTGTCACCCAGCAGTTCGCGGATTTGCCCCGCCTTGGCTTCCACTTCGTCCCGACTGGTGCCGTGCACCATGGCAAACAGGTTGTAGCTCCAGTACGGCAGGTGCCGTGGGCGCCGGTAACAGTGGCTGACAAAGGGTAGCTCGCCTACCCGCTGGCCCATGTCTGAAATGGCATCGTCGCGCACGTCCCAGACGGTCATGCCGTTAAACCGGTAGCCAAGCTGGTAGTGGTCCGGCACCGCCGCCACCCGCCGGATCACGCCGTTTTCCTGCATGCGCTGGAAGCGCATCAGCACATCGTCGGCGTCCAGGCCCAGTTGTTCTCCCAGAGCGCTCCAGGGGTCCGGGACCAGGGGCAGTCCGGCCTGAGTGGCCAGAACCAGTTGCCGGTCCTGCTCATCCAGCCGGGGGCTGGCCTCAGACCGGGAAGTACAGGTGGACATGGAATTCCTCCTCCTTGGGCATGTTGTAGACCGGGTAACCCGTTGCGGTCTCTATATCGGCGATGACCCTTTGAATGTCCTCGGGGGTTTCCGTCGCCAGTACAAACCACATGTTCAGGTCGTGTTCCCGGCGGTAGTTGTGGGCCACCTCATCGAACCGGTTCACCAGTTCGGTAACGCGGTCAAAATCAGCATCCGGCACTCTCAGTGCAGCCAGGGTCAGCCCGCCGCCCATTTCGCCGGCGTGGAACATGGGGCCGAAGCGGGTCAGGACCTTGCGCTCAAGGAGGTTCCGCAGGGTTGCGAGCAGTTCGGTCTCGCTGATGCCCAGCTCCTCCGCTATGGCAGCATAGGGATAACGCACCAATGGCAGGCCGGACTGCAGGCGGTTGATCACCGCCCGCTCTGGCCCGGTGAAGGGGGTGGCGCCGCCGGCATCCTGTCGCTCAGTCACGGCCGACATAACAGGCTCCCCGTTGCCGGTACGCCCGGGTGCTGAATAGAACCGCATGGGGGGTCTGCTCAAGGCCCTGGTCAGCAATCAGACTGTCCAGCTGGGCCAACACCCCTGGCCGGTCAGTGCCATGAATCATGCAGAACAGGTTGTAGGGCCAGTCCGGGACACGCCGGGGGCGTTGGTAGCACAGGGTGACAAATGGCATTGCGGCCATGGCCTGGCCGGTGGCGTGTACCTGATCATCGGATATGTCCCAGACCACCATGGCGTTGGCGGTGTAGCCCAGGGTGCGGTGTTTCACCACAAGGCCCAGCCGCTTGATCAGGCCCTGTGACTGCCACTGCCGGACCGCAGCCATGACTTCACCTTCCGTCAGTCCCGAGCGCTCGGCCAGGGTCTGGTATGGCCGCGGTGTCAGCGGAAGCCCCTTTTCCAGTTCCCGCCGCAGTCGCAGCAATCCCCAGGCGCTGACGGAACCGCCGCCGGTTGTCTCGGGGGCGATGGCCAGGTATTCCGGTGAGGGTGGCAGGATCACGGCAGAGCCTCCCAGTCGATATCGAAGCCCAGGTCAATGTGGTACCCCTCCACCATGGGGAGGCGCAGCATCGGCAGCCTGAGCTGTTGTTCCAGTTCATCCAGACGGTCTTCCAGGACGGCTTCGTCCGGTGCGGTCATGACAAACCAGAGGTTGTAGGTGTGCTCCCGGGCATAATTGTGATTCACCCCGGGGGCACGGTTGATGCGGGCGGCCACCAGGTCCAGTTGCTGTTCCGGTGCCGCCACCGCAGCCAGCAGGCTGGCGCCTGCCCGGCTGTGTTCGAAAACGGGGCCGACCCGGCTGAGCACCTGGCGATCCTGGAGTGATTGCAGGCGCCCGATGACCTCGTCCTCAGTGATGCCCAGCTGCCGGGAAATGTCCCGGAAGGGCCGCTCACACACGGGAAGGTCCCGCTGGTAGAAGTCGATCAGTTGCCGGTCAGTGGCATCCAGTTTCATGGGTTATCTCCTCCGGGCCGGCACTGGTCAGTACACGTCGTGCTGAGTGTTGTAGACGTTGAACTTGCCAGTCGGTGTCACCAGCCGTTCATCGGTGATCACCTTCTTGAGTTCACGGGTCTTGTCGTCCACCACCACCAGGGCGGATTTCTTGTCCTGGGTGTTCCACACCGAGAACCAGACTTCATCACCCTTCACGTTGTACTCTGGCTGAACGACCCGCTTCGGGCCTTCACCCAGGTCCGCCCACTCGGCGATGGGCAGTACTTCGTAGCCGGCTTCCAGGTCGTTGATATCGAACACGGCAACGCTCTGGCTGATGGTTTCAGCCGGGTTCAGCGCGGTGTCGACCCAGAGGTTGCTGGATTCCGGGTGGGTCTTGATGAACAGCGAACCGCCGCCCTGGCCGTCCAGGGTCCGCACTACCTTCCAGGCCTTGTCCGGGTGACCTTCCGGGTCGGTGCCGATCATCTGGATAGTGAGATCGCCCAGGTGGCTGGTTGCCCAGACCGGGCCATGTTCCGGGTCCACGAAGTTGGCGCCGCGACCGGGATGGGGGATCTTGCCCACATCCACAATGGCTTCCAGGTTACGGTCCTGGGAGTCCACCACGGCAATCTGGTCGGAGTTGTTGGCGGCGGTCATGAAGTAACGCATGCTGGCGTCCCAGCCGCCATCATGCAGGTACCGGGAAGCATCGATGTTTGTGATGGAGAGGTTGTCCAGGTCCTCATAGTTCACCAGCATGATCTTGCCGGTTTCCTTCACGTTGACGATGAACTCAGGATGCTTGTGGGAGGCGACAATGGCTGCAACCCGTGGCTCCGGGTGATATTCCTGGGTGCCCACGGTCATGCCCCGGGTGCCGACAATCTTCTTCGGCTCCAGGGTCTGGCCGTCCATGATTACAAACTGGGGTGGCCAGTAGGTGCCGGCGATGGCCAGCTTGTCTTCCCAGCCCTTGTATTTGGAGGTTTCCACCGAGCGGGCCTCCATGCCGACCTTGATCTTGGCGACGGTATCGGGCTCTTCCATCCACAGGTCGATCATATTGACCAGGGCATCCCGGCCGATAACGAACACATACCGCCCGGAGGCCGACATACGGGAGATATGCACCGCGTAGCCGGTGTTGATGATGTGGGCGATTTCGTGGGTATCGCCGTCAATCAGGGCGACCTGGCCGGCATCACGCAGGGTCACGCTGAACAGGTTTTCTAGGTTCAGGTCGTTCATCTGTTCGGTGGGCCGGTCCTCCGGAGGAATCACCACTTCCCAGGTGGCCCTCATCTCTTCCAGCCCGTACTCCGGCGGTTGGGGTGGCTCGTGCATGACGTACTTGGCCATCAGCTCCACTTCTTCTTCGGTGAAGTCACCGGAGGTCAGCCAGTTCGGCATGCCCGCCGGCGAGCCATAGCTGATAAAGGCCTTGAGGTAGTCGATGCCTCTTTCCTGGGTAACGTCCGGGGTCAGGGGCTTGCCGGTTGCGCCTTTACGAAGTACGCCATGGCACCCGGCACAGCGTTCGAAGTAGATCTGCTTGGCCTGCTCGAACTCGGCGTCGGTGAGGTCGGGAGCACCCGGCGTGCGAACCACCTTGGCCGATCCCGGATCAATCGGGCTAGGTGTGCCCTCATAGGCTGTCGAGGCCGGGTCGTCTGGGTGCTTGGTGGCCTCATCGGCTGCCAGGGCGCCAAACGACGCTACGGCAACCGCAAGTGCCAGTGGCTTGATAAACGGGTTGGTTACTCTCATCAGGTTCTCTCCTTGGATTAAAGAGTCCCTCTAGGTTTCGCCTGTTTCGCTGTATAAACATTGATCAATGTCAGGGGTGGCATGTTTGTGTGCGCACTACCCAAAGGTGGGTATACCCAAAGAGTGCTGGTATCGGGCAGGGCTTTTAACCATGATCAAGGATGTGTCTTTAACCGGTTGTCAGGATGCCATTGACGGGCGGAGAGGAGCAGGACTTGGAAACATCAGCATCAGGTAGAAACCGGCTTGGCTGGGTAGTGGTTGCCGCGTTAACCGGGGTGTTTCTGGCCCCTGCCCACGGGGAGGATCACGCAGGTCCCAAGGGCAAGGCTGAACTGGCCAATATGGTCATCCAGGACTGCGGTTCCTGCCATGGCCTGAAGCTCAGGGGTGGTCTGGGTCCTCCCCTGCGCCCGGGCGATCTGGAGCACCTGCCGGAAGCGGCGGTGGCAGCGATCATCCGGGAGGGTGTACCCGGCACTGCCATGCCCCCCTGGAAAGCGCTGCTGTCCGCCGAGGAGATTCGCTGGATCAGTGAGCAGCTCAAATCCGGCAGTCTGATAACGCCCGAATGACTACTCTGAAGGAAGGATTCGCCATGGGCTTCAGCACAACCTCGACTTTTCGCCTTTCGCTTGCGTTACTGGTCCTGCTTTCACTGGCCGGCTGCCAGTCCTGGTCCGGCGCTTCCGGGCAGGCAGGACTGATGGGCACAGGGGACCTGGGGCTGATTATCGAACGGGCTTCCGGGTCGGTTCTGGTGGTCAATACCACCCGCCATAAGGTGCTGGGCCGGATAGAGGGCCTGGGGGACCTGTCCCACGCCTCGGTGGTCTACTCCCGTGATGCCCGCTATGGGTTCGTCTTCGGGCGGGATGGCGGTCTGACCAAGGTGGACCTGCTGACCCGCTCCATTGTGGACCGGGTGATCCAGTCCGGTAACAGCATTGGCGGTGCCATTTCCCAGGATGGCCGTTATGTTGCCGTCTCCAACTATGAGCCCGGTGGTGTGAAGGTTTTCGACAGTGAAACCCTGGAACTGGTAGCCGACATTCCGGCCACCTGGACCAACGAACAGGGCGAGACCGCCGAGTCAAAGACCGTTGGGCTTGTGGATGCACCGGGCAATCAATTCGTTTTCAGCCTGTTTGACGCCGGCGAAATCTGGACCCTGGATATGGTTGACGGTGAGGCCAATGTCACACGCCACAAAGCCGGCAAGGCGCCTTACGACGCCCTGATCACCCCGGATGGCCGCTTCTATATTGCCGGCCTGTTTGGTGAGGATGGCCTCTCCATGCTGGATTTGTGGGAGCCAGAAGCCGGCGTCACCGAGATCCTGCCGGGCTACGGCAAGGGTGAGCAGCAGCTGCCGGTCTACAAGATGCCCCACCTGGAAGGCTGGGCCATTGCCGACGGCCGCGCCTTTGTGCCGGCGGTGGGCCACCACCAGGTGCTGGTGGCCGATATGAATGACTGGTCCCTGGTGGACCGGATTCCAGTGCAGGGCCAGCCGGTGTTCGTCATGGCCAGCCCGGACAACCGCCAGATCTGGGTCAGCTTTGCCCACCCGAAGAACGATGTGGTACAGGTGATTGATTCCAGGACCCGGGAGATTGTCCGCACCCTGGAACCCGGCAAGGCGGTGCTGCATATGGAGTTCACCCCCCGGGGCGAGGAAGTATGGGTGTCTGCCCGGGACAGCAACCGGGTCACCGTGTACAACACCCGTACCCTGGAGCCGGTGGCGGAGCTGGACGCGGAAAAGCCCAGCGGCATTTTCTTTACCAGCCGGGCCCATACCCTGGGCTTGTGAATACAGGGGCCTGACTGGCTGATCAATTCGTTTATCAGGAGATTTCTCCCAATGACCTTCTACCAACCGGTGGGTAACGAGATCGAACTCTTCCAGGCGGCCGCCGACAACGGCTTGCCGGTACTGATCAAGGGGCCTACTGGCTGCGGCAAGACCCGCTTTGTCCGCTACATGGCGGAGCAGCTGGGGCGCCCGGTGTATACGGTGGCCTGCCATGATGACCTTACTGCCGCCGACCTGGTGGGGCGCCACCTGATCGGCCCGGAAGGTACCTACTGGCAGGACGGCCCGCTGACCCGGGCCGTGCGGGAGGGGGGTATCTGCTACCTTGATGAGGTGGTAGAAGCCCGCAAGGACACGACCGTGGTGCTGCATCCGCTGGCGGATGATCGCCGGGAGCTGCCCATTGAGCGCACCGGTGAGGTACTGACAGCTGCCCCCGGCTTCATGTTGGTGGTGTCCTACAACCCTGGCTATCAGAGCCTGCTCAAGGGTATGAAGCCCAGTACCCGGCAGCGTTTCGTGTCCCTGAGTTTTGACTACCCGGAGGCGGAAGCGGAGCAGTCCATTGTGATGGAGGAGTCCGGTTGTGACCGGGAGCTTGCTGGCCAACTGGTGAACCTGGCCCAGTCGGTGCGGAACCTGAAGGACCATGACCTGGAAGAGGCGGCTTCCACCCGCCTGCTGATTCACACAGCCCGGCTGGTCAAGGCGGGTGTGCCGGTTACCGACGCGTGCCGTGCCGGCATGATTGAGCCTTTGTCCGACGACGAAGCAACCGTCAGCGCGCTTATGGAGGTGGTGTATGCCGTATTCAGGAGGCCAGGCGAAAGCCGGTAGTGGGGCCGTGGTGCCGGTTATCTGGTATCTGCTGAATCTGTTGGCGTTGCCGGTTATCGGCTTTGCGGTGCTGGTGTGGCTGTATCTGCGTTCGGCGGAGATGCCGGCGCTGCGGCGGGCCCATGCCCGGGCGGCCTTTTATATGTCGATTCTCGGTGCGGTGCTGATTTTCAGTGGTGTGGCGGGGTTCTGGCTGGCTTTTGGCAATACCGGGAATTTCTGGACCGGGGCGATTGTGTGGGCCATCGTGCTGCATACGAGTTTTGTTTTGTGGGGGATGATTGCCCTGGCCCAGGCTATTGGGGATAAGCCGCCTTATTTTCCTCGGCGGTTTGTTTGAGTCCGCGACGCCTTCCTGGATCCTGACAGTTAGGGGGAGGGAGCGACCGGGACATGGTTTCCGAAACACGCTCCTTCCGGCACATCCATGTGTTGCTTGGGCTCCGCCGTCCCTGGCTCCGCACAGTTTCGGAAACCATGCCCCGGTCCCTCCCAGGATACCTTCGGGTATAGGCCGCGGCTGGGTGTTTGTCCTCAGGCGAGCAGGAAGTTTGTAGGGATTGGTCGGGAAGGCTTTTCCAGAACTGTGCGGAGCCAGGGATGGCGGAACCCAAGCGACACACGGACGTGCCTTTAGGAGCGTGTTCTGGAAAAGCCTTCCCGACCAGTCCCCTGCACCAGAAGTTACAGCACCCACCGAACTCCCGCCAAAGCCGCAACCACAACCACAGCCCAGCCCTGGGCTGCCAGCCGCCACCCCCGCGGGGCATGTTTCATTTCCATAAAGTGATCCACCAACAGGATGGCCTTGATGAGGACCAGGGTGAAGACCATCCAGACCAGGACGGTTGCGTCAGCGCCCAGTTGCAGGGCGATAACCGGGGCCATGGTGCAGGCCAGCAGGACCAGGTATACGGTTGCCATTAACCGACCTCCTTATGCCAGCACGTAGAGCATGGGAAAGAGCACCAGCCAGACCAGGTCCACCATGTGCCAGTAGGAGGCGCCGGACTCCATGCCGTTCATGTCGTCACCGTTGTAGTCGCCGTTCTTCACCTTGACCGCCAGCACAACAAGAATGATCTGCCCCAGCACCACATGCATGAAGTGGAAGAAGGTGAGGAAGAAATAGAACATGAAGAAGGTATCCGTCCCCAGGTTATAGCCGCTGCCATATAACTCCACGTACTCCCACAGCTTGCCGAAGGTGTAGATGGACGAGGCGGCGATAGCCCCCCACAGCAACGGGGCGACGTGGGTTTGTCGGTGGCGCAGGCGGTGTACGGATACCGCCACCAGGTAGCTTGCGGTGATCAGGCCGAAGGTGTTGATCAGGCCTGTCCAGGGGTGCAGGGCCTCGCGGCCGGCGGCGAATGTGTCCGGGTCCAGGCTGCGGGCGACGCCGAAACCGATGAAGAGGATGCCGAACACGGCCAGTTCCGCGAAGATGAAGAACCACACGGCGAGGTCGCCGGGCAGGTGTCGCTGGTTTCCGGTGGGGACTGTTTCCATGGCCGTCATCGGGTCAGGTTCATGTAGAGTTTCGGCAGTTGGAGCGGCAGCTGCACCGGGTCCTTTATGACCACGAAGTTGTTGCTGCCGAACACGTAGGGCAGGTACTCGCTGGCGTCGTCGTCGATGGTGACGCAGAACGGGGTCAGCCCCGCCCTGTAGGCCTCCTGCACCGCCATGCGGGTGTCTTCCACCCCGTAGCGGCCCTCGTACAGGTCCAGGTCGTTGGGTTTGCCATCGGTGAGCAGCAGCAGGATTTTCTGGTGTTCATGGCGGCCCTGCAGCAGCCGGGTGGCCTGGCGAATGGCAGCACCCATTCGGGTGTAGTAGCCCGGCTCCAGGGCCTGGATGCGGCCGCGGCTGATGTCACAGTAGGGTTCGTCAAAGGCCTTGATGTGGTGGAAGCGGATATGGTCCCGGCGCCGGGATGAGAACGCGAACAGGGCAAACGGATCCCGGCTGGCCTGCAGGGCCTCGCTCAGCAGCTGCAGACCGTCCCGGGCAATGTCGATCACCCGTTGGCTGTTGTTGATGTAGGTATCCGTAGACATGGAGATGTCCGCCAGGATCAGGCACGCCAGGTCCCGCTGGTTCTGTTTGCAGCGACGGAAGAGTTTCTGGTCGATTTCGCCGATACCCCGGCGCTGCTGGACTTCCCGTTCCATGCAGGCGTCCAGGTCGAGCTCCTCCCCTTCGGTCTGGCGACGTTCCCACTGGCGCAGGGGCTTCAGGGCGCTGAACTGACGTCGCAGGCGCATGGCGGACCGACTCAGGTGGACCGGCAGGGGGGAAGGAACAGAGTCCTTGCTCAGCATGGGCTGCAGGCAACAGAACTTTTCCCGGTAGCCCTGGCTGCGCCAGTCCCATTCCGGCAGGTGAATGCCGGGGCCCAGGTGCAGGTCGTCGTTCTCCTCCGAAGGCAGGTCCAGGTCGAACTTGATGGCGGAGGAGGCCTCCCGGCGGTCGCTGGAGACCGAGATCATGTCCATGTCATCCGCGACCGAGTCCGCGTCTTCCTCTTCGGTATCGTCACTGGCGCGGTCGACGGGAATGAACTCACTCCAGGAGAACAGGCTCTCCAGCCGGAACAGCATCAGCCCCTGGTCCTTGTCAAAGGCGTCCACCCGTTCCGCCCGCCGTCGCTTGCGTTTTTTCTCCAGCCCGCCGGGTTTCGAGCTCATGTTGTCATCACCGATGATCTGGCCGGTCAGTTTGCCCGGGGTCATGGTGGGGTAGAGCCAGACAATCACCGGCCAGGGGTCGGAGTCTGCCGCCGGCAGGGCTTCCACGCTGCCGGGATGGATCAGGGCCTGGCGAATGGCCTTTTCCCGGCGACTTTCGGCGGCGGGCAGGGTGGCCGGGTTCGGGCGCCACTGCAGGGTGTGGCGAACCAGCCGCTGATACACCGGTTCCAGTCCCGGAAAGCGGCCCAGCAGGGTCTGCACCATGGCCTGGTTGCCGGTCAGCCAGTCTTCGTCTGTACACTCGCCCCGGGACGCGAGGGCCGCGAGCCACAGGTACAGGTCCCGGTTGACCCGTTTCGAGGGGAACAGGGCCAGCCGGTCCGGCAGGCGCAGGCTTTGCTCATCCCGCCAGGCCAACTCGAATTTCCTGTGGGTGCCGGCCAGTTTCTGCAGTAAGCGGCGGCGGGTACGAAAATGGCGGGGTTCGGCCACCACGAGGCTCAGGGCCGGGTCACCCCCCATGGCACGGAACAGCAGCCCAAGGGTCCGGGCTTCATCCTTGAGATGAACCGCGTACTCGGGGAATTCTCCCATCGCCTGGCGGGTGATGTATTCGTGCCATTTGAAGCCTACCCACTCTTCCATATCAACTCCCCCGGTTCAGGTGTGTCGTTGCTGTGGTGTCGAGCTGACGCATTGGTATCAGTACGGTTTGTCGCCCCGGGGTGCCGGGCTCCCAGGTCAGCAGAGAACCCTCCGGGTTGTCCTTCTGCACCTCGCGGCAGGCGCTGACGCATTGCAGGCACTGGGTGCAGGAGAACTTCGCCCGCTTGTGGCTGCGGGTGGGCAGCCGCATGGGGCAGGCCTCGTCACAGGCCTTTGTGCAGTCCCGGCAGGCAGCGGCCCGCCTGGTATCAAAGGTGACCACCGGCCCCCGACCGTTGGCCATCCAGGCAATGCTCTGTACCAGCCCGAAGGCGCAGCCGTATTTGCAGAAGAGGTGCCGGGCAAACAGGAAATCGAAGGTAAACACCGCCGTCGCAACCGCCAGGAAAATGGCGGGGTAACGGCTCAGTTCGCCGGTCACCAGGTCTGTGTACAGCGGGATGGGCGGCAGCAGGTAAGAAAGCAGGGCGAGTGCCCAGGCGAAACCGATCAGCGCGCATACCAGGGTCAGCCCTGTCCAGTGTAAAGCCTTGCCAGTATTGCCTTTCTTCAGGGCCTCCCAGAGCGTGGGCCGGCCGGTTATGCGGGTCATCAGGTCGTTGATGGTCTCGACCACGGAAAAGTGCGGGCACAACCAGCCACAGTAGATGCGCCCCCACCGGAAGGAAATCCACAGTACCAGGGGTACCAGAACAAGAATGGGCAGAACGAACCAGAGCAGGATCTGGCCAGCGACTTCCGTCGGTGTACTCTGGCTTACCCAGGCCAGGTCCAGGTTGAACGACAGGGGAAAGCCGAGCACGACAAACCGGGTTTCGGTGAGGTCGTAGCGAAAGAGGTTGAGCACGGGCGCAAGCAGGAACAGCAGAAAGAAGGCGCTGCGGGAAATCAGGCGCTTCTGCTGGAGAGTGTCCTTGCGGTTGACGGTTTGCGCATGCACAACACGGGTCCGGATAGTGAGGGAATGGCCGGGGCCCGAAGGCCCCGGCGGTTAGTTGCCGGTCAGGCGTCTGCGGTGGCGGGTCCCCGGACTTCTTCGGCAGGGCTTGCGGCACCCTTGATGAAGAAACTGCCAAGGTACACCACCAGGCCAGCCATGAAGAAGGCACCGGCCACGAACCGCATCCAGTAGAAAATGGCGATCTGATCCTGGCCCGCCATGAACGACAGGGCGTCTCCGCTTTCCGGAATGCGCTGCAGCCAGACCTGGAGCACACCTGCTGCGGTCAGGAACAGGGTGATGAACACCATGGAGATGGTCATCAGCCAGAAGCCCCACATTTCGACGATCTGGGCCGTGTTGCTGTTGCCGTAGGGTCGGCCCCGCATGATGGGCACGGCATAGGAAATGATGGTCAGCACAATCATCACGTAGGCGCCGTAGAACGCCATGTGACCGTGGGCCGCCGTGATCTGGCTACCGTGGGTATACCAGTTCACCGGTGCCAGGGTGTGCAGGAAGCCCCATACGCCAGCCCCGAGGAACGCCATCACGGTGGTGCCCATGGCCCACAGCAGGGCGGCCTTGTTGGGGTGGTTGCGGCGGCGACGGTTGATCATGTTGAAGGCGAACACCACCATCATGAAGAACGGCAGCGGTTCCAGTGCGGAGAACACGGAACCCAGCCACAGCCAGTACTCGGGCGGCCCGATCCAGAAGAAGTGGTGGCCGGTGCCGATGATGCCGGTAATCAGTGCCATGGCAACGATCACGTACAGCCATTTCTCGATGACTTCCCGGTCAACACCCGTGAGCTTGATCAGCACATAGGCCAGAATGGCACCCATGATCAGTTCCCACACCCCTTCAACCCACAGGTGAATGACGAACCACCAGAAATATTTGTCGGTGGCGAGGTTGCCTGGGTTATAGAAAGCAAACAGCCACAGTACTGCCAGGCCAACCAGACCGGTCATCAGCACAATGTTGACCACGGTCTTGCGGCCTTTCAGGGCGGTCATCATCACGTTATAAAGGAAGCCGCCGACCACCAGCAGTATCCCGAATTTGGTGATGGTGGGCTGTTCAAGGAATTCCCGCCCCATGGTGGGGAAGTATTCGTTGAAGGTCAGCTCCGCCAGCCGGGCATAGTCCACGAGCAGGTAGCCCAGAATGGTCAGGGTGCCGGCAACGGCGAATACCCAGAACAGAATCCACGCCAGCAGCGGGCTGTGCAGTTCCGTCTGGGATTCCTCGGGCACCATGTAGTAAGTCGCCCCCATAAAGCCGAACAGCAGCCAGACAATCAGCAGGTTGGTGTGCACCATCCGCGCCACGTTGAAGGGAATTTCCGGGAACAGGAAGTCACCCACAACGTACTGGAGCCCCAGGATCAGGCCGAACACGATCTGGCCGGCAAACAGGATCAGGGCAAAGATGAAGTAGGGCATCGCTACCCTTTGTGATTCGTATTTCATGTCAGTGCCCTCAGCCTTCGATATTGGGTGGCCAGTCGTTGTCGTCGATCTTGGAGGTCCACTCCAGGAACGCCGCCAGGTCTTCAATCTCGTCATCGGTCAGATTGAAGTTCGGCATTTGCCGACGCCCGGGAACGTTGGTGGGCATGGCGTTCATCCAGGCCTTCATGTATGACTTGAAGACCTCGGTGTCACCACCGCCACGGCGATCGAATACGTTCCCCAGTTCGGGGGCGAAGTAGGCCCCTTCACCCATGATGGAATGACACCCCACGCAGTTGTTGTCTTCCCACAGATGTTTGCCGCGAACCACCTGATCGGTCAGCTGGTCACGGTTGTCCCGTTCGGGCATCGCCCTCACCTGGGTGTCCAGGGTCAGGGCCAGGAACAACAGGATGAAGAAGACACTTCCTCCCAAATAGATGTTCCTGGCCATGCTTTTGGTAAAGCGTTCGGCCATAGCGCTCTCTCCATGGTTGTTTTTTAAATGCCTGACTACAGCACTAGGTTATTTCCATAAAGAAGTGCCTGACTTGATGGTTATCAAGCCTGGCCGGAAGCGCCACTAATGAACCACCTGACTACCCCAAGAGGGGTAGGTCGTGTCTTGTTGAAAATGTTGGATTGGCCCCGGAGAACCGTGGTTCACTGTAGTCGGAAGTGACCCGTCAGGATTTTCATTTCTCAAGGGGTGGGGTTGACTCACGTGATATCGTTGCAACATTGTCGCGAAAGGTAGCAGTGTTATGAGCGCAAGGGCCCCCAACCAGCCCGATTTCGAACTCTTCCCCTGGAACAGCCAGTTCGAGACCGGCATTGAGCAGATCGACGAGCAGCACCGCAGGCTGGTGGCCATCCTCAATCGCCTGGCGTGGCACCTGTCCGCCGAAGAAGATGAACTGCAGGCCAGCGACGTGCTGGACGAGTTGCTGGATTACACCCACTACCACTTCCGTTCTGAGGAAGGTATCTGGAAACAGTACTTTGCGGGCAGCAGCATCGAGGCCAACCACCACAAGGCCCACGAGCACTTTTTTGAGCAGGTGCGCCACTATCAGGAACGTCGTGAGGCGGGGAATGAAAACACCCTGGCAGAAATGTTCGACTTCCTCACCCGCTGGCTGGCATTCCACATCCTCGAATCCGACCGGCGCATGGCCCTGATGACGTTCTCCATCCGCACCGGTCACTCCCTGGAGGAAGCCGCCGACGATGCCGACCGCACCCTCGGGGGCACCACCTCGGTCATGGTGCAAGCGATTCTGGAAATCTACGGAAAGCTCTCCAGCAGCACCCTGCAGCTGATGAAGGAGCGCGCCGCCCGTCGTGCGCTGGAGGAAGAAGTGCGCCAGTTGCGGGCGGAAAAGGGCAGGCCGGAAGGCGAGTAGAACGTACCTTTCCGGTCATCCTGTCGATTCAGACACCGTGACAGTACAATGGCCATCCGCTGATCCGGAGACGCCATGATCGCCGCCCTGACCCTGCTGCTGAAACTGATGCCCCTGTACATCACTGTCGCCCTGGGGTGGATTGCCGGCCGTTACCTGCAGGCCAGCAGCCGTCATATTGCCGGCATCATGCTGTATATCGTCACGCCGTCGGTGGTGTTCTCCGGGGTAATGGCGGCCCCCCTGTCCCCGGAAGTCATTGTTCTCCCGCTGCTGACCTTTGCCCTGTGCTCGCTGATCGGGGTTGCTCATCTCTGGGTGGCCCGGCGCGTGCTGACTGACGGCAGCGCCAACATCATTCCGCTGTCCGTGGGCACCGGAAATACCGGCTACTTCGGTATCCCGGTGGCGTTGTTGCTGTTCGGCGAGCAGGGGCTGGCGATCTATATCGTCTGCATGCTGGGCACCACACTGTTCGAGAATTCGGTCGGTTTCTACCTGGCGGCCCGGGGCAGGTACAGCATCCGGGATGCCCTGGTGCGGGTGGCGCGCCTGCCGTCGGTGTACGCCTTTGTTCTGGCCGTATGGCTGAACCTGTCCGGCATCGGTATTCCCGATGTGCTGACACCGCTGTTTGATAACCTGCGGGGAGCCTACAGCATCCTCGGCATGATGATCATTGGCATGGGCATTCTCGGTTTCCGGGGGCTGGCGGGGAACGTCCGCTTCACCGGCCTGGCCTTTGCCGGCAAGTTCGTGGTCTGGCCACTGGTGGCCCTGGGGCTGTGGTGGCTCGATGCGGCGGTGCTGGGTATCTACGACACGGCGGTGCACCAGGCCATCTTCCTGCTGTCCATCACCCCCATAGCCGCCAACACCGTGGTGATTGCCACGTTGCTGGACACGGCGCCCCGGCAGGCGGCGGGCACGGCGCTGCTCAGCACCCTGTTTGCGCTGGTTTACATCCCTGTCATGGTGGCCCTGGTACTGTCCTGAGGCCGCTCGGTCGTACTATATTGGTCGAACAGTCCCTACGCCTGTTCAAGGAGAACTGCCATGAAGTCCATTGCCGCCGCCCTGACCAGCCTGACCCTGGCGCTGTCCGTGCCGGTGGCCAGTGCCGAGGCCCCCGCCACCCCGAACCTCAAGGAATGGGACATCCCCTGGGATAACACTCGTCCCCGCGACCCCTGGGTGGGGCCCGGCGAGAACACCGTCTGGTTTGTGGGCCAGGCCGGCGACTACTTGGCCACCCTGAACCCGGAAACCGGTGACCTGAAACGCTACCGGCTGGACCCGGGCACCGGGCCCCACAACGTGATTGCGGATGAGCGCGGTGCTTTCTACGCGGGCAACCAGGCGGAGCATATCGGACTGCTGGACCCGGAAAACGGCGAAATCCGCAAGTTCAGGCTGGAAGGGGAAGGCCCGAAAGACGTCCACACCATGGCTTTTGACGCCAACGGCGATATCTTCTTTACCGAGCAGGGTGGCAATCGTATCGGCTGGCTGGATGTGGACCAGTACGACTATCGCATGTTTGACGTGGAGACCGAGTGGGCCAGGCCCTACGGGCTGGTGGTCAGCAAGGACAGCCGCCCCTGGGTAGCCCTGTTCGGCACCAACAAGCTGGCCACCGTGGATGCCAGGGGCGAAATCCACGAAATCACCCTGCCCAGGGAAGGGGCCCGGCCCCGCCGACTGGACATCACTGATGACGGCCAGGTCTGGTACGTGGACTACGCCAAGGGGTATCTGGGGCGGCTGACCATCGATAGCGGCGACATCCAGGAGTGGCCGGTGCCGGGAGGCGTCGACGCCTACCCCTACGCCATGGCGCTGGACGATCAGGGTCGGCCCTGGTTCGTAGAAACCGGCCCCAGCCCCAACCGGTTAATCGGCTTTGATCCCGAATCGGAGAGCTTCTCGGAGCCGGCCACCATCCCCAGCGGCGGCGGTACCGTGCGCCATATGGTGTTCGACGGGAAAACCCGCAGCCTGTGGTTCGGCACCGACACCAACACGGTGGTCCGGGCCTCCCTGCGATAAACGCCGGGCCAGGGAGAGACTGACTCTGTGCGATTCGCCGGGTTTGCGGCAATTTGCTCTGGCCTGAATCGCGCAGTATGGCTATGATTCGGTGAACTGCGCCGAGGCGCTGTAAAACAACAACAAAAGAGAAAGATCCATGGGAACCAGACTCAATCTTCTGACCGTCGTGGCGGTCGCCATGTCCTTCCTGGCCGTCCGCGAAGCCTACGCCGACCCCACCGGCCTGTGGAATACCGAAGACCGTAGCGCCAGGGTTCAGGTGGAAACCTGCGGTGATAACCTTTGCGGACGTATCGTCTCACTGGAAGAGCCTCTGGACGATAACGGCAACCCCAAAACCGACGCTGAAAACCCCGAGCCAGAACTCCGTGACCGCACCATTGAAGGCCTGAAAATTGTCTGGGGCCTGGAGGACAGCGGTGACGGTGAAACCTGGAAAGACGGAAAGGTCTACGACCCGGAAAGCGGCAAGACCTACAACGCCAAGGTCACCCTGGAAGACGAGAACACCCTCAAGCTGAGGGGCTATGTGGGTGCGCCCTTGTTCGGCCGCACATCCACCTGGACACGGGCTGAATAAGTAGCGGGCAAGCGCTCGATTTTTCCGTCCGGCCTGCTATGCTGACAGTCATTCCCTGACACACAACAAGACCCGAAAATCGGGCGGAACCCAGACCATGACCCCATTACCCGATGGCCTCATTGTCGTCGCCAAGCGCGACTGCCCCACCTGCCAGCTGATCGAACCGCTGCTGGCGGATATCGAGCAGCGGGCCGGCCCCCTGACCGTGTATTCCCAGGACGATCCGGCCTTTGCGGCGGGGGTCCGTGGCGCACAGTATGACTCCACCCTGGAACACTCCTTTCGCCTGCAAACCGAATTTGTCCCCACGCTGATCCGTGTCGAGAACGGAGAGGAAGTGGAACGCGCCTATGGCTGGCACCGGGAAGACTGGCAGCGCCTCACCGGCATCCCCGGGCTGGGTGATGACCTGCCGGTGATGCGCCCGGGCTGCGGCTCGAAGACCCTGGAGCCGGGCATTGCCGAGAAACTGGAGCTGCAGTTTGGCAACATCCATCTCCATGCCCGCGAGATAGAAACCGATGCCGACGACCTGATCGAAGCCTGCTATGAACGAGGGTGGAGCGACGGCCTGCCGGTGGTACCGCCCACGCCCGAGCGGGTGCTGAGGATGCTCAAGGGCACTGACAGAAACCCGTCAGAGGAAATCGGCCTGGTACCGCCGGACCTTGCGCCCTGCACCGTGGAAAAGGTGGCCATCAACGCGGTCATGGCCGGCTGTAAGCCGGAATACATGCCGGTGGTGCTGGCGGCCCTGGAAGCGGCCCTGACCGAGGAATTCGGCCTCCACGGCCTGCTGTGCACCACCATGTTTGCCGGTCCGATGGTTGTTGTGAACGGCCCGGTGGCCAAATCCATTGGCATGAATTCCGGCGGTAACGCCCTGGGGCAGGGTAATCGGGCCAATGCCACCATTGGCCGGGCCCTGCAGCTGATCGTCCGCAACGTGGGCGGTGGCCGCCCCGGCGAAATCGACCGGGCCACCCTCGGTACACCGGGCAAGTACACCTTCTGCTTTGCTGAAGCGGAAGACAGCGAGTGGCTGCCATTGGCGGAAGAGCGCGGTGTGCCTTCCGGAAATTCCGCCGTCACCCTGTTCGCGGGGGAGGGCGTGCAGGGCATCGTCGACCAGAAATCCCGCACACCGGAATCCCTGGCGAAATCCTTTGCCCTGGCCCTGCGGGCGGTGGATCACCCGAAAATGGCCATGGCTGGCGATGCCGTACTGGTGGTATCGCCGGAGCACAGTCGCGTATTCATTGAAGCAGGCTGGACCAAGGCCCGCCTGCTGGAAGAACTGGAGCGCCTGCTCCAGTTCCCCGGGGAGGAAATGGTGGCCGGCGCCGGCGGTATTGCCGAAGGCCTGCCGGAGCAGTACCGGGACAAGACCATACCCAAGTTCCGCCCCGGCGGTTTACTGATTGTCCGGGCTGGCGGCACCGCCGGCCTGTTTTCGGCTGTCATTGCCGGCTGGGCCGCCTCCGGTCCGGTCGGTTCCAGTCCTGTAACCAGAGAGGTGAAGGTATGACCCAAGCAAGTGTGATGCTCGACCCCACGGGCGAGTTGTCACCAGCGGTACGGGCCCGGCTGGCCCGGCCCGAAAGCCTGGCGGGCAAGACCGTCGGGCTGCTGGACATCTCAAAGCCCAGGGGCGATGTGTTCCTCGACCGCATCGAGGAGCGCCTGACGGAGATGGAAGTCACCGTCAAACGCTACCGCAAGCCCACATTCACCCGGGTGGCACCCACCGAGCTGAAGCAACAGATTGCCGGTGAAGTGGACCTGGTGGTTGAAGGGCTGGCCGACTGAGGTTCCTGCACGTCGTGTTGTACACATGACATCGCAGACCTGGAAGGTCGCAATATTCCGGGCGTAGGCGTGGCCTCCACCGAGTTCATCCAGGCCGCAGCGGCCCAGTCGAAAACCCTGGGCTTCGAGCCGGCCATGGTGTTCGTGGGTCACCCGATCCAGGATCGCACCGATGACGAGATGCGAAAGCTGGCGGATAAGGCCCTTGATGAGATCGTCCGGCTACTGACACATACAGAGTAGATGTCCCTGGTTCCGCCAGGGATGGCGGAGTCCATGACAACCCTTCAGAAAGTCCCCCCGAGAATGGCCCTCAATGAAGGCCCCGCTGCAGGCCAAACTGCTGAGGGCACGGCTTTGCACCTGTCATGCTCGCCCCTTATTGCCCGATCCGGGCCGGAAATGGTGACATTGTGATCATCGCCACCGCCGGACATGTAGACCATGGCAAGACCACCCTGATCCATGCCCTGACCGGGCAGGATACGGACCGGCTGGCGGAGGAAAAGCGCCGGGGTCTGACCATCGACCTGGGCTTCGCCTGGAGCCGCACAGAGCAGGGCCACTGGCTCGGATTTGTCGATGTGCCTGGTCATGGGAAGTTTGTCCGCAACATGGTGGCCGGCGTAGCGGCGGTGGATGCCGTCATGCTGGTGATCGCCGCCGATGACGGCCCCATGCCCCAGACCCGGGAGCACCTGGCCATTCTCGATCTGCTGGGCGTGGACGCCGGCCTGGTGGCCCTGACCCGGGCAGACCGGGTGGATGCCTCCAGGCTGGCCGAGGTTTCGCAAGAAGTTCGGGCATTGCTGGTGGATACCGGACTGGCGACCGCCCCGGTGTTTCCGGTGTCCGGACTGACGGGAGACGGTCTTCCACCACTGAAAGCGTGGCTGACAGAGCAGGCTCGCGTCCATGGACAGAAAGCCAGCAGCCCGGTGGCAGGCACACGGTTTGTGGTCGACCGCAGTTTCTCGGTAACCGGGCGGGGTTGCGTGGTCACCGGCACCCTGGTGACTGGGACGCTGGCCAGTGAGGACACCCTGATGGCGTCGCCAGCGGGCCATCCGGTCCGGGTCCGCGGGCTTGAGGCGCACGGTGAGCCGGTGGAAAGCGTAGGCGCCGGCCAGCGATGCGCCATCAACCTGGCCGGAGACATCAGCGATAACAGCCTCCACCGGGGCGACTGGCTGGTCGCCCCCTGGTTACACCATCCCACGGATCGCCTGGATGTGGCGCTGGCCCTGCTCCCGGACACCCGGCTCCACCGGGGTATCTTCCAGGTACACCTGGGGGCAGCGGTGAGAAGTGCCCGGGTGGTGGTACTGGACGAAGGCCAGGGCGACCGCCCGATGCTGGCGCAGCTGATGCTGGAGCAGCCAGTGCAGGCCTGTGTGGGTGACCGGCTGATCCTGCGTGACCCGCCCCTCAGTCGCACCATCGGTGGCGGCCAGGTGGTGGACCCGTTCGGGCAGGGCCGTGGGCGGTCCACCGCCAAACGGGTGCAGCTGCTGCGAACACTTCTGGAAAATCAGTCTTCTCCGGCCAATGGCCTGCAAGCCGGTCACCGGCAGGTTCGACTGCAGGCCTGGCTCGACGCGTCCCCGGAAGGCATAGACATCGACCGGTTAGCAGCCGCTGAGAACCTGCCGGAAGACCAATTGGACCCGGCTCTTGCGGCCCTTGAGCCTGTCATTATCCAGGCCACTACAGGTCGCGTCGGCTTTGCCCCCGGGCACTGGGCCGCCTTGCAGACCCGCGTGCTGGAGCAGCTGGACCAGTGGCACGAAAACCACCCGGACCAGATCGGCCCCACAGAGCCGGAGCTGACCCGGCTGCCCGGTATACGACTGCAACCGGAGCTGCGTCATGAACTGTTGCATCGGCTACTGGCAGCCGGTGAAATGGCCCGTAATGGCTTCCGGTTTCATCGGCCAGGCCATCAGCCAGAACTGACTGAGGCGGACCAGTGCCTGCTTGGCCAGGTTATGGCTGAACTGGAAGGTACCGGCCTGAAACCGCCCATTGTCGGCGAACTGGCAGAGGCAATGGGTCTTGAACGGGACGCCATGCTGACCTTCCTGCAGCGCATGCACCGGTTGGGTTTTCTTGTCGCCGTGGCACCGAACCGCTTCTATCGGCCAGAAACCGTCACCGAACTGGCTGCCATTGCCGTGGAGCTGGCGGAAAGCGCACCCACCGGCGCCTTCGACGCCCGCGCCTACCGCGACCGTTCCGGCATCGGCCGCCGTCTTACCGTCAGCGTACTCGAATACCTGGACCGCGCCGGTGTCACCGCCTTCATCAACGAGGAACGCCGCCTGCAACCGGCCTACCGGCGAAGGGCCGCGGTAACGCTCTCAACGACAAACGAAAAAGGTTACACTGCCAGGCTCTGATCAAAGGAAGGGGATCGCTTCCCGGTGGAGCGCCCGGACTTCAAATCCGGTGAGGTGCGCAACGCGTGCCTGGTGGGTTCGACTCCCATACCCTTCCGCCATTTCCCACCTTCGGCCTCCGCCGGACGCGCTAGCGTGCGCCGCTGCCTTCTGCGTTAACTGAACACGGTCATCAGCGGTTTCATGTGTGACCTCATCTCCACGGAGTAGTTTCTTCGTATGTCCTCCTTGTGAAGGAGGTGCATATGAAACGAGTTGTAATAGCTGGTGTTTCGGGGGCGATCGGGGGCGCGCTTGCGACCCGGCTGATTGAGCGGGATCCGCAGGTTAGGGTGATCGGATTATGTCGTGACCCTGACCGGGCGCCCGAGGCACTCCAGGCCAGCAACCGCAGTGATGTGCTGGCGTGGGACGCCGGGGATGGCGAATCACCGACGGCGGTGGCAGGGGCGCTTGAGTTGCTTCTGCCCAGGGATGAAGGCATCGATACCTTTATTTATGCTGCGGGGGTGCTCCATGGGCCGGACATGTTCCCGGAGAAGCGTCTTGAAGATCTGGATGCTGACAGCATGGCGCGTGCATTTGCAGTGAATGCCACGGGATTCGCATTACTTGCGAGAGTGCTGTTGCCATGGCTTCGACACGGTCGGTTCAAGCAGGTTGCGGCCATTTCTGCGAAAGTTGGATCGATCACCGACAACGGGTTCGGTGGCTGGTACGCCTACCGGAGCTCGAAGGCTGCACTGAATATGCTGGTGCGAAACCTGTCTATCGAGCTACCGCGCCGTTGCAAACCGCTTGCCTGTGTGTCCCTCCATCCGGGTACCACGGAATCCGCTTTGAGTGAACCGTTCAAGCAGTCCCTGGCCAGACTGAAAGTCCATTCAGCCGATGAAACGGCTGCCAATTTGCTTGATGTACTCGATGCGTTAAGCGAAGAGGATAACGGCCGTTTCCTGAGCTGGGATGGCTCGGAACTGCCCTGGTAGTCAGTATTGTCTGCATACCGTGTGGCGTTTTATCGTGAGGATGAGAAGCGGGTTTGCGTCCTCTTTGTGATGCGAGAGGGCGGGGGCTTCGCTCGCCAGGCCTGGGAACCGCGAGGCGGCTGTAAACCAGGGTGCCAGAATCAGGCCAGCCCCACCTTCAACCCGATCAGCGCCAGTAGCCCGGCCACAACCCGATTCTGCATCTTCTGCAGGCCTTTCCGCGAAGCGGTGAACGCTGCAATCTCCTTGCCGATCAGCGAATAAACCAGGTCAAACCCGAGACCAATAACGACGAGGATCAGTCCGAGTGTGGCGAACTGGACGGTCACATCCCGTGCCGGTTCGACAAACTGCGGCAGCAGGACCGAACAGAAAATCAGCGACTTCGGGTTCAGCAGGTTGGTCAGGGTACCCTGGCTGAATGAACGCAGATATCGGCGGCGGGGTGGTTCCGGTGCGGCTTCCACAGTTTGCATGGTGGGGGCATCCAGGGTCAGGAAACGCCAGGCCAGGTAGAGCAGGTAGGTTGCACCGGCAAGCCTGATCACGTGATAGGCCCAGGGCGTGGTTTGCAGCAGGGCCGCGAGGCCAATCGCGGCGAGTAGTACGTGGAGGGCGCGGGCCAGGGCCAGCCCGGCGCTGACTGCCACGGCCTGCCTGGCTCCGCCATTCATGCTGGTACTGAGAACCAGGAGCATGTCGGGGCCGGGGGTCAGGTAGATGGCCACCAGCGTAAAAGAAAACAGGACCAGGTCACCCATGTCAGCACCTTCAGGTTGGAGTGGGGGTAATCAGAATCGTATAACGGATGATGTAGCGAAGGTTTGCTAAATGCGCTGGGAATCAGGCAAATATTGGCTAGAATGACTGATCAAGTCCGATAAATTGAAGAAGGATGCCAATAATGAAGCTTGACCGCTACGATCGGAGAATTCTGGAGTCCCTTCAGGCAGAAGGGCGTATGGCCAATATCGACCTGGCGGCGGATATCGGGCTGTCACCATCACCCTGCTCAAGGCGTGTGCGCATGCTTGAGAAGTCCGGCGTGATCAGTGGCTACAGTGCTGTTCTGGACCGAGAACAAGTCGGCCTGAACCTGACGGTGTTCGTTGATATCAAAGTGGAGAAGCACGGAGAGAGGGAAGCCGAGGCGTTTCGGGAAGCCGTGAGCCGGTTACCGGAAGTGGTCATGGCGCACCTGGTATCTGGCCAGTCCGATTTCCACTTGCAGGTTGTTGTGCCGGATCTGCGCGCCTATGAGAACTTTCTGACAGGCACGTTGCTGAAATTACCCGGTGTCCGGGATATTCGCAGTAACTTTGCGATTCAGACGGTGAAATCCCAGTCGCCATTGCCGCTGGGCCATCTTCCTTGAAAGGGGTGACGTTGCTGGAAGGGGAATCTGGCGGAAGAGAGCAGGAGTCGAACCTACCAGGGACTGCTTGACAGCCCCTCCCGGTTTTGAAGACCGGACGCCCCACCGGGGAACGATCTCTTCCTTTTAACTTTTTACGCTGACCATGGCGGTGCAGCACTGTCCTCGCGTAGCACATGATCATCCCGGACACGCCGAGTGTAGCCAACACGATCGAAGAATTCGAGGATACGAATAGCAACCTTGCGACCACCACTGCCGTCAGGATAAACGATATCACGAAAGGTTGCCGCACGGGCGCCGCCATGGCCTTCGTTAAGCTCGCGGACGATTCCGGCCAGCCTGGCAACGGTGGCGGCAGTGAAATAGTGATCGTGGGCGACCGGATAGAGTTCGCCGGCACGGGCGAGGCGTTTGAACAGTTGCCGTACCTCATGCTCTGGCACGCCTGTGGCGTTGGCGACGTCCCTGACGCGCGGCGGGTTGTAGGGCTGCTCGTCCAGCAGGGGTTTGAGCTGGGCGAACTGCTCCTGATCTGCTTCGGTGACGTTCGCCTGGTGCGCTGGCAGGTGCAGCCAGGCACGGGTTTGAAGGATCTGGCCGAGGGCAAGCAGTTCGTGGCACAGGGCGTCGAAGGGCGCTCGGGCTAGCGGGGCGAGGGTCATCCGACGCAGCCGGTCAGGTTCGACACCGATCATGTCCGGGCTGTTCTCGTGTTCGCCAGCAAGGGTATCGAGCAACCGGGTCTTGAGCGCAATCCAGGCTGGCTGGGTGAAGCCGGTGGTGCTGTCCCGGTCGCGGATCACCTTTATTCCGGAGTGTTCCCAGAGGGTTTCCGCTTCTCCATCTGACAGGTTCCATGCGAGGGCGAAACGCTGCAGGTCGATGCCAGCCGCTGCTTGTTCAGCCAGGGCCTGCAGTGTGGCAGCCGGGTCGTCATGGCGCATCTGGTCAAGTAGCGCCAGGCGCTTTTCCGTCCGCTTGTGTCGCGTCGGTGGAAAGATATCAAGCACTCGGCCTCCGCCAACCGTGCGTCGTGCACTTGCATCCCTCAGAATAAAACGATCACCCCGGAGGGCCAGGGTTTCCCGTTCCAGCAGAATTTCAGCCAGCGCGGTGCCGCCCGGTTCGACATGCTTGCAATCCAATAGTGCCACACGCCCTACAAGATTATCGGTACCCAGGTGCACATGCACGGTCTGCATGTGTTTGAGTGGTTGCTGGCCGGCAGGAACACGCAGCTCGCCCTGGAATCGAGTGAGCGGCAGATGCCGTGACGGGTCGATTAGCCACATGCCTCGCTCGATGTCCTGTTTATCGAAATCCCCTTTCAATGCCACGGCGCAGCGGTCACCGGCGCGGCCGGTCTCGGCTTTCCGGTCCTGGACATGTAGTCCTCGCACCCGTGCCGTCAGACCAGGGGGTGAGACCATGACGGTCTGGCCAACGGTTATGGTGCCTGCGTGGGCTGTGCCGGTCACCACTGTGCCGACGCCGTTGATGGTGAAGCGGCGGTCGATGGCCAGTCGGAACCTGCCTCCGGATGGAGGCGCTGGCCGGTTGGTTGCGGCCGATTCGAGATACGCCCGCAGAGCCGGTACGCCTTCGCCGGTGTGGCCGGAGAGGGGGAAAACCGGGGCGTCCCTGAGCCCTGTGCTGGCCAGTAATTCCCTGATTTCCAGTTGTACCTGCTCAAGTCGCTCTGGCGTGACGGTATCGATTTTTGTCAGTGCGATGGCCCCCTCGGTCCGGTCCAGCAGATCAAGCAGTTCCAGGTGTTCCCGGGTCTGGGGCATTGGCCCGTCATCGGCGGCAATGACCAGGAGCGCGAAATCAATCGCGGTTGACCCGGCGAGCATGTTGCGGATGAGCCTTTCATGCCCCGGCACGTCAACGAAGCCCAGCACCGAACCGTCCGGAAGCTGGGTGTAGGCGTAGCCCAAGTCGATGGTGATGCCGCGGGTTTTCTCTTCCGGTAGTCGGTCCGCATCGACACCTGTTAGCACCTTGACGAGGGTGGTTTTGCCGTGGTCAATGTGTCCGGCAGTGCCTATCAGCATGGTACGGAGCTCAGCGTGTTGGTGTCGGAGGTAAATCCAGTTGCGCCAGCTGCGCCGTGAAATCCGCTTCCTGTTCGGGTGGCAGGCAGCGCAGGTCCAGTAGCAGGGCTCCCTCCTCAATGCGTCCCACCACCGGTTTGGACAGGCTGCGGAGTCCGGCCTCAAGGCGGTTGAGCACACCACTGCTCCGCCCCCGCGGGCGTACTGCGAGGCCGGCAGAGGGCAGGCGATCCACCGGTAGCGAACCCGAACCGATCTGGGATCGCAGCGGAACGATTTCCACGTCTACTTCCAGCGTTTCCAGCGCGGATTGCAGGGCGGGTAACACCCTTTGAGCGGCTTCACGAATCCCGGCCTCGGGCCGCGTCAGCTGCTGCAGGGTGGTCAGGCGTTGTGAAAGCCGATCGGGGTCACGGTACAGGCGCAGTACCGCTTCCAGGCTGGCCAGGGTCAGCTTGCCGACCCGCAATGCCCGCTTGATGGGGTTCTGTTTGATCCGGGCGATCAGGTCCCGGCGGCCCACCAGCATGCCCACCTGCGGACCGCCGAGGAGCTTGTCGCCAGAGAAGGTGACCAGGTCGGCACCCGCCTCAATGCTCTCGCGTGGCGTGGGCTCATGGGGCAATCCCCACCGTTCGAGGTCAGTCAGGGTCCCTGAACCCAGGTCCACCGTAAATGGCAGTTCGTGTTCATGGGCCAGGGCAGCAAGTTCGCGTTCCGGGACAGCGTGGGTGAAGCCCTCGATGGCATAGTTGCTGGTGTGCACCTTCATCAGCATACCGGTACGAGGACGGATTGCAGCGGCGAAGTCCTTGAGGTGGGTGCGGTTGGTGGTGCCGACTTCGTTCAGTTTGGCGCCGGCCCGCTTCATGATATCCGGTACCCGGAAGGCGCCACCGATCTCCACCAGTTCACCCCGTGAAACCACCACTTTTTTCTTGTACGCCAGGGTGTTGAGCAGCAGGAACACTGCAGCGGCATTGTTGTTGACCACGGTGGCGGCCTCGGCGCCGGTCAGTTCACAGAGCAGTTGTTCAACAACGTCGTCACGATCACCCCGCCCGCCCTGTTCGATGTCGTATTCCAGCGCACAGGGATTGCGGGCAGCCTCCACCAGGGCGGTGATGGCCTCTTCAGGCAGGGACGCACGTCCAAGGTTGGTATGCAATACGGTTCCGGTCAGGTTGAACACCGGGCGCAGGCGGGGTAAGGCCTGCTTCCCGGCGGCGGTGCAAACACCATCGATCAGAAGTGACTCGTCAGGAATCCCTGCCCCGTTTCGGGCGGCTTCGCGGGCCCCAGCCAGCTGGTCGCGAATCAGTCCGGTAACGACGGCGCGGCCATGGCTATCAATCAGGGACTCAATGCGGCTATGGGCAAGCAGGTGGCTGACTGAGGGTAACCTGGAAAGCGCATTCATTATGGAGTTCCACTTGTTGCTGGCCCTGCCGTTCGGTCAAAAAGAACCCCGTCACCTGGACGGGGTTCGTCGTCGGCTTCAAGGCAGGGCCGATTATTCCATGGAGGGGTCCCACACCTTCCACACATTCCCGACCAGGTCCGGCCCGGGTTTGAGGGTGGTCTTGCCCGGTTCCCAGCCAGCGGGACAGACTTCCTTCGCCTGGGTCGCACGAACATGCTGGTAGGCCTGAATCTGCCGGATGGTTTCGGCCAGTTTACGGCCCACCGGCGGCGTGAGCATCTCCATGGCCTGGATAACACCATCAGGATCGATGATGAACCGGCCACGGAGCTCCACACCCTGATTCTCGTCCCAGCAACCATAGGCACGACCCAGGGCACCGTTCTGATCCGCTACCATCGGGAAGGGTACTTCACCTCCAATCATTTTACTCAACTCGTGCTCATCCCAGATCTTGTGCACGAATTGACTGTCGACACTTACGGAGATAACTTCAACATTCAGGTCCAGAAGCTTCTGATAATTTGCGGCGACCGCCGACACTTCAGTAGCTCAGACGAATGTGAAATCACCCGGATAGAAACAGAGCATCACCCATTTACCGGCATAATCGGAGAGTTTCACGTTGGTGAATCCCCCCTTGTGATAAGCCGGCACGGAGAAGTCGGGGGCTTTTTGCCCGACACGTGCTGTCATCACAGATACCTCTTCTTTCGCAATTGGTTCAGATGCAGCCGGTGACGGGCTGCTTCCGACCGAGCCTGTTGGCCGGTCACATGATGCAGAATCCTGATTTGTCATCAGTTTTCTCTCCCTCAAGTTATGACGGACACGTTCGCCCCGTCATCATCAGCTTAGCTTACGCCACGGAGCTTGTCAGTGAGTTGGGTCAAGGGTGACGACACTTAGCCTTCCTTGCATCGCCGGCGGCCAGTTTTATCTCAGGCGAGATCTATGGAGTCACCGGAGGGGAAAAGCAGCTGTAGCCACCGGAAATCCGGAACCCTGGCCAGGTTCAGGGTAACAGGACCGTCGACCCTGTGGTCTGCCCGCTCGCCAGCGCCTCGTGGGCCTTGGCTGCATCAGTTAACGGGAAACGCTGGTGGATATCTGCCCTGATATCGCCGCTGGCCAGCATTTCGAACAGCTCGCCGCACATGGCCTCGAACCGTGGGCGTGTGTCGGCGTAGCCGGCCAGGCTGGGTCGGGTGACAAACAGGGAGCCTTTCTGGTTGAGAATGCCGATGTTGACGCCGCTCACCGGGCCGGTGGTGTTGCCGAAGCTGACCATCAGGCCGCGCTTCTGCAGGCAATCGAGGGAGGTTTCCCAGGTGTCCTTGCCCACGGAATCATAGACAACCGGCACCATGTCACCCCCGGTCAGTTCCCGCACCCGCTCGACGATGTTTTCTTCCTTGTAGTTGATGGTGGCCCAGGCGCCATGGTCCGTGGCCAGTTTCGCCTTTTCCGGTCCGCTGACGGTGCCGATAAGCTTGACACCCAGGGCCCTGGCCCACTGGCAGGCGATCAGGCCAACGCCACCGGCGGCGGCATGGAACAGGATGGTTTCGCCGGCTTTGACCGGCCAGGTCTGGCGCAGCAGGTATTGCACGGTGAGACCCTTGAGCATGGTGGCGGCAGCGGTCTCGAAGTCCACTGACTCCGGCAACTGCATGGCCTTGTCGGCGGGCAGGACATGCTGCTCGGCGTAGGAGCCCAGCGGTGCCTGGGCGTAGGCGACCCGGTCACCCACTTCAAAACCGGTTACACCTTCACCTACCGCATCCACGACGCCGGCGCCCTCGGTGCCCAGGCCGGAAGGCAGGCCGGGCACCGGGTAGACGCCGGAGCGGAAGTAGATCTCGATATAGTTCAGGCCAATGGCCCGGTTGCTGACCCGGATTTCACCGGGGCCGGGTTCCGGGGTGTCCACGTCAAGGAATTCCAGCACTTCCGGCCCGCCGGTGCGGGAGAATCGAATGGCTTTGGTCATAACCGGGCTCCTTTTTTCTGAGGCTGTTGTTGTTCAGCGTTGCGAAGCTGTTGCAATCATGGCACTGCCTCATCATACGCCAAATCACGGAAGGAGATGGTACCGCTTCAGTGTCGGGGTTGTTGAGCCAGGGCCAGTTGTGCCTCGCTGATATCACTACGGGCGTGGCGAATGACACTGATACCGGAAGTGACCGCCAGGCTGCCGATAATGGCAGCAACAAACAGGTCAGGCCAGGCGGTACCGGTGCCCAGCACACCCAGGGCCGCTACCATGACGGCCACATTGCCGATGGCATCGTTGCGGCTGCACAGCCATACCGAGCGCATGTCGGAGTCGCCGCTGCGGTAGCGGAACAGTATCCAGGCCACGGCGACGTTGGCGGCGAGGGCGAGGAAGCCCACCGCGCCCATGGTGATGGCTTCCGGAGTGATGCCGCTTTGCGCCACCCAGATTGCACGGGCCAGCACCGCCAGGCCGAATACGGTCATGGTGACGCCCTTGACCATGGCGGCTCGCCCGCGCCAGACCATGCCCATGGACAGGACCGACAGCGACAGCAGGTAGTTGGCGCTGTCGCCGAAAAAGTCGATGGCATCGGCCATCAGGGAGACGGAACCGGACTGGAGACTGGCAACCCCCTCCACCAGGAACATGGTGAGGTTCACCCAGAGGGCAATCCAGAGCGCCCGGCGAAATCCCGGGCTGGGCGTTTTGGGTTGCGGTGCGGAGCAACTGCAGGCCATGTCATTCCTCCTTTGATGGTATGAAGCCATTCAAAGGCCTGTAGTTGCTACAGGGTCAAGCCTCCGCCGGCAAGAAAAGTCTCAGTGACCATGGCTGCCGGGAATGTGGTTGCTGTGATGCGGCGGCGGGTCGCTCCCAAGGTCCCGGGTCAGACCGCCAAGAATGCCACATTCAGCTACGGTGCGACCCTCGGAACAGGCTTTTTGCAGGTTGCTGAGGGTTTTTTCCAGTTCCCGCAGTTCCTGCAGCCGGGCCCGGACATGACCCAGGTGGCGGTCGAGCAGGGCGTCGACCTCGCTGCAGTCGGCGTCGGGCTGGTCCGCCAGGCGGACCAGTTCGCGGATTTCCTCCTGGGCCATGTCCAGGTTGCGGCAGCGGCGGATGAATAGCAGCCGGTCGAGGTGAGACTGGCGGTAATGCCGGTAACTGTTGGCTTGCCGGTCGGGGGCCGGAAGCAGGCCGATCTTCTCGTAGTAGCGGATGGTTTCCGCCGGGATACCGGACTGTTCCGCCATTTCGCCGATTTTCATGCCTGCCTCCGCCTTGTCTCAGCCATTTACCAGGAAGTGTACCCAGATACTGGCGCCGTAGCCCAGTGCGATGGCGGGTGTCCACTTCAGGTGGCTGAAAAAGGTGTAATGCCCCCTGGCCTGACCCATCAGTGCCACCCCTGCGGCGGAACCAATGGAGAGCAGGCTGCCGCCGACGCCGGCGGTAAGGGTGACCAGCAGCCATTGCACCTCGGGCATATCGGGATTCATGGTCAGTACGGCGAACATCACCGGGATGTTGTCCACCAGGGATGAAATGACGCCCACCAGGATGTTGGCCACGGTAGGGCCAAGGTCCACATACAGCGTAGTGGACATCAATCCCAGATACCCGATAAAGCCCAGACCGCCAACCGCCAGGATGACACCGTAAAAGAAGAACAGGGTATCCCATTCCGAGCGGGCGATGTGGGCAAACACGTCGAAACTGTGCTCACCGGAACTGTCCCCGGGCGGGGTTTCCGAGGATTCCTGCCACTGATATTCCTCATGGCGCTTGAGGAAATAACCGAAGATCTTCAGGTAGGCCAGTCCCGTCATCATGCCGAACACCGGCGGAATGTGCAGGAACTGGTGGAAGCTGATGGCGGTTGCAATGGTGGCCAGGAACAGGCCGCAAATGACCAGGCCCCCGGGGCGCAGGACCCGGTCGTGGCTCTCCGGGGCCATGGGCTGGCCTTTGGGAAGCGCCATATGCATCAGCAGGGCCGGCACCAGGAAGTTAACCAGGCTGGGCAGGAACAGCTGGAAGAAGTCCTGGAACGGCAGTATGCCTTTCTGCCAGACCATCAGTGTGGTGATGTCGCCGAAGGGGCTGAACGCACCACCGGCATTGGCGCCGACAACAATGTTGATGCAGGCCAGTGACACAAACGCCGGACTGTCCCGACCCACGGCCATGACCACGGCACACATGATCAGTGCGGTGGTCAGGTTGTCCGCCACCGGCGAGATCAGGAACGCCAGGGTGCCGGTGATCCAGAACAGCCGGCGATAGCCGAAGCCCTTGCCCAGCAGCCAGATACGCAGCTGGTCGAAGACGCCCCGCTCCAGCATGGCGTTAATGTAGGTCATGGCCACCAGCAGGAAGAAAAAGAGTTCGGCGTACTCCAGGAAGTTGTGGCGGATGGCTTCCTCCACCTCGCCGGTCACGCCTGCATTGCGATACACAAGGGCCAGCAGGATCCAGATCAGGCCAGCGGCCATCAGCATGGGCTTGGACTTGGCCAGGTGAATTTTCTCTTCCAGCATGACCAGGATGTAGCCGGTCACGAAGATGGCGATGGCCAGGTAGCCCACCGGGTGATGGATAAGGTCCAGTGCACGGCCGGTTTCGGCTGCCCACAGGGAATCGGATACCGACAACAAGGCAGCTGCCGGCAACAACAGGCTTTTTTTCATTAGGTTACTCCGGGGATCGCCCCGATCAATGTTGATGCAAAACAGGATTCAGACGCTGGAGGCGAAGCCGAGTGGTGGCGCCCTGGGCAGGCCGGGGTGGTCGGAGGGGCGGAAGGCTGATGGTGCTGTCCCGCTGGTGATCGTGGTCCGGGCGATGGGAAGCCGGGGTGCACGGCTTGCTGTCGGAGGCGGTCCCACGACATCGGCAGAAGCACCGTCTGCGGACGGGCCGGTGACCAGCAGGCATTCTTCTGCGCAGATGGCCTGGCCGGGGCTCTCTGTGTCGCTGGTCAGGCGGTCCGGAGCATCCCACAATACCATGCCCGACAGCACGAGGAGCGCAGCCAGTTGACACAGAATGGTCGGGGCGGTTTTCGCTGTGGGCACGGGGAGTACCTGATGCAGTGGACATCCGGGCAGGGCAGCAGGGGAGCCGAAAGCCCGGTTCTGGTGGACGCTATATCTATCACACCGCACCGGACCCGCAAAGGGCTATTTCATTATTGCCACGGTATTCCCGCACTGGCTGTTAGTGATGAAGCCCGGATGCCCTCGCGTGGCGGGGGACCGGTGAGCCGGGCAGCGCGGCAATGGCCTCGAGGCCCCCGAGACGACTGCGGTCGAACGCCAGTGACCCGCCGTGGCTGTCAATTACCCGGCGTACGGCAGGCAGCCCCCGGCCGGGTGCCTGGTCCGTCTTGCCCCGGAAGTCTTCCTCGCCCAGGTGTGGCATCAGCTCCGGATCTACCCCGGGGCCGTCATCGGCCACGCCAAACACCAGCATATTGCCCTTGATGGCGAGGAAGATGTTCACCTGGGAGGCTGCCCATTTGCCGGCATTATCCAGCAGTTCCCCAAAGACTTCGGTCAGCTCCGCCTCATGGATGGACCAGGGCGCGTCTTCGGTCACATCGGTGATCAGCTCGAAGTTCACGTCGGGGTAACGGTGACCCAGTATGGCGATCAGCTTGCGGCACTTGCGGGCCGGGAACGCCTCATTCTTGCGGCGCCCGGGCCTCCCCGGGGCCTCGGGCTGCGCGGGGGTATCGCGGGGAGGTTCGGGCACCTCCACACCGGGGTTGCCGGTGGCGTCCCTCCTCTGCGGAGGTACGCTTTTTTCAGGTTCAGGTTCAGGTTCAGGTTCAGGTTCAGGTTCAGGTTCAGGTTCAGCGTCGGGAATGGACGCCTCGGCCTCGGCAAGAGCCTGCTCAAGGTCAGCGTCCAGCTCACTCAGGGAAACTTCCAGGTCCCGTTCATCCGGCCGCTCCCGGGGAGCCGGCTCCGGTGACGGCTCCGGGGTTCGCGGCTGTGGCTGTTTCCGCGGTGCGACCGGCCCGGGTGAACTGACCGGCTCCCGTGGGCGCTCGGTAGCGGCTCGGGGGCGGGGTGGCCGTGGTGGTGGCGGAGAAGGTTGCGCGGGCTCTGGCGGGTGTTCCGGCGCCGGGGCGGATGCCCTGGGCTGCGGCTCTGCGCTTTCATCGTGGCTGGACGTGGCCCCCGCAGGATCTTTCAGGGCTGATTGCAGAATACGGTTCAGCAGCTGGACCAGCGGGTGCATTTCCCGGGGCGCATTCGGCAGATGACTGCGGTGCCCTTTCTGAAAGTCCATCACATCCTGCTGCAGGCTGTGCAGCTGATTACGGAACAGACTCAGGGACAGCAGCGCCGTCACTGAAAGCAGAACCAGGATGCCGAACCCGAGGGCGATCCACGTTAACAGGCCATCCTGCAGGCTGCAGATCCAGGGCGAGAACCCGCGTTCTGTACAGTTGAGCAAGAGGGGGCGATCCAGCCATGGTCCCATCTTGCTGTCTACCACCCAGGCCGCCAGGGTAAAGGTCACGGCAAAGGGTGCCACCATGAGGAACAGGCTGGAGCGGATGGAACGGCTCATAACGGGTACATCTCCCTTACACTTCGGACTTCCCTTGGTTCGGGCGCAGGGGCTCTGGCCCCGAGGGAATATTGTGAACCACCGGAGCCCGGGAGGACATTACGAGTGAGACAGGGTCACGGAACGCGAGCTGCCAAGGCCGCTCAGGAGCGGGCCTCGCGGGCAAGCTGGACCAGGTCTTCGGTAATCTGGTCGGTGGGCAGGTCCGGGCGCAGCAGCAGCCGGGCATTGCCCTCCGGGTCAAAGACATAGATGGCGGCACTGTGGGAAACGTTGTAGTTGCCCCTGTCGTCCGGGTCGTCGTAACCGAAGGTGGTGCGGTAACGCTTGGCCAGTTCGCGCAGGGCAGGCTCGTCTGCCGTCAGGCCCACGGTACGGTCGTAGAAGAAGTTCACATATTCGCCCAGACGCTCAGGGGTGTCCCGTTGCGGGTCGACGCTGACAAACAGGGGCGTGACCTCGTCCTGCAGGTCTTCGGGCATGGCCTTGATGGCATGGGTCAGCTTGGCCAGGGTGGCAGGGCAGACGTCCGGGCAGTTGGTGAACCCGAAAAACATCAGGCGCACCTGGCCCTGGTACTCCTCGGCGGTAACGGTCCGGCCGTCGCTCCGGGTGAGGGTAAACTCCAGGTCCGGCAGCAGGCCGTCGATCTCCTTGGCGTTCCACTGCTGTTCTTCACCCAGACAACCCGACAGCATCAGAACAAGGCCGGTGATCAACAGGGACCGGGTGAAAAGGGTTCGGAATCTCATGGTGTTACTTCCTCCGCAACTTGCCGCCGGGGACGGGGACGGTCATCCCGCATGGCCCGGCCGATGAGAATCAGAATACCCACCACGCTCATCATGGCGGCCGGAATCCAGGTCAGAATGCCCCCGATCAGCTGGTCATCCGCTGGTGACATGGGCCAGGCACGGCCACAAACCTCATACACGTCGTAGACCATGCCCCGGTTGAACACGATCCAGGCCCCCAGCACCATCTGGGGTACGGCCACCATCACCAGCAGCAGGATGCGTTTGCCGTACCCCAGCGACGGGGTGTCGTGGGGGGAGCGGGAATCGAAAATCAGCCACCAGAACAGCAAGCCGTCCAGCAGCATGCTCCAGTTCATGACCCAGTACAGGTCGCGGCTGAGCATGGCATCAAAATGAATGGGTGGCCACAGCCAGAAGTACACAAGTCCCGCAAACAGGAAGGCGGCGATAAAGGGCTGTTGCAGCGTGTTGTAACCCCATCGGATGGGCAGGGCCCAGGCGCCCATGGCGGGTGCCAGCTGTCGGTGCCAGAAGCGCAGAATCGGCAAGGGGTTGGACAGAGCGATCAGCATGGGGCCAAGGTGATGAAGAATCAGGTGCTGGCCCCGGTGTATAAAGAACATGAATGAGGCGTAGTAGTCGAACCAGGTCTGCATCACCGCATAGCAAAGCAGAAGGCCCAGGAAGAACGCAAAGATGCGTACCGGGCCGGGCTTTTCCTCGCCGGGAAGGGCCCGCAGCGCAACGATATAGCCGCTGGCCACCAGCAGGTACGCCAGTATGGTCAATGGCGAGAAATCGTAGGGCAGCAGCAGATTCCAGTTCATGGATGAAGCTCGGGTGTTTGGCCTGTTGTTATTGGAATGCCTCAGGTCTCCGAGAATAGCAACATAGACTGACCAGCGGAACCCCGCTGTCAGAACAGGGTAAGTTGCTGATCATCCGGGGCGGAACTGTTTGTACCGGCACGGGCACGGTGCTGCCGCCGCCGGCTGCCGTGGCGGGCCAGGACGCGGTCAGTTTCACCGGTGTTTACCCGATGGCGGATAAATTCGCCCATGGCCTGCCGCGCCTCACGGGCGGCCTGCTCGTGGTCACAGACCGGCTCGATGTACTGGTCGCCCCCGAACCGCTGCTTCTGGCTGAAGGTCATCTGCCAGGGGGTATGAATGAACTCATCCGGTACCCCTTCCAGTTCCGGCAGCCAGCGGCGGATAAATGCCCCCTCGGGGTCCAGTTTGCGGCTCTGGAGCACCGGATTGTAGATACGCAGGGCATTGATGCCCGTAAGACCGGACTGCATCTGGGCCTGGGGGTAATGGATGCCCGGTTCGAAGTCTGTGAACAATCGCGCCAGGTGCAGGGCCGGCTCGCGCCAGTGCAGCCATAACTGATAGCTGGCAATGGCCATGAGCATGGCCCGCATGCGGAAGTTGATCCAGCCGGTGTGGTGCAGCGCCCGCATACAGGCGTCCACCAGCGGCCAGCCGGTCTGGCCCTGCTGCCATCGCTGCAGTCGCTCGGAGTCATCCGGGCCTGCCTTGAGCTGCTCCATGTCCCGGTGCAGGGCGCGGAATTCCAGCTCCGGTTCGTCCTCCAGTTTCTGGATAAAGTGGCAATGCCAGTGCAGGCGGGAGCGAAAGCTGGTTAGGCTGCGTTGCTTGCGGGGCAGGCTGCTCTGATGATCCCCCATCGCCCGGGCCTGCTGGTAGACCTGTCGCAGGCTGACCGTGCCATAGGCCAGGTGTGGGCTCAGGCGGGAGCATGCCCTGGGGGCAGTATTGGGGCTGGAGATCTTGTATTGGTAACCGGCAACCCGCCGGTCCAGGAACGACGCCAGCAATTTCTCGCCATGGCCGCTACCGCCGGCCTGGCGGTCCGGACTGGGCATGCCGTGGGAGATATCGGGCATGGAGAGGGTGGCGATATCCGGCCAGTCCTGGAACCGGTCTGCCGGCATGGGCAGGTGTTCCGGCGGCGACAGCACCGGAGCGGTCATCAGGGACTGCCAGCGGGTATCCCATTCGTCCCTGTCCGGCAGCTCGCGTACCACGCCGAACTGTTGCCACTCCCGGTACTCGGTGCCATGGCTGCGACACCAGCCCAGTACCGCCCGGTCCCGGTCAAACGTCCACTGGCCGCCGGTTTCCTGGTGGCAGAATATGCGTCCGATGCCGTAGTGGGCGTGCAGGGTACCCAGCACATCGAGCACATCACCATGGATGACCAGCAGGCGACTGCCGACCTTGCGCAGCTGACGGTCCAGGTCTTCCAGGGATTCGCGGATAAACCCCCAGTGACGCTCGCTGGTATCCGGCAGTTGCCAGTACCCGGGTTCCACCACGTACAGGGGAATGACGGGCCGGCCGCGTTCGGCGGCGGCTATCAGCGGGGCATGGTCCCGGGTGCGCAGGTCACGCTTGAACCAGACAACCGTTGTCATTGGGTGGGTGCTCCAGGGTTTTGCCGGTTACGTCGACAGCGTTCGCTGCAGTAGCGAACCCGGGGCCAGTCGCGGGCCCACTTCCGGCGCCAGCTGAATGGTCGCTGGCAAACGGCGCAGGTCTTGCTGGGTAAGCGGCTTTTTTTGTGCATCGTGATGGTTTGGGTTTTACTGAGAGACAACAAACCCTTACGTTCGGTTCCCGGAAACGGGTCTGCAAGGAGATGCCTCAATGGCGCGATTCAGTGACTGCCTGCCACCGCCTTCCGTTATGGTCTTTGACTGGCACGGCACCCTGGTGGATACCCATGATGCCATGTTCAGCGCCATGGAAGACATGCTGCCCCAGCTGGAGGATCTGGGCCTGGTGGAGCGGCTGCTGCCGGAGGATCAGTGCCGTACGTCCGATGATGCCCGGTTGGTGCGCTATATCCGCATCTTCCGTCGTCTGCACCCGCGCATCCTGGCGGAACGTCGTGTCAGCCGCACCGATATTTTCAATGCCATCTTCGGTGACGACCGGGAAGCGAAGCTCGTTGCCCACAAGGCCTACAACGACTGCTATCGCAAGTATTTCGGCCAGGTGAAGCCCTTCCAGCCGGGCGCCTATGAGTACCTGTCTGCCCTTAAGGTCATGGGTATCCGCTTGGCGGTGTCCACCAACCGCAACCGGGAATTCCTGGACAAGGAACTGCAGACGGTAGACGAAGGCCGTTGGGCAAACCTGTTCGATGCCACGGTCTGTGCCGATGATGTAACCGAATACAAGCCGGACCCCCAGGTGATTCTCAAGGCGCTGGAAAAGCTGGACCTGCCGGCGGACGAACGGGCCTGGTACGTGGGTGACAGCTATGTGGACATGCTCACCGCCAACAAGGCCGGTGTCTCCGGCGTGTTCTATAACGGCGCCGCCTGGGAGCCGGGGCGCATTGACAGCTGGTTCAGCCACCGGGATGCGCCGGCGGCCATCCTGGACAGCTTCGAGGACCTGATGGACCTGCTGGCCCTGCTGGAACGCAGTCACCCGGAAGCCTTCTCGGTTATCCCTGCCGAAGCCCGGCCGCGGCCGTTCCCGCCCCCCGAGCGTCCGGAGCCCCGCATCGAACCGGACTGGCACCCGGCGGTGGTCAGGCTGATCCGCCCGGCAGTGGTGCTGTTCGACTGGCACGCCACCCTGGTGGATACCCTGGACGCCATGTACCACGCGGTGGATGACATGCTGCCGGAGTTCAGTGAACTGGGCCTGATGGAGCGAATGCTGGCGCCGGAAGACAGCAAGACGCCGGATGACGCACGGCTGGTAGCCTATGTGCGGGAATTTGCCCGTCTGCACCCGAAGGTGCGGGCGGACCGCAAGATCTCCCGAACTGACATCTTCGAAGTTCTGTTTGGTGACGACGAGGAAGCCAAGCAGGTGGCCCACAAGGCATTCAACCGCCATTACCGGGAACACTACGGCACGGTCAAGGCCTTTGAGCCCCGGGTGAGGGATGTGCTGAACGGCCTGCGGCGGCTGAATATCCAGGTGGGGGTGATTACCAACCGGGACCGGGAGTTCTTCGAGCACGAGCTGGCAGCGGTGGAGGGTACCGGCTGGACGGAGCTGTTCGACGTGGATGTGTGCGGTGACGATACCCCGCTGCGCAAACCGCATCCCGATCAGTTGTTGCTGGCGATCCAGAAGCTGGACTACCCGCCGGACCCCAGTGTCTGGTATGTGGGGGACAGCACCACGGATGTGATCGCCGCCAAGCGGGCCGGACTTACCTCCGTGTTTTTCAACGGTGCCCAGTGGGACCTGCCCTGGCTTAACAAGATCTTCCCGGGCACCCACAAGCACCCGGACAAGCCGGATGTGGTGGTCAACGATTTTTCGGAATTCTGGGCCCTTGTGCTGGCCTGCGAAGAGGGCCCGCCCTGACCGGGCTTCCTTAAAGTTCGTCCAGGTGGTCCAGTAACCAGTTGGCTCGCTCCAGGGTGGCGTTGCGGTGGTCCGGGTCTTGCCGTTGCCAGTTCCGGTACATCATCACCATGCGTGGATTGCGGCTGAAATCGTCCTTGTGGCGGTCCAGGAAGTGCCAGTAAAGGGCGTTGAACGGACAGGCGTCCTCTTCCGAGGTGTGGTTGACGTTGTACCGGCACTGACCGCAGTAGTCGGACATACGATGGATATACTTGCCGCTGGCGGCGTAGGGCTTGGAACCCAGGTAGCCACCGTCCGCGTGCATCACCATGCCGAGCGTGTTGGGCAGCTCCACCCAGTCGTAGGCGTCGGCATAGACCGCCAGGTACCAGTCGCAGATGTCCTCCGGTTTGATGCCGGCGAGCAGGGCGAAATTGCCGGTGACCATCAGCCGTTGAATATGGTGCGCATAGCCGTTGCGCCGGGTGCTGTCGATGGTCCGGTGCAGGCAGTGCATGCCGGTTTCACCGCTCCAGTAGAACCAGGGCAGGGAGCGGTCATTGTCCAGGCGGTTTTCACTGGCATACTCCGGCATTTTCAGCCAGTAGATACCCCGCACAAACTCCCGCCAACCGATAATCTGGCGGATAAAACCCTCCACCGCATTGAGTGGTGCCTGCCCCGCATACCAGGCCCGTTCGGCGGCTTCACACACTTCCATGGGGTCCAGCAGACCGCAGTTCAGGTAGGGTGACAGGATAGCGTGGAACAGCCAGTCCTCCTGGTCCGCCATGGCATCCTGGTAGTCACCGAAGCAGGGCAGGGCGAAGTCGATAAAGTGATCCAGGGCTTCCCGGGCCCTGTCAGCGGTGACGGCAAAGTGAAAGTCATCGGTGGTGCCGAAATGGTCCCTGAAGTGTCCGTCGACCAACGTTATCACCTCCCGGGTGATGTCGTCCGGCTCCACCCGGAAAGGCGCCGGGGCCGGCGGCTGGCCCTTCCACTTGCGCCGGTTGTCGGCGTCGTAGTTCCAGTGGCCACCTTCCGGCTCGTCGCCCGGTGTCATGAGCAGGCCGGTCTTGCGGCGCATCTCCCGGTAGAAAAACTCCATGCGCAGCTGTTTGCGTCCTTCAGCCCAGCGGGCGAACACTGCCTTGCCGGCGATAAAGCGACTGTCCGGACGGATTTCCACGGGCACGCCGAGTGCATCGAACCACTTGCGAATCTGGTTGTCCAGCCGCCACTCCCCGCATTCGGTGATCACGAGTTTATCCGGGCTGAGGGACAATACCTGTTCCTGTACAACCGACAGCAGATCCTTGTGGGGTGAATCGGGGTCATACCGGTAGTAGGCAACCTGCCACCCTTTACCCGTCAGCTCCCTGGCAAAGTGGCGCATGGCGCTGAAAACCAGCACCAGCTTCTTTTTGTGGTGGTTAGTGTAACTGGCCTCATCGTGTACTTCGGCCATGACAATGCGGTCGGTGGCGGGATCGGCTCCCTCCAGGGCCGAGAGGTGGTGACTGAGCTGGTCACCGAGTATCAGGATCAGGTTGGCCATGGTGCTATTCCTTAAGTGATACCCGAAGTACGCCATCAGCCCGAGGGTGGTTCAGCACCGCGTGCCCTATAATGAACCTGATGTCGGTCAATATGCCGCCCAGCCGGTTGTCCTACACTGGCCGACCACCATGCACCCGTCAGATCGAGTATTGCCATGCCCGCTTCCCCGGCCACTGCCGAATCCGTTCTTCCCGAGTTTATCTGGGACGAGGCCCTCATCCGCCGCTATGACCTGAGCGGCCCCCGCTACACGTCATACCCCACGGCGGTGGAGTTCACGCCGGACTTCCGGGTGGACGATATGGTGAAGGCGGCCGGTCGCAGCAAGGCAACGGGCGGCCCGGTGTCGCTGTACACCCACCTGCCGTTCTGTGCACACCTTTGCTATTACTGCGCCTGCAACAAGGTCATCACCAAGAAGCGGGACAAGGCCATGCCCTATGTGGAGCGTGTGCTGAAGGAGGCGGCTATCCAGTCAAAGCTGTTCGGTGCTGACCGCCCGGTCCAGCAACTGCATTGGGGCGGCGGTACCCCCACCTTCCTGCCAAAGGATGTGATGGAGCACCTGATGGCCGGTTACGGCGAGCTGTTCAACCTGCAGTCCGGTGATGAGCGGGACTACAGCGTGGAGATCGACCCCCGGGAAGTGGACGAAGACACCCTGCCGACCTTGTGGAAGCTGGGCTTCAACCGCATCAGCCTGGGCGTGCAGGACGTGAATCCTGTGGTACAGAAGGCGGTCAACCGCATCCAGCCCCGGGAGATGACCGAGGGCGTGCTGAACGAGGCCCGCCGCATCGGCTTCCGGTCCATCAACCTGGACCTGATCTACGGACTGCCTCACCAGACCCCGGAAAGCTTCGCCGAGACCCTGGAGTCGGTGATCGAGATGTCGCCGGACCGTCTCTCTGTGTTCAGCTACGCCCACCTGCCGGACCGGTTCTATCCCCAGACCCGGATCCAGGGGGATACGCTGCCCAGCCCACAGCAGAAGCTGACCATTCTCCACAACACCATCAACCGTCTGCTGGAGGCCGGTTACGAGTACATCGGCATGGACCACTTCGCCAAGCCGGATGACTCCCTGGCGGTGGCCCAGCGGGAAGGTCGGCTGCACCGGAACTTCCAGGGCTACACCACCCATTCGGACTGCGACCTGGTGTCTCTTGGTGTGTCAGCGATTGGCCAGACCGATGATGCCTACTTCCAGAACAACCATGACCTGCCGGCCTGGGAGCAGGCCATCGATGAGGGTCAGCTGGCTACCATTCGCGGCGTCGGCCTGACCCGGGACGATCAGATCCGCCGCTGGGTAATCGGTCAGCTGATCTGCCAGTTCCGCCTTGACCGGGAGCAGTTCCAGGCCGCCTGGGGTGCCGACTTTGACGGCTACTTTGCCGATGAACTGCGACGCCTGAAGCCGATGATTCAGGATGAACTGATCGGAGATGATGGCCGTGTTCTGCAGGTCCAGCCCGCCGGCCGGCTGCTGATCCGGGCGATCTGCCAGATTTTCGATCTCTATCGGAAGGAAGGGGCTTCTCAGCGGTTTTCCCGGATTATCTGATTTCGGCTTCAGCGTTGGGTTCAGTTGCCTGTGGGCTATGGAGTTTGGGTTTGTAGCCTGAGGGTTTGGGGGGCGGTGTAAGGCTGGGGGAGGTCTTTCGCCGCCGCGTTGGAGGGGCGTCCTGCCACCCCAACGCTTCCGCGACATCCATGTCGCTGCTCTGAAAGACCTCCCCCATCCTCACACTCGTGACTTTCTCGATATCTCAACGGTTACTGTTAGCTCCGATTTTGGTTAACCGGGCGAAGGTACCGAATACCCTTATTTCCGTTATTCCTTGCCGGCGACCAGCAGGCAGTCTGACGGTGATGGGGTAAGGGCGCTTTTGGAGCTGCGACAGGGACGTCGCTTTAGCAAGGCGGCCCATGGACGGGCCGTGAATTGCGGCGTAAAAAGCGCCCTTGCCCCAGCGCCAGCCCCCAACCCCAGACCGCAAACTCCAATAGCTGGCTTCCAGCATTGACCTCAGTCGAACACTAATATTACGCCCACTAAACACTGGACTCTGTCCCGGTTATCTCGTATGGTCTGCCGCTCCCTCATTCTGACCCCGGATTTCTGACTGAAAACCGGCGATTTGTCAGATTTTCGCATCCAAAAGCTTGAACACTGCACGGCACAACGCTGCGCCGGCCAGTTCAGTATTCGATTTTGAGGAGTGCAAATATCATGACGTCTAAAGAACTGTGTGAGCTGCTGCCACACCTGAGCTTCCCTTAGCCTCGCTGAAACCGGGCTGGAAAAGCCCACCCTGCCCGTTGCCCTCAAGGCAAAACCCCACGCGGGAACCCCAGACCCCTGTTCCTGGCGGCCGTCAGCTATCGGCCCGGTCCCGGCAGGATACCTGTGTTTCAGAAAAAGAGGCCCTGATTTGAACGAGAACGGATTTACCCAGTTTTCAACACTTACCGTGTTGTTATTGCTTGCTGCCTTCTACGGTGGCACCTACCTGCTGACCCTGCTGATCCGCAAGGACAAAGAGGACACTTCCGGCTTCATGGTGGCGGGGCACCACGTTGGTTATGGCATGGGCGCGGCGAGCATGACCGCTACCTGGATCTGGGCCGCGTCCTTTTACGCCGCGGCCACATCCGGCTACACCTACGGCGTTTCCGGTCCCATCCACTACGGGCTCTGGGGGGCGCTGATGATCCTGTTTATCTACCCTTTCGGCCGTCGCTTCCGCAAGCTGGCGCCCAATGGTCATACCCTGGGTGAACTGATCCACGCCCGCCACGGCGCGTCCAGCCAGCTGATCCTGGCTGGCTCCAATATCCTCGGCAGCGTCATCAGCCTGATGGTGAACTTCACCGCGGCCGGTGCCCTGGTATCAGTACTCTCGCCCCTGTCGTTCGAGGTGGGCGTCATGGTTGCCGGTATCGGCGTGCTTGCCTACACCCTGACGTCCGGCTTCCGGGCGTCCGTGTTTACCGACTTTGCCCAGCTGGTGGCGCTGATGGCTATCGCCATTATTATCATCCCGGCGGTGCTGTTCGCGGCCGGTGGCCCTTCGGTCATGGTGGAGGGACTCAGTCGACTGACGGACGAGCAGGCAAACCTGTTTTCCATGGAGGCGATACTGCACCAGGGCGCCCCCTTCTTTGTGGCGGTACTGGCCTACGCCATCGGTAACCAGACCATTTCCCAGCGGTTGTTTGCCGTACGTGAGAAAAACATCAAGTCCACCTTTGTCACGGCCACCATTGGCTATGGTGCCATCGTTATCGGCCTCGGCATGATTGGGCTTATGGCGCTGTCCGTTGGCATGGAGCCCATTGATGGCAAGATGAACAACCTGATCCCGCAGATGGTATCCACCTACCTGTCGCCGGTGTTTGTGGCCCTGTTCTTTATCCTGGTGATTGGTTCGCTGTCCTCCACCGCAGACTCTGACCTGTCAGCGCTCTCCACCATCATGATGGCGGACGTCTACGGCAAGAACATCGCTGGTGACGAGCCCAGCCCCCGCATCATGATGATGGTGGGCCGTATCACCATGATTGTGGCTACCGTTGCCGGGCTGATCTTTGCCAGCTTCTCGCTGGATATCCTGGTGATGCTGGTGTTCGTGGG
>NZ_JAWLGY010000011.1:92771-115394 GCF_041690615.1 Marinobacter sp.
GATGATGGTGGGCCGTATCACCATGATTGTGGCTACCGTTGCCGGGCTGATCTTTGCCAGCTTCTCGCTGGATATCCTGGTGATGCTGGTGTTCGTGGGGGCGCTTTGGGGTGCCATCGTGTTCCCGGTGATCGTCAGCTGTTACTGGGATCGGGTCACCAATGCCGCCTTTACCTGGTCTGTGGCAGTGGCCATGGCACTGTTCTGTATCGCCCGCTTTGAGTTGCTGGAAATGACTGGCCTGACGGTACTGTTCTTCGAGAGCCTGGCGTCGGTCGGCGGTGCCGTAGTGATTGGCCTGATGGTGTTCGGCTTCTTTGGCCGTGCCGCGGGGCTGGTTGCCGGGGTGATCACCCTGGCAGCGATGCTGGTGTTTGCGACCGGTTTCCTGCGGGACTACATGGTGCTGGTGGCTTCACTGACCGCCTATGGCGCCAGCGCGGTGGTGTGCACTGCGATGACCCTGTTCAGCAGGGAGCGCTTTGACTTTGACCTGATCGCCCAGCGTGTCGGTGACTACGACAACGTCGAGGACGAATCCAGCCTGGTACCGGAGGCAGCAAAATGAACAGCGAACTTGTCTATGGAGCCTACATCCTGATCTGGCCGGCCCTGACCCTGGGCGTGCTTGGCGTTATCTGCTGGGCCGTCGCCCGGGATGTGCGCAAGGCGAAAAACTCGGACGAGGACCTGCTGTAACGCGGCAGGGATTCCCGAAACGCAAAAAGCCCGGTCGTGATGGCCGGGCTTTTTGCTATCTGGGAAGGTTGCCCCGTTACCCCTCAGGATGCAACCTTGAACTCGTTGGCCAGGTCCTGCAGCGCACGGGCCAGGCGGGCCTGTTCGGTAGTCACCTGGGTGATTTCCTGTGAGCCGGTGAGGGTCAGAATGGCAGACTCGCTGACGCTTTCCATATTACCGGCCAGTTCCCGGGTAACCGACACCTGCTGCTCCGACGCGGTGGCAATCTGGGTCGCCATATCAGAGATGCTGTTCACGTCCATCAGGATCTCGGCAAAGGTCTGTTCCATCTGCTCTGCCTGGGAGCTGGTCTGATCCGCCAGCTTGTGGCTGGCAATGATGGAGCGGCTGGCACTGTCGGTAATGTCCTTGAAGCCGTTGATGATCTCCTCGATCTGCGTCGTGGACTCGTGGGTCTGCTGCGCCAGGGTGCGCACCTCGTCAGCCACTACGGCAAAGCCGCGACCATGCTCGCCGGCCCGGGCAGCCTCGATGGCGGCGTTGAGGGCCAGCAGGTTGGTCTGGTCGGCTACCTTGCGGATGACATCGACGACGTCGCTGATCGTGCTGCTGCGGTTTTCCAGTTCCTCGATCACCTGGTTGACCTCCTGCACCGAGCCGGCCAGATCGCGTATCTGGCGCACGCTGGAGTGCAGGACCTGCTCACCGGTACGGCTCTTTTCCATGGCGCTGCTGGACGCATCCGCCACCTGCTGGGTGTTGCGGGAGATTTCCTCGGAGGTGGCGGACATCTCCTCGGTGGCGGCGGCCACCTGCTCGATCTGTTGCTGCTGGTCTTGCACCTGGGAGGTGTTCTGGTTGGCGGTGGAGCTGGTCTCCTCGGTGGCGGTAGCCAGTTGCACGCTGGATCTGTCGATCTGTGACAGTGCTTCTCCGAACCGCTTGAACAGCTCATTGATTGCCCTGGCGATGGTGCCGGTTTCGTCGTTGCTGGAGACCGGGATCTCCCGGGTCAGGTCCTTTTCATCCATGGCGTACTGCACACCGGTCAGCAGTTGGTTCACCTGCCGGTGGATGGCATGGATGATGATGGTCATCAGGACGATCACGAACAGAATGGCAGCTCCCGCGATCACCGAGGCGCTGATCAGGTCGTTTCTCGCCCCGGTGACCGCCGATGCCGCAACGGTCTCAACCTGGGACAGCATTTCCTGGCGGATGGTGTTCAGGGCGCCGATCGCGCGGGTGGATGTTTCGAACCACTCATTGGCGTCCAGCGCGTACATGCCGGAGGCACTGCTCAGCAGTGTCTGTCGCTGCGCCTGCAGCGCCTGAACTACAGCACCAGCCACAAATTCGCCCAGCTGGCGGCGTAGAGGGGAATCAGCGGCGAGCATGTCGATGGCACCGCGGTACCAGGCGTCTTGCTGGCCGCTTAAAGCGGTAACCCGGCCCACGGCGGGGAGGTCGAAATCACCGGAGCGGATCAATGCAGCGCCTGCCGCGCGTTCCTTGCCGGCCATTTCGGAGGTTTGTGCCAGGGCATAGTAGGCGTCGATCTGCCGGGCGAGCTCCGCGTTGGAGGCGCGACGGATCAGCAGGGGAGCCCGGTCGATGACCTCGGTGATCAGGCCGGTATAACGGTTGCCAGCCTCGGCACCACTCAGGCTCCGCCGGTCAACGTCCTGCCGGAGAGCCTGCAGTCGGTTCAGCTCGGCCTCCAGACGTTGAATACTCTCGGTAACAGCGCTGTCGAACCCGGTACCTTCCTGTAAGGCCTGCACTCCTGACCGATAGTCAGACAGGGCGGTATTGGCCTGCCGGCGCTGGTTATCGAGTACTCTCCTGGCTTGCTGCTGGGCGTCAGAGCCTGGCTCTGCGGCCAGCATCACGGCCGAGCGGCCCCGTTCTTTCTGCAGGGTCTCCACCAGGGGGTCACCGATTTCGGCCAGTTTTACCATGGCCTGTAACTGGCTCATGTTCCGGTACTCGGCGGCATTCTCGGTAATGCTGCCGGCGGCGAAGAAAAGGATTACGAGCAGCGCCGGCACCACCAGGGTGATGAGCTTGCCGCGCATGGAAAGGTTGTTGATGAAGTTCATGGTACCGCCCTTTCATTAAGTCGTGGCGCCATTGTGGGCGAGACCGGCTATGGGGGGTATTGGCACCAAGGGGTAGTTGAAGGGGTAGTTTCAGAATGAAAGCGAGTGTAACGCCTTGTTATGCTTCTGAATACAAAGGCGTAATTTCGGGGTAGGGGATTGTCCGTAGAGTACTCCCCTATTGGTAGACACCGCTGTGCTGACAAGCGTCAAGGCGGGCTGCTCCCTGAAAGGGTAGGGTCTCCGGTGCTATTCAGTTACCGGAGAGTGCCATGGAACTTGTTTGCCCCGCCGGCAGTCTGCCTGCTCTGAAAACCGCTGTGGATAACGGTGCCGACGCCGTCTACCTGGGGTTCCGGGACAGCACCAACGCACGCCAGTTTGCCGGCCTCAACTTCAACGACAAGCGGGCTGCTGAGGGTATTGCCTATGCCCACGGCAAGGGCGCCCGGGTGTTCTGCGCCATCAACACCTACCCCCAGCCCCAGGGCTGGTCGCAGTGGACCGCAGCCGTGGACCGCGCCGCCAGACTGGGGGTAGATGCAGTGATCCTGGCCGACATGGGCCTGCTGGACTATGCCGCCAATCGCTATCCCGATCTGCCCCGGCATCTGTCCGTTCAGGGCTCGGCCACCAGCTACGAGGCGCTGCAATTCTACAAGGACAACTTTGGTATCCGCCGGGCCGTGCTGCCCAGGGTCCTGTCGCTGGACCAGGTGAAAGGCGTGGCCAGGCACAGCCCCGTGGAGCTGGAAGTCTTTGCATTCGGCAGTCTCTGCATCATGGCCGAAGGCCGGTGCTACCTGTCGTCCTACCTCACCGATGAGTCCCCCAACAGCAAGGGTGCCTGCTCACCGGCCAAGGCCGTGCGCTGGGAGGAAACCGCCGATGGCGGGCTGGAGTCCCGCCTCAACGATGTACTGATCGACCGCTACGCCCGGGGTGAGCCCGCTGGCTACCCGACCCTGTGCAAGGGCCGGTTTGAGGTGGAAGGCGACATCTACCACGCCATCGAAGAGCCGGTCAGCCTGAATACCCTGGACCTGCTACCGGAGCTGAAGGCCCTGGGCATCAGCGCGGTAAAGATTGAGGGCCGCCAGCGCAGTCCGGCGTATATCGCCGATGTGGCCCGAACCTGGCGCCAGGCACTGGACCGGCTGGGCCAGGGGCCGGAATTTGCCGTCGACCCGGCCTGGCAGTCCACCCTCGCCGGGTTGTCCGAAGGTGGGCTCACCACACTGGGCGCCTATCATCGCAAGTGGAAATAAAGGGCATCGTTGTATGATGAAACTGTCCCTGGGACCCATCCTGTGGTTCTGGTCCAAACAGAGTGTTTTCGAATTCTACGCAAAGGCTGCCGAGTGGCCGGTGGAGACCATCTACCTGGGGGAGGCGGTCTGTTCCCGACGCCGGGAGCTGAAACCGGATGACTGGCTCGACCTGGCCCGGGAGCTGAAGGCCTGTGGCAAGGATGTGGTGCTTTCCACCCTCACTCTGATCGAATCGGAAGCGGACCTGCGCCGACTGCGACGGTTCTGCGAGCAGGATGAGTTCCTGGTGGAAGCCAATGATCAGAGTGCGCTGCAGGTGGCCATCCGCAACCGGATTCCGTTTATCACCGGCCCCTCCATGAATATCTACAACACCGCCTCCCTGAAAATCCTGGCCAGGCAGGGACTGCAGGGCTGGAACTTGCCGGTGGAGCTGGGCAAGGAAACCCTGGAGCAGCTGATCAGGGAGCTGAAAACCGAAGATCTGGATCTGCCCGCCGAGGTGTTCTCCTGGGGCTTCCTGCCGCTGGCCTGGTCGTCCCGCTGCTTTACCGCCCGCCATTACAACCTGCCCAAGGACAACTGCGAGTTCCGCTGCCTGGAACATCCCGACGGCATGGAGCTGCGCACCCGGGAAAGCCAGGAGCTGTTCCGTATCAACGGCATCTCCACGCTCTCCGGCTCCCGCTATGACCTGATGCGGGAGCTGCCAGAGATGGAACGAATAGGGGTGAGCACGGTGCGCCTGAGCCCGGAGCATCAGGGCATGGATGAGGTGGTCAAACGCTTTGATCAGGTACGCCGGGGTGACGTGCCAGCCACCGACCCGCTACAGCTGGTGGAGGCGCCACCCTGCAACGGATACTGGTACGGAAAACCCGGGATGGATCTTGTGACTTACTGACACCCCACAGTGCCACGCAGGCGCTTGCATCGGGAATTCTTCGTTATGCGCTGAGCGCCTGCCGTACTGGTATGAGGGGTTGCCGGTTACTCCGGCCGGGTAACGCTGACCACCTTCAGGTGCAGGGGTTTGCGGCCTTTCACTGGCCACTCGATGCTGTCACCGATACTGAGGCCGATCATGGCGGCGCCGGCCGGGGCGAGGATGGAAATCTTGTCGGCACTGCCATCCACCTGGTGGGGGTAAACCAGCTGCAGGCGCCGCTCCTTGCCGCTGTCCTGATCTTCGAAGACCACCACGGAATTCATCACTACGACGGACGCCGGAATCTCTGCCAGTGGTTTAAGGTCGGCGCGGCTGAGTTCATCTTCCAGGCCTTCGGCTACGCCGGTGGGGTCGTCGGTCTTCTCAAGCAGCGCGGAAAGCCGGTTGTAGTCTTCTTCTGCAACGGTAATAGCGGGTAAATCGGACATGCTTGTCTCCGGTAAGGTAATCGTGAATTTGGCTTGGTAGCTGGACCGGGCGCGTGCGCGTGCCCAGCGTCAGGAAAGTAACGCTGTAGGGAGGCCAGGCTTGTCAGGGGTGACAACCCGGGAACGAGTCAGGGCAATATCAGGTCGCAAGGTAATTCTGGTATCAACGGGGATTTCAGATGAATCTAACCCGGGGTCGGGAAAAGCGCAAATGGATTCACCGTCATCTCCGTGGAAGTACTGCGCCCGGCCCACCCGGATTCGGCGGGGGAGGCCCGGGCCTTGAAGGCCCAGCCTCAGACCCCCTCGCGGAAAAGCATCTCCTTGATACGCCCGATGGCCTTCATGGGGTTCAGGCCCTTGGGGCAATAGGCGGTGCAGTTGCCGATACCACGACAGCGAAACACGCTGAACGGGTCCTGCAGTTTTTCCAGTCGCTCGACGGTGGCTGTATCGCGGGAGTCCTGCAGGAAGCGATAGGCCTGGAGCAGTCCGGACGGACCGATGTACTTCTCCGGATTCCACCACCAGGAAGGGCAGGCCGATGAACAGCAGGTGCACAGGATGCACTCATACAGGCCGTCCAGTTTGGCGCGGTCTTCCGGGCTTTGCAGGCGTTCAATGCCGGGGGCCGGCTTGTTATTGATCAGCCATGGCTGTATACGCTTGTACTGCTCAAAAAACAGGGTCTGGTCCACGACCAGGTCCCGGATAACCGGCATGCCGGGCAAGGGGCGGATTTCCAGTAAGTCCTTGTTGCCCAGCGCATCTTCCACCGGTGTGATGCACCCGAGGGCATTGCGGCCATTGATGTTGAGACCATCGGAACCGCATACCCCTTCGCGGCATGAACGTCGGAACACCAGGGTGGTATCCCGGGTTTTCAGGTGCTCCAGAACGTCCAGCACCATCCGGTTACGAAAGCTGCCGTCCACCTCGACGTCCTGGCTCCAGGGCTGGTCGTCCTGTTCGGGGTGGTAGCGGAAGAGTCTCACGGTAAACGCGTTCATGGTGATCTCCATGGGCCAGACCAGGGGCTGATCTTTCAGTCTAACCAGTTTCTCCCGTTCGTGGGGCAGACAAAATGACGCAGGTCATTGCGCAGTCAGAATAATAGGTTGAAGCTATATCAATATGCCCTTAAAGGAGGTGCCCGATGACAGTCAACGAAGGTCTTCGCCTGATGGCAGGTGTGTTCACCCTGATATCCATTCTGCTTGCTCACTACGTCAGCCCGTACTGGCTCCTCTTTACCGGATTTATTGCCCTGAACCTTATCCAGTCAGCTTTCACCAAATGGTGCCCGGCCATGGCCATTCTCAGGAAGCTGGGGTTAAAGGAAGAAAAACCGGTCAGCTGAACCTGTTCGTGACAACTACCTATATGGTTCGGTGACATTGTCACTGAGCCATATGCCCGCCGTCGTTAGCCTGATTCTGTGTGATAACCCTATCAGTCACAGGCCAGAGAGGTCGTTATGAAGCAGCTGCACTTCCAGGAAAAGTACCCCATCACCGTTGTGGACGTTCAGAAATCGGAAACCACCTACACTACCGCGGAGGAGATTGCCGGCTATTTCCGTTCCTGCATTGCCGACACACCCCGGGTGACTTACCTCACCACCTTTGATCACCTGGCCCATACCCGGGAGATTGAAGGTGAAATTTCACCGGACATTCAGGCGGCGATCAATGTGGTGTTCTGTTTCGGCCATGCGCTGCCGAACCCCCAGGTACTGGCGGTCAGGCCCCGTTCTATCGGCATTGCCGACATGGGTGATCATTTCGTGATCAGCTTTACGGACGCACCGATGAAACCCGCCAATGACGCCATGCAGGCCTGGGCGCTCGCACTGCGCAATCGCTGAATCAGAGGGAATCTACCATGTGGCCGATACTCGCCTGGATGCAGAAGCACCTGATCTGGAGCATCCCCCTGGCCATGATCGCCGGGCTTGTAGCCGGCCAGCTGGCAGATCCATCGCCGCTGCGACTGGCCATTCTGCCACTGACCTTCCTGATGGTTTACCCGATGATGGTAACCATGAACCTGCGCCAGCTGGTGAAGCGGGGCAGTGGCAAGCTGCTGTTGGTTACCCAGCTGATCAACTTTGTGCTGCTGCCCGCCATTGGCTATGGTGCCGGCCTGCTGTTTTTCCCGGATGAGCCCTTTGCCCGCCTGGCGATATTGCTTACGTCTCTGCTGCCGACCTCCGGTATGACCATTTCCTGGACGGGGTTTGCCAGGGGCAACATGCCCGCAGCGGTACAGATGACCGTAGTTGGCCTGATTGCCGGCTCCCTGCTGGCGCCGCTTTACCTGAAGGGCTTGCTGGGCGCTGTGATCGAGATTCCTGTTACCCGGGTGTTCGTGCAGATTGCGCTGATTGTTTTCCTGCCGCTGGTGCTGGGGCATCTGACCCAGCGTTACCTGATCTCGAAGCATGGTGAACAGGTGTTCCAGAAGGACCTGAAACCAAAATTCCCCCCGTTTTCGACCCTGGGCGTTCTGGGGGTCGTGTTTGTCTCCATGGCCCTGAAGTCACAGGACATCATGGATCAGCCCGGGGCATTACTGGGCTACCTGGTGCCACTGGTGCTGATCTACCTGCTGAACTTCACCATCAGTACCCTGGTTGGCAAACTGATGTTTCCCCGTGGTGATGCCATTGCCCTGGTTTACGGTACGGTGATGAGGAACCTGTCCATTGCCCTGGCAATTGCCATGGGGGTGTTCGGAGCCGACGGTGCCGATGCCGCCCTGCTCATTGCCCTGGCCTATATCGTGCAGGTTCAGGCCGCAGCCTGGTACGTCAGACTCACTGACCGGCTGTTCGGACCCGCTCCCGGTTAGGGCTCCAGTCAGGTTGATCCTGTGAGCAGCGAGGAGACTGGCCGGCCAGGTTTCCGTTTTCATTTTTTGTTCTTCAGAGGAATAGAACCTTGTCTGTCAGACTGACCGAGTTCAGTCACGGTGCCGGCTGTGGCTGCAAGATTGCCCCGGATGTTCTCGACCGGATTCTTCATACCGGCACGCCGGAGTTCAGTGATCCCCGTTTGCTGGTCGGTAATAACAGTCGCGACGATGCCGCCGTGGCCGATATTGGCAACGGTATGGGGATTATCAGTACCACGGACTTCTTCATGCCCGTGGTTGATAACCCCTACGATTTTGGTCGCATTGCCGCCGCCAACGCCATCAGTGATGTCTACGCCATGGGTGGCAATCCGCTGATGGCCATTGCCATCCTGGGCTGGCCAGTGGACCGCCTGGCGCCGGAAGTTGCCGGCGAGGTGCTGGACGGAGGCCGCGCCGTCTGTGCCGAGGCAGGTATCACGCTGGCTGGCGGACACAGCATCGACTCACCGGAACCGATCTTCGGGCTGGCGGTGACCGGCCAGGTAGCAACTGACCGTATCATTCGTAACGACACCGCCAAGGCCGGCGACCTGCTCTACCTGACCAAACCCCTGGGAGTGGGCATTCTCACCAGTGCTGCGAAGAAGGGAGTAATTGCGCCTGGAGACCTGGCTGCTGCCGTAGAGAACATGGCCGCGCTGAACCGGGTCGGTGGCGCCTTTGCTGCGCTCGATGGTGTGCATGCCATGACCGATGTCACCGGGTTCGGGCTGGCCGGCCATCTGCTGGAAATCTGTCGTGGCAGTGGGGTATCCGCACGCATCAGTCGCGCTGCAGTGCCTCTATTGCCCAACCTGGCTCCCTATATTGAGCGTGGATGCATTCCCGGCGGTACGCACCGCAATGCGGAAGCATTCGGTGAGGCTATTTCCGGAATGACGGAGGCGGACAGGCTGGTGTTCTGCGACCCCCAGACCAGCGGTGGGCTATTGATCTGTGTGGCTGAGGGAGAGCGACAGGTCTTCGAGGCGACTGCAGGGGAGCAGGGCCTGGCCCTGCAGCCTATAGGTCATCTGGAGCAAGCCGGTGGGAGCGGTCATGCTTGGGTGAGCGTGGTGGACTGAGTCCGCTTACCGGGCGCTCGCAGTCCCCTATTGTTAATTAGCAGGTACGGGCTATCGGGGGCCAGCTTGTGGTTCGATATGGTTATGGCGGAGTCACGGGAAGACGGCCTGGCCTGAATTCAGATCAGAACAGGCGCCAGTCCAGGCTGTCCAGCAGATTCTTGATGCCGAGTCCGAGCTCGGTATCGCCCTCGATGATCAGCTTGCGTTGGAAGAACAGCTGGTCCGGGTCCAGTTTGCGATTGGCCAGCTTATAGAACGCGGACCAGCCGCCGCGGATTGTCGCTTCCCCGCCGTCTTCAACAATTCTCAGTCGGCCTTGCCAGAAGCCCAGGGTGATGCCGGGCTGTCCGCCGTTGATTTCCAGCCTGAGGGTTCGTCCTTCGAAGTCGTCGAATTCGCCCTCGTGGATGGCTTGGGCAAACATTCGGTTGAGGGTGGCTTCGGTGATCAGCTGTTTGAACAGGAAGGGCACATGGCGTTCGGCGTCGCGGATCATCGGCGCCGGTGATGGGGCGTATTCTTGCAGGACATGCTGGCACTGAAGGAGCAGGGATTCTGGGACGGTCAGTTTCGGCAGCGCAGGCAGCATTGGGTTCTCCGGGCCATTTGGACTGGCCATAGGGTACTGCGTTCGCTCTTGTTATTGGTTGATATCGGGCAAATTTCGGGGAATAGGACTTTTGTAGCCTGAGAGCTGGGAGTCTGGGGCTGGGGCAAGCGAGCTTTTTTTACGCCGCAATTCACGGCCCATCCCTGGGCCGGCCTTGCTAAAGCGACGTCCTGTCGCAGCTCCCAAAAAGCTCCCTTGCCCCATCCCCGTCAGACTGTCTGCTGACCGCAAGATAAAAATACGTGCCCCGGGGCTTGTCAGCGATATTAGGGCTGATAGAGGTATGGGGTGCCGGACCGGTTTTTTTAGAGCAGGGCCATGGATGGCCCGGAGCAAGGCCGGTCCAGGGATGGGCCGTGAATTGCGGCGGCAAAAAAACCGGGCCGGGGCCCCATGCCCGGCACCACATCCTCAGGCTACCGGTGCTTTCTCCAATTCTGGCTGGACTGAACAAGGCATCATCAAGCCTTATGCAAACCTTCCTCAACAGCCCAAACCGCCACCTCAACACGGGACCGAAGATTCAGTTTCTTCAGCAAGTGCTTCACGTGAACCTTGACCGTGCCATCACTGATATCCAGCTTGCGGCCAATCATCTTATTGGACAGCCCCTCGGCAATCAGCCGCAGTATGTCCTTTTCGCGGGGGGTGAGGCTGTCGAAGTCGGGCCGTGCTGACTGTTGCGGCTTCTGCGAGCGAAGCGCCTGGGCCAGCAGTGTGGTCAGGCGGTCACTCATGACCAGCTTGCCCACCGCCGCCTGTTTCAGCTGGGCAATCATGTCCTCCGGCTCCATATCCTTCAGAAGATAGCCGTCAGCGCCGGCCCGCAGGGCAGCAACCACGTCATCTTCATGATCAGACACCGTAAAGATCACAATCCGGGAGGCCACTCCCTGTTCCCGCATCTGCTTGAGCACCTCGATGCCATTCATCTCGGGCATGTTCAGGTCCAGCAGAATCAGGTCAGGCTCGATTTCAGCGGCAAGGCGGATACCGTCGCGGCCGTTGCTGGCCTGTCCAACCACCTGCATGTCGTCTTCCATATCGATCAGTTGCTTGATGCCCTGGCGCAACAATGGGTGGTCATCAATCAGCAGGATACTGGCAGGTGTCTCGGACATGGTTCCTCTCGTTCAGTCAGATAATTGTGTTTATAGCGATTACAGGCCTTAGCCGGCACTGGCCTGTTGCGTCAGGATCATATGGCGGCTTTTCGGGATGAAGTTCAGTGCCACTTCCACCCCTGCCTCGTCACGGTTGTTCACCGTGACCTGCCCGCCAAGGGTACGGGCGCGGTCCTGGATAATGATCAGGCCATAGTGTTGCTGTGGCTGGTCGCCACCGGGCAACCCCTTGCCATTGTCCAGTATTCTGACCTGAACGCGGGGGGATTCAAAGACCACCTCTACCGCCACTTCCGTGGCTTCTGCATGCTTGACCGCATTTGCCAGGCCTTCCCGCACGATCTGCAGGGTATGGATCTCCTCATTGGGGGAGAGGGTGTTCGGTGGCAGATCGTATTTCAGCTGCACTTCCTGTCCCAGTCGTTCGCTGAATTCGCCAGCGGTCTGGCGAAGGGCCGTCAGCAGGTCCGGGGTATCCAGTTTCAGGCGGAAGGTGGTGAGCAACTCTCGCAGCTGCCGGTAAGCGCTGTTCAGTCCGGTGCTCAGCTCCTCCAGAATGGCATCGTGGGTTTTCTGCTGCTCGCCGGTGATTTCCAGCCGGCGCAGCCGCGCCACCTGCATTTTCAGATAGGACAGGGACTGGGCGAGAGAATCATGGAGCTCCCGGGCGATGACAGCCCGCTCCTCAGCCAGGGTCAGCTGTTGCTCTTCGGTGATCTGTTTTTCCAGGAAAATGGCAGTAGCCAGCTGGTCACTGAGGGTTTCCAGCAGGCGCCGGGCAGTTTCGGACAGGCCCTTGTCGGCGGGATACCAGACTTCCAGGGTACCCAGCAGCAGGTTCGGTGTGCGGATGGGCAGCATCAGTCTGCGACCGTCGTTATTTTCCACCGGCAGCTCGTCATAGACTTCGGGCTTCACCAGGCATGCGTTGCAGTGGTGATCACGGCAATAGAAAGGCCGCTCCGGTGTGGCCGTGGTGATGGCTTCGACCGGTTCACTGGCATTCTTGTCATGGAGGTAAAGGCGGATCGGGCCAATGCCCAGCAACTCTTCCAATTCCTGCAGCATGGGGATGGCGCCACTGCACAGGTCGTGGTTGGCGAACAGGGTACGGCTTGCGCTGTGCAGGATTTCCAGGGCCTGGTGGCTTTTCTCCAGTTCCCGGGTCTTGGCGCGGGCCTCGCTTTCCAGCTCGTAATAGCTCAGGGCCAGCTCGCTGGTCATCTGGTCGAAGGCCTGCCCCAGCCGGGACAGCTCGTCCGCGCCTTGGAGGTTGGCCTTCAGGGTAAAGTCCTTGTCGCCCACAGCGGTGGCAATGGCAACCAGTTTACGCAGGGGGCGGAGTACCCGGTTTTTCAGGTCCAGGAAGAGGACAACAGCAATCAGCACCGAGAACACCAGGCTGAGTATCTGGATTACGTGCAGCAGGTCAATGCGCGCTTCGGTACGGCTTTCCAGCATGGAAACCAGGGCGTCCACGTCCGACACGTAGCTTTCCGTCGCGTCCAGGAGGTTGTTGCTGACCGGGTTGCCTTCAGGGTGAGCGATCAGCGCGGGGCGGAGGCTCGAACGCCATGTATCGAGGATCGTCTGATGCTGCAGGCTGAGGGGGTGATCCAGGTTATCCGGAATGGTGCGGGTCAGGGAGGTCTGTGAGAGCTTCGCCGTGTAACGTTCAACTGCTTCCTGCAACGTTGGGGTTCGGTCGCCATTACTGCCTGCCGCGATGGTAAGCAGTTGAAACGCCCCCATCCGCAACGCACCAGCCTGGTTAATGGCGGTGGCGTTGCCTTCAATACTCCGTGACACAGCCAGGGTCGTTGCCATACTCACTACCGCGGTCAGCACGATGGCGGCCACCACAATGGCGATACGATTGACCAGGGGACTTCTGGATCTCATGGGAACTCATCTCTGGAGCGAGGCGGGCATAACGCAGTGACCGCGATTATCCACGCAGCTACCCCTTTGAGGATAGTCAATTACCCCGATAGGCAATATCCCATCATAGTCTTTGACCCTATATGAGGCAAAGAAGAGACTGAATACGTTTCTACATCTGCAGAGCTGACCCATGCAACCCCCGATCAACCAGGACGACGAAGACAGGCTTTCGTCGCTGGCGGTGATCCTGCCCCTGGCTGTGGCAGGATTCATGCTGGCGGCTGGCTGCTGGGCGCTGTTTTCGGTGGCCGGCGTCTATATCCGCCAGAGCCTGGAGCTGAACAGCGTCACCTTCGGTTTTCTGCTGGCGCTGCCCATGGCGACGGGAGCGATACTGGCCATACCCGCCGGGCTTGCGGCCCAGAAGTTCGGTTCCCGCCGGGTCATGGTGACCTGTCTTGCCGGGCTGGCAGCGTGCATGGCGCTGCTCATTGTTGCTGACTCGCTGGCGGAGTTCCTGGCTGCCGGTGCCGGTCTTGGTCTGGCGGGGGGGTATTACAGTGCCGGACTCCAGTTTGTCACCCGGTATGCGCCCGGACGTCGTACCGGCCTGGTGTTGGGGCTCTTCGGCGCCGGCATCACCGGTGTCGGTATCAGCTATTATCTCGTCCCCCTGATTCTGGACGCATTCACCTGGTCGGTGGTGCCGCTGGCGTACCTTATCCTGCTGTCTCTGGTGCTGATGCTGGTACTGTTGCTGACGGACCCGGAAGATGCAGAGGCCGGTGCGGCATCCGAAACCTCAGTGCGGGCACTGCTCGCCCGATTGCGGCGGGTCCGGGTCTGGCAGGTGGCGGTCTGGTTTGGTGTCGTCGCCGGAAGTTTTTTCGGGCTTGCCCTGTGGCTACCGGATTACCTGGCTTCCCAGTACCAGTTGCCAGTACAGACCGGTGCGGGACTGGCCCAGTGGTTTATTATCCCCGGCGCCGGGGCGCAGATTCTCGGGGGCTGGCTGTCGGACCGGTTTGGCTCCACGCGGGTGGCGAACCGTTCGCTGATGGCCTGTCTGCTGGGCCTGTTTGTGCTTTCCTACCCACCCATGACCCTGCTGATCCAGGGTATTGACCAGACCATCCGGCTGGAATTCCTGATGCCACTCCCGCTCGAGGGTGCCCTCATTGTCGTGCTGGGGGTAGCGCTGGGGTGCACCATGGCCGCACTGCAGCGAACGATGGTCAAGGAAAACCGTGAAGCCACGGCTTTCGTGGCCGGGTTGCTGCTGGTCAGCGCCTGCAGTGTTGCGTTTCTGCTGCCTGTGGTCTTTGCCGCCGTCAATCACTGGGTGGGCGTGCGCAGTGCGGTGTTCATGATTCTTTTCCTGCTGCTTGCGGCCACCCTGACACTGCTTGCCCGCGACGCCCGTCGCCAGGAGCGTCAGACCCTACTCCACCCGGGAATATAGCCCTCCTACCCACAGGGAGGTAGAAGGGGGTTATGAGGTAGTAACCACGCAGATTTCGGGGTCTCTCTCCCACACAATGGTCTCAAATCGGAGCAACGATCCGGAAAGACGGAGAGAGACCATGAGTCATTTGATCGACAAACTGAACTACTTCAGGAAGAAGCGCGAGCCGTTCGCAAACGGCCACGGCGAGACCCACGAAGTTAATCGTGAGTGGGAAAACAGCTATCGCCAGCGCTGGCAGCACGACAAGATCGTGCGTTCCACCCACGGCGTAAACTGCACCGGCTCCTGCAGCTGGAAAATCTACGTCAAGAACGGCCTGGTCACCTGGGAAACCCAGCAGACCGACTATCCCCGCACCCGTCCGGATCTGCCCAACCACGAGCCTCGCGGCTGTCCCCGTGGTGCCAGCTACTCCTGGTACATGTACAGCGCCAACCGTCTCAAGTACCCGCTGATGCGCAAGCACCTGATGAAGCTGTGGCGTGCGGCAAAAGTTGAGCACAAGGATCCGGTAGACGCCTGGGCGTCCATCGTGGAAGACCCAAAGAAAACCGCCGAGTACAAGCCCCGCCGTGGCATGGGTGGCTTTGTCCGTTCCAGCTGGGATGAGGTCAACGAGCTGATTGCGGCCTCCAACGTGTACACCGCCAAAAAGTTCGGCCCAGACCGTATCATCGGCTTCTCGCCGATTCCGGCCATGTCCATGGTGTCCTACGCCGCCGGCAGCCGCTACCTGTCCATGATCGGTGGCGTGTGCATGAGCTTCTACGACTGGTACTGCGACCTGCCGCCGGCCTCCCCGCAAACCTGGGGTGAGCAGACCGACGTGCCGGAATCCGCTGACTGGTACAACTCTGGCTACATCATCGCCTGGGGCTCCAACGTACCCCAGACCCGTACCCCCGACGCCCACTTCTTCACCGAAGTGCGCTACAAGGGCACCAAGACCGTTGCCATCACCCCGGACTACGCGGAAGTCTCCAAGCTGTCTGACGAGTGGCTGAACCCGAAACAGGGCACCGACGCGGCCCTGGGTATGGCCATGGGTCACGTGATTCTCAAGGAATTCCACGTCGACAAGCCCAGCGAGTACTTCACCGACTACGTGCGTCGCTACACCGATATGCCCTACCTGGTCATGCTGGAGCAGAAGGACGATGGCAGCTTCGTGCCGGGTCGCTTCCTGCGGGCCAGTGACCTGGTGGATGGCCTGGGTGAAGAGAACAACCCCGAGTGGAAAACCATCGCCATTGACGAAACCACCGGTGAGCTGACCGCTCCCAACGGCTCCATCGGCTATCGCTGGGGCGAGAAGGGCAAGTGGAACCTGAAGCAGACCGCCGCTGCCAAAGACGTCAACCTGCAGCTCTCCATGGTCGAGAAGCACGACGACGTTGTTGACGTGGCCTTCCCGTACTTCGGCGGCATCGAACACGATCATTACAACCACGTCGAAATCAACGACATCCTCAAGCACAAGCTGGGCACCCGCAAGGTTCAGCTGGCGGATGGTTCCGAAGGTCGTGTGGTGACCGTCTATGACCTGATGGTGGCCAACTACGGCATCAGCCGTGGCCTGGGCGATGACGACGGTGCCACTTCCTATGACGAAGTGAAGCCCTACACCCCGGCCTGGCAGGAAAAGATCACCGGCGTACCCGCCGAGAAAGTGATCCGCATTGCCCGTGAGTTTGCCGATAACGCTGACAAGACCAAGGGGCGTTCCATGGTCATCGTGGGCGCCGGGATGAACCACTGGTACCACATGGACATGAACTACCGTGGCCTGATCAACATGCTGATCATGTGCGGTTGTATTGGTCAGAGCGGCGGTGGCTGGGCCCACTACGTTGGCCAGGAAAAACTGCGTCCACAGACCGGCTGGCAGCCCCTGGCCTTTGGCCTGGACTGGCAGCGTCCGCCGCGCCATATGAACTCCACCTCGTTCTTCTACGCTCACTCTGGTCAGTGGCGCTACGAGAAACTGGGTGTGGACGAAATCCTGTCGCCGCTGGCGGACAAGTCCAAGTTCGGTGGCAGCCTGATTGACTACAACGTGCGTGCCGAGCGCATGGGCTGGCTGCCGTCGGCCCCGCAGCTCAACCGCAACCCGCTGGGTATTGCGGCTGAAGCCGAGAAGGCCGGCATGGAAGTGTCTGACTATGTGGCACAGTCCATGAAGGACGGCTCCCTGGCGTTTGCCAGCGAAGATCCGGAAGCGCCGGAGAACTGTCCGCGCAACCTGTTTATCTGGCGTTCCAATCTGCTGGGTTCCTCCGGCAAGGGCCACGAGTACATGCTCAAGTACCTGCTGGGTACCAAGAGCGGCCTGCAGGGCAAGGACCTCGGACACGAGGGTGGTGCCAAGCCGCAAGAGGTCAAGTGGCACGACGAGGCGCCGGAAGGCAAGCTCGACCTGCTGGTGACCCTGGACTTCCGCATGTCCACCACCTGTCTGTACTCGGACATCGTTCTGCCGACGGCCACCTGGTACGAGAAGAACGACCTGAACACGTCAGACATGCACCCGTTCATCCACCCGCTGACCGCCGCCACCGATCCGGCCTGGGAAGCGCGTAGTGACTGGGAGATCTATAAGGGTATTGCCAAGGCGTTCTCCAGGGCGACCGAAGGCCACCTGGGCGTCGAGAAAGATGTGGTCACCCTGCCGCTGCTGCACGATGCGCCGGCGGAGCTGGGCCAGCCGTTTGATGTGAAGGACTGGAAGCGGGGCGAATGCGACCTGATCCCGGGCAAGACCGCGCCCAACTTCATCACCGTTGAGCGGGACTACCCGAACACCTACGCCCGCTTTACCTCCCTCGGTCCGCTGATGGACAAGCTGGGCAATGGTGGCAAGGGCATCAGCTGGAATACCGAGAAGGAAGTGAACTTCCTGAAAGAGCTGAACTACACCCACCTCGAGGGTGCCAACGCAGGTCGTCCGAAGATTGACTCCGCCATTGATGCCGCCGAGGTCATCCTGACCCTGGCGCCGGAAACCAACGGTCAGGTGGCCGTCAAGGCCTGGGCGGCCCTGTCGGAAATGACCGGCCTGGACCACACCCATCTGGCGAAAAACAAGGAAGAGGAAAAGATCCGCTTCCGGGACATCGTGGCGCAGCCGCGCAAGATCATCTCCAGCCCGACCTGGTCTGGCCTGGAAGACGAGCACGTGTCCTACAACGCCGGCTACACCAACGTGCACGAGCTGATCCCCTGGCGCACCCTGACCGGTCGTCAGCAGTTCTACCAGGACCATGAGTGGATGCGTGCCTTCGGTGAGAGCCTGCTGGTGTACCGTCCGCCCATCAACACCAAGGCGGTGGGCAGCATGATCAACCAGCGCAGCAACGGCAACCCGGAGAAAGCGCTGAACTGGATCACGCCGCACCAGAAGTGGGGTATTCACAGCACCTACAGTGACAACCTGCTGATGCTGACCCTGTCCCGCGGCGGCCCGATTGTGTGGCTGAGCGAAGACGACGCCAAAGAGATTGGCGTGGAAGACAACGACTGGATCGAACTGTTCAACGCCAACGGTGCCATTGCGGCACGGGCGGTGGTGAGCCAGCGGGTCATGCCCGGCATGGTGATGATGTACCACGCCCAGGAGCGGATAGTGAATATTCCGGGCTCGGAAATAACCGGTACTCGTGGCGGTATTCACAACTCCGTCACCCGGGTCTGCCCGAAACCGACCCACATGATCGGCGGCTACGCCCAGTATTCCTACGGTTTCAACTACTACGGCACCGTAGGCTCCAACCGCGACGAGTTCGTGGTGGTGCGCAAGATGCACAACGTCGACTGGCTCGACGGTGAAGGCAATGACTATGTTCAGGAGGCTGTAAAATGAAGATCCGTTCCCAAGTCGGCATGGTGCTGAACCTGGACAAGTGCATCGGTTGCCACACCTGTTCAGTCACCTGCAAAAACGTATGGACCAGCCGTGAAGGCATGGAGTACGCCTGGTTCAACAACGTCGAGACCAAGCCCGGTATCGGCTACCCGAAAGAGTGGGAGAACCAGGAAAAGTGGAAGGGCGGCTGGATGCGTGACAGCTCCGGCAAGATCCGTCCCCGCATCGGTGGTCGTTTCCGGGTACTGGCGAATATCTTCGCCAACCCGGACCTGCCGGAAATCGACGACTACTACGAGCCGTTCGATTTCGACTACCAGCACCTGCACACCGCGGGCGACAGCAAGCACCAGCCGGTAGCCCGGCCCCGCTCGCTGATCTCCGGCGAGCGCATGAAGAAGATCGAGTGGGGTCCCAACTGGGAGGAAATCCTGGGCACCGAGTTCGCCAAGCGTCGCAAGGACAAGAACTTTGACCAGGTGCAGGCGGACATCTACGGCCAGTTCGAGAACACCTTCATGATGTACCTGCCGCGCCTGTGCGAGCACTGCCTGAATCCGGCCTGTGTCGCCAGCTGCCCGAGCGGTGCCATCTACAAGCGTGAGGAGGACGGCATCGTCCTCATCGACCAGGACAAGTGCCGCGGCTGGCGGATGTGTGTCTCCGGCTGCCCGTACAAGAAGATCTACTTCAACTGGAAAACCGGCAAGTCCGAGAAGTGCATCTTCTGCTACCCACGTATCGAAGCCGGCATGCCCACCGTCTGCTCCGAGACCTGTGTCGGCCGTATCCGCTACCTGGGTGTGCTGCTGTACGACGCAGACCGCATCGAGGAAGTGGCCAGCACCCCGGGCGAGCATGAGCTTTACGAGAAGCAGCTGGAAATCTTCCTGGACCCGTTCGACCCGAAAGTGATCGAGCAGGCGAAGAAAGACGGCATTCCGATGAACGTCATCGAAGCCGCCCAGCAAAGCCCGGTGTACAAGATGGCGGTGGACTGGAAACTGGCCCTGCCGCTGCACCCGGAATACCGCACCCTGCCCATGGTCTGGTACGTGCCGCCCCTGAGCCCGATCCAGTCCGCTGCCGAGGCTGGCAAGGTCGAGTTTGATGGCGTACTGCCGAAGATCGAAAGTCTGCGGATTCCGGTCAAGTACCTGGCCAACCTGCTGACCGCCGGCGATGAGAAGCCCATCGTACTGGCCCTCAAGCGGATCATGGCCATGCGCCTGTACAAGCGCGCTGAAACCGTGGAAGGCAAGGAAGACCTGCGTGCCCTGGAAGAGTGCGGCCTGACCAAGGCCCAGGCGGACGAGATGTACCGCTACCTGGCCATCGCCAACTACGAGGATCGCTTTGTGATTCCCACCAGCCACCGCGAGCTGGCGAAAGAAGCCTTCCCGGATGCGGACGCCTACGGCGAGCGCGGCGGCTGCGGCTTCAGCTTCGGCGACGGCTGCAATGGTGGTGACAGCGACTTCAGCCTGTTCGGCGGCAAGAAGCAGACCACCAGCATGGTCCAGAAACTCTCCACCGTTAAGCAGGTGGACCCGAAGCAGCTGCAGGAATAAGGAGCGCATCATGCAATCACTGAAAGTCATGGCAAGGCTGTTGGAATATCCGACCGCCGAGCTTCGGGAAGCACAGGATGCCATGGTAGCCGCTGTCCTCGAGGACAGCCGGCTGCCCCGGCAGAACAAGGAGCAGCTGCTGCAGGTGATCGACCACGTCTGTGACGGCGACCTGCTGGATGTACAGGAAGCCTACGTGGGCATCTTCGACCGGGGCCGGGCCACCTCCCTGCTGCTGTTCGAACACGTCCACGGTGAGTCCCGGGACCGGGGCCAGGCGATGGTGGACCTGATGGAAGAGTACCGGCGCAACGGGCTGGAAATCGACGCCCGGGAGCTGCCGGACTACCTGCCGCTGTTCCTGGAATACCTGGCCACCCGCCCGTGGGACGAGATCCGTAACTGGCTGGAAGATATCCACCACATTCTCGGCCTGCTGGGAGAGCGTCTGTTCCAGCGGGAGAGCCGCTACCACCTGGTAATGGATTCACTGCTGGCCCTGTCGGGCAGGCAGGTGAACCGTCAGGAACTGGCCCAGATCGTTGCCTCCGAGGAGCGGGATGACACCCCGGAAGCCCTCGACAAGGTCTGGGAAGAGGAAATGGTGAAATTCGTGGATGACCAGGGCAGCTCCTGCAGCACCGGCGGCGTGGTAGGCCAGCGCCGCCGGGAACTGGAGCAGACCCAGACCATCCACCTGAGTGATCAACTGATGACGGACGTGACTCCCCGTCAGGCAGGGCGCGCCTGAGGGCGCTGGAGGAAATGACGATGTCTTATCTCAATACACTGTTCTTCGGAATCTACCCTTACGTCGCCCTGATCGTGCTGTTTGTCGGTACCTGGGCGCGCTATGACCATGGCCAGTTCACCTGGAAGGCTCATTCCAGCCAGATGCTGCGCAAGAAAAACATGGTACTTGCCTCGGTACTGTTCCATGTGGGCGTGCTGGTGATCTTCTTTGGTCACCTGGTGGGACTGCTGATGCCCCATGCGCTCTATGAACCCTTCATGACGCCGGGCACCAAGCAGGTCCTGGCCATTGTGGTGGGCGGCATTGCCGGTGTGTTCGCCATTATCGGCGGCGGCATGCTCGCCTGGCGCCGCATGACAGACCCGCGGGTCCGGGCCAGCAGCACGTTTGCCGATAACATGGTCATCATTATCCTGGTGGTCCAGCTGGCTCTTGGCCTGCTCACCATCCTGCCCACTCTGGGGCACCTGGATGGCGCTACCATGCTCAAGTTCTCCGCCTGGGCCCAGGGCATCTTCACCCTGCAGGGTACCGACGTGGCGAACTACATTACCGACGTGCACTGGATCTACAAGACCCATATCTTCCTGGGCCTGACCCTGTTCGTACTCTTCCCGTTCACCCGTCTGGTGCACATGCTCAGCGTGCCGGTGGAGTATTTCGGACGGAAGTATCAGGTGGTGCGTAAGCGGGCGTAAGAGGAACCGGATACACGCGGCGGCTAGCACCGAAGCCTGAACGGACGGGCGGTGGGGGGCCTTTCGTAGCAGCGCCATGGATGGCGCGGTGCAAGGTCGGTCCAGGGAAGGGCCGTGAATTGCAGCGAAGAAAGGCCCCCCACCGACCGGCCAGCCCGCCAAAATCTATATCCATACAGAATAGTTGGAGCACGATCATGCAACTGATTCCAACCGGCGAAGCCGACAAGCCCAGAAATCAGTTCCCGCCGGTGTACGTGGGCGAAACCCTCATCCACGAAGACGACATCGCCCGGGAGATGCAACACCACCCGGCGGAAGAAGTCGCCGAAGCCTGGCACGAAGCCGCCCGCAGCCTGGTGATTCGCCAGCTGCTGCTGCAGCAGGCCGAAACCCTGCAGCTTCCCGAATCCATGGATGAAGAAGATCGCATTGCCCGGGTTCTGGAGCTGGAACTGAACGTTCCTGATCCTTCCGAGGAAGATTGTGAGCGCTTCTACGCCGCCAACCCGGCCAGATTCCGAAGCCCGACCCTGATGGCCGTCAGCCACATCCTGCTGGCTGCTGCGCCGGACGACGTGGAAGAGCGCATCCGCCAGGAAGAAGTGGGCCGCCAGCTGCTGTCGTCCCTGATCGATGGTCGCGCCCAGTTCGCGCCGCTGGCAAAGCAGTACTCTGCCTGCGAATCCCGCCACCAGGGCGGCAGCCTGGGCCAGATCAGCAAGGGCCAGACCGTCGAGGAATTCGAGCGCCCGGTGCTCAGCCTGCAGGAAGGGCTCCACCCGGAACTCATCGAAAGCCGCTACGGCTGGCACATCGTCCGGGTCGACCAGCGCATCGACGGGCAGCAGTTGCCCTACGAGCACGCCAAGCCCCAGATTCGCCAGTACCTCAGCGAAAGCGTTACCCGCCGTGCGTTCCGTCAGTACCTGCAGGTACTTGCGGCTGAAACCGGTGTGGAGGGTGTCGACCTGGAGCTGCCAGACTCGCCTTTGATGCAGTGAGTCTGACAATCAACGGACGAACTAACTCCCAAGTTAGTAAGGCCTATGGCTGGGGCTCCTTTCCAGGACCGTGCGGAGCCATGGATGGCGGAGCCCGAGCGACACAAGGATGTGCCGTCAGGAGCGTGTCCTGGAAAGGAGCCCTAGCCATGGGCCGGACACCCAGGTTTCAGGCTATCCACTAATTACAGAGTCCGAGCATGAAAATCT
>NZ_JAWLGY010000011.1:115494-125182 GCF_041690615.1 Marinobacter sp.
GTGCCGTCAGGAGCGTGTCCTGGAAAGGAGCCCTAGCCATGGGCCGGACACCCAGGTTTCAGGCTATCCACTAATTACAGAGTCCGAGCATGAAAATCTGATTCCGGGAGTGGGCCGGGAGCCGGGGAGGCTTTTCCAAACACGCTCCTAAAGGCACGTCCTTGTGTCGCTTGAGCTCCGCCATCCCTGGCTCCGCACAGTTTGGAAAAGCCTCCCCGGCCCCCGTCCTTCGTGCTTGGGTGGTAGTCGCAGGTAGGAAGCACTGCCGCAGTAGCCAAACAAGTTAGACCCCGCCCCGTTGAGGTAAATCAATTACTCCTCAAGAACCGCCGGAATACCCCCATAGGGGGACGGCAATTTCCCCGCCCTCCGTCTACTATTTAAAACATCATCTGGAATGCATATATAGAGGGAGTCCGCCATGGCACTCGCACAGACCACAGACAAGCGCTACGAAAAGCCCGTAATGCTTGCTGCAAACAAGCCCTTCGACGAGGAGGGCAGCCTGGCTGCCCTGCAGGACCATCCGCTGTTCTCCACACTGGACAGAAAGGACCTGAACCACATACTCCACCACTCCCGCCAGGTCCGGCTGGGGCACCACCAGCTGCTGTACCGCCAGGACATGCCGGCGCATCACTTTTTCTTCGTGATTTCCGGTCGCCTGCGCCTGTATCGCCTCGATGCCTCCGGCGTTGACCGCACGCTGGACAGCCTCCAGCCCGGTGACTGCTTCGCGGAAGTCATGATCTACGCCGACCCGCCCCGGTATGCCTGTTACGCGGAAGCCCTGAAGAACAGCGAAGTACTGATGATTCCCGTTGGTGTCTACCAGGACCTGATTGACCGCGAGCCGAAGTATGCGCGGGCAGCCCTGCAGCATTACGCCAAGCGCGCCGTCAGCCGCTTTCATGAACTGGAAATCATGACCGTGCAGAGTGCCCGCGACCGGCTTATCCGCTACCTGATCGATCTGTTGCCGGAAGAGGCCCGTCATCAGGGTGGAGAAGTGGAGCTGCCGTTGCCCAAGTGCCTGGTGGCCTCCCGCCTGGCCATGCAGCCGGAAACCTTCTCGCGCATTCTGGCGGACCTGAAGAGCAACGGCCTGGTGCGGGTCAACCGCAGCAAGCTGTTTATCTCCGACCCCGGGCGCCTGACCCAGATCAGTCAGTAAACACTTACCAGAAGCCACAGGGGGACCAATGACCGCCCGCAAGCAGAGACCACTCATCTACTCCTGTTCCGGCTGCTCCGACGTAGCCCAGCTGGCCAACAACGCAGCGGTGAAACTGGACCACGCCGGTGAGTTCGAGATGTCCTGCATTTCCGGTGTCGGTGGCAAGGTGCCATCACTGGTAAAAACCGCCCAGTCCGGGCGGCCCGTTACCGTGATTGATGGCTGCCCGCTGCACTGCGCCCTGCATTGCCTGGAGAACGTGGGTGTGACCCCCGATGACCATGTGCGTCTGTACGACTATGGATTCAAGAAGCGCTATGGCAAAAGTTACGACGAACACTCGGTAGACGAGGTCTGCCAGGCTGTACTGGCCCGCCAGGGCGGGTCTGTTTCTCCCTGATCCTGGCCGCCCTCCGGCGGCCCCTTTTCCCCCTTATTGCACCCTGAAGGATACTTCCATGATTGCCAGTTATACCGACCTTATGCAGGCGGTCCAGGAACAGCCGGAACCCCAGCGCCTGCTGTTCGTATTCTGCCGGGCCGAACTGCCCGATGATGCCAGCGACGAAGAAAAGGCGGCGTTCGACCGTGGCGAGGGCGGAGCACTGACGCCCGTCATCTGCGTCGACAAGGCTCCGGCTGAAGTTGCTGCCTTCTCATCACTGGTGGAAGAGTCCAGGGAGACCGGCCAGGCCTGGGATGTGGTCTTTGTTGCGGCCATGTCCGGCCGTGGCGGTATAGAACCATCGTCGGATGAAGCCCAGCAGCCACTGACCATGATGGTGGAGTCGATCCGCATGGGCCATATCGGCGGTTACCTGCCGCTGGACCAGGGCGGCGAGGCGGTTGATCTGAATTGATGGAACGCAAGTCCATGATTTGTACAACGGTCAGTCGTCAACTAAATGTGTCGGTAGCATGTCCGCATTGAACAATATCAAGTCTGTAGAAAGCGGTGACGTATAACATGGTTGCCAGAAGCCTGTTCAGAACAGACCTGCTCGATGGAGGTAAAGTGTCAGATCACCGGTTTGCCGTTGTACGGTGGATGCTCACAGCCGTTCTTTCTCTTGTCCTGGTGGCCACCAGCGCCGTTGCCGCCCCCCTGGATTCCTACGAGCCCATCAAGGCTCGGGAAGTGATCACCACCGCCTTTCCGGAGGCGGAAGAGGTTCGTCCGCTGGAGGATAACCGGGCTATCAAGGAGGTTTATGCCGGCGATGAACTGCTCGGCTACACCTACCAGACCCTGGACTTTCTGCAGACTCCCGCCTACTCCGGCAAGCCGCTGGACGCCACCGTGGTGCTGGATACCGAAGGTGAGATTCGGGCCACAAAAGTCATTCACCACGACGAACCCATCCTGCTGATCGGTATTCCCGAGAGCAAGATGCATGACTTCACCGATCAGTACACCGGCCTCGCGGCGGACCAGCGGGTAACCGTGGGTGGCAAGTCCTCCGAAACCCGTGTGTCGGTGGATGGCCTTTCCGGCGCCACGGTGACCGTCATGGTGATCAACGAAGTCATCATGAAGAGCGCCCACCGGGTTGGTGTTGAGCTGGGTATGGTCGAGGGTGGAAGCGCCTCAAGACTGCCCGAAGCCGACGTGAAAACGGACCAGTTTTCGCCGAAAAGCTGGGAGGAGCTGACCGGTGATGGCTCCATCCGTCGCCTGCTGCTGACCCGTGGCCAGGTGGACGACTCCTTCAAGGGCACCGAGGCCGAAGGTATCGATACTGCTCCAGCAGACGAGCGGGATGAGCCCTTCATCGATCTTTATACCGGCTACCTGAATGCGCCGACGATCGGCCGAAACCTGCTGGGGCAGAAGCAGTACGACGGGCTGATGGAGGAACTGCAGGAAGGCGAGCACGCCATTGCCGTGATGGCCAACGGTGAATATTCCTTCAAGGGCTCCGGTTACGTGCGCGGCGGCATTTTCGACCGGGTCCAGATCCGCCAGTTTGGCGACACCTTCAATTTCCGCGACCTGGATTTCTACCGGCTCAGCGATGTCTACGCCGAGGGTATGCCGGAATTTTCCGAGATGGCCATCTTTATTGTGCGCCAGCAGTACAAGTTCGACCCGGGCACCGAGTGGGCGCTGGAGCTGACCGTCAAGCGCCAGACCGGGCCCCTGGACAGTGAATTCGAGGTCTTCCCGCTGAGCTATCAACTACCGGACCAGTACTACACCCGTCCGGAAGTGGAGATGACCCAGGAACAGTGGCTGGAAGAGCAGCCCCTGTGGGTGCAGGTGTGGTACCAGAAGAAGTTCCAGGTGGCCGTGCTGGGCGCCGGGCTGTTATTCCTGCTGTTCATCCTGTTCTTCCAGGACTGGCTGGTGAAGAAGCCGAAGGTGACCCGGTGGATCCGCCATGCGTTCCTGACCTACACGCTCATCTTTATCGGTTGGTACGCCCTGGGGCAGCTGTCGGTGGTGAACGTGCTCACCTTTGTGCACAGCCTGTTCAGTGGCTTTACCTGGGAGACCTTTCTGATTGACCCGGTGATGTTCGTGCTCTGGGCCGTAGTGGCCGGGATCATCCTGCTGTGGGGCAGGGCGGTGTACTGCGGCTGGCTGTGCCCGTTCGGTGCCCTGCAGGAACTGGTGAATGAGATTGCCCGCAAGCTGAAGGTGCCCCAGTACACAGTGCCCTTCCCGATCCATGAACGCCTGTGGGCGGTCAAGTACATCATCCTGCTGGTGCTGTTTGGTGTGTCCCTGGACTCCATGGCCACCGCCGAGCAACTGGCGGAAGTCGAGCCCTTCAAGACCGCCATTACCCTGAAATTTGATCGCAGCTGGCCCTTTGTGACCTACGCGGTGCTGCTGATCGTGGTGAATATCTTCACCCGCAAGGTGTTCTGCCGCTACATGTGCCCGCTGGGCGCAGCGCTGGCCCTGCCCACCAAGGTGCGTGTGTTCGACTGGCTCAAGCGTCGCAAGGAGTGTGGTCACCCCTGCCGCCTGTGTGAGAAGGAGTGCGAGGTCCAGGCCATTCATCCCGACGGCACCATCAATTACCAGGAGTGCCATTACTGCCTGGACTGCCAGATGACCTACTTCGACGACAACAAGTGCCCGCCACTGATCGTCAAGCGCCGCGGCAAGCGCCGTGGACAGAATTCACCGGGCCGGCCGGAGCAGATTCCGGTTACCCAGGTGACATAAAGAAAGTAAAAACATAACCGCCATTACGAAGAACGGAGTTGGATGCTATGAAAAAACGTGAAGAGCTGGAACAGGCAACGCCGGAGCAGCCTGGAGGCGGTCTGAGCCGCCGCCGCTTCATGGGCGCGGCCGCCCTTGCCGGTGTGGCTGGTGCCACGGGGCTTGGCGGCGCTGTCATGACCCGTGAGTCCTGGGCTGCCGCCGCTGAAGAGGCCCGGAACAAGGTTCACGTGGGTCCCGGCGAGCTGGACGAGTACTACGGTTTCTGGAGTGGTGGTCACCAGGGCGAGGTTCGGGTGCTGGGCGTGCCGTCCATGCGGGAGCTGATGCGGATTCCGGTGTTCAACGTGGACTCTGCCACCGGTTGGGGTATTACCAACGAGAGCAAGGAAATCCTGGGCGGCGACCAGCAGTACCTGAACGGTGACTGCCACCACCCTCACATTTCCATGGAGGACGGGCGCTACGACGGCAAGTACCTGTTCATCAACGACAAGGCCAACACCCGTGTGGCCCGGATCCGTCTGGATATCATGAAGACGGACAAGATCACCCATGTTCCCAACGTTCAGGCGATCCATGGTCTGCGTCTGCAGAAGGTGCCCCGCACCAAGTATGTCTTCTGTAACGCCGAGTTTGTGATTCCGCACCCCAACGATGGCAGTGAATACAGCCTGGAAAACAGCTACACCATGTTCACCGCCATTGATGCGGACACCATGGACGTTGCCTGGCAGGTGATTGTTGACGGTAACCTGGACAACACCGACGCTGACTACACTGGCAAGTACGCCGCCTCAACCTGCTACAATTCCGAGAAGGCGAATGACCTTGCCGGTACCATGCGGAACGATCGTGACTGGGTTGTCGTGTTCAACGTTGAGCGCATCGAGGCAGCCGTTGAGGCCGGTAACTACAAGACCCTGGGTGACTCCAAGGTGCCGGTGGTGGACGGTCGTGGTGAGTCCGATGTGACCCGTTACATTCCGGTTCCGAAGAACCCGCATGGTCTGAACACCTCGCCGGACGGCAAGTATTTCATTGCCAACGGCAAGTTGTCTCCCACCTGTTCTGTCATCCAGATCGACAAGCTGGACGATCTGTTCGACAACAAGATCGAGCTGCGTGACACCATTGTTGCCGAGCCGGAGCTGGGTCTCGGGCCGCTGCACACCACCTTCGATGGTCGCGGTAACGCTTACACCACGCTGTTTATCGACAGCCAGGTGGTCAAGTGGAACATCGCCGACGCTATCAAGGCCTACAATGACGAGGATGTGAACTATATCCGTCAGAAGCTGGATGTGCATTACCAGCCGGGTCACAACCATGCGTCGCTGACCGAGTCCCGTGATGCGGACGGCAAGTGGCTGGTGGTTCTGTCCAAGTTCTCCAAGGACCGTTTCCTGCCGGTGGGCCCGCTGCACCCGGAGAACGATCAGTTGATTGATATCTCCGGCGAGGAGATGAAACTGGTTCATGACGGTCCTGCCTTCGCCGAGCCCCACGACTGTATTCTGGTACGCCGTGATCAGATCAAGACGAAGAAGATCTATGATCGGGATGATGCCTACTTCGCCAGCTGTCGGGAGCAGGCGGAGAAGGATGGTGTCACCCTGGAAGGTGCCAATACGGTAATCCGTGACGGTAACAAGGTCCGGGTTTACATGACGTCTGTGGCGCCGCAGTTTGGTATGACGGAGTTCAAGGTCAAGGAAGGGGATGAGGTGACGGTTTACGTGACTAACCTGGATACCATTGAGGACGTGACTCACGGTTTCTGTATGGTGAACCATGGTGTGAGCATGGAGATCAGTCCCCAGCAGACTTCTTCTGTGACCTTCACTGCCGGTAAGCCCGGTGTGTACTGGTACTACTGTAACTGGTTCTGCCATGCGCTCCATATGGAGATGGGTGGCCGGATGCTGGTTGAGAAGGCCTGACAGGTCGCTGTTTGGTTGGGGCCCGATCTTGGGCCCCAGCTTTCTGGCTTGGGAGTCACAACCCAAGCGGAGAGGGCTTTCCCGGACACGCTCCTAAAGGCACGTCCCTGTGTTGCTCGGGCTCCGCCATCCCTGGCTCCGCACGGTCCGGGAAAGCCCTCTCCGCTTGGATTGCTCCGACTTGGGTGCAAACCTTTACTTTGTTTTTCAGAGAAACGTTTTAATGCCTCATCTATCGCGTTATGGAGTGGCCCTGTCAGTCGCTCTGTTTGCGTTGACCGCAAATGCGGACCTGCAAGAAGATCTGGATGCCCTGGAGCCCGGTGCGTCGTTTGAGCTGCCCCCGGAACAGATTTCGCCGCTGGCCATTAACGTGGCTGATGTGACGGTGATCTGTGCGCCGGAGACGGTGATTGACGGAGGTGGTTCCGGTAATGCCGTTGATATTAGCGCCCCCGGGGTGACGCTCCGTGGTTGCGAGATTCGTAACTGGGGGCAGGACCTGAACAAGCTGGATGCGGGGATCTTTGTCGCCCGGGAGGCGAAGGGGGCGGTGGTTGAGGACAACCGTCTGCACGGGCCGGCCTTTGGTATCTGGCTGGATGCCACGCCGGATGTGACGGTCCGGAATAATGTGGCCCGGGGGGAGACGAGTCTGCGATCCCAGGACCGGGGTAATGGGATTCATCTGTTCAATACCACCGGGGCGTTGATCGAGGGTAATGACATTCGTCAGACCCGGGATGCGATCTATATCGAGACCGCCAACAAGAACACCATTCGCAATAACACCATGGCGGATCTGCGTTATGGCATTCACTACATGTACTCGATGGACAATCTGCTGGAGGGCAACAGTACCTCCGGTACCCGTACCGGCTATGCGCTGATGCAGAGCAAGGGGCTGACCGTGGTTGATAACCGGTCGGAGAACGATGAGAACTACGGCATTCTGATGAATTACATCACCAACTCCACCCTGCGGGGTAATGTGGTGACCGGCGTGTCCAGCGGTCGGACCGGGGGTGTGGCGATTTCCGGTGGTGAGGGCAAGGCGGTGTTTATCTACAACTCTCTCCATAACACCTTCGAGAATAACCTTTTCGCCAACAGTAACCTGGGCATTCACCTGACGGCAGGTTCGGAGGAGAACGAGGTGTTCTCCAATGCATTCCTGAACAACCAGCGTCAGGTGAAGTATGTGGCCACCCGCACCCAGGAGTGGTCCAAGGACGGGCGTGGCAATTACTGGAGTGACTATCTGGGCTGGGACAGGGACCAGAATGGTCTGGGTGATGTGCCCTATGAACCCAACGATAATGTGGACCGGCTGCTGTGGACCTATCCGGAGGCCCGTATCCTGATGCATAGCCCGGCGGTGGATACGATCCGCTGGGTGCAGGAGGCTTTCCCGGTGGTCAAGGCGGCCGGTGTCACTGATTCCCATCCCCTGATGCGTCCCCCTGAAACCCTGCGTGCGGAGATTCCATGAGCTGCTTTCGTCTTGAAAACGTGAGCTATCGCTATAGCAAGAGCCCGGTGCTCACCGGTATCGACCTGGCCCTGGAGCCGGGTGAGATTCTCGGGTTGTTCGGCCATAACGGCGCTGGCAAGACCACTTCCATCAAGCTGATTCTGGGGTTGATGCATCCCCAGCAAGGCAGGGTTTCGGTGCTCGGAGGAATCGCCGGTGATCCGGAAGTCAGTCAGCATATCGGTTATCTGCCGGAGAACGTGATGTTCTACCCGCAGCTGACGGGGCGCGAAATTCTCAGTCATTTCGCCCGTCTCAAGGGCGCTTCCCTGAAGCAGGTGCCAGTTCTGCTGGAACAGGTGGGGCTGGGGGATGCCATGGATGCCCGCACCAAGACCTATTCCAAGGGCATGCGCCAGCGTCTTGGCCTGGCCCAGGCCCTGCTGGGCAGGCCGAAGTTGCTGATGCTGGACGAGCCCACGGTGGGGCTGGATCCGGTAGCGACCGCCGATCTCTATCGCCTGTTGCGGGAACTGCGGGATCAGGGCACCGGTATTGTGCTGTGCTCCCATGTGCTGCCGGGTGTGGAGCCCTACATTGACCGGGCGGCCATTCTCACTCAGGGCTCCCTGAAGGCAGCCGGCAACCTGGTGTCTCTTCGCCGGCAGGCCAATATGCCGGTGTCACTGACGGTGGCCCCGGCCAACGATAATTGCCACCTGGCCGGTATTGTCGAGGGGTCTGGCCTGGGTGCCACAGTAAACGGGCTCGATAACGGTAACCTGCGAATTGATGTGGCTCACGATCAGAAAATGGCCATGATCCACAGGCTGCTGGCTACCGGTGAGGTTCGTGACCTGGGTATTTCCGAACCCACCCTGGAGGACATCTACGTGCACTTTATCGGTTCCGGTGGCCTGGCCCACCGGGGAGGCGTGCAATGAACAGTATCTGGACCATTGCCCGTAAAGAGCTGGCAGACAGTCTGCGCAACCGCTGGATGGTGGCCATCTCCCTGGTCTTTGCCACCCTGGCCCTGGGGATCGCCTGGTTTGGTGCGGCGGCTTCCGGCAGTGTGGGCTACGCCTCCACCCCGGCCACCATTGCCAGCCTGGCAAGCCTGGGTATTTTCCTGATTCCGCTGATCGCGCTGCTGCTGGCTTACGACGCCATTGTGGGGGAGGAGGAGGGCGGTACCCTGTTGCTGCTGATGACCTATCCCCTGAGCCGGGGCCAGCTACTGTTTGGCAAGTTCCTGGGGCATGGCCTGACCCTGGCGCTCGCTACTGTGATCGGCTTCGGCGTTGCCGGCGTTGCCATCGCCCTGCTGGTGGAAGACGTTGCCGTGGGTGTGCTGGCGGCGGCCATGTTCCGGTTCATTCTGTCTACGGTTCTGCTGGGCTGGGGGTTTATTGCGCTGGCCTACCTGGTGAGCGTGCGGGTGAGTGAGAAGCCGCTGGCGGCGGGCCTGGCACTGGCGATCTGGTTTTTCTTTGTGTTGATCTTCGATCTGGTGTTGCTGGGTGTGCTGGTGGCCAGCGAAGGCAAGCTGAACCCGGACCTGTTGCCCTGGTTGCTGCTGCTTAACCCCACGGATATCTATCGCCTGCTCAATATCGTGGCTTTTGAGGGTGGGGCACAGCTCACCGGCGTACTCAGCCTGGGCTCGGACCTGCCCATGGGGCCGGGCGGGCTGTGGCTTGCCCTTGCGGTCTGGTTTGTCATTCCCCTGGCGGGCGCCTGGGCCCTGTTCCGTAATCGTCGTATCTGACCTGGAGTCTGTTGATGAAGCTGTCATTCGTAGTCCGTGCTGGCCTGGTTCTGGCTTTTTCCCTTGCTCTGGCGGCCTGTTCCGGGTCGGAGGAAACCGCCCAGGCGAAGCCTGATGCGGTTCATTTCGAGTCCGGGGATGAGTG
>NZ_JAWLGY010000012.1:0-2374 GCF_041690615.1 Marinobacter sp.
ACCCAGAACATCCCGAACGCCTGCTCAGCTGCGGCCAGCCGGCGACCATGTCGAGGGTGCGAATCGTTGATGACCAGGGCAATGACGTTCCCGAGGGCGCAAGCGGCGAGGTCGCAACCCTCACACCCTATAACATGCTGGGGTATCATCGGTTGCCGGAGAAAACCGCTTCCACACTGGTGGACGGCTGGGTGCATACCGGGGACATCGGACGGCTGGACGGCGATGGGTATCTTTATCTGCTCGACCGCAAAAATGACATGATCATCAGTGGCGGCATGAATGTGTACACCTCCGAAGTGGAGAACGCGCTACAGCCCTGCGAGGGTGTTGCCCAGGTGGCCGTGGTTGGGTTGCCAGATCCGGACTGGGGTGAAGCAGTAACTGCCTTTGTGGTACCCCAGCCCGACTCACAGCCGGACACCACTGAACTGCTCAGTCACTGCAAGGCCACCTTGTCAAAATACAAGGTTCCCAAGGCCATTCACCTGGTCGACAGCCTTCCAGTGACGGCCTATGGAAAACTCGACAAGAAAGCCCTTCGTCAGCAGTGGAGTGAGCCAAAATGAGCCGCGTCATCATCGACCCCTACCCCCACCAGCTTGGCGGCCACTGCGGCTCAGGCGCGCTGCGGGACCTGCTGCACTGGGCTGACCTCGGCTGGGAAGATCTGCCTGGCCGGTTGCCGGGTGAAGGCCTGGTGTTCGGCCTGGGGGGCGGCCTGTCGTTCATGTACACCCGGTATCCCGGCCTGACACCCCCCATGTACCTGGTGGGCCGTAACGCCGATATGGAGCTGGATTTCTGCCGGCGACTGAACATCGATACCCACCGCCAGCAAACCGACGACGCCGATGAAGCCTGGCACCTGGTCAGGAGCGAGATTGATGCGGGCCGTCCGGTCATGGTCTGGTGCGACATCGCCGAGCTGCCCTACCTGCGGGTAAGGCTGTCCAACACCCGCCATGATGTGGTGATTATCGGCTACGACGATGGGCGTGGAACCGTGTTCATCGTGGACAACGACCGGGAAGAGGTTCAGGAAGTCCCCATGGACGCCTTCCGGAGCGCCCACGGTTCCAACGGTTTCCCCGGACCTAACCGTTTTGCCACCTATCCGATGCGCTTCCCAACCCGGCTGCCCGACCTGCTGACCTGCGCCCGGGACGCGGCGGCCTCTGCTGCCCGGGTACTCGGCGGTGAAGATGCACTGCTGTTCGATGTCTCCACCCTGCCGGAAGGGAGTCTGGTGGCGTCCGGTGTAGAGGGCGTCCAGGCGTTTGCCGATGACATCATTACCTGGCCCTACCGGCTGGATCCGGATGAACTGACCGCGGCCGTCAAGAGCATCCCGGTGTTCATCGAAAAAGCCGGCACCGGCGGCGGCTTCTTCCGTCGGCTGCAAGCCAGCTTCTGCCGGGATGTGGCACAAGCGACCGGCGACCCTGCCTTCGCGGCCGCTGCTGATGCCTGCCAGCGCAGTGCCGATGCATGGAGCGCACTCGGTGAAATCGCCCGGGCGGAGCAGACGGACATTCGGGCCGTCAGTGAGGCCGCCCACCAGCTGCCTGCGCTCGAACTGGCCATGCAGCAGGCACTGGAACAGGCAGGCCAGTCCGCGCCACTGAAATAATCAACCAATCTACAAGGAACCAGGCTATGGCAATCCAGGCCAGTGCTGACGAGCTACAGGCATTCATGAGCGGTGAATTTCCCCAGGCCACCATCACCGTGGAAAGCGTGGATGAAAAGGAGGCATGGGTACGCCAGCCAGTGGACGAATCCCACCTGCGCCCCGGCGGCACCGTGTCCGGTCCCACCATGATGGCAACAGCGGATACCGCCGCCTATGTGGTAGTACTGTCCCACATTGGCATTGTGCCCCTGGCGGTGACCAGCAACCTGAACATCAACTTCCTTCGCAAGCCCGAATCCGGCAAGGCGCTTGTGGCGAAGGGCACCCTGCTCCACCTGGGCCGCCGCTCGGTGCTGACCGAAGTGAACATCTATTCGGAGGGGCACCTGGAAAAGCCGGTGGCCCATGCGGTGGTGACCTACGCGATTCCGTCGTCCCACAAAACTACCTGACACTGTGCCGCAAGGTCCCATAAGGGCTGTGGCGAACAAACTGGACAATGGCATAACGCAATATGTGTGATTCTGCGGCGTTTCAGGGCGCTCGAGTATATCCTATTCTCCCGCTTACCAGCCGGCGCCCTCATTCCCGTTTGCCCGGAAAAAGTAGGATCCACGCCCCCGGGTCCCTTATGCCATGCCCGCTCGCCCTGAGCCTGTCGAAGGGCGCCTGTAGAAGGTTGGGCGAGAGAGACTGGTAGTAGCCGGCGAGAACACCCTTCGACAGGCTCAGGGTGAA
>NZ_JAWLGY010000012.1:2474-59324 GCF_041690615.1 Marinobacter sp.
CCCGCTCGCCCTGAGCCTGTCGAAGGGCGCCTGTAGAAGGTTGGGCGAGAGAGACTGGTAGTAGCCGGCGAGAACACCCTTCGACAGGCTCAGGGTGAACGGTACCTGCAACAGTGCGGGGTGAAATGGCCATAGAGGAGCAGCAGGCTTCAGGCGCCATCGCCCGAGTCAGCGCACCCAACCCAGCGCCCGCTCAAACAGCGCCACGGTACTGGCATGCAGCTGGTCCCCCGTGGCTTTAGGCGCCTTTCCTGCACAGGCGCGAGCGTGGGTTCCCTCCAGGATGATGCCCAGCTTGTAACAGGCCAGTACCGCATACCACTCGATGCAGGACGTATCCCGGTGAGTCCGGGCCCGGTAATGTTCCACCAGCTCCCCGGCGGCCGGGAACCCGTCCCAGGGTTGTACCCGGAATCCTTCAATGGTGTCTTCGGCCGGTGTCGCCCCGGGCCAGGTGGCCAGTAGCCAGCCCAGGTCCAGCAGCGGGTCGCCGATGGTGGTCAGCTCCCAGTCCACAATGGCCGCCAGTTCGCCACTGTCGTGACGGTACATGACGTTACCAAGGTGATAGTCGCCGTGGATGATACCCGGCTCAAACGACGAAGGCCGGTGACGTTCCAGCCAGCCAGCGACAGTCTCCACACCGGGAATTGCCCGTGGACCGGACCAGCCGGGGAAGTCCCCGTAACTCTGAAGCTGCTGGCGCCATCGATTCACCTGGCGCTCAAGGTAGTTCTCCGGCTTGCCGAATCCGGCAAGGCCGACAGCCTCGTAATCCACCGCCCCCAGGGCTGTGATGCCTTCCACCAGTGACAACCCCATACGGTGGCGTACAGCGGCATCCGAGGCGTGGAATTCAGGCAGCCCATTCACCGGGGCAAAGCCCTCCACCGGCTCCATCAGATAGAAAGCGGCCCCGATCACTGATTCGTCAGGGCACCCGGCTACCAGGCGGGGATGGGGCACGTCAGAATCCGCCAGCGCCTCGAGCATGCGCATTTCACGGCGCATGGTTTCGTTGGAATTAGCGCGAAGATGAGGCGGCGGCCGCCGTAATACCAGGCTCTGCCCGCTGTAGTCGAAGCGCAGCAGTAGGTTCTGGGTGCCGCCACCAAGCAGGTGCGCACCGGTGATTTCGCCGTCGCCAAACCCCTGCGAAGCCATCCACGAACGAAGTTTGTCGGTATCGATATAAGCCTGCCAATCCATTGTCGTCACCTTTTTGTTGAGATCGGACCAAACTAATGGACACCACTGGCCAAAGAATCGTCAGATTGGACGAATCGGCAGGTGCATCACCATGGGAGCATTAGACCGCTATCATCTGCCAGGCATCGGCCTGACGGGTCGTAAACGCATATTGACGGAGATAATTCCCATGCCCATTCCCGCTTCCTTCCAGGGCCGGCTCAAAGTCCCGGCCATCGCTGCCCCCATGTTCCTCACATCCGGCCCGGACCTGGTGGTGGAGACCTGCCTCAACGGTGTCGTGGGCACCTTTCCGGCCCTTAACCAGCGCTCTACCGAAGGCTTCGTGGAATGGCTGGAGGAGATTGAAAGCCGCCTTGAGGGCAAGGATGCAGCGCCCTATGGGGTCAACCTGATTGTCCATCGCTCCAATCCCCGGTTGCAGGCCGACCTGGAGCAGGTGGTCAGGTACAAGGTCCCCCTGGTGATTACCTCACTGGGAGCCGTACCGGAAGTGGTGAAAGCCGTGCATTCCTATGGCGGCCTGGTGTTCCATGATGTGATCAATCGCCGCCATGCGGAGAAGGCGGCTGAGGCCGGTGTGGACGGTATTATCGCGGTGTCTGCAGGCGCTGGTGGCCATGCCGGCACCGTGAGTCCGTTTGCCCTGGTGCAGGAAATCCGCCAGGTGTTTGACGGCACAATCATCCTGGCAGGCAGCATCAGTACCGGCGCCCAGATCGCTGCATCACGCCTTATGGGCGCTGACCTCGCCTATCTCGGCACGCGTTTCCTCGCAACCGAAGAATCAATGGTACAGGCCGAGTACAAGGCGATGGTGCGCGATACCCATGCTGCTGATATTGTCTACACGCCCAAGGTCTCGGGTGTTAATGCCAACTTCCTGCGCCCGAGCGTGGAAGCCGCGGGCCTGGACCTGGCCGCCACCGACGGCCATACCGGCCTGGATATGGAAAACGAGGCCAAGGCCTGGAAGAACGTCTGGTCCGCGGGCCATGGCGTCGGTGCCATCGAAGATGAGCCATCGGCAGCAGAGCTATGCCAGCGCCTGACAGCGGAATACCGGGAAGCCATGGAAAAGGCCTGCAACGACGAATTTGCCGGCTGAGCCGGATTCGCCCGGGGGTCACCTGCGCGCGGGGCCCCCGGCGTCTCCAACAGCGCCCCCTTGTCTCTTCCGATTCGCTCGCCAGAGCGACCTCCCGATCTCGCTGACGCAAAAGTACACAATTCGTCGGTTCCGACGATAGCTGACTCTCCGGTCGTGACCTAGCTTGTTGGAAGCTGTTCACAACCCAGACAACGACAATAAAAAAACAGCACCCAAGCCCACGCTCGACGCTCCATCCCACAACAAAAAGCGGCGCCCGGATTGCCGCAATGACCAGGAGATGACCCGATGCGTAAAGCCCTACACCTGCCAGCCATGGTTTCAGCCGCGGTGCTGACAACTGCCGTTCTGGGCCAGGCCCAGGCCACCGAACTGAAGTACGCCACCGGCTACCCGCCAAACTCCATCGGCTCCAAGGCCGCCGACCGGTACGCGGAAGCATTAAAGGAACATTCCGACGGCTCCCTGACCGCCAAGGTTTACCCCCAGACGCTACTCAACTTCATGGAAATGTCCGACGGCCTGCGGGATGGCATGGCGGATGCCGGCGCCGTGCTGCTGACCTATGCCTCCACCGAATACCCCCGCGCCAACCTGGTGGGTGAGTCCTCGATGCTGCTCGAATTCACCGACCTGGAACAGCACCGGGCCGGTATGGCGTTCGGGGGCGCCATGGCGGAATACCTGTTCAATCACTGCGACTCGTGCCTGGAAGAGTTCACTCAACAGAACCAGGTCTACGCTGGTGCCGGCGCCAGCACCCGGTACATGTTGCTGTGCAATGAACCCGTGACCACCGTCGAGGATCTCAAGGGTAAGCGCCTGCGCCATGGTGGCGCTAACTGGTCAAGGTGGGCCGAAGCCATGGAGGCCTCACCGGTGTCCATGTCAGTGAACGAAATGTATGAGGGCATCAGCCAGGGCGTTCTGGACTGTACCATCCAGTCCACACCGGAACTGACCATTTTCAAGATGATGGAAGTGGTCACCCATATCACCACAGACGTACCAGGCGGGGTTTACGGCACCTCCAGCAACAGTATCAACCGGGACTTCTGGCAGTCACTGGACACTAAGCAGCGAGAGGCTGTGATGTACGCCACTGCGGTGACTTCCGCCGACATCACCTGGGCCTACGCCCAGGCCAGCCTGGACAACCTGGAGACAGCCCGCGAGCTGGAAGACATCACCGTTCATGAGCCTTCAGAGGGCCTCATCGACGCCAACCGGAAGTTCATCCGGGCCGATCTGGAGCGGATCGCCAGCGCCTACCAGGAACGTTACGGCATTACGGACGGCGAGGAGATGCTGGCGGATTTCCGGCCCATCATCGAAAAGTGGGCTGGCATGGTGGACGACATTGACTCTCCCGAGGCCCTTACCGAGCTCTACTGGGACGAAGTGTATTCAAAGGTCGACGTGGACAAGCACGGCTTCTGATCCAGCACTGACAACAAGAAACAAGGAGACCCGAACACATGTACCTGACGCAACCCCTGCATAAGGCCCTGATCGAGGCACCGGACAAGACGGCCACCGTCTGCCAGGGCCGACGTCACACCTACCGGGAATTTGTCTCCCGCATCGCCCGGCTGGCCGCCGGTCTGAAACAGCTGGGACTGAAGGAAGGCGACCGGGTAGCCATCCTGAGCCTCAACTCGGACCGCTATGCCGAAGCCATCTACGCTACCTTCTGGGCCGGTGGCGTGATCAACCCGGTAAACATCCGCTGGAGCCCGTCGGAGATCGTCTATTCCCTGGACGACTGTGAAAGCACCTTCCTGGTGGTGGATGACACCTTCAGCGCCATGATCAACCCGCTGAAGGAAGGTTCGAAGGCCCTGGAGACGGTGATATACGCGGGTGACAAGGAAACTCCCGCCGGCACCCATAATTTCGAGGACCTGGTCCGCGACAACGATGAGATGGAAGATACCCTGCGCAGCAAGGACGACCTGGCGGCCGTCATGTACACCGGGGGCACCACCGGCAAACCCAAGGGCGTTATGCTCAGTCACATGAACCTGTTCAGCAACGGTCTGGGCTCCCAGGCGGTGGCCAACATGCCGATCCGTTCCGTGACCCTGCATGCAGCCCCCACCTTCCACGTCGCCGGTACCGGCCTGATCCTGCAGGCGGTGGCCCGCCACAGCACCAATGTGATCATTCCCATGTTCGAACCCAAAGCCGTGCTGGAGGCGATCCAGAACGAGGGCGTGATCGAGACCTTCCTGGTGCCCACCATGCTACGGATGGTCCTTGCCCATCCGGAGTTCGGCAACTATGACCTCAGCGGCCTGCAGCACATGATGTACGGCGCCTCCCCCATGGACAGCACCCTGCTCAACAAGGCCCGCCAGGCCATGCCCAAAGCCGGCTTTCTGCAGGCCTACGGCATGACCGAGCTGTCCCCGACGGTCACCATTCTCACCAAGGACTGGCATACCGACGAAGGGTTTGAAAGCGGCAAGATGATGTCCGCCGGCCGCCCCCTGCCCATGGTGGAGATCCGCATCGTGGATGGCGAGGACAACACCGTACCCAATGGTACCCGGGGCGAGATCGTGGCCCGGGGCCCGGTGGTCATGCAGGGCTACTGGAACAAGCCGGAGCAGACCGCCCAGGCCCTGCGTAACGGCTGGATGCATACCGGCGATGCCGGGTACATGGATGACGACGGCTTTGTCTATGTGGTGGACCGTATCAAAGACATGATCGTCACCGGTGGCGAAAACGTCTATTCCGCCGAAGTGGAGGAAGCGCTGTTGCAGATGCCCCAGGTGGCGCAGTGTGCGGTCATCGGCGTGCCGGACGAAGACTGGGGCGAACGGGTCCACGCCACAGTGGTGGTGAACGACGACGCCGGGCTGACCCTGGACGAAGTCATGGCCCACTGCAAGACCCTGATCGCCAACTACAAGATTCCCCGCAGCCTGGAGATCCGCGACGAACTGCCCCTGTCCCCGGCGGGCAAGCTGCTCAAGTACAAACTGAGGGAAGAACACTGGTCCGACCGGGACCGCAAGGTGAGCTGAACCGGAAAATCCAACAACAACAATGAACAGGAGTACGCCATGATATACCTCAAGACCCCTCTGGCCGGTTTTATTGCCGGCGCAGCACTGACTGGCCTGCTGGCAGCCGGCAATGTGGAAGCCCGCGAGTTGAGCTTTGCCTCCGGCGCCACGCCCAATTCCATCGGCTCCAAGAGTATCGAAGTGTTCTCCAACGCCCTGAAGGATCGCAGCGGTGGTGACCTGACAGTCAAGCCCTACATGCAGTCCCTGTTAAGCTTTATGGAAACCCCTCCGGGCCTGCGGGATGGCATGGCGGACTTCGGCGCGGTACTGACACCCTATTTCCAGACCGAGTTCCCCAGTACCATCATGCTGACGGAGCTGACAATGCTGCTGGAACTGGATAACACCACCGCCCGGGAGGCCACCTTCGCATTTGGCGGCGCCATCTCCGAGTATGTCTTCAACAACTGCCCGGAATGTGTCGAGGAATACACCAATAACAACCAGGTGTTCCTGGGTATCTCCGGCAGTACCCCCTATACCCTGATCTGCAACAAGCCCGTTGTCACCATGGAGGACATCGAGGGCAAGCGTATCCGCATTGGCGGCCCGCAGTGGGCCCGGTGGGTCGAGGCCATGGATGCCTCTCCGGTTTCAATGGCGGTCAACGAGGTTTACGAGGGCCTGGGCCAGGGCGTGCTGGACTGCACCGCCCACAACCTGCCGGACCTGACCAACTTCAACTTCATTGAAGTGACCAGCGACATTACCCTGGGGGTTCCCGGCGGCATTTTCGGGGGCATTGCCACCCACATGAATGCCGACGCCTGGAAGGGTCTGTCTGCCGAGAACCGGGAGGCCGTACTTTACGGTTCAGCCGCCATCATCGCCGAGCTGGCCCGCCTTTACGTGAAGGAGCATGAGGAAAACCGGCAGCTGATCGAGCAGAAGGAAGACATTACCGTCCATGAGGCCGGTGATGAACTCAAGGCAGCCACCCGCGACTTCATTGAAAATGATGTGGCCACCATCGCCACCCGTTACCAGGAGAAGCATGACCTGGACCGGTCTGCGGATATGATTGAGGAGTTCAGGGAAAGCCTGGAACGCTGGATCGAACTGGTACAGGATGTGGAAACCGGAGAAGAGCTACAGCAGCTCTACTGGGATGAAGTGTTCTCGAAAGTGGATGTGAACCAGTACGGTATGTAACGAAGGGCAGTAGGTAACCAATCAAGGGGCCAGGGAGCACAAACCCCGGCCCCTTTGCCCTACAGGGTCCGCAACTCCTTCTTGAGGATCTTGCCCACCGGGTTACGGGGAATGGCGTCAATCAGCTTCATCTTTTCTGGAAGCTTGTAGACACTCATACCCTGCTCCTTCAGGTAGTCGTTGATTTCCTCCAGGGTCGGCGGATGGTCCTCATCCGCAGGTACCACACAGATGCAGACCCGCTCACCCATGATGTCGTCCGGCTGGGGTATGACGGCAACGTCCTGCACCTTGTCAAAGCCCAGTACCGCGTTCTCCACTTCCACGCTGGAGATATTGAAGCCGCCGCGGATCACCATGTCCTTCTTGCGGTCGTAGAAACCCACGTGCTTGTCATCCTGCACGATAAACAGGTCACCGGTGCGGAAGAAGCCGTCATCCGTGAATGAACGCCCGGTGATGTCCGGACGCTGGAAGTAGCCCGCAAAAAGCCCCGGGCTGCGATAGCACAGCTCACCGATGCCGCCGGGCTCGGTGATTTCCTCATCCCGGTCGCCCAGGATCTTCACCTCGACACCGTAGATGCCGGAGGGCCACTCGATGCCCTTCCTGCCCCACCAGGGCAGGTGATCCACCCGCATGTCCAGGTCCGGAACATCCGCCGGTCCGGCCACCAGGCTGGTGCCCTCGTTCTGGCCCCAGATATTGACGATATCGATATCCCAGCGGCGCTTGAACTCCTGCATGGACCAGGCCGAAGGCGGCGCTGACCCGGTGGTGATCGTCCGAACGCTGGACAGATCCAGCTGGTCCACATTGGGCAGCTTGGCGATCATGTTCAGCATCGCCGGTACCAGGATGGTGTACTGGATACGCTCTTCGGTAAGCTGACGCAGCAGGATCTCCGGCGTGATCGGATGGTGCAGAACCAGGGTCCCCGCCGCTGCCAGCCAGGGTACGTAGTTCACCCCCACCGCCGTCATGTTGACCAGGGGTGCCACGCACAGGATGCGGTCGCCCTTCTGCAGGCCACAGGTGGTGAATACCAGGCTGATCAGGTACTCCCAGTTATTGTGGCTCATGGGGCAGCCCTTGGGGTCTGCCTCGGTGCCGGACGTCCAGCACAGGGTGAAGATGTCGTTGGCATCGACCGGCACTTCCGGTACCTGGCCGGGTTTGGTGCGGGCAATATCGGTCAGCTCTTTCAGGCCAATGTAATGGTCGAAACCCAGCTCCTGGCCCAGGGCCTGGTAGTCAAAACCGTGGAAGCTCTCGGCCGAGGCATAGAACCGGGCCCCGGTCATTTCCATCACATAACCTACATCTTTTCTGCGCCATTGCATGGGCAGAGCGGAAAGCAGGCCGCCGGCCTTTGCCGCGGCCAGGTACAGCATGGCGAGCTCCCATACATTGGGCAGCTGAGCCACCAGCACGTCGTCCTTGCCGAATCCGCGACGCGACAGTTCCGCTGCGGTGGCATCCACGGCCTGGCCAAACTCGGCCCAGGTCAGACGCTGGGCGGGCGTGCCCACCAGCTCGTCCCGGTTGGGCGGATCCACCACTGCCTCGCGGTCCGGGTGAGCGGCGCAGTTGACGGCAAAGCGTTCCAGCAGGGTTTTGTTACCCCAGTATCCCTTGTTGGTGTATTCCTCGATCAGTTCAGGCTTGTGCAGGATCATGATTCAACACTCCTGTTCATGCAGCCTGCCAGCCATAGGCCAGACAGGCTGCCAATGATTCTTGTTGTTATTGGATGGTTACTGCCCGTAGCCGCTGACATCCACCTTGGAGAAGACTTCCTCCCAGTACAGGTCAGCCAGTGCTTCACCACTGTCGATGCCGTCCACCAGCGACACCCACTTTTCCAGGATCGGTTTGAAGGTCTCGATCATCTCGCTGGCATTGCTGATGTCGTACTTATCGGCGTAGGTGGTAGCCATGGCATCCAGGTCCTGCTGGATAAACTCACGGGTCTGAGCCTTCATATCATCGCTGGCTTCATGTATCTCGATTCCGTCCAGTTCTTCCGCGGTCTTCATGTTCTCCAGGGCTGCCTCGGCATAGCCCCAGCTCAGCTCCGCCGAAAGCACGGCAGACGCATGCAGCACCGCGCTCCGTTCGTCCTCGCCCAGGCTGCTCCAGGTGTCTTTGTTGACGGTATTCGCCACACCGGCAAACACACCTCCCGGCGCGCCGGTCGTCAGGTCCGACACCACTTCCATCAGCTTCACGATGGTCAGCTCCGGCGCTGAGTGGACAGAACAGTCCACCACACCCTGGCTAAGGGCCTCATAGGTTTCGTGCTGGGGAACGGAGACCGGGGAAGCGCCCATACTCTCCACCCACCGCGACCACTGGGCACCGCCAATCCGCATGCGCTTACCTTCAAGCTCTTCCATATTGCGTACCGGCGTGTTGCACAACAGGAAGTACGGCGAGGTGCCGCCACCACCGATAAACACCTGGTTCTGCTCGTCAAACTCCTCGGTGCATTCCGGGCAGTGGTTGAACAGATATTCAGACATGGCACCGGCGTAGGCCAGGCCGGCGGTTTCCGCCGGTGCACCGGTCAGCTCCAGCAGCATGGAGATTTCCGCTGCCAGGTTGGTACTCGGAAACTCTGCCGGAAAATACGGCGTCAGCACCAGGCCACTGTCGGCAAGACCATCACGGACACCAGAGGGCGTCTCTGAAAAACTCAGCAGTGACTGGGGGTAGACCTTTGCGGTCAGTTCGCCACCCGAGTACTTATCAAGCGCCTCGGCAAAGGCATCACCCGCTACAGCGCCGATGGACTGGGAGGCATAGCCGGTGGCATAACGGATTGAACGGGCGTCCGCCGCACTGGCCATCAGTGTTCCGGCAATAGCCAGGGGCAGGGCGAGGCGGGTAAAACGGGGCATGGTCAAATAACGCATTACAGCTCCTTTGTGCACCAGCTCCGGGTGCGTTTATTGTTGTGAACTTGCTGTCGGGAAACGGCCGGGCAATTCCGGCCACCATCCAGCGTAATAATCCACCCGGCCAACGGCGTCGTCTGTTCCGACGAGATCAGAAAAGGCCGGCCGCCGCAAATCGTCGAATCAGACGAGGGCACTGTTGCCATGGTGCGAGACACTGGGGTTTACATCCTGCTACAACCACAACAACTTCAGGAGAGTGCCATGCAAGCACTGATGCAAGACAAGCCCCTGCTCATTTCGTCACTGATCGAGCACGCCGCCACCTTCCACCCGGAAACCGAGATCGTCACCAAGACCGTGGAAGGTCCGATGCACCGCACCAACTACCGGGAACTGCGCAATCGCTCCAAGCAAATGGCCAACGCCCTGAAAACCCTGGGTGTGGATTTCCAGGACCGGGTTGGCACACTGGCCTGGAACACCTACCGCCACTATGAACTTTACTTCGGTGTTTCCGGTAGCGGTGCGATCCTGCACACGGTTAACCCGCGCCTGTTTCCGGAGCAGCTGACCTATATCATTAACCACGCCGAAGACAAGGTGCTGTTCTTCGACATCACCTTTGCCGACATGGTGAAGCAGCTGGCGCCGCAGCTGGAGACGGTAGAGGCCTTCGTGGCCATGACCGACCGGGAGCACATGCCGGACATCGACCTGCCCAACCTCTACTGCTATGAAGAGTTGATGGAAGCGGCCAGCGACGACTACGAATGGCCGGAGTTCGACGAGCGCACGGCCTCATCCCTGTGCTACACCTCCGGTACCACCGGCAACCCGAAAGGGGTTCTCTACGGCCATCGCTCCACCGTACTTCATTCACTTATGCAGGTGGCCCCCGACGCCTTTGAAATCAGCAGCCGCACCAGCATGTTGTTAATTGTGCCGATGTTCCACGCCAATGCCTGGGGTGTACCCTATTCGGCCCCGATGGTGGGCGCGAAGGTTGTTCTGCCCGGCCAGCACCTGGACGGCGCCAGCGTCTATCAGCTCATGAAAGACGAGAACATCACCTTCTCGATGGCGGTGCCCACCGTGTGGCTGATGCTGTTCCAGTACCTGGACTCCACATCTGGCGCCAGCCTCGACAAGCTGAGCCTGACCGGGGTGGGTGTGGGTGGTTCGGCACCACCCATTGCCATGATCGAACGTTTCCGCAAGTCGGGTATCGACATGGTTCAGGGCTGGGGCATGACCGAGACCAGTCCGCTTGGCGTCATCAACAAACCCCTGCCCAAGCACGACAGCCTCAGTGATGAGGAAATGGCGAAACTCAGGACCAAGGCCGGGCGCGGAATCTGGGGCGTGGACATCAAGATCGTCAATGACGACGGTGAGCGCCTGCCCTGGGACGGCAAGACATCCGGCCACTTCTATGTGAGGGGCCCCTGGATAGCGAGTGGTTACTACCGCCAGGAGGGGGGCAGCAAGCTGGACAGCGAAGGTTTCTTCCCCACTGGGGATATCGGCACCATCGACGCGGATGGTTTCCTGACCCTGGTAGACCGGTCCAAGGACGTGATCAAGTCCGGGGGCGAGTGGATTTCCTCCATCGAACTGGAAAACGCTGCCGTCTCCCACCCGGAGGTGGCCGAAGCCGCAGTGATTGGTATTGCCCACCCCAAATGGCAGGAACGGCCTCTACTGATCGCGGTGCTCAAGGACAACGCCACCATCGGCAAAGACGAGCTGATGGCCTTCCTCGAGGAGCACGTAGCCAAGTGGTGGCTTCCGGACGACATCCTCTTTGTGGATGAACTGCCACACACAGCCACCGGCAAGCTTTTGAAGACCAAGCTCCGGGAAGAGTACGGCGACTTCAAGCCGGTCACCACCGGCTGAGCCAGCCTCCTGCCAGCCCCCGGGGCTGGCAGGAGGCAACCTGGTGCCTGCGATGCACTGTCCTTTTCCTATAGCCGCAAGGTGGTTGCCATGATCGATCCGGGCTTTATCGGTTTCCGGTTGCCGGTCCATACCCAACTGATTGAAGCCGGCCGTCTGCGTTTTTTTGCCAAGGCCATTGGCGAGACCAATCCGGTCTACCTGGATGAAGACGCTGCAAAGGCGGCAGGCTGGAGATCACTGCCGGTGCCCCCCACGTTCCTGTTCTGCCTGGATATGGAACGGGACAACCCCTACGACTATATGGATACGCTGGGCATCGAGCTGGGAAAGGTGCTGCACGGCGAGCAACACTTCGATTACCACCAGGTGGCCTGCGCAGGCGACCGGCTGACCTTTGACTCCCGGATTACCGACATCTACCAGAAAAAAGCCGGTGCCATGGAGTTCGTGGTACGGGAAACCGCCGTTTTCCGGGATACCACCAATGGAGAGCCGGAAAGGCTCGCCGACCTTCGTTCCATTATTATTATCCGCCACAGGTAAGACCTATGCGCCCTGATGTCGACACCACTTCCATCAAGGTGGGGGACGAGATTCCGCCCCTCTCCACACCCCCCATTTCGCGACTGACCCTCGCGTTGTATGCCGGCGCTTCCGGCGACCATAATCCCATTCATGTGGACCTGGACTTCGCCCGCTATCATGGCATGGACGATGTGTTTGCCCATGGCATGCTGGCATCCGCCTATCTGGGCCGTATGCTCACCAACTGGCTGCCCCAGGACGCCCTGGTCAGTTTCGGCATGCGTTTTGTGGCCATATCACAGGTCCACGACGAACTCAGCTGTAGCGGAAGGATTACAGAACGCTTCGAGGAAGCCGGCGAACAGAGAGCCCGGCTCGAGCTCAGCGTGGTCAACCAGCACGGCGAGACCAAGGTGGTTGGTGATGCCGTAGTACGCCTCGAACAGTAGCCTCCTCCCACCACCTGAACGACAAGAACCGGAGATTCATCCCGATGAGCACCACCCCTGACTTTGCCATACGCCATGAACATCATTTCGGTGACCGTGTTGTACGCTGCTACCGGGAACGCCCGGCCAGTGTGCTGGAGTCGTTTCTGGCTTCGGTGGAGCGGGCTCCGGGCGCAGACTGTATCGTCTGTGAAGGGCAAAGGCTGAGTTACCGGGAGGTGGCCGACCGTGCCGGGGCCATGGCCGCCCAGCTCCGGCACCGGGGAGTCGAGCCCGGTGACCGGGTCGGCCTGCTGATTGGCAACAGCACCGAGCTGGTGCTGACGGTATTGGGCGTTCTGCGGGCAGGCGCCATCGTCATGCCCCTGAACACCCGGGAGCAGGGGCCTGGCCTGCGTTACATGCTGGAGCATTCCGATGCCAGGGCGGTCGTCTTTGCCGGCGAACAGGGCAGCAAGCTGCCCACGCCCGACGAACTGCCAGGCCTGAGGCACCGTTTTGCCATTGGCGGCGGTGATGAACACAGCGAGCCCTTCGAGAACCTGCTGAAGGACACCGGCACAGAGCCGCCCCTGCCCACGGTCAGAGAAGAAGATCCCGCGGTTATCCTCTACACCTCTGGCACCACCGGTAAACCGAAGGGGGTCATACTCACCCACTTCAACATCATTCACTCGGTGATGCACTTCCAGCACACCATGGCCCTCGGGGATGGCGAGCGCACTTTGCTGGTGGCGCCAGGCAGCCATGTGACCGGGCTGGTGGCCAACATGCTGACCATGACCCATGTAGCAGGCGCCATCGTGGTGATTCCCGCCTTTGATGCGGTAGAAGCCGTGAAGCTGCTGGCCAGGGAAAAGGTCACCCACACCATCATGGTGCCGGCCATGTATAACCTGTGCCTGCTGCGCACCAACTTCCGTGACCATGACCTGAGCGCCTTCCGCATCGGCGGCTTTGGTGGCGCGCCCATGCCGGAAAGCACCATTGCGCAATTACGGGACCAGCTGCCAGACCTGGAACTGATCAACGCCTATGGCGCCACTGAAACCACGTCTCCCTCCACCTGCCTGCCCCTGGGCGACGCCGGCGAGCACGCGGACAGTGTGGGGCAGCCGGTGCCCTGCGGCGATATCCGGATCATGGACGACCTCGGCCGTGAAGTGGCCCCCGGGGAATCCGGCGAGTTGTGGATCAGCGGCCCCATGGTGTCACCGGGCTACTGGAACAACCCGGAAGCCAACGCCCGGGAGTTCACCGCCGGCCACTGGAAGTCCGGGGACATCGGCTCCATGGATGAGGAAGGCTTTGTGCGCATCTTCGACCGCAAGAAGGACATGATCAACCGGGGTGGCTACAACATCTACAGCGTGGAGCTGGAGAACCTGATTACCGGCCATCCGGCGGTGGTGGAGTGCGCGGTGATTCCCCATCCGGATGAGGTGCTGGGGGAGAAAATCCATGTGTTCGTCACCCAGGTGGACGGCCAGGAACTGAGCGACGACGACATCCGCCAGTTCTGCCGGGAAAACCTGGCGGACTACAAGACACCGGACTATGTGACCATCCAGGACGAGCCTTTGCCACGGAATGCCAATGGCAAGCTGGTGAAGGCCGGGTTGAAGGAACGGATTGCCTGAGACGCGCGTTAAGTTGCGTTCTACTTTGGAGTCCGGTCTGCGGCCGGGGGGCTTTCTCCACTGCAATTCAGGGGCCGTCCTGGCCCCCCTTGCACCGCGCCTTCCCTGGCGCTGTTCCGAAAGCCCCCCGGCCACAGCCCCTTGAACTTCACCGGTTTACCGAACGGAAAGACCACGAAGCTCACGTGTAGAAAGCCTCCTTACCCGGGGCGCGAAGGTCAATGGCCAGTCAAGCTCCTTCGTACAACGACTCTATAACCTCCGTGTATTTCTCATAGATCTTGCTACGCCGCACCTTCATGGTGGCCGTCACTTCATCATCGTCGTGGTCCAGTTCCTTGGTCAGCAATGAAAAGCGCTTGATCTGCGCCACCTGGGGCAGCTGGTCGTTACCCCTGTTGACTTCCTGCTGGATCAGCGCATTGACCTGTTCATGTTCCGACAGGCTGCGGAACGTGGTGTAGGCCACCCGCTCCTGCTCGGCCCACTTGGCGACGGTGTCGAAGTCGATCTGGATCAGCGCAGACACATACTTGCGGGCCTCGCCGATGACGATGCATTCCTTGATATAGGGGCTCGCCTTGATGGTGTTTTCGATCTCCGTGGGTGACAGGTTCTTGCCCCCGGCGGTGATCATGATGTCCTTCAGGCGATCCACGATGCGCAGGTGTTCCCCCTGCCACTCCCCCACATCGCCGGTATGTAACCAGCCATCCTTAAGGGTCTTGGCGGTAGCCTCGTCATTCTTGTAATAGCCCTGGAACATGCTGTCGCCGCGCAGGAGGATCTCGTTGAAGTCTCCGAGCCTTACCTCGACGCCCTTCACCGCCTTGCCGACGGTACCCAGCTGGATATCGTCGACGGGCTGGGCGGTCGCTACCCCGGTGCTTTCCGTCTGGCCATAGACTTCCACCAGTGGCACACCAATGGTGCGGAAGAACTCCAGGATGCCTGAGGATATGGGCGCGGCACCGGTCATGGCAATGTGACATCGCCGCAGGCCCACAAAGTTCTGCAGTGCCCGGAACACCAGCCAGTACCAGAGACCATAGCGGCCCTTGTCGGACAAACTCCACTGCGCCTTCGGTTTGGTGGCCAGGGGGGCGCAGGCGGCCATGGCCCGGTTGAACAGGGATCGGCGCAAACGACCGGTTTCCTGGATCTTGATGTAGATGGACGAGTGCAGCTTTTCCCAGATCCGGGGAACGCCCAGGAAAAAGGTGGGCGCAATCTCCCTGAGGTCCTCCTGCACGGTACGCAGGCTCTCACCGAAACTCACCGTGCTGCCAACGTACAATGGTCCGATATTGGTAAAAGCCTGTTCCGCCACGTGGCAAAGGGGCAGGTAGGAAAGACTCGTGTCGTGTTCGCCGATATCCAGCAGCTCAATCAGCCCCGGCGCGGCGGCATGCAGGTTACGCCAGGAGATCATGGCACCCTTGGGCCGGCCGGTAGAGCCCGAGGTGTAGATCATCAGCGCGGTTTCATCCATGTGCTGGCCGTCCAGCAGCTGATCCACGATGCCCGGATGATCACGTTCGTAGGCGGCGCCCATGGCCTCCACGTCCCCGAAGGGCGTGGGCGGGTCCGGATAGTGGCGCAGGCCCTTCATGTCGATAACAATGTTGTGCTTCAGGTGTGGAAGCTGGGGCCAGGCTTCCAGAATCTTGTCGGTCTGTTCCTGGTCCTCGCAGATCACCATGGTGGAATCGCTGTGCTCCAGCACATAGGCCACTTCGTTCCAGGGGCTGGTGGGGTAGACCCCAACACAGATCCCCCGCACCAGGCCGATGCCCATCTGGGCGATCACCCATTCCTCCCGGTTTTCGGAGATGATGGCCACATGACCGCCGGGTTCAAGTCCCAGTGCCCTAAGCCCCAGGCCAAATTGCCAGGCCCGGCGATAGTAGGTCTGCCAGTCGATGGCCTGCCAGATACCGAAGTCTTTCTGGCGCAGGGCCAGGTCATGGGGCCGCTGGCGGGCATGCTCCCGCAGCATCTGCGGCAGGGTCAGTTCAGGAATTGCAGGTGCTGTCATGAAAGCCACCGTTTGCGACGCTTGTAGTGCTTGATATCCCGGTAACTGCGGGCTTCGCCTTCCTTGCCGCCAACGCCCAGGTAGAACTCCCGGACATCCTCGTTGTCGGTGAGTTTGTCGGCGGGCCCGTCAATGACGATCTTGCCGTTCTCCATGATGTAACCATAGGAGGCTATGGCCAGTGACACTGCGGCGTTTTGCTCCACCAGCAGAATGGCGGTGCCCTGTTCCCGGTTGATGCGGGCGACGATCTCGAAGATCTCTTCCACCAGCAGGGGGGCCAGGCCCAGGGATGGCTCGTCGAGCATGATCAGTTCCGGTTGGGCGATCAGCGCCCGGCCCAGGGCCAACATCTGCTGCTCGCCGCCGGACAGGTACCCAGCCAGTTGACGCCGGCGTTCCTTGAGACGGGGAAAATAGTCATAGACCATTTCCTGGCCCCCACCAGTACCCTGTCCACGACCGGTCAGGGCATAGGTGGCCGCCACCAGGTTTTCCTCCACGGTCAGGTCCTCGAATACCCGCCGGCCTTCCATGACATGGAACAGCCCGTCCCGCACCATTTTTTCCGGGGGGCGGTTCTTCAGACTTTGCCCATTGAAGCGAATGTCCCCGGCGGTGACTTCTCCATCCTCGAGGGACAGCAGCCCGGAAACACTCTTCAGGGTGGTGGACTTGCCGGCCCCGTTGGATCCCAGCAGTGCCACGATGGCACCGCGGGGAACCCTCAGGGACAGGCCCCGGAGGACCTGCACCGTCTTGTTGTAGACCACCTCAATGTTGTCGACTTCCAGAACGGCGTCCATAACGGCCTCAGTCGAGGTGAATCCAGTCGGATACCGGCTCGTAACGACCTTCACTGGCATTCACACGCCAGATACGGCCAACAGGGAAAGACATGTTCTTCACGGTCACCGGAATACCGATGATGCCGCCGGTGTCCCAGTCCTCAATGGAGGCCAGGGCTTCCGCCATGTTGTCGCCGGTCAGTTCCTTGCCCGCGTCCAGGGTACGCTTGACCACCTCGGTCCATACCATGGCGTTGAACCAGCCCTGCATGTAACCGGTGGGACGGTAACCGGCCTCCGAATCACTCTTCTCGGCCTGGGCACGCAGCGCGTCCAGCATGGGTCCGCTTTCCTCACTGTCGTAGTAGTTGTACGGCATGACACCCATGTAGCCGTCGGCGTCCTCACCCATCTTGTCGATAATCAGCTTGTCAGACGACCAGAAGGTCCCCATGAACTTGGTATCCAGCCCCATGTCCCGCATCTGCACCATGAATTCATTGATGGGCGACAGGATGTAACCGTGAAAAACCACATAGTCCGGGCGGGCTCGGCGCAGTTTCAGCACCTCGCTGGAGACATCCACACTGCCCGGCTTGGTGACAATCTCCTCGACCACGTCAATGCCCAGTTCGGCCGCACGGGCCTTGCCGTTTTCGATGGGGTCCTTGCCGAATTCGGTGTCACTGTAGACAAAGGCCACGGTGGGCATGTCGCCCTCTTCACCCTCACTGGCAATGTATTCCAGGATAATGCCGAACATCTGGGTGTAGTTGGGGCCCGGAATGAACTGGTAGGGGTACTTTTCGTTGTCCGTAAGTGCGGTGGCAAACGAGGCGCCGCTGAGCAGTACCGAGTTCATCTCATTCACTTCAGAAGCAATGGACTTCATGAAGCCGGTGCTGTCGCCGTAGTAGACGGCGGGTTCATCACTGCCCGAGATCTTCTTGAACGCCGCTACCGAGCGGTCCACCTCATAGGCGGTATCTTCCATCACGTATTCCACCGGATGGCCGTTTATGCCGCCCTGGTCGTTGATGTAATCGGTGTAGTCGGTCAGTCCGTCATGGATGTGAATACCCGCAAAGGCAAACACACCGGACAACGGAATGGAGCCGCCAAATACGATGGGCTCCTTGTCCTGGGCCAGGGCCGGGGCAGCCATTCCCAGGGCGGCCACCAGAGTGCCGATACCGGCCATCCGGCGACTCTTCTGAGTCAGTTTGTGGAACATGGGCCTTCTCCTTGCTTCTTGTTGTTGCTGTTGTCGGGTCAGTATTCAGCCGTCGCGTTAATCAGTTACGGAACGGCCACAGGTGGAAGAACCGGCGTATACGACGCCAGATCTCCGCCAGTCCGTGAGGTTCGAAAATCAGAAAGCCTACAATCAGGGCCCCGAAGATAATCTCCAGCATGGGCGACATAAACACCGGGGCCTTCGGCCAGAACGGCGTCATGGCAGCCGTGAGCAACTTCAGTGCCTCCGGCACCAGGGTCATGAAGGCCGCGCCCAGAATGCCCCCCAGCAGGTTGCCCATACCGCCGACGATCACGGCCGCCAGATAGAATATGGACATGGACAGGGGAAAGCTCTCAGGCGTGACCACCCGGTAGAAGTAGGCGAAAAGCCCACCGGCCACCCCGGCGTAGAAGGAGCTCAGAGCGAAGGACATCAATTTGTACTTCAACAGCGGAATACCCAGAATCGCCGCCGATATGTCCCGGTCGCGAATGGCGATAAACGCCCGTCCCACACGGGTTCGGAAAAGATTTTTTGCCCCGACAAGCGCCAGAATGGCCAGTGGCACGATAATGAAATACATGGCGAAGTCACTGCGGAATTCCAGCCCGAACAGATGGGCCGGGCTGAGACTCAGACCTTCCATGCCACCGGTGACCGTCTCCCATTCGGCAAAGATGAAGTGCAGAAAAACACTCGCCGCAAGGGTGGCAATAGCCAGGTAGAGACCCTTCACCCGCAGCGAGGGCAGGCCAACCAGGATTCCCACCGCTGCCGCCAGCAGTCCGGCCGCCAGCAAGGTTACCGGGAACGGCAGTCCGGTGTTGCCGGACAGCCAGGCCACGGTATAGGCACCCACACCCATGAAACCTGCCTGCCCCAGGGAGATCAGACCGGTATAACCGGTGAGGATATTCAGGCCGGTGGTGCTGATCACCGCGATACCCACCAGGCAACCCAGGTACAACAGGTAGGAACTGGCCATGAAGGGGAAGGCCAGCAATGCCGCCAGCAGCAGGGCAAACCAGGTTTTCTGGGTGCTGCTGGTCCAGATGGCCTCATCGGCCAGGTACGTCTGTTTGGCGTCGCCGATCCTCATCTTACACTCGCTCTATTTCATGGGTGCCGAACAGGCCGTAGGGTTTGAAAACCAGGATCACCGCCAGTACTGCAAAGGTGGCGGGCATGCGATATTCCCCGCCCAGGTAGGCGCCGGCCACGGTTTCCAGCCAGCCAATAAACACCCCGGCGATCAGGGCACCGAGGATGCTGTCGAGACCGCCGACGATGACCACCACCAGTACACTCAGGCCGATAATGCCGAACTGCGGACTCAGGCCGCCGGTCGCCGCCACCAGGATCCCCGCCAGGGACGCCGCCAGCGAACCGAACACCCAGGCCAGGTTGAACACCCGGCGCACATTGATGCCCATGGAATAGGCCGCCGCCTGGTCTGAGGCTGTCGCCCGAAGGGCAACCCCGCCCCGGGAGAAGCGGAAATACAGCAAGTAAAGGACCAGCATGGCCATGCCGATCATGAAGCCATAGGCAATCTTCGGCGCCAGGTACATCTCCCCGATAAATACCGGCGTGCGGGGCAGGAAATTCGGCAGCAGCTGGGGATCAGCGGTCCAGATCAGTTCCACCAGACCCACCAGGATGCTGGCAATACCAATTGTCACCATGACCACGGAAATGGGCGATTCCCCCAGCATGGGTCGGATCATGGATTTCTCAATGACGCCGCCGAGCAGCGCACCGCCGAGGACGGCCAGGGGTACCGCCACCCAGGGCGACAGTTCCATGCCCCCGGCGAAGGCCAGGAAGAGATAGGCGGCAAACATCATGATTTCGCCGATGGCGAAGTTGATGACCCGCGTCGCCTTGTAGATGATCACGAAGCCAAGGGCGATCAGGGCATAGAGCCCGCCCATGGCCAGCCCGGCCAGGCTGATTTCGCCAAAGAACAACCAGTCCATCAGGCGGCCTCCCGGTCCGGGTTGAGCCGCTTCCTGAGACTGTCGATATCGCTGTTACCCAGATAGGCCTTGATCACTTCCGGATTCTGCTGGACATCCTCCGGCTTACCCTCGGCGATAACCTGGCCAAAGTTGAGCACGGCGATGTGATCAGAGATGTCCATGACCATGCCCATATCGTGTTCAACCATCAGCACGGTGATGTCCCACTCTTCCCGGATATCCAGGATAAACCGGGCCATATCCTCTTTTTCTTCCCGGTTCATACCCGCCACCGGCTCATCCAGCATCAGCACCTTTGGCCGCATGGCCAGGGCCCGGGCCAGCTCCACACGTTTCTGCAGGCCATAGGGCAGGCTCGCCACCGGGTGGCGACGAATATGGTCAATCTCGAGGAAATCGATGATGCGGCGCTCCACTTCCTCGCGGATTTCCATTTCCTCACGACGGGCCCGGCCATAATAGGCCAGTGACCCCAGCAGGCCGGTTTTCATATGGACATGGGCGCCGAGCTTGATGTTGTCGAGCACGGTCATGCCCCGGAACAGGGCAATATTCTGGAAGGTTCGGGCCAGGCCTAGGGCCGCACGCTTTGGGGGCCTGATACCCTTGAGGGGCTCACCCTGGTAACGGATTTCACCCTGCTGGGGTTTGTAGAAACCGGAGATACAGTTGAACAGTGAGGTCTTGCCAGCACCGTTGGGACCAATCACAGTCGTGACGGTATCCTTCGGCACGTGGAAGCTGACATCCTGAAGAGCGTGCACGCCCCCGAAGGACAGCGACAGCTGGCTGATTTCCAGTATGTTCACAACGCCTCCCTGTACGGACCCGCGTCCACATACCGGTTGTTCAGCCGGGCGGATCAGTACCAGGAGCGGGTCTTTCATTGTTGTTTTTATCTTTCAGGTAGATTGCGGGGGCGCCATACAGAAGAAATCGTCCATTCCGACGATATTTCGGAAAGGCCCGCTTCGATGTCAATCCCGGAACCGAAACGCATAACCAAGAAGGCAAAATCGTCTATTGCGACGATTGGGGGGCAGACAGGGTGGCCTATTGTCGACCCAATCCCGAAAAACAATCATCCGCCGTCGCCAGCGTTCCCCCAAGGTTATTGACGCCTTGACCGTAGACAACGCCGACACCCGCACCACAAGGGCCTCGCCAATGAGTGACAGCAGTAACACACAAACCAGTCCGTCTGACCGCAAAACCGATTTCGAGCCAGGGGCCCTGGTTGACTATCTGAGCAACCAGTTCCCGGACATGGCTAACCTGGATGCCGGACAGGTCGAGATCACACCCATCTCCGGCGGCCAGTCCAACCCCACCTATTTTGTCACTGTTGGCGAACGCAGGCTGGTTCTGCGCAAGGCGCCTAACGGCGAACTGCTGCCCGGCGCCCACCGGGTGGACAGGGAATACCGCATCATGGACGCCCTGGCCGGCTCCGGCGTACCCGTACCCGAGATGGTACGACTGGAACAGGACAAATCTGTGCTGGGCGCCCCCTTTTACCTCATGGAACGCCTGGATGGTCAGGTCTTTCATGAAAGCACCCTGCCCGACCATGATCCCGAGGCACGCACAGCGATCTATACGCACAAGGCCCAGGTGCTGGCCAACCTGCATCGGGTGAACCTGGCTGAAAAGGGCCTGGAGGATTACGGCCGCACCGGCCCCTTCTTCACCCGCCAGATTCACCGGTGGACGAAGCAGTGGGAGCTGTCCAAGACCCGGGAAATTCCCGAGATCGACCAGCTCGCAAAATGGCTGGCAGAAAACGACGACGGTGATGAAACCTCCACCCTGGTGCATGGCGACTACCGCATCGGCAATCTGATGCTGCACCCCAGCGAGCCCCGTATCGTCGGCGTTCTGGACTGGGAGCTGTCCACCCTGGGCCACCCGCTGGCGGACCTGGCCCATGCCACCGCCATGTGGCACATCACACCGGAAGAGTACGGCGGCCTGATGGGCGCCGACCTGAAGGCCCTCGGCATTCCCGAGCGCCAGCAGTTTGAAGAGACTTACCTGGAAGCGGCCGGATTCAGTAACGGACTGACCACCTTCCACCACGCCTTCGCGCTGTTCCGCTGGGCCGTGATCTTCCAGGGCATTGCCAAGCGGGCCGAGTCCGGCAACGCGGCGTCAGACAATGCCGCCACCGTCGGTGCCCTGGCGGTTGCCCTCGGCCGCCGGGGTGCGGAACTGCTGTCTGGCGATCGACATTCCAACTGAAACAACATCCGTTTTACCGGAGTAACTTGCCCCCGATCCGAACTGCCGGGGAAGCACGGAAGCCGCACACAACAAATACAACACGCAACAGCAGGTGGCCCCTGCCCGGGGTCACAGGAGGATCGTAATGAGCAGCACACTTGTCAGAACAACCTCCGCCGGCCTGCTTGCCGGCTCACTCGCACTGGCTGGTACGGCCGGTGCTGAAACCATGCGCATTTCGTCCGGTATCGGCCAGCAGCATTTCTGGGCCGGCGAGCACATGGACCCGTTCATGGAGGCTATTGAAGCAGCAGGTATCGGCATCGATTTCGAACCCTATTATTCCGGCTCACTGGTCACCCCGGGCCAGGAACTGGGCGGCCTGGAGGATGGTATTATTCACGTAGCCGCCCCGCTGCTGGCGCCTTACCATGAAGGCCGTTTCCCGCTGTCCGATGTCACCCAGCTGCCAACGCTGGAAACCACCTCGGAACTGGTCACCGATGCGCTGCTGGAGCTGATGGACTCGGACCAGGAGCTTAAAGACGGCAAGTCCTTCTATGAGTACGAACTGGGTGAAAAAGGCATCCGTGGCTGGCCGGTAGGTGCCACCTCGGCCTACTCACTGGCCACGACCGGTATCGAGCTGAAAGAACCTTCTGACATCAAGGGGCTGCCCATCCGCGCCGGCTCCCCCCTGCATACCATCCTGCTGGAAGAACTGGGCGCAACCCCCGTCACCATGACCAGCGCCGATTCCTATGAGGCGCTGTCGCGGAATACGGTGGAAGGCACCATCCTGTCAGTAGCCGACTGGCCGTCCTACTCCTTTGAGGACCTGCTTGAATACGCCATCACCGGCATTTCCATGGGTCACTGGGAAAGTTATCTGTCGATGACCGAAGAGACCTGGCAAGGGCTTACCGAGGAACAACGCGAGACCTGGGACCGCATCGCAAGGGAAGTCGCCATGGAGAACGCCCGCTACATTGACGAACGGGAAATCACGGTTCGCGAGACGACCAGCGCAGACGGCACCACCTTCGTGGAGATCGCAGAGCTTTCAGAAGAGATGCAGGCCCATATGTCCAACGCGGCCAGCCAGACCTGGATCCGCTGGATCGAACAACTTGAAGATGACGGCCATCCCGCAAAAGCTGCAGCCAGGCAGTGGGCAGAGCTGATCAGGGAGCGCGGAGGGAAGGTTCCCGAAGGGGCCGCCGAATACCTCCAGCTTAACTGACCTCGCCAATTGTGCGGTGATGGCCCGGCCATCGCCGCACTGCCGTATTTCCCAACCCTGCGGGTGACTCGCTGTGTCTGCAACGACTGCTATCTGGATCGTCATTGCCTGGTTTGCCATCTTCCTGACCCTGGGCCAGAACGTCGCCACCGTGCTGTTTGGTGCCGGCATTGTCGGTATTGCCCTGTACATTGGCACCGGGCCACTGGGGGGCATTATAGGCCCCGACACCTTCTACACCGCCTCCATCTATTCCCTGTCCATTGTCCCGCTGTATCTGTTAATGGCACAGATGCTGTTGCGGGGCGGCATTATCAATGACCTGTTCCAGGTCGGCCATCGCATGTCCGGTTATCGCCGTTTCCCCCTGGGGGTGGCCACCATTGTGACCGGATCACTGCTTGGCGCGGTTTCCGGTTCAGGTGCCGCCAGCTCCGCTTCGCTGGCTTCCGTGGCTTCTCCGGAACTGGAAAAGCTGGGCTATACCCGGCGGTTTTCCCTGAGCATCGCTGCAGTCGCGGGATCATTGTCGGCCATCGTTCCACCGAGCCTGATCATGATTATCTATGGCTCACTCACGTCGGTACCCATTGGTCACCTTTTCATTGGTGCCATCGGACCCGCCGTACTGTGCATCCTTATCTACGTAGTATGTCTGAGGGTGTTCGGCGAAACCCGCCACGACGCCCAGGCAGACGGCACAGTGCCCGACGAGCCGGAGCCGGCGGACAGCCGCCGCAAGAGCCGTAATGCCTTCCTGTTCGTGGTGACCCTGATGGTGGTGGTGTTCGGGGGCATCTACGGCGGCATCATCACCGTCGCCGAAGCCGGCGCCATCGGTGCCTTCACGGCCATGGTGGGCATGATCGCCATGCGCCGCGTCAGCCGCCAGGATATCTTCCTGGCCCTGTCTGAATCCGTGAAGATCACCGCTGCGCTGATGATGCTGGTGCTCGGCGCCAAGATCTTCGCCCGTTTCCTCACCTTCTCCCGGTTGCCGAATGAACTGATTTCAGTGATGGAACCGGTGCTGGCCAACCCTGGCCTGGTTGCCGTGATTCTGCTGGCCGTCTTTTTCATTGCCGGCATGTTCCTGGAGTCCGCTGCCGTTATCGTGCTGCTGGTGCCTATCATCCTGCCGCTGCTGAAGGTCGCCAATATCGACCTGTTGTGGTTCGGGGTGAGTGCCTCAACCATGATTGCCCTGGGCCTGCTGACACCGCCGGTGGGCCTCGCCAGTTTCGCGGCGGCCAGTGCGGCCAATCACCCGGCCTCACAGGTCTTTCGCGGCGCCACCATCTTCGCTGTAACAGCGGGGGTTATCGTAACGGCCCTGCTACTGGTCTTCCCGGCCGTTGTGACCTGGCTACCGGCCCAGATGCGCTAAGGAGGTTTTATGGGATTCTGGCAAAGACTTGGCAAACTGGAAGGCGGCCTGGCCTCGGTCGGGGCCGGCTTCTGCCTGTTTGCGATCATGATCATGACCGTGCTGAGCGTTCTGGGTCGCTATGTCTTCAACATGGACCTGATACCTGGCGGGTATAACCTGATCGAACGTGTGGCCTTCCCGCTGCTGGTTTTCTGGGCCATTCCCCTGGCCCACCGGGACGGCATGTTTCCGAAATTCGATATGTTGCAGGCGAAGCTGCCGCCCCTTGTCCACCGCATTATCGCGTCTCTCGTGCTGCTGGTGGAGATCATCGTGTTCCTGGTGGTGATGTGGTACGTCACCGAGTTCGCCTGGAAGTCGGCGGCAAGCGGGCGGCAATTCCAGATCAGCTCAACACACTGGCCCATATGGCCGGTAATCCTCATGGTACCGCTGGCATTCGGCCTCATGCTGCTGGAGATGTTCCGCCTGCTCTGGGTTACCGCCACAGGCCGCGATACACTGAATCAGAAGACTGAAGACAAGGGTGAATCACCGTGAGCAATGATCCGATTGTAATTACCAGTATGGCCCGCACCCCCATGGGGGGCTTTCAGGGCGATCTGAAAAACCTGTCAGGCACCGATCTGGGCGCAGCAGCACTCAGGGCCGCCATTGAACGCTCGTCCCTGGGCAGCAAGGACGTGAGTGAAGTGATGATGGGCAACGTGCTGCCCGCCGGCCTGGGCCAGGCGCCTGCACGCCAGGCAGCCCTGGGCGCCGGGCTGGACCTGTCGACGCCCTGCACCACCATCAGCAAGGTGTGCGGCTCCGGCATGAAGGCGGCCATGCTGGCCCATGACCTGATTACCGTGGGCAGCGCCGATATCATCGCGGCCGGGGGCATGGAAAGCATGACCAATGCCCCCTACCTGGTACCGAAGATGCGCAACGGTGCGCGCCTGGGCCACGCCGAGATGTTGGACCACATGTTTTTCGACGGCCTGGAAGACGCCTACGAGAAAGGCCGGCTGATGGGCACCTTCGCCGAGTCCTGCGCAGACCACTACAGCTTCACCCGGGAGCAGCAGGACGAGTACGCCCTGGCCTCCCTGGACCGGGCCCTGAAGGCCATCGAGAAAGGCCATTTCCGCAACGAAATCGTCGCCGTGGATACTGGCCGGGGCACCGTGGACACCGACGAGCAACCAGGTAAGGCCCGGCCTGAGAAAATCCCCACGCTGAAACCCGCCTTCCGAAAGGACGGCACCGTAACCCCGGCCAACGCGTCCTCCATTTCCGACGGTGGCGCGGCCCTGGTGCTGATGCGGCAGTCGGAAGCGGAGAAACGGGGCCTGAAACCCCTGGCGGCCATTCGCGGCCACAGCAGCCATGCCCGGGCGCCGGAGTGGTTCACCACCGCACCGGTGGGCGCCATCGGGCAGCTGATGGAAAAGACTGGCTGGAATGTGTCGGATGTGGATCTGTTTGAAATCAACGAAGCCTTCGCGGTGGTCCCGCTGGCCGCCATGAGGGAACTGGACATCCCCCATGACAAGGTCAACGTCCACGGCGGCGCCTGCGCGCTGGGTCACCCACTCGGAGCATCCGGAGCGCGTATTATCGTGACCTTGCTGGGCGCCCTGGAGACCTATGATCTGAAGCGGGGTGTGGCGTCACTGTGTATTGGTGGGGGTGAGGCTACGGCGATTGCGGTGGAGCGTATCTAAACCTTCATTGTTCCTGAGCTTTGCAGCGGTGCAAGACGTCCCGGCGATCGGGAGGTCTTTCGCCGCCGCGTTGGAGGGGCGTCCTGCCACCCCAACGCTACCGCAACATCCCTGTTGCTACTCTGAAAGACCTCCCGACCCCCGGGCCATCCTAAAGTTGGGAGGTTTCCGCCGGTTTTCCGAAATTGACCGGAAGACATCGTGTAGTTAACTCAGATAACTTGCCGCAGCTTCCCGGACAGCCACATTCTGAGATTGCGTAAAATCCCGAAGAATTCTTTCCCGGTCTCCAACCGTTGAGTCTGAGAGCATGGCAAATGCATGAACCAACTCCGCGGGAACCATTGCGTTAATATTATCAAGGACATACTCGTCGATTACTGCGCGCTCCCCGGTCTGGAGGTAGGCTTCGCTCAGCAGGTTCATAAAGCTTTCACGGACGGTAGGGTCTTTCTCTTCAGGCAGCACCGCCACTACCTTTCGAACCAGAAAGTCCAGCTTATCTCTTGAAAGATGACCCGACCCAACTTCATCGCAAAGCTCATCAAGCAATAAGTCACGCTCAGAGTTGTTTTGGTCAAATATTTTTTGCAATTGATCACCTTCCATCTCAATCGTCCTCGAATCTCATTAGTTCGGCCAAAGTTGCGTCCGGTTCAGCTATGGGGATATGCGTATCATTTGCAGCATCCGGGTGGTAGTGGGGGCTATTCGGGTTATGGGCATTCCGATGCGCAAACTCACCCGTCTCAGGATTATAATATCCACCTTTTCTCTGCCACCTCGCAACCCAACCATTTGACGCATTCGACCCTGGGTACGATGGGTCCGGATCGTGAATTCTCAGGCGGTTTGCGATCCCGTCGCTATCAGTCCACTTATACTCCAAGCCAAGCTGGCTTTTATCTTCAACCGGCCTAAGTTTTCGGACGCTTGCATCCGCCGGTATGTTAGCCACGATTTCTGAAACCGACATTCCTCGTACGTTCGAGAAGTCGCCTACCGATGGCCCTGTACCTTTTAAAGCATTTAACTCATCCAAGGATTTGAAACGAAGCTTGGGAACCTTTTTGGTGACCAAAATACTCGCCACAGCCGGCGTAATTTCGCCAGCAGCACGGCCGTCACCGCCCACCGCATCTACCACCTTGTTACCCAGGGCTCGGAAACTTTCACCGATCCCCTGCCAATACTCGGCGACTTTCGGGTTCATGCCCCTGGGCGACAACGCAGACATCAGGCCTACGGTGTTACCTATGAAGCTTCCGAAGTTTTCCACTGGTTTGAACACGGGGTACATAACATTACCCCAGCCAGACGTATTGTCGTACAGCTCGCTCTGCTCGGCGGCAATGTCCGATGAGATTGCCGACACGGTATCCGTCAGCCCACTTGCGTAGTCCTCTCCCCAAGTGCCGGGCCTGTTGGCCGGGCTGGGGCCCGAGACCCTGGGTCGATCCATCTGGGGGCCTGGTCCGTTCAGGACACCGATATCCAAAAACTCCGTCTCCCCTTCTGGCGGGCCGTCTTTCAAAAGATCCGGTATATTCCACTCCAGGTCAGGCTCGAGATAAACAAACAGTTCACCCCGATGGATCTTGTCCGTCAGGTCGAAAACCAGTTCACTGAGATTGCGCGGGCGGGTCCAGGGTTTCTGGAAGACCAGTTGCCAGACGTCGAGCAGACGGTAATTGAAGGGGTCGCCGGTAACTGACCGGGTCAGGCGTAGCAGATGTTCCCGGGCGTAGGCGCGATCATGGTGGAAGGCCAGGCGAGGGCCCTCGAAGACATCATCGCCGTGGTAACGCCGGGTGAACGAATAGATACGGCCCAGCGGGCCCACTATCCGGATGGGGTCCTGGTATAACATCCCTGTCGTCCCTGTGTGATTTGCTTCCCTTTATGCTCTGGCCCGAATCCTCACTGGCCAGCGCCCTTATGAAACCCTTTTACCCGTGTATCGTCAAGATCACAGCCAGACGGGGTCCACAGTTCGGAAAAGCTATTGCCGCTTCAGCCCCACACTCCAGAGGAGCCGAAGCGGGTGGGCACTCAAACCTCAGGATCAGCGAACTTCGGCGCCCGCTTCTCCAGATTGGCGTAGACCGCCTCGACCTGGTTAGGGCTGCCGATGATCCGGTCCTGTTCCCGGGACTCCTCCAGCAGGATACGGGCGGCGTGCTCTTTCGGGGTGATGGCATTGTTGAGCATGCGTTTCATGGCACGGATGGCGTCCGGGCTCTTGCCGGCGATGGTCTGGGCCATGGCCAGGGCTTCCTCCCGGGGGTTGCCACCAATATGGGTCACCATGCCCAGCTCCCCGGCCTCCTGGCCGCTCAGTACACGGCCGGTATAGCACAGCTCCCGGAACACATCAGGGCGTACCAGCTCATTGAGCAGCACCATGCCCCCCATATCCGGCACCAGGCCCCATTTGATTTCCATCACGGCCCACTGGGAGTCCGGGGTGGCAAAACGTACGTCTGCCCCCAGAGCAATCTGCAACCCGCCGCCGAAGCAGACACCGTGCACCGCCGCAATGACCGGTACTGGCACCTCCCGCCACACCATGGCCACGTACTGGGCCAGGTTGGAGTCACCGTGGGTACGGGGTTCGAGGCCATTGCCGGCCACACCGGCGCCGCCACCTTCCGCCATTTTCGAGAAATTCCCCATATCCAGGCCGGCGCAGAAACAGCGACCTTCGCCACTGATCACCACAGCCCGCAAGGTAGGATCTTTCTTCAGTTCCTCGCCGACGTTGGCCAGGTTGGTGAACATGCCGGTATCCAACGCGTTCATCTTGTCGGGGCGGTTCAGGCGAACTTCCACCACACCTTCGTATTCGGTTCGGATGACCTGTACGGTTTCGGACATAGTGACTTCCTCAATAACAGCAGGCCGGCTCAGGTGGAGCGCTTGGCCTTGTCCTGATTGTTGATTTCGGTAATGGCTTCCCGGGCACGGCGCCATTCGTCATCGCCCCACGCAGACAGGGCGGAGAAGTTGGCGCCGTCGGCCTGGTACTGACCACCGTCGATCGCAATGGTCTGGCCGTTGACGTATTCGGCACCTGGCCCCAGCAGGAACACCGCCAGGTTGGCCAGTTCGGGATAACGACCGGGCCGGCCCATGGGGCTGTCGCCCAGGTCCATCTTGCCCAACGGTCCCAGCCGCTTGCTCATGCCTTCGGTGGGGAACAGGCCCGGCGCGATAGCGTTCAGGCGAATGCCGCGGTTGCCCCACTCTACCGCAAGTGACTGTGTCATGGCATTAATGCCAGCCTTGGACATGGCCGACGGCACCACAAACGGTGAACCGTTCCAGACCCAGGTGGTCACAATGGACACCACCGATGCGGGCTTGCCTTCCGCCAGCCAGCGCTTGCCGCAGCTCTGGGTGACCAGGAAACTGCCCCGGAAGACGATATTGGCGACGGCGTCGAAAGCCCGGTGGGAAAGGTCCTCGGTACGGCTGACGAAGTTGCCAGCCGCATTGTTGACCAGGCCGGTCAATGCACCGCCGTCATCCCAGATCTGCTGGACCATGTCATCGATGGCCTCGGGGCTGCGTATGTCGCAGGGAATGGGGCTCACCTTGCCACCGTGGCGCTCCATCAGCTCAGTGGCCGTTTCTTCCAGAACGCTGCCACGGCGGCCGCAAATATAGACGTGCGCCCCCAGGATAAGGCAAGCCTCCGCCATTTCCTTGCCCAGGCCGGTGCCGCCACCGGTCACCAGGATACGCTCGCCCTTGAGAAGGCCTTCGCGGTACATCAGTTCTTCAGCTTTCATGATTGTTCTCCTTCGGGAGCATAGCGGGGTTCACGTTTCTCGAGGAAGGCGCTGACACCCTCACGGAAATCATCGTCCTGGATGCACAGGATCTGGTTGCGGTCTTCCAGCGCCACCACCGCCTCCAGGCTCTGGGCATCGATGGCCAGGCCCAGGGCTTCCTTGGTCAGTCTCAGGGCCACAGGCGTTGCCCGCAGCATGTCGGCCACCAGACCATCAGCGTGCGCCTTCAGCTCCTCCAGCGGCGCCACCATACTGGTCAGACCCAGCTCCCGGGCCCGTTCGGCCTCCATGAAGCGCCCGGTGAGCAGGTACTCCGCTGCCACGGAACTGCCCACCATCCGCGGCAGGAAATAACTTACCCCGACGTCACAGCCACTGATGCCCAGTTTGATAAACGCGGCGTTCATCCGGGCGTCCGGCGTCAGCAGCCGGATATCGCTGGCCAGGGCGATGGCAAAGCCGCCGCCACTGGCCGCGCCCTGGACAATACTGATGATCGGCTGCGGGCAGCGGCGCATGGCTACCATGATGTCCCGCACAGCCCGCTGCTCATCCAGTGCACCACCCACCCTCGGATTAATGGGCGTCTGTGCCTGTTCCTTGAGATCCAGCCCGGCACAGAAGGCCCGGCCCTCAGCGTCAAGTACGACCACACGCATATCCCGGCGGTAGTAAAGCTCGCTGAAGTAGCTTCGCAAGGCCTGGATCAACGGACGGTCCAGCGCATTCAGGGCGTCCGGTCGCGCCAGGGTGACACGAGCAATGCCGCCGGATTCTTCGATTTTCAGGGATGGAGACTGATCAGACATGTGTGCTTTCCTCGCCAACGGGCACTGCAACAGTTCGGCAGGACGCCGGGTAAAAGGGCATTCAGGTCATGATCATTTGGTGAGCAAGCTTATACATCGTCGGAACGGACGAACCGTTAAGGCAGGAAGGAGAAACCAGGAAAACCGCCTCATCCATGAGGCAGGATGATGAACCGTCAGAGCAGGTTCTTGAGCTCCCGGGCAATCAGCAGGCGTTGCACCTCACTGGTGCCTTCGTAGATCTGGGTAATGCGGGCATCCCGGTACAGCCGCTCGACGGTGTAGTCCTCCAGGTAGCCATAGCCACCATGAATCTGGATGGCGTGGGAGCACACCTCCTCTGCCAGTTCGCTGGCAAACAGCTTGGCCTGGGAGGCCTCTGACAGGCAGGGCTGGCCGGCGGTTTTCAGGCGGGCAGCGTGGACCACCAGCAACCGGGCTGCATTAAGGCGGGTATGCATATCCGCCAGCATGTTGGCGATGCTCTGGTGCTCGGTCAGTGGCACGCCGAACTGCTGCCGCTCACGGGCGTATTTAAGGGCGGCTTCAAAGGCAGCGCGGGCCACGCCCACTGCCTGTGCGGCGATGCCGATGCGCCCCCCTTCCAGGTTGGACAACGCAATGGACAGGCCCTTGCCCCGCTGCCCCAGCAGATTCGCCTCGGGAATACGGCAGTCGTCCAGGGTAATGGCGCAGGTGTCCGAGCCACGGATGCCCAGCTTGTGTTCCATCCGGTCCACTTTAAAACCGGGGTTGTCGGTGGGCACCAGGAAGGCAGAAAGGCCCCGCTTGCCCTGATCCGGGTCGGTCACCGCGAAGACCACCGCCAGTCCCGCCCGCTTGCCGTTGGTGATGAACTGCTTGGAGCCGTTAAGCACCCATTCACCGTCCTTGAGCTCTGCCCGGGTCTTCAGGGCATGGGCTTCGGAGCCGGCCTGGGGCTCGGTCAGGCAGAAGCAGCCAATGGTCTGGCCGCTGGCCAGGGATGGCAGCCACTGCGTCTTCTGCTCCTCGGTACCATAGTTGAGTACCGGGGCACAGCCTACAGAGTTGTGGACACTCATCAGGGTGCTGGTGGCACAGCAGCCCGCTGCCACTTCCTCTACGGCCAGGGAGTAGGCGACATAATCCACGAAGCTGCCCCCCCACTCTTCCGGCACCACCATACCCAGCAGGCCCAGTTCGCCCATCTGCCGGATCACGGCGTCATCAATGTAGCCGGACTTGTCCCATTCCGCCGCCCGGGGCGCCAGTTCACTCTGGGCAAACTGGCGGGCCATGTCGCGGATCATCCGCTGGTCTTCGTTGAATTCGATGTCCTGCATGGTGGTGATCTCTTGTTGTTCTCGTCAGTTCAGGGAGTCCATCAGACACTGCCAGACCGGCTAGCAGCCCGCCTCGTCGAAAAAGACGGAAACGTGCTCCGGTTTCAGGTCGTCGATGCTGGGCACACGCCATTGCGGCGACTTGTCCTTGTCGACGATCAGCGCACGGATGCCTTCAACAATATCGCCCTTGTCGAACCAGAGGTAATCCAGTGCCAGTTCCAGTTCAAAGGCCTGGGGCAGGGACAGGTCCCGCCCGCGACGCACCAGCACCAGCGCCACGGCCATACCGATAGGCGAACGCCCTTCGATCGCCTTCAGCATGTCCCTGGCCCAGTCCGCAAACTCCGGGCGCTGCTCCTGACGAAGGGAGTCACGCACGGCTATGAGATCGGCCTTGGCAAAGTGCTCGTCGATGGCCGGTTGCAGCTTGGCAAGCCGGGACTCACCCGGGTCTCCCGACAGGTCACCCAGTCCGGTTTTTACGGCTTTATCGCTGCTTGCAACGGTGGCTGCCAGCGCGGTGTCGAGGTTTTCCAGCCGGTCTTCCGGTATGTACAGGTCGGCGAGGCCAGCGTAGATGGCATCAGCAGCATTCAACTGCGTGCCGGTGACCGCCAGGTATTCCCCGAGCCGGCCTGGCAGCCGGCCCAGGAAATACGTCGCACCCACATCCGGGAAGTAGCCGATGCCGGTCTCGGGCATGGCCAGCTTCGCCCGGTCACTGACGATCCGCAGGCTGGCGCCCTGGGCCACGCCCATACCGCCACCCATAACGATGCCGTTCATCACCGACAATACCGGCTTGGGATACTGGTGGATGGCCTGGTCCAGGGAGTATTCCTCCTCAAAGAAAACCCGGTGCAGGGTGTCGCCGGACTGGTAGCTGTCATACAGCGCCCGGATATCGCCGCCGGCGCAGAATGCCTTGTCGCCGGCGCCGAGGAACACCACTGCCGTGATGGCATCATCACCGGCCCAGGCATCCAGCTGCCGGTGAATCGTCTGCACCATGTCCAGGGTCAGGGCATTCAGCCCCTTGGGCCGGTTCAAGGTCAGGTAGCCGTAACGACCCCGAACTTCGACAATCACTTCTGGCTGGTTGTCACTCATTCCTCATCCTTCATATAACGCTTGATGATGGCCGAGAAGTCCAGGTGGCCGTGCCCTTCAAAACTCATGGACTGGTACAGCTGCTGGGCCAGACCGCCCATCACCACCGGCTGACCGCTGGCCTTGGCTGCCTCGGTGGCGAGCCCCAGATCCTTGATCATCAGATCCATCCCGAAGCCCCCGGTATAGCCGCGGTTGGAAGGCGCGGTTTCGATCACCCCCGGATAGGGGTTGTAGGTATCAGTGCTCCAGCAGCGGCCGCTTGAGGTATTGATCACCCCCGCCAGCACTTCCGGGTCCATACCCATGGAGACGCCCAGGCTCATGGCCTCGGCGGCGCCGATCATGGAGATACCCAGCAGCATGTTATTGGCCATCTTGGCCACCTGCCCGTTACCAGCGGCGCCACAGTGGACAATGTTCTTGCCCATGTTTTCCAGCACCGGGCGGGCGAAGGCAAACTCCTGGTCCTCACCGCCCACCATGAATGTCAGCGTCCCCGCCTGGGCGCCACCGGTACCACCGGAGACCGGCGCGTCCAGCATGGGGTTGCCCTGGGCTGACGCCTTGGCGGCCACATCCCGCGCAGTCATGGGATCGATAGTGGAACTGTCGATCAGGTGCACGCCTTTGGGGACATGGGCGAGCAGGCCGTCGTCTTCCAGGTAAACCCCTTTCACATGGCGGGCCGCCGGCAGCATGGTGATGATCAATTCAGCGCCGCAGCGGGCCACGGTGGCGATGTCGGCCGCAGCGGTAGCGCCTTCGGAAACCGCCTTGTCGACAGCGTCCTGTACCAGGTCAAATACTGTCAGTTCGTGACCTGCCTTCAGCAGGTTGCTGGCCATGGGCGCACCCATATTGCCCAGGCCGATGAATCCGATTTTCATGGTGAAGCCTCCACTTTCTTATTGTGTGACGTGTTGCTGGCTTACTGATGTTTGAAGTCCGGCTTGCGTTTCTCCACGAAGGCATTCATGCCTTCCTTCTGGTCGTGGGTCGCGAAGATGGCGTGGAAGATCCGCCGCTCGAAGCGCACGCCTTCCGCCAGGCTGGTTTCGAACACCCGGTTGACCGCTTCCTTGGTCATCATGGTGCTGGGCAGGGATTTCTCGGCAATGGTGTTGGCCGCCTTCAGGGTTTCCTCCAGCAACTGCTCCACCGGGAACACCTGGGCCACCAGGCCAGCGGTTTCCGCCTCCTTCGCATCCATCTGACGACCGGTGAGACACATCTCCATGGCCTTGGCCTTGCCCAGGGCCCGGGTCAGGCGCTGGGTACCACCGATGCCCGGCAGCACACCCAGGTTAATCTCCGGCTGGCCAAAGCGGGCGTTTTCACCGGCATAGATAAAGTCGCACATCAGTGCCAGCTCACAACCGCCACCCAGGGCGTAGCCTGCCACGGCGGCAATCAGCGGCTTGCGCCGCTGGCCGATGCGGTCAGCCTGGGCGAAGAAGTCGTCCAGGTAGATCTGGGGGTATTCCAGCACCGACATTTCCTTGATGTCGGCACCGGCGGCGAAGGCCTTCTCGGAACCGGCCAGTACGATGCAACCGATGTCCGGGTTGCGCTCGTAATCGTCCAGCGCCAGGTTCAACTCTTCAATCAGCTGGCTGTTCAGGGCATTCAGGGCCTTGGGGCGGTTCAGGGTGATGACACCAACCCGGCCTTTTACCTCGGTGAGAATCGTTTCATAAGCCATGTCAGATCTCCTCAGTTACCGCAGGTTGATGGTGGTGTTCACAGAACCGACCTGCTCATCCTCATCGAACCAGCGGGAGGTCACGGTCTTGGTCTGGGTGTAGAACTGCACCACCTGCTTGCCATAAGGGCCCAGGTCGCCCAGCTTGGAACCCCGGGACCCGGTGAAGGAGAAGTAGGGCACGGGCACCGGAATGGGCACGTTGATGCCGACCTGACCCACGTCGATATGCTCCTGGAAGCGGTGGGCGGCGGCACCGGAGCGGGTGAAGATGGCGGTGCCGTTGCCGTTGGGGTTGGCATTGACCAGATCAATGGCCTCGTCCAGGGTTTCCGCTTCCAGCACGCAGAGTACCGGGCCGAAGATTTCCTCCTTGTAGATAGTCATATCCGGTGTCACACCGGAGAACAGGGTGGGCCCGATAAAGTTGCCCTTCTCGTAGCCCCGCACGCTCACATCACGGCCGTCCAGCACCAGCTTGGCGCCTTCGCTGACACCCTGCTGCACCAGGCCCTTTACCCGCTCCATCGCCTGGGGCGTAATCAGAGGCCCTACATCAGTACCCTCTTCGGTACCCGCATTCACGTTCAGCTTCTCGGCACGACGGGCCAGCTCCGGCAACCAGTTGCGGGCCTCGCCCACCAGTACCAGCGCCGATACCGCCATGCAGCGCTGGCCCGCAGCACCAAAGCAGGAACCTACCAGCGCGTTGAGTGTTTGTTCCTTGTTGGCGTCGGGCATTACGACGGCGTGGTTCTTGGCGCCCATCATGCACTGCACCCGCTTGCCCGCTTCGGACGCCCGATTGTAGACATGAGTGCCTACAGGGGTAGAGCCTACGAAAGATACGGCCTTGATGTCCGGATGGTCGCAGATACCGTTCACCATATCCGGTCCGCCATGGACCACATTCAGCACGCCCTTGGGAATACCCGCCTCCACGGCCAGCTCTACCAGCCGCATGGTCACCATGGGGTCACGCTCGGAGGGCTTGAGTACAAAGGTGTTACCGGTGGCAATGGCCATGGGGAACATCCACAGGGGAATCATGGCCGGGAAGTTGAAGGGGGTAATACCGGCACAGACACCAATGGGCTGGCGCAGGGTGTAGGTGTCCACATCACCGGCCACGTTGTTGGCGTACTCGCCCATCTGCAGGGTGCCGACACTGGATGCATGCTCCACCACTTCCAGACCACGGAACACGTCGCCTTCCGCATCCGGCAGGGTCTTGCCCTGCTCGGCGGTGAGAATGGCCGCCAGCTCCTTCATGTTTTCACGGATCAGTTGCTGGTACTTGAGGAAGATTCTGGAACGTGCACCGATGGGTGTCTTGCGCCAGGTTTTGAAGGCTTCGCGGGCAGCGCTAACCGCCGCTTCCAGCTCCTCCGTGGTGGCAAAGGGCACCTTCGCCAGCACTTCCTGGGTGGCAGGATTGGTGATCTCGCGCCACTCGCTGGTCTTCGATTCGACAAATTCGCCGTCAATCAGCAGCTTGACGGTGGGTACCTGTGTGCTCATGGGGATCTCTCCAGTGTTGTTCTTGTGTTGGCATTCTGTGAATACCGATCACCGGATAGTAGCAGTGCATTTTTAAGGGCTACAATGGCGCTCGGTGCAACCCTGTTCTGCAAATATGCACACACCGTCTATTAAATCACCAGATCGGAGCTCCTGATGGACTGGGATAACCTGAAGTTTTTCCTGGAACTGAGCCGGGCCGGCAAGCTGACGGCCGCCGCAAGGCGCATGGGTGTGGATCACACCACCGTCTCACGGCGGATACACGCCCTGGAGAAAAGCCTCGGCATGACCCTGTTTATCCGCGAGCAGACCGGCTACAGCCTGACCGAGGCGGGGCGGCGGCTATTGCCACAGGTGGAGCAGATGGAGAGCGCCAGTGTGCGTATCGAACAGAGCCTGCCCGAGGCCGACGAGCAGCTCTCCGGCCAGGTACGCATCGGCGCCACCGAGGGCTACGGCACCATCATGCTGGGGCGGGAACTGGGCCACCTCACCCGCCGCTACCCCCACCTGCACCTGGACCTGCTGGCCATGCCCCGGGCCCTGCGCCTGTCCCGCCATGAGGCAGACATCGTTATCACCCTGGAGCGACCGGAACGCGGCCCCTTTATCGTCACCAAACTGACCGATTATGTGCTGAGACTCTACGCCAGCAGGGACTACCTGGAAGCGTACGGTCCCATCACCAGCCGCAGCCAGCTCGGCAGACACAAATTCGTCAGTTATGTGGACGACATGGTATTCAGCCGCGAGCTACTCTTCCTCGACGAAATCGCCGGCTCCGGCGAGGTCAACATCCGCAGCACCAGCGTGCTCGCCCAACAGGAGGCCATCGCCACCGGCGCCGGCATCGGCATATTACCCGCCTTCTCGGCTGACATAGACGACCGGCTGGCAGTGGTACTGCCGGACCAGATCCGGTTTATCCGCACCTTCTGGATGCTGATGCCGGAGGAGCTGCGGCATATTGCGAGGATGCGGGTGACGTGGGATTTCCTGCGGGAACGGGCTGAGGAGAACCGGGGGCGGTTAATGGCTACCTCCGCCCCACATACGTCCTTATAACCGCCAGTTAGGGCACCAGGGCGCCCTCAATCAGACGTGCCTTCAGGTGCGCTCGACTGCCTGCCTGACAGCGTCGTATAAAGCCCCTGCTGTCCGATCAAATACCCAGCGAATGAACCGGAAGCTCAAGTCAACGACGGTAGTCACGGCCGCTCTGGCGAAAGCGAGCATATGTCCTAGCAGTCCTCGGGTTTGCTCGGCGAAGTTTTTCGAAGCCTTGGCAATTTGTTCCAGGGTATGAGCCAAGAGGTCATAGAAGGTTAATGACGTACTGATAGCCGCCTGAGCGAGTACTGCCGAATAATATTCGGCATCCTTCAGTAGGGTGACCAGTGCTGAGGAAAGCCTTTCGGCCCAGTATGTTGAGAAGTGTGCCTCGTGGCGACGATTGTAATCCAGCCTTACGGGGTTGTTGAGATAGTCCATCGAGTTCTGATGAAGTTGCTCCCAGTCACCCTTGTTGGCTGTATTGCGATAGCCAGGGACATCATCTTCACCCATGCCATGAGCCGAAGGGCTAAGGCCATCACTCCGGTCAAGCCGATATTCGATCCCATTGACCGGTGCATGCATGAAGGGCCAGAGCGGTACCGCCGGCACGGGATCGGCGCCATGGGTGCAGCGGTACAATTTATTAACCTCAAAGCTGGACTTGGTGGCGAAGCCTCTCATTCCCACCCGGGGAGCGCCAAAGGTATAAAGGTTCGCATCGCGGCGATAACGCTTGTGAATCCAGTCGGATACAAGCGAAGCCAACGCGCCCCCCAGGCTGTGACCAATGCAGTGAATACCAGCCACACTACCTCGACTTAAACGGGGCGTCAGTAGTGCTTCCAGCCCGGGCTTCATGCTTTCAAAGGCTTCATTGAACCCTGTATGAACCAGGGCCCCACCGGTACTGGAGGATAACCCAACATTGGCGTTGGTCAGCCAGTCGTGAGTGGACTTTGTACCCCGCACTGCAACTACATGATGCCCGGCGTAAGCGTTTTTTCCATCACCAACCATTGCAAAGCCCGAAGCTTTCTGAAAAAAGCCCCAGAAGCCACCAGTCTCGGCTACAACGGGGCCGCTGCTAAGCTTTATATCGAAAACCTGCTTCAGTGCCTCTGAGGGTTTAACCTGGACAACACCTGTCGGGCCTGGCTCCCGAACCTGATAGACGATATCTGCGAATTCTGCTGCCAAAGCAGGCGTGAGTTGCTTCATAACATTTCCTTATGTTTTTTAAATAACGCATTACCATCGACAGATACTGGAAATATTGTGGGTAAAATCCGGATTTTCGGCCTTCTGGAAGTGGTGATCGATCTCACCAACGCTGAGATCGCAGTGCAAAGTACTGAGCTTCTCAGCGACGACTTTCTCTCCATCGATTCTGCCGGTGACGTAGTACCAGAGCACAAAGGTTTGACCCTCATACCTGGCAATAATTACTTGCCTCAGGCGGTCCTCTACAAAAGGCCTGCCAGGCGTCCGGGACCTGGTGACCCACTCGGGAAAGGAGAAATAACCATCCTGATCTGTAGTAGTTTCCTGAACTTCTGCATCGTCATAAGTCGCCTCGCGAATTACGGTGACGCCTTCCATAGACACTCCGTCCCGGGCAATCCGGCCTTCCACGGCAGGAAAGAGCTGCACGTCGTATTTCTTCCCAAATCCAAACATCCCCGCACTAACCTCGCTGTTCACCAGAAACATGCCGACAACAGACAACACCAGAAAACGACCAACGGACGTCATAGCCACTCCCGGTTGGGTGGGTTTAAGGAAGGAGGGCATTAACAGGGAAGTAAAATCACGAAGGGTACAGGCGCTGTCGCGCGCCGCCGGCCATACTGCTTCTTCCCTGATTTGCCGAATTCCGTCCTGACAAAATAATCGCCCCCGGCGCAGTATCGGTCAATGGCACCAGGTCACAAATTCTGTCCTGTCTGTCATGGCAGGGGCTGGTGGATTTCCTTAGACTCGTACAGGTCAGCGACGCAAGCAGGCCACATCTCAGGCCCGGTTCGCTGAGCCGGTGCAGTCCAGGGAGCAGTCGGGCCGACCACAACCATCCACGGGTTTATCCACGGTGATCTTCAGGGAATGAAACTACTCAATCCGGTACAGCGGATGTTCGACGGCTCCGCAGGACAGGTTTTCCGGGGCATGGTGACCATGGCACTGGGCAGTGGCGCGGCCAAGGCCATCGCCTTGCTGGTGGTACCGCTGCTGACCCGCATCTACACGCCGGACGACTATGGCGTACTCTCGGTCTTCACTTCACTGATTTTCCTGCTGGTACCGTTTCTTACCTTTCGCTATGTGATGGCCATTCCCCTGCCGCGACGGGATGGCCTGGCGATGAACCTGCTGGTGTTGTCCGGCCTGCTGATGGTGGCCACCACCAGTCTGGTGACACTGGCACTCGGCCTGTTTGGCGAGACGCTGCTCGCACCCTTTTCCATGGAAGCGCTGGTGCCCTGGTGGTGGCTGCTGGGACTGGGACTGCTGGGCACGGCCGGCTACGAGACGGCCACGCTGTGGGCATCGCGCCGGCGCGCCTACAAGCCCATAGCCCGTTCGCAGATCACCCAGAGTATTGGTGGCGCACTGGCCAAGCTAGGGCTGGGGCTGGCCGGGTTTACCTCGGTGGGGCTTCTGGTGGGTCAGGTAGTCACGCAGAGCGCCGGCACTGGCTCATTGTTCGGGCGTTTTCGCAACGACCTCAGGGAGAACTGGCGTTACGTCAGCTGGTCCCGCCTGAAAAAAACGGCCTCCCTGTACCGCCGATTCCCCACCTGGCGAATGCCGTCCCAGGTGCTGCTGGCCTTTTCGATACAGGCGCCGGTGTTGCTCACCGCACTGATCTACGACGCTGGCACCACCGGTCAGCTGGGCCTGGCCATTATGGCGATCTCACTGCCCATGGCGCTGATTGGCGATAACATGAGCAAGGCCTACTACGCGGAAATGTCCGCCATCGGCAAGAAACACCCGCAGAAGATCCGCAGCATCACCTGGTCGGTGATTCGAACGCTAACTGTACTTTCCATTCCACCAGTGGCCGTACTGGCGTTGTTCGGCGAGCCACTGTTCACCCTGGTGTTCGGCGAGCAATGGGGGGCCGCCGGGCGGTACGCAGCGATTCTCTCGTTGTTCCTGCTGAGCCAGTTTGCCACCTCGCCGGTGGTGCGGGTGTTCTCGGTGATGGGACGGGAGCGGGTATTCCTGTTTATCAACATCCAGCGGGCACTGTTCATCCTGCTGGCCTTCGCGCCGGGCTGGCTGCTGGGCTGGCCCATTGAGGCGACGCTCTGGGCCTACAGCATTCTGTTATCCGTGCACCGGGTGCTGACGGTGGTATTCGTATTCCGGGCACTGAACAGTGAGATCCGCAAGCAGGAAAATCTCCCAGCCAACGCCTGACTCTCCTCAGACCAGCAGCGCCAGGAACAACAACAGAAGGGGCAAGGCAGCAGCCACGAACAGCCCGTTCCAGCCAAAGGCCACCTTCAGCTGGGAAACCCGGCCGAAACGGGCCAGCAGGCTGACCGCCGGTCCCATGGGGGACAACATCATGGCCAGGGAGAAGCCAATGATCAGCGCCACCGCGATGGGCATGATGGCCATACCGGCGGCCTCCAGCTGGGGCAGCAAACCGCCGACAATGCTCAATGAGGTTATGGGGATCACGCCGACGGCCGACAGCAGCGGCAACAGCAACATGCCCGCCACCGCCACCAGGTAGACACCGGCCTCCCGGGCCGCAACGCCGGAGATGAGGTCATCGGGCACCAGGGTCATCAGGGCTACGCCCAGGCAGGCGGAGGAGGCGAATATCGCCATCTCGTTACTCATGCCCGCCACGTTCTGGGTGGCCTCCCGGAATACCGACAGCGGGTCACGTTCCTTCCAGAGCATATAAAGGATGGTCACTGACGGCACCGCAATCATTGCCGCCCGGGAAACATTGAAGCCGGCGGTGTACACCAGCAAGGCCATGCAGCCGAGGATCAGCGACACGACCACGACCAGTGTCCGGGTACCCTGGGGCCATCCCTCCAGCTTTACCCGCTCTTCACTGATCTTGCGGAACCGGCCCTGTTCCAGTACCCAGCCGACGCCGATCAGCAATGCCGCTGCGGCTATGCCATAGGGCAGCAGGCCGGACCAGGAAATGTCCGGTACCTCCCGGGTGATAATGGCGACTGCCACGCTGGTCGGAGCCACCAACGGTACCAGGGAGAAGCCCCGCAGGGCGCTGATCAGTACGCTGCGAATCCAGTTCAGGCGGGACTGACCCTGGATATTGCGCTCATCGAGGGTCGAGGTGAGCGTTCCGCACAGCAGATTCATCACCCCGAAATTGAGCACCGAGGCAATGCTCAGGGTGGTCACCGCGTATTTGGGATACAGCAGGAAAGGCGGACCGCCCAGCAGGACATCGTGAATACGCCGGAGCACCTCGAAACGCCGCACCAGGCACTGCATCATCCCCAGGCTGCCCAGAAAGGCCCCGTAGAACCCGGCGGAAGCCGCCGCATCCAGCAAACCGGCACTGGTCAGTTCGCCGGTGGCCGCCAACGCACCGACAATCGCCAGGGTTATCAGCAGGAGCGAGCGGGAGTACAGGGTAATGCGCCCCATAAACAGGGTGAAATAGCCGATAAACAGGCAGCCGGCAGCTATACTCAGGGCACGTGCGGACGTCATCAGCGCCAGCAGTTCAATGACAACGGCCAGCGACAGCAGGTAACGGCTCATAGAAGGCGGACTTCCCCGGATACCGGGTGGCGATGTGTGCGGCCCCGACAGCTTGCAATTGCCCATCGGCCGGATTAATCTTTAGCCACCCTGAAGTTTGGATAAAATTCAGTTTCGCTTGATGAAACTACATCATCATTTTTGCCAAGACAAGCGCCCGGCATTTTCCGTTATCATAGGGCGGCACAAACTGGATTTTTTATTCACCGCCCGGAAGGGTGACTTCCCCGGCGGATTATCAGCACAGGAGAGAACATGAGCGCCTATATCTACGACGGCTTGAGAACCCCCTTCGGACGCCACGCCGGCGCCCTGGCCAAGGTACGCCCGGACGACCTGCTGGCCAGTGTTATCAAGGCCGTTATCGAGCGCAACGGTTTCGAGCGCAGCGCTTACGAAGACGTGATTGCCGGTTGCACCAACCAGGCTGGCGAAGACGCCCGTAATATTGCCCGCCACGCAGGCCTCATGGCCGGCCTGCCGGTGGAGGCCGGTGGCCTGACCGTCAACCGCCTGTGCGGCTCCGGCCTTGCCGCCATCATTGATGCCGCCCGTGCCGTACGCTGTGGCGAAGGCGAGCTGTTTATCGCCGGCGGCTCCGAGAGCATGAGCCGCGCGCCCTTCGTTATGGCCAAGAGCGAAGCGCCCTACTCCCGCGACTTCCGTATGTTCGACAGCACCATTGGCGCCCGCTTCCCCAACCCGCGCGTGGAAGCGGAGTTCGGCAACGACACCATGCCGCAGACCGCTGACAACATTGCCAAAGACCTGGGGCTGACCCGCGACAAGGTCGACGAGTTCGCTGCCCAGAGCCAGGCCCGCTATGAAGCCGCCCGCAAGCTGGGCTTCTATGACGAGGAAATCCTCGGCATCGAAGTACCCCAGGGCCGTAAGAAGCCCCCGGTTACCGTGGACCAGGACGAGCACCCGCGTCCGCAGTCTGACCTGGCCGCCCTGTCCAACCTGCGCCCGCTGTTTGAAGGTGGTGTGGTAACCGCCGGCAACGCCTCCGGCGTCAACGACGGCGCCGCGGCGCTGATCATCGGCTCCCTGGAAGCCGGCGAGAAGGCCGGCATCAAGCCCCGCGCCCGTATCGTCTCCGCTGCCATTGCCGGCGTTGAGCCCCGGGTGATGGGTTACGGTCCGGTACCGGCCAGCGAGAAAGCCCTGGCCCGCGCCGGCCTGTCCATCAAGGATATGGACGTGATCGAAATCAACGAGGCATTCGCTGCCCAGGTGCTCGGCTGCACCACCAAACTGGGCATCGACCAGACCGACCCGCGCCTGAACCCCAACGGTGGCGCCATTGCCGTAGGCCACCCGCTGGGTGCTTCCGGTGCCCGGATCGCGCTGACGGCCACCCGTCAGCTGGAACGCATGGAAGGCCGCTACGCCCTGATCAGCATGTGCATTGGCGTCGGCCAGGGGATTGCCGCCGTTATCGAGCGGTATCAGGACTGATCCCTAACCATAAGGGCGGCCGGGCTCCGGCCCTGCCGCCCGCACCAAACCCCCAACAGGGCGGCGCCGAGTGCCGACACCGCCCGCCAGCACTTCAGGAGACACACTATGGCTTCCGCTCCCTGGGACGACCTGCTTCAGTTTGACAAGCAGCTTGACGAAACCGAACGCCAGGTTCGCGACAGCATTCGCAGCTTCTGTGACCAGCGCCTGATGCCCGGCATCACCGAGGCCAACCGTCACGAGAAATTCGACCGCAGCATCTTCAACGAGATGGGCGAGCTGGGCATGCTCGGCGCCACCCTGCCGGAAGAATACGGCGGCCCGGGCCTGAACCACGTCTGCTACGGCCTCATCGCCCGCGAAGTGGAGCGTGTGGACTCCGCCTATCGCTCAGCGCTGAGTGTGCAGTCTTCCCTGGTTATGTACCCGATCTTCTCCTACGCCCGTGAAGAGACCAAGAAGCGCATCCTGCCCAAGCTGGCCTCCGGCGAGTGGGTTGGCTGCTTCGGCCTGACCGAGCCCAACCACGGCTCCGATCCGGGCGGCATGGAAACCCGCGCCAAGAAGGTCGACGGCGGCTACCTGCTGAGCGGCTCCAAGACCTGGATCACCAACGCGCCGATTGCGGACGTGTGCGTGGTCTGGGGCAAGCTGGATGGCAAGGTCACCGGCTTTATCATCGAGCGTGAAGGCGCCAAGGGCCTGGACACTCCGAAGATCGAAGGCAAGTTCTCTCTGCGGGCTTCCGAAACCGGCTCCATCTTCATGGACGAGGTCTTCGTACCAGAAGAGAACAAGCTGGACGTGGAAGGCCTGAAAGGCCCTCTGAGCTGCCTGACCAAGGCCCGCTACGGCATCAGCTGGGGCTCCCTGGGCGCCGCCGAGTTCTGCTGGCACGCCGCCCGCACCTACACCCTGGAGCGCCAGCAGTTCGGCAAGCCCCTGGCTGCCAACCAGCTGATCCAGAAGAAGCTGGTAGACATGCAGACCGAGATTACCCTGGGCCTGCAGGCTGTACTGCAGCTGGGGCGCATGATGGACGCTGGTGAAGCAACGCCGGATGCGGTGTCCCTGCTCAAGCGAAACAACTGCGGCAAGGCCCTGGACATCGCCCGGGTATCCCGTGACATGCACGGCGGTAACGGCATCTCCGACGAATACCACGTCATCCGCCACGTCATGAACCTGGAAGCCGTCAACACCTACGAAGGCACCCACGACGTTCACGCCCTGATCCTGGGCCGTGGCCAGACCGGACTGCAGGCGTTCAAGTAACACCAGACGCAGTACCGTTGAGAAAACAGGGCCTTCGGGTCCTGTTTTTTTGTTTTGGCGGTGTGGCATAAGGTGGTTGGGGCACCGGACGAGCAAAATGTGCCCCGATCCACTAGAATGATACCGCCTGTTCCAATGGCCTCCGCCTGCCGGCATCAATCTTGCCGCACCTCTTTCTGATCGATTTTGATCAACCTGTTTCACCAGGCGGACCCAATCCTACAAAAACGACCCTGGCCTGCCGGCCCGACAAGCCGGACTCACCCTCACCAGGCCTCACAGGCACACTGGAGTAACGCACCTGCCGGCCCTGCTCGGGGCCCGGGGAATTGACACGAAAAAGGCGTTCCTCCATCATATGTATATTCTGCTATGCGGTATATGTTTTCGCTAGAACGAACCGAGAGGTTGATTCATGAACATGAACTACACGGCTGAAGAGCTCGCCTTCCGCGACGAAGTACGCGCTTTTCTGGACGAAAAACTGCCGGCTGATATCGCTGCCAAGGTCAAGGGCTTCCGTCGCCTGACCAAGGAAGACCACCAGCGCTGGCAAAAGATCCTCAGTGCACAGGGCTGGTACGCTACCCACTGGCCGGAAGAATACGGCGGTGTGAAGTGGACCCCGGTTCAGAAGCACATCTGGGACGAAGAGTCCTGCGCCTACGGCGTACCCCGCTCCATTCCGTTCGGCGTGAACATGGTAGCCCCGGTTATCATCAAGTTCGGTAACGACGAGCAGAAGCAGCAGTACCTGCCCCGCATCCTGTCCGGTGAAGACTGGTGGTGTCAGGGCTATTCCGAGCCGGGCGCCGGTTCTGACCTGGCCTCCCTGAAGACGCGGGCGGTACGTGACGGTGACCACTACATCGTCAACGGCCAGAAGACCTGGACCACCCTGGGCCAGCACGCCAACATGATCTTCTGCCTGGTGCGCACCAACACCGAGGTGAAGGCCCAGGAAGGCATCTCCTTCCTGCTGATCGACATGAACACCCCGGGCATCACCGTACGTCCGATCATCACCCTGGACGGCGAGCACGAAGTCAACGAAGTGTTCTTCCAGGACGTCAAGGTGCCCGTCGAGAACCTCGTCGGCGAGGAAGACAAGGGCTGGACCTACGCCAAGTACCTGCTCACCTACGAGCGTACCGGCCTGGCCGGCATCGGCCTCTCCAAGGCGGCCCTGTCCCACCTCAAGCAGCTGGCCAGCCGCCGCCTGAAGAACGGCAAACCACTGCTGGAGGACCCCACCTTCAGCCAGCGCATTGCCCAGGTTGAAATCGACCTGATGGCCGCTTCGATCAGCAACCTGCGTATCATCGCGGCCGTGGAAGGCGGTGGTGTACCGGGTGCCGAAAGCTCCATGCTGAAGGTCAAGGGCACCGAGATTCGCCAGGCCATCAATGACCTGGCCCGTCGCGCCATTGGTCCCTACGCGATTCCGTTTGTTGAGGAAGAAATGAGCTACGACTACGACGGCGAGTTCCTGTCTGACGAGAACGCCGCCCCGCTGTCCGCTCAGTACTTCAACAACCGCAAACTGTCGATTTTCGGCGGATCCAACGAGATCCAGAAGAACATCGTATCCAAAATGATTCTGGGACTATAAGGAGGCGACCATGGACTTCACTCTGAGCGAAGAGCAGCAGATGTTGCAGGACACCGTGGCGCGTCTGGTCCGCGGTGAGTACAGCTTTGAAAAGCGCCTGGAGTTCAGCGAGACCGAGCTGGGCTTCAGCGAGGATTTCTGGAAACAGCTCGGCGAGCTGGGCCTGACTGCTGTCCCCTTCCCCGAGGAACTGGGCGGCTTTGGCGGCGGCGGTGTTGAAATCCAGTCCGTCATGACAGAACTGGGCCGTGGCCTGTGCCTCGAACCCTACCTGCAGTCCGTAGTGCTGGGCGGCGGCATTCTTGGCCAGGCCGGCAACGACGAGCAGAAAGAAAAGTACCTGGCTGGCGTAGCCGCCGGTGAACTGAAAGTGGCGGTTGGCCTGCAGGAGCCGCAGGCGTTCTACAACCAGAACGAAGTTGCCACCAAGGCGGAGAAGTCCGGCGACGGCTACACCATCAGCGGCCGCAAGGCGGTTGTGATCGGCGGTCACTGTGCCGACCTGATCATTGTGTCTGCCCGCACGTCCGGTGATGTGAACGATGCCGATGGCATCAGCCTGTTCGCCATCGATCCGAACGCCGAGGGCGTTGAGCGTCGCACCTACCCCACCGTCGATGGTGCCAAGGGCTGCGATGTCTTCCTGAACAACGTCAAGGTAGGCGTCGACGCCCTGCTGGGCGAGGAAGGCAAGGCCGCTGACGTTATCGAATACCAGACCGGCCGCGCCATCGCTGCCCTGTGCGCCGAAGCCGTGGGCTGCATGGAAGAAGCCAACGAACTGACCCTGGAGTACCTGAAGCAGCGCAAGCAGTTCGGTGTACCCATCGGCAAGTTCCAGGTGCTGCAGCACCGCATGGTCGACATGATGTCCGAGCTTGAGCAGGCCCGTTCCATGGCCATCCTGGCTGCCAGCTATGCCGATGCCGAGCAGAGCGACGAGCGTCGTCGCACCCTGGCCGCGGCCAAGAATGTGATCAACCGTGCCGGCCAGTTTATCTCCGAGAAGGGCATCCAGTCCCACGGCGGTATCGGCATGACCTGGGAATACAGCTTCGCCCACTACGCCAAGCGCCTGGTCATGATCGGCCACCAGCTGGGCGACGACGACTTCCATCTGGAACGTTACGCGTCTCTGCTGCAGGCCAGCTAAGCCGGTAAAACCGGTAGAAAAGAACCTGTCGGGTCTCTCCTCCAGTTGGAGAGCGTTCGGGGCGGCCCCACAAAGGCCGCCCCTTTTTTTGGGAGCCCGCCTGACGAGATTTCCTGGCATCACTTTTACAGGCTACACTGTCATCCACCCCCGAATAACAGGGAGCCCGAGAGCGTCCCGATATCCAACAACAAGAGGATCACGCAGTATGAATGCATCCAACATCACCGGCACCAATACCATGGATACCGACGAACTGAAGAAGGCCGAGTGGAAGGTCCGTACCGAGCTGGCTGCCGCCTATCGACTGGTCGCCCTGTATGGCTGGGAAGACCTGGTGTTTACCCATCTGTCTGCGCGGGTACCGGGTCCGGACCATCACTTCCTGATCAATCCCTACGGCCTGCTGTTCCACGAGATCACCGCATCCTCGCTGGTTAAAGTGGACAAGGAAGGCCAGGTGGTGGAAGCAGGCGGTATCGACCGGGTCAACCCGGCGGGCTTCACCATCCACAGCGCCGTACACATGGGCCGCGAAGATGCCCACGCGGTCATGCACGTGCATGCCGCCGACAGTGTTGCCGTATCCGCCCACAAGGAAGGCCTGCTGCCCCTGAGCCAGACCGCCATGCTCTGCCTGGATCACCTGGCTTACCACGACTATGAAGGCGTTGCGCTGAACCTGGACGAGCGGGAGCGACTGATCCGGGATATCGGCGACAAGAACATGCTGATGCTGCGCAACCACGGCATCCTGACCGCCGGTGGCTCAGTACCGGAGTGCTTTACCTATCTTTACTTCCTGATGAAGGCCTGCGAGATCCAGGTGCGCACACCGGCACCCTATTGCCTGCCCTCACAGGAAGCCATCGAGACCACCCGGGAGCAGTCCCAGTCACTGGGCAAGGCTGCGGCCCTGACCTGGCCGGCGCTGATCCGCCTGCTGGACAGCAAGAACCCGGGCTACGCGGTCTGACCGGCAGTGAAATGAAAGGGGCAGCCTTACGCTGCCCCTTGTCACTTCTTTTATAGCTACTTCTTGCCCATACGCGCCAGGGCAGCGTGGCAGTCCTCAGAGCGCAGCCGCTCCGAGAACACCTCACGCTCCCGCTCCAGGGCATCCTTGGTCATGGCCTTCCACGGGGCCTTCATCAACCGCTTGCTGGCCCTGAGGGCTTCACGGGGCTTGCCGGCGAGCTTTTCCGCCGCTGCAAAGGCTTCATCCAGGGCTTTACCGTCAGCCACTGTGCGGCTGATAAGGCCGATTTCCGCCGCTTCGGCAGCGCTCAGCACATCTCCCATCAACAACAGGTCCGCCGCCTTGCGGGCGCCCAGATGGAGCGGCATGGTCACGGTGGAGGCCGCTTCCGGTACCAGACCCAGGTCCACAAACGCGGTCTTGAAGCGGGTAGACTCACCAGCATAGACCCCGTCTACATGCAGCAGCATGGTGGTTCCGATGCCGATGGCCAGACCCTCCGCTGCAATCAGTACCGGCGTGTCACAGTTCATCAGGGTTTCAATGAAAGCCAGACCGGCGGACGGCTTGGGATTGGTATCTGTAGCGCGGGCCCGAAAGTCATCCAGGTCATTGCCGGCGGTAAACACACCGCCGTCACCACTGATCACAATGGCATTGACGGATTCATCCGCCGCCGCCTGTTCCACCCCTTCAGCCAGCGCCGTATACATATCCCGGGTCAGGGCATTTTTCTTCTCGGGACGGGAAATCAACAGGTGAACAAAGCCATTCTTTTTTTCAGTCTTGATCATGGAGCCTCCAGGCGGTATCAAAATTTCGAAATACTGTTTCACAAAACGACCGGATATTCTATGTTCGTGACTCCCACACGAAAACAACCACAATGGAGAAACCATGGACTTCCACAAGCTACCAGCCTTTGAGCTGGCCCGGGGCATCAAGGCCCGCGAATACACCAGTGAACAGGTGCTGGACCACTTCCTGGAGCGTACCCGTCGCTATAACCCGGCCCTGAACGCCGTCGTCGTATTAAAGGAAGCGCAGGCGAGGGAGCAGGCGCAGGCTGCAGACACCGCCGCCGCAGAGGGCCGTGACCTGGGCCCGCTCCATGGCGTACCCATGACCATCAAGGAAACCTTCGAAATCGAGGGCTGGCCCACCACGGCAGGTCACAGGGGCTACCAGGACCACATCTCTCCCCGCACCGCCGTCGCGGTGCAGCGGCTGCTGGATGCCGGCGCCATTGTCTTCGGCAAGACCAATGTGCCGGAATTTGCCGGTGACCTGCAGTCTTTTAATGAGATCTACGGCACCACCAACAATCCGTGGAACACCAGCCTCACCCCGGGCGGGTCATCCGGTGGCGCTGCGGCAGCCCTGGCCGCAGGCCTGACACCGCTGGAACTGGGCAGTGATATCGGCGGCTCCATTCGCACCCCGGCCGCCTTCTGCGGCATCTATGGCCTGAAGACCACTTCCGGGCTTGTCCCCATGCGGGGCCATGTACCGGGCGCGCCCGGCAGTGTAGCCAAGCGGGATATGGGTGTGGGCGGCCCGCTCGCCCGGCACCTGGATGACCTGGAGGCAGAACTGGACCTGCTGGCCGGCCCCGATGATGACATGGCCCCCTGGCAGGTGAACCTGCCCCCGGCCAGCGGGAAATCCCTGGAGGAATACCGCTTCGCCACCTGGCTCAATGACGACTGGGCGCCGGTAGACAACGAAGTACTGAGCGGGCTGGTGAGTTTCTGTGACGGACTGAAATCCCTTGGCGCCCACCTGGCAGACGCCCAGCCGGACGGCCTGACCCTGGAGAAGAACCACCGCCTCTATTACCACTTGCTCGGTGGCGTCATGAGTCAGGGTCTGCCGCAGAAGGTTCGGGACCGCCTGGCAAAACTGGCGAGCGAAGAAGGTGACGATTATCCCCACCGCTTTGCCCGCGGTGCGTTGCAAAGTCACGGCGAATGGCTGCAGAAGGACGAGGAACGGGCAAAGCTCCAGCGCACCTGGGCCCGTTTCTTCGAAGAGCAGGACTTGCTAATTTGCCCGGTGACCAACACCCTGCCGTTTCCTCATGATCAGGAAACCTCAGCCATGGCCCGTACCCTGACCATAAATGGCAAGGAGGAGCCGTACCTGGATGTGACCGTCTGGGCCGGCGTAGCCATGGTGGTGGGACTGCCCGCCATCAGCTTCCCCGTAGGCTTCGGTGACGACGGCCTGCCCCGGGCGGTCCAGATTATCGGTCCCGCCTGGAGCGAGAAAACCCTGATCGACGTGGCACGACAGGTCCAGGCCCGGCTGTTCCCCCAGGGCCTGCCCTGGCCGAAGCTGGATAAGGGCTGAACGGCGGATTCTTCTGTCCTGCAAGACAAAATCCCTTGCATAAGCTATCTTTTCAGCTGGGCCCGGTGGTCGTTGTTCCGCCACCGGACCTTGCGGCGACTGGCCGGATTACTACCAATCGCCAGACGACTGGTGTTGCAAACGCTCGCTCGAATGCGATAAATTTGGGAAACGCGGATCCGTTCTGCAGTCACAAGTTTCGCCTGATGAAATAGCGATAGCCGCTCCCCACAGGAAAACAACAAAGAGGTCTAGTAGTGATGCTTACTAACGCACGCAAGAAACTTACCGTATTTGCCTCAGCGCTCACCCTCGGTGTCTCCGCCGCCCTGGCCGCCGCTCCCGCTGCCGCACAGGACACCATCACCTGGAAGGTCCAGTCTCACTGGCCCGGTGCCTCCAGCTCGTTCAAGGACAGCCTTGGCCGTCTGAAGGACGTGCTCGCTGAACGTACCGACGGCAAACTGGAGCTGGAGCTCTACGAGTCCGGTTCTCTGTTCAAGCCGACTGAAACTTTTAACGCCGTCAGCCGCGGCATTCTGGAGATGGGTACCATTTCTCCGGCCTACGCCCAGGACAAGATCAGCCTGGCCGGCGTAGCATCCGGTCTGCCCCTGGCTTTCCAGACCCCGGCCGAAGCCGCCTATTTCCATATGAACATGGGCTTTGAGGAAATGCTCCGGGAAGAAGCCGCTGAGCACGGCGTCTACTGGGCAACCGACAAGGTCTATCAGACCGAGATGGTCGTCAAGAACCCCATCGAGAGCGTTGAAGATCTGCAATCCCTGAAGATCCGCTCTTCCGGCGCACTGGAAAAGTTCCTCGATGAAGCCGGTGCTGCCACCTCCTACATCTCAGGCGCTGAGCTGTACTCTGCACTGGACTCCGGCATCGTTGACGGGGCCCACTGGGGCGCCGCCCAGGGCGCCTACAGCATGAGCCTCTATGAGGTAGCCAAGTACCACGTGAAGCCTTCCCTGAACGTGGCTGGTACAGACGTGATCATCGTCAGCCAGAAAGCCCTGGACAAGCTGCCTGCTGAAATGCAGGAAATCGTCAAGGAAGCCCTGAAGGAACAGTTCTGGGTGCGCACCAACGAGTACGAGCACAAGGAAAAGGTCACCCTGCAAAAAGCCGTTGCCGAAGAGGGTGTGGAAATCAACAACCTGCCCCAGGATGTTATCGACCACATGACCGAAGCCGCCCAGGTTATCTGGGACGAGGAAGCCGAGCGTAGCGACAACTCTGCCAAGGCAGTAGAAATGGTGAAGGACTACCTGCGTCAACTGGGTCGTCTGTAACAAGGCCCGCAGGCAAGAAACCGGGCCTTCCCCAGGGAAGGCCCGTTTTTTTAGTGAACATAACCTGAAACCGCAAGTTCGTCTTGCGCCGGAGGCAACACCATGCGTGCCATCAGTGCATTCATGACCGGAATCACCCGACTGAACGATGTGATCGGTCGCTGTTTTTCCTTCCTGGTAATCTTTATGTTCCTGTTCCTCCTGATGGAGGTCGGGTTCCGGTATGTGCTGGGATCCCCTCTGGCCTGGACCAGCGAAATGACGCAATACCTTTTCGGTATCTATTCCATCATGGCCGGTGGCTATCTGCTGGCACACAACGGCCATGTGAACGTGGACCTGTTCTACAACAAGTTCAGCGTACGTGGGCGGGCTTTCATTGACCTGTTCACATCCATCATCTTCTTTATCTTTATCCTGGCCCTGCTCTACTTCGCCTACGACATGGCCCAGGAGTCCATCGGCATGTGGCAGACCTCCAATTCCAGCTGGAATCCCCCCATCTGGCCGGTCAAGCTGTTCATGCCCATCGCGGCATTCCTGGTGCTGCTTCAGGGTATCGTGAAGCTCCTGCAGGACATTGCCATCGCTTTCAACCTGAGCTATTACCAGCCCCCTGCGGAAGACGAGCCCCACCACACGGAGGCTGATGCATGAGTACCGAAATCCTGACCCTGCTGTTCTTCGGCGCCCTGCTGTTCTTCCTGATGCTGGGCCTGCCCCTGGCCTTTGTGCTGGGCGGTGTTTCCGTCGTATTCCTGTACTTCACCTGGGGCTTCGACTCTTTCTACATGGTCGCTTCCCAGATCTGGAGCACCATGGGCAGCTTTACCCTGGTGGCCATTCCGCTGTTCGTATTCATGGCCATGATCCTTGAGCGAACCGGCGTCGCCCGGGACCTCTACCGGATGATGTCACTATGGGTAGGCGGACTGAAGGGCGGCCTGGCCATCGGCACGCTGCTGATCTGCGCCATATTTGCCGCCATGGTGGGCATCAGTGGTGCCGCGGTTGTCGCCATGGGCACCATCGCACTGCCTTCCATGCTGGCCCATGGCTATGACAAGAAAATGGCCTTGGGAGTTATCAATACAGGTGGTGGCTGGGGCATCCTGATCCCCCCCTCCATCCTGATGATCCTGTACGCCCTGATTACGGGTGTCTCTGTCGGCAAGATGTTTGCCGCCGGTATCCTGCCGGGCGTCCTGCTGATGGTGCTGACCGCTATTTACATCATCGGCCGGTGCTACCTGCAGCCGCACCTGGCACCGGATGTTCCCAAGGAGGAGCGGGGCACATGGCCCGAGAAGCTCCGCGCACTGCGGGCCGTTCTGCTCCCGATCCTGGTGGTATTCATGGTGCTCGGCTCCATCATTGGCGGCATCACCACGCCCACCGAAGCGGCCGCCATGGGTGTTCTGGGATCGCTGATCTGTGCTGCTGTGTACCGTGCACTGAATTTCGAGCTGATCAAGGACGCTTCGATCCGCACATTCAAGCTCACCGGCATGATCATGTGGATTCTGTTCGCGGCTCACGCATTCAGCTCCGCCTATCAGAGCATGGGTGCCCAGAGCATGATCCAGGGCTTCATGCTGGATATTCCGGGCGGGCCATGGGCGGTCATCATCACCATGATGATCATCACCTTCTTCCTGGCCATGGTGCTGGACCCGGTGGGTATCATGCTGATCACCCTGCCGGTATTCATCCCCATCGTGCAGGCGCTCGGATTTGACCCGATCTGGTTCGGTATCCTGTTTGTGATCAACATGGAGATCGGCTACATGACGCCACCCTTTGGTTTCAACCTCTTCTACCTGAAGGGAATAGTGCCAAAGGGCATCACCATGAAGGATATTTACAGCTCGGTGATTCCTTTTGTCGTCGTGGAAATCATCGGCCTGATACTGATCATGATCTTCCCGGAAATCGCCACCTATCTGCCCGACCTGTTCTTCTGACGGCAGCAACGTCCGAAAACGCCGGTACCCGCAAGGGACCGGCGTTTTTTTGTTCCCGATGGTTAGCAAATCGTTACCAAAACCCTACCGAAACTGTCTTGAGCTGCAGCCCTGCCTGACCTTAACTGGCTTCCGGGCTGGCCCTGACCTGACTGAAGCCGCTGCTTGCCCGGATTCGCGGGCTTCCCGACTGCCCTGACCCTAAAAAAATTGCCCGGGCGGCCGATAACCCCTACATCATCCGATTCACCAATAAGAACTCTTGCCGGAGCCGCACATGCGTCTGCAGAAACTCTCCACTCTCAATCTCTCCCTGGGCATGAAAATGGCCTCGGGATTTGCCCTACTGATCCTGCTGACCATTCTGGTGGGCGCCACCGGCTATATCGCCCTGGATCAGTTCGGCAACCGGGCAGGCATTGTCGCCGACACGGCCGCCATTGAGGCTGACCTGCTGCAGGCGAGACAGAACGAAAAGAACTTCCTGATTCGCAGCGAACAGGACTATGTGGACGAAGCCATTCGCCAGACCAGGCAGGCATCCGAACGCGCCGGCAAACTGGAGAATCAGCTGGCAGAGCCGGAAGACCGTGCCCGCGTTGCTGAAATTCAGCAAGGTATCCGCGAGTACGACGAGCAACTGAAAGAACTCGTGGACGTCAGGGCGCTTCGCAACCAGCGACTGGAAGAACTGGAACTGGCAGTTCGGGGCGTGACCGGCGGCTTTGCCTCGGAGGACAGCCTTTATGCCACAAACGCGGCTATCCAGCAGATGCGTCGTAACGAGGGTAACTTCCTGGTGGAAGGCGATCCAGAGGCGGTAGACCGTTTCCGGTCTTCCGGTGAACGGGCCATACGTACTGTTGACTCCTCGTTTCTCGATAAAAATGTCAAGGCCGCCCTGAAGGACCTTTTGGTTCGCTACGTTGAGGTGTTCAACAAGGTGGTTGAGGCAGAAAACGAAACCAATGAGCTCCAGGAGCGGATGGTCGGTACCGCCCGGGACACACTCTCAGCCGCCGTCGGGTTGCAGGAAGCACAGCAGCGAAAAATGGAGGATGAGCGGGCCTTCGCCTCCATGGTCATTATCGCCGTAGTTCTGGTTATCGTTGTACTTGGCGCCGCCATCTCGTGGCTACTGACCCGCAGCATCACCCGCCCGATCCACCAGGCGGTCGCCCTGGCAACCCGCGTGGCAGACGGTGACCTGCAGGAAGTCGTCACCAGCAATCGGGGTGACGAGCTGGGGCAGCTGCTCACAGCCCTGGGAGCCATGGTCACAAGCCTGCGGGAGCTGGTGCGTCACATCAACGCAGGCGCAACCAATATTGCATCGTCCGCCGAAGAGCTTTCCACGGTCACCGCCGAGACCAGCCAGGGCGTTGTCCAGCAACGGGATCAGACCGACCAGGTGGCCACGGCAATGAATGAAATGGTGGCCACCGTGAACGACGTGGCCCGCAGTGCCGAGGAAGCCTTCAGTGCGGCCAATACGGCCAATGAGAAGGCCACGGCCGGTGAGTCCGCCGTTGAGGAAACCCTGTCCTACGTCAGCGAGCTGAATACCCAGGTGGAGCAGGTGGCGGAACGCTTGCGGGGGCTTCAGAAAGACAGCGAGAACATCGGCACGGTGCTGGATGTGATCAAGTCTGTCGCCGAACAGACCAACCTGCTGGCGCTGAACGCCGCCATTGAGGCGGCCCGGGCCGGTGAGCAGGGGCGTGGTTTCGCAGTCGTCGCCGACGAGGTCCGTTCCCTGGCCCAGCGTACCCAGAGTTCAGCTTCCGAGATTGAAACGCTGATTTCCAACCTGGTGAACAGCACCGAGGATTCGGTAACCACCATGGAGCGGGGCACCACACTGGCCGGCCAGACCCTGGACAGCGCCCGTACCACGGGTGAGACCATTCGGGAGATTGCGGCAGCGGTGGGCAATATCAGCCAGTACAACAGCCAGATCGCCACGGCGGCAGAGCAACAGACCTCGGTGGCGGAAGACATCAACCAGAACGTTACCCAGATTCGCGATGTGAGTGATCAGTCCGCCACGGCGGCCGAGCAGATTTCCAGTTCCAG
>NZ_JAWLGY010000012.1:59424-112591 GCF_041690615.1 Marinobacter sp.
ACAGACCTCGGTGGCGGAAGACATCAACCAGAACGTTACCCAGATTCGCGATGTGAGTGATCAGTCCGCCACGGCGGCCGAGCAGATTTCCAGTTCCAGCAACGAGCTGGCGAGACTCGGCGATGATCTGAGTAGCCAGGTCGCTCGCTTCCGGCTGTAAACGCCTCGTCATGGAAAGCCGTGGGCCCAACAATGGACTCACGGCTTTTTTGTGCACGAACGCTAAAGACGGAACTCCGTGCTCAAGCCTCCGGGTAACCACTTTCGAAACGAGAACCCTGTTCTCTGACTGTTTCGAAAGTGGTTACCCGGAGGCTCCCTGTCTTCGTACTCGCCTGGCAGAGTGTTCGGGGCTTTCCTTCGAGACGGTCGGAACACAAGGTTCGTGTTTAGAGATCGCCGGAGTCGTTTCAGATCAACGTTGTCCCGGGCCCCCCACCAGAGACTTCGGGGCCCTTTCTTCGAAACAGTCAGAAAACAGGGTTTTCGTTTCGAAGAAAGGGACGCGAAGCCGCTGTCTCGCCGAACTCCTTCTGACGATTCTCGCCAGAGGGTCCGGGTGTGGTCCTTCGAAACAGTCAGGAAAACGAAGTTTTGCGTTTCGAAGGACCATACCCGGACCCGATCCATCAGGAAGCACCCTATATTCTCGGGCAGATCCTCTCTCGTGCCTGGTGCAAAACGCCGGAGGCCCGGTACCCCCGTCCAAAACGAGAACCCTGTTCTCTGACTGTTTCGGACGGGGGTACCGGGCCTCCGGCTTTCAGGCTTTTTGCTTGCCTGCTTTTTTACATCAGGTTGTAGATGAAGACTGCGAGTACGGCAATCGGCGTTACATAACGCAGCAGGTTACGCCACAGGTTGAACAGGCCATCGGACATGGCCATATCGTCCTGCAGGGATTCCTTCGCTACGCACCAGCCGACGAACAGCGCCGTCAGCAGACCAGACAGGGGCAGCATGATGTTCGCGGTGAAGAAGTCCAGAAGATCCAGGATACCGGTTTCCGCAAAGCGATCGAACATGCCCAGCAGATAGACATCCGACCAGACATTCAGGGACAGGATAGACGCGATACCCAGCAGCCAGCAGGCAACACCCGCCAGGATGGCCGCACCAGTACGGGACATGGCGAACTTTTCCTCGACCCACTCAGTCACTGGCTCCAGCAGGGAGATGCCGGAAGTCCAGGCGGCGAACAGCAGCAATACGAAGAAGGCAGTTGCGAACACCACACCCAGCGGCATCTGACCAAAGGCCAGCGGCAGGGTAACGAAGATCAGGCCCGGGCCCTGGCCGGCTTCCAGTCCGTTGGCGAACACAAACGGGAAAATCGCCAGGCCCGCCAGCAGGGCAACCAGGGTATCCATGATACCGACGCCCACAGCGGCACGGCCGATGGAGACGTCCTTACCCAGATAGGAGCCATAGGCCATCATGATTGCCATACCCAGGCTCATGGTGAAAAACGCCTGACCCAGGGCCTGCAGGGCGGTTTCCCAGGTGACCGCGCTGAAATCCGGGGTAAACAGGAAGTCCAGGGCCTGGCCGAAGTGGCCGGTGGTGGTTGCATAGGCCACCACCAGCAGCAGCAGGATGAACAGGGCCGGCATCAGGATCTTGGCGGCACGCTCCAGACCGGACTTCAGGCCACGGGAAACCACGAAGATGATCAGGCCCATAAACACCGTGTGCCAGAACAGCAGGATGCCGGGACTGGCCAGCAGGTCGCCGAAAATAGCCCCTACGGCATCGGCGTCCTGGCCGGCGAAGTCGCCAACGGCCGAGTGCATGACGTAGGACGCCGACCAGCCGCCAATAACGGAGTAGAAGGACAGAATGACAAACGCCGCCAACACACCGATGATGGCGGAGACGCGCCATGCCGGATTGCTGAGGTTGCGCTCGGCCACCAGGCGCATGCTGGCCACCGGGTTGCGGCGGCCATTACGGCCCACAAAGACTTCCGCCATCATGATGGGGACACCGATGATGGCGATACAGGCGAGGTAGATCAGTACAAAGGCACCGCCGCCGTTTTCCCCGGTCATGTAGGGGAACTTCCAGATATTACCCAGACCTACGGCAGAGCCCGCAGCGGCCAGGATAAAGGCCATGCGGGAAGACCAGTTACCGCGGCTGGCCAGGTTAGTGTCAGACATAGTGAAACCCTGTCATCGTTCAGTGAAATTCAGTTGAAAAAAAGAATAGGTCACTGGTCGTGGCTTTCCCTGACTGTTCCGGGCGTCCCCTGCCTGTTACCAGCAATTGGCGGCGAATTTTGCCAGTCTGGCGCCGCTGATGCCAGCAAGAATGGTGAGATTGTGAGCAGTTATTGGGGAGAATGGCAAAAAGGAGTGCAGGGCCGGTATAAAACCGGCCCATTACAGATGGAAGGTGCCTACTGACGGCTGATAAACCGGGCCACCAGGTCATTCAGGCCACTGGCCTGACGACTGACGTCGTTGCTGGCACTCTTGGCACCCTCCGCCTTTTCCGTGGACGAATCCGCCAGCCCGGCAATGCTGACCACCTGCTGGTTGATTTCGTCCGACACCTGGCTCTGTTCCTCGAAGGCCGCCGACATGGTCATGAAGCTGTCCGAGATGCCCTCGATGTTCTGTACGATATCCTTGAGCGCCGCTTCGGTTTCCCGGACCTTGGCCAGGCCCTGGTTACCAATTTCCTCGCCCTGACGGGTAGCGGCAACCACTTCCTCCACCTGGGCACGGAAGTTCTCGATCACTTCATGGATAGACACCGTGGACTGGCGGGTGCGCTGGGCCAGGGAGCGCACCTCGTCGGCGACCACCGCAAAGCCGCGACCCTGTTCGCCGGCCCGGGCCGCTTCGATGGCGGCGTTCAGCGCCAGCAGGTTGGTCTGCTCGGCGATATCGGAGATCAGCTGGGCGGCGTCACCGATCTTGTCGGTGGACTCACCCAGGCGACTGACCGACTCGCCGATAGTGGCCCCCTGTCTCACCAGTTGCTCGATGGCCTGAAGCGCTTCATGGCTCAGGTCGCCGCCACTGTGGGCAAGCTCATTGGCCTGGCGGGCACCCTCGGCATTCTGGTTTACGGTATTGGCGACCTCCTGGATGGAAGCGGTCATTTCGTTCATGGCCGAGGCCACCTGGTCGGTTTCCTGTCGCTGCCGTTCGATGGCGTTCGCGCCTTCGGCAATCTGTTCATAGCCTTCCCGTGCGGTACGCATCAGGTCATCAGCACGGTCCTCGATTCGGGCCAGGGCGGTGCGTATACGGGCTTTCTCGCTCATCAGCACCATGCCCAATTCAGCAAACCGGCCACTCTCGTCCGAATAGGTGCGGGCCACGAGAGGATCCCGGAAGGCCTCCGGGCGCAGCTCAATCAGTGACCTCAGGCGTGCGTTGACCGCTGCCATCTGGACGAAGCCTCCGGCAGCAATACCGCCAACAATCAGCGCCACACCTGGCCAGAACGCACCCCACCCCAGAGCCACCAGGCTGGTGATCAGCGGGATCACCAGGGGCCAGCCGGCCCGCACCATGGATCGGAGATGGGTACCGACCGACAGGGGCTGCTTGCCTGCGGAAATCCGGCTGTACAAGCGGGATGCCCTGGCCACCTGCTCCCGGGTCGGTTCAACGCGGACTGACTCGAAGCCGGTCATCTCGCCATTCTCAAGAATGGGCGTCACATAGGCACTCACCCAGTAGTGGTCGCCGTTCTTGCAGCGATTCTTGACCACACCCATCCACGGCTTGCCGGCACTGATGGTGTCCCACATGGCCTTGAACACACTCTGGGGCATGTCGGGATGACGGATAATGTTATGAGCCTGGCCGATCAGCTCTTCACGGGTAAAGCCACTGATTTCCTCAAAGTCATCGTTGCAGTGCGTGATCACGCCCTTCAGCGTTGTCGTACTGATCAGCCGGCTGCCCGGCTTCATCTTTGCTTCGCGTTGAGTGACGGGACCGTTATTGCGCATGGCGGACAGACTTCCTGACTTGTGGAGGTACCGGTAGCGGGCACTGCCGATATTGGACTGGTGGCGTATCGGCAGAGGCTTGCTTGACTTTAGTCAACAGGACCGAATCTTAACAATTAGAAAGCACACAGAGTGTAAGGAAATGTCACTAATGCGCCCATACGAGGGTCCCGCGGCATTATGTCGCGAGGTCGAGCTTTGCCCGGGGATGGAACCGTGCATTCACCCACAGCGAGAAGGCAATAACGGCACCGCCGACAAACAGCCGCAGCAGATCAGCCTCCCGGTTCCAGATCAGCAGGTTTACCAGCAATCCGGCAGGTACCAGCATGTTGTTCATTACTGCCAGGGTACCGGCGTCCACCTGGCAGGCGCCCCGGTTCCACAGGTAAAGCCCCAGGCCGGAAGCCGCTGCGCCCAGCCAGGCAAGTACACCCCACTGCAGGCCCGTGGCCGGTAACCGGCCGGCATCCCCGAAAACAATGAACGACGGCGCGGCGATCACCAGTGCCCCGAAAAAGAAGTAGCCGAAGGTACGCCAGGCCGGCACCGGCAGCGGGAAGGCCTGCATCAGGTGCTTGTAACCCACCTGGCCGGCGGCGAAGGTGAAGTTGGCCAGTTGCAGCAGCAGGAAGCCTGTGAGGAAATCCTGGCTCAGGCCGTCGTAGCGAATGATGCCGGCGCCCAACGTTGCCACCGCAGCCGCCAGCAGGGCCACCGGGGAAAACCGGCGGTAAAGGGCATCATCGATCAGCGTCACATACAGCGGCGTGAACACGGTAAACAGCAGCACTTCGGGTACCGATAGGTAGGCAAACGAGCGGTACAGGCACAGGTAGGTAATGCCGAACTGCAGGGCCCCGGTCACCATGATGCCCAGCTTCAGGCGCCCCGGCACACCGGCCCAGCGGGTCACAGGCAGGAACAGCAATGCCGCCAGCAATACCCGGCTGAGCACGGCAAAATCACTGTTCACGTGCCCGGCCAGGAATTCACCAATCAGGCTGAAAGAAAACGCCCAGAGAACGGTTACCAGAATCAGCAGCGCCATGCTATCCACCCACCCTTTCAGAGGGCGGGCACTGTATCATAGGCTGCCAGTAAATTGACCTGACAACCGGGAACGCCACCTCCATGAACGAACAAGCTGTTATTCACGCCACCCGCCAATGGGTGGAAAAGGTGGTTATCGACCTGAACCTGTGCCCTTTCGCCCGGCGCGAGCTGGTCAACAACCGGATTCGCTTTACCGTAACCGGAGCTCAGACACTCGAAGAACTGTTAATGGAACTGCAGCAGGAGCTGCTGCAACTTGCCGACGACGACAGTATAGAAACCACGCTGCTGATCCACCCGGAAGTGCTGCAGGATTTCCAGGATTACAACGACTTCCTGGATGTGGCGGACGGCCTGGTGCAAATGCTGGAACTGGAAGGCGTCTTGCAGATTGCGAGCTTTCACCCGCAATACCAGTTCGCGGGCACCGCAGACGATGCGGCAGAGAATTACACAAATCGTTCCCCCTGGCCGATGCTCCACCTGCTCAGGGAGTCCAGTCTGGAGCAGGCGATAGCCTCCTACCCGGATACAGCAGCCATACCACAGCGGAACATCGAACGGGTCGAAGCGCTTGGGCTGACAGCCATGAAGGCCCTGCTGGCCTCCTGTCAGCGGGGCGATCCATAGGGGCGCCGCACCACCAGGGCCCCGATATCACACACCCGGGGCTCAGTTCATCGCGGCCCCAGCCATGTCCGGCATCTCGTGGGCGATGCCCTTGTGGCAGTCGATACAGGTCTTGTCACCATCCGCCAGCGATGTGGAGTGGGCCCTTGCCGCTCGCTCGTCCTGGACCGCCAGGTCCATGGAGTCGAACTCGTGGCAGTTCCGGCACTCCAGTGAGTCGTTGGCTTTCAGTCGGTGCCACTCCCGCTGGGCCAGCTCCAGCCGCTTGGCCTCGAATTTCTCTTCGGTATTGATACTGCCGAAAATCCAGCCCCAGACCTCTTTCGAAGCTTCCATCTTGCGGGCGATCTTGTGGGTCCAGCCATGGGGCACATGACAGTCCGAGCAGGTGGCGCGAACACCGGAGCGGTTGCTCCAGTGGATGGTACCCTGGAGCTCCTGGTAGACGTTGGACTCCATCTCATGGCAACCAATGCAAAACTGCTCGGTATTGGTCACTTCCATGGCGGTATTGAATCCGCCCCAGAAGATGATGCCCGCAATAAACCCGCCCAGGGTCAGAAAGCCCAGACTGAAGTGCACACTGGGCTTGCGCAGCAGATCCCAATAGCGTTTCAGCCAGGCCTTCATTCGCTATCCTCCCGCATGCGCCGGATAACTTGATCGACCGGCAGGAAATCATTCTCCACCAGTTCGTCGGCATCGGTCTGGGGCACATGGCACTGGGTGCAAAAGTAGCGCCCGGGGGTCACATCCGCCCGTACCTGGTTATCGCGGTCCATGAAATGGGTCACGCTCACCATGGGCGCACCCGCATCCGGGGCAGCTTCCCGACTGTGGCAGTCCAGGCACTTGTTGAAGCGACGGTCCACCTGGTAATCCCGGATGACATGGGGGATCACCGGAGGCTGCTCAGGATAGTTGCGCACTTCCCGCTGGACATCCCGCGGGTCGCCGGCGATAGGAGGGGCTGACAGGTCCTCGTGGAGGGTACCCCCCTTGCGTAAACCGTCAGGGGCTGGTGCCGCCAGTGACCGGTCCTGGGCTGAGGCACTGGTGATGGACAGGGCTCCGGCCAGGGCGATGACGGCTATTCGCACAATCAGGGTATTCATCAGTATTCCTCCTCAGGCCAGGCGTACCAGTTCCAGGCGGACCGCGCACTTCTTGAAGTCGGTCTGCTTGGAAATCGGATCAGTGGCGTCCAGGGTCACCTTGTTGATCAGCTTGCCGGCGTCAAAGAAAGGCACATACACCATGCCCCGGGGCACACTCACCCGGCCCCGGGTCTCCACTCGCATGCTGACCTGACCCCGACGGCTGATTACCCGGACTTCGCTGCCCCGGCGCCACCCCCGCTCCTGGACATCGTCCCGGTGCATGTACAGCAAGGCATCGGGAACCGCCTTGTGCAGCTCACCTACCCGACGGGTCATGGAACCGGTATGCCAGTGCTCCAGCACCCGCCCGGTGCATAGCCAGAAGGGATAGTCCTCATCCGGTGATTCGGCCGGCGGCTCATGGGGCACCGCAAAGATGCGTGCACGGTTATCCGGCGTGCCGTAGAACTGGAAACCGGAACCTTCCTCCACGTAGGGGTCGGAGCCTTCCCGGTAGCGCCACAGGGTTTCCTGGCCATCCACCACCGGCCACCGCAGGCCGCGCACCCGGTGGTAGGTGTCGAAGTCGGCCAGGTCCTTGCCCTTGCCAGCACCGAACCGGGCGTACTCCTGGAACAGGCCTTTCTGGACATAGAAGCCGAAATCCGCAGATTCATGGTTCTCGTAGTCACTGTTGAGATCCTCAACCGGATACTGGTCGACGTTGCCATTACGGAACAGGATGTCGAACAGGGTCTTGTCGCGGAACTCCGGGGCCCTGGCCAGGAGCTCCTCGGGCCAGACGTCGGATACCCGGATGCGCCTGGACAGTTCCATGGTCTGCCAGAGATCCGAACGGGCCTCCCCCGGCGGGGCCACCAGCTGATGCCAGAACTGGGTCCGCCGTTCGGCGTTGCCGAAGGCACCTTCCTTTTCCACCCAGCCTGCCGCCGGCAGGATCAGGTCGGCGGCCTGGGCGGACACCGTCGGATATATATCGGATACGATCACAAAGGTGTCCGGGTTACGCCAGCCCGGCAGGGTTTCCTGCATGGTGTTGGGCCCGGCCTGGATGTTATTGGTGACCTGGGTCCAGTACACCCGCAGCTTGCTGTCCTTGAGCATGCGGCTCTGCAGCACCGCGTGATAGCCCGGCTTTTCCGGAATGGTGCCTTCCGGCAGTTTCCAGATTTTCTCCGCCGTGGCCCGGTGCTCCGGGTTGGTCACCACCATATCCGCTGGCAGCCGGTGTGCGAAGGTGCCCACTTCCCGGGCCGTACCGCAGGCCGAAGGCTGGCCGGTGAGGGAGAATGGGCTGTTACCCGGGGTGGCAATCTTGCCGGTGAGCAGGTGGATGTTGTAGATCAGGTTGTTCACCCATACGCCCCGGGTATGCTGGTTGACCCCCATGGTCCAGAAGGTGGTCACCCGTTTGCCGGGGTCAGCGTAGAGGGCCGCCAGCCGGTTGAGCCGGTCTACCGGTACGCCGGAAGCTTCCGACGCCCGCTCGACAGTGTAGGGCCGGACAAATTCGGCGAAGGCCTCGAAATCGATCGGATCCCAGTTATTGGGGTTGCGGGCGTTGGCGGCCGAGGACTCCCGTGGATCCTCCGGGCGCAGGCCGTAACCAATGTCATCGGCGCCGCGCACAAAATTGGTGTGCTGGTCGACAAAGTCCCGATTTACCGCATCATTCTGGATGATGTAATTGGCGATGAAGTTGAGAATGGCGATATCCGCATGGGGGTGCATGGTCATCGCCAGGTCAGCCAGGTCGTAACAGCGATGCTCGTACGTGGAAAGCACCGCCACTTCCGTATCCGGGTTGGACAACCGGCGGTCGGTGACCCGGGTCCACAGAATGGGATGCATTTCCGCCATATTGGAGCCCCAGAGCACGAAGGCGTCGGCACTCTCAATATCGTCATACACCCCCATGGGTTCATCCGCACCGAAGGACCGCATGAACCCGGCCACGGCGGAGGCCATGCAGTGGCGGGCGTTGGGGTCGATATTGTTGCTGCGGAAGCCGGCCTTGAACAGCTTGCTGGCGGCGTAGCCTTCCCAGATGGTCCACTGGCCAGAGCCGAACATGCCCACGCTTTCCGGACCATGCTCCCGGATGGCGCTGGTGAATTTTTCCGCCATGATGTCCATGGCTTCGTCCCAGCTGACTTCCTCAAACTCACCGTCCTTGTGGAACTCACCGTTACGCTTGCGCAGCAGTGGCCGGGTCAGCCGGTCGCGGCCATAAAGAATCTTCGACAGGAAATAACCCTTCACACAGTTCAGACCACGATTTACTTCCGACTGGCTGTCGCCGTGGGTGGCGACAATACGGCCGTCACGGGTGGCCACCATGACACTGCAGCCGGTGCCACAGAACCGGCAGGGGGCCTTGCTCCACTTGAGTTCGGTCAGTTCCCGGTTGGTCACCAGGTTGCTGGCTGCCGCTGGTGCAGACAGCCCGGCGGCAGCTGCGGCAGCCACAGCGGCGTTTGCCTTGGCGAATTCTCGTCGGGTCAGTTTCATGGTGTTCTTCCTGTTGTTCTGTGGCCCTTGCGGGCCGGTTTCACGTCACATCAGGCGCTTTTCACTTCGGTGATCATCTGCTGGTCCGCCTCACGGGCACTCATCACCTCGTGATAGACCAGGGAGCATCCGTACACACCGGGCAGGCGTTCGATGGCCTCCATCTGATCGAGGATATGGCCCTGGTGGGGTCCCTCGCAGATCACCACCCTCTTGCCGGCTCCAGCTGAATCCGCCGGCTGGGGTTCAACCTGCGCCATGGCGTTGAGGGCCAGCGTGAGCTCATCGTCCTGGCCGGGCTGGTAGTGCACGATGAAACTGGCGATATGCACTTCGTCAGAAGCCGCCTCAGTCATACCCGATCTCCGTTTCCGGTGGTGGTTGTTGCAGGGTGATTGCGTCCTGGGGACAGACGGCGGCACAGGCGAAACAACCGGTGCAGACGTCTTCAGAAATCTCCGGCACCGGCGGACGCCCCAGCTGCGGCCGAAAGCGGATGGCCCGGGGCTCGCAGGCATCCTGGCAGCTCTGGCAATGCACACCGCTATGGGCCAGGCACTGACTCTCAACCCGGGCAGTCCACTGAAAGGCTTCCCGCGCGAAGTCAAATACCGGTTCCGGACAGACTCTGGCGCACTCCCCACAGAAGGTGCAGCCCTCGCCGCGGAACACCACCTGGGGGAAGCCGCCATCGCCCGGTGCCAGCACCTGCTCCGGGCAGGCCTTGATGCATTCGCCGCAACGGGTACAGCTATCGGTGAAATCCTCCCCGGTCCATGGCGGCCGTTTGCGGTTTGCCACCGTTCGGTTCCGACCCAGGAACAGGGCACGGCGGGATTCAACAACACCCATCAGCGTATTCCTCCGGGCCGGCTCATCCAGACAGCGCTCATTCAGGCCGGTGGCCCCGGGGGCCCGAGGAAGAGCTGGGTCATCCAGATCAGAAAGCCGTAGCCGCCCACAACGGCCACCGCCAGGATGGGGAACAGGAACACCACCAGAAAAACAAAAAGCCGCAGCTCGGAACGCTTGCGGCTGGTGGTTTCCGCACCCTCGGCATGGGTATCGGACATAGCTGACTCCCTGTGTACGGTTTTGCCATAAACCTAGAACACAGGGGGCTATTAGCCAATACATTCAAGCTATTAGCTTACGGGATCGCTATAGTTTAGGGAAAAACCGCGGTTTAGCGCCCCCGCCTTTCCAGGCAATCCAGTCCCAGGAAACCGGTGCTTGTGGGTAGTTCCGGCAATTTGAACCGCCGGCCAAATAGGATAGTCTGATGGAAACTCACGAGACTCACCCTGACTATGCGCATTGCCCTGTTACTTGGCCTGCTTGTCCTTGCCTTTCCGGGCCATGCCCTCACCATCGCCGCCGCTTCCAGCCTGCGACAGGTCATGCCAGAACTTGAAGCCGCGTTCCGACAGCAGAGACCGGACAGCCCGGTCCGGGTCATTTATGGCGCCTCCGGCAAGCTAGCCACCCAGATTCTGAACGGGGCACCCTACGATATTTTCCTCTCGGCAGACGAAACCTATCCCACTCATCTCGCCGAACAGGGAGCAAGTACCACCGACCCTGAGCCCTACGCCATTGGGCGACTCGTGCTCTGGCACAGGGACCCTCAACGGGCCCCGCTAGTGCCGGAAGAGCTGGCAGGTAGTGATATCCGCCGCATTGCCATTGCCCAGCCCCGCCACGCCCCCTATGGTCAGCGCGCCCGGGAAGTGCTTCAGGCGCTGAATCTGTGGCAGACGGCAGAGCCACGCCTGGTCTACGGAGAGAACATCGGCCAGACCGCCGCCATGGTGGAGTCCGGCGCTGCCGACGCCGGCCTGATTGCCTGGTCACTGACCTTTACACCGGAGCTGGCGGACCGGCCCTACACGCTTATTGACCAGAAGTTTCACAGCCCGATGACCATGGCCATGGTGATCACCCGACGAGGTGCAGACCAGCGGGAAGCCCAGCGCTTCCATGATTTCATGCTGTCCACCGACGCCCGGGCGATCCTTGAGCAGTACGGCTTCGAAGCGCCGGAGGAGGACTGACAGCCCATGCCCGAGCTTTCCCCCCAGGACTGGCAGGCGATCGCGATCACCCTGAAGCTCTGCACCCTCACCACTGCCATTCTGCTGGTGCTCGCCACGCCCCTGGCCTGGTGGCTGGCCCATCGGCAATCCCCTTCACGAACGGTGGTGCAGGCACTGGTGGCCTTGCCACTGGTATTGCCGCCGACGGTGCTGGGTTTCTACCTGCTGATCGCTCTCGGGCCCAGGGGGCCAGTCGGCCAGACCCTGGAGGCCATGGGCCTGACTCACCTGGCGTTCAGTTTCGAGGGCATCCTGGTGGCTTCCGTCATCTACTCCCTGCCCTTTGCGGTTCAGCCGTTGATGGAAGCCTTCCGTCACCTCGGCACGCGTCCGGTGGAGGTGGCGGCCTCGCTGGGTGCGGGGCCGCTGGACCGGCTGTTTACCGTCACCCTGCCCCTGTGCCGGGGTGGCTTCATCGTGGCCGCCACCCTCACCTTCGCCCACACCCTGGGGGAGTTCGGTGTCATCCTCATGCTGGGGGGCAGTATTCCCGGTGAGACCCAGGTGCTGTCGGTACTGATCTATGACTACGCGGAAGCCATGGACTATGCCGCCGCCCATCGACTGTCCCTGGGGCTGCTGATCTTTGCCTTTGCGGTACTGGTGGCGGTGTACAGCTTCAACCGCCGGTTCGACGGGGTGCGGCCATGACGCTCCAGGTAAGCGCCCGGCTACAACGGGGGGACTTCACACTCTCGGTCAACGATGCCCTGCCAACCGACGGCATTACCGCACTGTTCGGGCGGTCCGGTTGCGGCAAGACCACGCTCCTGAGGCTAATTGCCGGCCTGGAAAAGCTGAGGAATGCCGAGGTGTCCTTCAACGACGAGGTATGGCAGGCCGGCCACCGGAGCCTGCCGGTAAACCGGCGCCGGCTGGGACTGGTATTCCAGGAGTCCAGCCTGCTGCCTCACCTCTCGGTGGAAGCGAACCTGATGTACGGTTACCGCCGCACAGCTGAGAGCCAGCGCCGCCTTCACCCGGAAACCATCCGCCCCCTTCTGGCCCTGGATGAACTCCTGCAACAGCCGGTTCACACCCTGTCCGGCGGCCAGCGCCAGCGGGTTGCCCTTGGTCGTGCCCTGCTCACAAGCCCGCAACTGATGCTGCTGGATGAACCCCTGTCGGCGCTGGACACCACTGCCAAACGGGAGATCCTGCCGTTTCTGTCCGGCCTGTCCACCAACACCGGGGTACCCATGCTGCTGGTGACCCACTCCGCCCGGGAGGTGGAGCAGCTGGCGGATCAGGTGGCCTTCATGGCCCAGGGGCGGATCGAAAGGATTGAACCCCTGCGGGAGGCGCTGACCCGACCCGATTCCCCGCTGTTCAGCGATGAGGGACCGGCGGCAGTATTGCAGGGGGATCTTCGGGAGACTGACGACGGGCAATGGCAGTTCGTCACCCGGGGTGGCGACGGCCGGCCTTCGGTACCTTTTCAGGTCAGCGGCCAGTCCAGCCACCTTACCAGCCTGCACCGGCTGCGTATTCTCGCCAGCGATGTCAGCCTGGCCCTGACGCAACCGCAAGGTATCAGCATCCGCAACATGATGCCGGTGAGAGTCGAACGGATTGAACAGAGTGATGAGCACCGATGCACCATCAGCTGCCGGCTGGCGGACGGCCAGCTGCTGCTGTCACGGATCACCCTGCAGTCGGTGGAAGAACTGGGGCTGGCGCCGGGGGACTCCGTCGTGGCGCTGGTGAAGTCTGCGGCGCTGATGGAGTAGACAGAAAAAGCAGACATGCCCGATGGTTTGCGGACATGTCTGCTGCGTGTCGGATTAAAGCGCCGCGAAGTCGTCCAGCAGGATCAGGCCCAGGTCGGTCAGGACCGAACCATTCCCATCCTCGCCGTCACGGGCAATCACCGTGTAGACACCGCCGTTGGCCACAGCAACACCGTCGGCACTGATGGCAACGTTACCATCCAGGTCCGTTACCCGCAGATTGTAGGTGCCCGCAGGTATGGCCAGGTAATCGGTTACCGCCTTATAGGGTACATCCGCCAGGGCGGGCGTGGCGTTATCGATCTCCGTCTGGTCCTCAGGCAGCAGGTAGATATTGACGTTGCCCGCCTGGGTAGAGGCATGAACCACGCGCAGGGTTGCCTGGGTGGCAATGCTGCGAACACTGTCTTCCAGCACCAGCGCTTCAATGGCAGGATCACCGCCGAGCAGGCCTGTCGCCAGGACCGAGTACCCCTGGCCGTTGGTCAGGCTCAGGTCAGTTTCAATCGGTACGATCGAGTTGTCGGCATTGGCGGCCACCTTGACGTTATAGTCCCCCGCCGCCAGCACCGCATATTCATCGAGTGCAGCCGAAGGCGAAGCCTGACCGAACGCGATGTTGGTCAATGCGGGCGCGTCGTCAACCAGCACATCCACAGCCGGCGCATCGCCCGATGCATGCACCACCCGCACACCGGCGCCCTGGTCCGCATCATGGATCTCGGCCACATCGGCACCGTCTACCACGATCAGGCTGACCGGACTGGTACCGTCAACAGAGGCGTTGGCCCCGGTGTTCTGTACCGCGCCCACAAACAGATCCGCGCCGGCCGGCAGGTTGACATCGCCACTGTCGAAGACCGCTGTTGACGCACCGGCGGCGGTGATCTGGATCCGGTAGTCACCGGCGGGCACTTCCAGAGGCTCGGCAACGGTTTCAAAGGCCACATCTGAAAGCAGCGGGTCGATGGCAGACAGGTCATCACCTTCGCCCGCAGTGGTTACATAGATATCGACATTGGGGGCACTGGGCGCCAGGTGGCCGATGCGAACCCGCACCTCGTCACTGGAACTGAAGCCCGGCTCGTCCTGGAAGATAACCGTATCAATGTTCGCCACCGTGTTAACGGCCACCACGTTGTAACGAACGTTCTCTTCAAATGTGAAGTCCGCCGGCCCTATGACCGCCGCATTTCCGCCGGGAACAATACCTTCAACCGCAATCTCGTAACTGCCCACTTCCGGGGTCAGCACCGCAGCCTGTTTGTAATCGGCCCCTTCAACGGCGGCATCGCCATTAACCAGGATATTCACGGGCGGCGCATCCGGTGAGGCGTGGATAATCCTCACCTCTGAACGCGCAACATCATCATCGGAGCTGTCGGAGTCCCCGTCAAAGCAACCGGAAAGCGCCAGCGCTCCCGCAACCACCATCGGTAAAGCCATAAAACGATTCATAGTTCTGCTCCTCATCGTGCAGACGTTATTGACTACCTGAATAAAGTGGTTCGAACCTGCACAGTTTCATTCCATGAACCATGCGTCACAGCGATTTACGGGGGCGGATGTAAAACGGATGCAAATGCTTTGACATTTTTTGACGTTTTATTTGCGGGTGCCCCACGAACGGACAAAAACGCCAAGAAAATGGCAGGGCGCGCTCATGCCGGATGTGCGGTCAATCAGCCAGCCTGATTGATCAATATGAAGAGCAGCGCAAGCACTGCGAGGGCAAGCAAGCCACCCGAACGCAGCCGGTTTTCGGCCCCCGTCGTCAACGAGGAAAATCGACCTGCCCAACGCTGGGTATTTGCCGCGGGCCATGCTGGCATGGTCGATAGCCTCCCGGGTACCTGTGGGCGCCCTGGCCACAGAGCGAGCAGGTCGCCCGGAGGAACCGCTGGTGCACGGCGCACCAGCAGGGCCGTCAGCAGTCCGGCCACCAGTGCCAGCCCGATGGGCGTCAACAGCGAGGCGTACTGGTAGGCTTTCGGCAGCCAGTAAGGCTGCTCCACCAGCTCGCCCACTTGCCAGGGCAGCCACCAGAACACCAGGGCTGAGCCGGCTACCGTCAGCAACCAGCCGGCAGTGCGCCAGCGGGAGTTGGCGCCCGGCTCTGCCTGCCGGTATTGCAGCCAGAGAAACCGCAATACCAGCAACAGGGTGGCCACGGCACCAGCGGTCATCAGCGGAGACAGCCAGGTCGCCGTAGCCATGGTGAGCTGATCCTTGGCCAATGCTTCCTTCATGGCCAGCTTTGCGAGGGCTCCGCTGGTCCAGGGCAGCCCGGCCAGGGAAAAACCTGGTAAGGCCAGAAGCAGCCAGTACGCCCACCGGGCCGGATTTCCCCCTGGCGGACGCACAGCCGTCGAGAGGAACAGCGCCCCCTTGGCCAGGCCATGGTGCAGGGCATAGAGGGCGATTACCGGCAGTATCAACAATGCCCGCTCCGGCGTTGCCAGCGCGGCGCCCACGAGCAGCAGCATCAGCCCCATCTGGCTGATGCTGGAATAGGCCAGTACCGCCTTGGCCTGTCGCTGGCAGACGCCGGCGAGCGCACCGCCGAGGGAAGCCACCGCGCCGGCACCGACCATCAGGTCGCCCCAGTAGCCCGGCGAGGCCTGCCCCAGGGGCAAGGTCAGCAGCCAGCCCAGCAGGCCGGCCTTGATCATGGCACCACTGAGCACCGCACTGGCCGGGGTCGGTGCCACGGGGTGCGCCAGTGGCAGCCAGAAATGCAGCAAGGGCAGGCCCGCCTTGACCCCGAACCCGGTGATCAACAGACCGATTATCAGTTCAGCCCGGGGCGCTTCCGCCACAGCGTCCGCAAGCTCCGTCAATAGCAGGCTGTCCGCTTCTTCCGCCGCCAGCATCAGGCCGGCCAGCAGCAACATCTCGCCGACGACCGCCATGGCCATGTACACCCGGCCAGCCCGAAGAGCCTCACCGGTGCCGTCATGCTCCACCAGCCCATAGCTGGCAAAGGTCATCAGCGCGAAGAAGCTGTAAAAACTGGCCACATCGCCGGCGATCACCAGACCCAGGTTGCCGCACAGGGTCAGGCACCAGAACACAAGGAAACGCCGGAGGTTGCGGCTTTCCAGGTATCCCAGGGCGAACACCCCGGCGGCACTCCAGAGCAGCGCCGTCAGGGTCAGGAAGGTACGGCGCAGGTCATCCAGCAGCCACAGGCTGTCCATCAACAACCAGGGCAACGACCACTGCCAGTCAGCCTCTGATACCAGCGCCAGCAGGAGAGCCGGCAATGGTAACAGCGGCAAGCCGAACCTTTGCCAGCGGCCGGCAAGTGGCAGCGTCAGTAACCACGCCAGGGGCAGGCCCACGGCTGCTATGGCCAGAAACTGCAGGGTGGGCGTCATGGCCGATACTCCCGGTTCACCACCAGCTCCGCCCAGGACAATGGGCTGAACGGCATGGCCGCAAAGACCCCGATCAGGACCACGGCGGCAGCGGTCAGCACCGGCGGCCACAGCAGCCAGCCCAGGGTCTCCAGGCGTCCCCAGCGCACCTCTTCCGGCCATGCCTCACGCCGGGGGCGGAACCAGAGCCGGTGGACGATGGGCAGGAAGTAGGCGGCATTCAACAGGCTGCTGACGAGCAGGACGGCGACCACCCAGGGCAGCCCGGCTTCCAGCGCCCCCAGCCCCATGGTCCACTTGGTGATGAACCCGGCCAGGGGCGGTGTACCAATCATACCGAAGGCGCCGATGGTAAATGCCACTGAGGTGGCTGGCATGCGCGGGCCGGCGCCATCCAGCTCATCGATCCGGTGCACACCCAGGGTTTCGGCGTAGTTGCCGGCGCAGAAGAACAGGGTGATTTTCATGATGCCCTGGTGGAGCAGATGGACCAGCCCACCCACCATCCCCAGCGGCCCCGCCAGGCAGATGCCCAGGATGATGTAGGACACCTGGCTGATGGTGGAGTAGGCCAACCGTCGTTTCAGGTCCTGCTGAAACAGGGCCCTCACCGAGCCGAAAATGATGGTGAAGGCGGCCAGTCCCGCCAGGGGCAACAGCAGGCCCGCCTCGTTCGCGAACCCGGTGCCGAACACGTCGTTGACCACCCGGACGATGCCGAAAGCCCCTGCCTTGACCACCGCCACCGCATGCAGCAGGGCACTCACCGGAGCGGGGGCGACCATGGCCTGGGGCAGCCAGCCGTGGAGGGGGAACAGCGCCGCCTTCACACCCAGCCCCACCACCAGTAACACGAAGATGGCCGTCAGGGCCGGCGTTGGCGAGCCGTCCACCACGCCACCGGGAGCGAAGTCCAGGGTTCCGGTCTCGGCATACAGCCACGCCATACCCAGCAGGAGCACGGCACCGCCACTGAGGGTGTAGATGATATAACTCCGCCCCGCCCGCAAGGCCGTCGCCGTACCCCGGTGAACCACCAGCGGGTAGGTGGACAGGGTGAGCATTTCGTAGAACAGGAAAAAGGTAAACAGGTTACCCGCCAGCGCAATGCCGGTGGTGCTAGCCACGCACAGGCTGAAAAAACCGAAGAACCGGCTGCGATTGGGGGAGTTCTCCAGGTAGCCCACTGCATAGGCGGTGGTAAGCAGCCACAGCACTGAGGAAAGCCCGGCAAACATCATCGACAGGGAGTCCACCTTCAGTTCGAACTCGATGCCCGGCAGCATGGTGAAGGCCAGCTGGTACTCAAGACCGTGAAACACCCCCCATCCCATCACGACGATCAGAATCAGTTTCGCGACCGCCGCTCCCAGGTTGAGCGCTGTTCTCAGCCCGTGACGCGCCTCCGGCAACATGAAAATCACCAGCGAGGCCGCCAGTGACGTGGCCAGCGCCAGTACCGGCAACCAGGGGTTGAGAGAGAAGTCCACTGCCATCAGTCTTCCTCCCCGAACGGCAGCCCCATGACCGACAGCACCTGGTCACCCGCCAGCCCCAGCCCCAGGGACAGCAACGCCAGCACCATGGGAATGGCCTCCAGGCGCCTGGGTGGGTGATGAAAATCGTCCTGACCCGACGCCTCCTGGAACGAGGCACGGTAGATGCGGAACACGTAGACGGCGGAGAGCAGCCCGCCGGCCATCAGCACCAGAACCCACCACCATTGCCCGCTGTTCAGACTCGCCTGCAGCAAGAACCACTTGGCGGCGAATCCGCCGCTGGGAGGCAAGCTCATCAGCGACACCCCGGCCAGGCCGAACGAGAACAGCGAAAAGGGCAGAAAACGCCCCACCCCGGCGAGATCGGCCACACGGTTACTGCCGGTGGACAGAATCAGGTTACCGGCGGCCAGAAACATGGCCGCCTTGGCCAGGGCATGGCTGATTACCTGCAGGGTCATACCCTGCTGGGCTTGCTGTGACACCTGTTCCGATACCTGCCAGGTCAGCGGGAACAGCAGGAACAGGTACCCGATCTGGGCCACTGAAGAGTAGGCCACCACCTGCTTTAGTCTTGTCTGCAGGCAGGCCATCCAACTCCCCCATAGCACCGCGAGGGCTCCCAGCCCCCCTGCCAGCTGCGCCACCCCATAGCTGCCCTGAGATTCACCCAGCTCCAGCCACAGGCGGGCAGCAATATAGAACGAAGCTTTCAGCACCAGTGCCGACAACAACGCGCTCACCGGCGAAGGCGCAATTCCGTGGGCCGGTGGCAGCCAGCCGTGGAGGGGGAACAGCGCCGTTTTCAGTGCCAGACCTGCCAGCATCAGCGCGAGGGCCAGCCCCGCACCGGGCAACCCGGCATGCTCTCCGGCCAACTGCGCAACTCCGCTCAGCGACAGGGTGCCGAACTGGCCGTAGACCAGCGCTACCCCCAGCAGGTAGAACAGCGAACCCACCAGCGCCGCCAGCAGGTACCGCAGTGAGGCCCGCAGGGCATCCGCCGTACTCCCCAGGGCCACCAGCCCGACTGCCGCCAGGCTGATCAGCTCCAGTCCCACATACAGGTTAAACAGGTCTGCCCCCAGCCATACGCCGTTGAGGCCGGCCCAGAGAAACCAGAACAGGGGCCAGAAATAGCGCTGCCCGGACTTGTCCGGGTCCAGATAGACACCCGCGTGCAGTCCACAGGCGGTGGCCACGGCCGCGGTCAGCAATATGAAGGTGACGGCCAGGCCATCCACCCGCAATTCGATACCCAGGGGCGCCGGCCAGCCTCCCAGGGCGTAGTAAAACCCCCCGTCGCGGGCGATCGCCAGCCACAACAGAACCGAAACCGCACCCTGCAGGGCCATGCCCAACCAGGCCAGCCGCCATCCGGGCCGGAAACCTCCCAGCAGCGACAGCGCCGCCCATGCAAGGGGCGTAAACAGCAGGCCGGCCATCAGCCAGGCCATCATGGGCTACCCTCATCGGTAGTATCCGGTTCCAGCGAACTCATGCCGGTAAGGTGGAAATACCGGCGGATCAGCACCAGGGCCAGGGCCGTTGCCGCGATAGCTACCACGATGCCGGTAAGCACCAGCGCCTGCACCACCGGATCAGCCCCGTTACGGTGCTGGGCCAGGCCCACCAGCGTCAGAAAGGTACCGGACCCCATCAGGTTGAAGGCCAGCAGTTTTCGCAACAGGTGCTGCAGGGCAACCATGCCAAACACCCCGATAACGAACAGCACTAGGCCGGTAAAAGCGTAAAGCAGGTCGGGAGTCATCAATGATCGCCCTCCTGTGACCCCTGGGGCTTATTGACCGGCGCTGCGGCAAACAGCGACAACAGCACCATGGCGATGGACAGGGTGAGGAACACCTCGATAAGCAGGATCAGGTGTTTCGCTGTGCCTGGCGGGTAGGCCAGGAAGGCATCGCCCACGAAGGCGGTGACCAGCGCAACCAGCAGGAATACCGCAAACCCCAGCACCAGCCCCACGCGCAGCAGGCGACCAGGCCGCAGGAAACCCATGGGCATCCCCCCCAGCCGCATCAGCACCCCGGTAGCTGCCAGCACCGCCCCCGCCTGAAAGGCCCCTCCTGGCTGGTGGGCGCCGGCCCAGACCAGGTAGCCCGCCACCAGCCACATCAATGGAACAAACCAGCGCTGCAAGGCGCCGAGCAGGGCATCCTGAGTGCGAAAGGCCGGGTCTTCCAGCGAGGGTAGGCGCGCCATGGAAATGCCAGCAATAGCCGCGATCACCAGAACGCCGATCTCCAGCAAGGTATCGTAGCTGCGGAAGTTCAGCAGCACGGCCGTTACCGGGTGGTCCACCCCGCTATCGGCCATGGCCCCCCTGACCTGCGCCGGCAACGCACCTCCCACCGGGCTGGAGGCGATGGACCAGAGACCCGAGACAAGCATCCAACCAAGTGCAGCGCACAGTAACAGCAAGAGCAACAACCCACGGCGCGTCATCCCTGCCCGCCTTCCCGGTCATTGCCGGGACCACGCCGGAAGTGGGCCACCGCATCCAGCAACAAGACCCCGGTCAGGCCGGCACCAATGGCGGCTTCCGCCAGGGCGATATCCGGTGCCTGCAGGCGCATCCAGGCCAGCGCCATCAGCATTCCAAAGGCGATAAACATCACCACGGCCCGGAAAAGGCTTCGGGAAACCAGCACAGAGACCGCCGTAATTACCAGCATTACGGCCAGCAATCCGTCCAGCCACCAGGCGGTCATGGATCCTCCCGGGTAACATCCCGGCCGGCGGCGCGAGCAATCAGATGGGCCGAGGTGGCACTGGCCATCAGCACCACCAGCCACACCAGCAGGATCTTGGCCCCGTCCCCAACCGTGGGCACCGATGGTAGCAACGCCAGCGCAATCAGCCCGAGACCGAGATTGTCCACCTTGGTCAGGGCATGGAGCCGGTCGCGGGTTTCGGTAAGACGGAACAGGCCCAGGGTACCGATACCGAAGAACAGGCACCCCGCCACCAGCAAGGGGATCTGCAACCAGGGCAGAAACTCAGCCAACGTCATCCTCCCGGTCCAGGCGGACCTCACGGGTGACAAACGCCGCCGTAGCCAATACTGCCAGCAGGGCCAGGACCAGGGCCACATCCCTCAATGAGGGCATGTCCTGCACGCTGGCCAGCACCAGCAGGATGGCCACCCCGGTGGTGCCAAACAGCTGTGCGGCAAGGATACGGTCTGCCGGACGCGGTCCCTGCCAGATGCGTACCAGCCCCAGCAAAAGCGTTAGCAGAAGCCATACCGCAGTCAGTTCGAGTGCCAGTGTCATTCACCCTCCGTGGCCGATGGCGTAATGCCGAAAAGGCGGGCCACCTGCCGTTCCGTTTCCGCCACCGCTGCGATCGTATCCTGCCCCGTGTCCAGGCAATGCAGCAACAGGGTTTCTCCGTGAACCTCCACACTCAGTGTGCCGGGCATCAGCGACAACAGGTTGGCGGCAAGCCAGCGGGGGCTGCCCTCCGGAAGGGTGAAGGGCACTTCCCTTTCACCGGGCGCAACCGCCAGTTGTGGTGCCATTAGCCGGCGGCTGACATCCCAGCCGGCCGATAGTGACTGCACCAGAAACCATACGGTAAATTGCGGCAGGTAAAGTGGTTTCACCCGGTAGGCTCCCGGCGGGAAGACCCTGGAGGACAATATCCAGACCAGCGGCACTACGACCAGGCCATACCCCCAGCCTGACGGGTCGCCATTGGTGAGCGCCAGCCAGAGGACAGCCAGCAGGCCCAATCTCACCGGGCGCCCCGCCCACGAATTCGTGACAACACCCGGATGGTCGTATCCGACATCCGCCGGGCCAGGGGCGCCACCAGCACCACCAGCGGGAATGCCACCGCCCAGGCTACAACCCAGGCCGGCAACCATCGCTGCACAAACCCGATGGCCAGGCCGGTATTGATGGCAGTGATCACACCGGACATCAGCAAGGACATAAGCCCGGACATGTAAAACGCGAAAACCAGCTGCTGAACTTTCATGGAAGGTTGGTTGGTCAAACATCATCTCCTGCGGTTGTAAGCATCCAGAAGCCCGACCGGGCCGTAATGTCTTCCGGGTACACCCTGAACTACCATGGCCAGAGCACCTGTTGTTCCCTGCTCCGGGGGCTCGCGCTGTAGAACCCGCGCAGGCCACTGGAATTTACAGGGTAACGAAATTTCGAAAGGACGTCCGCCAGTGCAAGCGTTTATGCCCGTTCGCGTTGTCCGTACCACCTGCATCCTGCTGGTTGTCGTCGTGCTGGGCGCCTGTAGCTCCACCCGGCTGGCCTACCGTTTCGCCGACCAGGGTGTCCTCTGGTGGGTGGACGACTACGTCACCCTGACCCGTGAACAGAAGGCCACGCTACGGAATGACCTGGAAGTGCTCAAAGCCTGGCACTGCGAGGCCGAGTTACCCCGTTACTCCGGCTGGCTCGGAAAGCTCCGGGAGGAGATGGCCAACGGCGAACTGCCGCCGGCACGCATTGAGTTCCACCGGGAGCAGGTGGCCACATTCGCGGAACCGCTGGCAGCGCGCATCGTACCGGTTGCCACAAGCCTGCTGGGCACCCTGAGCGACGCCCAGGTGGAGGAGCTGGAAGTCAATATGGCCCGCGAACAGGAGGACCGAAAACAGGAATTCCTCGGCGACGACAGCCAGCAAAAATCCGCCGAACGCATACGAGAGCGGACAGAACGCTGGCTCGGCACCCTGAACCAACGCCAGCAGACTATCATTGATGACTGGACCCGGGACCGGCAGCAACAGACACGGATCTGGCTGCAAGGCCGGGGACACTGGCAGCAGGCACTGTCAGAGCTGCTTGGGGAGCGACGGCAGGCGGACTTCGGACCCCGCTTGCGGGACCTGATCCTTAACGCCCCGGACTATCAGGGCGAGGCATACCGGAACATGCTTGAAGCCAACACCCGCGACCTCACCCGCCTGACCCACGACCTGCTTCAGGCAGCCGACGACCGCCACTGGCGAACCCTGCAGAAAAGCATCGCCAGCCTGGAACAGGACGTCTCCGCCCTCGCCTGTGCGCTGCCTGACACTGACGAGCCCCGTCCGCGCGGTTGAATCGGGTGAATCAGGGTTAACGAATGGGCCGGGACACACACGCCAGCTGAAGGTGTATAGTAGGGCGCTTTGCCGACCTGCCGGATAACCCGCTGCACCATGCTCGACCACGAACACCAGCCAGTCCCCGACACCCGGGCGCCGCTGATCCCCCGTATTCTGGGGGAGTGGCGCACACTTGCCCTGCTGGGCGGGCCCATCCTGGTGGCGCAGATAGCCCAGATGGCCAATGGCGTCATCGATACGGTGATGGCCGGGCATGCCAGCGCCGAGGACCTGGCAGCGGTGGGCATCGGCAGCAGCATCTGGATGCCCCTGTTCCTGTTCTTCATGGGTCTGCTGGGGGCGCTGCAACCCATCATTTCCGGCTACAACGGCGCCCGGGCAGTACAGAAGATCATGCCCGCCACCTGGCAGGGTCTGTATATCGGTGCGATCAGTTCGGCGATCATGATCCTGCTGGTGATCAACGTTCGCCCCGTGTTCAATATGATGAACCTGGACACGCAGACTTCGGATATTGCTGAAGGCTACCTGGACGCCTTTGCCTGGGGGGTGCCCTTCATGCTGTTGATGGTGGCACTGCGGGGACTCACCGATGGCCTGGGCCACACCCGGGTGATCATGGCGTTCTCGGTGCTGGGTACGCTGATCAACCTGCCCCTGAACTGGGCGCTCATCTACGGCAAGTTCGGCCTGCCGGAGATGGGTGGTATCGGCTGCGGCTGGGCCACGGCCATCTCCAATGCCATTGCCGCAGTTGCCATGGTGTTCTACCTGAATCGCAGCCCGGTCTACAAACACTTCCACCTGATTGCCGACTGGGTAAAACCGGATCCGGAAAACATCCGCTACATCCTGCGCATCGGCCTCCCCATTGGCTTCACCATCTTCGTGGAGGCCAGCATGTTCTCGGTGATCGCCCTGTTCCTGGCCCCCCTGGGGCCGGTCGTGGTGGCCGGGCACCAGATTGCCCTCAACGTCACCTCACTGCTGTTCATGCTACCCCTGAGCATCGGCATGGCCCTGACCCTGCGGGTGGCCTTTCTGGTAGGCGCCAACACGCCGGCCACGGCACACCTGCTGTCCCGCAGTTCCCTGCTACTGGCCTCCGCCACGGCGCTGGTATTCGCGGTCACCCTGTTCCTGTTTGCCGGACCCATAGCAGGCCTATACACCAGCGATCGGCAGGTGCAGGAAGTCACCACGCTGCTGCTGAAGTACGCCGCCGTTTTCCAGATTGCCGACGTCATCCAGGTAAGCTGCATCAGCGCCCTGCGGGGCTACAAGGACACCCGCATCCCCATGTTTATCATGTTGTTCTCCTTCTGGGGTGTCGGTATGCCACTGGGCTATGTGCTGACCTTTACCGACGCCCTGGTCGCCGCCATGGGCGCGCCGGGCTTCTGGGTGGGCATTACCGCGGGTCTGGCTACCGCGGCCCTTCTGCTGGGCACACGGCTTTTTCTTTATACCCGCTGAGTTGCTTCACGGGCGAGGGCGAACGTACAAACCCGGACGGACATTTCCCGCCTGAGCGTCTACCCTGACAGGAGGTATTTCCATTCTCTTTCGGAAGACCACCATGTGGGGGAAAAGCATTATCCTGACGCTGCTGCTGGGCACCAGCAATGCAGCTATTGCGGAGACAGCCGATCTGCCGGATGACCTGCAGTTTGCCGTTATCTTTGACGTGCCCGGCACCACCCTGGCGGTACAGCTGCTGGCCGCTGCCTACGACAACCTGGGGATCGTGCTGACCACGCGGGAAGTACCGTCCCGGCGGGCATTGATGATGGCCGATAACGGCCAGGTTGACGGTGATCTGTTCCGGATTGCCGAGGTCGGCGATCGCTACCCTAACCTGGTCCGCGTGCCGTATCCGCTATTGGAGGCCAAGCTTCATGCCGTCTCCAGGTTTCCAGGTGATCGTTTACTGGTGGGCAACGGCGACTGGAAACCGAGGGTGGCCGTTCGGCGAGGCGTACTCATTGCCGAACAGACCGCGGAAGACCTGGGCATGGTCCTTGTCCATGCCGACAGCTACCAGCAAATGCAGGCCCTGCTCGACTGGGGCCGTGTCGACCTCGCCCTGGTTTCGAGCATTGAAAGCCTCTCGCCCCTTGACGATGAGCGCTGGGACCACCTCCATATCATCCCGGAACCCGTTACCCGTTTCACCCTGTATCACTACCTCCACCGCCGCCACGCCAACCTGGCAGAACCACTGGCGAAGGCACTGGAGCAACTGGATCGCAGCGGGGAAAAGGCCCGGATTGCGGAGCGGGTGCAGAAGACCTTCAACGTGGCGGATACCCGTTCTGAGGAGGATAGGAGGCAGGATTGAGGAACCCCTCCCCCGTCATTCGTAAGCTAATTTATACGCGCTGCCGGCACCGGGAGCAGCTCTGTTGTCACACCCCAGCCACTCTTTGATACCAATCGTTACCAAACGTTTTGTGACAGGGTTCTATACTGTTTGATGTGGATCCAATCCATCTTAAGCCCTTACAAAACGTGTGGTTTCCGCCATGACTGATGCACCGTCACCGCTGTCACAGGATATGCCCCCGCAGGAGCTCTCGGCCCGTCTGGAGCAGGCGAACCGGCAGCTGGTCCAGTCGGAAAAAATGGCTGCCATTGGTCAGCTGGCAGCCGGGGTGGCCCATGAGATCAATAACCCCGTGGGCTATGTGTACTCCAACCTGCAGAGCCTGGGCACCTACCTGACAGACCTGTTCCGGCTGACGGATGCGGTGGACACGGCGGAATCCCTGGAAGATCTGCGACAGATCCGCAAGAGTATCGACTACGACTTCCTCCGCGGTGACCTGGAGGACCTGCTGGCCGAGTCCCGGGAAGGCATCGAGCGGGTCAAGACCATCATCGCCGCCATGAAGGACTTCTCCCACACCGAAGAAGAGGAATTCCGCTACGCCGATCTGCACCGGGGCATCGAGACCACCCTGAACGTGGTCAACAACGAGCTCAAGTACAAGGCCGAGGTAGTGCGGGACTTTGGTGACCTGCCGGAGATCGAGTGCATTATCTCCCAGCTCAACCAGGTGGTCATGAACCTGCTGGTCAACGCCGCCCATGCCATCGAGGAATCCGGCACCATCACCATCCGCACCCGCAGCGAAGGGGGTTTCGTCAGCCTGGACATCACAGACTCCGGAAAGGGCATTGAACAGGCCCACCTGAACCGCATCTTCGAACCCTTCTTCACCACCAAGCCGGTGGGTAGGGGTACCGGGCTGGGCCTTTCCCTGTCGTTCAATATTATCGAGAAGCACAGCGGTCAGATTACCGCCACCAGCACCCCGGGGCAGGGCACGACCTTCCATATCCGCCTGCCGGTGAGCCAGCCACACAGCCCTGCCAGTGTCTGAGGAGATCCGCGAGGCGCCTATGACCGACAAGCTGCCCGACAACCTGCGGCTGCTGCTCGTGGACGACGAAGCCAACATCCTGCGCAGCCTGCAACGGATTCTGCGCAAGGAACCCTATGACCTGGTGATGGCTGGCTCCGGACAGGCGGCGATCGAAGTGCTGGAAAACCAGCGCATCGACCTGGTGATCTCCGATGCCCGCATGCCAGGGGTAGACGGCCCCACCCTGCTCAGTACCGTGCGCCGGCGCTGGCCCTGGGTGATCCGCATCCTGCTCACCGGCTATGCGGACATGAACTCCACCATCAAGGCCATCAATGACGGCCAGATCTACCGCTACATTAGCAAACCCTGGGATGACGACGAGCTCCGGCTGACCATCCGCCAGGCCCTGGCCTTCCAGCATTCCGAGCGGCGCCGGCTGGCCCTGGAGCGCAAGTCCCGCAAGCAGAACAAGCAACTGCGGGCACTGGCGGAAAGCCTTGAGAAAAAGGTCGCCGCACGCACCGCCGAACTTCAGGAAACGGCGGACATGCTGGACCGCACCCTCGCGGAACTGCGCAACAGCTATGTCACCACCACCGAGGTGTTCTCGTCTCTGCTCAACCAGCGCCTGCCCCGGGATCTACAGACCAATGCACGGGTCAGCGCACTGGTGCGGGCCTTCGCCCAGCATCGCGGCCTGGACAGCGAACAGACTCGCAACCTGGAAATGGCCGCCGCCCTCTACAACCTGGGCAAGCTGAGCTGGTCCGATGACATGTTACGGGCACCTTCGGATCAGCTCACCAAGGAGCAAACCGCCCTGTACCGGGCCTACCCGGAGTCCGGGGAACAGCTACTGATGACCCTGGAGCCCCTCCAGGAAGCCGCCCACCTGATCCGTCACCACCAGGAACGCTGGAACGGCCGTGGCTTTCCCGATGAACTGGAAGGTGAAGCTATCCCCCTGGGTGCCCGCATCCTGCGCATGGCGGTGGATTTTATCGAACTGCAGGCGGGGCTGATCCTCAGCCGCCGGGTGTCCCGGGAAGACGCCATCAAACTGCTCCGCCGCCAGAGCGGCCGCCTGTACCAGCCAGATCTTTGTGAAGAGTTTGCGGTCATGTGCGAGGAAACCGCCCCGGACCTGGCCCCCACCGAGGAAGGCGTAATCGCCCTGCCCACCCGGGAACTGGCCGCCGGCATGGTACTGGCCAGGGACCTGCACGCTGCCTCCGGCATGCTGCTGCTCAACGAGGGCAAGCGTCTCACCAGGCCCCTGATCGACAAGCTGATTACCTTCGAGAAGGGCGAGCCGGAAGGCACCCGCTACACCCTGTTTGTCTATGACCCGGAAGAACCGGAAGAGCCATTGATGGAGGCCAGTATCCAATGACCCGCATTCTGCTGCTGGACGACGAAGCCAACATTCTCAACGCCCTCAAACGATTGCTGCGGGAAGAAGACTGGCAGGTAGACGCTTTCACCGATGCCGAACACGCTGTGGAGGCCCTGCAGGTTCACGACTACAGTGTCATCGTCTCGGACTACAAGATGCCGGTAATGGACGGCGTGACCTTCCTGCAGTTCGCCCGCCAGCGACAGCCGGAAGCCATCCGCCTGGTTCTCAGCGCCCACGGTGACCGCCAGTCCATGATCAACGCCATCAACCGGGCGGAGATCTACCGCTTTCTGTCCAAGCCCTGGGAGGACTACGAAATCCAGGCCGCCATCTGCTCCGCCGTGGACCTGCACGAGGTAAAGATTGAAAACCAGCGCCTGCTGGCACAGGTGCGCCACCAGAATGACCTGTTGCGCCAACGGGAGGAAGAACTGCTGCGCCTGGAGCAGGACAACCCCGGCATCACCCGGGTACGACGGGATGAAGATGGTTCCATTGTGATCGACGAGTCTTTCTGACCACGCCATGGCTGATTTTATTCCCGAAGATAACCGGCTCAACCTCAAGGTGGTGTTCTACGGCCCTGCCCTCAGCGGCAAGACCACCAACCTGATGCAGCTGCACACCCTGCTGATGCCCCAGCGCAAGGGCGAACTGATGGTGCTGGAAACCCGGGACGACCGTACCCTGTTCTTCGACATGCTGCCCATCGGCCTGAAGGGCTCCGACGGTCTGGATCTTCGGCTGAAGCTCTACACCGTACCAGGCCAGGTACAGCACGACAGTACCCGCAAGGCCGTACTCTCCCGGGCGGACGGCATCGTGTTCGTGGCGGACTCCCAGCGAAACCAGCAGGACAATAACGCCATGGCCTTTGGGAACCTGGAGGAAAACCTGGACAAGGTGGGCCTGGACATCGACAACCTGCCCCTGGTCATCCAGTTCAACAAGCGGGACATGGCGGAGGTGGTACCGGAAGAGGACCTCCAGCAACGCTGGGCGCAAACCCCCTGGTCACCCCTGCAGATGGCCAGTGCCCTCAACGGCACCGGCGTGGTGGACACATTCCGGGTACTACTCGACCGCCTTTACACCGCCACCGACCAGGAATTCCAGCTGGCGGACCGCCACGGCATTGACCGCCAGACCTTTGTCGACCGCCTGAGCGCAGAGGGGGACGGCTCGTGACCATGCGGCACTTTGAAGACGACCCCACCCTGACGGACCTGCTGGATCCTGGCCAGATAGCACGCCTGGAGGCCAGCCTGGCCGGGCTCGGGCTGACACAGGCCCGGCTGGCGGCAGAGAGGAGCGACGGTGCCCTGCCGGTGGAATTCAACCTGGAAACCGTGGCCTGGTTGTCCGCCAACGCCAACCGGAACCTTGTTGAGAAAGCAGCCGAGCTGGTCTCGTTCGTACTGTTCTTTGTGGCCAAATACCGCCTGGCGGCCAACCTGCACCACGACACCACCGAGGCCAGCTACGCGGAACTGCAACGCAAACACGAGGCCCTGCAGGAATCCGAGGCCCGCTACCGGGACCTGTCGGACCAGCTCCAGGAGCAGGTGCGGGAACAGGTCGACACCATCCAGAAAGCCCAGCAGGAACTCTACGAGAGCGCCAAGACCCGCTCCGTGGGGCAACTGGCCGCCGGCATCGCCCATGAGATCAACAACCCGGTGGGGTTTATCCAGAGCAACCTGAAAGTGGCCGGTGACTACCTGGACGACCTGGAGAAAAAGCTGCCACAGGATGAGGCAACCCGGGAACTGCTGGCGGACTTCCGGGACCTGCTGTCAGAATCCCTGGACGGCTCCCGGCGTATTGCCACCATTGTGTCGGACCTGAAGACGTTCTCCAGCATCGACCACGCCGAATACACCCATTGCAACATCAACGACCTGGTGCGGGCAGCCATCCATCTGCTGAAGACCTGTCACAGCGACCGCCAACTGACCATCGACGAGCGGCTGGGGGAGCTGCCGGAGATTCCCGGCAATCCGGCGAGGTTGTCAGAGGCCTTCTACAATATCCTCGACAACGCGGCCCGGGCTATCGATGACGAGGGCCGCATTATCGTCAAGACCGCCACCGACAACAGCGGCAACATCGCCATCGTCGTCCAGGACAATGGCTGCGGCATTTCACCGGATGAGCGGGAGCAGGTGTTCGACCCGTTCTTTACCAGTCGCCCGGTAGGCTCCGGTACTGGCCTGGGGCTGACCGTGGCCCAGGACACCGTGCGCGCCCACAAAGGCCTGATCAAGCTTGAGAGCCGGGAAGGTACCGGCACCCGCGTCACCCTTTTACTGCCCCGCGGTAACTAACCACCAGGAGAACCATGGCAAAACGTTACGCCTCCCTGTTCACCGGCGAACAGGACAACCAGGACCGGGCCCCGGCTGAGACGGACAAGCGTCGGCCCTATCGCCTGTTGCTGGTGGATGACGAGCCCAACATCCTGGCCTCCCTGCGGCGAGTGTTCATGCGGGAAAACTACGAGCTGCTGTTTGCCAAAAGCGGCGAAGAGGCCCTGAGCATCCTCGAGAAGCAGTCCGTGGAACTGATCATGACGGACTTCATGATGCCCGGCATCAACGGCAGCGCACTACTGAGGGAAGTCCGGGAGCGCTGGCCCCGGACCATCCGCATCATGCTAACCGGCCACGCCAATACCGATGCGGTGATGGGCTCCATCAAGGATGGCGCCGTCTACCGGTTCATCCTGAAGCCCTGGAATGATGATGACCTGCGCCTGACCATCGCCCTGGCCCTGGAGCAATACGAGCTGATCCAGAAAACCCGCCAGCTGGAGCAGCAGAACAAGAAGCAGAACAAAGACCTGGAAACCATTGCCAAGCTGGGGGCCACCAACCGCAGCCAGCTGGCCATCATGCTCCACAAGAAAGGCTGGCTGAACCCTCAGCAGATCCAGCAGCTGCACCGTGAAATGCAGAGCCAGAAGGCGCCGGTGGTGCGCCAGCTGATGAGACACGAGTGGGTGGACTTCGGCAAGGTACGGGACCTGCTGCGGGACGAACTGATGTTCGAGGAGATCGACCTGCGGGAATTCCAGGTGGACCCCAGCCTGCTGTCACTGATTCCCCAGTCGGTGTGCACCCGCCAGCTGATCCTGCCGCTACGGGTCCAGGGCAAGCGTCTGCGCCTGGCCATGGTGGACCCCATGGACATCAACCTGATTGATGAGCTGGGCTTCATGACCGGCTACACCATCCATCCGCTGCTGGTGGAAGCCGGCCAGATGCAGGCCAAGCTCAACGAAACCTTCGGCGAACAGACCGATAACATCGACGAACTCACCACGAAAGTGGGCACCGATGACCCCTACGAAGGCATCGAAATCGTCCTGGACGACGAGGAGAGCGAAAGCCTGGAGCAGCTGCTTGGAAGCTCCGAGGAACCCCCGGCCATCCGCCTGGTAAACGGCATTATCCTGGAAGCCCTGCGCCTGGGGGCCAGTGATATCCATGTCCATCCCCGCACCAAGTCCCTGGTGGTGCGTTACCGGATCGACGGCGTGCTACAGGACAAGATCCACATTCCCACCAACCTGCTGATGTCGGTGGTCTCCCGCATCAAGGTGATGGCGGAGCTGGATATCACCGAGCGCCGCCGCCCCCAGGACGGGCGTATTACGGTAAAAACCCCCATGCGCATCGTAGATCTGCGCATTTCCACCCTGCCCACCATCAATGGCGAGAAGGTGGTCATGCGGGTGCTGGAGCGCCAGTCCTCCGCCCAGTCCCTGGACCAGCTGGGGCTCTCGGACCACAACCTCAAACAGCTGACGCACGTGGTGGGCAAGCCCCAGGGCATCATCCTGGCCACCGGCCCCACCGGCAGCGGCAAGACCACCACCCTGTATGCACTGTTGCAGCATAACGCCACGCCTGAGCGTAACTACGTCACCATCGAGGATCCCGTGGAGTTCCATGTGGACATGGCCGGCCAGGTACCGGTGAAGGACCGCATCGGACTGGACTTTGCCACGGTACTTCGCGCCATCCTGCGCCAGGATCCGGACGTGATCCTGCTGGGAGAAATCCGCGACGAGGAAACCGCCGACGTTGCCTTCCACGCCGCCATGACCGGCCATCTGGTTTACTCCACCCTGCACACCAGCTCCGCCGCCGCCACCGTTGCCCGGTTGCTGGACCTGGACCTGAAGCCCTTTGTGCTGGCGACAGCCCTGGAGGCCATCATTGCCCAGCGGCTGGTACGGCGCACCTGCACCCACTGCCGGGAGGAGGTGGCGCCACCGGAAGACGTTCTGAAGCAGCTGGGGTCCCGGTTTATTCAACCAGAGGTGAGGTATTTCCAGGGCAAGGGCTGCGAACGCTGCCACAAGGGCTATCGGGGCCGGGTCGCGCTGCACGAAGTGCTGACCATGAACCAGAGACTACGAATCGCCATCACCGAAGGGGCCAGCGCCATGCAGATCGAAGCCATTGCCCGGGAGCAAGGCATGAGAGTGCTGCTGGACGATGCCATGGACAAGCTGAAAGACGGCCTGACGACCGCGGAGGAAATCCTCCGGGTACTGGGCCCCCAGGAGCTCCATGACTGAGCTGAATAACCGCGACGCCGTCTACTGGTGCCTGATTCTGGCACTGGGTCTGTGCCTTGTTGGCCACGGCATGGCCCTGTCGGTCAATTTATTCCTGTTACTGGTGGATACGCCTTCGGACGTCATCTACCCGGTAGGTGGCCCCCTGTCACTGCTGGCGGGGGGGCTGTGCCTGGCACTGGCCTTTGCGTCCCGCTGGATGAGCCGGATCATGGCACTGCTGCTGATTCTGGTCTCGATTATCCAGTTCCCCCTGGCCCTGGCCAACACAGACCTGGTTCAGGCGGAGCTGCCCAAAACCGGCATCCTCCCGGGATTACCCGCGATCGTAATACTGGGCTGCATCGGGTACCTGATGGCCGCCCGTCACGACCAGACCACGCCCCTGGTGAAGGCTATTTCCGCAGCCACGATGGCAGGCGGTGCCATCAATCTCTTCGCTGCCAGTCTCGGCCTACCGGCCTGGGCGCGACTGACGACGGTGCCGGACCTGGGCCCGGCCACCGCCCTGTTCCTGATGATTCTCGGTGCAGTGCTTATGCTGGTCCCCCGTCTCTACCAGGTCAATTACCGCGAACAGCGAAAACCGGTCCTCTGGGTCGGAATTGTGGGCATTCTCATCACGGTGACCAGCTGGTACCTGGCCCGCAATAACCACAATGAGGAGATGCAGCGACAAGCGGAGCTGATCGCCAGCCAGACATCGGAGTCCATCCAGGCCTTTCACCGGAATGAACTGGCCACGGTGGCGCGTCTTGGCGAGCGGGTGCAGGCCTACGGGGGCACGCTGCCGGAGCATGCCTGGCAACAGGAAGTCGCCAGTTATTTCCGGGACCTGCCCCACCTGCAGATGCTCGCCCTGCTGGACCACCGCCAGCAAATCATCGAACTGGAGGTCCGGGATTCCGATAGCCGGTTCTGGTTGAGCGATCAGTTCGGACGGGACGAATTCCGCGCCTGGCTAGGCCACGATCACGCCCAACCAACGCCCCATACCAGCCGCGTGTATCGCGGACCGGGAAGGCAATTATCGATATTTCTGGCTGCACCAGTACAGTTTGCGGATGGCAGGTCGTGGACTTTGCTGGCCCTTACCTCTGTAGACCAGGCCCTGCAGTGGCTCGACAACCGCCAGACGGCCGGCATGGTGGTGGATGTGACCAGTGGTGGCAATACCCTTTACCGAACCAACAACCTCTCCGGGGCAGATCGCCTGGTACGGGCCAACGCAAGCATTAACCTGGACCATGCCCTGTGGAGGCTCACGGTATCCGAACCCCTGACCGGGCAGACGACAGAAGACTATGCCACTGAGACACTGATCCTTTTCGGCGGCCTTGCCCTGACCGTGCTGATGATGCTCAGCCGCCTGCTGGGAGCCATGGCTACCGGCCGGAACCAGCGCCTGGAACAGGCCAACAGCCAGCTTCAGCGGCACCTGAAACGGGAACAGGCACTGCGGGAAACCAACGAACGCATCGTCAATTTCAGCAGCGACCTGCTGTGCACCATTGACAGCGAGGGTTACTTCCGCTTTGTCAGCCCATCAAGCCGACGCATTCTCGGCTATAGCCCCGAGGAACTGGAGGGCAGGCCGGTGCGGGACTTTGTGCTGGCGGAGGACTGGGCCGCCAGTGCTGAAGTCGTGGAACAGGTGCGCACCCGCCACTCAGCGCCCGTCCCGCAGTTCCGCAACCGCTACCGGCACAGGGACGGCCGCACGGTCACCCTGGACTGGAAGGCCCGGATATCCTCGGAAGATGGCACCCTGTTTGCCATTGGCCGGGATATGACCTCAGAGCTGAAAGCAGAGGAACTGGCCCAGCAGCGTGAGGCCTTCTTCTCACTGACGCCGGAGATGTTCTGCATTGTTGCCGACAACCGTTTCGTGGAGGTAAACCAGGCATTTCTGACAAACCTGGGTTACAGCCGCGAGGAGCTACTGGGTAATCCCTACCTGAATATCATTCTCCCGGAACACCACCAGGCCGTGGTCAACGCAGTGGAACAACTGCTGGATGGCGCAACCATCTACGACCTGGAAATTGAGGTCCTGAACCGGGAGGGGAAGCAACGTTGGCTGAGACTCAACGCGGCCATGTACGCAGAGAAAATCTATTGCTCCGCGAGGGATATTACCGGCGAAAAGGAAACACAGCGGCAACTCCAGGAAAAAGAGCGCCTGCTCAGCATGGCGGAGAACACAGGACGCCTTGGGGGCTGGGTGGTGGACGTAGCCACCGGCAAGACCACCTGGTCCAGTGCTATCTATGAAATCCACGACATGGAGCCTGGCGAAGTACCAGATCTGACGGACGCCCTCGATTACTACACCGCAGAGACCCGTCCACTGGTGGAAGAGTCGGTACGTCTGGCCTCGGAGCTCGGACTGCCTTTCGATATTGAAGCCCGCATTCGTACCGTCAAGGGCCGCCTGCGATGGGTACGGGCGATCGGGCAGGCCGTTCGTGATGATCACGGGAGAATCGTGAAGCTGCAGGGTGCATTTCAGGATGTTTCAGCCAGCAAGGAGGCCAGCGAGCAAATACGGCGCCTTGCGGAACGCCAGTCGCGGATTTTCGAGAGCATCACAGACGCCTTCTTCACGCTGGACCGGAGCTGGCACTTTACCTTCATGAACGGAAAGTGCGAGGAACTGCTGCAACGTTCCCGGAGTGATGCGTTAGGCGAAACCCTTTGGGAGGCGTTCCCTGAAACGATCGGTTCCGAGTTTGAGGAGCATTACCGCGATGCTTTGACAACCGGTGAAACCGCCTCTTTCGAAGCCCATTTCGAGCCCCTAGAGCTCTGGGTTGAGGTCAAGGCCTACCCCTCCGAGGAAGGCCTGGCGGTCTACTTCCGCAGCATCAACGAACGCAAGAAAGCTGAACAGGCCCTGCAGGCCACCCTGGCAGAGCTGGAGCGCAGCAACCGGGAGCTTCAGGACTTCGCCTTCGTGGCCTCCCATGATCTTCAGGAACCCCTGCGCAAGATCCAGACCTTCGGCGACCGGCTGATGCGCAACGCGGAAAATCTGGGCGAGAAGGAACAGGACTACCTCAAACGCATGCAGTCGGCCGCCAGCCGCATGCAGACCCTGATCATGGACCTGTTGACCTATTCCCGTGTCTCCACCCGGGGGCAACCGTTCCGGGACTGCGACCTGAACCGGATCATTGAGGAGGTACAACAGGACCTTGAGTCGGCCATCACCAGCAGTGGCGCAGTAATCAGGGTGTCTGACCTGCCGCCGGTCCAGGGGGACCCGTCCCAGCTCCGGCAGGTCATGCAAAACCTGCTCAGCAACGCCATAAAATTCCGCCGTGCGGATGTGACACCGGAGATTCTGGTATACGCTGAAAATATCAGCGCCAAGGGCTGGACACTGGTGGTCAGCGATAACGGCACCGGCTTCGATCCAAAATACGTGGACCGGCTGTTCCAGCCTTTCCAGCGGCTGCACAGCAAGAACGATTACGCGGGCACCGGCATCGGCCTGGCCATCGTTCGCAAGATAGTCTCTCGTCATAACGGCATCATCGTGGCCGATAGTCAGCCCGGAGAAGGAGCCACCTTCCGAATCCATTTCACAAGCCAGGCCGCTCCCAGCGAGCCCGCCGGAGATACGCCGACACCATGAGCCACACCCTGCCGATACATATCTATATCGCCGATGACGACGCCGACGACCGCCTGCTGATCCGGGACGCCTTTCTGGAGAGCGCGCACCAGGCCCGACTGACCTTCTACGAAGATGGCGAGACTATCCTCCAGGGGCTCTCTGACGCGCTGGCGACCAGAACCCTGCCCCAGCTGATCCTGCTGGACCTGAACATGCCTGGCAAGGATGGGCGCCAGGTTATATCGGAACTCAAGGCCGACATTGCCTTTCGGCATATACCGATTGTCGTGCTGACCACTTCCGGGGCTGACGAGGATATTGAGAGCTGTTACAGCCTCGGCGCCAGTTCCTACATTGTGAAACCGGTGAGCTATGACGGATTACTGGATATTGTCCGCTCCCTGAAACACTACTGGATGGAAACCACCGTATTACCAGGAAAGAACAAGCATTATGTCTGATACCCAAGCGCGCCTGAGAATCCTGCTGATCGAGGATGACGAAGACGATGTACTGATTACACAGGATCTGCTGGCGGAAGGCAGCAGCCTGCCGGTGGATGTGGAGTGGGTGGACAATGCCGATGAAGGCCTGCTGGTATTGCGGGAGCACCGCCATGATGTGGCGCTGGTGGATTACCGGCTTGGACCGGACTCCGGCATCGACCTGATCCGCCAGGCCCGCCAGGAAGGCGTCAACACGCCATTGATACTGTTGACCGGCCAGGGCGACCGGGAACTGGACCATAACGCAGTGGAAATTGGCGCAGCGGATTACCTGGTGAAGGGCCTGGTGGATGCCCAGGCCCTGATTCGCAGTATCCGCTACGCCATCGACCGGTCCCTGGCGGTCAGCAGCCTGGCCCAGAGCGAGGCCCGCTACCGGGTGCTGTTCAACAGCAACCCGGTGCCCATGCTGCTCACCGAGCCGGAAACCGGGCGAATCCTGTCCATGAACGAGGCCGCCCGGGACCTGTACGATGTCGAGCCCGCTATGGTCAGTCATCTCAGCCTGCGCGACCTGCAGGGTCCGGAGGATAGCAACGGCTCATTGCCCCGGAATGTGAACGCCGAGGGGCTGATTACCCACAGGGACAGTCGTCTGGAAATACACCAGCGACAGGATGGCTCCCAGCTCTATGTAGAAATGCGGGACCAGTCCATGGTGCTCAACCAGCGGCAGATCCTGCTGGTGATGGTTGTGGATGTGACCGAGCGTATTGCCAGCAGCCGTCAGCTGAGATTGATGCAGCGGGCCATCGAGGCCAGCTCCAACGGCATTGTCATTGCCGACGCCCGCCGGTCGGATTTTCCCATCGTTTACGTTAACCCGGCGTTCTGCACGATCACCGGCTTCGATCAGTCGGAGAGCCTGGGCCGCAACTGCCGCTTTCTCCAGCAGGGCGGTCCCGACAATGACGTCAATCGGGATGCCCTTGCCCGGCTTCGCCTCGCCCTGCGGGAACAGACCGAGGTCTCCGTGGTGTTGCGCAACTTCCGCAGGGACGGCACGCCCTTCTGGAACGACCTCTACCTTGCCCCGATCCGGGACGAAAAGGGCATGGTTACCCACTACATAGGCATTCAGAACGACATTTCCGAGAAAAAGTCCGCGGAATCCAAGCTGGCCTATAACGCCAGCCACGATGTGCTCACCGGTCTGCCAAACCGCGCGCTTCTGGAAGACCGGCTGATCCAGGCCTGCCAGATGGCCCGGCGCTACGGTCGCAAGGTCGGTATCCTGTTCCTTGACCTGGACGGCTTCAAACCCATCAACGACTCCCTGGGCCATCGGGTCGGCGACCAGATTCTGGTGGAAGCGGCCCGGCGCCTGGAAAAGGGCGTTCGCAACGGTGATACCGTGGCACGGGGCAGCGGAGATGAATTCATCGTTGTACTCCCCGACCTTGCCCATGGCGATGACGTGGTGAAGGTAGTCGAACACCTGCTTGCCGCCATCGCCGCCCCCTATGAAGCCGGTGAGCGCTCACTCCGGCTGACCGCCAGTGCCGGCATCGCCCTCGACGACGGCACCATCGCCGAGCCCATGACCCTTGTACAGCAGGCCGACCTGGCCATGTTCCGGGCCAAGCAACAGGGCCGGAACACCTATCAGTGGTACGCCTCGGAACTCAACGATGAGGCCAACGAGCGGGTGGAACTGCGAAATGATCTGCAGAAGGCCATCGAGCTGCGACAGCTGGAACTTTTCTACCAGCCCCTTGTGGACAGCCGTACAGGCCGTATACGGGGCTCGGAAGCACTGATCCGCTGGCACCACCCGGAAAAAGGGCTGGTATCACCTGGCCGGTTCATACCCCTGGCGGAGGATACGGGCCAGATCATCGAGCTGGGTCGCTGGGTACTTAAACAGGCCTGTCGGGATGCGGTCAGGCTCCAGGGACTGGGCTACCGGGAACACCGGATGGCAGTCAACGTGTCACCCATGCAGCTGCGCCAGCCGGGGTTTGTCGACCTGGTAACGGAAACCCTGCGCAAAACCGGTCTTGCGCCGGAGTTGCTGGAACTGGAGATCGTTGAATCGGCCATCCTCTATGACACCGAACAGGTGGTGGAACGGCTGGCTACGCTGCGGGACATGGGGATCGGCATCGCCATTGATGACTTCGGCACCGGTTTTTCCAGCCTGAGCTACCTGAAGATCATGCCGGTCACCAAGATCAAGATTGACCGGGCCTTTGTGAAGGATGTGATCAGCAACTCCAGTGATGCAGCCATTACCCAGGGCATCCTCTCCATGGCTCACCACCTGTCCCTGGAAGTGGTGGCCGAAGGTGTGGAAACCGAGGCCCACGCCGCCTTCCTGCGCAAAAACAACTGTGAAATCCTGCAAGGGTACCTGTTCGCGCGGCCTATGCCATTCGATGACCTCATCGCCTACCTGGCGGATCGGGGCCCGGTTGCAGACAGAGCCCCGGACGTCACCTCCCAAGACAAGCCCACCCTGCTGTTGCTGGATGACGAGACCAATATTATCCGGGCCCTGACCCGGCTATTACGCCGGGACGGCTACCGTATCCTGTCGACGACCAGCGTGAAGGAAGCCTTCGAATTACTGGCGGCCAATAATGTGCAGGTGATCATTTCAGACCAGCGCATGCCGGAAATGTCCGGCACCGAGTTTTTGAGTCAGGTAAAGGACATCTACCCGGATACGGTGCGTATCGTGCTTTCCGGCTACACCGACCTTAAGTCGGTGACTGATGCCATCAATGAAGGCGCCATCTACAAGTTCCTCACCAAGCCCTGGGATGACCAGCAGATCCGCAGCCACGTGCGCCAGGCCTTCGTGTATTACGGCGCCTCAACGGACTGAGGCCCCGTCGGCACGCTCCACCCTGTTACGCCCCTTCTCCTTGGCCCGGTACATGGCTTCATTGGCCCGGGCCAGCACGGCCTTGCGCCGGTCGCCGGCCTGCCAGCAGGCCACGCCAAAGCTGGCAGTGACCGGCCGGGGGATGCCCGGGACTTCAAGGTTTTCCACCAGCGCCCGTAGTCGCTCGGCGAGGCTGGCGGCATCGTCGCCGTCGGTCCTGGACACAATTACCACGAACTCTTCGCCACCCCAGCGCCCCACCCTGTCAGTTTCGCGAAGGGCGCCGGCCATGATGCTCGCCACCGCCCTGAGCACCTCATCGCCGGTCTCATGACCGTAGACGTCGTTGAATTGCTTGAAATGGTCCACATCCACCAGCAGTACGGAAAAGGGCTCGCCATAGCGCTCCGCCCGGGCCAGGGCGTCGTCCAGAGCCTGCTCCATGGCGTATCGGTTCCAGAGACCAGTGAGGGAGTCCCGGGTTGCCATCTCCCGCAGTTGCTCATTGGCCCGGGCCAGGGCCTTGCGTTCTTCTTCCAGTTTTTCGTTCAGTTCGGCAATTTCGCAGGACGAACTCAGTACCGCCAGGTCTTCCGCCAGGTCCTGGGCGCCCAGCACCTCGACCCGCTCCCAGGTTTCACTGTGGTGTCGCATTTCCTGCTGCCAGCACTTCAGGGGCTGCTGCAGGGGCGCCGCCCGGGCTTCCTGACGACTGATCACCGGCGTCAGGGGGCTGCCGGACCAGTACACTGCTTCCCGATGGCGGGGTCGGAAGAACATCAGCCACTCGCCCGTCACACTGGTGGAGGGCAGGGCCACCGCCAGCAGGCCGCAACTGTCGCCCATCCCCAGCTCATGGCACAGGGGTTCATCGTGGAGGCATTCGCTGCGCCAGTGGCCTCCCCTGGCATGGTCAGCCAGCCGGTTCGCCAGCACGCGGATAACGGTTTCCGATGGGGTGTTGCCCACCACGGCGACAGCATTGCGGGCGATAATGACAATCCCATGGGCCCGGAACAGGGCCTGCCACTCCTCGCCGGATTCCCGCAGACGAGAAGCCGGTGTGCGATGAAGAGACATATCCTCCGCCAGCCGCTCCCGCACTTGCTGCACCCGGCTGAGAAAGGCGGACTCGATGCGGGCCTTGAGCAGGAACAGCCGCTGGCTGGCCATTTGCACCAGAGTGTAGGTGGCATCCCGCACTGTGGGAGAAAGCTCCTGGGGGCGCGAACTGGTGCAGACCACCACGCCCCAGAGACCGTTCTCCGAGATCACCGACAGGGACAGCAGTGCCCCGGCGTTCAGCGAGAGGCACTGCTCACGTTTGTGCTCAGACGGGGCAGCCAGCACCGAGGTGCTCAGGTCCGGCTGCTGCAAGTAGTCCACCGGTATCAGGGGTACGTCCGCCGAAGTCAGGTCCGGGATACTGCGCAGGGGTAGGGCCAGAAAGCGTTCCCGCTGTTCCTCCGGGAAAAAGGATGAGGCAAACCGCTGGCCGAGCATGGTGGCACCGCCGGCGCCCTGATTCTCCGCAATGACCACACCATTGCCCTGGCTCTCGAAGTGGCAGACCATCACCCGCTCAAAGCCGCCGATATCGGCAATACTTTCCACCAGAGTGGCCAGCAGGTCATCGGGATGACTGGCCCGGGCCAGGTCCCCCAGCCACTGGTTGACCGAGCCCAGCAGCCGACGCTTGCCCAGCGAGAACAAAGGCTCGATTTCTACAATGACATGCCCCTCCCGGCGCCAGGCACGAATCTGCAGACGGCACTGGCGCCCGTTGAGGTACCGCCGGACCGACAGGGGGCCATCAAGTTGGGGGCCTTTACGGAGCCCACTCCGTAGCGCACGCAGCAATCTGGGACCAAGCACCTCGGACGGCGTGCTTTCGCAGGCGCCCCCGGCCGGGACCCCCATGATCTGGAGCAGATTGGCACTGGCCTGAACAACGGTGTTCAGCTCGCTATCGAGGACAAGGATGGCACCACAGGCCTGGATGGCCTGACTGATCGGGAAGGGGCGGTCCTTTGCCTCATCCGACCCACGGGACTTCCCATGGACGAGGTTCAACGGCAGTTCTCCGGACAGCGATACAGATATGAGGTTACCGCAGCCGGGGAAAAAGAACGGCGCGGTCTACCCCGGAACTATAGTGGGTTTACCACGACAGGCAAGCGACCGACTGTAGGGTTTTGTTAAAGGACTTAATGGTAAGAGGCGGCCCCTACGGTGACAAACATCAATCATCGATATAACTAATCGGCCCCCATGAATACCGCCAATGCAAACAGGAACCAGTTAACATTTTGGAACAGAGGCCGATAGAACATCCGCGTATGATGGCGACCCTTTTTATCCTGCCTATCAATCAACGGATGTTCTTCCATGTTCAGACAATTACGTGTCGGCCTGCGACTGTCGCTGGCTTTTGGATTCCTGATTCTGGTTCTTGTTGGTCTGGGGGCGTACTCGCTGGTCCAGAGCAACGCCCTACGTGATGAACTGTTCTCTGTAACCGACCATCTCGCCCCAGCTAACGACGCAATCAACGGGGTCAATGAGCAATACCTGCGTGTCCGGTTCCATACCGAGTCCCTGATCGGCGCATCGGACATGGCAACCCGGGCACCCTTGATCGGCCGCCTGGTGGATACCAGGGACAAACTCAAAGCAGCTACCGAGCGTTACGATTCCCTGATTCAGGCTGAAGAAGCCCGCAATCTGTTTTCGAGGTTGCAGCAAGCCGATGAGTCATTCTGGGAAGCCCATGGAAACGTCGTCCGCTACGCTGAACGCGGCCAGTCTGACCGTGCCCGGCAAGTGAGAAACGAGGAACTGAACCCGGTAACCGAAGAGGTTATGGGGCTCACCCGTGCCCTGCTCGAGTTTCAGGATCAGCGGATTACTGACGCCGCTGGCGAGGGTGGCCGGGTGGCCGCCAATGTCCGCAACGGCGTTATCATCGCCGTACTGATTGGCGTCGCTCTCACCTTGTTCATGGCCCTGCTGATCACCCGCTCCCTCACCGGTCCGATCCGCCATGCCCTGGACGTGGCCCGCACGATTGCCGGGGGCAACCTGAACGCCCGCATCGACACCCGTGGCCAGGACGAAATGGCAGAACTGATGCAGGCGGTGACCACCATGCAGGACAACCTGCGTGGCACCATCAGCACCATCGCCGGTTCTTCAGACCGGCTGGCTTCCACCTCCGAGGAGCTGAGCGCGGTCACCGACGAATCCAGCCGCAGCATGAACCAGCAGAGTGACGAGCTGGACCAGGCCGCCACTGCTGTGAACGAAATGACTGCTGCCATCGATGATGTGGCCCGTAATGCGAGCTCCGCCGCAGATTCTTCCCGGGAGGCGAATCAGCAGGCCCAGGGTGGCCGCGAGAAAGTGGCGGACACCGTGCTGGCCATGGAAGACCTGGCGAAGAACATTACCCAGACGGTGCACTACGTTGAGGAACTGGCCAGCAAGGCCGGCGACATCGGTACCGTGCTGGATGTCATACGCGGGATTGCCGACCAGACCAACCTGCTGGCGCTGAACGCCGCCATCGAGGCCGCCCGGGCCGGTCAGGCAGGACGAGGCTTTGCCGTGGTGGCCGACGAGGTCCGCAACCTGGCCCAGCGCACCCAGGATTCCACGGCGGAAATCGAGACCATGATCAGTGCGGTGCAGGACGGCAGTCAGAACGCCCGAAACGCCATGGCGAAAAGCAGTGAACGCTCCGACGATGCACTGGCTATCGCCCGGGAGGCCGGCGAGGCCCTGGCGAAGATCGCCCGGGCCGTCACCGACATCAACGACCGCAATGCCAGCATCGCCAGCGGCGCGGAAGAGCAGGCCCAGGTGGCCCGGGACGTGGACCGCAACCTGACCAACATCCGGGACCTGGCCGCCCAGTCCGCCACCGGCGCCAACCAGACCCGCTCATCCAGCGAGGAGCTGTCACGGCTGGCAGCGGAGTTGTCGGAACTGGTCCGGAAGTTCCAGTTCTGACCCTGTCATCCGGGATACGGCATTGATGACAAACCGCCACTGGCGGGTACACTGTGGGATTACGGATATAACAGGAGAGGTCATGAGCGATACCCCCATGGAATTCCGCTTTCGGGTCCGCTACGCCGAATGCGACGCCCAGCAGGTGGTGTTCAATGCCCGTTACGCCGACTACGTGGACATTGCGGTCAACGAATACATCCGTGCAGTATTCGGCCATTACCAGAACATGCTGGATGCCGGGCTGGATATGCAGGTGGTCAGCATGACCCTCAACTGGTCCGCCCCCGCCCGCTTTGATGAGGTGCTCTGCGCCCGCATCAGCGTAAAAAGGCTGGGCAATACCTCCTTTACCCTTGAGGTGAACTTTGTGCGGTACCCGGACGAGGCGCCGATTGCCACGGCGGACGTCGTCTACGTAATGATCGACCCGGCCACCGCCAGCAAGAGGACCATTCCCGATGACGTCCGCGAGCGGATGGTCACCGCGGGCCAGGGTGTCGTGGTCAGCCATGCCGGAGAGTAGGACCGCCGACGCCGGCCAGAGTCTGGTCCGGGTTGCCCCGGGTGTGCTGGTGGTGGGCAAGCCACTGCCCTGGCCGGTGTTCGATAGCCAGGGTGAAGTCCTGCTGGCCCAGGGTTTCGTGATCCAGAGTGACTCCCAGCTGGAGCAGCTCTACAAGCGGGGCATGTTCTACCCCCGCCAGGCGGAAAACCCGGACGAGGAAGTCCAGGAAGATGTGGCGGAAGGGGAACGTAATCCCTTCTCCGACTATCGCGCCCTGCTGAAAACCCTCAGACGGACCCACCAGGCCATTTCAGCCCGTGATCCGGAGGCACGCCTCAAGCTGTTGGGCCTGGCCCGGCTGATCGACCGCATCTGCCGGGAGGCACCGGCCCCCACCCTGGCCCTGGTGCACCTGTACTCGGTGGAGCCCACCGCCACGGAGCAGTCGCTGTTCTACGCCATTGTCTGCCACTTCACCGCAACCGAGCTGGGCATGGACGAAGGCCGGCGGGTGGTATTGATGGCTGCTGCGCTTTCCGCCAACCTGGCACTGATGCCAATCCTCGACCGGCTGAACGCCTCCAGTCACGGCCTTACAGACCAGCAACGCACTATCATCCGCCGCCACCCCCAGCTGGCCGCCCGGGCACTGCACGACGCGGGCATCGAAAACCGTCTGTTGCTGAAAATCATCCTGCAGCACCATGAACGTTCCGATGGCAGCGGCTACCCCGAAGGCCTGGAAGGCGACACCATCCTGCCGGAAGCCAGCATCCTCGCCCTGTCGGAACATTATGTTGCCCTGATCAGTCGCCGGGGCTACCGGCCCCGACGCAATATCACCCAGGCCCGCAAGGCCATCGCCGAGGCCGCCAGGGAGAGTAGCCGGCCCAAGCTTTTCCAGGCCTTGCTTGACGCCCTGACCCCCTTCCCCCCGGGTGCCCTGGTGCGCCTGGCCAACAACGAGATTGCCGTGGTCACCCACCGGCCGGAGCAGCGCAGTGGTCATGTGGTGAAGGCAATCACCGATCCGAGAGGCAACGCCTATCTCACCGGATTCCGGCACACGACCGACCTGTTGGAGTTCAATATCCGGGCAGTTGAGGTGGTGGAAATGATGCCCCCCATGGACTTCCAGGCGCTCTGGGACTACCAGGCGTAAGCCAGGGACGCTTCTATCCCTGCTGGTCACCAGGAACCGTGCTAGGCTTTAACGATCGTGCGTAACCGGAGTTGTGGGACATGAAAGCCATTACCATTGAGAAGCAGAACCTGACCTGGACCGATGTGGACGACCTGCCGCCCCCTGGCGCCGACGAGGTCGCCATTGATGTGGCCTGGGCCGGAATGAACCGGGCCGACCTCATGCAGCGTAAAGGCGCCTATCCGCCGCCCCCGGGTGCATCGGACATCCTCGGGCTGGAAGTGAGCGGCCGGGTGGCCGCCGTCGGCGAGAATGTGTCCCACCTGGAGGCGGGTGATGAGGTGTGCGCACTGCTCACTGGCGGTGGCTATGCCAGCCGGGTTAACGTGCCCTCAGCCCAGGTTCTGCCGGTACCCAAAGGCTTCACCCTGGAACAGGCCGGCGCCTTGCCGGAGGTCTATGCCACCGCCTGGATGAACCTGTATATGGTCGCCGCTGTCCAACCCGGCGAACGGGTGCTGGTCCATGCCGCTGCCAGCGGGGTCGGTACCGCCACCATCCAGTTGGCAACCGTCATGGGGAACCCCGTATTCGCCACCGCCGGCAACGACGACAAGCTCGCCTTCTGCCAGGAACTGGGCGCCACCGGTACCTGGAACCGCCACAATGGCTCTTTCGCCGATGCGGTAAAGGACTGGGGCGGAGCCGATATGGTGCTGGACCCGGTGGGTGGTGACTACATCGCCGAGGACCAGAAGTGCCTCAATATGGAAGGCCGCATCATTCTCATCGGGCGTATGGGGGGTGCCGACGCCCACATCAACACCGGCGTGATGCTGATGAAGCGCCAGCGTCTGATCGGTTCTACCCTACGGGCGCAACCGGTGGGCCTCAAGGGCGAAGTCATGGACGCCCTGTACGAACAGGTCTGGCCCAGGCTGGAAAGCGGTGAGATACGGCCAATTATTGACCGGACCTGGCCCATAGAAGACGCCGATGAGGCGATGGCGTATCTGGAGAGCAACGAGAGCACAGGCAAGATACTGTTGCAGGTGAACCAGTAAGGCCAGCGGCCCTGGTCAAGGGCCGCCTGACGCACCGTTCGGGGTCGCCAGGCCGACCCCGCAGATCGTTTATTTCAGACCCAGCGCCCGGGCGTGATGGTTCAGGTGGTCATCAATAAACGACGCAATGAAGAAGTAGCTGTGGTCATAGCCACGGTGCATGCGCAGGTCGATATGGTGGTGAGCCTTCTCGCAGGCCTCCGCCAGCGCCTCCGGTGAGAGCTGCTCTTCCAGGAAGTCATCCGCCGTGCCCTGGTCCACCAGCAGCGGCAGTCTTTCCTCCGCCTCCGGAATCAGCAGTGTGGCGTCCCATGCTTTCCAGGTTTCTTCATCATCACCCAGATAACCACTGAACGCCTTGCGGCCCCAGGGACAGTTGCTGGGGTTGGCGATGGGGGCAAAGGCGGAAACGGACTGGTACCGGCCCGGATTCTTCAGGGCGCCAATCAGAGCACCGTGCCCCCCCATGGAATGACCACTGATACTGCGCTTGCCGGTCACGGGCAGTTCCTTTTCCAGCAGTTCCGGCAGCTCCGTTACCACGTAATCGTACATGCGGTAGTGCCGGGACCAGGGTTCCCGGGTGGCATTGATGTAAAAGCCGGCACCGGAACCGAAGTCGTAACTGTCATCCTCCCCGGGCAGGTTGACTCCCCGGGGGCTGGTGTCCGGGCATACAATGGCCAGTCCCAGTTCTGCCGCGCGGCGCTGGGCGCCGGCCTTCTGCATGAAGTTCTGGTCCGTGCAGGTGAGCCCCGAGAGCCAGTAAAGCGCGGGGACAGGCCTGGGCTCCCGAGCGATGGCCACCGGTGGCAGGTAGACGGCAAACTCCATGTCGCAGTCCAGCACCTCAGAGCGGTGACGATAACGGCGGTGCTCGCCACCAAAACAGACATTGCTTGCCAACAGTTCCATACCTAACCTCCGATAGACTTTCAGGGTGAACGGGTGGAGGGCAGGCCGAACAGGATCTCTCCGGTCAGTCAGCCCCCGCAAACCGCCCTACATCAATACCGGCACCAACCCGGGCCAGCTCCGCCAGAATGGACGTGCGCGTTACTATACCCACCAGCCGACCATGGTCTACCACAGGATAGACCTTGGGCCTGCCGTGACCAAGGTTCTGGGCCAGGTCCACCACAGACATTTCCGGGCTGATGGTGACCGGCTCGCCTTTCATCACGTCATCCACCGAGGGTTCACCCTCGCTGTGATAGTTGCTGACCAGCAGCGCGTGGATGCAGTCCTGCTCTGACACAAACCCCACCACCTTCCGGTCCTTGTCCACTACGGGAAGACCGGTGACATGGTTCTGCAGCAGGTGCTTTACCACTGCCGGAAGGGTCGTACCCAGTCGCACCGGTTCGATATGGTTCCACATGATGTCCGAGGCTTTCAGTGAGCGCATCATGACCATCCTCCTGTTCCTGGTGTCCCGTCTGGTTGCTTCGCTGATCGGTCCAGACCACGCCGGTCGGGCGTTGCGGCGCGGCCAGCGCAAGCCGCATATCTATAACCTTAGCAAGAAGCTGGCAAAACGAAACGTTCACTTTCTCAGCAAAAAAATAACGCAAGCTGCCAACTCACTGATTTGAAACATTTACATCCAGGTTTCAGGGGCTAAACTTGAGACGGACGTTAAAAAGAATCAATCAGCCCCTCACCGCAACCGCTGCAGGACGGGGCTTGCGACGGAGACAATCATGGAAGCTATAAGCAATTTTGTGTCGGCCATTAACGGCCTGGTTTGGGGCCCACCCATGCTGGTGCTGATTCTGGGTGTGGGGCTTTTCCTGAGCCTTGGTCTCAAGCTGATGCCGATTTTGCGCCTGGGCGAAGGGTTCCGCCTGATGTGGAAAGGGCGTACCGGGGGCGATGCCGAGAAAGAGGGTGAGATTCCGCCGTTCCAGGCCCTGATGACGGCCCTGTCTGCCACCATAGGCACAGGTAACATCGCCGGGGTGGCAACCGCCGTGTTCCTGGGCGGGCCCGGCGCCCTGTTCTGGATGTGGCTGACCGCTCTGGTAGGGATGGCCACCAAGTACTCGGAAGCCGTTCTTGCGGTCAAATTCCGGGAAGTGGACGAACGCGGCGCCCATGTCGGCGGCCCCATGTATTACATTCGTAACGGCCTGGGCAAGAAGTGGGCCTGGCTGGGGGTACTGTTCGCCATCTTTGCCGCCATCGCCGGTTTCGGCATCGGTAATACGGTACAGGCCAACTCGGTGGCCGACGTGCTGCAGACCAACTTTGCCCTGCCCCACTGGCTTACCGGCATTGTGCTCGCCGTGCTGGTTGGCCTGGTACTGATCGGGGGCATCCGCCGGATTGGCCAGGTGGCCAGCACCCTGGTGCCACTGATGGCGATTTCCTATGTCGCTATCGGCCTTGTGGTCCTGGCCGTCAACGCCACCGAATTGCCGGCCGCCTTCGCCATGGTCTTTTCCGATGCCTTTACAGGGACCGCCGCGGAAGGCGGCTTTGCCGGTGCTGCCGTCTGGGCAGCCATCCGCTTCGGCGTGGCCCGGGGCATCTTCTCCAACGAGGCTGGCCTGGGCTCTGCCCCCATCGCCCACGCAGCCGCACAAACCCGCAACCCCATCAATCAGGGCATGGTGGCCATGCTGGGCACCTTCATCGACACCATCATCGTGTGCACCATTACCGGCATGGTGATCATTACCTCCGGCGCCTGGACCAGCGGCGAGTCCGGCGCGGCACTCACCTCCGACGCCTTTGCCCTGGGTATTCCCGGTGGCAACTATGTGGTGGCGGTATCCCTGGCGATCTTTGCCTTTACCACCATTCTGGGCTGGTCCTTCTATGGTGAGCGCAGCGTCGAATTCCTGTTCGGCGTCAAGGCGATCGTGCCCTACCGTGTGCTGTGGATTCTCGCCATCCCTGTGGGTGCCACCCTCAACCTGGGCTTCGTCTGGCTGCTTGCCGATACCCTGAACGCAATGATGGCACTGCCTAACCTGATTGCCCTGGTGCTACTCAGCCCGGTGGTCTTCAGGCTGACCCGGGAACACTTCGAAAACGAACGGAAAGTCGGGGTTTAATGCCGTTATTGGCATACCCCGATTACAAAATCGTATAACACCGACGCGCCCACCCCCTTGTGGAGTGACGCCGCCGGTCCCATAACTGTTGAGTATAAGACCACTCTGCCGGCTACCGGCAGCCCTTATGGATAACCAAACAGAGCCTCGCAGACCACTGCAGGCCGCAGTACCGACAACGGAGGAGAAGGTATGAGTTTACGTCTTGGTGATACCGCACCTGATTTCGAACAGCAATCCAGTGAAGGCACCATCCGCTTCCATGAATGGCTGGGCGACAGCTGGGGCATCCTGTTCTCACATCCAGCGGATTTCACCCCGGTGTGCACTACCGAGCTTGGCCTGACCGCGAAACTCAAAGATGAGTTCGCCAAGCGCAACGTCAAGGCGATCGCCCTGAGCGTTGACCCGGTGGATTCCCACAAGGAATGGATCAGCGACATCAACGAGACCCAGGGCTGCTCGGTGAACTTCCCGATCATCGCCGACGAGGACCGCAAGGTGTCCGAGCTGTACGACATGATCCACCCCAACGCGGATAACAGCCTGACCGTGCGTTCCCTGTTCGTGATCGACCCGAACAAGAAGATCCGCCTGATCATCACCTACCCCGCCAGCACCGGCCGTAACTTCAACGAAGTGCTGCGTGTTGTCGACTCCCTGCAACTGACCGACGAGCACAAGGTCGCCACCCCGGGCAACTGGGAACGCGGTGAGGACGTTGTGATCGTGCCCTCCCTGCAGGACGAGGACGAGATCAAACAGCGCTTCCCCAAGGGCTACAAGGCGGTCAGATCCTACCTGCGCATGACCCCGGACCCCAAGTCCAACTGGTCAGGCGACTGAAACCGACCCAGTGCCGTACCGAATCAACAGCACAGTGCGGCGCTCAACAAAGCATAAAAAAACCGGCCCGCTACAACGCGGGCCGGTTTTTTTTGGATCTGCCCGGAGCGAACCGGATCAGAACGCCGGCACAACCGCCCCTTCATACTTCTCTTCGATGAACGCACGCACGTCCTCAGAGGTCAGTGCCTCCGCCAGCTTCTGCATGGCCTCGGAGTCCTTGTTGTCCGGACGGGCAACCAGGATGTTCACATAGGGAGAGTTGGCACCTTCAATCACCAGCGCATCTTCCGCCGGGTTCAGATCAGCCTCAAGGGCATAGTTGGTGTTGATCAGCGCCAGATCCACCTGGTTCAGGATACGCGGCAGGGTGGCTGCCTCCAGCTCACGGAACTTCAGCTTTTTCGGGTTCTCGGCAATATCCCGCGGCGTGGCGGTGATCTTGCTCTCATCCTTCAGTTTGATCAGCCCGGCATCCTGCAGCAGCAGAAGCGCACGGCCACCGTTGGTGGGGTCATTGGGGATAGCCACGGTAGCCCCCTCTTCCAGCGCCTCCAGGGAGTCCACCTTCTGGGAGTACGCGCCGAACGGCTCGATGTGAACACCGGTCACGGTCACCAGGTCCGTGCCCTTGCCATCGTTGAACTCATCCAGGTACGGCTGATGCTGGAAAAAGTTCGCATCCATCCGCTTCTGGTCCACCTGGATATTCGGCTGCACGTAATCGGTAAACACCTTCACCTGCAGATCCACACCGTTCTCCTTCAGAGCCGGCTGGATAAACTCCAGAATCTCCGCATGGGGAACCGCAGTCGCAGCAACGGAAAGCGTCTCCTCAGCCTGGGCCGCGGAAAACGCCGCAAACGCTGTCAAACCAACCAGTGTTTTCTTGAAATTCATAACACTCTCCTACTCAACGAAATAAAGACCATTCGGCACCGAAGGTAACTCCACAGCTACGGGAGCCTTCTGGCTGAGAAGTTTTCCCCGGACCCTGGAGCGCCATGGATGGCGCGACGGAGCCCTACATGGATGTACTTGCGGGGCGTGTCCGGGGAAAGCTTATCGGCTGGAAGGCTTGTGCTCCGGAGTCTGAGCTTTCCGGCGGAACCCCATGGTTGGCGACCGAGCACCAAGCCATCATTCAAATTTCCCAAAAAACCTAACCGTCACTTCCGGCTAAAATACAAAACCAGCCGATCCCCAAGCATCTGCAGCAACTGCACAAACACCACCAGCAACGCCACAGTAATCACCATAACGTCCGTCTGGAACCGCTGATAACCGAAACGAATGGCCAAATCACCCAGACCACCACCGCCGACCACACCGGACATCGCCGCATAGGACACCAGCGTAATCGCCGTCACCGTAATACCCGCGATAATCCCTGGCAGGGCCTCCGGCAACAGTGCCCCGAAAATAATCTGCCGCACGTTGGCCCCCATCGCCTGGGTCGCCTCGATAATCCCCCGGTCCACCTCCCGCAGAGAGGTCTCTACCAGCCGGGCAAAGAACGGCGCACCACCGGCCACCAACGGCGGAATCGCCCCGGCCACACCCAGCGACGTGCCGATGATCATCACCGTCACCGGAATCATCACAATCAGCAGAATGATAAACGGCACCGACCGCAAGACATTCACGATAAACGACAGGATGGCATAGGCCACCGGCTGCTCCAGCAGCTGCCGCTTGCCGGTCAAAAACAACAGCACACCCACCGGCAGACCGATCAGCACACTGAACAGCAGCGACATACCCACCATCACCAGGGTGTCCCAGCTGGCCCAGCCGATTTCCACCCAGTCCACGTTCGTCAGCAGTGACTCCATCATCGCACCACCTCCACATGGACGTCCGCCGCCTCGAACTCCGACATGGCCTGCTCCAGGTTACCGCCCACCAGTGACAGGGTTAGCTGGCCGTAGGGCGTATCCTTGATATGGTCGATACGGCCGGAGAGGATGCTGAAATCCACACCCGAAGCCCGGGCCACATGGCCCAGCAAGGGCTGGTAGGTGGACTCACCCCGGAACGTCAGTCGAAGAATGCGGCCAGGTGCATGCTGGAGATCCTGCTGCAGCTCCTCCCGGTCCACATTTTCGCTCTCGAATACAAAGTCGCGAGTGGTGGGATGTTCCGGGTGCAGGAACACATCGGTGACCGGCCCCATTTCCACAATCCGGCCACCGTCCATTACCGCGACGCGGTCGCAGATCCGGCGCACCACATCCATCTCATGGGTAATCAGCACGATAGTCAGCCCCAGCTCCCGGTTGATCTCCGCCAGCAGACGCAACACCGACTGGGTGGTCTGGGGGTCCAGGGCGCTGGTGGCCTCGTCGCACAACAGGATGGACGGACGACACGCCAGTGCCCGGGCAATGCCCACCCGCTGCTTCTGCCCGCCGGAGAGCTGTGAAGGGTACTTGCTGCCCTGGTCAGTGAGACTCACCAGCGCCAGCAGTTCGGCGACCCGGTCGCGGATCTGTCCCCTGGAATAGATACCGGCCAGCTTCATGGGAAAGGCAATATTGTCTGCCACCGTGCGGGACGACAGCAGATTGAAGTGCTGGAAGATCATGCCCACCTTGCGACGGAAGGCCCGCAGTTCGGCAGCGTCATAGTGGGTGACGTCCTCGCCATCCACCAGCACCCGGCCACCGGTGGGCCGCTCCAGCAGATTGATCAGTCGCACCAGCGTGGATTTGCCGGCGCCGGAATGACCGACAATACCGAAAACCTCGCCGGTGTCGATGGTCAGATCGGTGGGTTGTAACGCGGGGATCGCCCGGCCGCCCACCTGATAGGATTTCTGAACCTGGTCAAGTTCAATCACAGAGCACAAACCTTCCGTCAGGCACTGGCCGCCACCTTGTGGGTACGGCACGAAAAGCCGCTGATTATAACGCAATCAATCCTGAAACCCGAATGTTCGTTTTTGTATCCGCAGGCGGACTCCGGCTGGGGCAGCAACACAAGTGTAGTACCATGAATCAATTGTGACATTATCGATCCACCATTGATCCAGAGGCTTTGCGCACTGTGAGTGATTCCACACCGCCAGGCTCAAGGATGACATCCACCCAGGCATGGGTTTCCTACCTCAGCCGCGTCGA
>NZ_JAWLGY010000012.1:112691-114992 GCF_041690615.1 Marinobacter sp.
TGATGAACATCGGCGAACTGGCCTTCTGGTCCTGCGATACCGAACAGGCGGGTGAACTGGCCCAGCGCCTGCGTGCTGACGAGGACCCGGTGGAGGCCCAGAAGGCCGTGTTGCATACCACCTTCCCGGAAATTACCCGTGGTCTTGCGGAAGCCTGGGCCCTGGGGCCGTTTATCCGGGATGTGGTATCCGCCAGCCGGCCAAACTCACCCGCCAGCAGCCTGGCACGTCGTGCTGTGACCATGGCCGAACTGGCCGAGGAAGGCTGGCGCACACCCGAAATGGATCGGCTGATGGAAGCCATGGGCAGGGAACTAGATGAAAACCCCGCAACCATCCGCGACCAGGCCCGCCTGAATGCCGGCGAAGCCGGCAAGGTAGCGGTTTCCCTGGGCATCCCCCAGGTTCAGGCCCTGCTGCCTGGCGGAAGCGGCGATATCGAGGTGCCAGCGCCCCCGGCGATTGATGCTGACCTGCAATTGCGGATACTACGGGAGCTGGCCCAGAGCCTGACCGAGAAGCCGGACCTGAACACGGTGTTCCAGCTGGTACTGGAGGGGCTGCACCGGGGTATCGGCCTGACCCGGGTTGCCCTGCTGATGTCCGACCGTGATGGCCGCCGGCTGGTCCTGCGCAAGTGTGTGGGACCACAGACGGAGAGCTGGCGCGATGGCTTCCAGATCAACCGGGACGGCAGTGGCTCCCTGGGCCAGCTGCTACCCCACGGCACCTGCAGCATCTATCAGCCACCCCGACATACCACGGAGCAGGACTTCGACCCCTGGCTGGGCCGGGTACCGGCACTCACCGGGCCCTTGCTGGCCAACGGCCGGGTGCTGGGAATGTTCTATGCGGACTTCGGCGCCACCGGCAGTAAACCGACGGATGAGCACCTGCAGGCGTTCAACCACTTTCTGCAGCACGCCCAATTGTGCCTGACACTGCTGTCCAGCCAGTAAGTCGCCTTACCGGCGGACCAGCGGCAGGTCACCCGCAAGAAACCGGAGTCAGTGAAGCGCCCGCATCTGCCGCGGATAGAGCGCCGCGCTCACTTCAGGCTCTTCCAGCAGATCCGCCAGTTCGCGGTCAACGTCGGTTTCCTCGCCTTCTTCCGGCAGCGGCTCGAACAGGGTGTTGAGCCAGGAGGTCACCGAAGGTGCCTCTTCCCGCTCATAGTCGTTGGACAGTGCGCCAATGCTGCGAAAGCCGATAATCCGCTGATGACGGGGATCACGGATCTGCTCGAATCCGCGCCAGTAAATCCGGTCGCGGGTATGCAGCTGGACAAACAGGGTATCAATGGGTTCCGGGACGTCTTCCTTTTCCCGGCGTGCTTCTGCCTCGGCTTCGGCGTTGCGCTGGCGAATGGTGGTCCAGGCCGGGTACAGCAGGGCCACGGCATCGGCCTCTACATGTTCCCGGGCAGCGCGCAGAATCAGGGCCCAACGGGCTTTGTCGGCATCGGTCTCCAGGGAGTTGATGGGAAGGTCGTAGCTTTGTTCACTGGACAATACGATGGCCATGATCGGCGCATCCAGCTCACCCATGGCTTCCGCCTGTGCTACTGAAACCAGTTCTTCGATTGCCATCGGTTGGTTCATGGTACTCGCCTCCTCGATGCCATCTGAAAGGGGAGCCGGTGCGGATGCCGGCTCCGGACAACGGGCAGCCTGGCCGACTGTCCGTTAAACACAGCATAGCCTGTTCCGCCCTCAAAAATAAACGTGGGAATGATGGCAGCAGATCACAAGTCCGCCATCAATTGTCACCGATACCCCGGTTCCACAGGGTTTCATACCGGCTATACCAGGGCACGGCTTCTTCAAGTTGCGCCGCCAGCTGCAGCAACCGGCCTTCTTCGCCATGGGGAGCACCAAACTGCACACCCACCGGCAGATCCTGGTCACTCCAGCTCAATGGCAGGGAAATGGCCGGTGTACCGGTGAGATTGGCCAGCTGAGTAAAGGGGGTACGGGCCAGGCTCTCCATGGCCAGCTGATCGACGATGCCGGTTTTCAGCATCAGTTTGCCAGCCCGGGCCCTGACCAGCACTTTCGACACCACCTGCATCGCCGGGGGCAGGTCCAGCTCACCAATCCGGGCCGGGGGCTGGGCCGTGGTGGGGCACAGGTAAAGATCGTACTGGCCGAAATAGTGCCCCAGGGCGCGGGCAAACTCGTTCCATTGCTGGCGCATGCGCACATAATCGGGCAAGGGAAAACTGCGGCCCAGCATGGCCAGCAGACGGGTATCCAGCTCGAAATCGTCGTTACCGGCCCCCTCCGCCTTCGCCATATCCAT
>NZ_JAWLGY010000012.1:115092-118326 GCF_041690615.1 Marinobacter sp.
TCCGGGCCTCCTGGTACTGGGGCAGGCAGATGGCATTCAGGGTGGGGTTCACAGCCTCGGCCCGGGCGATCGCCGCTTCCGTGACCTCGGAAGCCGCCACTTCACCCCGGCGCATCAGGTCGGCCAGGCCGGTGGCGTCGTATTGCAGGTAGTCTGAAACTTTCATGGTGTTAATCCGTTGTTGTTTTGATTCCGGCGGGTGTTGCGGTATAGGTAGCAGAGCATACGCCTGAGTATAGATCCGAGTTTAGCAGCACCGGACCAACACGCCGACTGATGCGACACCCGGTTCACCATCCTGACCACCCGCCACTGATGTACAGGAGCCACATGTTTGTCCGGGCCATCCGAAACCAGATTCTGACGAGGCTGCTACTGCTGCTCTGCGCCCTGCCAGCGATGGCCAGCAGTGACGCACCGGCGCCGGTGGAAGACTGGCAGGCTATCATCCGCAGCGCCCCCTACTGGAGCAGCCAGGGAGTCTACAACAACATACTCGACATCCGCCGCTGGGTGCTAAGCGAGTCCGGCTACTGCTCGACCGCGGAACGACATCTGTTATTCGACCACCGGGGCGCATTTCTGGGGTATGTCAGCGATGCGGACACCAGTGAAGCCACCCAGCAGCGCCTGAACACCCTGCGCCAGAAGCTCGCTGCCGAAGGTCGTGCCACGGGATGGACACCCGGCGACGCCAGCACCCGGGGTTACCCGTTCGCCCTGGCCTGCGACCAGCCCCACGCCCGACTGGGCGAAGCGGTGGGTCGCTATCTGGGTGAGACCGCCTCTGATCGGCTCTGGGGCCGCTGGGACGACCTGGACTTTGCCACCGAAGCAGCTCCGGGCACCCTCCATGAAGCACTGCTGCACGTATACGACACCCGTAGCGAGCAACAACGACTGTCACTGCCCCTGGAACTGCCCCGGTACCTGGCCGGCATGCTGCTGATCGAGAGTGGCGGTCAAACCCGGGCTCATTCAGCAGCTGGTGCCCGGGGGATCATGCAGCTGATGCCAGGGGTGCTCGGGGACTGTGGTGTGGCAGAGCGCAACCACTGGCACCGGCTGGCCCAACTCGACTGCGCCATGAAGCTCGTGAATCGCAACGCCCGCATCCTGGAACCGCTTATCAAGGAACACTTTCCGCAAATGCCGGAAGCCAAGCGCCAGCGACTTTTCACCCTGTTGCTGATCCAGGCCTATCATGGCGGTGCGGCCCGCATTGAACGACTAATGAGTGACGAGGAGCTGGATGGGCCGGCCGAGTACTTTGCCGAGCACCACGAACGTTTCAGTGCAGGCGATATCGCCTTTGGCATGGTGTTCCACAACCTGGGCCGGGATCGACTGGGGCTGGCGTCATTGTATTATGTGGCCGATGTTGAACTGGCGACCCGGGCCCTGTGCGAACAACCGGCACTGGCCCAGACGCCTTTCTGTAAGGCGCCCTAACGCCCCGGACGGGAAGCCAGTTTTCGTTCCATTACGTTGTGGAGAATGTCTTGCTGTCACTCCTGCCTCCGGGCCTCGTCCCGGAAATTGCCCTGATACTGCTGGCCTGCTCGACCCTGACTTCGCTGATCACCGCCGCCGTCGGCGCCGGTGGCGGAGTGATGCTGCTGGCACTGATGGCCATGTGGGTGCCGCCGGCCGCTATCATACCGGTCCATGGCATGATTCAGATGGGCTCCAATGCCGGACGTATGGCCATGACCTGGCGCCACATTGACTGGCGGGTGATTGCCGCCTTTGTGCCTGGCGTCATTCTCGGGGCCGTGGCTGGCAGCCTTTTGCTGGTACGACTGCCGGCCTGGGCATGGCAGGTGACCATTGCCGTGTTTGTGCTCTACCTCTGCTGGGGGCCGAAGTTGCCACCGCTGGCCATGGGGCGGGCCGGCGTATTCCTGGCCTCGACAATAACCAGCTTTATCTCCTTGTTCGTGGGGGCCACCGGCCCCCTGGTGGCCGCCTTTATCAAGCAGATCCACACTGACCGGTTCACCACCGTGGCTACCTTTGCCACTGCCATGACCCTGCAACACCTGCCCAAGGCCCTGGTATTCGGCCTGGCGGGTTTCGTCTTCCGGGACTGGTTCTGGTTCCTGGCCGCCATGATCGGCATGGGCTTTCTGGGTACCTGGCTGGGACTGCGTGTACTGGGGCGGCTGGGCAACGAGACCTTCCGGCGCGTCTTCAACCTGCTGTTGACCCTGCTCGCCCTGCGCCTGCTCTGGCTTGCCTGGCTGCAATGGACATTATGAGCCCGGGCGACCGGGCGGGCTGGCCAGAGGTCGGCAGTCCCGACTATGCTTGTTACTATCAGGAATAACCTAAAGCACAACGATCCAGGATCAATCCAACCGCCACAGGAGGCCCCATGGCCAGCGATAACCTGCACGCCCCACGCGAGAAACTTTCAAAGAAAACCCTGCACATGCACCATGCCATCGTATCACTGATGGAAGAACTGGAGGCGGTTGACTGGTATCAGCAGCGGGCGGATGACTGTGATGATGAATCCCTGAAAGCCATCCTTTTGCACAATATGCGGGAAGAGATGGAACATGCCGCCATGGTGATCGAATGGCTGCGCCGCAACAACGATGACTTCGCGGGATTTCTCAAGGAGTTTCTCTACAGCGAAGGGGATATTGCCGACCACCACTGAACGCCGGTCAACGACGGACCATCGCCCTCTTACTCTTCAGTGGACGGCACGGCCACCACCTGATTCCGGCCACGGGCCTTGGCAGCATAGGCACCCTCGTCCGCCCGGGTCAGTGCCTCCCGGGGACTGCTGTCCCCGGCGCTGAGGTCCGTGAGCCCGATGCTGGCGGTGACCCCGAAGCGGCGCCCTTCCTGCTCCAGCTGAAGCTGCTCGATACCGGCCCGCACCTGGTCGGCCAGCATGGCACCCCGTTCAAGACCGCAGGCCGGCAGCAGAATGGCAAATTCGTCCCCGCCAAAGCGGGCCACGGAATCGGTCAGGCGAACCGCCTGGCGAAGAATGTCCGCAAGCTGCCGCAATAGCTCGTCCCCCAGCAGGTGGCCCCCCTGATCATTGATCGGCTTGAAGTGGTCCAGGTCAATCAGCATCAGAACCGTCGGTACCTCCAGGGCTGAGGCCTGGGCAAGCCACTTCACCAGCTCTGCGGAAAAGGCCCGCCGGTTGAGCAGCCCGGTCAGGCTGTCATGGGTGGCCTGCCAGGACAGGTGCTGCTCCTGCTGGCGGCG
>NZ_JAWLGY010000013.1:0-115181 GCF_041690615.1 Marinobacter sp.
TTCGGCTTCAGAGCCAATCATGAACCGCCGTGGTACGGAACCGTATGCCCGGTGGTGTGAGAGGACGGGGGAGGCAACTCCCCCTCCTACTCGATTCTGCTCCCGTCAGCCCGGTTTGTACCTGTCAATTTCCCGACGTGGCCCCCTGGTCCCTACCATCTATTCTTTTTAATTCTTTGTAATTATTGGTTAATTTTGAGTTGGTCAGGACTTTGCATTACGGCTGGTGAATCTGTTCAGCCTGACGCCATGGCGCGGGCCAGGAAAGAGCTTTTGGAACCGGGAGACGAGCAATGGTCCAGCGAGCCGACATCAATAACGTCCTCTCTGAGATGCGCAATCTGCGGGCGCAGATGATGCAGAACCAGCGCATGGACAACGACCTGGCGATACGTGGCCAGGTGGACAAGCCGTCGGGTCCGGAAAAGGTCAACGAAACCCAGGGCTTCGGCGACATGCTCAACCAGGCCGTGAACAAGGTTAATGACCTGCAGTCGACCACCGGCGAACTTCGAACCGCCTATGAGCAGGGCGACCCGAACGTGGATATCACCCGGGTGATGATTGCCTCCCAGAAATCGTCGGTCGCCTTTGATGCCTTGTCCCAGGTTCGTAACCGGGTGGTCAAGGCGTATGAAGACATCATGAACATGCCGATCTGACGGCCGGTATAACGAGTTAGCAGCGGAGCAAATCCATGGCCAGTGTACCTGCAGACGCCACCTCCACCGAGCTTTCCACCACCGGCTCGGACACCGAAAGCGAAAGCCGCAGTGATCTGCTGTTCGGTTTCAATCGCCTGAACCTGCTGCGGCAGATCGGTCTCATGGTGGGGCTGGCGGCCAGCGTGGCGCTGGGCGTGGCGGTGGTGCTGTGGGCCCAGGAGCCCAACTACCAGCCGGTGCTGGGTGATCTGTCCAGCTACAACCCGGAAGACGTCTCCCGCATCCTGGACCAGAGTGGCATCGAGTACCGTATGGACGGTCGCTCCGGTGCCCTGCTGGTGGCCGCCGACGATGTCTATAACGCTCGCCTCAAGCTGGCGGCCGAGGGCGTGACTGACCGGGACACCATCGGGTACGAGTTACTGGACCAGGATCAGGGGCTTGGTACGTCCCAGTTCATGGAAACCGTCAGCTTCCGTCGGGGGCTGGAAGGGGAGCTGGCCCGGACCATCAGCAGTATGCGCAGCGTCAAATCCGCCCGGGTACACCTGGCCATTCCCGAGCGTTCAGTCTTTGTTCGTGATGCCCGCAAGCCCACCGCGTCGGTATTCCTGAATGTGTTTGCCGGTCGTCGGGTGGAGCAGGAACAGATCCGGGCAATCGTCAACCTGGTGGCTGGCAGTGTGCCGGAAATGAGTCGCGAACAGGTGACCGTGGTGGATCAGAACGGCAACCTGCTGACGGGCCGTGAAGAGGACGAGAATCGCCGGGACATGCAGGAACAGTATGAATACACCGAGCGGGTGGAGGAACGACTGACCCGCCGGGTGGCTTCCATGATTGCTCCCATCGTTGGTGACAGTCGCTTCCGGGCGGAGGTCAGTGCCGACCTGGACTTCTCCTCTCTGGAGCAGGCCGAAGAGCTGTTCAATCCGGAACAGCAGGCCATTCGCAGCGAGCGGGAAATGTCCGAGCAGCGATCCGCCGGTGCCCAGGGTGGTGTCCCCGGCGCCTTGTCGAATCAGCCGCCGGGCCAGGCCGAGGTGCCTGAGCAGGCTGGCGCAGGTAACCAGGATGAAGAGGAGGAAGACCAGGCGCAGCCGGTGGATGTCCGCCGGGAGTCCACCCGCAACTACGAGGTGGATCGCACCGTCAGCTACATCCGCCAGGCCCAGGGGGGGCTCAAGCGCCTGACGGTTGCCCTGGCCGTGGATGACAAGCGGGTGGTGAACCCGGATACAGGTGAGGTCACCTACCAGCCCTGGGAAGAGCAGGAGCTTCAACGGATCAACATGCTGGTCCGCGACGCGGTTGGCTACTCCGCTGCCCGGGGTGATAGCGTAACGGTGATGAACACTGCCTTTGCCCCGGAGGAACCGGTGGAATACGTGGAGCCATCGTTCTGGGAGCAACCCTGGTTCTGGAACCTGATGAAGCAGGTGCTCGCCGGTGTGGTCATCCTTGCGCTGGTACTGGGCCTGTTGCGCCCGGTGCTCAAGTCCATCTCCGGTGGTGGCCGCCGTGACCGGGAAGATGATCTCGACGCCGGCGGGAGCGCCTACGATGACCTTGGTATGGGCGCCGACAAGGCCCTTGCGGATGCCATGGGTGGTCAGGACGAGCTGCTTTTGCCTGGTGCTGCTGACAGTTATGATAGGCACCTGAACGCTTTGAAGGGGCTGATTGCCGAGGACCCGGCCCGGGTCGCCCAGGTAATGCGCCAGTGGGTGAACGTCGATGAGTGAAGAAAATCGCCAGGACGAGGACAGAAAGCAGCTGCGTCGCAAGATTCCGCGGGTGGAACAGGCCGCTATCCTGCTGATGTCCCTGGGTGAGTCCGATGCGGCTGAAATCCTGCGGCATATGGGCCCCAAGGAGGTCCAGCGGGTAGGTGTGGCCATGGCCCAGATGAAGGACGTGAGCAAGGATGAGGTGTCCTACGTGCTGAACGAGTTCGTCGATGCGGTTGGTGGCCAGACCGGCCTGGGTGTGGGCAACGACGAATACATCCGCGCCATGCTGACCCAGGCCCTTGGTGACGACAAGGCCGCCAGCCTGATCGACCGCATTCTGATTGGTGGCAATACCACCGGCCTGGACACTCTCAAATGGATGGAGCCCAGGGCGGTGGGTGACATCATCCGGTACGAACACCCGCAGATTCAGGCCATTGTCATTTCCTACCTGGATCCGGACCAGGCGGCAGAGATTCTTGCCACCCTGGACGACAAGGTGCGGCTGGACGTGATGATGCGGGTGGCTGCGCTGGAAAGCATTCAGCCCCAGGCCCTGCAGGAACTTAACGATATTCTCGAGAAGCAGTTCTCCGGGGGATCCGGCGCCCAGACCAGTCGCATCGGCGGCGTCAAGCGGGCCGCCGACATCATGAACTTCATGGAACGCTCCATCGAGGGGGGTCTGATGGACTCCATCAAGGACATGGATCCGGACCTGGCCTCCACTATCGAGGATCTTATGTTCGTATTCGATAACCTGGTGGAAGTGGACGACCGGGGCATCCAGGCCCTGTTGCGTGAGGTATCCTCCGAGGTTCTTGTCGTGGCCCTCAAGGGTGCCGACGATGCCGTCAAGGACAAGATCTTCCGCAACATGTCCAAACGTGCGGCCGAGCTGCTGCAGGATGATCTGGAGGCCAAGGGCCCGGTCCGTGTTAGTGAAGTGGAAACGGCCCAGAAAGACATTATCACGATTGCCCGTCGCATGGCCGAAGCGGGTGAAATCACCCTGGGCGGCGCCGGCGAAGAAATGATGTGATGAAGGACTCCCGTCGCCGCGCCAATGTCCCCCCCGAAGAACTCAGTGCCTGGGAGCGGTGGGAGCTGCCCCTGCTGGACGAGCATGGCAACGAGGTGCCCCGCGAGGAAGAAGTCGACGTCAAGCCGCTCACCGCTGCGGATATCGAGGCCATTCGCAACTCCGCCTGGGAAGAAGGCCGGGAAGAGGGCCGCGCTACAGGCTATGAGGAAGGTTTCAGGAAGGGTGCGGAGGAAGGCCGTGAGCAGGGCTACCGGGAGGGCCGGGACACCGGCGAAAGGGAAGGTCGTGAGAAGGCCGAACAGAACGCCCGCAGTGCCATCGACGAAAAACTGGCGCGCCTGGAAAACGTCATGGCCGAACTCGTTGCCCCTATCGAGCGGCACCAGGACGAGCTGGAATCGGCCCTGGTCAACCTGGCCACGGTGCTGGCCCGGGCGGTCATTCACCGGGAGTTGTCCCTGGACTCGTCGCAGGTCGGGCAGGTGGTCACCGACGCCGTCAACAGCTTGCCATCGACCCGTGAGAATGTGCGCGTCCGGGTTCATCCCTCCGATGTAGACTGGGTAAAGGCCGTGGCCGGCCGGCTTGATGCGGAGGTGGCGGTCATCGGCGATGAGACGATCCTTGCAGGTGGCTGCAAGGTGGAAACCCGGCATTCGCTGGTGGACTACACCGTTGAAAAGCGTTTCCAGAAAGCCGTCCAGGCCATGCTGGAGAAACAGATCGGTAACGCCTCCGCCGGCGAAAGTGAGCAGCTGGAGTCGGTGATGGGTGACCTGTCCGATTTCCACCGGGATGTGCTTGACGAGCTGGGGGAGTCCGACGATGACCAGCAGCCTGGCTGAGCGCCTGCTTCAACTGAGTGCCAATATTCCCTCTGAACCTGCACCGGAGCTGTCCGGACGCCTGACCCGAATGGTCGGCCTCACCCTGGAGTGCGTTGGCTGCCCCATGGTTGTGGGGGATCGCTGCCTGATACTCGGGCATGGCGACGCGACAGTGGAGGCCGAGGTTGTCGGCTTCGAGGATGACCGGGTCTACCTGATGCCCCTGACGGCTATCGACGGCCTGCGCCCCGGCGCCCGGGTGGTGCCCCTGTCTGCGGCCAGCAAGGTGCCTGTGGGTGAGGGTCTGCTGGGTCGTGTGGTCAATGGCAACGGCGAGCCCCTGGATAGCCACGGTCCGCTGCAGGCCGAGGCCAGGGTGCCGCTCTCCGGCGAAATCATCAACCCCCTGCACCGGGCGCCCGTGCGCACCTCCATGGATGTGGGTATCCGTGCTATCAACAGCCTGCTGACTGTGGGCCAGGGCCAGCGCCTGGGTCTGTTTGCGGGCAGCGGTGTGGGCAAGAGTATGCTGCTGGGCATGATGACCCGGTTTACCGACGCCGATATTACCGTTGTGGGCCTGATCGGCGAGCGGGGCCGGGAGGTCAAGGAGTTCATCGATGACATTCTCGGTGAGGAAGGGCTGTCCCGCTCGGTGGTAGTGGCATCGCCAGCGGATGACTCGCCCATGATGCGCCTGCGGGCCGCCATGCTGACCACCCGTATTGCGGAATACTACCGGGACCAGGGCAAGCGCGTGCTGTTGCTGATGGATTCGCTGACCCGCTACGCCCAGGCCCAGCGGGAAATTGCCTTGGCGGTGGGAGAACCCCCCGCGACCAAGGGTTATCCGCCTTCGGTGTTCGCCAAGCTGCCGCAGCTGGTCGAGCGCACCGGCAACGGCAAGCCCGGTGGTGGCTCCATTACCGCGTTTTATACGGTACTCACCGAAGGGGATGACCAGCAGGATCCGGTGGCGGACTCCGCCCGGGCCATCCTCGATGGCCATATCGTACTCTCCCGTCGCCTGGCGGAAGAGGGCCATTACCCCGCCATTGATGTGGAAGCTTCCGTCAGCCGGGTGATGCCCCATGTGACGGCGCCGGATCACTTTGCCCGGGCCCAGCGCTTCAAACAGGTGTATTCCCGCTACCAGCAGGCGCGGGATCTGATCAGCGTGGGAGCCTATGTGAAGGGCTCCGATCCGGAAACCGACTTCGCCATCCGCTACATTGATGCCATGGGGGACTTCCTGCAGCAGGGCCTGAATGAAGCGGCACCGTTCGAACAGTCGGTAGAGCAGTTGCTGGCATTGTTGCCCGAAAAGCCCGCCAGACCCCAGAGCCCGGAGAAGAATCAGGCCGGAGGCCGTGAATGACGGTACGTTCGGAGCGTCTTCAGGTAGTACTTCAGCTGGAGGAACGCAAGGAGCAACAGGCCCTGGACCGCATGAACGAGGTTCGCCGCCAGTGGCAGGCAGAGCAGGACCGCCTGGAGGAACTGCAGCGTTATCAGCAGGAGTACCACCAGCAGATGCGGCAACAGCAGCAGGGCACGGTCCCGGTTGCCCGCCTGCAGGGGTGGCAGAATTTTATCGCCCGGCTGGACCTGCTTATTGGCGAGCAGCAGACCCGGACCGGGCAGGCCGGGCAGCGGGTTGAACAGGCACGTCAGCAGTGGCAACAGGCCTGGGAGCGACGGCGGGGGATGGAGCGATACATCGAAACCTGCCGCACCCAGGAACAACGGGCCCGGGACCTGGCCGAACAGAAACAGGCCGACGAAGCCGCCGCCCGCCAGTTTTCCCGCCGGCGCTGAGCGGTTCACGGGGCTGCGGAATACAAACCCGGTGCTATTGGCTATCCTGAAGGGCGTAATCCCCGTGTACCGCTGATGACCGCCTTGCAGTGGCGTTCGATCAACGGCAGGATTACCCAACAGCCGGAGGTGACATCCGGCCCCGGTCAGCGGAGGGAAAGACGATGCCTGTGCACACCCGACAAAGCGACGACGGTGAAACCCGCACCATTGCCATTGAGGGGCGGTTTGATTTCAGCACCCACCAGGCCTTCCGTGACGCCTACGAAAAGGACTCCCAGGGAGTTCGCCACTGGGTGATCGACATGTCCGATACGAGCTATCTGGACAGCTCTGCGCTGGGCATGCTGCTGTTGCTGCGGGATTTTGCCGGTGGTGACAATGCCAGCATCCACATTGAGAACTGCAATGCCGATGTCCGCCGTATCCTGGCCATTTCCAACTTCGAGCAGCTGTTTTCCATTCGCTGACTGTACCAGCGGGGGCTTTGTGCCAGCGACGGCAATGACCTCCGGGGTGAGAGGACGCACCCGTGACAGACCCCGAGAATCCCAGACCGCTACGTTTGCTGATCGCTGACGACAGCAGCACCGACCGACTGATCCTCAAGGCGATACTGCGCCGCCAGGGGCACGAGGTCGAGGCCGCTGAGGATGGCCAGGCCGCCCTGCAACTCTTTGAGCGTTGGCAACCGGACATGGTGTTGCTGGATGTGATGATGCCGCGCATGGACGGTGTGGAGGCAGCCCGGCAGATAAAGGCCCTGGCCGGGGAGACCATGGTGCCGGTGATCTTTCTGACTTCCCTGTCCGACGCAGGGTCTCTTGCCCAGTGCCTGGACGCCGGTGGTGATGACTTCCTGCCCAAGCCCTACAACCCGGTCATCATCCAGGCCAAGCTGGGTGCCTTTGACCGTATGCGGCGAATGCACGAAACCCTGAGCCGGCAGCGGGACCTGATCCGGGCCCGCAACGACCAACTGCTGAATGAACAGGTCACCGCCCGCCGGGTATTCGACAACATCGCCCATACCGGCTGCCTGGATGCGCCCAATATCCGGTATCACGCCTCACCCATGTCCGTGTTCAATGGCGATATCCTGTTCGCCTGTCCACGACCCGCCGGGGGCATGCACCTGCTGGTAGGTGACTTCACTGGCCATGGTCTGCCGGCGGCCATTGGCGCCCTGCCGGTGGCGGAGATTTTCTACGGCATGACCAGCAAGGGATTCAGTGGTCCGGATGTGCTGCGGGAGCTGAACCAGAAGCTGGTGCGGATCCTGCCCATCGGAATGTTCTGTTGCGCGGCATTTGCCGAGGTGGATTTTCGTCAGGGTATCATCAGCGTCTGGAATGGCGGCCTGCCGGATGGCTACCTGTTACGGACGGATGGTTCCTGTAACGCCCTGAGGTCACGACACCTGCCACTGGGTGTCCTGGCGCCGGAACGGTTCGCCGCCCCCATGGAGGAATACCCGGTGCATCCCGGGGACCAGCTTCTGTTGATGACCGACGGGGTGCTGGAGGCGGCCGACGCCGGAGGGCGCCACTTTGGTGAGCAGCGGCTGGCGGAAACGCTGGCCACGCGGCCACTCCACGCATCGCCTGTGGATCACCTGGTTGAAGCGGTACAGACCTTTGCCGGCAGCGCACAGGAGAGCGACGACCTGACCCTGCTTGGGCTGCGGGTGACTGGCCAGGATCCGGTGGCCATCCGTTCCGTGGCCGCCACCCAGTCGGCCCTGACCGGCCCGGCCTTCTGGCGCTGCAGTTACCAGGTGGAGGGGGAGACCCTTGGGCAGTTCAACCCGTTGCCGTTGTTGCTCCACGTGTGCATGGCGGTGGCGGGCCTGCGACAGCATAGCGGAGAGATCTACACCCTGCTGGCGGAGCTGTACAACAATGCCCTGGAGCACGGCGTGCTGGAGTTGCCCTCCGGCTGGAAAGACGGGCCGCAAGGCTTTGCCCGCTACTACGCCGAACGGGAGCGGCGCCTGACCAGGGTGGATGGCCACTATATCCGCTTTGAACTGGAGCATTGTCTGCGGGATAACGGCGGCCGGCTGGTTATCCGGTGTCTGGATTCCGGCCGGGGGTTCGATCCGGACACTCTCGCCAATGACAATGGCGGAACCGTCTATTCGGGTCGCGGGCTCACACTGATCCGCCGCTTGTCCAGTGGCCTGAGCTACAACAAACAAGGAAATCAGGCCGAAGTAGTATATGATTGGGAACTGACCGAAAACGGGAGCGGACATACCTGAAGTCTGTCGGGATTGCTGCCGGGTCACCGGGTTGTAATTTCACCAACTGCCCGGATTATGATAGACAAACACATCAAGAGCCACGCCTGACCGGTGGCTCCCATGAGGTTGGTTATGATCAACAAGCCACACCTTGATGAAGAAGCTCTCGCGGAACTGCGGGATGTGATGGAGGATGAATTCGATATCCTCATCCAGACGTACATCAGCGACTCCCGTGAACGAATCCAGGCGCTTCATCAGGCCCTGTCCGACAATGATCCGGATGCCTTCGCCAAGACCGCTCACAGTTTCAAGGGTAGCAGTATCAATATTGGAGCTTCCCGCCTGGGGGATCTCTGTATGCAGATTGAAAAGGCCGGCCGGGAAGGCGACCTGGACACGGCGCGCCAGTCCATGGTGGAGCTGGAGGCCGAGTTCGCCACCGTTCGCCGTCTGATGGAAGAATCCCTCCTGGCCTGAGCCTGCGGCTCGCAGGCCGCCATACCAGTATCCGGGCCGGTTTTACCGGCTCTTTCCCTCTCTGGCATCCCGTTTGCAGTATCCCTGGAAACCCCGCCTTTCCGGCGAATTTCAGAGATTCAGCGGCAAGAGGTTGCCATGTCCTCAATGGTACTGACCCAGTTACTTAACCCCGATTCGGGCGTTGACCGAAAAAACACCGGCAAAGCCCAGGACAGCCAGAGTGCGGCTGACAAGGGGCCCAGCCGGTATGACGAGATTATGCGCCAGCAGGAGAAACGCCTGGAGCAACGACGTGCCGATGACCGTGCCCGGGAGCGGACCATGGCGCAGGAGCGTCAGACGGAATCGCGCCGCGCGGACGTTGCCGAAAAGGGCAATGACGGGCGTTCAGCCCGCGCCGGGGATGCCGATGACCGTAAGGATGCCGGAAAAACGGCAAGACAGGACCGCCCTGAAACGCCGGATGACAGCAAGCCCGCCGCCCGCAGGAAGGAAACCAGTGGCGGAGACCATGCTGCCGACGCCGGACAGAAGACAGAAGCGGAGAGCCAGGTTGCCAGGTCGTCTGTGGATGATCAGGCTCTCGAAGGCCTGCCTCTGGATGGCCAGGTCGCCGGATTGCTCGAGTTGGTGGATGAGGCTGAAGTGCCGGTTGCGACTGGGGTCAACGGGCTGGTGCCCAATGGCGCGACGGGAAGCCTGAAAGGTGCCCCGGCGGCCGGATTGCTGGCACCGGGGCTGTCCCTGGGGCAACAGCCCGGGGGGGCGTCCACCGTAGGCAAACTCTTTGCCGCCATAATGCAAGGCGGTAAGGAATCTGCCCCCAGGGGCGGAGATTTGCTGGCGGGACTGCAGAACGTCAGTGAGTCATCCGGCAAGCTTGCCGATACCCTGATGACCCGTATGTCCGCGCCGGAACTGACCCAGTCGCTGAACCAGGCTGCCACCCTGAGGGGGCAGGAAGCCCAGGCCCTGATGCGCAGTTACAGCACCAGCGTCGATGCCCCCGTCGGCGAGAGCGAATGGGGAGAGAAAGTCATGGGCAAACTGGCCTGGCTGACCGCCAGTCAGATGTCAGTGGCGGAGATCCATATTACCCCGCCGGAGCTGGGGCCCCTGGATGTGCGGGTGCAGGTGCAGAACGACCAGGCCACGGTAACGGTTCATGCCACAACGCCTGCGGTTAGGGAGCAGCTGGAACTGCATGGCCACCGGTTGCGGGACATGCTCAGCGAACAGGGGCTCAGCCTGGAGGGTTTTGATGTGAGCGATTCCTCCGGGCGTGAAACCGCCGACCAGCAAGGCGATGGCGAGGGGCACAGAGAGCCTGGCACCGGCCCGCGGGCCGGAGAACTGGACGGCGCCGAGGCCGATAACCTGGCCGCCGGATCACTGGACCTGTCCTGGCGTGGTGAAGTGGACCTCTACGCCTGATGCCAGACCTGCCAAAGTATTCGCCAGAGGGAGGGTCAGGGGTTACACTCTGATCAGCTGTAACAGAAACGCCAGCCATCAGGCTGGCGTTTCTGTTTGCGGGCCGGGATTTCGGTTCGCAGGCCGTTAGAGTTACACTCGGGCGGCATATTATCTGGTTTGGTCGGGATTGGCGCAGGGATTGCTTGAAATCCCTGTAAGGCGATCTCTGGCCAGAAACGGCAAAAAAATGACGGACCCCGGAATGGCGGAAGACAATGCGGTGGCAGGGCCACCCAGGAAAGGCAAGCTCAAAACCATACTGCTGCTGGTGATCATCCTGGTTCTGGCAGTGGGCCTGTCCGTGGCGGGCACGTTCTGGTTCCTCTCCAAGGGTAGTAGCGGCGTGGCGGAGGATGAATCAGCCACGGCGGAGGAGGACGCCTTTCTGCCCGCGGAGTACATGGTGATGGACCGGCCGCTGGTCACCACCATTCGTGACCCGGGCCGCCAGCGCTATATCCAGGTGTATCTGGCCTTTGAGTCAACCGAGGCTCCGGCCCTGGCCGCAGCGCAGAAGCACCTGCCGCTGCTGCGTAATGCGCTGATCGCTGAGCTGGGGCAGCTGGACTTCATGGAATTGCAGACGCCGGAAGGACGCCAGGGGCTGCCCGATCGCCTGCTGGTGGCAGTCAACGAGACGCTGGCGGCGGAAGGGGAGCCCGTCCTGGATCGGGTGCTGTTACGTAATTTTGTTGTCCAGTAAAAACATACCGGGGCCAGGTGCCGGGGTTCGTGACCGGCATTCACCCGGGCTGCAGGCAGTCAGAGGCTGATAACGATGCAGGACTTACTCTCACAGGATGAAATCGATGCGCTGCTCCACGGGGTGGACGACGGTGACATCGATACCTATGACGAGGCCGAGGAAGAAGGGGTCAAGCAATATGACCTCGCCAGCCAGGACCGTATTGTCCGGGGCCGCATGCCGACCCTGGAAATGGTCAATGAGCGGTTTGCCCGCTATACCCGCATCAGCCTGTTCAACCTGTTGCGCCGCAACGCCGACGTGTCCACCGGCGGCATCCAGATCATGAAGTTCGGGGAGTACATTCACACCCTCTACGTGCCGACCAGCCTCAACCTGGTCAAGGTGCGGCCACTGCGGGGCACGGGGCTGTTCATTCTCGATGCCAAGCTGGTATTCAAGCTGGTGGATAATTTCTTCGGAGGCGAGGGCCGGCACGCCAAGATTGAGGGCCGGGAGTTCACGCCCACGGAAACCCGCATTGTGCAGATGGTACTCGACCAGGTTTTTGTGGACATGCGGGAAGCCTGGCATGCGGTACTCAAGGTGGATTTCGAGTACCTGAGCTCGGAAGTGAATCCGGCGATGGCCAACATCGTCAGTCCCAGTGAAGTGGTGGTCATCAGTACCTTTCATGTGGAGCTCGACGGCGGTGGCGGCGAACTGCACATGGCGCTGCCCTATTCAATGATCGAGCCCATCCGGGAAGTCCTGGATGCCGGGGTTCAGAGTGATATCGACGATGTCGACGAACGCTGGGTCAACGCCCTGCAGGAAGACATCAAGGAAGTGCAGGTACCGGTCAACGCCACGGTGTGCCGGCGCCGGATCTCGTTACGCGAGGTGGCCAGGTTCAAGGCGGGGGATGTGATTCCGATCGAAATGCCCGAGACGCTGGACATGACCGCCAACGGCATTCCCATCTACAAGGCCACCCTGGGGACCCGGGATGGCAAGATGGCATTGCGAATCAAGGAACGCACCAGGCTTCCGAAGGTGAAGAAACAACTGAAGGTAGGTAAACATGGCTGATGACAACAAAGACGACCGCGAGCTCAGCGAAGACGAAAAGCTGGCTGCCGAGTGGGAAGCGGCCATGGGGGAATCCGGTGACGACCAGGGTGGTGAAGACCGGGCCGACGAGTGGGCTGCGGCCATGGCGGAGGCGGAAGGCTCCGATGATGACAGCGGCAAGCAGGTCAGAGCCGCTCCCATGGAGGATTTCGGCGAGCAGCCCGAGTCCAGGGCTGCGCCGGGAGCCGAGCCGGACCTGGATGTCATTCTCGATATTCCGGTAACCATTTCCATGGAAGTGGGCAATACCCAGATTCCCATCCGCAACCTGCTGCAGCTCAACCAGGGGTCGGTGATCGAGCTGGATCGCCTGGCCGGTGAACCGCTGGATGTGCTGGTTAACGGTACCCTGATCGCTCACGGTGAGGTGGTGATGGTGAACGAGAAGTTCGGTATCCGCCTGACCGACGTGATCAGCCCCGGTGAGCGCATCAAGCGCCTGCAGAAATGAGGGCATTGCGACGCACAGGTAGCCTGGCAGCCTGGCTGCTGGTGCCCGCCTTGACCCTGGCGCAGGATGAAGCCGTCCGGGAAGCCCCGGAGCGCACCAGCAGCCAGAGTGACGCGGTCGCTACCCTGGCGACCATGGGTATTGGTCTGCTGGTGGTGGTGGCACTGATCTTCGGCTGCGCCTGGCTGATCCGCCGCATGAATGGCCTGACCGGCATGAACAGCGGTGCCATGAAGGTTGTCTCGGTCATGGCCCTGGGGGCCCGGGAGCGTATCGCCCTGATCGATGTGGCGGGGACCCAGATTCTGGTGGGTATTACCCCGAGTTCCATCCGCACGCTCCATGTCTTTGACGAACCGGTGGTGGCGCCCGGTCAGCCGGTAAGCGGTGACTTTGCCAGGAAGCTGCACAGTCTGATGGGACGGCAATGGAAGCCGGGGGACGCCGGCCGCAAGGGGGATGCGGACTGATGCGGTGGTTGTTGATCCTGGCGGGGCTGGCGCTGGCTCCGGATGTGTTTGCCCAGGAAGGGGTCGGTGGCATTCCGGGTATTCCTGCGGTCACCGTGATACCGGGGGAGCAGGGGGAGGAGTATTCCGTCACCCTGCAGATCCTGGCCTTCATGACGGCGCTGACCTTCCTGCCCGCCATGCTGATGATGATGACCTCATTCACCCGCATTATTGTGGTGTTCGCCATCCTGCGTCAGGCCCTGGGGCTTCAGTCCACGCCGTCCAACCAGATTTTGCTGGGGCTGGCACTGTTCCTGAGCATTTTCATCATGAAGCCGGTGTTCGAGGAGGCCAACCGGGTAGGGCTGCAGCCTTACCTGGCGGAGGAGATGACGTCCCTGGAGGCGGTGGAGGCTGCCAGTGTGCCCTTCCGTCAGTTCATGCTGTCCCAGACCCGGGAGAGTGACCTGGGGCTTTTCATGCGCATTGCCGACGAGGAGTACGACACCCCTGAAGACGTGTCCTTCTGGGTGCTGATGCCGGCCTTTGTAACCAGCGAGCTGAAAACCGCGTTCCAGATCGGCTTTATCCTGTTCATCCCGTTTCTGATTATCGACATGGTGGTGGCCAGTGTTCTGATGGCCATGGGTATGATGATGCTGTCGCCGATCATTATCTCGCTGCCGTTCAAGATCATGCTGTTTGTGCTGGTGGACGGCTGGGCCCTGATCATGGGCACGCTGGCTGCCAGCTATGGGATATAGGGAGGCCTGCCATGACGCCGGAAACCGCCATCGACATCATGCGTGAAGCCCTCTGGATGATCGTAATGCTGTCGGCCTTTATCATCGGCCCGGGTCTGGTCATCGGCCTGGTAGTGAGTACCTTCCAGGCGGCTACCCAGATCAACGAGCAGACCCTGAGCTTCCTGCCAAGGTTGCTGGTGACCCTGCTGGTGATCATCTTCGCTGGCCCCTGGATGCTGACCCAGCTGATTGACCACGCCGAGGGGCTGATTGGCAGCATCCCCTATCTGATCGGATGAGGTGGGTATGATTCCCGCCGACCTCAGCGCGGATGTGATCAGTCAGTGGGTAGGGCAGCACCTGTGGCCGTTGTTTCGCATTGGCAGTTTTTTCATGGTGATCCCGTTTATCGGTACCCAGCTGGTACCGGCCAGGGTTCGCCTGGGGCTGGCGTTGCTGACGACCATTCTGGTGGTGCCCATGTTGCCGCCGGTGCCCCAGGTGGAGGCCCTCAGTGCCGAGGCGGTGATTATCACCCTGCAGCAGATTCTGATCGGTGTGGGTATGGGCTTTGCTCTGACGGCGTTGTTCCAGCTGTTCGTTATTGCCGGTCAGATGATTGCCATGCAGATGGGTCTGGGGTTTGCCTCCATGAACGACCCGTCCCACGGGGTTAATGTCACGGTTCTCTCCCAGATCTACACCATTACGATCACCCTTTTGTACCTGGCGATGAACGGTCACCTGGTGGCCATCGAGGTGTTTCTGGAGAGCTTCCGTACGCTGCCCATTGGTCTTGAGGGGCTGGGGCAGGCGGGGGTCTGGCAGCTGGCGCACCGTATCACGTGGATGTTTGCGTCGGCCTTGCTGCTGGCGCTGCCGGCAGTGACAGCAGTGTTCATCGTGAACATTTCGTTCGGGGTGATGACGCGGGCGGCGCCGCAGATGAACATTTTTGCCCTGGGTTTCCCGATTGGCCTGATTTTTGGATTGTTTGCCATATGGGTGCTGCATGCCAATTTTCTGCCGCACTTTGAGCAGTATACTCGTGAGACTTTTGAGTTTATGAGACGGCTTCAGGGGTAATCCTGAATCGGTGACAAACGTTTCCCTGGCTTAGCTTCAAGGCTTTGCCTACAGGTTTGGGCGAAAGGCCACGGCCCATTGGCAAGGTGCCGCGCCTACACACGCTTTTAGACGCTTACTATGGCCGAAGAGAACGATAACAGTCAGGAGAAAACGGAAGAGCCGACGCCACGACGCCTTGAGAAGGCCCGGGAGGACGGCCAGACCGCCCGTTCCAAGGAGCTGGCGACCATGGCCGTGCTGCTGGCCGGGGCCGGTGGGTTGCTGGTGTTTGGCAAGAGTCTGGCCATGTCCATGGAGCAGATCATGCGTGGCGCGTTTGTGCTGGAGCGGGGGGAGATCTTTGATACCCGCTTTATGAGCACCCAGCTGATTGGTTCCGCGTGGGAAGCGACCGTGGCCCTTGGCCCGTTGCTGTTGTTGCTATTGATTGCGTCTATCGCAGGCCCCATCGGTATCGGTGGTTTGCTGTTCAGCGGAAAGGCCATTGCCCCCAAGCTGAACCGTATGGATCCCATCAAGGGCCTGAAGCGGATGTTTTCTGCCCGGTCGCTGGTGGAGCTGGTGAAGGCGATTCTGAAGGTCAGCCTGGTGCTGGCGGTTGCCATTTTGATCCTGAACCTGCGTACCGAGGATCTGCTGAGCATCGCCGAGGAACCCGTGGTGCCGGCCATGGCCCATGTGGTCTGGACCATGGCATGGAGTTTTTTCTTCCTGGCCTGTGCCACCATCGTTATTGCCGTCATCGACGTGCCGTTTCAGATCTATGATCACCAGAAAAAACTGCGGATGACGAAGCAGGAGGTGAAGGACGAGTACAAGGACACGGAAGGCAAGCCGGAGGTGAAGGGCAAGATTCGTCAGCTGCAGCGGGAGATGGCCCAGCGGCGGATGATGGCGGATGTGCCGACGGCGGATGTGGTTATCACCAACCCGACTCACTATGCGGTGGCGTTGAAGTACGACCAGAAGTCCATGGGGGCGCCGGTGGTGGTGGCCAAGGGGGCCGATGAGGTGGCCTTCAAGATTATGGAAATCGCCCGGGAGAACAAGGTAGAGCTGCTGCGTACGCCGCCCCTGACCCGTGCGGTTTACCACAACACCAAGGTGGGGGAGGAGATCCCCGACGGCCTGTACATGGCGGTGGCCCAGGTGTTGGCCTATATCTTCCAGCTACGGCAGTTCCGCAAGGGGCATGCACCCAGGCCGACTATGCCCAATTTCCCGATTCCCAAGGATATGCGGCGGGATATATAGGTTCATGCTCAGCGACTCGTGGCGCCGGGCAAGCCTCCCCCCTGGTTGCCGCCTCTCCGCGCGCCGACAGGCTAGGTGGAGGCGGCCAGGCTCAAAGCCCGAATTCAGTGCTCGTGGTGGATACGCTCCCCCCAGGCACTGTCAGAACCCGGCAAAACCAGGTTCAGCAGAATGGCAACGATGCCACACAGGGCGATACCCTCCACCCCGAAAATCGCCATACCGCCAATACCGAATACCAGCGTCACACCCACGATGACCAGGTTGCGGGCCTGGGACAGGTCCACCTGGTTGCGGATCAGGCTGTTCAGGCCCACTACCGCAATCGAACCGAACAGCAGGCACAGGATGCCCCCCATCACCGGAACGGGAATCGTCTGCAGGGCCGCCCCGAACTTGCCCACAAAGGCCAGTACAATTGCCACGCCCGCCGCCCACAGCATTACCCGCGGATTAAAGTTCTTCGTCAGCATGACCGCACCGGTCACCTCGGAATAAGTCGTGTTGGGCGGCCCGCCCAGGAACGCGGCGGAGCTGGTGGCCAGGCCGTCACCCAGTAGGGTACGGTGCAGGCCCGGTTTTTTGAGGAAGTTCTTGCCAGTGACGTTACTGATCGCCAGCACATCACCGATATGTTCAATAGCCGGGGCGATGGCCACAGGAATCATGAACAGAATCGCCCCCCAACTGAACGCGGGCGCCTGGAAGGCCGGCATGGAAAACCAGGCGGCTTCCGCAATCGGAGAAAAGTCCACGATCACCGGCGTAATACCGGTTATTCCCGCAATCCAGGTGAGCAGGTAGCCAACGATAATACCGACCATAATGGGAATCAGCCGGAAGATGCCCTTCGCCCACACGGAAACCACAATGGTTACCAGCAGGGAAATCATGGCGATGACAACGGCAGGCTTGTAGGGCACCAGTTCGGCCGAGCCATCACCGGTATGGCCGGTGGCCATGTTTACCGCAACCGGAGCCAGCCCCAGGCCGATCACCATGATCACCGGGCCGATGACTACCGGCGGCAGCAGCCGGTTGATGAAACCGGTGCCCCGCAGGCGCACGGCGCCACTCAGCAGGATGTAAAGCACACCGGCTGCCACCAGGCCGCCGAGAATCTCGGGAATGGAGAACTGGCTCTTCGCCGCCATGATCGGCGCGATAAACGCGAAGGAAGATGCCAGGAAGACCGGCACTTTGCCGCCGGTGACGATATGGAAAATCAACGTGCCGAGGCCGGCGGTAAACAGCGCCACGCTCGGGTCCAAGCCCGTGAGCAGGGGCATCAGCACCAGGGCACCAAAAGCCACCAGCAGCATCTGGGAACCAGCCAGGGCCTGGCGCCAGACCGGCTCGCCGGCGTAGTCCTCCCGCAGGGAGGTGGTGTGATCAGCGTCCTGCATATCAGACATCCTTCTGCTTGGTGCCGAAGATCTTGTCACCGGCATCACCCAGGCCGGGAAGGATGTAGCCTTTCTCGTTCAGGCGCTCGTCTACCGACGCGGTATAGATGGAGACATCCGGGTGCTTCTCCAGCACCTTCTCTACACCTTCCGGCGCCGCGACCAGTACCAGGGCCCGGATTTCTGTGCTGCCCGCCTTTTTCAGCAGGTCGATGGTGGAGATCAGTGAGCCGCCAGTGGCCAGCATGGGGTCGACGATCAGTGCCATGCGCTGGTCCAGCTCACCCACCAGTTTTTCCAGGTAGGTGGAGGCTTCCAGGGTTTCCTCGTTGCGGATCTGACCCACAACACTGACCCGGGCCACCGGAATCAGGCTGAGAACACCATCCAGCATCCCCAGCCCGGCCCGCAGGATGGGCACAATGGTGACTTTCTTGCCGCCGATCTGCTCCACCTCCACCGGACCTGCCCAGCCGTCAATGGTGTGTTTGCTCAGGGTGAAATCCTTGGTGGCCTCATAGGTCAGCAACGACGCCACTTCCTGGGCAAGCTCTCTGAAATTCTTGGTGCTGATGTCGGCACGGCGCATCAGGCCGAGCTTGTGCTGGATAAGGGGGTGTTTGACTTCGTGAATGGGCATGGTTCACCTGTCAGCTGGTCGGGTGGGATTTGCGCAAGGATACCGTATCGAAGCGGCTCAGTCAGGGGGGATTCTGGAGAAAATGTAAGAAATGGTATGGATCTTGCCGCTAGTCCCGGTAAGCCGGCCCGGGCGTCAAAAAAACGGCCCTGGCCTTTGCAGCAAGAACGACCATTGTGGAGATATCCGTCAACATGGACCGGGCCCTTGTCCTGAATAACGTCAAATCCCTGACGCGGGGAAACCTGGGCATTCCCATTATGCTCGTGGCACTGCTGGGCATGATGATCCTGCCCATGCCGGCGTTCCTGCTGGATGTGCTGTTCACCTTCAATATTGCCCTGTCCATCACCATCCTGCTGGTGTGTGTGTACGCGCTGCGTCCCATGGAGTTCGCGGCCTTTCCCACCGTTCTGCTGGTTGCCACCCTGCTGCGCCTGGCCCTGAACGTGGCGTCCACCCGGATTGTTCTGCTCAACGGGCACGAAGGTGGCGACGCTGCCGGTAAGGTGATCGAGTCTTTCGGTGCGGTACTGATCGGCGGCAACTATGCGGTGGGCCTGGTGGTGTTTGCCATCCTCATGATCATCAACTTCCTGGTGGTCACCAAGGGCGCCGGCCGGGTGTCCGAAGTAAGTGCCCGTTTTACCCTCGACGCCATGCCCGGCAAACAGATGGCCATCGACGCCGACCTCAACGCCGGCCTGATCAACCAGGACGACGCCAGGCACCGCCGGGAAGAGATTGCCCAGGAAGCCGACTTCTACGGCTCCATGGACGGCGCCAGCAAGTTCGTGAAGGGCGATGCGGTCGCCGGCCTGCTGATCCTGTTCATCAACCTGATCGGCGGTATTGGCATCGGCATGCTCCAGCACGGTCTGGATTTTGGCACCGCCACCCAGAACTACGCCCTGCTGACCATCGGTGACGGTCTGGTGGCCCAGATTCCGTCACTGCTGTTGTCCACGTCTGCCGCCATCATGGTGACCCGGGTAACCAGCAGCCAGGATATGGGCGGTCAGATTCTCAAGCAGATGTTTGACGCCCCCAAGGCCCTGGCGATTGCCGCCGCCATTCTGATTATGCTGGGCCTGGTTCCAGGTATGCCTCACGTGGCATTCCTGGGGCTGGGCCTGCTGGCCGCCGGTGCCGCCTGGTGGATCTGGAAGCAGGGGCGCCAGGCTGTTGAGGAAGACGGCGGCAGCAGCTGGCCAACGACCTCCCGCAGTGGTGGCAGCCAGGTGGCGGCCTCCGGCGGTGTCCGGCCGGAAGCCGGTGACCAGGGGCAGGGCCTGCCGGCGCCACCGGAAAATAAAGAGCTGGGCTGGGACGACGTGGCCACGGTGGACATCGTTGGCCTGGAGGTCGGCTACCGCCTGATTCCCCTGGTGGACAAGTCCCAGGGGGGGCAGCTGCTCAGTCGTATCAAGGGCGTTCGCAAGAAGCTGTCCCAGGATATGGGCTTCCTGATGCCCTCCGTGCATATCCGTGACAACCTGGACCTGATGCCCAACGTCTATCGCATCACCCTGATGGGAGTGACCATCGCCGAGGCGGAAATTCACCCGGAGCGGGAACTGGCCATCGACCCGGGACAGGTGTTCGGCAAGGTGGAGGGCATTGCCGGCAAGGACCCCGCTTTCGGCCTGGATGCCATCTGGATTGAGCCGGACCAGAAAGACAATGCACAGACGCTTGGCTACACGGTGGTGGACGCCAGCACCGTGGTGGCCACCCACCTGAACCAGATCCTGCAGAGCCACGCCCACGAACTGCTGGGTCACGAGGAAGTGCAGAAGTGGCTGGATCAGCTGGAAAAGGTCTCGCCCAAACTGGCGGAAGAGCTGGTGCCCACCACCGTGTCCATCTCCATCCTGCTGAAAGTGCTGCAGAGCCTGCTGCAGGAAGAGGTGCCTATTCGCGATATGCGCTCCATTGCCGAGGCTATCGTCAACGTCCATCCCAAGAGCCAGGACCCGAAAGTGCTCACCACGGCGGCCCGTCAGGCGCTGCGCCGGATGATCGTGCAGAGTATTTGTGGCAATGAGAAAGAGATACCGGTGATCACCCTGGATCCGGAACTGGAACAATTATTGCTGAAGAGTCAGCAACAGAGTCAACAATCCGGCGGCGGTGACGATATCGGCCTGGTCCTTGAACCGGGCATGGTGGAGAAACTGCAGCGGTCGTTGCAGGAAAGCGCCCAGCGCCAGGAAATGATGGGCAAACCCGCCATCCTGCTGGTGTCAGCACCCCTGCGGCCGGTGCTGGCGAAGTTCGCCAGCTACGGGGTAGAGCGCCTGCACGTGCTGTCGTACCAGGAAGTGCCGGATAACAAGCAGATCACCATCGTGGCGTCGGTCGGCCAGTAACGACCCACCGGGAGGTAGAGACAGATGAAGGTAAAACGGTTCTTTGCGGCAACCATGTCCGCCGCCCTCAGGCAGGTCCGCGAGTCCATGGGGGATGATGCGGTCATCCTGTCCAGCCGGCGGATTGATGACGGTGTGGAGATTGTCACAGCGCTGGACTACGACGAGAACATGGCCCGTCAGAAACTTGGCGAGGCTGCGGCGGATGCTACCAGCGATGGCCGTCTTGCTGAACTTCAGGCGGAACAACACCTCCGGCTACAGGAAGAACTTGGCCGCTCCCGCAGTCGTATCCGTCAGTTACGGGAGCAGCGCGGTGGCTACGAGCCCCGGCAGCGCAGTGAAGAGGTACGTGAACGCCTCGATACCGAGAACCTGCCATCGCTGTCTGAAACCCGTGAGCCGGAAGCGCTCCGGGCATCAATGACACCAGCCGGGCCCGCCGCCGGCGGCGATGAGCTGGCGGCGATGCGCCGGGAGCTCGACTCGCTGCGGGCCATGATCAGTGAGCAGGGCAGTGCCCGCAGGAGTGCGCCTCTCGCCGGTTTGCAGGCCGACCCGCAGGAGACCCTGGATGCGGTGCGCAAGCGACTGGCGGAGCGCCTGGAAGAGTTCGGTCTGAGCGGCACCCTGGCGGCCAGCCTGGCCCGTCAGGGCGGTCGTGGCAAGCTGGAGGATAACTGGAAGCGTGCCCTGCGTACCCTGGCGGCGGGTCTGAAAACCGGAGGCGGCGACTGGGCCACCCGTGGTGGCATCTACGCACTGGTTGGCCCGACCGGCTCCGGCAAAACCACGACCATTGGCAAGATTGCCGCCCAGTATGTGCTGGAGCACGGTGCCGACTCGCTGGCGCTGGTTACCACCGACCGCTACCGGGTAGCGGCCCATGAGCAGCTTTTCGTGTTCGGCCGTATCCTGAACGTACCGGTGCGGGTGGTGGATGACAGCCACAGCCTCGACGAGGTGCTGGACGAGCTGGAAGACAGGCACCTGGTGCTGATTGACACCGCGGGTCTGTCCGGCGCCGATCCCGGTTGCCAGGAACAACTGTCTGAGCTGGCCAGCAGCCGCCACCGGGTCAGCCCCCATCTGGTGGTGCCGGCCACCAGTCAGTCGCGGATCATGAAATCCATGTGGCATTGCTATAAGATGGCGGGTCTTGCAGGCTGCATCATGACCAAGCTGGATGAAGCGCTCACCCTCGGCGAGGTTCTGGGCTTTGCCCTGGAAACCGCCCTGCCGGTGGCCTGGATTACGGATGGCCAGAAAATCCCGCAGGACCTGCATCCGGCTAATGCTGCATCGCTGGTGCGTCTGGGCGTGGAGCGTCTGCGGGACGTGCGCAAGCAGCAGGCCATGGCAGAAGGTGCCTGAACGGCCGCTGCAGGCCGGGAACCGGACGTGGTCGGCACCCTGCAGACATACTGTGTGAATGAGAACAACCTCGGCGGAAACAGACAACCACTATGAGCAGACCACATCCGGTTCAGGTAATCGCAGTCACCGGTGGCAAGGGTGGCGTGGGCAAGAGCAACGTCTCGGTCAATCTGGGCATTGCCCTGTCACAGATGGGTCGCCGGGTCATCCTGCTGGATGCCGACCTGGGCCTGGCCAATATTGATGTCCTGCTGGGGATAAGTGCCAGGCGCAATCTCGCGGACGTGCTGTCCGGCGAATGCGACCTCCGGGATGTCCTGATCAATGGTCCGGGGGGACTCAAGATCGTGCCGGCGTCCTCCGGCACCCAGCGCATGACCCAGCTTTCCCCCATGGAGCATGCCGGCCTGATCACTGCGTTCAGCGAACTGGGCGATCAGGTGGATGTGCTGATCGTGGATACCGCCGCCGGCATTTCCGAGAGCGTGGTCAGCTTTCTGCGGGCAGCCCAGGAACTGCTGCTGGTGGTCTGCGATGAGCCTACCTCCATTACCGATGCCTACGCCCTGATCAAGCTGATGAACCGCGACTACGGCATCAACCGTTTCCGCATCCTCGCCAACCAGGTGCGTAACGAACAGGAAGGCCAGCATCTGTTCGGTAAACTGACCCGGGTCACCGAACGGTTCCTGGATGTTGCACTACAATACGTGGGCATGGTTCCTTACGACGAGGCCGTGCGCAAGGCGGTACAGCGCCAGCGGGCGGTACTGGATGCCTATCCCCGGGCCAAGGCCTCTCTCGCCATCAAGGCCCTGGCTGAGCAGGTGGACAACTGGCCCCTGCCCACATCGCCCCGGGGCCATCTGGAATTTTTCGTGGAGCGCCTGGTGGGCAGCAACGCCTGATCCATTCCTGAGGTACGGGTTAACCGGATACATGACTTTGGCCAGAAGACTCGGAATCTACCATCAGACCGGACGGGGCAGCGCCCATCAACTGGTGGAACAGCATGCGCCGCTGGTCAAGAAAATCGCCCTGCACATGATGGCCAGGCTGCCGGACTCGGTGCAGCTGGATGACCTGATCCAGGCCGGAATGGTCGGTCTGCTGGAAGCCGCGGCCAAGTATCAGTCTGACCGCGGCGCCTCCTTTGAAACCTACGCCGGTATCCGTATTCGTGGCGCCATTGTGGATGAGATCCGCAAGGGTGACTGGGTACCCCGGTCGGTCCATCGCAACGCCCGCCGGGTCTCGGCCGCCATCAAGGCGGTGGAGGATCGGGAAGGGCGCGAAGCCCAGGATCAGGAAGTGGCCGATGAGCTGGGTATGACCCTGTCCGAGTACCATTCGTGTCTCAGCGATGCCAGCTCCGGCCGACTTTTTTCCCTCGATGAGCTCAATGAAACCGGCGAGCTGCCGATACAGGAACAGGAAGCGTCGGATAATCCGCTGGATGATGTGTCCGGAGCGGCATTCCGCCAGAATCTGGCCGCGGCGATCAATGACCTGCCGGAGCGGGAGAAACTGGTGCTGGGCCTGTACTACCAGGAAGAACTGAACCTGAAGGAAATCGGCGCGGTACTCGGCGTCAGCGAAAGCCGGGTGAGCCAGATACACAGCCAGGCCGCGCTGCGGTTGCGGGGCCGGCTGGCCGACTGGCAGGCCGGGGACGGGAATGCTTCCTGAGCCCCGGTTAAAACTGTGTTTGCAGCAGAATCGTTCGATAACACATTGAAACGGTATGCATCGCTCAGACTGATAGAATGACGCCACAGCTGAGGATCTGACAGCAGTGCGGGCAGACGCCGTGCGTCTGTCCGGGGCCTGCGAAAGGGCCAGGTCATAATTCCGGCGAAGACCAACTGGAGGTCCCATTGGACAAGAACATGAAAATTCTCATTGTGGACGACTTTTCCACAATGCGACGGATCATCAAGAACCTGCTCCGTGATCTCGGATTCACTAACACCGACGAGGCGGATGACGGCAACACCGCCCTGCCCATGCTGAAAACGGGCAAGTACGACTTCCTGGTGACTGACTGGAACATGCCGGGCATGTCCGGGTTTGATTTGCTCAAGGCGGTACGGGCTGACGAGAACCTGAAGGATCTGCCGATCCTGATGGTGACAGCCGAGGCCAAGCGTGACCAGATCGTGGCGGCGGCCCAGGCCGGCGTTAACGGATACGTGGTCAAGCCGTTCACGGCCGCTGTACTCAAGGAGAAGATCGAGAAGATCTTCGAGCGAATCCAGTAAGGCGCCGTTGGTGTCTTGAACCCTGAACTGACTGTCCGGATGTGCTCCCATGAGCGAAGACAAACAGAACGGCCCCGGCCTGGACCCGGAAATCACCAGCAAGCTCAAGGAGCAGGCCCAGGAGCTGGTTGAGCAGGTCAATGCCGGTGACTATGCCCGGGCCATGACCCTGATCAACGACCTGAGCGAGGTGAGGGACCAGAGTCTGTACCGGGAAGTGGGCCGCCTGACCCGCAGCCTCCATGAGGCAATCCGCAATTTCCAGATCCAGCCCCAGAACGCCGAACAGCAGGAAGCCCTGTCCAAGATGTCCGATGCCTCGGACCGGCTGCAATATGTGGTTGAAATGACTGGCAAGGCCGCCAACCGCACCATGGATCTGGTGGAAGACGCCATGCCCCGTGCCAACGCAATGTGTGAACAGGCCCGCTCATTGCGGGATGACTGGCAGCGCTTGCGTCGCCGCGAAATGGAGCCGTCGGAGTTCCGTGAGCTGTATGGTCGCATTGACCGGTTCTTCGAGAGCCTCGCGGACGACGCCGAGAAGATGTACACCGACCTGTCGGAAATCCTGCTGGCCCAGGATTTCCAGGACCTCACCGGCCAGGTGATCCAGAAAGTCACCGCCCTGGTGAAGGAAGTGGAAGAGAACCTGCTGAGCCTGGTGGTTATGGCCAGTCATGTGGACCAGCTAACCGGAACCGTCCACGAACTCAAGGAAAAGGAAGCCTCGATCAAGGGGGAAGGACCCCAGATGCGCGCCGCAGAGCGGTCTGACGTTGTATCCGGACAGGACGACGTTGACGACCTGCTGTCCAGTCTCGGCTTTTAAGTGAGGTAGTTGCATGGCATTTGATGCAGACGAAGAGATTCTCCAGGACTTTCTGGTGGAGGCCGGGGAAATCCTGGAACAGCTCTCTGAACAACTGGTGGACCTGGAACAGCATCCGGAAGACAGTGATCTGCTCAATGCCATCTTCCGTGGCTTTCATACTGTCAAGGGCGGCGCCGGTTTTCTGCAGCTTGAAGCGCTGGTGAACTGCTGTCACTCCGCCGAGAACGTGTTCGATACCCTGCGCAACCACAAGCGCACGGTTACCTCGGACCTGATGGACGTGGTGCTGCAGGCGCTGGATAACGTCAATGCCATGTTTGACGAGGTCCGCAACCGGGAAGAGCCTACCCCCGCGCCCCAGTCACTGATTGCAACCCTGGACCAGTACGCCCTGCCGGAGGGTACGTCCCCGGTGGACGGACAGGGGGGCTCGCCGGCCCGGCCCGCAGATGATGCCCCGGCCGCCGCTGCCGGGGAAGACCACGGCGATATCACCGACGAGGAATTCGAGCAACTGCTGGACGCCCTGGAGGACGGCAAGGGCAAGGCCGCCGACAGCGCTGGCAGCAACGCCGGCACCAGCGAAAGCGGCGGCCCGTCGGACAGTGACGAAATCAGTGATGACGAATTCGAGGACTTGCTGGACCAGCTCCATGGCAAGGGCCGGTTCACCGGTGAGGTGGCTTCCACTGAGGTGCCGGACCCGGATGCGGATAATCAGACGGAGAGTGAAAAGCCCGCCACCGCAGACGGCAGCGAAGCCGGCGGCAGTAACAGTGACCTGATCACCGACGACGAATTTGAGCGCCTGCTGGACGAACTCCATGGCAAGGGCAAGAGCCCGGCCCACTCTGCGGGTGAGGCAAAGGCCACAGGTCCGGCGGCAGAGCCCGCCAGCGACAAACCGGCGGCGAAGAAGCCGGAGCCAGACCCGCAGCCTGCGGAAGACGCCCGACCGGCAGCTGCCGCAAAAGCGTCCACCCCGGCCCGGGACAACCAGGCGCCGGCGGAAACCTCTGTGCGTGTGGACACCAGGCGCCTGGATGACATCATGAACATGGTGGGTGAACTGGTGCTGGTCCGTAACCGCCTGCAGCGCCTGGGCTCGGAAAGTGAAGACAGCGAAATGCACAAGGCGGTGTCCAACCTGGATGTGGTCACGACCGATCTGCAGGCGGCCGTCATGGCTACCCGGATGCAGCCCATCAAGAAAGTCTTCGGTCGCTTCCCACGGGTGGTGCGGGACCTGGCCCGCAACCTGAAGAAAGAAATCAACCTGGTGATGCACGGGGAAGACACAGACCTGGACAAGAACCTGGTGGAAGCCCTCGCGGACCCGCTGGTGCACCTGGTGCGCAACTCCGTGGATCATGGCATCGAGATGCCCGATGTGCGCGAGCAGGCCGGCAAGCCCCGTCAGGGGACGGTTACCCTGTCTGCCGAGCAGGAAGGGGACCACATCCTGCTGTCCATCGAAGACGATGGCGGTGGTATGGACCCGGACAAACTGCGCCGCAAGGCGGTGGAGAAGGGCATCTACGACCAGGATGCGGCGGACCGCCTTACCGACAGCGAGTGTTTCAACCTGATCTTTGCCGCCGGTTTCTCCACCAAGGACCAGATCTCGGACGTGTCCGGCCGCGGCGTGGGCATGGACGTGGTGAAAACCAAGATCAGCCAGCTCAACGGCCAGGTCCACGTGGAGTCAAAGCCGGGCAAGGGCACCGCGATCCGCATCAAGGTGCCGCTGACGCTGGCCATCATGCCGACGCTGATGATCATGCTGGGCAACCAGTCGTTCGCCTTGCCGCTGGTCAACGTGGTGGAGATTTTCCACCTGGACCTGAGCAAGAAGAACGTGGTGGATGGCCGCGAATGCATCGTGGTGCGGGACAAGGTGTTCCCGCTGTTCCACATCAAGCGCTGGCTGGTGCCCTCGGACACAGGTACTGCTGAACCTGAGAATGCCCATGTGGTCATCGTGGCCATGGGGACCCGCCAGGTGGGCTTTGTAGTGGACCAGCTGATCGGCCAGGAAGAGGTGGTTATCAAGCCTCTGGGCCGGGCCCTGCAGGGCACACCGGGTATGGCGGGCGCCACGATTACCGGCGATGGTCGCATTGCGCTGATCATTGATGTGCCCAGCCTGTTGCAGCATTACGGCTGAGCCGGCGGGCCTTGAAGAGGGGGAGTGAATGACGGTTTCTGTCCTGGTCGTTGATGATTCCGGGTTCTTCCGCAAGCGACTGACGGAAATTCTCAACGCTTCCGGCACCATCAAGGTAGTGGGCGCTGCCACTAACGGCCGTGAAGGCGTGGAAATGGCGGAAAAGCTGCGGCCGGACGTCATCACCATGGACTATGAAATGCCGGTGATGAATGGCATCGCGGCGGTGAAGGAGATCATGCGCCGCTGCCCGACCCCGGTGCTGATGTTCTCCTCCCTGACCTACGAAGGCGCCCGGGTGACCCTGGATGCACTGGAGGCCGGGGCCGTCGACTTCCTGCCCAAGAACTTTGAAGACATTGCAAAAGATGGCTCGGAGCTGCAGCGCATCCTGCGGGAGCGCATTCTGGACGTGGCCCGCAGCAGCCCTCGGGCCGGCCGGGGCGGCTCGGCGCCAGCGGCGCCCCAGCGCGCATTGGCCGGTCCGCGCCCGGCCGCCCCGGCCGCTTCCCGTCAGGAACCGCCCCCGGTAACGCCGCGTCCGGCACCGGCCGATGCCCGTGCGCCCCGCCAGGAGCCGGAGTCTCCCGCCCGGATCAGTCGCCGGCGGACGGCCAGCCGACACTATGATGTGGTGGCCATCGGCACTTCCACCGGCGGGCCTATCGCCCTGCAAAAGGTGCTGGTGAACCTGCCTGCCAATTTCCCGGCGCCACTGGTACTGATACAGCATATGCCTGGCAGCTTTACGCCGGCCTTCGCAGAACGACTGAACAAGCTTTGCCGTATCCAGGTGCGCCAGGCGGAGGACGGTGACATGCTGCGCCCCGGCCTTGCCCTGCTGGCCCCCGGTGGCAAGCAGATGATGGTCGAGAACCGTGGTGGTCAGGGCCGTGTGCGTATCCTTCCCGGCGATGACCGGCTCAACTACAAACCCAGTGTGGATGTCACCTTTGGCTCCCTGGCCCGCAGTTTTCCCGGCAAGACCCTGGGCGTGATCCTCACCGGGATGGGGGCCGACGGCAAGGAAGGTTGCCGGATGATGAAGCAGACCGGCTCGGTGATCTGGTCCCAGGACGAGAAATCGTCGGTTATCTACGGCATGCCCATGGCCGTTGCCCGGGCCGGCCTGAGTGATGAAATCCTGTCCCTGGACGAGGTCGGGCCGCGCCTGGTTGAAGGGGTGCACTGATGGATATCCTCAGCCTGCTGGGCATTATCCTCGCCTTCGCCGCGCTGCTGGGGGGGAATATGCTGGAAGGGGGCAGCCTGGCCTCGCTGTTCAATCTGCCGGCGGGGCTGATCGTAATCGGCGGTACCCTGGCGGCTACCATCCTGCAGACCTCCGCCGGCCTTCTGCGCCGCGCCTTCAGCCAGGCTCGCTGGGTGTTTTTCCCGCCTTATATCGGGCTGGAAGATGGGGTGGGCAAGGTGATGGACTGGAGTGTCAAGGCCCGCAAGCAGGGCCTGCTCGGTCTGGAAGGTATTGCCGAGAAAGAGCCCGAGCCCTTTGCCCGCAAGGGCCTGCAACTCCTGGTGGATGGTGCCGAAACCGAGACCATCCGCAGCGTGCTGGAGGTGGACCTGGAATCCCGGGAGCAGCGTGACCTGGAGGCGGCCCAGGTATTCGAGGCCATGGGGGGCTATTCTCCCACTATCGGCATTATCGGGGCGGTGATGGGGCTGATCCAGGTCATGACCAATCTGACCGACCCGTCCACCCTGGGTGCCGGCATTGCGACGGCGTTCGTGGCCACCATCTACGGCGTGGCACTGGCCAACCTGCTGTTCTTTCCCATTGCCAACAAGATGCGGGAGATCGTGCGCCGCCGCAGCCGGTACGAGGACATGATGATTGATGGCATCATCGCCATCGCCGAGGGTGAGAATCCTCGCTCCATCGAGATGCGTTTGCGAGGGTTTGTGCAACCATGAGCCTTTGCGCAGGGGGAACCCATGAGGCGTCGATCCAGGCGGGCTGAGGTGGCCCAGAACCGGGAGCGGTGGCTGATTTCCTACGCGGATTTCATCACCCTGCTGTTCGGTTTCTTCGTGGTGATGTACTCGGTGTCTTCCGTCAACGAAGGCAAGTACAAGGTGCTTTCGGAAACCCTTACCGGGGTGTTCAATGCGCCCCAGAGGTCGATAACACCCATTCCCGTGGGCGAACAGCCCGGCCTGGTGGAGCCCGCCCGCGACCAGGTGATCCCTCCACCGGTGGCCCCGGAGCCGGCGCCCTCGCGAGAGCCGTCCACCACCCTCCGGGAGCAGGCGCAGCGCAGTGAGACACTGCAGAGCATGGCCAACCGGTTTGCCCTGGAATTCGACAGCCTGATCGACCAGGGTGTGGTGAGCCTGCACAGCAGTGACAAGTGGATCGAGCTGAGCATGCGGGACAGCCTGCTGTTCGGCAGCGGCGAGGCAGAACCCCATTATGATGCCTTCCCGGTGATGGAGCGGATTGCTGGTATTGTGCGGGGTGAGGACAACGCCATCCGGGTGGAAGGTTTCACCGATGACCGGCCTATCCGCACCAGTCGTTACCCCTCGAACTGGGAATTGTCGTCGGCCCGGGCCGCTGCGGTGGTTCGTATGCTGGCGGGGGAAGGCGTTGATCCGTCACGAATGGCGGCCATCGGCTACGGTGCCTACCAGCCGGTGGCCCGCAATGATACGGAAGAGGGCCGCCGCCGTAACCGGCGGGTGGTGTTGCTGATTTCCCGGGATGCCGCGATCAGGGGCGTGGTGCGCTCACCGTGACTGGCCGGGTCAGGGTGAGCCGACAAGGGTGGCATGATATCTGTATTACTCTCTGAAAAGGTTGGACAAGACCCCGGAACCGGCCCGGGCCGGCAATCGATTGCCGTCGGCAGCCTCCCGGGCCCGGAGAAAATATTCAGGCAAGAAGGGTTTTCCCGCCGGGAAGCCTGAGCAGGAGAAGCGTTTGTGCGGATCTGGGCAGTAGCGAATCAGAAAGGCGGCGTGGGCAAGACCACGTCAGTGGTAACCCTCGGTGGCCTGCTGGCCGAGCAGGGGCACCGTGTACTGGTGGCGGACCTGGACCCCCACGGCTCCCTGACCAGCTGGTTCGGCTATGATCCGGACCGCCTTGCCCACAGCGTGTTTGACCTGTTCCAGCATGGCGGCAAGGTGCCCGAGGACCTGCCGGCGCAGCTGGTCACCGAGACCAGCTGTGAGAACCTGTCACTGCTGCCGGCCAGTACAGCCCTGGCCACCCTGGAGCGCAAGATGGTGGGCGTCGAGGGGATGGGGCTGACTGTGTCCCGCGCACTGGCCCGGCTGTGGGACGACTTTGACTATGTGCTGCTGGATAACACGCCTTCGCTGGGGGTGCTCATGGTCAATGCCCTGGCCGCCGCCCAGCACCTGATTGTCCCGGTGCAGACAGAATTCCTCGCGCTCAAGGGGCTGGAACGCATGCTCCATACCCTGCAGATGATCATGCGCTCCCAGAAGAACCGGCTGGAATACACCATCGTGCCGACACTCTATGACAAACGTACCCAGGCATCGGTGAAGAGCCTGAACGAACTGCGCCGTACCTATCCGGAAGAGCTGTGGCGTTTCATGATTCCCGTGGATACCCGGTTTCGGGATGCCAGCCAGGCGGGCGTGGTGCCGTCAAGGCTGGATCCGGATACCCAGGGCGTACGGGCCTACCGGCGGCTGTTGCAGGACCTGCAGGAGGGTACTACCTCATGGCAGCACAACTAGGCCTCTGCAACCCTCTGCTGCCCAGGTATCCCGGTGACGAATTTCCGGCGCCGGGTCTGATTCCCGGCGGGAGGTACCATGTCGGCTGAACGTAAGCAACGCAGGCAGGCCGACCTGGCAGATCCTTCCGCGGCGCTGGCCAGTTATCTCGATGACCTGCTACATACGGCAACGTCGACGGCCCTGGAAGAGGTGCCCGATGCCAGGCCGGAAGCTGACCCGTCACCCCCGGTAACCCGGCCCGATGAGGCGGTTGTGCCGGATATCCCCCCGGCCACGCCGGACCCCGGGCCCCGGGTCGCTGCGCCGGTGGCGCCAGTGCCGGTTGCCGAACCGGTTGTCCACGAACAGACACAAGCCCCGGTTGAGCCCGAGCCTGAAGCCCTGCCGGAAGGGCGCCCGGACTGGGCAGAACGGCCGTTCGAATGCCTGATATTCCGGGTGGCGGGCCTGCAGCTGGCGGTACCCCTGGTGCTGCTGGGCGCCATCCACCGGATTGAAGACCGGATCAAACCGATTCCCGGGCGCCCGCCCTGGTACATGGGCATGCTGCCGGACCGGGGGGTGAACCTGAAGGTGGTGGACTCAGCCCGTTGGATCATGCCCGACCGAGCGCCGGCGGACGCCCGGGATGGATACCGGTTTGTGATCCGGCTGGATGACAGCGACTGGTCACTGGCCTGTGACGAAGTGGCGGAGTCCTTCACCCTCGATCCGGATCAGGTACGCTGGCGTACTTCCCGTAGCAAACGCCCCTGGCTGGCAGGTACGGTGGTGCAGCATATGTGCGCCCTGATTGACGTGGGGGCCATGGCCCGGATGCTGGCGAGGGCGGAGAAAGAACAGAGGCTGGACCTGGAGTAGCCGAATATCCCATGCATTCCAGGGGAATCCTCAAGTTTTCTCCGACGCCGGCCGATACCCACCTCAGACCGGCATAACCACACCCGCCGGCAGTTACCAAATGAAACCGTACCACTCTGGCACGGTTTATGCCCCTGACTATAGTATGGGGCACTGACGATGGTTTTTTGACATCAGGCTGTCCCGTTGACGGATGGCCTGCCAGGAGATGAGGCACTATGGCATCCGATAACGGACAGAACAGTCAGGCCCGAGACGACAAGGTTCTTCAGTACGTCACCTTCCGTCTGGATGACGAGACCTACGGCATCGATGTAATGCAGATCCAGGAAGTGCTGCGCTACACCGAGATCGCGCCGGTTCCCGGTGCCCCGGACTACGTGCTGGGCATCATCAACCTGCGCGGTAACGTGGTAACGGTGATTGACACCCGCCGCCGGTTCGGCCTGGCGGATGCGGAGGTGACGGATGCCACCCGCATCGTGGTGATGGAGTCTGACAGCCAGGTGATGGGTATCCTGGTGGATTCCGTTGCTGAGGTGGTGTACCTGAAGGCCAGTGAGATCGAGACAGCACCCAACGTGGGGAACGAGGAAAGCGCCAAGTTCATCCAGGGTGTCTGTAACAAGAATGGTGAACTGATCATTCTTGTGGAATTTGACAAGATGCTGTCTGATCACGAGTGGGCGGAAATAGCCGCACTCTGACCCTGAGCATGATCGCCTTTCCCTCGGAAAGGCGGTTGAAAACAGCGGTCAGGGCCGGTCCACCGCCTGGCGTGATCACCACCTGACGAGGACTGAGTGATGATGACCACCGACTGGACCACCCTGGCTCCCTGGGCCCTGACCGTTCTGGCGTTACTTCTGCTGGGCGTGCAGGGGCTGATTAATGCCCGGCGAATTGCGCGCCTGCGTCAGCAGTTGCGGGACAACAGCGAAAACCTGGTGCGTGAGCTCCATGCCACCAGCAGTGGCAGCATCGGGGTGGGCAACCGGGTGATTGCCTGCGAGCGGCAGCTCCATGAGCTGCGTGCCCAGTTCGACGAGATGCGCCAGAATGACCCGCTGCGAGTCTCCTACGATGAAGCCTCCCGCCTGGTGGACCTGGGTGCGGACGTGGATGACCTGATGAATACCTGCGGTATTTCCCGTCCCGAGGCGGAACTGGTCTCAGCCCTGCGCCGACGCCAGCAGCGGGCGGCATAAACGACCGGCTCAGCCTGCGTCACCTGGCGTCTTGCCCTGCAGGTGGAAGGCAAACGCCAGGATTTCGGCAATGACCCGGTACAGGGTTTCCGGAATTTCCTCGTCCAGGTCGAGCCGCGCCAGGATACCGGCGAGCTCCGCGTTCTCATAAAGAGGCACGTCGTGCTCCCGGGCGATACGGATAATCTCCTCCGCCACCTCATCCAGGCCACTGGCCGCGACGGTGGGCGCCCGCTTGCCGTCGTATTTCAGGGCCACGGCGGTTTCCCGGCCCGGTTTGCTCTGCTCAGTCATGCTGCCAACCCCTTGTCGTGACTCATGCCCGGGTATCCAGCAGCCGGTGTTCCAGTCGGGTCGGTGTGACCGGCGGCTGGCCCCGTCGACATTCCAGTTCCGAGACTTCCAGTCCCAGCTCTGTCAGGCGTGTGCGCAGATCCCCCAGTTGCCGGGTGACCAGCCTGGCGGTGTCCTGCTGTTCTGCCCATACCCGGGCTGATACCGCGCTCTGGCGCAGGGCCACGTCAAAGAACACCCTGCCTGCCTCGTCCAGGTCCATGGCCAGCGACAGGCGCCATTCGGCCACACCGGTTTTGCGGGGGCTGGAGGGCCCCTGTTGGTCAGGCTTTTCGTGGTCGATGCGCAGCTGGGCGGTTTTGACCTCGCCCCCGGGCGCCATCCAGGGCAGGTCAGTAATCAGGGTGCTGGCGGGCGTACCGGCATCGCCGCCGGCCCGGGTGGTCAGCAGCTGGCTGTGCAGCTGATTGACGGTGATCCGGTTCAGCATGCCGGCAAGCAGCCTCAGCATCTGGCCGGGCGAAACCGGTTCCCGGGCCTCGGCCATGGTGACGGGCGGGGTGGACGGCGAGGGAAACTGCAGGGGGGCTGTAATCAGCTCCTGGCTGGGCATGGGTGTGAAGCGGGTAAACTGGTCGCTGCCAAGGTTCTGGTGCTGTAACAGGGTCAAGGCCAGCCGGCCAAGGGCGAGTTTAAGGTCAGTGGGGCCGACCTGGTCCATGCCCCGGGCCAGGCCGGCTTCGGCAAGCACGCCGCTGGAGGCAAGCCACTGCTTGACAGCGGTCGCATCCAGGGCGCTGTTCAGTGGCGCCCCCTGGCCCGTGGCGGCGGCGCCGGAACCGGAACTGGTCAGGGGCTGGCCGGCGACCGGTCTGAACGACGGTAACCCGTGGTCAGTGGATGCGCCCGGCATCAGTCGGGCGATCGCCTGCAGGGCTTCCCGGACCGGGGCCGGCAGGGACTCGCTGGTTCCTGGCAGGCCCGTCGCCGGAGCACCTTTCATGCCGCCGCTCAGGGCAGCCAGCAGCCGGGTCAGACCGCTGTCCAGGTTCTGCTGCCAGGGCAGGTGACGAAGCAGTGCTTGCCCCAGCCGGGTCTCTGCGGTGGCCGGCAGTTTGTCCAGCAGGGTGAGGGACTGGCCTTCGCGCATGAGGCGGATGAGGTCACCGGCTTTCAGCTCGGGGCCGTTGACGGGCAACTCCACGGTGACCCGCTGTCCGCGCACGTCCAGTACCGCCTGTTGGCTGCCTCTCTGGGTCAGCAATTCGGCGACCCGGGCGACCACGGCCTGGCGGTTCTCCAGCTGCAATTGCCTGAGTTGCTGCACCGGGTCCTGCCGGGCACCGGCCGGTGCGGTGGCCGGCCGGTTCGACGGCTGGGGGGGGATCGGGTTACCGTGCGGTAATTTCATGGCTTTTGTTAAGTACAACGTGTGGTTTTGATGTCAGGCAAGAGTAATCAATGACCCGTTTCGATATAATAGCCACCGCACCGGGAGTTCACCCGGTAACAGTCGGAAAAACCGGCAAAACGCATTATCCGGGTAGCCGTTGCTGCCCCTCATACCCCCGGGGCCTTGATGACTGAGCCGCTGCAACACGCTGACCACTTGCTGAGGGCCGAGGGCCTGGAATGCGAGCGCGACGGCCGGATGCTCTTCAGTGACCTGAGTTTCTCCATAGTGCCGGGAACCCTCACCCGTGTCGAGGGCCCCAATGGTTCCGGCAAGACAACCCTGTTGCGCATCCTGGCGGGCCTTAACGACAACTGGTCCGGACAGGTCTTCTGGTGCGGGGAACCCCGACAGAAACAGTGGGACCAGGTGCGCCGTAACGTGCTCTATCTGGGTCACCGCCCCGGTATCAAGATGCTGCTGACGCCGCTGGAAAATCTCCAGGCCCTGGTGGCCGGCCGCCAGGCTGTGTCTGAGACGGTTCTGGTCCAGGCGCTGGATCAGGTGGGTCTCGGGCCCTGGACCCACGTGCCCTGTGGTCAGTTGTCCGCTGGCCAGAAACGCCGGGTGGCACTGGCCAGGTTACTGTTCGCCGATGAGCCGGTATGGCTGCTGGATGAAGCCTTCACGGCCCTGGATGTGGACGCGGTCGCGGCCGTTGAGGGACTGCTGGAGGACCGGGTACGTCAGGGCGGGGCGGTAGTCATGACCACGCACCACGAACCGGCGATGCAGGGTATGCGTCGCATCCGCCTGGGTAGCGCCGGCGAGCCGGAACCGGTTGCGCGGGTGGCAGGGGAGGCGAGCTGAATGGGACAGCAGCAACCCCTGTCGGTACCGGTACTGGATCCGGTCACCACGTCACCTGGCCTGTGGCAGTCAATGGTTGCGGTGCTGCGGCGGGATCTGCGCCTGAGTGTGCGCCAGAAACAGGATCTGCTGAACCCGTTGCTGTTCTTTGTGATGGTGGTGGCGCTGTTCCCGCTGGGGGTCAGCCCCGAGTCGGAGTTCCTGAGGGAAGCCGGGGCCGGCATTCTGTGGGTCGGTGCCCTCCTGGCCACGCTGTTGTCCCTGGACCACCTGTTCCGGTTCGATTACGAAGACGGCACCCTGGAGCAGATGGCCTTGCAGCCACAACCACTTTTTGTGCTGGTGCTGGCCAAGACCCTGGCCCACTGGCTGGTTACCGGCCTTCCGCTGGTGATTCTCACCCCCATGCTGGGGATGATGTTGTTCCTGGACGGGAACTCTGTTGCCGTTCTGTGTCTAACGCTGCTGATCGGAACGCCGGTACTGAGCCTGATCGGCTCGGTGGGAGCAGCGCTGACCGTGGGATTGCGGGCCGGCGGCGTACTCTTGTCGCTGCTGGTGATCCCTCTGTATATTCCGGTGCTGATTTTTGGCACCGGAACCGTCATGGCTGCGGCCGGCGGCTCGGATGTGTCCGGGCACCTGGCCCTGATGGCCGCCATACTGGTGCTGGCGGTGATCCTGGCGCCGCTGGCAGCGGCGGTGGCACTGAAAATCAGTTTATCGGCGTCCTGACTGCGACCATTCAGCACGCAGGCTTACGGCGCTCACAGGTATACAATCAGGGGATATTCCCGATGTGGCAATTCTTTCACAAGCTGGGATCACCGAAGTGGTTCTATGGCATCGCCGGCCGCTTCATGCCCTGGCTGCTGGGGCTCGGGCTGGTGCTGTCCCTGGCAGGTATTGTCTGGGGGCTGGCATTCGCCCCCCAGGATTATCTGCAGGGTAACAGCTACCGGATCATCTTTATCCACGTGCCTACCGCGTTTCTGGCTCAGTCGGTGTACATGATGATGGCCGTGGCCGGGGTGATCACCCTGGTGTGGAAGATGAAACTGGCGGACGTCTTCGTGCGGGCGGCGGCACCGGTTGGCGCCATTCTGACCGTGCTGGCCCTGTTTACCGGGGCGGTCTGGGGCAAACCCACCTGGGGCACCTGGTGGATCTGGGATGCGCGGCTGACGTCCATGCTGATCCTGCTGTTCCTGTACCTGGGTATTATCGGCCTCAGCCACGCCTATTCGGACGAAAAGACCGCCGCAAGGGCGGTCGCCGTACTGGCCGTGGTGGGGGTGGTGAACATTCCCATCATCAAGTACTCGGTGGAGTGGTGGAACACCCTGCACCAGCCGGCCACTTTCAAACTGACGGAAAAGCCCACCATGGTGCCGGAGATGTGGGTGCCTCTGTTGCTGGCCGTACTGGGAACCTACCTGCTTTTCGGCTGGGTAGCCCTTTACCGCATGCAGACTGAGGTTCTGAGACGGGAGCACCGGACCCGCTGGGTTCGTGATGTCATTGCCGCGGGTGGCCATTCACACCTGAAATCGGGAGGAGCCTGAGACCATGGCGTTTGATTCCTTCAATGCCTTTATCCTGATGGAGGGCCATGGTCCCTACGTCTGGACCTGTTACGGGGTGTTTTTCCTGCTGGTTGCCGTGATCGCCTGGTTGTCCGTGAGGGACCGTCGCCGGGTGGTGCTCAGCCAACAGCAGGAGCAGGCCAGGGCAACTTCTCCCGGGGTTTCCGCCAGCACCCGGGACCGCACCGGCGGTTTCCAGCGAATTCCAACTACCCAAAGCGAGTCGACCAGCAAGTCATGAACCCAGTACGCAAACGCAAACTCACCATTGTCCTGTTTCTGTTGGCGGGGGTGGCCGTCGCCGTGGGCCTGACGACCTATGCATTCAGGCAGAACATCAACCTGTTTTACGATCCCAGCCAGATTGCCGAGGGCGAGGCCCCTGTCAACGTCCGTATCCGTGCGGGCGGTATGGTGGAAGAAGGTTCGGTAAAACGGGATCCGGACAGTCTCAACGTACAGTTCCGGGTGACGGATTACTCATCCTCGGTGACCGTGCGCTACGAGGGCATCTTGCCGGACCTGTTCGCTGAGGGACAGGGCGTAGTGGCCACCGGACAGCTCAACGAGAACCGGGAGTTTGTCGCCAGTGAGGTACTGGCCAAGCACGATGAGCAGTATATGCCGCCGGAAGTCAGTGAGGCCCTGGAACGCTCTGCGGCCCGTGCCCGGGAAGAGGGCCGGGAAATGCCCCAGTACTGATCACCTGAAGCCATTTACCCGACTCCAGAACGGAGAGAACCATGTTTCCCGAACTCGGACAAGTCACCCTTATTATCGCGCTGCTGATGTCAGTGCTGCTCGCCGTCGTACCCCTGTACGGGTCGCTGACGGCCCGGGACAGTCTGCAGGCCTTCGCCCGGCCGCTGTCGGCCGGGCAGTTTGTGTTCATCGCCATTGCCTTCGGCATTCTCACCAACGCCTTCATGGTGGATGACTTTTCCGTGGCCTATGTGGCCAACCACAGCAACAGCCTGATGCCGTGGTACTACAAATTCAGCGCCGTCTGGGGTGGTCACGAGGGGTCGCTGCTGCTGTGGATTCTGATGCTCAGTGGCTGGACCCTGGCGGTTGCCACCTTCAGTCGCCGGTTGCCGTCGGTGATGGTGTCCCAAGTGCTCTCCGTTATGGGTATGGTGGCAGTGGGCTTTCTGCTGTTCATCCTGATGACTTCCAATCCTTTTGATCGCACCCTCCCAAATGTGCCAGCAGACGGGGCTGACCTGAATCCGCTGTTGCAGGATTTCGGCCTGATCGTGCACCCACCCATGCTTTACATGGGATACGTTGGCTTCTCGGTGGCCTTCGCCTTCGCCATCGCAGCGCTGATCAACGGTCGTCTGGATGCCGCCTGGGCGCGGTGGTCCCGACCCTGGACCACGGTTGCCTGGGGTTTCCTGACCCTGGGTATCGCCCTGGGCAGCTGGTGGGCCTACTACGAGCTTGGCTGGGGCGGCTGGTGGTTCTGGGATCCGGTGGAAAACGCGTCCCTGCTGCCCTGGATTTCCGGTACCGCACTGATGCATTCCCTGGCGGTGACCGAGAAACGGGGTGTGTTCAAGAGCTGGACGGTATTGCTGGCGATCCTCACGTTCGCGCTAAGCCTGTTGGGGGCCTTCCTGGTGCGCTCCGGGGTCATCACGTCGGTGCATTCCTTCGCCTCCGACCCGACCCGTGGTGCCTTCCTGCTGATGCTGCTGGCCATCAGCGTGATCGCCAGCCTGACCCTGTACGCATTTCGGGCGCCGGTGGTACATACCCGGGCCAAGTTCGGCCCCCTGTCCCGGGAAGTGTTCTTGCTGATGAACAATGTGCTGCTGATGGCGGCCATGCTGCTGGTCCTCGTCGGAACCATCTTCCCCCTGATCGCGGACTATTTCGAGCTGGGCAATATCTCCATCGGCGAGCCCTTCTTCAACCTGACATTCAGCCCCATTGCCGTGCTGGTGGGCCTCCTGTTGGGCGTGGGTATCTTTTCCCGCTGGAAGAAGACCGATGAGGGCTACCTGCTGCGCAAAATGATCGTGCCCACCGTGGCCAGCCTGGTCATCGCCTTTGCCGTGGTGCTGATCCTGGGCAACACCATGGCGCCCAGGGGCACCGGTTTCTGGAGCAACTTCAGTCTGTGGGCATTTTTTGGCGTGTTGTCAGCCAGCTGGTGTGCGGTAGCCACCCTGCAGGACGTCTGGAACAAGTCCGGCTCACGCCACGGCCGGTTGCATGGCCTTCGTCGCCAGTCCCGCAGCTTTTACGGCATGGTGCTGGGTCATCTTGGCCTGGCGATGGTCATTGCCGGGGCCACGGTGGTGAATAACTACGGCATCGAGCGCAACGTGCGCATGGGCCCCGGTGACACTGCCACCGCGGGTGCCTACCAGTTTCGTTTTGCCTCTGTGGGCGAGCGTGAGGGGGCCAATTTCACTGCGGTGGTGGGGACCTTCGAAATCACCCGGGATGGCAAGCCAGTGGCCACACTGTATCCGGAACGCCGTCGTTACGTGGTGCAGCGCAATGTGATGACCGAGGCGGGCATCGATGCGGGCTTCCTGAGGGATATTTTTGTTGCCATGGCGGAGCCGGTGTCCAGCGACGCCTGGGCCGTTCGACTGCAATACAAGCCGCTGGTTCGGTGGACCTGGCTGGGTGCCCTGTTGATGGCCCTGGGGGGGTTCCTGGCAATTGCTGATCGTCGCTATCGTATCAAGGACGAGGCAACCGAGCTCCGCAAGGCTGCGGTCAGTGGCAGCACCGGCGCAGGTGGCCGGCCAGTGGAGGCGGGGGCATGAAGCGTGCGTTGCTGTTTTTGCCCGTGGTTATCGCCGTGGCCTTCGGCATCTTTCTGTATACCGGTCTGGGCAAGGATCCACAGGAACTGGATTCGGCCCTGATTGGCAAACCGGTGCCGGCGTTTGAGCTGGCGAACCTGAAGCATCCGGACCGGACCCTGACGCCGGAGGTGTTTCAGGGCCAGGTGTCATTGCTCAACGTCTGGGGCACCTGGTGCCCGGCCTGCCGCGACGAGCACGACGATCTCATCTGGCTGGCGGAGGAGAAAGGCATTCCGGTGATTGGCCTGAACTACAAGGACAACCGCGACCAGGCCCTGCGCTGGTTGCAGGACCTGGGCGACCCCTATCAGATCACCCTGTTCGATCCCCAGGGCAAACTCGGGTTCGACCTAGGCGTTTACGGTGCGCCGGAAACCTACGTGATCGACAAGCAGGGCATCGTTCGCTATCGCCATGTCGGGGTGGTCAACCCCGAAGTTTGGGAAGAGAAACTGGGGCCGGTGGTTCGTCGTTACCAGCAGGAGGGCTCATGAAGCACTGGCTGATCGCTTTACTGTTGGCGCTGGTCGCACCCCTCGCACTGGCCCAGTCGGAAGAGTCGTCGGCTTCGGCCCAGGACATCTATCCGCTGGCGTCGGAGGCGGAACGGCAGCGGTTTGACCGCCTGCTGGACGAGTTGCGGTGTCCGAAGTGCCAGAACCAGAACATTGCCGACTCTGATGCGCCCATTGCGGAAGACATGCGGGAGGAAGTCTACCGCATGGTAAAAGAAGGCGCGGATGAACAGACCGTGGTCGACTCCATGGTGGATCGCTTCGGTGAATTTGTGCATTACAAGCCGGCGTTTGATGCCCGTACCGCCCTCCTGTGGCTGTTACCGGCCATAGTGATCCTGATCGGTCTGGTGGTGATCGTGGTGATCGTGCGTCGCTCCGGCAATGGCGGTGACGATGATGGCGCGGGCCTGACCGATGAACAGCGCCGCCAGGCGGATGAGCTTTTACGGCGCCAGTGACTGGCACATGAACCCACTTGCGGATTCAACTGACTGAATTTTATGACCAATACCTTCTGGATCATCACGGCGATATTGATCGTCATGGCCTTTCTGTTTGTACTTTACCCCCTGTTTTTCTCCCGTCCTGAGAAACGCGTATCGTCAGACATTCGTAACCAGAACCTGCTGGCCTACCGTACGCGTCTGTCAGAACTTGAGGAGGAATATCAGCAGGGCAATATCGACGAGGAAAACTTCCGCATGCTACGGGAGGAACTTGCCGGAGCCATGCTGGATGACGTGGGTGAGGAGCGGCCGGCTGCAGAAGTGCGGGCGACCGACCTGAGAATGGATCACCGGCGCCGCAGCACCTGGGCGGTTGTGGTAGTGGCCGTCGTGCTGCTGCCGGCAGGTGTGTTTCTGCTCTACCAGGAGTGGGGTGCCCTGGGCAAGGTGGAACAATACCAGGCCATGCAGGAGCTGCAGCAGCAAGGGGGGGACCGTATGGCTCAGATGACGGATCTGACCCGCCAACTGTCTGATCGACTGGAAGCTGACCCCGATAACCCGGATGGCTGGGCCATGCTTGGGCGCAGCTACATGCGGATGGAGCGCTATCCGGACGCGGCGCAGGCCTTTGAAAGGCTGGCTGACGTGGCCGGTCGCGATGCTGACAAGGCCGTTGCCTGGGGCCTCTCGGCCCAGGCCTGGTTCTTTGAAAGCCAGGGCGCCATGACCGACGAGGTCACCCGCGCCATGGACCGTGCGCGGGAGTACAACCCCAATGAAGTGAACACCCTGGGCCTGCTGGGCATCCACGCCTTTGAGCAGCGTAACTTCGAGGAGGCTATCCGCCACTGGGAGAAGATCATCGAGGTGGCGCCGGATCACCCGCAGCTGCCTTCGATACGTGAGGGTGTGGCCCGGGCCTACCAGCAACTGGGCATGGACGTGCCGGAGGAGATTCGTGGTGAACCGGCCGCGGGTGGCGAGCAGTTGTCCGACCGCGGGGTTACGGTGCGGGTGGAACTGGACGACGCATTTACCGATCAGGTGGACCCGGAGACCACCCTGTTTGTCTATGCCCGCACGCCGGATCTGCAGTCAGCGCCGCTTGCCGTCGCCAGGCTTCAGGCCGGAGAGTTGCCCACCGAACTCAGGCTGGATGACCGCCTTGCCATGGCGCCCCAGTCAAGAATCTCCGGCGCCGACGAAGTGGTGATCGCGGCCCGGATCAGCCCCTCGGGCTCTGCTACCCCACAGCCCGGAGATTTCCAGGGGATCCGGGATGAGCCAGTACCGGTAGTCAGCGGCGACAGCGACCCGGTGGTGCTGACCATCGACGAACAGCTGCACTGATGCAAGGGCGCCCGGCATACGGCTTCATCGGTCGGGCGCGCACTGACTCCCCCGTATGCTGCCCTGCAGGCCCCTCAGGGCCTGATGCCTTCCGGATAGAAGTCCGGTAGCGGGCTTCCCTGGCCGGTGTTCCGCCTGCTCTGCCGCCAGGCCTTGCGGGTGTCCTTGAGGGTGCCTGCGAGGGCAGGTCCGTCGGGGGGCTGAACACCATTTCTTCCGAAAAGATACCTTTGCCACTCAGTGACCGCCTGTCGCAGTGCCTCGTCATCCAGTTGTTCCAGGGCACCTTCGACGGTTGTACAGCTGCGGCCGGTCAGTTCCCCGGTCCATGTGGGAAACTCGCTGAAGAAGGCTGGATCCAGCTTCCTGGCCTGTTCACAAACCCTGGCAAATCGGGCTGGCTCGCCGGTTTTCCCGGCTGCGGTACCGGCGCCTGAGCCGACCTGGTTCCGATGCGTCCGCAACCACCAGGCGACTGCCGTGGTAAGCCAGCCCAGGGCAAATATGGCGGCCAGCAGTGGCCATACCCAGTGGACTTCTCCTGAGTTGTCGCCGTCCCCGGGCGGGGTAAGGGAGTCCCGGGATTCGTCAGTCCGGGATTGCTCCGGTTCGGCATCAGCGATGCGAACGGGGCCGGCGACCTGCAGCGTCCGCGCCGGTAATACCGCCACCCTTTCCCGGTCCTCATCCACATCCCACCAGGGTATCCGGACCTCCGGCAGGGTAATCTCGCCGCCGTGTGCAGGTACCGGCACCAGGGCCACGGTCTGTTGCAGCTGTCCGCTGACCCCCTCTTCGCTGGCGGAAGACTGCCGCTGGGCCGGCTCCGGGTAGGCCCGCAGGGCATCCGGATAGACCGGTGCCGGGTCGGGCAGGGTAGTGGCGGGCAGGCCGTCCGCCGTCAGGGTCAGGGTGCGGGTGAGGTTCTCGCCGGGCGCCACCGGGTTGCTCTGGTCGAGTCCCTGCTCGCTGAGTTCAACCGACCTGGCGGGCAGCCAGGTGCTGCCACTGAAACTGTCCGGTATATCCCGGACCTTCAGCGGGAACAGGGTGGCCGAATCCGTAATACGGTACTGATGGCCCCGGGGGTGGCGGGCGGTGCCCTGAAAATCAATGGGCGGCAACTGCAGCTCGCCGGGCTTTTGCGGAAACAGCACGAAGTTGCGTTCCACCACCCGGTAGCGCTCGCCATCCAGAAGCTCACGATACTGCTTTTGCTCCCCGAGCTGCTCGATCATCACATCCGGGTGCTCCGGGTCTTTCAGGTGGCCCTGGATCACGTTGTTGGTGTAATAGAGTCTGACCCGCAAATGCAGCTGCTGTTGAACATAGAGCTCGTCGTCACTGGCCGACAATTCGATGAAGGCCTGCCGGTCTTCCTCCTGCTGGGCGAAGGCCAGCAGCGGGAGGCAGGCGAACAGCGTCACCAGCAGGCGGTGCCTCAGGCAGTCGGTGGGTATTACCATGGCGTGTCGTTCTCGTCCGGTTGTACGTTGCGGCTGCGGGATTGCTGCAGGAACTTCCGCTGCAGCAATCCTCCCGGATTATCCGGTATTTGCCGCAGCCACTGTTCCTGTGACTGACCCAGTGCATCAGCCCGGGTTTCGCCTGAATCATCGCCCTGGGCCTCGTTGCTGTCAGCGGGCTGGTCACCCGGTTGAGGTTTACCGGAGCCCGCTGGCCGGCCGGAGGGCCGCTGGTCCCCCGGTTCGCCGGTGTCGGCCGGAGGTGGGCGACTCTCGCCTGGATCGTCCTGGTAGCCCTGCGCTCCGGTCCCTGACCGCCCGTTATCCCGCTGGCTGCCCGGGGAAAAGGGCGGGGCGCCTTCGCCCTCGCCCTCTGCTCCCTGCTCACCCTGGCCCTCGCCGTCGGAATCGCCTTGCTGGTGATCGCCGGATGGCTGCTTCTGTTTCTGTTGTTCCAGGTATCGCCTGACAATTTGCTGGTTCTGTTGCGCACCCTCGTGGTCCGGGTTCCGCGCCAGGGCCTGCTGCCAGGCGTCCAGCGCCGCCTCCGGCTTGCCGGCCCGGGCCAGGGCGTTGCCCCGGTTGTAGTGGGCAGTAGCGGAATCGTCCCGGGCAAAGGCGTCCGCCGCCCCTTCGTACTGGCCGTCCCGGTAAAGGGCGGTGCCCCGCCAAATGGGGTCGTCCAGCTGGCTGGCTGCGCTGGCGGGATCGTCCTCGATCAGCTCCGGTGCCCTTTGTTCAGGGGTCTGCCACAGGCTCTGCCATTGCCGGCTCCAGTCGGCAGCCTGGGCGGGCCCGGTGGGACCCAACCAAAGGGTGCAGGCCACCAGCGCCAGCACGCCCCGGCGCCAGCCGAACAGGGCGAGGGGCAATGCCAGCCAGAGTAGCCAGTAACCGTCGTCCTGGCGGCGCTCGGTCGTACGTTCCCGGGCAGCCTGCCGCCATTGGTCATGGTCCTGGGCCCGCAGTCCCAGCCGGGCAATGTCCTGGTCTGTGGTGGTGATGGTCAGGGCGCTGCCACCGGTGGCCGACGCCGCCTCAGCCAATTCGTCGATACTGGCCCGGGCAATGACCACCTGGTCACCGTCACGAATGAAGCCCCGCTCCGGCAGCGGGATGGGCGCGCCGTTTTCGGTACCCACCATCAGGCCGTTCAGTTGCCAGGGCGTATCCGCCAGTTGCTGGCGAATGTGTTCTGCGTAGCGGGGGTTCAGGCTGTCAGTAATCAGCAGAATACGACCGCGTCCGGGCGACCCCTGTTCCAGCAGTTCCACTGCCCGGGCGATGCCCAGGTCTGCCCGGTTGCCAGCGGCGGGCATGATGACCGGGTCAAGGGCGCCCAGCATTCCTTCAACCGTGCGTCGGTCATCGGTCAGCGGGGAGACCACATGGCCATCGGCGGCGTATACCACCAGGCCGGTAAAGGCGCCCTCCCGGGTAGTGAGCAGATCGCGTATCTTGCGGGTGGCCCGGGTCAGCCGGTCCGGCTCCACATCGGTGGCCAGCATGGACAGAGACAGGTCGAGCACTACCACCAGAGAGTCATCCTGCTGCTGGAGAGGAGAGGGTGCCGAACGGAACGATGGCCCGGCCAGGGCTATCGCAGCTACTGCCAGCAGCACCGGAGCCACCAGCCGGGTCCTGGTGGCGGAGTACGGGCTGCCGGTTCCGGCAGGCAACAGCGGTTGCAACAGTGCCCGGGGAATAACCCGATGCCACTGGCTCTGGCCGGAGCCGGCCTGATACTGCAGCCAGACCAGCAGAGGTATCAGCAACAGGGCCAGCAGCCAGAGGGGGCGCAGGAACTGGAAATCCATCATGGCAGCCTCCGCCACAGGCCTGGCCCCATCCTGTTCAGCCCCGGCGTTCTGATAAAGGCAAAACCGGCAAGCCACAGGGCCAGGGACGCAGCCCCCGGCCAGGCGTAGAGTTCGGTTACAGGCCGCCAGCTTCTGCCTTCCAGTTCCATTGGCTCCAGGCGGTCGATCTCCTGATAGACGCCCTGGAGCTCCTCGATGCTGCGGGCCCGGAAGTACTGACCCCCGGTGGCAGCAGATATGTCCCGAAGCAGTGCCTCGTCCAGGTCGCTGGACGGGTTGACCCGGCGACGGCCAAACAGGCCCTGGCGCACAGCGGTTTCAGCGCCGATACCGATGGTGTGGATACGTACGTTGCTGTCAGCGGCGATGTCCCTGGCTTTCCGGGGAGAAAGGTTGCCGGCGGTATTGGCACCATCGGTCAGCAGGATCAGCACCCGGTGCTCCTGGGGGCGCTCCCGCAGGCGTTTCACCGCCAGGCCGATGGCATCCCCGATGGCAGTGGCCCGTCCGGCCATGCCCAGGCCGGCCTCGAACAACAGGGTCCGCAGGGTGTCATGGTCAAAGGTCAACGGTGCCTGGATATAGGGTTCGGTACCGAACAGCAACAGTCCCAGGCGGTCACCTTCCCGGTGGACAATAAAATCATCCAGCACCACCTTCAGTGCCTCCAGCCGGTTCATGGCCCGACCCTGCAGCACCATGTCCCGTTCTTCCATGCTGGGAGATATGTCCACGGCCAGCATGAGGTCGCGGCCTGTCACCGGCACCTGCGTATTCTCACCCACATGCTGGGGGCGTGCCAGGGCAAGCACCAACAGTGCCCAGGCAAGGGCGAACAGCAGGTTCAGCCAGCGGCGTCCCGCACCACCCCGGCGGCCAACCCCGGGCATGCCGCTCAGGCGGGATTGTATCGGCAGGGCCGGGGCGATCACGGCATCTTCGGAGGTGGCGGCCGGCCAAAGCCGCCTTACCAGCCAGGGCAGGGGCAGCAGTACCAGCAGCCAGGGCCAGGCCAGGGTTACCATGGCTGCCTCCGTATCCATTGCTCCACCAGCTGGTGCGCCTGCCCGGGTGTTATGTTGCTGTCGGGTCGATAGCAGGCGCTCACCAGTTGCTGCCAGGTGTGGCCGGGCGTGTCGGAGGTGCGTGCCAGAAAGTCCCGCCACTGGTCGCCACTGAGAGCCGCCGGGCGATCATCGGGGTACAGGTTCGAAGCCGCCTGTTTCAGCAGTCGGTTGAGAGCCGCATACCAGTCTGTTCCGGCCTGTTCCGGAATGCCAAAGGCAGCGAGCCTTGCCAGGGCTTCCCGTCGGGGCGCCCTGCGATGGTGGCGACGCCATACCATGTATGTGCCCGCAATCAGGATCAGCAGGGCCAGTGCGCCCACTATCCACCAGCCTGGTGCCGGCGGCCAGAGGCCAGCTGGTGGTGGTGTTTCGATGTCGCGGAGTTGTGACAGTACCTCCTCAGGAATCACAACAGTCGTCCTCCCACCGAGGTCAGCCCATGCATGAGGCCGACCGGGTCTTCCCCGGTATCCAGCGCAAGGCCGTTGACGCCGGCCTGCCGGAACAGGTGCCGCAGGGCTGAATTCCGGGCCCGGGCCTGTTCCTGCCAGGCCCGCTGAAGGGCACGGTCGGATCCGTTAAACCAGAGTGTGCCGGCCGGACCGGAGACGGCGTAATCACCCTGGGCCGGCAGGTGGTCATCCAGCGGATCGGTCAGTACCACGGCCGTTACCTGGTTGTGCATGGCCAGTCCCGCCAGCAGGGCACGGGTGTTTTCACCGGCGCCGAGGAAATCGCTGATAATGAACACCCGGCTGCCGGTATGGGCGATGCGCCGGGCTTCCGTCAGGGCTTCGTTCAGCTTGCTGGGGGCGCTGTCTGTGGCTGGCTGCCGGCGCTGATTGGCAGCCAGGGCGTCAAGCAGTTGCAGGACCGAGCGGCGACGCCGGGAGGGGCGGACTATGGCCGTACGGGGCCCACCGAACACAATGCCCCCGGCCTGGTCTCCGGAGCCGTGGGCAACCCAGGCCAGCAATGTCGCCAGCTCGGCGGCACGGACCTGCTTGTAACTGCCCTCACTGGCGTAGAACAGGGTAGGACCGAGGTCGCAGAGCACCAGCACCGGACGCTCCCGCTCTTCTTCATAGACCCGCGTGTGGGGTTGCTGGCGGCGGGCGGTAACCCGCCAGTCGATACGGCGTACGTCATCCCCCGGCTGATAGGGTCTGACCTCGGCCAGCGACATGCCCCTGCCACGCAGTACGGACTGATGGCCACCCCGCCGCTGGCGGATGGCGCGGCGGGCAGCGGGCAATTGCAGGGTGCGCGCCTGGGCCTGCAGGCGAAGCAGGTCGTCCAGCCCGATATAGGCCAGGTTCCGGTCAGCCTGCTGCTGGGCGGGGGTATGGGTACTCATGGCTGTCTGTACACCTCAGGCAGTCACCGGAACCCGTTCCAGCAGGCGCTGAACCACCTGGTCCGGGGTGATGCCGGCGGCTTCCGCCTCGAACGTGAGTATCAGGCGGTGACGCATGACATCCGGTGCGACCGCCCGGACGTCGTCCGGCGTCACATAGTCACGGCCGTCCAGCCACGCCAGCGCTCGGCTGCAACGATCCAGCGCGATGGTGCCCCGGGGGCTGACGCCGAACGACAGCCAGCGATCCAGGTCGTCGTCCAGGGCCAGGGGATCACGGGTTGCCAGTACCAGCGCCAGCAAATAGTCTTCCACCGCATCCGCCATGAAAACATCACTTACCGCTGAGCGGGCTTCGCTGACCTGTTCAGCTGTTACCGGCGTGGGAGTGGAGGTCTGGGGCTCCCTCGTCTGCTGACGCACAAGGTGGAGAATTTTCCGCTCGGCGGACGGTTCCGGATAACCGATGGTGACATGCATCAGAAAGCGGTCCAGTTGGGCTTCCGGCAATGGGTAGGTGCCTTCCTGTTCGATGGGGTTCTGGGTGGCCATCACCATGAACGGCTCCGGCAACGGGAAAGTACGCATGCCCACACTTACCTGACGCTCGCCCATGGCTTCCAGCAGGGCCGACTGTACCTTGGCCGGGGCCCGGTTGATTTCGTCCGCCAGCACCAGGTTGTGGAACACCGGGCCGGGCTGGAATTCGAACTGACCGGTTTCAGGGCGGAAGATCTCGCTGCCGGTGACGTCGGATGGCAGCAGGTCCGGGGTGAACTGTATCCGGTGGAAGTCGCCGGTGAGGTGGCCGGCCAGGGCCTTGATGGCGGTGGTCTTGGCCAGTCCCGGCGCTCCCTCGACCAGCAGGTGACCGTCCGCCAGAAGGGTGATCAGCAGGCGCTCGACGAGGGCGTGCTGACCAATGATCTGTTCCGTGAGGTGCTGTTTGAGTTCGCCAAAAATCTGTTGCAGGGAGGACATGGATCGGGCTACTCCGGAAGTGGTGCTGTCTCGGTTTTACCGTATGAAGTTTTCGCCAATTTACAGCAAATTATCAAGGGTTTGACTATGCTGGACTTACCATTCGTTCACATCAGTGCCGGCATCCAGAGCCGGGCACCCGGACCACAGAGGTGATTGATGAATACCCTGACCGTAACCAGCAAGGAACAGTTCCTTGAGCAACTGGATGAGGAATTAGTCCGCAAGCTGCCGAAGAAGGAAGCGGAACGGATCGGGCACTTCAGTCGTCAGCACCTGATGCATCTGCCCCTGGACGAGCTGCTCAGCCGGACCTTCCACGATACCTACGGTGCGGTGCTCGCAGCTTGGCAGTTCCTGCAGAAGCGACCGGAGGGCAAGACCCCGGTCAGCGTCTTCAATCCTGATCTCGAAAGCGATGGCTGGCAGTCCACACACACCGTCATCTTTATTCTGCACCCGAACATCCCGTTTCTCATTGACTCGGTTCGCATGGCCATCAACCGGCGGGATATTGGCACCCATACCATTCATCACTCGATTCTGGCGGTAGAACGGGACAGCGACGGTGCGCTGGTGTCGCTGGCGGCACCGGGTGAAAACGACGAGGCCCGCCACGAAGCCTTTATCGTACTGGAGATTGACCGGCACAGCGACCAGCAGGACCTGACCAACCTGGAGCACCTTCTGCAGGAGGTACTGCATGAGGTTCGCATTGTGGTGTCAGACTTTGATGCCATGAAGCAAAAAGCCCTGGAAATCGCCGGTGAGCTGGACAGTTCCCCGGCGGATATCACACCGGACGATGTGCAGGAGGCCAGGGCCTTCGTAGATTGGCTGATTGACGATCACTTCACCTTCCTGGGTTACGACGAGTACGATTTCGTCAGCGACAAGAAAGGCACCAACGTATGCCGGGTGGAAAACTCGGAACTGGGCATTCTGCGGGTCAACAATGAACGCAGTGCCAAGGTGGCCATGCGTGAACTGCCACGGCGTACCCGCAGCCAGATGACCCGCACCGATGAGCTGTTTATCTTTGCCAAATCCGCCCAGCGGTCCCGGGTACATCGTCCCGCCTACCCCGACTATATCGCGGTAAAGAAATTCAACAGCAAGGGGCAGGTGGTGGGTGAACGCCGCTTCCTGGGGCTGTATACCTCCCGCGCCTACAGTGGTCGGCCGGAAGATATCCCGTTGTTGCGTCGCAAGGTAAAGGCGGTGGTGGAACGCTCCGGCTTCCTGAAAGATGACTACGCCGGCAAGGAGCTGGACCAGATACTGACGGTCTACCCCCGGGATGAGCTGTTCCAGATCGAACGGGACGAGTTATACCAGACCGCCCTGGACATTCTCTACATCCAGGAACGGCGTCAGATCCGGCTGTTCATGCGTGAAGACGTGTACGGTCAGTTTGTCACCTGCCTGGCCTTCTTCCCCCGTGACATCTACAACACCGAGTTGCGGTTGCGCGTTGAGGAGGTGTTGTGTGAGCGTCTTGAGGCTGAAGACATCAGTTTTGTCACCCACTTTTCCGAATCCGTGCTGGCCCGGGTCCAGTTCACGATCCGTGTGCCCAGGGCCGGTAACCGGCGTTTGCCGGTTGCGGAAATCCAGGAGCGGGTGATCGAACTGGCCCAGTCCTGGCGTGATGGCCTGTCCGAGGCGCTCCACGAGACCTGGGGCGAAGAGCGTGGCAATGAGCTGATGCGGTGCTATGCGTCGGCCTTCCCGGCCAGCTACCAGGACATGTTCTCACCCCGGCGGGCGGCCATCGACCTGGAACACATCTGTGCGGTCTCCGAGGGGCGTCCCCTGGCTATGAGCTTCTATCGGGCGCTGGAAGAGGATGAAAGCACGGTACACTTCAAGTTGTTCAATCCCACCGAGCAGTTGCCCCTCTCCGATGTCATGCCGATCTTCGAGAACCTGGGATTCCGGGTAATCGGCGAGCACCCTTTCGAGATCCAGGACCATGAAGGGAACGTGGTGTGGATCCACGACTTCTCGTTACAGGCCCGGGCCGGGACAGTGGTGGATATTCATCGCATCCGGCCGATTTTCGAGGAGCTTTTCGAGCGGGTCTGGTTCGGCGAAGCGGAAAACGATGCGTTCAACAAGCTGTTGCTGTCGGCCTACCTGGGCTGGCGGGACATTGCCATCCTTCGTACCTATGCCCGTTACATGCGGCAGATTCGCTTCAGTAACAGTCAGACCTTTATCGCCAATACCCTGGTCAACCATGTGGAGCTGGCCAACCTGGTGCTGCAGATGTTCGACACCCGCTTCAACCCGGCGCGCCAGCAAAGCCAGGCGAAAAGCGATGCAGCTCAGCAGAAACTGGAACTGGAATTCAACGCCGGACTGGACGAGGTGGACAACCTGAGTGAAGACCGGGTGCTGCGGCTCTACCTGGACCTGATCCGGGCCACCCTGCGCACCAGCTTTTTCCAGCGGGACGGCAATGGTCAGCCCAAATCCTATATCAGCGTCAAGCTGGACCCCACGAAAATTCCGGACATGCCGCTGCCGTTGCCAATGTTCGAGATTTTTGTCTATTCCCCCCGGGTGGAGGGGGTCCACCTGCGGGGTGGCAAGGTGGCCCGGGGCGGTCTGCGCTGGTCGGACCGTTTTGAGGACTACCGCACTGAAATACTGGGCCTGGTGAAGGCGCAGCAGGTGAAAAACGCGGTCATCGTGCCGGTGGGCGCCAAGGGGGGCTTCGTGGCCAAGCGGTTGCCTGACCCGTCCGACCGTGAGGCCTTCCAGGCAGAGGGTATCGAGGCCTACAAGACCTTTATCCGCGGCTTGCTGGACATTACTGACAACCTGGTGGATAACGGCATACAGCCGCCGCAGGACGTGGTTCGCCGCGACGGTGATGACCACTACCTGGTGGTGGCCGCTGACAAGGGCACGGCCACCTTCTCCGATATCGCCAACGGTCTGGCGGCGGAATACGGCTTCTGGATGGGTGATGCCTTCGCATCCGGGGGCAGCCACGGCTATGACCACAAGAAAATGGGCATTACCGCCCGGGGTGCCTGGGTGTCGGTGGAACGACACTTCCGGGAGCTGGGCATCAACCCGGCCAATGATACGTTCTCGGTGATTGGTATCGGTGACATGGGCGGTGATGTGTTCGGCAACGGCCTGCTGCGTTCCGACAAGGCACGCCTGGTGGCCGCTTTCAACCATATGCACATCTTTGTGGACCCGGATCCGGACCCGGCGAAAAGCTTTGCCGAGCGCAAGCGTCTGTTCGAAATGCCGCGGTCGGCCTGGTCTGACTATGACGAGTCCCTGATTTCCGAAGGCGGCGGCGTGTTCAGCCGTAACGCCAAGTCGATTCCGGTGAGTCCCCAGATGAAAAAACTGCTGGACATCAAATCGGACCGGGTACCGCCGAACATGCTTATCGGTCACATTCTCAAGGCCCGGGCGGACCTGTTGTGGATTGGTGGCATCGGCACCTACGTCAAGTCGGCCCACGAATCCAACGCTGAAGTGGGGGACAAGGCCAATGATGGCCTGAGGATCAACGGCCGCGACCTGCGCTGCCGTATTATCGGCGAGGGGGGCAACCTGGGCATGACCCAGCTGGGGCGCATTGAATTCGCCCTCAACGGCGGCCGCCTGAACACGGACTTCATTGATAACTCCGGCGGCGTGGATTGCTCTGACCATGAAGTCAACATGAAGATCCTGCTCAACCGGGTGGTGGCTGCCGGCGACCTGACGGAAAAACAGCGTAACCGCATGCTTGAGGACATGACGGAAGAAGTCGCCGACCTGGTCCTGGCCAATAACTACCGTCAGACCCAGGCACTGAGTGTGGCGAATGATGAAGTTGCCAGCCGCATGGAAGAGTACCGGCGCCTGATCAATGGCCTGGAAGCCGAGGGCAAGCTTAACCGGGAACTGGAGTTCCTGCCGGATGACGAGGCCCTGGAGGAGCGCAAGGCCGCTGGCAAGGGGCTGACCCGGCCGGAACTGTCTGTGCTGATATCCTACGTGAAAGGCGACCTGAAGCAGACCCTGGTGGACAGTGACCTGCCGGACGACCCGCTGCTGGTATCAGAGATGTACAAGGTCTTCCCCCGGCCCATGGTGGAAAAATTCCCCAAAGAGCTGGAGGCCCACCAGTTGCGGCGTGAGATCATCGCCACCCAGATTGCCAACGATATGATCAATCACATGGGCATCACCTTTGTGGACCGGCTCACCCAGTCCACGGGCGCCGATGCCCCGGCCATCGCCCTGGCCTGGATCATCGCCCGGGACGTCTTCAGCCTGGACACCTGGTGGCGCAAGATCGAGGAGCTGGATTATCAGGTGCCGGCCAGCCTGCAGATCAGCCTGATGAACGACCTGATGCGTCTGGTGCGCCGGGCGGTTCGCTGGCTGCTGCGCAACCGTCGCAGTGAACTCAATATCCAGTCACACCTGGACCGGTTTACCGACAGTATTGCCAGAATTTCTGCCAACCTGCCGGACTACCTGGGACAGGGGGCCGAAAAGGACTGGAAAGGCGAGCTGGAAAAACTGGAAAAACAGGGCGTTCCCGCTGACCTGGCGGCGGTGGTATCGGGTAGTTCGTACCTATACTCCGCCCTGGGGATAATCGAGGCCCAGGAGTCGGCCGGCGTGCCCCTCAAGACCGTGGCCAATCTTTACTATACGCTGGGGGAGCGCCTGGACCTGAACTGGTTCGCCGCCGCCATCGCCAACCTCAAGCCCCAGTCCCACTGGCAGGCCCTGGCCCGTGAAAGCTTCCGGGAAGACCTGGACTGGCAGCAGCGGGCCCTGACCACCGGGGTGCTGAGGATGGCGGACGACCACCACAAGGTGGACGAATGCGTGGAAAGCTGGATGACCCAGCACGAGACCATGGTCCGCCGCTGGAAAACCATGCTGGCCGAGCTCAAGAGTGCGCGGCAGCCGGAGTATGCCATGTTTTCGGTGGCCCTGCGGGAGCTGCTGGACCTGGCGCAAAGCAGCATACACGCGCCCCTGACCGACTGAGCCCGCATGCCGTTCCTGTGGCTGCCGGGCCGCGGTGGTACTTCCGGGTGTTGCGATTCTGCCATGAATGCCGTTCAATTCGCCCCACCCGGAGGTCGGCCAGGCGTCATGTCGCGCTGACTTCCAGAGTCACAGGCTGAGGGAAGCACATGACGGCAAGAAAGGCATCCAACCGGGACCAGTCCCCAGGGGTGAACGCCCTGGCGGCGCTGGAGCGAAACGCCAACCTGCTCAGGGGTCGTACCGGATTGCTGGGTTTGTCGCTCCCCGTGCTGCCCGCCGTGCCATCCGCTGCCCCACCGCTGGTGATCACCGAGCATGCCGGCGTGGCTTCTGCGCTGGAGCATCAAGGCGGTTGCCGGGTGCAGTTTGGCTACCAGCTGCCAGAGGCGGACCGGCGCTCGCTCGATACACTGGTGATTTTCGTGCCCAAGGCCCGTGAAGCCCTGACCATGCAGCTGGCCCTGGCCAGCCACCTGCTGGTGGAGCAGGGGCTGGTGATACTGGTCGGAGAAAAACGCGAAGGTATTGCCGGCGCCGCCCGCCAGCTGCAGGCGCTGGCTCCGGCGGCGGAAAAAGTGGACAGTGCCCGTCATTGCCAGGTGTGGACAGCCCGGCTGCCGGTGGCGGAGGAATCCTTTGATGTCCGGCAATGGGTGCGCTGGCATGACGTTGCCTGTGCAGGCACTCAGGTCGCTGTTGCCGGTATGCCGGGCATCTTCAGTGATGGTCGCCTGGATGAGGGCACGGCCCGGCTGCTGGAGACCCTGGCGGAGATCCCCGTCAGGGGGCCGGTGCTCGACTTTGCCTGTGGCGCCGGCGTCATCGGCGCCTGGCTTCAGTCCCGGTTCGCCGATTGCGGGCCCGTGGATGGTGTTGATGTCCAGGCCCAGGCCGTGTTCTGCGCCCGACAGACCTACGACCGCAACCGGGCAGGCGGCCGCATCGTCGCAAGCGATGGCCTGCCGGAAGAACTGGGGCTTTATCAGACGATTGTCACCAATCCGCCCTTCCACAGTGGTGTCCGGACTGATACGTCCATGACCGAGACCTTTCTGCGGCAGGTGCGGCGTCATCTGCAGCCAGGCGGAGAGTTGCGGCTGGTGGCCAACCGGTTCCTGCCTTATCGGGAGCTGATCAGGGCGCACATCGGGCCCTGTGAGGTACTGTCCGAAGACAGGCGCTTTACCGTTTACCAGGCTTTTCGGGAAAAAACTGCCCGGGGGAGGGCGCGTTGACACGTCCTGATGACAACGGCGCCGGGTTTCCGGCAGGCAACAGGCAGCTGTCCCTGAGCCGGCCCCATGGCGGCGGCCGAAGTCTCAGAGCCTGGGACGCTGCCGATGAACAGCTGGTTGCCGAAGCCCTGTCCAGGCTCGAACCCGGGCAACGGGTTGCCGTGGTGGATGACAGTTTCGGTGCGCTGGCACTGGGACTCGCGAGCCTTGAGCCGGACGTGGTGGCTGACAGTGCGGCACTGGCGGAGGGACTGGCCGTTAATGCCAGGGCCAACGGCCTGCCGGTACCTGCCGTTATCAGCTGGCAATCGGTACTGGAAGCCCATCAATCTGAAAGCGGTTCCGCGCCGGGGACGGGCGATTATGACGCGGTGATTCTCAAGGTGCCCCGACAACTGGAATACCTGGCATTCCTGTTGCGATGGTGCAACCAGGTGCTCCGGCCCGGTGGCTGGCTGCTGACCGGGGGCATGATCAAACACCTGCCGGACCAGGCTGTCCGCGTCTATCAGGAGCTGGTGGAAACTGAAGCCGTACTGCCGGCAAAGAAAAAGGCCCGCCTGGTACTGTGCCGGCCTGGAACCGCAACCCTGACGGGCTGGGACCGGTTGTGGCGGGGCTACAGCGTTCCGGGACGGGCAGCGCCGGTACAGGGGTTGCCCGCGGTTTTTGCCCGGGAGCGCCTGGATATTGGCAGCCTCGAGCTGTTGCCCTTCATCGAGCAGGCCGTTTCATCCCTGCCCGGGGAGGCGAACGTACTGGACCTGGCCTGCGGCAATGGCCTGCTCGGCCTGACAGCCCTGGCTGTGCGCCCGGACCTGGCTGTCAGCTTTGCGGATATTTCATCCCAGGCCATGATCAGCACCCGGGCCAATGTGGCCGCCACCGGGCTGGCCGCGGTTTCCGGGCGGTGTCGCTATTACCACTCCGACGGGGTACCGGCCGGGTCAGGACCTTTCCGACTGGCCCTGCTGAACCCGCCTTTCCATGAGGGTGGCGCCGTGGGGGATCACATTGCCCTGCGGCTGTTCCGGGAGGCGTCCCGGGAGCTGTCCGCCGATGGCGAACTGCTGGTGGTGGGTAACCGTCATTTGGGGTACCACCACAGCCTGCGCGCTTCGTTCACGGAGGTGGAGCAGTTGCATGCGTCCCCACGCTTTGTGGTGTTCCGGTGTGCAGGCCCTCGTCAGGCTGGTGGGCGGTCGTAGCCCATCCTGGCCAGGGTGTCGACGATGGTCTGGGTCTGGCTGTCCACCTCGATGTTTACCCGCTCGCCCTCGCGGATATTGGAGAAGGTGGTGGCCCGCAGGGTTTCCGGGATCAGATGAACATTAAACCGGTTACCGTCTACATCGCCAATGGTCAGACTGGCGCCGTTCACGGCGATGTAACCTTTCGGAAACAGGTACTTCTGCCAGGCTTCGGGCACTTCAAAGGTGAGGGTGCAGTTGTTTTCCGGCTGTTCCCGGGTCACCACCCGGGCCGTGCAGTGAATATGGCCGGACAACAGGTGACCGCCGATCTCGTCGCCAATGCGGGCGGCCCGTTCAAAGTTGACCTGGCTGCCGCCGGCAAGCCGGCCCAGCGTGGTCAGTCGCAGGGTTTCCTGCATGGCGTCAAACCAGAGCCTGTTGCCCTCCTGCGCTGTGACCGTCAGACAGGTACCGTTGATAGCGACTGACGCGCCGATGGACACGCCTTCAAGGCTACCCTCGGGAAAACCAATCACAAAGGTGGTCAGCCCGGGCCGGCTGTCCAGCGATTCCACCGTGGCAATACCCTGCACGATACCGGTAAACATGGTTGCACCTCGTTACATTTCGGAACGGGCAAGTGTATCGCCCCGGGGGTAAGCTATCAAAACGCTTTCGACGCTTCCCGGCGGTTAAAGAATCCCGTCCGGGGGGCGATAACCTTTCAGGGCCCCTGTCTTCCTGCGGCTGACAGCGCGTCCGGACACCTGCCCGCGACGTGGTATGCAGGGCACCCCGTAAAAAACCGGCTGACAGTAATGGCAGATTCCAACCTGAAAACCCGCGATACCGGCAACCCGGGGCAGGCACCAGTGCTTCGCCCGGGCCGGCCCGCGGACCCTGAAGCCACCGGTCAGTTGGCGACGGCCCATACCGGCCCGGAGAGGGAACCGGAGAATCCGCCAGTGGAAGTACCGCCAGAAGGTCGGCCCGCGCAATCACAGACTGGGTCGGATGAGACCGGGCCAGGTCGACCGGACGGAGGTGGCAGGGCTCAGGCGGGCGTGGACGCTGCCGATCCCGCGTCGGAATCGGAAGAGTCGGAATCGGAAGAGATGGAGCGCCGCTATGCCGAGTCCTACCAGCGCCGGTTGCGCCGGTTGCTGCGCCAGTGTGAGCGGGTCAACCTGCTGGATTTCAACATCCTCTCCCTGTCCGGCTGGCCGGACAGCTATACACTCAGTGCGGCCCGCCGGCGCCGCGACAGCTGGTTGTTGTCAGCCACGGTGGCAGCCCTGGTCTTTCTCAGCGGCCTGACCGGCATGGTGCCGGCCTGGATTGCCGGGGGTGGCTTTGGGGCCTTCGTGGTTATCCTGCTGCTGGGAGTGCCATTTGTTCGGCGGTTGTATACCTCCAGTCCCTCCTATCTTGACCTGATTTTCCAGCGCCAGCAGTTGCTGCGGGATGCCCGGCGCCATGTGGCCCATCTGGAGGGCGAACTGGGGCTGATCTGGCAATGCAATGAGCTGTCCGAGTTCAACCCGACCCTGGCGGCGCCCCGGTTCAGTACCCTTCGCCACCTGTCGGAGCAGCGACGGCTGGCAGCGTCGCTGACCCGTCGGGAACATTTCCGCTTGTACCTGATCTTCATGCTGGAGGCGGAAAAAGCCTACGAACGCATGCAGAACGCCTATTTTGAAGGACACCAGAAAGCTATCGACCGGGGCTGGCAGTCTGTGGCGCAAACCATGACCGAACCCGGGCCGGAGAGAAACCCGGAAGCCGACCAGGTGGTAGAGCACCAAGGGCAGGGGGAGAACACGGCGTCGGACCAGGCGGCTCCGGAGGCATCAGGGCAGGCCGGGCAGGAGCGCAGGCGAGCTTGACAGTGTTTCGTTTGAAACGTATGTTTTAAACACTCGTTTTCTTGAAGGAATATCTCGTGGCGCAGTCAGATACAGTTGACCGGATCCTCGATGCTGCGGAGGAGCTCTTCGCTGACCGCGGTTTCGCAGAAACCTCCCTCAGAATGATAACCAGCAAGGCCGGTGTCAACCTGGCGGCGGTGAACTATCATTTCGGTTCCAAGAACGCGTTGATTCAGTCTGTCTTCGCTCGCTTCCTGACCCCTTATTCGGCCACCCTCGACGCCGAGTTCGATGAGCTCGAAGCCCGTCCCGGCGAACGGGACCTGACCGTGGAGGAAATCCTCGGCGCCCTCACCGGAAGCGCCGTGCGGATGCCCCAGCGCAACGAACGCGGCATTTCCATCTTCATGCGCCTGCTGGGCCTGGCCTATACTCAGTCCCAGGGACATCTGCGGGAATACCTGGAAGAGGAATACCGGGCCATTTTCAGCCGTTTCATGTCACTGCTGAAGCAGGCCACTCCGCAGCTCACCTCTGTGGACCGGTACTGGCGCATCCAGTTCATGCTGGGGGCTACCGCCTTTACCATGTCTTCCAGTGATGCCCTCCGGGATATCCTCCAGACCAAGACCGGGGTGGAAACGCCGATCCAGGAGATTGCTGCCCGCCTGATCCCCTTCCTGGCAGCGGGGATGCAGGCGCCGGACCTGATGATGGTGCCAAGGTCCGAGGCCGCCGTAGCCGGGAAACGCACCGCAGGCTGACGCCCCGCTCCACCGCCCGGCGGGACTTTGCAGTTGCCTCCCTTCGCCGGGTTCGCTAGCCTTTGCTCCTCGATTTCTTTCTGGCAGGAGCACCGGCTTGACCTTTCAACGTTCTTCCCGCTTCGGGGAGCCGCAGGTGATCATCAGTCTCAGTGACCAGAGGCTGGACTGGTTCGGTCCGCAAGGTGAGCATCTGAGCTGGCCGGTCTCCACGGCGAGCAATGGTCCCGGTGAAGCCCAGGACTCCGGTTGCACACCACGGGGCCGTCACTATGTCCGCGCCCTGGTTGGCAGGGGAGCGCCCCAGGGTACTGTATTTGTTGCCCGTCGCCCCACCGGTGAGCTATGGACCCCCGCCATGTCCCGGGAGCAGCCGCAACGGGACTGGATCCTCACCCGCATCATCTGGCTGTGTGGCCTTGAAAAGGGAATTAACCGTGGCCCCGGTGTCGATAGCTTCCGCCGTTTCATATACATTCACGGCACCCCGGACAGCGAGCCCATGGGGGAGCCCCGATCCCATGGCTGCATCCGCATGCGAAACCGGGATGTGATCGACTTGTTCGACCGGCTGTCGGCAGGTACACCGGTGACTATCGAGCCTGATGCCACCGCTTTGTATTAAGAATCGTAAGAGGAGATCTCTGTGGAGGAAACCCCGGAGCTGCTGACCAGCTGGATGGACAGCTGGAACCTGCTGTCCCAGAGCTGGCGAGTCGCTATTGTGGTATTCGGCCTGGTGTTTGCCACGGCAACCCTGGCGTTTCTGATCAGCCGTATCATTCTGATGCTGGAGCGACGATTCGAGCGTTCCAGTAACCTCTGGGACGATGCCGTCCTGCACGCCCTGCGAAGGCCCATGATCGGCTTTGTCTGGCTGCAGGGTGTCTATTGGGCGGCCGAGGTGGCCCACAAGTTCTCCGAAGCCGAGATTTTTTCCGCCAACGACAAGCTGCTCGAGCTGGGCTTCGTTTTTATCATCGTATGGACCCTGTTCGGGGTGATCAAGCAGGCGGAAGAGATCCTGGCTTCTCCCGTCAAGATGAAGCGGCCGATGGATTACACCACGGTCAATGCCATCAGCAAGCTGTTGCGGGCCGTGGTGGCGATCACGGCGCTGCTCACGGTCATGCAGTCACTGGGCTACAGTATTTCCGGTGTGCTGGCCTTTGGTGGCGTGGGTGGTATTGCGGTGGGCTTCGCCGCCAAGGATCTGCTGGCCAACTTTTTCGGCGGTTTTATCATCCACCTGGACCGGCCGTTCAAGGTGGGTGACTGGATCCGCTCGCCGGACCGGGAAATTGAGGGTACGGTGGAGGTCATCGGCTGGCGTCTGACCACTATCCGTACCTTCGACAAGCGTCCCCTGTACGTTCCCAATGCGGTGTTTACCCAGATTGCGGTGGAGAATCCTTCGCGGATGCAGAATCGCCGTATCTACGAAACGATTGGCATCCGCTATGCCGACGTGAAGGAAATGTCCGATATTGTCGCGGACATCCGGCAGATGCTGGAGAATCACGAGGAAATCGACACCAACCAGACGCTGATCGTCAACTTCCTCAGCTTTAACAGTTCGTCGCTGGATATCATGATTTACACCTTTACCCGGACGACCCAGTGGGTGAAGTATCATGAGGTCAAGCAGGACGTATTGCTGAAAATCAGTGACATTATCGAGTCCTATGGTGCCGAGGTGGCCTTCCCCACGCGCACACTGCATGTGGCGGAGACCGTCCGCATTGACCGGGAGGAGCGCCGGGGAGGCGATGACCCTGAAGCGGCAGCTGACGACGGCGGGCGCGATGACGATCGCCATCAAGGGCGCCGGCAGCGTGACAACAAAGGCAGGGCAGCTGACCGGGGACCCGTGCGGGAGCCCTCTGGTCCGGGCCAGGAGACCACCCATGGTGATGAGGGCGAATCATGACCATAACCGCTGAAACGACACGCGCGGCGGGCGAGACGGCCATTATCGGCGGTACCGGCCTGACTGAGCTCGAAGGCCTGACTGTCGTTGATGAGCAGGTTATTGATACGCCCTGGGGAGCTCCGTCAGGTCCGGTAGTGCGGGGAGATTTCCGTGGACACCCGGTGCTGTTCCTGGCCCGCCATGGTCACCCCCATCGTATTCCTCCCCATCAGGTGAATTACCGGGCGAACCTCTGGGCCCTGCGTGAGGCGGGAGCGGCGCGGGTTATCGGGGTGAACGCCGTGGGCGGTATTACCCCGGCCATGGGACCGGCGCGGATTGCCATCCCCCACCAGATTATTGATTACACCTGGGGGCGGGGTCATACGTATTTTGAGCAGGTGGGAGGCGCCATGCTGGAGGGCGTTACCCATATCGACTTTACCTTTCCCTACGACGAAACCCTACGCCAGGCATTGCTGGCGGCGGCGTCACGGCGCCAGGTCGTGGCGGTGGACCATGGGGTTTATGGCGCAACCCAGGGACCTCGGCTGGAGAGCGCTGCAGAAGTCACCCGGCTGGAACGGGATGGCTGCGACCTGGTGGGCATGACCGGTATGCCGGAAGCGGCGCTGGCGGCTGAGCTGGGGCTACCCTATGCCTGCCTGGCCCTGTCGGTGAACTGGGCGGCAGGCAAGTCGGATCACATCATTACCATGGACGAAATCGCCCAGGCCCTCGCCGAGGGCATGAGCAGCGTGAAGGCCATCCTTGAAGAGGTCATTCCGGTCCTGAAAACGCCATAGCCGGTCCGTTGCAACCGGGCCCGTCCTGAAGGGTTAAGGGAGCCGGGCCCGGACATGGATCGGGCGTCGGCTTTGTATCCCGGGGTCAGTCAACCGGACGGAAGTAGATCAGCACACCAATGGTGGGGGAGTCCACGAAATGGATTTCCTTGCTGCGCATGCGCCGGGTTTCACGGATCCATGTCACCAGTTCCTTGTCCGCAGCCGCGGACTGCACGGAAGGGCTGATCGCTGCCGTGTCGTTCTCGTCGGCTGTTACTGGCGCGCTGCCCGGGTCCTGGTCCCCACCGTTGCGGGTATCCCCGTCACCGCTGTCTTCGATCGTCTCCACCCTGTTGTCCCCGGTGGCCTCGCGCCAGTGGTTCAGTGCCACAGTGACCAGCAGGTAGCGGCGACGGTTGATCTCGATGGTACCTTCAATGGACCGGTGCCCGGCCGCCTCCAGGAAATCACCAAGCTCAATGGTCAGCGGCTCGCCGTTATAATTGTTGGGGAAGCTCTCGATCCAGCCAGTCTTCATCAGCACCCGGTATTTGCCACTGCTCTCGAGTCTGGCGGCGGCGTTGTTGAGCGTCAGGTTGGATGTGGTATCCAGGTCTGAGGCGCGGTTACCGGCACTGTCGACCACCCAGAGGCGTTTGCTGCTTTCTGCCCGTCCCGGCATCTTTCCGGCCATATTCTCCTGAATAAGCGGGTCGGCCAGTCTTTCCAGCACGACGATTTCGGCGCGGTAACGGTCCTGGGCCTGGGCAGCGGCAGACAGAACCGTCAGCAGGGCCAGGGTGGCAAGCACTCGGCTGGCGAACGTAAGGGCCGGTTTGTACAAGGGGTGTCTCCTGATCCAATCGTCGGAATTGATGGCCAGGTACGTGGTGGCCGGCCATCTCCTTATCCTCCCGGGGCGATGCACTACACCAGTTCCGCCAATGCCGCCGAGATGGCGTCGAGTTTACCATCGGTTGTGTCGTCTTTCAGCCGAACACTGAAGGTATTCGCCCCCTCCAGTCGGTACTGGTCCGGAGCCTGCTGCACCTTCTGTACCAGCCTGAGGGGGTCAACGGTGGTGGCGTTGCCGAACTCCAGCTTCAGCCATTCCCGGCCAGCGTCCACCTTGACCACGCCGAGGGCCTCTGCGCGGATGCGCAGGCTGCTCTGGCGAATGAGGTTTTTCGCGGGCTGGGGCAACAGGCCGAACCGGTCGATCATTTCCACCTGCAGCTCCTTGAGCTCGTCCTCGGTTTTCACGCTGGCGATGCGCTTGTAAAGCATGAGGCGGTTGTGCACATCCGGCAGGTAGTCATCCGGAATCAGCGCAGGAATGCGCAGGTTCATTTCCGTGCCGTGGCTCAGGGGCAGGTCGGCATTGGGGGTGCGGCCTTCGCGGATCGCCTGCACGGCCTCATCCAGCAACTGCATGTAGAGCGTGAAGCCGATGCTTTCAATCTGACCGCTCTGTTCGTCCCCCAGCAGTTCGCCGGCGCCGCGGATTTCCAGGTCGTGGGTGGCGAGCATAAAGCCGGCGCCCAGGTCCTGGGCCTCGGAAATGGCATCCAGCCGTTTACGGGCATCCGCGGTCATGGCCTTGGGGGGCGGAGTCAGCAGGTAGGCGTAGGCCTGGTGGTGGGAGCGGCCGACACGGCCCCGCAACTGGTGAAGCTGGGCCAGGCCGAACTTGTCCGCCCGCTCGATAATGATGGTATTGGCGCTGGGAATGTCGATGCCGGTCTCGATGATGGTGGTACACACCAGCACATTGAAGCGCTTGTGGTAGAAGTCCGACATGATCTGTTCCAGCTCCCGCTCCCGCATCTGTCCGTGGGCCACGCCGACCCGGGCCTCGGGAATAAGGGTGCGTAGATCTTCAGCGGCTTTCTGGATGGTGGCCACATCATTATGCAGGAAATACACCTGACCGCCCCGCAGGATTTCCCGCAGGATGGCCTCCTTGACCATGGCGCTGTCTTTCTGCCGCACGAAGGTTTTTACCGACAGTCGGCGGGCCGGAGGGGTGGCGATGATGGACAGGTCCCGCAGGTGGCCCATGGCCATGTTCAGGGTACGCGGTATGGGGGTGGCGGTCAGTGTGAGCATGTCCACTTCGGCCCGCAGGGCCTTGAACTTTTCCTTCTGGCCAACACCGAAACGGTGCTCCTCGTCGATGATCACCAGGCCGAGGTTGCTGAAGCGGATATCGCCCTGCAGCAACTTGTGGGTGCCGATGACGATATCCGCCTTGCCCTCTTCGATGCGCTCGATGGCCTTGCGGGTCTCGCCCGTACTGCGGAAGCGGGACAGCAGTTCCACGGTGACCGGGGTATCAGAGAAACGGTCCCGGAAGGATTCATAGTGCTGCTGGGCCAGCAGGGTGGTAGGCACCAGCACCGCCACCTGTTTGCCGGACCAGGTGGCAATAAAAGCGGCGCGCATGGCGACCTCGGTCTTGCCGAAGCCCACGTCGCCACACACCAGCCGGTCCATGGGACGCTCACCGGTCATGTCCTCGATCACCCGCTCAATCGCTGCCTGCTGGTCCGGGGTTTCCTCGAACGGGAAACCGGCGGCAAAGTGCCGGTAGGCGTCCTCCGGGTCACTGAACTGGAAGCCCTGGCGAGCTTCCCGGCGGGCATACACGTCCAGTAGTTCCGCGGCGGTATCGCGGATCTTCTCCATGGCCTTCTGCTTGGCATTGCTCCAGCGGTCCGTGCCCAGCTTGTGCAGGGGCGCGTGCTCGGTATCCGAGCCGGAATAGCGGGAGATCAGGTGCAGACTGGAAACCGGTACATAGAGTTTGGAGCCGCCGGCGTATTCCAGGGTCAGGAATTCCGTGGCATCGCCATCCACGGTGATGGTTTCCAGTCCCTGATAACGGCCTACGCCATGGTCAATGTGTACCACAGGAGCCCCGACCCGCAGTTCCGACAGGTCGCGGTAGCCGGCGTCGTCCACTTCCGTGGGTTTCTCCCGGCGACGGCGCTGCAGTACCCGCTCGCCAAACAGCAGGGTTTCGGTGATCAGAGCCAGGCCTTCCCGGGGCAGCAACAGGCCCGGCTCCAGGGGTGCGACGGTTATGCCCAGGGTTACGTCGGACGTCAGAAACCCCTGCCAGTCGTCCACGCTCTCAACCTTGAGGCGGTTCTCGGCCAGGTTTTCCCGCAGGGCCTCGCGACGCCCGGAGGACTCGGCACAGATCAGCACCCGCCCATCGAACTCGCCGATGAACTGACGCAGACGAGCGGCGGGGTCGCTGGCACGGCCGTCCATGGCAACGTCCGGCAGCGGCTCGGAGTGCAGCGAGGTGATGCCCTGGCCGGAGCGCGTGGTTTCGCCGTGTACCAGGGTGACCCGGGGGCGCTGGCGCAACAGGCCGAAGAGCTCATCGGTTTTCAGGAACAGTTCGGCCGGCGGCACGATGGGGCGCATGCGATCGTGGCGCCGTTCCTCGTAGCGGTTGGCGGTGTCCTGCTGGAACAGGTCCACGGCTTCGTCCAGTCCGTCTGCGGTGAACACCAGGGTTTCGCCGGGCAGGTAGTCGAACAGGGTTGCGGTTTCATCATAGAAAAGAGGCAGGTAGTACTCGATACCGGCCGGTGTGATGCCCTGGGTGACGTCCTGGTAAACCGGCGCATTGCGATCGGCGTTGGGGAAGTATTCGAACCAGCGGTTGCGGAAGCCCGAGCGGGCGTCCTTGCTCCAGGGAAACTCGAAGGCCGGCAGCAGCTCCACCCGGTCAATACGCTCCATCGAGCGCTGGGTTTCCGGATCGAAGGTGCGCAGGGTCTCGATTTCGTCGTCGAACAGGTCGATGCGATAGGGCTGGGTCGCCCCCATGGGAAAAATGTCGACGATGGCCCCGCGCACGGCGTATTCCCCGTGTTCGTAGACGTTTTCCGTATGACGATAGCCGGCCGCCTCAAGCTGAAGTCGCCACTGGGCCGGATCCAGCTTCTGGCTCTCCTCCAGCAGCAGGGTGTTCCCCTGCAGGTATGAGACGGGCGGCAGCCGGTGCATCAGGGTGCGTGCCGGTACGATCAATATGGCGTGCCGGGTTTGCGGCAGGCGGTGCAGCGTACGGATGCGCCTCGATACGATGTCCTGGTGGGGAGAGAACAGGTCGTAGGGGAGGGTCTCCCAGTCGGGTAGTGACAACAGTTCCAGGCCGTCATCGGTAACGGACGTGACCTCTTCATCCGGAGGCAGGTCCAGGTAAAAGCGCACTGCCTGCTCCAGCCGGATGGCTTCGTCGGTACTGCGGGTGATCACCAGGGTCAGGCCGCCGGTGGCGCGGGCCGTTTCACTGATGGCGAGGGCGTCAGCGCTGCCGTGCAGGCGGTCCCAGATCCGGTGGTCCGCAGCCCGGGTGGGGGCGGCGGGAACAAAGTCGGCAATGGGGGTATGGGGAGTGCCCGGTTTCATCAGGGTGATCAGCTCCTGGCGTTGGCCTGGTGGTTGATGGTCGGATCATGAACGGACGGTAAGCCCTCAGCCCGGGTTTCGGCTGGCGACCGTTCCGGAAAGGGGGGTATTCTAGCGGTGACAGCCTGAACTGTCATGACAGCCCGGCGCGGATAGCCTGTCATTAAAGATCCTGCCGTTATGGTCAGGGAGCGAGACAGCGGCAGGGAAGGGCGGTCGTGGTTTGCGATCACGGAATTTAAATTGGATAATACGCACCCATTTTTTCGAGTGCCAACTTGCAGAGGTTCAAGCGTGAGTCACGAACAGATCAACCAGCACCTGTCCAACTGGACCGAGCGGGAGTCCACCGCAGAAGCGATGATCCCCCTTATCGGCCGTCTGTACCGCAAGAACAACGTGGTTACGTCGGTCTATGGCCGTGCCATCATTAACCAGTCAGTGATCGGCATCATTCGTGCCCATCGCTTTGTGCGGCAGGTGGAAGACAGCGAGCTGTCTGTGCACGACACCCTGCCGATGCTGGAGGCCATGGACAAGCTGGAGCTGGGCCAGGCTCACGTGGATATCGGCAAGCTGGCGGTCAAGTACAAGTCTGAAGGCAATGGCCGCTCCCTGGAAGACTTCCTGCGGGAGGAGATCGGCCCGGTTGTCGGTCAGTACCGTGCCGAATCCGAGAAAAACGCCGTCGAGGAAACCAAAGACGTCGTGCTCTACGGTTTTGGTCGTATCGGTCGCCTGCTGGCCCGTATCCTGATCGAAAAGGCCGGTGGCGGTAACAACCTGCGCCTGCGGGCGATCGTGGTCCGCCAGGGTGGTGCCGACAACGACCTCGAGAAGCGCGCCAGCCTCCTGCGTCGCGATTCCGTGCACGGGCCGTTTAATGGCACCATCACCGTGGACGAAGAGAACTCTGCGCTGGTTGCCAATGGTAACTTTATCAAGGTGATCTACTCCGATGGCCCGGACAAGGTGGACTACACCGAATACGGCATCAACAACGCCATCATTATCGATAACACCGGCAAGTGGCGGGACGAAGAGGGTCTGGGCCTGCACCTGAAGTCGAAAGGCGCCAGCCGGGTAATCCTGACGGCTCCGGGTAAGGGCGATATCAAGAACATCGTTTATGGCATCAACAACGATACCATTACCGATGACGACCGGATCCTGTCCGCAGCTTCCTGTACCACCAATGCCATCACGCCGGTACTCAAGGCCATTCACGACGAATTCACCATCGTCGATGGCCACGTGGAAACCGTGCACTCCTACACCAACGACCAGAACCTGATCGACAACTACCACAAGGGTAGCCGTCGTGGTCGCAGTGCCCCGCTGAATATGGTTATCACGGAGACGGGTGCCGCCAAGGCGGTAGCCAAGGCTCTGCCGCAACTGAAAGGCAAACTCAGCGGCAATGCTATCCGGGTGCCGACCCCCAACGTGTCCATGGCCATTCTCAACCTGAATCTCGACAAGGATGTAACCGTTGAGAGCGCCAACGAGTACCTGCGGGAAATGGCCCTGCACTCAGAGCTGCAGAAGCAGATCGACTTCGTCAACTCGCCGGAAGTGGTTTCCACCGACTTCGTGGGTTCCCGCCACGCCGGCGTGGTGGATGCCCAGGCTACCATCGCCAACGGCAAGCGACTGATCCTCTACGTGTGGTACGACAACGAGTTCGGCTACAGTGCCCAGGTGATCCGTTGCGTTAATCAGATGGCCGGTATCACCTACCCGATCTTCCCGAAGCGTTCCCGGGAGTGGGCCCAGGCCCTGGCTGACTGATTCTCCTGGAAAACGAAAACCCCGGCGGCCTGACGGCTCCCGGGGTTTTTTCTTGCCCCGTGGCCGGGCGTCCACTGGGCGGCCTGCCGAGGTGGTACCTCCGATGATAGGGGGCAGATCCCATAACCTGTTCAGGTTACCGGTAGAAATAGGTTGTCTTAATCTCTATAATTGGCGCGATTTTGGGTACGTCTGGCACCCGCTTCTCATCGCTTTCCTGAACACTGACCGTACACCGTGTGCAATGCCGGGCACGGTCAGCCATCATTCGGGCTGTACAAGCACCGCTTGAAACGTCGGGGAACAGGGCCGCAGGGTCAGGCGTGACAATTCCTTTTAACCAGTTCCTGATGATTGGACGAGGCTAATGATCAACATCAAAAAAGGCCTGGATCTTCCCATCAGCGGCGCTCCTGACCAGACCATCTCAGAAGGAAAGCCGGTACGCCACGTCGCGCTGATCGGTTTTGATTACAACGGCATGAAGCCGACGATGGAAGTCAAAGAGGGAGACCGCGTCAAGCGCGGGTCGCTGCTGTTTACGGACAAGAAGACCGAAGGCGTTCGCTATACCTCACCGGCAGCCGGTGTTGTAAAGGAAATCAACCGCGGTGAGCGGCGGGTGTTCCAGTCCATTGTCATCGAGATCGACGGTGACGAGGCAGAAACCTTTGCCCGCTACGGCGAAGGTGACCTGGCTTCCCTGGAGCGCCAGCAGGTGGTGGACAACCTGCTGGAGTCCGGCCTGTGGACAGCATTCCGCACCCGGCCTTTCAGCAAGGTTCCCGCTATCGACAGCACGCCCCATTCCATTTTTGTCTCCGTGATGGACACCAACCCGCTGGCAGCGGATCCGGTTGTTATCATCAGGGAACAGGCGGCCGCCTTCGAGAAGGGGTTGCAGATCCTCACCAGGCTTACCGAGGGCAAGGTTTTTGTCACCGGCAAGCCGGGTTCCGACGTGCCAGTGCCAAAATCCGATGCGGTTCAGGTGGAGCAGTTCGATGGGGTGCATCCGGCGGGTAACGTGGGCACCCATATCCACTACCTGGACCCGGTATCCCTGGGCAAGACGGTCTGGACCATCGGTTACCAGGACGTCATTGCGATTGCCAGGCTGTTTGAAACCGGTGAACTGCCGGTGGACCGGGTCGTGGCTATCGGCGGACCAAAGGCAACCAATCCCCGCCTGGTGCGTACCCGCATGGGCGCCAGCCTGGATGAGCTGCTGAAGGATGAAACCGCTACTGACTGCGACATCCGTCCGGTCTCCGGTTCTGTGTTCGGTGGCCGTCGTGGCGTTGGCCCCTGCGCCTACCTGGGGCGTTTTGATAACCAGGTTTCGGTGCTCGAGGAAGGCTACAAGCGTGATTTCATGGGCTGGTTGTCGCCTGGTGCCAACAAGTTCTCGGTATTGAACATCTACCTGTCAAAGCTGACGGGCAGGAAGAAGTTCGACTTCACCACTACCACCAATGGCAGTGAGCGGGCCATGGTGCCTGTGGGTGCCTATGAGCAGGTGATGCCACTGGATATCCTGCCGACACAGCTGCTGCGTACGCTGATTGTGGGGGATACCGAAATGGCACAGAAACTGGGTGCGCTGGAACTGGATGAAGAAGACCTGGCCCTGTGTACCTTTGTGTGTCCGGGTAAATACGAATACGGTCCGATTCTCCGTGAGAACCTGACCCGAATCGAGATCGAGGGCTAACCGATGGCAATCCGACAGTTTCTCGATGGCATCGAGCATCATTTTGAAAAAGGTGGCAAGTACGAGCGCTGGTACGCCCTGTACGAAGCGGTTGACACCATCTTCTATACGCCCAACAGCGTAACCTCCACCACATCCCACGTACGTGACGGCGTTGATCTCAAGCGCATCATGATCACCGTGTGGCTGTGTACCTTCCCCGCCATGTTCTTCGGAATGTGGAATATCGGTTTCCAGGCCAACAGCTTCCTGGCCGACAATCCGGATGCCCTGGTTGGCGATGGTGGTCTCCGTACCGCCTTTATCCAGGCGCTTGCCGCTACCGGCGCCGGCGCCGGGGTGTGGGACAACTTTGTGTACGGCATGGCCTATTTCATTCCCATCTACTTCGTCACCTTCGTTGTGGGTGGTTTCTGGGAAGTGCTGTTTGCCACGGTACGTCGCCACGAGGTGAACGAAGGCTTCTTCGTGACCTCCATCCTGTTCGCCCTGATCTGTCCGCCCACCATTCCCCTGTGGCAGGTGGCGCTGGGTATCACCTTCGGTGTCGTTATCGGCAAGGAAGTGTTCGGCGGAACCGGCAAGAACTTCCTGAACCCGGCACTGACCGGCCGCGCGTTCCTGTACTTTGCCTACCCGGCACAGATCTCCGGTGACACCGTGTGGACCGCAGTGGACGGGTTCTCCGGCGCGACTGCCCTGAGCTGGGCAGCGTCCGGTGGCCTGGAAGCGCTGGAGCAGAACATCGGCTGGATGAGCGCCTTCATGGGTACCATCCAGGGTTCCATGGGTGAGACCTCCACCCTGGCGGTACTGATCGGCGGTATTGCGCTGCTGATCATGAAGATCGCCTCCTGGCGGATTGTCGGCGGTGTCATGGTCGGCATGATTGCCACCTCCCTGCTGTTCAATGTCATTGGCTCCGAAACCAATCCGTTCTTCGCTGTTGGTCCCCACTGGCATCTGGTAATGGGTGGCTTTGCCTTCGGTATGATGTTCATGGCTACAGACCCGGTTTCCGCGGCCATGACCAACACCGGCCGCTGGTGCTTCGGCATCCTGGTGGGTGTCATGACGGTACTGATCCGTGTGGTCAACCCGGCATTCCCGGAAGGCATCATGCTGGCGATCCTGTTCGCCAACCTGTTCGCACCGCTGATGGATCACTACGTGGTTCAGGCCAACATCAAACGGAGGCTTGCCCGTGGCTAAAGCTAAAGATACTGTCTCCAGAACCCTGATGGTGGCGCTGGTGCTGAGCATTGTGTTCTCGGTGGTGGTGTCCACCGCAGCCGTCATGCTCCGCCCGGCGCAGATCCAGAACCAGAACCTGGATATCAAGACCAACATCCTGTCGGCCGCCGGTATGCTCGAGCCCGGCATGACTGTCGAGGACATCGAGGAAAGCTTTGCCCGTTTCGACGTGCGCCTGGTGGACCTTGAGACCGGTGAGTTTGTGGAGCCTTCCGCCGTAGGCGTGGAAGACCCCATGAAGTACGATATGTACAAGGCGGCTTCAGACCCGGGCATGTCCACCAACATCCCGTCAAGTGAAGACAAGGCCGGTATCAAGCGCCGTCCGGATGTGGCCAAGATCTATGTGCTGCAGGAAGATGACGAGATGGTCCGCGTCGTGCTGCCGATTCACGGCTACGGCCTGTGGTCCACGCTCTATGGCTTCGTGTCTCTCGAGGGAGACCTGAATACCATCGAGGGCCTTGGTTTCTACGCCCACGCGGAAACCCCCGGCCTGGGTGGTGAAGTGGACAATCCACGCTGGAAACAGCAGTGGGTAGGCAAGGAGCTGTACGGTGAGGACGCATCAGAGCCGCAGATCCAGCTGGTCAAGGGCGGTGTCAGTTCCGACGCCCGTGACCGGGAACACAAGGTCGACGCACTGTCCGGGGCAACCCTGACCAGTCGTGGCGTCGAGCAGCTGGTAAATTACTGGATGGGCGATCGCGGTTTTGCGCCATTCCTGCAAAAACTTCGTGAAGGGGAGGTCTGATCATGGCAGGCGCTTCAGCCAAACAGGTTCTCTTCGAACCGATTTTCAGTAACAACCCGATCGCCCTGCAGATCCTCGGGATCTGTTCGGCGCTGGCGGTAACCACCAGCCTGTCCGTGACCATCGTCATGTGTATGGCGGTTATCGCGGTAACAGGCTTCTCCAACCTGGCGGTGTCCCTGGTGCGCACCCAGATTCCTGGTAGCATCCGGATCATCGTGCAGATGACGATCATTGCGTCGCTGGTTATCGTGGTAGACCAGATCCTGAAGGCCTATGCCTATGAGATCTCCAAGCAGCTGTCGGTATTTGTTGGGTTGATTATTACCAACTGTATCGTAATGGGTCGCGCGGAAGGTTTTGCGATGAACAACCCGCCGCTGCTGAGCTTCCTCGACGGTATCGGTAATGGCCTCGGCTATTCGGTAATGCTGCTGTTCGTGGCATTTTTCCGCGAACTGATCGGCGCCGGCTCACTGTTCGGTTTCACCCTGCTGCCCACCGTGAACGAGGGTGGCTGGTACGTGCCCAACGGTCTGCTGCTGCTGCCGCCGAGCGCATTTTTCATCATCGGTCTGGCGATCTGGGGCCTGCGTGCCTGGAAGCCGGAACAGGTGGAAGAGCCTGACTTCAAGATGTCCCGCCACAAAGCCAAGGAGGCCTTCTGATGGAGCACTATATCAGTCTGATCCTCAAGGCCATTTTCGTCGAGAACATGGCGCTGGCCTTCTTCCTGGGGATGTGTACCTTCCTGGCCATCTCCAAGAAGATCGAGGCCGCTGTCGGTCTCGGCATCGCCGTAGTGGTGGTTCTGACCGTCACGGTGCCTGTGAACAACCTGCTGTATAACACCATCCTGCGGGAAGGTGCCCTGGAGTGGGCGGGTCTGGCGAACGTGGACCTGAGCTTCCTTGGCCTGCTGACCTACATCGGTGTTATTGCCGCCATCGTACAGATTATGGAGATGGTGCTGGACAAGTATATTCCGGCCCTGTACGCGGCACTGGGTGTGTTCCTCCCGCTGATTACCGTGAACTGCGCCATCCTGGGTGCGTCGCTGTTCATGGTGGAGCGTGACTACACCTTTGGCGAAAGCCTGGTATACGGCTTTGGCGCCGGCGTGGGCTGGGCCCTGGCCATCGTTGCACTGGCGGGTATCCGTGAGAAGCTGAAGTACAGCGACGTCCCTGAAGGCCTCCGTGGCCTTGGCATCACCTTCATTACCGTTGGTCTGATGTCACTGGGCTTCATGTCCTTCTCCGGTATTTCCCTGTAACCAACCCGGTGATTCGGTTTAACGAAAAGGCGAGACCATGAATACTGAAATTATTCTCGGCGTGGTCATGTTCACCGTTATCGTACTGGCGCTGGTGGCGATTATCCTCGCAGCCCGCTCCAGGCTGGTAAGCACCGGTGATGTGACCATCGAAATCAATGATGACCCCGAGCACACGGTAAAGACCAGTGCCGGCGGCAAGCTGCTGGGTACCCTGGCCAACAACGGCATTTTCCTGTCGTCTGCCTGTGGTGGCGGTGGTACCTGCGCCCAGTGCAAGTGCAAGGTATTTGACGGTGGTGGCGCTATGCTTCCCACCGAGAAGACCCACTTCACCCCGCGGGAAGAAAAGGAAGGCTGGCGCCTGTCCTGCCAGGTTCCTGTAAAGCAGGACATGAAGATCGAGGTACCCGAAGAGTTCTTCGGCGTGAAGAAGTGGGAATGTGAGGTTGTCTCCAATCACAACGTGGCCACCTTCATCAAGGAGCTGGTGCTGAAACTGCCGGAAGGCGAGGAAGTGGACTTCCGCGCCGGTGGTTACGTGCAGCTGGAGTGCCCGCCCTACGAGATCGACTTCAAGGACTTCGATATCGAGGAAGAGTTCCACGAAGACTGGGACAAGCATGATATCTGGCGCTACAAGGCCATCAACAAGGAAGAGACCATCCGCGCCTACTCCATGGCCAACTACCCGGAAGAGAAGGGTGTTCTCAAGTTCAACATCCGTATCGCCACCCCGCCTCCAGGCACTGATCATCCGCCGGGCATCATGTCGTCCTATGTATTCAACCTGAAGCCGGGTGACAAGGTCACGGTCATGGGGCCGTTCGGGGAGTTCTTTGCCAAGAAGACCGATGCGGAAATGGTGTTTATCGGTGGTGGTGCCGGTATGGCGCCCATGCGCTCCCATATCTTTGACCAGCTCAAGCGCCTGAACTCCAAGCGCAAGATCAGCTTCTGGTATGGGGCCCGGAGTGTTCGCGAGATGTTCTACGTTGAAGACTTCGACATGCTGGCGGAGGAAAACGAGAACTTCGAATGGCATGTGGCCCTGTCCGACGCGTTGCCGGAAGACAACTGGGACGGCCCCACCGGGTTTATCCACAACGTACTGTATGAAAACTATCTGAAGGACCACCCGGCTCCGGAAGACTGTGAGTACTACATGTGTGGCCCCCCCATCATGAACGCTTCCGTTATCAAGATGCTGAAAGATCTTGGTGTGGAGGATGAGAACATCATGCTGGACGACTTCGGGGGCTAAGACACTCAGATGACATCCGGCATGTCCCGACCCGTCAGGGTAGTCAGCACCAGTATCCTCGTGATGCTGGTGCTGGCGGCCCTGGCGGGTTGTTCGTTTGAGCCAGACGAAAAAGTCTGGGAAATCTCCGGGGGAATTTTCGGGACCCGGTACCATATCAATGTCGTATTGACCGAAGACAGGGAAACCCTTGAAGATCTGTCGCAGGGTATCGCTGAAACCCTTGAGTCGGTGGACGCCAGTATGTCCACCTGGCGGGAGGATTCCGAACTCAGTCGTTTCAACCAGAAGTCGGACCAGTCGCAGTGGACGCCGGTTTCCGGTGCACTGTTCGAGGTGCTGGCGGCGGCGCAGCAGGTTTCAGAGCGCTCCGGTGGCGCCTTCGATATCACTATTGGTCCGGTCGTCAATCTGTGGGGGTTTGGTCCCCAGGGGCGTCCTGAAAAGGTGCCGGACGACCAGGTTCTGGCGGGCAGGCTGGCAAATACCGGTTTCCGGTTCCTGGAGCTGGATGCCGAACAACAGGCTATCCGGGCTGAGAAGCCGCAATACCTGGATCTGTCCGGTATCGCCAAGGGCTATGGGGTCGACGCGGTTGCCCGCTATCTTGAAAGCCAGGGCGTTGACCGGTATCTGGTGGAGATCGGCGGCGAGGTGAGAGTCAATGGCCGCAAGCCGGATGGTTCTGCCTGGCGACTGGCGGTTGAGCAGCCGGATGCCGAGGGCCGTCAGGTAAACCGGGTGGTCGCCATGGACCGGAATGCCATGGCAACCTCGGGGGACTATCGTAACTATTACGAATCGAATGGTCAGCGATATTCCCATACCATAGACCCGTTATCCGGGCGTCCGGTAGATCACCGCCTGGCTTCGGTAACGGTTATCGACGAGTCATCCATGCTCGCTGATGCCTGGGCGACGGCGTTTACCGTGCTGGGTTTTGAGGAAGGCTACAAGCTGGCGTTGCAGGAAAACCTGGCGGTCTATTTTATTGTGCGTGAAGGCGATGGGTTTGAAACCCGTCATACGCCCGCCTTCGCCACCTGGTTGATTGAATAACTGGAGGTAGTCATGGGTACCTTTTTACTGGCGCTGCTGATTGTAGGCCTGCTGGTGGCGGCCATGTCGGTCGGGGTCATCTTTGGCCGCAAGCCCATTACCGGCACCTGCGGTGGTCTCGGCGCGGCTGGCATAACCGGCCCCTGCGAGATCTGCGGTGGTGATACCAGCAAGTGCGAGAACAGCGAAGATGAAGGCCCGGCCATCAACAGCCTGGCCTACGACGCAACGGATTCAGGCAAGCGCAGCGCTTCCTGAGGCGCAGTTACGATAACAAAAGGATTTCCGCTCCCGGCAGCCAGGCTGCCGGAGTGCTGCCTTTTTCCAACAACCACGCGATAAGGAGTGACCGTCCTGATGGCAGAACATCATTATGACGTCGTGGTGATTGGCGCGGGCCCCGCCGGAGAAGGCGCGGCCATGAATGCCACCAAACATGGCAAGCGCGTTGCAATCATTGAAGACAAGCCCACAGTGGGAGGCAACTGCACCCACTGGGGCACGATTCCGTCCAAGGCCCTCAGGCACTCCGTCAAGCAGATCATTACCTTCAATACCAACCAGATGTTCCGGGATATCGGCGAGCCACGGTGGTTTTCGTTTCCCCGGGTTTTGCAGAATGCCCAGAAAGTAATCGACAAGCAGGTCAAGCTCCGCACGCAGTTCTATTCCCGTAATCGGGTAGACCTGATCAATGGACGGGCATTCTTCCTCGACAGGAACCGGCTGGAGGTTCGCGGGGCCAAGTCCGCCGAAGTGCTCAACTTCAAGCAGGCGATTATTGCGACAGGCTCGCGGCCCTATATGCCGCCTGATGTGAATTTCCGCCACCGCCGTATCTATAACAGCGACACGATTCTCAACCTGTCCCACACTCCCCGCACCCTGATCATCTATGGTGCTGGCGTGATCGGCTCCGAGTACGCCTCGATTTTCGCCGGACTCGGGGTAAAGGTGGACCTGATCAACCCGGGTAACCGCTTGCTGTCTTTCCTGGACGATGAGATTTCCGACGCCCTCAGTTACCATCTGCGCAACAATGGGGTGCTGGTTCGTCATAATGAAGAGTACGAGTCGGTGGACGGTGACGATCATGGAGTGGTGCTGTCGCTGAAATCCGGCAAGAAGATCCGCGCAGATGCCTTCCTTTGGTGCAACGGCCGGGCCGGAAATACTGATAATCTGGGACTGGAAAACCTGGAGCTGGAGCCAAACAGCCGGGGCCAGCTGCAGGTGGATGAGCATTACCGCACTGAGGTTCCCAATATCTACGCCGCCGGCGACGTCATTGGCTGGCCCAGCCTCGCCAGCGCCGCCTACGACCAGGGCCGGTCTGCGTCTTCGGATGTGGTACAGGATGAATACTTTCGGTTCGTGTCCGATGTGCCTACAGGCATCTATACGATTCCGGAGATCAGCTCAGTGGGGCCCACCGAACGGGAGCTGACCGAGAAGAAAGTGCCCTATGATGTGGGGCAGGCGTTCTTCAAGGACCTCGCCCGGGCACAGATTACCGGCGAGAAGGTGGGCATGCTGAAAATTCTGTTCCACCGGGAAACCCGGGAAATCCTCGGTATCCACTGCTTTGGTGACCAGGCTGCCGAGATCGTTCACATCGGTCAGGCCATCATGAACCAGGAAGGGGAGGCCAACTCCCTGAACTACTTCATCAACACCACCTTCAACTACCCCACCATGGCGGAAGCCTACCGGGTAGCTGCCCTCAACGGCCTGAACCGGATTTTCGAATAATCCGGCCAGACCTGATCCGGCGTGGGCCTTGTACGGTCCTGCCGGATCAGGCCGTAGTTGCCCCCTGGCCTTGCTGCCCCTCTTCAGCCATATCAGCCGGTCGCGGTAACCTTACTGCCCGGTTATCGAAATAGATCCGTGTGCTGGTAGGGAAATCAGTAATGATGCTGTCCACCCCATAGTCTTCCATTGTCAGCATGTCGTGGATGCGGTTGACGGTCCAAACCGACACCTGCATGTCCTGCCGGTGGGCCTGTTGTACCATCTCGGCGGAACAGATGCGCCAGCTCGGAATCAGGTAGCTGCACTTCAGTCGCCGGGCCGTTATGACGGGTCTCGGAAAGCGTCGGCCGGCAACGTAGCCGGTGTGTATACGGCGATTCCGGCGTTTGATTTCCTGCAGGAACCAGCCATCCGAGGAGGTCACCGCCACGGTCTCGAACAGCTGGCGACGCTGAATCAGTTCTGTAAGGCGGTTACAAAGAATATTCAGCCGCTGGCGTCCGTCCGGCTTTACTTCTAGCTGGTAATGGGCCACTTCAGGGCAGGCGTTCAGTACCTGCTCCAGGGTCGGAATGCCCACAGGGTCCGGCCAGGGCGCGGCGTTCTGGCGTGCGTCCAGCCCGGCGAGTTCTGCCGAAGTGTGGTTGGCGACCTTGCCGGGTTTACCGGTGGTGCGGTCCAGGGTCAGGTCGTGAATGACCACAGGTACTCCGTCGGATGAGAGCTGAACATCCAGTTCGAAGTGCCGGATTCCGTGGCGATAGGCGGTGGTGAATCCGGCCAGTGTGTTCTCCGGAGCCTCGCCCCGGGCACCGCGATGACCATAGACGATCATGTTGCCTTGCTATCTCCTGTGTTGCGGTACAGCTGCTGGCGTTTTTTCCAGAGTTGGTGGCACTGGTTGACATCTTCAAGGTAGGCGGGAAGCTCATCCATCAGCAGGGCCTGGGGCCCGTCCACCAGGGCTTTCTCCGGGCGGGGGTGGAAGTCCACCAGAACCATGTTGGCACCTGCAACCACGCCCTGGGCGGTGGCATGCATGACATCCGGGATGCCGTCGGGTGCTTTGTCACGGCTGCCCACTGAGTGGGACGGGTCGATGCATACCGGCATGCGGGTCAGGCGCTTCACTGTGGGCACATGGGCAAAGTCCACCATGTTGCGATGGGGCAGGCCGGCATCGGTTTTCATGCCCCGCAGGCAAAACACCACGTTGGCGTTACCTTCGCTGGCCAGGTATTCCGCCGCGTTCAGGGACTCATTGAGCGTGATGCCGAATCCGCGCTTTAACAGGACCGGGTAGGTCTTCTGGCGGCCGATGGCCTTGAGCAGCTCAAAATTCTGGGTATTGCGGGTGCCCACCTGCAGCATGACCCCGGTGGGGCGCCCCAGTTTTTCCAGGCACGTGTCGATTTCCTCGATATGGCTCTCATGGGTGATTTCCATGGCCACCACCCGGATGTCATGCTTGCCGGCAGTCTCGAACACCCAGGGCAGGCAACTCTTGCCATGGCCCTGGAACGAGTAGGGATTGGTACGGGGCTTGTACGCGCCCATGCGGGTACAGTGCTGTCCCTGCTCGCTCAGGGCCCGCATCATGATTTCCACGTGTTCAGGGGTATCCACCGCGCAGAGGCCGGCAAACACGTTCAGGTTTTCCTGGCTGAATTCCACACCATTGTAGGTAAATCCGGACTGGCGTTGGTCATCACGGTGTCGTCCCAGAATCCGGTAGTCGTCGGAAATGCGGATAACCCTCTCTACCGCTGGCAGGGCCTCGATCTCGTCCTTGTCCAGGCTTTTGGTATCGCCAAGCAGATAGAGTTCGGTAAGGCGCTGGTTGGCCCCTTTCACTTCATGGACCTTGACCGTCACACCGGGCAGTTGCTCCAGAAAGCTCATGGTCTGGCGATAGCTGTCGCTGTCCAGCGGCGTGTCCGGATGGAGTATGGCGAGCATGGTGGTTCTCCTGGCAAAAAGGTAAAACCCGGACACCGCAAGCGTTGCCCGGGATTGCACGAACGTGGCGTCCGGTCAGGCCGGCTCGTCGCTGGCCCGGTGACGGGCCTGCATGTATTCCCGGTGATTGAGATGCAGCAGTTCCGCCATGCGGCGAATCAGGTGTTCTTCGTACTTGTCGATACGGCCGTCGGCCAGCGCCACTCGCCAGATACTCTCGAGAACCCGTTCCTTGGCGTCCTGGCTCAGCTGGTCGTTGAGCTGGCCGGTAAACTCATAAAGAGAGGTGGAGTCATCTGCGTGGTTGAGGGCGTCGTCGAGGATATCCCGGGCTTCCTCCGGTGTTACCTGGTGAACCTTGACCGCACAGTCAACGATGGTCTCCAGCTCCCGCTGGTCCTCGTGATTGTCGACGCGGGCCAGCTGGACCATCAGTGCCGTGGCCGCCACCGCCAGTTGATGGTCATCGGGGTTGGCGGATGCGCCCTTGCCACCGGCTTCCGGGAACAGCAGTTGACGCAGTTGGTGGATCATCGGCCTGCGGCCCTCCTCTGTCAGGCCGCCCGGGCAAGCTGGCTGACTCTCTGTTCCAGCTCCACCTGGTCGGCGGCAAAACGACGGATGCCTTCGGCGAGCTTTTCGGTGGCCATGGCATCTTCATTGGATTCCCAGCGGAACAGCCGCTCGCCGATGGACAACGGCCGGTCAGCGCTGTGAGCATGGTCCGGAGACAACCGGCGGGGCAGGTCCCCGGTATCCTCCTTGAGCGCCTGCAGCAGGGCAGGGCTGATGGTCAGCCGGTCGCACCCGGCCAGCTGCTCAATTTCACCGGTGTTGCGGAAGCTGGCGCCCATGACCACCGTGTCGTAGCCATTGGCCTTGTAGTAATTGTAGATGCGACTGACAGACAGCACGCCCGGATCCTCTTCCGGGGCGAAGGCGTCCCGGTCACTGTGAGCCAGGTGCCAGTCGAGGATGCGCCCCACGAACGGCGAGATCAGATAGGCTCCGGCATCGGCACAGGCCGCCGCCTGGATAAAGGAAAACAGCAGGGTCAGGTTGCAGTGGATGCCTTCTTTTTCCAGCTGTTCCGCCGCGCGGATACCCTCCCAGGTGGATGCAATCTTGATCAGCACCCGACTGGTGTCTACGCCCTGACTGTCGTACAGCCCAATTAGCCGCCGGGCCTTATCAATGGTGGCGGGGGTGTCGAAAGACAGGCGGGCGTCCACTTCGGTGGACACCACACCGGGAATCAGGTCCAGAATCTGTTTGCCCGCCAGAACCGCCAGGGTATCGGTCGCCCAGCCCAGCTGCTCCTGGTCGGAACCGCCCTGGCGGGACGCGAAGGCGATCGCCTCATCCAGCATCGGTCGGTAGGCGTCTGAACCGGCGGCCTTGAGCAGCAGAGACGGGTTGGTGGTGGCGTCCTGCGGCCGCCACTGGGCGATGGCTTCCAGGTCGCCGGTGTCGGCCACCACGGTTGTCATGGCTTTGAGTTGTTCAAGCTTGCTGGTCATGGGTAATGTTCCTCGTGTCCCTGTTGTCGTCAGGCATGCTTCCGGTTGCCGCAGAGCGTGAGAGGCCTTCAGGCGGCCTGCTTGCCTGAAGGCTGTCAATTATACCGTTACGATAACCGGCTGGCGGGACGGGAACAAGACAGCAAGGGCTTACCGGTGGGTCATGCAGACAGGGTTATGCAGGGTCCGGTTGGGGGAGGGGCTCCCGAACCTTCGCCAGCGCATCCAGTACCACCTCGATACCACTGCCGGGACGATGGGCGTTCTCACTGATGTGGCGGCGGAACTGACGGCCGCCGGGCTGGCCGTGGAACAGGCCCATGATGTGACGGGTGATGTGCGTCAGATAGACGCCGCGCTCCAGTTCCTCCTTGATGAACGGCAGCATCGCCTCCAGGGCTTCATGACGGCTGGCCACCGGCGAGGCTTCGCCGAACAGCTGCGGGTCAACGCCGGCTAGCAGCCAGGGGTTGTGGTAGGCCTCCCGGCCCAGCATGACCCCGTCAGTGTGTGCAAGGTGCTGGTGACATTCTTCGAAGGTCCTGATACCGCCATTGATGATGATTTCCAGCTCCGGATAGCGGGCCTTGAGGTCATACACCCAGGGGTACTTGAGCGGCGGGATATCCCGGTTTTCCTTGGGGCTCAGGCCCTCCAGCACGGCAATGCGGGCATGAACGATAAAGGTCCGGCAACCCGCTGCTGCCACGGTTTCAATAAAGTGACAGAGGTCCTCCCAGGACTCCCGGCCATTGATGCCGATCCGGTGCTTCACCGTGACCGGCAGGGAGGTCGCGGCGATCATCCCCCGCACGCCTTCAGCGACTTTGTCGGGGTGGCCCATCAGGCAGGCGCCGATCATGTTGTTCTGTACCCGGTCGCTGGGGCAGCCCACGTTCAGGTTCACCTCGCTGAAACCATATTCCTCTGCCAGAGCGGCACACCGCGCCAGTTCATCCGCGTTGCTGCCTCCCAGCTGCAGGGCCAGGGGATACTCCGCGGGATCATGCTGCAGAAAACGGGCAGTATCGCCGTGTATCAGCGCGCCGGTGGTGACCATCTCGGTATAGAGCAGTGCCCGCCGGCTGAGTATGCGGGCCAGGTAGCGATAATGGCGGGTGGTCCAGTCCATCATCGGTGCCACACAGAAGCGACGGGACAGCGGAGCGGGCTGACGGGGGGATGTTTCGGGCATAGACATGTATCGGTGGCCTGGCACAGCAATGAATCTGGTCGGCATTGTACCTGAAAGGGCCGCCGGCGATGTAGCAGAAAGCCGCGAAAACCCTGGTATGGCCTTTGCCCACGGGGGCATTTTCTGAAAAAATAGCCGGCTCATTTCAGGGGCGCCGTTGATGACACAGAAGACGCTGCTTTCACTCCGCAATCTGGGTAAACACTTCTCCGGCAAAACAGTGCTGGATTCCCTCGACCTGGACATCGCGGACGGCGAGTTCATTACGCTGCTGGGCCCTTCCGGGTGTGGCAAGACCACCTTGTTGAGGTTGCTGGCGGGATTCGAGATGCCGGACAGCGGCACTATCGAACTGAATGGCGCGGATATCAGCGCACTGCCGCCGGAGCAGCGGCCACTGAATACGGTGTTCCAGCACTATGCGCTATTTCCCCATATGACGGTGTTTGACAACGTCGCCTATGGCCTGAAGATGGAAAAGCGCCCAGGGAACGAGGTTCGGCAACGGGTAGACGAAGCCCTTGCCATGGTGCAGCTGGATGACTTTGCCCGGCGCAAGCCCCATCAGCTTTCCGGCGGCCAGCAACAGCGGGTGGCCATTGCCCGTGCGGTGGTGAAGCGCCCGAAGCTGTTGCTGCTGGACGAGCCCCTGTCCGCCCTGGACTACAAGCTTCGACGCACCATGCAGATCGAGCTAAAGCGTCTGCAGCGGGAGCTGGGTATCACCTTTGTATTTGTTACCCACGACCAGGAAGAAGCCCTGTCCATGTCGGACCGGGTGGTGGTGCTGCAGGCGGGCAAGGTGCAGCAGACGGGCACACCCCGTGAGATCTACGAGCGACCCGCCAACCTGTTTACCGCCCGCTTTGTGGGTGAGACCAACCTCTTTCCAGGTGTTCTGGAACAGGTAGGCGACCAGCGCATCACTGTGAATGTCTCCGGTTACCGGCGGAGCATGCGACGGCCATTCTTCCCGGTCGCGGAGGGCCAGTTGGTCCATGTACTGTTGCGCCCGGAGGATATCCGGGTGCTGGAGCCTGACGCTGACCACGGGTTTGCCGGCAAGGTAGTCGAGCGAAACTACAAAGGCAGTACCCTGGATTCAGTGATTCACCTGGACGATGGCACAGAGGTGCTGGCCAGCGAGTTTTTCGATGAGGACGACCCCGCCTTCGATTATCGCCTGGGCGAGCCGGTTCGGGTCAGCTGGGTAGAAGGCTGGGAGTGGCTCCTGCCCCTGGAAGCCACCACTACCCCCGAGGGTCAGGCAGCGGATGCTTAGGGGGTTGCGGCAACCCTTCCGGACCGGTGTACTGATACTGGTATGGACCTGGCTGCTTGGGCTGGTGCTGGCACCCAACCTGCTGGTGATCGCGGCCAGTTTCCTGACCAGGGATCCGGGCACCTTCCTGTCATTGCCGGTCACCCTGGAGAACTACCGTAGTCTGCTGGACCCACTGTACCTGGAGGTGTTCCTGCACTCCCTGTACATGGCCTCGGTGACCACCCTGGTGTGCCTGCTGATCGGTTACCCCTTCGCCTGGGCGCTGTCCCGGGTGGCGAGGGAGCGTCAGCTATTGCTGATTTTTCTGCTGATTGTTCCCTTCTGGACCAACTCCCTGGTTCGCACCTACGCCCTGAAACTGCTGATGGCCACCAATGGCCTGATCAATAACGGGTTGATGTCACTGGGCCTGATCGATGAGCCGTTGCGTATGTTGTACACCGAAGGGGCGGTCATTGTCGGGTTGGTCTATCTGCTTCTGCCCTTCATGATCCTGCCCCTGTACTCGGTATTTGACGACCTGCGCGAGGAACTACTGATGGCCTCCCACGATCTGGGGGCCGGACGTTTCCGGACCTTTATCCACGTGGTGGTGCCGCTGACCCTGCCGGGTGTCCTGGCCGGGGTCATGCTGGTATTGCTGCCGGCCATGGGCCTGTTTTTCGTACCGGACATTCTGGGCGGTTCCCGCAACCTGCTGGTGGGTAATGTCATCAAGAACCAGTTCCTGGATGCCCGCAACTGGCCGCTTGGTGCCGCCGCCGCCATCATGCTGACCCTGGCCATGGCCCTGCTGTTGTTTACCCACCGCCTCAGCCAGCGACGGCTGGGTGAGGGCGGTGAGACATGAGCCGCTGGCTGCCACGGGCCTACCTGGCGCTGGTGTACCTGGCGCTGTACATCCCCATCACCGTGCTGGTGGTCTTTTCCTTTAATGACGGTCGCACCGGTTACCGCTGGGGTGGATTCACCTGGCGCTGGTACGAGGCCCTGTTCAGTAACGACGCCATGATGCAGGCGTTGTGGAACTCCCTGTGGCTGGCCGTCTCAGCTGCCACGCTCTCCACACTCATCGGCGCACTGACGGCCCTGGCTTTGCACCGCTACCGGTTCCGGGGCAAGAAGGCCCTCAGGGGCATGCTGTTCGTGGTCATGATGTCGCCGGAGATTGTGCTGGCCATCTCGCTACTCTCCCTGTTTCTGTTGGTTGGCATGCAGCTGGGCTATTTCTCCCTGTTGCTGGCCCACGTGACCTTCTGTCTGCCGTTCGTGGTGATCACTGTTATGGCCCGTCTGAGCGGCTTTGATGAAAGTCTGCCGGAGGCCGCCCGGGATCTGGGTGCGTCCGATTTCACCATGACCCGCACCGTACTGCTGCCGGTGATCATGCCGGCGTTGCTGGCAGGCTGGCTGCTGGGGTTCACTCTGAGCCTGGACGACGTCGTGGTGAGCACCTTTGTCAGTGGTCCCGGTTATGAAATTCTGCCGTTACGCATCTACTCTATGGTGCGTGTCGGCCTGAAACCCGAGGTGAATGCACTGGGCACCCTGTTGCTGGTGTTTTCACTGGTGATGCTTGTGTTGTCCCAATGGATTCTGATGAGGAGTAAACGATGAAGAAACTTGCCATTGCCGGTCTGGCAGCGGTCACCCTGGCGGGCTGTAGCGGTCAGGAAGAAGAGGCACAAGTACTCAACCTGTACAACTGGTCGGAGTATATGCCCCAGGAAGTGCTGGACCGGTTCGAGGAAGAGACCGGAATCGAGGTGGTTTACACCACCTACGACAGTAACGAAGCCATGTACGCCCGTCTCAAGCTGCTGGACGACAGCAGCCAATACGACCTTGCGGTGCCGTCCACCTACTATGTGAACAAGATGCGCAAGGAAGATCTGCTGATGGAGATCGACCACAGCCAGATCGAAGGCTTTGACAACCTGGATCCGGAGCTGGTGGACCAGAGCTTCGATGAGGGCAACGCCTATTCAGTTCCCTACCTGTGGGGCACCACCGGCCTGGCCATCGACAGCGACGCGGTTGACCAGAACGAGGTTGCCGGGTGGGCCGACCTGTGGGACGAGCAGTACGAAGGCCAGGTGATGCTGACCAATGACATGCGGGAAGTGTTCCACATCGGCCTGCGGGTGCTGGGATACTCCGGCAACAGCACCAACCCGGATGAAATCGAAGCCGCTTACGAAAAGCTCAGCGAACTGATGCCGTCGGTACGCACTTTCAATTCCGACGCTCCCCGCATGCCGTACCTGGAGGGAGAGACCGACATCGGCATGATCTGGAACGGCGAGGCGGTGATGGGCAAGGAGGACATGTCCTCACTGGAGTATATCTACCCGGAGGAAGGGGTCATTGTGTGGCTCGACAGCTTTGTGATCCCCAGAAACGCGGCCAACCCTGAAGCCGCCCACAAGTTTATCAGCTTCGTGCTGCAGCCGGAGATTGCCGCGCTGATCAGCGAGGATATTGGCTACGCCACCCCCAACCTGGCAGCCCGCGACCTGCTGCCCGACGAGGTGGCCAGCAATCGCGCCAGCTATCCTACGGAGGAGGATATGGAAAACGCCGAGTTCCAGGAAGATGTGGGCGACGAGGCCATGCAGGTCTACAACCGGTACTGGGAACAGCTGAAAACCGGCCGTTAAGGCTCGGAAAAGCCGTCGGGGCGGGGCGCAGGGCCAGCCCCGGCCGCTGTCCCGGGCAGACCCCCGGGCGCGGTAATGGTAGTATCCTCAGCTTTTCAGCCTTGAGGGAAAGCTATGTCAGTCGTGGTTCAGGCTCTGATACCGGTATTCATGCTGATCGTCATCGGGCATCTGTTCCGGCGCTGGCAATTTCCCGGCGAGGGGTTCTGGATCCAGGCCGAGCGTTTCACCTATTACGCCCTGTTTCCGGCCATGCTGATCTACAAGCTGGGACAGGCGCGCCTTCCTGCGTCCGCTTACGGGGACATCCTGCTGCTGATCGTGGCCATGCTGGTGGCCATGACACTGGTACTCGTGCTGATCCAGCTGGTCTGGCGCTGGCCCGGGCCGGTCTATTCTTCCGTGTTCCAGGGCGGCATTCGCTTCAACTCCTATGTGGGCCTTGCGGCCGCCGGTATGCTGTTGGGAGATGAGGGGATATCGCTGATTGCCGTCGCTGTGGCGGTGAAGGTGCCCCTGCTGAACCTGCTGTGCATCCTGATGTTCTCGGTGACCTGTCGGCAGGGTAAATTGCGCCTGGCACCGGTGATCAGGGCCATCGCCACCAACCCCTTGATCATAGGGTCGGTGATCGGTGTGATCTGGAGTTTCTTCCGTATCGGCTTTCACCCGGTGGTGGCCGGTATTCTGGCCCCGCTGAGTGACCTGGCACTGCCCATGGGGCTGATGTGCGTGGGCGCCGGCTTGCAACTGAAAGCCCTGCGCAATGCCTCGGCACCTTTCCTGGTGTCATCCTTCGCCAAGCTGGTGATCTTTCCGGTGCTCACCCTGGGCCTGGCCATGGTACTGGGGATGAGTGGCACCCTGGTGCAGGTGGCTATCCTGCTGGCGGCGCTGCCTACCGCGACCTCCTCATACATCCTCGCCCGGCAGCTGGGGGGTGATGCCCCCCTGATGGCTGCCATTATCAGCGGTCAGACGCTGCTGGGTATGGTGACCCTGCCGCTGTTACTGGGCGCTCTCTGGCAGGCAGCGTAGTACCGCATCGGCAAGGCTCTGCTGAAACTCCAGGTAACCCGTTGGCGATGATTCGATGCCACCGGCCAGGGGGTCCCAGGTGCTGATGGGGATATCCACATCTGTCATCAGGGATTCCCACCACTGCTCGTTGAATTGTGGCTCCGTCAACAGGCAGGGCTGGTCCGCCCGCTGCAACCGTTGCTGTACCTCTGCCAGGTGCCGTGCACCCGGAGTGCGTTCGGGGCTGAGGGTAAGCACACCGGCGATGGCCAGACCGTAGTGCTCGGCAAAGCGGCGGAAGGCGTCGTGATAGGTAAACAGGTCCAGATCCTTCGCCGGCTGAAGTTGCTGACGGATAGCGGCCTCACGTTCCTTCAGGGCTGCTTCGAAGTCCGCCAGGTTCTCATCGATTCGGCTGGCGTCGACGCCGTCAAGGCCTTCAATGCTATGGGCAATTTTCTCCGCCATGGCCAGCGCCAGGGCCGGATCCAGCCAGATGTGAGGGTCTTCACCATCACCGTGGTCGTGGCCGTGATCATGGGTGTCGGCACTGACGGACTCATGGTGGCTGTCGTCCCCGTCGTGACTGTCATGCCCGTCGTGACTGTCATGCCCGTGGGAGGCTTCAGCGCGGTGGGACTCGGTGTCGGCCCCGGGCATCAGGGTCACGCTGCGGTCACGGAAATCCGGCCCCGTCAGCAATCGTTCGAGGAAGCTTTCCATGCCTGGCCCCACCCAGAAAATCTGGTCAGCGGCGGCCAGCTGCCGACGCTCGGAAGGGCGCAGCTGATAGGTATGAGGGCTGGCACCAGCAGGCACAAGCGTGGTCACGGTCACCTGATCCCCTGCCACAGCCTTTGCCAGGAGCTCGATCGGAGTCAGGGATGTCACTATTTTGGGCTTTTCGTCGGAGGCATGACTGGTAGCTGCCCCGAGGAGCAGGGCAGTGGTAAGGCTGAGTACCGGGAGAACACGGGAGATCTGATTCATGAGGATGCGCTTGCCATAATCGCCTGAAAGAGAATGTTATAATATTACATTTATGGCCGCGTGGGAAGTGCCTGTCGCGGCTGAGGGTATAACACCGCCCTGCATTCATGGGATTTCCGGCGAGGCTCGGTATAATGGCGACCTTTCATCCATTCACTGCGTCAGGCTGGATCCTTTGATGACTGTACGTACCCGAATTGCTCCGTCGCCCACCGGTGACCCCCATGTGGGCACCGCGTTTGTCGCCCTGTTCAACCTCTGTTTTGCGCGCCAGCACGGTGGTCAGTTTATCCTCCGCATAGAGGACACCGACCAGGCCCGCAGCACCGCCGAGTCGGAGCAGGACATTCTCCGGGCACTGCGCTGGCTTGGCCTGGAATGGGACGAAGGTCCCGATGTAGGTGGCCCCCATGGCCCCTATCGCCAGTCCGAGCGCAAGGACTCTTATCGCCAGTACGCTATGGAGTTGGTGGAGAAAGGTCACGCCTTTTACTGCTTCCGCACGCCGGAGGAGCTGGACGCCATCCGCGAGGAGCGCAAGGCCCGAGGCGAGAACCCGGGTATCAAGGGTGACCTGGAACTGCCGGAAGACGAAGTTCAGAGTCGCCTGGACGCGGGTGAGCCTTATGTCATTCGTATGAAGGTCCCGGATGAGGGCGTCTGCAAGATTGACGACATGTTGCGTGGGGTGATCGAGATTGACTGGTCCCAGGTGGATTGCCAGATCCTGCTCAAGTCTGACGGCATGCCCACCTACCACCTTGCCAACGTTGTGGATGACCATCTGATGGGGATCACCCATGTGCTGCGGGGTGAGGAGTGGATCAACTCGGCACCCAAGCACAAGCTGCTGTATCAGTACTTCGGCTGGGACATGCCGGTGCTGTGTCATCTGCCGCTGCTGCGTAACCCCGACAAGAGCAAACTGTCCAAGCGCAAGAACCCCACGTCCATCAATTTCTACGAGCGCATGGGTTTCTTGCCGGAGGCGGTGACCAACTACCTGGGACGCATGGGTTGGTCCATGCCGGACGAGCGGGAAAAGTTCACCCTGGACGAGATGATCGAGCACTTTGATATCAACCGGGTGTCCCTCGGTGGTCCGGTGTTTGATGTAGAGAAGTTGCGCTGGCTGAACGGCCTGTGGCTGCGGGAAGATGTCTCCGACGACCAGTTCGTGGAGCGCCTGAGCCAGTGGTGGTTCAACGAAGATGCCCTGCGGGCCCTGGTGCCTCATGTGAAGGGCAGGGCAGAGGTGTTCTCGGACGTGGCGCCGATGGCGTCCTTCATGTTCTCCGGCATGCTGGAGGTGACCGCCGAGGACTTTGCCCACAATAAACTGGACGAAGGCCAGGTGAAGCGGGTGCTGCAGTTTGCCCTGTGGAAGCTGGAAGCCCAGCGTCACTGGAGCAAGGAGAATATCTTCGCGGACATCAAGGGCCTGGCCAAGGCCATGGATCTGAAGATGGGCGACTTCATGTTCGCCATCTTTGTGGCGATTGCCGGTACACCCAATTCCTGGTCGGTCATGGACTCCATGGCCCTGCTGGGTCCGGACATGACCCGCGCCCGTTTGCGCCATGCGCTGAATGTGCTGGGCGGTTTTTCCAAGAAGGAAACCAAGCGGGTGGAGAAGGAGTACGCCACGTTGATCGCAGAATAAGCGATCTGGTGGTGTTTTGAACGGTCTGGACAGGGATGTCCAGAAAACTGAAAAAAATGCGTTTTAAGTGTTGACGCCCCCCGGGTGGATCCTTAATATACGCAGCCGTTGAGGGGCCATAGCTCAGCTGGGAGAGCGCAACACTGGCAGTGTTGAGGTCAGCGGTTCGATCCCGCTTGGCTCCACCAATTTCTAGTCCCCTTCGTCTAGTGGCCTAGGACTCCGCCCTTTCACGGCGGCAACAGGGGTTCGAACCCCCTAGGGGACGCCAATTTGGTAACACGGTTTAGTCCACCGGGTTATCAGCAAAAAACCGCCTTCCGGCGGTTTTTTTGTGTCTGTTTTTTGGGGCTCGGTTTGCTTGGTTTTCCAACTTTGCGGTTGGAATGGTTGGCCTGGTGCCGGGGACCGGGGTCGGTGACATCTTTCAGGACACGCCCCGTGAATCCATCCCTGGAGGGCTCCGTCGCGCCATCCCTGGCGCTCCAGGGTCCTGAAAGATGTCCCCAACCCCGCTCCCTTTGAGCTGCTCTGATACCTCCGGCATTATTTGGTAGCGACTGAACTTCATGATAAAGGCGGGGCGCAGCGTTGCCTCTGGAACTGTGTTTAAACAGTCCATGCCTTACGCACGTTGCCAGTAGGCAGAGCCCTAGAAGTGACTGGGTCGTTTTATTGTAGAGGTATCGAAAAGGATTCCGGGAGCTGGGGTGGGAAGACTTTTCAGGACCCTGGAGCGCCAGGGATGGCGCGACGGAGCCCTACATGGACGTACTTGCGGGGCGTGTCCAGAAAAGTCTTCCCGCCTCAGCTCCACCACCCGAATCTAGCAGGCTACTAATTCAAATCAGGAAGATCGTCTACCACCAGCTTAGCGAACAGCAATCGCGCCCTTACCAACCCCCTCAAAAGCCCGAACACGAACCTCATCGCCGGGGTGTGAAGCCTTGATCTGGTCAGCCAGGTAAGCCGCAATCAACTCAACGGTCGTATCGGTTTCCAGGAACCACACCCGCTGGCGGGGCAAGGTCAGCCGGAACTCCCCCTGCTCGGCGTCATAATGGAAGCTCACATACTCAGTGCCACCAGTATCCGTCCAGCTCTGGCTAAGATCCTCGCGGGTAGCGATGTAGATATCCTGCCATTGCCGCGCCCAATGCTTCTCCAGCTCTGTGTCCCGCCGTCCGTTGATATCAATGCGGATCGGTGAACGGTGGCCGTGGGCAATGCGCTGGCAGTTGCCCAGGTGCTTTTTCAGGCCGTGCACGTAATGATAATAGGCACCCTCAATCAGCTCCTCCCGCAGGGAGACCTCCACAGCCGTTACGTTGGCCGGCAGCACTGCCTTTAGCTCATTCTCCAGCAGACGCGCGACCGCGGAAGGCACCACCTCCGGGTGGTCCAGGAATACGACGGACTGTTCCGGCCCCTCGTGGCGGATCTGGCTGCCGTCTGCCAGGGTCCAGGTGAGATGCCCGGGGCTGTCGCCTCGTGCGAGGCACCTTGCCCCTCCCGGTACCACCAGCCGGTGGTCGACCCGCTCGTCAATGACCCGCTTGATCGTGCGTTTCACATTGCCGAAGTCGAACACCATGCCCTGTTCATCCAGTTCGCCGCCCAACACGATGTCGGCAATCCAGCTCTCCCCAACCAGGCCACGTTGGTGGTCAAGATAGGCAAAGTCGATGACAGTGAGGTTGTCGATAAACAGGTGATTCATGGAAACATCCGGCAGGAACGCTGCGATCGTGGGTTGAGAACAGGTCGCATTCTATCAAAGTTCGCCGCCGGTGGGTGAGTCTGGCCGGTGCTTCGGAGGGTAGCAAAACCCGAAGCCCCGGTCGTGAAGATGCGGTCAGAAGGGCAGCAGGTCGTTCATCCAGGCCAGGCTGACACCGACAATGCCCAGGCTGGCCACCAGGACACCGATATAGGCGTTACGGCTGGACTTGCGGCGTCGGTTGGCTGCCAGTTCATCCAGGTGCCTGGCCACCTGTTCTGCCTGCTGGCGGGCAGCTTCCGTGGCCTGATGCAGCGTATCGGCCTGCAGTGACTTCCAGAACTCCTGGTCCTGGTCCCGCTGGCGGTCCAGTTCCTCCAGCAGGAAGGTGTTTCTGTCTGTCGCCTGTTTTTCCATGGCCTGTACCGTGTCTCGCTGGTGCTGGCTGAGCAGCTTTTTAAGCAATTCGTTCACCTCCCGGGTCACCGTCCTGGCTACGGCCTTCTGATGAACGTCCAGGATAGCTTCCAGCGCAGCCAGCTTCTCGTTGATCAGGGTGGTGTTAAGGCTGTTGTGCTCGTCCATGCCCTGGCGCAGGTAGCCCGCCTGTTCATCAAAAAGGTGGGTCAGGCGTTCGTGGAGCTGCTCGCTGATCTGGGATTTGACCTCTGCCCGGGCGGCCATGGCGACCTGGTCTTCGGTCAGCAGGGGAATATCCGGGTCGTTTGCCGGGGGAACCCGGCTTTCTTCGCTGACGGTCACGGGTTCGACCTCCGGCATGGCGCGGAGTTTTTCCAGTACCCGGGTGACTCCGTCCCTTGCCGGGGGCTTGGGCAGGATGACGTCGACGCCCACAGCATGGGCGGTTTCCTCGAACTCAGCGGATTTCCCGGAGGTGCACATCACGATGGGGATGTGGGCTGTCACAGGGTTGTTGCGAATGGCGCGGGCCGCCTCGACGCCGTTCATTCCGGGCATGAGGTGGTCGATAAAGATCACGTCCGGGCGATCGCTGTTGCTCAGCAGGTCAAGTGCCTCTTCGGCGGAGCCGGCGGTGCTGACCTCCATATTGCTGCCCCTGAGCAGCTTGCTGAGGGTAAAGCGGGCAACTTTCGAATCATCCACCAGCAAGGCGTTTTTGATGTCCATCCGGATACTCTCCCCAGTTTGCAGGCTCCTGAAGAAAGTGTAACCCGGCATGGATACAAAAGTTTACATACAGGCGTGGTTATTGTTGCCGACTCAAACCCCGTTCACACTTCGTCTGGTGGTACCAGTCCCTGACTCTGGGACCAGGCCCGCATGTGAATGTCGGCCTCTTTCTGGAAGGGTGAGCGGAAAGGGTTGATGACAACATCAAACAGAAAGAAGAACAGCCCGATGGAGACCCAGCCTGCCAGCAACGTACTCATCGCCCGGGCCTGCAGCTCGGGGTTGGACGATACAAAGGCCTCCAGGTGGGGCAGCAGGGACTGAACCATGACCACCGGGTTGAACTCGGCCATAACCAGCGGCACCCAGAAGGCCAGAATGACGGGGAAGAAACCGAAGGACCAGGCACCCCGTAACAACAGGTAACCGGTGAGGTTTCGCAGATAGCGCTGACGCAGGCCCGGGTTGCGGCGCGCCCGGGCCAGGTAGCGTCGCCGTTCATTATGATAGGCGCTGGCGTCTGGCACTCGTGGGCTGGCGGGGTAGCGGCCGGGCTCGGTGGTCGTGTCGGTCATGATCATGGCTTACCTCGATACCTGGCTTGTCCGGTTGGGGTATCGCAATGGGTGGCAGCGCGTGAATCCGGCGCTTTTGCGATATTCGTTCCGGGGGCGGGGTTTCAAAACCCCTGCCTCGTCGCCATCATAGGGGAATTATTATCGGGGAAATTCGTTCCCGGTCACAACTGGCGGTAATCCTCCCGGGGACCTCCGCCGGTGTGTCGAGGATACCGTGATAAGCTACTTAACACTATTTTGCCAGACAGGACGAGTGCATGACCGTAACCAATGAGTCCAGTGTACACCCGGCGTTCGAGCATGTTCGCAGCCATCCCGTTGCTGCCCTGAACCTGACCATGGAGGAGTACGTACACCGCAAGACCGGTGCGCGGCACCTGCACATGGCGGCCGACAATGACGAGAACGTATTTTTCGTGGCCCTGCGCACCTTTCCCATGGACTCCACCGGTGTTGCCCATATCCTGGAGCACACGGCGCTGTGCGGCAGTGAGCGATATCCGGTGCGGGATCCGTTCTTCATGATGATCCGGCGGTCGCTCAATACCTTCATGAATGCCTTCACCAGCAGTGACTGGACCGCCTACCCGTTTGCCAGCAAAAACCGCAAGGATTTTGACAACCTGCTGTCGGTGTACCTGGACTCGGTGTTCTTTTCCAAACTGGACCCGCTGGATTTTGCCCAGGAAGGTCACCGGCTGGAATTCGAGACCCCGGACGACCCCACCACTCCCCTGGTATACCGGGGCGTGGTCTATAACGAAATGAAGGGTGCCATGAGCGCACCAACGTCCCAGTTGTGGCAGAACCTGTCCAGCCACCTGTTTCCCACCACCACCTACCATTACAACAGTGGTGGTGAGCCGGACCATATTGTGGACCTGAGCTATGACGACCTGGTGGCGTTCTATCGTCATCACTACCATCCCAGCAACGCGATTTTCTGCACTTACGGCGATATCCCGGCCCGGGAACACCATGAGCGGTTCGAGGAGCTGGCCCTGTCACGATTCGATGCCCTCGAGGTGGATCTGCCGGTTCGGGATGAGAAGCGACTGTTCTCGCCATTGAGGGTAGAGCAGGGCTATGCCGTCAGCGCCGGAGAGCCGATGGAGCGCAAGACCCACATGGTTATGGGCTGGCTGCTGGGTCACAGTTTTGACCTGCAGCAGAACCTGGAGGCCCAGCTGGTGGCAAGCGTGCTGCTGGACAACAGCGCCTCACCGTTGATGCACGCACTGGAAACCACGGACATTGCCGCAGCACCGTCGCCCATGTGCGGGCTGGAGGATTCCAACCGCGAAATGACCTTTGTCTGTGGTGTGGAGGGCTCTGAACCGGAGCGTCGGGAAGACCTGGAGGCCCTGGTCGAGGGTGTGCTGCAGAAAGTAGCCACGGAGGGTGTGCCCCGGGAGCGGCTGGAGGCCATACTCCATCAGCTGGAACTGCACCAGAGGGAAATTGCCGGCGACAGCTTTCCCTACGGCCTGCAGCTGATCATGACGGCAATTTCCCCCATGGTGCACGGCGGTGACCCGGTGGAGTTACTGGATCTTGAGCCGGTGCTGGAAACCATGCGGGAGCGAATCAGCGATCCCGACTATGTACCCGGACTGATCCGGCGCTTGCTGATTGAAAACCCCCACAGGGTAACCCTGACCCTGCGCCCGGACGACCAGCTGGAAAGCCGTCGCCAGGAAGCGGTGCGCCAGGCGCTGGAAGCCCGCAAGGCACGGCTGTCTGACGAGGAGAAGCAGCAAATCGTGACCCGGGCCCAGGCTTTGGAAGCCCGGCAGTTGCAGAAGGACGATGACTCCATTTTGCCGAAGGTGGATCTTTCCGATGTGCCCCTGAAAATCCATGTGCCTGAAGGGCACACCATGGAGGCCTTCCCCGCGGCCCTTTACGCCCAGGGGACCAATGGGCTGGTGTACGAACAGGCCATCTTCCAGTTGCCGGCCCTGTCCCGGGAAGAACTACTTCTGCTACCCCTTTACACCACCATTCTTACGGAAGTGGGCTGTGGTGACCTGGATTATCTTCAGATGCAGGACCGGATTTCCGCCTGTAGTGGTGGCATCGGTGCCAGTATATCCGCCCGGGGCAGGGTGGATGATGTGCAGAGCCTGAACGGCTATATGATTCTCAGCGGCAAGGCCCTGGCGCGTAATCGCAAGGCCCTCTCCGAATTGCTGCGGGATGTGTACGACCACGCCCGTTTCGATGAGAAAGGCCGCATCCGGGAGCTGGTCGCCCAGATCCGGGCCCGCCGGGAACAGGCGGTCACCGGCAGCGGGCATGGCCTGGCCATGGGCGCGGCTTCCCAGGGGCACAGCCCGGGGGCATGGCTGTCGTTCCGCCTGGCTGGCCTGGCAGGTATCAAGGGCACCAAGGCACTGGATGACACCCTGGACGAGAGCGCGGCCCTGGATAAGCTCTGTAACGACCTGGCTGGCCTGCACCAGAGGTTCCGCAAGCAACAGCGCCGGTTCCTGCTGGTGGCTGAAAGCGAACACCTGGACGCCATGGCGGAGGGCGTCGCCGGGCTCTGGCCCGAGGCTCCGGAGGTCAATGGAGAGCAGTGGCAGATGGAGCCGGTCAGCTACGACACCCGGGAGGCCTGGCTCACATCTACCCAGGTCAACTTCTGTGCCCGCTCCTATCCGACCGTTGCGCCGGACCATCCGGATGCGGCGGCACTGACCGTGCTCGGTGGGTTCCTGCGCAACGGCTACCTGCACCGGGCCATCCGGGAGAAGGGTGGCGCCTACGGTGGCGGTGCCGGCCAGGACAACGTCAATGGCACCTTCCGTTTCTTCTCCTACCGGGACCCACGCCTGGTGGAGACCCTGGGTGATTTCGACAGTTCCCTCCAGTGGCTGCAGGACGAAGCCCACGATCCGCAGGCGCTGGAAGAGTCTGTACTAGGGGTGATTGGCCAGCTGGACAAGCCCCGGTCACCGGCCGGGGAAGCACGTCACGCGTTCCACAGCCGGCTGTTCGGGCGTACGCCGGAGCAGCAGGCCCGGTTCCGTGAGCGGGTGCTGGCGGTAACCGTGGAAGATCTTCAGCGAGTGGCCCGGGACTGGTTGCGGCCTGAGAAGGCCAGTACGGCGGTTATTACCAGTCATGACAACCGCGAAACGGTTAGCGAGCTGGGACTGGAGATCCGGGAGCTGTAGCCAGGAGGCGCGCCCTGCGATGGGTGCTAACCGGAAAGGGAAGGGCAGCGTGATGAATCGCGCTGCCCTTTTCTGGTTGGAGCGGCTTGTTTGCCGGAACGGCAGGTTGTCGAGTCCCGGATCTGTCAGCGAAGCCGCTTGAGGCCGGTGGAAACCATGATACGGGTGGAAATCTCCTCCACCGAGTAGGCCGTGGTGTTCATGAACGGAATCCGCTCACGCCGGTACATGGTTTCAATCTCCTCGACCTCGTGCATGCATTGCTTGATGGATGAGTAACGGGAGTTGGGGCGGCGCTCGTTGCGAATCACCGCCAGGCGCTCGGGGTCAATGGTCAGGCCGAAGATCTTTTCCCGGTGTGGCCGGAGGACTTCTGGCAGTTGCTGGTCATCCAGGTCATCCTCGGTAATGGGGTAGTTGGCCGCCTTCACCCCGTACTGCAACGCCAGGTACAGACAGGTGGGCGTCTTGCCGGACCGGGAAGCTCCCACCAGGATCAGGTCCGCCTCATCGTAATGGCGGGTCCGGGCGCCATCGTCGTTGTCCAGGGCGAAGTTCACGGCGTGGATCCGCTTCTCGTAGGTGCCCTCGTTGTTGATGGAGTGGGACTTGCCCACGGTGTAGGACGATGATGCCTGCAGCTCCTGTTCCAGCGGATCCAGGAAGGTGCCGAAGATATCCACCATGAAGCCATCGGCTTCGCTGATGATCGCCCGGATATCCTTTTTCACAATGGTGTCGAACACCAGCGGCCGGAGGCCGTCTTCCTGTGCGGCCGTGTTGATCCGGTCCACCAGGGCTTCAGCCCGCTCCTGGTCATCCACGTAGGGAACCGTGACCCGTTCGAACTCGATTTTCTCGAACTGGGCCAGCAGGCTGTTGCCGAGCGCCTCCGCCGTAAGGCCGGTGCCGTCGGAGATGAAGAAGACTGTGCGTTTCATGAGCAGAGGTTCCCTAGGTAATCTTCACAGGTTACAGTATGATACACGCCAAATTCGATAGTCGGGAGCAACCTTATCATCCCCCGGGCCCTGTCGTGCAGCCCTGTCTGCAGATGGAGCGCATGATTTACAGGGGGTGAGTGCTCCTCTATTCTTTGCAGTTTGCTCGACTGAACCAAGGGAGACGCGCTTTGGAAGATTACATTATCTGGTTTGAGAACCTGGGCATGTCAGATGTTGAGCGGGTGGGGGGAAAGAACGCCTCTCTCGGCGAAATGATCAGCAATCTGGCCAATGCCGGCGTGTCCGTACCAGGTGGTTTTGCGACCACGGCCCATGCTTACCGGGAATTCCTGGCCAAGGACGGGCTGCGGGACCGCATTGACGAAGCGCTGGATGCCCTTGATATCAATGACGTAAACGAGCTTGCCCGGGTTGGTGCGGATATCCGTCAGTGGGTACTGGAGCAGCCCTTCCCCGCCGACCTGGAAAAACATCTGGAGCAGTCGTTTATCAAGCTCCAGGACGGCAACCGTAACCTGGCGGTCGCAGTGCGTTCCTCAGCCACCGCAGAAGACCTTCCCGACGCGTCCTTTGCCGGTCAGCAGGAAACCTTCCTCAATGTGGTTGGCTTCGAGCAGGTAAAAAAATCCGTCAAGGAAGTCTTTGCCTCTCTGTTCAACGACCGTGCTATTTCCTACCGGGTTCACCATGGCTTTGACCACAAGCTGGTGGCACTGTCTGCGGGTATCCAGAAGATGGTTCGCAGTGAGACTGCGGCCAGCGGGGTGATGTTTACCCTGGACACCGAGTCCGGATTCCGCGATGTGGTATTTGTGACTGCTTCCTACGGCCTGGGTGAAACCGTGGTCCAGGGGGCGGTAAACCCTGACGAGTTCTACGTACACAAGCCGACCCTGGAGGACGGCCGTCCTGCGGTACTGCGCCGTAACCTGGGCAGCAAGGCCATCAAGATGGTCTATTCCGCGGACAAGGATTCCGACCACTTCGTGGATACCGTAAAGGTGGAGCAGGACGATCGTAACCGCTTCTGTATCAGCGACGCAGAGGTGACCGAACTGGCCAAGCAGGCCATGATCATCGAGAAACACTACGACCGCCCCATGGACATCGAATGGGCGAAAGACGGCGACGACGGTCGCATCTACATTGTTCAGGCCCGCCCGGAAACCGTCAAGAGTCGCGCTGCCGCCAATGTGATGGAGCGATACCTGCTGAAAGAGCAGGGCAAGGTGATTGTCGAGGGTCGCAGTATCGGACACAAGATTGGTAGCGGCGCCGTGCGGGTGGTGGACAGCATCAAGGATATGGACAAGGTCCAGCCCGGCGACGTGCTGGTTACCGACATGACCGATCCTGACTGGGAGCCGGTGATGAAGCGGGCGGCAGCGATCGTGACCGACCGTGGCGGACGTACCTGCCACGCCGCGATTATCGCCCGTGAGCTGGGTATTCCTGCTGTCGTAGGCTGTGGCGACGCCACCGAAGTCCTCAAGGACGGCCAGGAAGTTACCGTGTCCTGTGCCGAGGGGGATACCGGCCTGATCTATGAGGGCAGCCTGGACTTCGAGTTGCGGGAGAACACCGTGGAGTCCATGCCGGCCATCCCCTTCAAGATCATGATGAACGTGGGCAACCCGGACCGGGCCTTCGACTTCCAGGCCCTGCCCAACGAGGGCGTGGGGCTTGCGCGACTGGAGTTCATCATCAACCGGATGATCGGCGTTCACCCCAAGGCGCTGCTGAACTATGACAGCCTGCCCCGGGATATCCGTCAGACCGTGGAGAAGCGCTTCTCCGGCTACGCCTCTCCGGTGGATTTCTACGTGGACAAGCTGGTTGAGGGTATTTCGACCCTGGCCGCAGCCTTCCACCCCAAGAAGGTGATCGTGCGCTTGTCGGACTTCAAGTCCAACGAGTACGCCAACCTTATCGGCGGCACTCTGTACGAGCCGGACGAAGAAAACCCCATGCTTGGCTTCCGGGGCGCGTCCCGCTATATCTCCGATACCTTCCGGGACTGCTTCGAGCTCGAATGCCGTGCCCTGAAGAAGGTCCGTGACGAGATGGGCTTTACCAACGTGGAAATCATGGTGCCCTTCGTCCGTACCGTGGGCGAAGCCAGCCAGGTGGTGGATCTGCTGGCGGAGAATGGCCTCAAGCGGGGTGACAATGACCTCCGCCTGATCATGATGTGCGAGTTGCCCGCCAATGCGCTGCTGGCGGACCAGTTCCTGGAACACTTTGATGGCTTCTCCATCGGCTCCAACGATCTGACCCAGCTGACCCTGGGCCTGGACCGGGATTCCGGCATCATTGCCCACCTGTTTGACGAGCGGAACGACGCAGTCAAGGCTTTGCTGTCCAACGCTATCCAGGCCTGCAAGCGTGCCGACAAATACATTGGTATCTGCGGGCAGGGGCCGTCGGACCATCCGGACCTGGCCAAGTGGCTGATGGATGAAGGTATCGACACCGTATCCCTGAACCCGGACTCGGTGCTGGACACCTGGTTCTTCCTGGCTGACGAATCCATTGACTGATACCGGCCTCAGAGGCTGTGGATAAGGAGACCGACAACGTGGACATCGTAACTCCCGATATTTGTGATGATCATCCTGAAGTCCAGGTGGTGGAGCCTGGCTTCCGTAACTTTGGCGGCGTCGACGCCTTTGGCGGTGAAGTGGTTACTGTGAAATGCTTCGAGGACAACTCCATCGTCAAGGAGCAGGTGGCCCGGCCGGGTAACGGCTGCGTCATGGTCGTCGACGGCGGTGGTTCGAAGCGGGCGGCCCTGCTGGGGGATATGCTGGCAGAGAAGGCTGCGGCCAATGGCTGGGCGGGGCTGATTATCTACGGCTGTATCCGTGATGTGGACGTCATCGGCAAGACCGAACTGGGCGTCCAGGCCCTGGGAACCCATCCCCGCAAGACCGAAAAGAAGGGTATTGGAGACCTGAACGTACCGGTCACGTTTGGTGGTGTCACTTTCCGGCCCGGTCAGTACGTCTACGCTGACAACAACGGCATCGTTGTGTCAGAGACAAAGCTTGGCTGATACCGGCTGCTTGCTGGTCTGAAAAAGCCCTGGCGGGTTATTCCGTCGGGGCTTTTTGCTCAGTGCCTGACCTTCTCGATCGCGACACCCAGCAGGAACACGTCGCCGCTCGGCTCCGTCCGTATTACCTTCACTTCGGTCTCAAACGGCGGGAACTGGTCACTGGTGGCCGGCAACAGGGTGTGCAGCATGGCTCCCTCAGGAATGAAGTCAGCGACCTGCAACTGCATGCCTGTGCCGCTGAGGTCGCGGCAAATTCCTGTGAATGATCGACCTTCACCGTCGGTAATCTGGATTTCAGAGTTTACCTGCATCCGGTGGAAATCGCGCTTCTCCGAGTAATCCCTCATGGTCATCGACATGACTAACTCTTCCCTCTCTGGTCAGGAAGGCTGTGGATTGATCAGCCCTCTATAAATCCTTTTAGTGGCTATGCGTCCATTGGTCAAAGAACCTGACGTCATAACCGCCGTATGGAACCATAGATTTAGTATCAGGAGAGTGAACAGATCCCCAGATCTGGTGCGTTAACAGGCTGTACATAACACGACCGAATCAGGGGAAGGCATAAATGGCCTGAGAGGTATCAGGCCCAGGTGTCGTTCTTCTTGCTGGGTTTCAGCCAGGGCAGTACAACGGCGATAAACATGCCCAGAATCAGCAGGCCGGCGCCCAGTAACATGAAATCGGACTCCTTGCGGGCTTCCAGGCGCTCCACTTCAGCAGTAAGTACTTCCACTTCGTTTTTCAGCTTCTGGTTGCTTTCCTGCAGTTCCCGGTTGCGCCGATCGAGGTTGAGCGCATTGGATGAGACGGAGCGAATGTCCTCCAGTTCAGCGCTGAGCTCCTCTACGCGATTCTCGAGTTCCTGTTCACGGGAGGATAACTGATCCCGTTCACCGGATACCTCGCCCATGCGGTCCTGGAGTTCCTGCAGTTCACTACGGGCCTGCTCCAGCTCACGGTTGGCGGCATCAAGCCGGTCCCGGGCGATGGGCTGGTTGGTCAGGTAGCGGGTTGGTACCCAGCCTTCCACTCCCTGGCTGGTTCGTATCTTGCTGTAGCCGGATTCCTCGGACTGCTCCAGCAGGGTAACCGCCGTACCGCTGCGGAGTCCGTTATGGAGGATGCGGAATTGTGTACCCTGTCCGCTGCGAACCGGCGCGTAGAGCGTGTCATCAATATAGACGGTTCTGGCATGGGCCAGACCACTCACCAACAGCATTGCCAGCAGAGGCAGCACCAGCAGGCGAAAACCGGTGAACAGACGGGGAGAGGTTACAGCTCGAGCCATCACAGCGTTAATCCTGGCAGTTGAAAGACCGGGTCAGTTTTGAAGCGGCCGGTGGGTGATCATGGGGACCTGATTTGCTACCAACGGTCGGTTAGCCGGCAATTTTGTCACATCGCTTGATTGGTTCAAGTCACTGGCTATTACAAAACGCTCATGGAGTCAGGGACGCGACCTGGTTCCCGGTCAGGGCAGGACGGCCTTGAAAGGCTTGACCGTGACCTTGCGGTACACACCGGCCTCAACGTAGGGGTCGGTATCGGCCCAGTTGCGGGCGTCGTCGAGAGAATCAAACTCGGCAACGACCAGGCTTCCGGTGAAGCCGGCTTCTCCGGGTTCCGGGGTGTCCAGTGCCGGGTGCGGGCCCGCCACAAGCAGGCGGCCCTGGTCCCGCAGGGCTTCCAGGCGTGCCAGGTGTGCCGGGCGTGCTTTCGCGCGCAGCGGCAGGCTGTGGTCGACATCCTCGCTCATGATGGCGTAGTACATAGGGTTACTGTCCTCTTGACTATCGGGCGCACGGGAACGTGTTAGACTGGCGGCCAACGCTTTGAACCCGCTCAGGATAATTTGTGACTATACCGCAGGCTAACCGCCAATGCATTGATCTCCATTGCCACAGCACCGCATCTGATGGTGCGCTCAGTCCATCTGACCTGGTCGCCCGGGCGGCCGAGCAGGGGGTGACGCACCTTGCCCTGACTGACCATGACACGCTGGATGGCACCGGTGCGGCCCGTAACGCGGCGGATCAGCATAACCTTACCCTGATCAACGGCATTGAACTGTCCTGTGTCTGGCGCAAACACACGATTCATGTTGTGGGACTGGACATGGTCGAGGACGATGCCGGTTTTGCCGACCACGTAGCCATCCAGCAATCGAACCGCTGGAAACGGGCAGCGGCTATAGCCGACAAGCTGGTAAGACACGTGGCCGGTTGTGAGCGCACTATCCTGGATCAGGCGACCGCTCTGGCCGGCGGGGACGTACCCGGGCGTCCCCATTTTGCGAGAGCGCTGGTGGAGGCCGGTCTGGTAAAGGACCAGGCCCAGGCGTTCCGCAGGTATCTTGGCAGCGGCAAGCCAGGAGATGTGAAGGCTTTCTGGCCGGAGCTGGAAGAAGTGGTACAGTGGATTACCGGCGCCAGCGGCATTGCCGTACTGGCCCATCCCCGCAAGTACAAGCTGACGGCCACCCGTTTGAGGGCACTGGTGGATGACTTTATGGCAGCAGGTGGCGAGGGGATAGAGGTGGTCACTTCAGGACAGTCCAGTGGTGACCTGGGGTTTCTTGCCGAGCTATGTCGTCGGCATTCGCTGCTGGCATCCCGTGGCAGTGACTTCCACTTTCCCGGCGCCAGTTGGTGTGAGCTTGGCCGGATTCCGCCCCTGCCAGAGGGCCTTACACCTGTCTGGGAGCGCTTTCGCTCGCCGGTGTGAGGCCCCGGGCCCGGCAAACGGGCATCAGTCGGGTGCGTGAAAGTGGAGGTACAGGTCGGTGAGGGCGTCGGGAAGTGCCTCGGCCATTTCCTGGGCAACCTTCTCGTCTTCCCTGGCCTTACGGAAATCCTCATCGTCGAACAGACCGGAAAGGGTCAGCATGGGTACCAGTAGCTCTGCGGTACCTGCTTCGTCATCCTGCAGCCATTCGTCCTCATATTCCAGGAAGCTGTCCACGAACCCGGCACACCAGTTTTCCAGTGCGTTCATGGGATCACCATCTTCCGGTTCCGGTAGCTCAAGGGCCTGACCCATATCCAGCGAATGGGCCAGACCCTGGGCCAGCTGGCGGGTGAGGCGGGCAAATTCATCCGGTACGTCATCTGCTGCCACTGAGTCCTGTCCGGTAGCAAGGCGGAACATATCGGTGGCATCCAGTGACCTGGGGCCCACCACACTGGCGCAAACCACGCCATGCAGCCCGAAGAAGTCCAGCGACTCTTCTCCCCAGGGTTCTGCGAAGAGGATGTCTTCCAGTACTTCTATTTCATCGTTGTTCAGCATTCAACTGCTCCTGGCGCGAAGCCATGGTGGGGTATCACGGGTACACTGTTGTGTACCCGTGAATCTTTCAACGCTTACTGGCTGGAACTGCCGGTTCCGTCACTGTCCTTTGCTGACGCGGTGCTGTCACCGGCCTCGGCCTTCGCTTTTCGTGCCGCTTCTGCGGCCCGCCGGCGTTTGCGCACTTCCCTCGGATCATTATAGGCACGGCCCGGGGTTACCGGTACCTCCGGTTCTGCCTCGTCTGCAGCGTCACCGGCAGCCTTTTCAGGCTCGCTGGCGGCGACCTTGTCGCCCGTGGAGGCCGGTGCTTCGACCTTGTCTTCGTGGTCGTCGCCGGCAGGCTCCCTGGTGGTGTTCCCGGTCTTGTCAGCCGTCTGTGTTGAGTCGCCCCGGGTAGTTGCCTCGCTGATTTCCGGCGCCGTGGGCTTGCCGGTTTCGGTCGACTCTGTGGCGGCTTTCGAGCCTGAATCGGCGGCCCCGGCAGTCTCGCCAGCGGTTTTTTCCGCACCGGAAGCGGGCGCTTCAGCCTTCTGTTCCCCGGCTTCTGCCTTTGCGGACTCACCGTTCTTTCCGGGGGCGGGCTCATCGCCGGTGGGCGCTGTAGAGCTGTCGGCTACAGACCTGTCCGTCGCTACTTTCGCCGGCGCGCTCGTCTCTGTGTCCGTGCTGCTGGCAGCGGACTGTGAGCTGGTAGCAGACTCCGGCTTCGGGGTGGGGGCCGGCTTCCGGGTATCGGAATCGGCACCGGCATCAGCATCAGCCTTCCCTTCGGTGGACCCACCGGCTGTGCCGTCTACCTTGCCCGTGTCGTCCCTGCTACTGCTACGGGGCTTGCGGCTGCGGCCCCTGCCGGAAGGCTTTTCCGCCTGGTCATCGCTGGCCCTGGTTGCGGTGTCATCGGCGGCAGGCGTTTCGCCAGAAACAGCTTGGTCAGCGTCCGTCGGTGCTGTGGTTTTCTCCGCCGGTGCGCTTGCTTCGGGCGCCGTCACTGGAGCAGCGGCGGACTCTGCAGCGCTTTCAGGTTTTTGTCCAGGTTTGGTCTGCTGCCCGGAAGTGGTTGCCGCGCTGGCGACCTTCGTGCCCTGGCCGGTTTCCCGGTCGGCGAGCTCCCCCTGGTGCTTCTCCATGCGATCCGCCTTGCGGGTCGCCGGAGTGCTCTCCGGACTATCTGCGGGTGAGCCGTCCCGGTTGCGATTGCGACGGGCGCGTTTGGGCCTGGAGGGCTTGCTGTCCTGGGCTTTCTCCTGATCCTTGTCCTGGGGCTTGCCAGCCGGTTTATCCGCCGGCTTTTCGTTACCCCTGGTGTCAGCCTGGCCCTGGCGCTCCTGGGGCTTGCCGCCCTTGTCGTCGTCCTTGCCTTTGCTGCCTTTCTGGCCCTGACCACTGCGGCGGTTATCCGGCTTGCCGCTGTCTTTCTGCGCATTGTCGCGGTTATCGGACCGGGACTGGCTATCCTGTTGAGTCGGGCGGCTGTCGCCGGAGCGACGGTTGCGTCCGCCCCGGTTGCTGCGGTTATTGCGACTGCGACCGCTACGGCTGTCGTCGTCCCGGTTCTGGCCGGAGGAATCACGGCGGTCACTGCCCTGACGATTGTCCGCGCCACTGCGATCGTCTCGGGCTACACGGGTCTTGCGGCGGTCCTGGCGGCCCTGCTGGCTGCGATTGCCGCCAGAGCCCTGGGTGCTGCTGCCTTGCTGGCCGCCGCGACCTGAGGTCTCCTCAGCGGCATCGCCGCCGAAAAAGCTCGCGAGTTTGCGAGAAAGCTTGCGGAACATGCCTTCCTCGGCAACTTCCTCGCTCCCGGGGCTGGCGACGGGCGCCGCCGGTGTCGGTGCAGGGGCTGCCGGGCGAATGGACTTGACCGCGGCCTCTTCCCGGGGCGGTGCCTCGCGGGTTACGTGCACTTCGGCGTGTTCCTCTTCCTGGGCGGCGTACTCTTCAGCCATTCTGTAGCTGGTGACCTTCTCGCCAGCCTCGTCATCGCGTACTCGCAGGATCTCGAAGTGGGGTGTTTCCATGTGGGCCGCTGGCACCACCAGGATTTCTACCTGCTGCCGGGCCTCGATATCCGCCAGTTGCTTGCGCTTCTCGTTCAGCAGGAAGGTGGCGACGGAAACCGGCACCACGGCACGCACTTCACCGGTCTTGTCCTTGGACGCTTCCTCGAAAATAAGGCGCATGATACTCAGCGCCAGTGACTCGATGCCGCGAATGGTGCCCTGACCGCTGCAGCGGGGGCAGACCTCACTACGGGTTTCGCCCAGGGAGGGGCGCAGACGCTGACGTGACATTTCCAGCAGGCCAAAGCGGGAGATCTTGCCCACCTGCACCCGGGCCCGGTCCAGCTCCAGGGCCTGGCGCATACGCTGCTCTACTTCCCGCTGGTTGCGGGCGGGCGTCATGTCAATGAAATCGATAACGATCAGGCCACCCATGTCACGCAGGCGGAGCTGGCGGGCGATTTCGTCCGCCGCTTCCAGATTGGTCTGAAGGGCGGTTTCCTCAATATCCTGGCCCTTGGTGGCCCGGGAGGAGTTAATGTCGATAGAGACCAGTGCTTCCGTCGGGTCGATCACAATGGAGCCACCGGAGGGCAGCTTCACTTCCCTCTGGAATGCGGTCTCGATCTGGGCTTCGATCTGGTAGCGACTGAACAGCGGAATTTCGTCTTCGTAAAGCTTGATCTTGTTTTCAAAGGTGGGCATGACCTGGCGTACGAAGCCGAGTACGTTCTCGTAGACCTCTGCCGAGTCGATCAGAACTTCGCCAATATCCTGGCGCAGGTAATCCCGTACCGCGCGGATAATCACGTTGCTTTCCTGGTGCAGCAGGCGTGGCGCCTTGTGGTCCTTGGCGGCGCCGGTGATGGCCTCCCAGGTGGCTACCAGGTAGTTGAGGTCCCACTGCAGCTCTTCGGCGGTGCGGCCAATGCCCGCCGTGCGGACGATGATGCCCATGGATTTGGGTACGTCCACCTCGTTCAGTGCTTCCTTGAGCTGGGCCCGCTCGTCTCCCTCGATGCGGCGGGAGATGCCGCCTGCCCGGGGGTTGTTGGGCATCAGCACCAGGTAGCGGCCGGCAAGGGATATGAAGGTGGTCAGGGCGGCGCCCTTGTTGCCGCGTTCTTCCTTGTCGACCTGGATAATGACTTCCTGGCCTTCGGAGACCACTTCCTTGATGTTGATCTTGCCTTCGATCTGCCCCGGGGGCTTGCGGAAGTAGTCCTTGGAGATCTCTTTCAGTGGCAGGAAGCCATGGCGCTCGGCACCAAAGTCCACGAAGGCGGCTTCAAGACTGGGTTCGACCCGGGTGATTCGGCCCTTGTAGATGTTGGCTTTTTTCTGTTCCCGGGTGGAGGATTCGATGTCGAGGTCAAACAGACGCTGGCCATCAACCAGCGCGACGCGCAACTCTTCAGGATGAGTTGCATTAATGAGCATTCTTTTCATGGAAAAGACGATTCCTGTCAATTAGTTAGACAGGAAACCGCGGGGTATCACGAAGCGCAGCTGCCGGTTGCCGGGCAAGCCCGGTACCGGAGGATCAGGCCCTGAAGGCCGGCCTGTGTCCCGGTCCTTTCAGGCCACTGCATACGCTCGTCCTGTTCTTGGACAGGGAAGGGCGGTATGGAGTCAGTCTCTGTGGACGCATGCTACGTATCTTTCGGTTCACACGGGTGCCTGGGTCTCACGTCGTATTGGTCAGCTGACGGCCCGGCCCTGCGTGGTGGTAAAAATCTTCGCGTTCCCCGCAGGGTTTCCTGCGCGGTTACTGTCATGTGCCCGGTCTGAACCTGTAAAACTCCCGGTACCCGGGTTCTGGTACTGGAGCAGGTGGCATGCCGTGTTCCGGCGCGCGCTCCGGGCCTGGTATTACCAGGATGCCCGACCGGCTGATAGTCTGGGTCGATCGGGTTGCGGGTGCTGATCTGCCTGGCGGCTATGGCCGTCGGGCGGCACCCGGATTTCTCTGTCTGCTTCTGCCGCGTTGGTTGCCCGTGGGAATGCCCGGTTGTCAGGGCATCGGGCATTCAAACTCCCGGTCAGTCTCTGTATACTTCAACCGCTTCGGCGGTCGGCGTGTTGGCCGGGCCGTAGACAAACGGAAAAGCATGCCGGAATATAACAGTAAAGCCTCGTACCATCAATCCCGCATCCTTCAGGAACCAGCCCCCTCTATGGCGTCACCAAAGCGTAGTCAGTCCACGGTTGCCCGGAAGCACCCGGGGTCCTCCGGCGTCTCCGCAGGTGTGCAGTGGATAACCGTGGATCCGGATATGGCCGGGCAGCGACTGGATAACTTTCTTATGGCACGCCTGCGGGGTGTCCCCAGGGGCAAGATCTATCGCATTGTCCGCAAGGGTGAGGTACGGGTAAACAAGGGCAGGGTGCGTCCGGATACCCGGCTGGAGGCCGGAGATGAGGTGCGTATCCCCCCCGTGGTGCGTCCGGAGAAGCCGGTCAGTGCCGTACCCGGTGACCGGGTGCAGGCGGTGATGGAAAATGCGGTTATCTTCGAGAACGACGACCTGCTGGTGGTCAACAAGCCCTCGGGCATTGCGGTTCATGGTGGCAGCGGTCTCAGCTTCGGCCTGATCGAGGTGTTGCGGGCGGCCCGCCCCGACGCCCGATTCCTGGAGCTGGTTCACCGCCTCGACCGGGACACCTCCGGACTGGTGATGATCGCCCGCAAGCGTTCAGCGCTGCGTTTCCTGCAGGATGAGCTGCGCCAGCGCCAGGTTCGTAAACATTACCATGCCCTGGTCAGTGGTCATTGGCCTGCCTCGGTCACAGAGGTAAAAGAGCCCCTGTTGCGCTATGACATGCCCAATGGCGAACGCCGGGTGAAGGTGGATTCCCATGGCAAGTCGTCCCTGACCCGTTATCGGGTGCTGGATAGCTGGCAGGGTTACAGTCTGGTGGAGGCGTCGCCGGTGACCGGGCGCACGCACCAGATCCGGGTTCATTGCGCCTGTACCGGTCATCCCATAGCCGGTGATGACAAGTATATGGATGCGGCGGGTCAGAGGGCATTCCGCAGTGTGGGGGGGAGCAGGCTGATGTTGCATGCCCGGGTGCTGGAATTTCGCCTGCCCGGTGGTGATGAGTGGCTTCGCCTCGAGGCCCCCTATGACGAGGCCTTCAGTCGGGTACTGGCACAGCTGGCCCGCTAATGCAGTCAGGAGAGCAGTAGCTATGACGTACAAGGTGGTGATATTCGACTGGGACGGCACGCTGGTGGACTCGGTGGAGCATATTGCCGGCAGCCTGCACCAGGCAGCTGTCGAGCTGGGCTTTCCTGCGCGGGAGCGGGAGGCTTACCGGGATATTATCGGCCTGGGTATGGTAGAGGCTCTGGAGGCGCTGTATCCCGGCATATCCCGGGAGGAAATGCAGGCCATCCGTGAAGGCTATGCACGTTACTTCTTTGCCAGAAAGACCATGCCCCAGAATGTATTTGATGGCATGGCGGACGTGGTGGCGGACCTGAAGCTGGACAGTCGTCTGGTGGCGGTGGCCACCGGCAAGAGCCGCCGTGGACTCGATCCTGCCCTGGTGTCCAGTGGCCTCGGTCCCCATTTCGATGTCACCCGTTGTGCCGACGAAACCCGCTCCAAGCCCGATCCGCGCATGCTGATGGAAATTCTGGAGCATTTCGAAGCTGAGCCTTCTGACGCAGTCATGATCGGTGACACCCGGTATGATCTGGACATGGCACGACGTATCAACATGCCGGCGATCGGCGTGGAATGGGGCGTCCATAAGCGGGATGAGCTCGGCAAGTACGATCCCGTCTGCGTGACCAGTAGTGTCCGGGAGCTCAGGCAGGCGCTGGGCCTGTGATCACCGGGCCGGTGACCAAATCAATCAGAGAGGTAGTGCATGTCAGAGTGGAATTCGTCCGGAGACTGGAACGACCCTGCGAAATCTGCGCCGGAGCGTGAAACCGCCCGGCCGGAACAGGCTGCCGGGTCTGCAGTCACAGATTCCCGTGTGCTGGAAAAGCTGGTGGGCGCGCTTACGGCAGAGCAGCGTCGAAGCCGGCGGTGGGGCATCTTTTTCAAGTTGCTGACGTTCGCCTATCTTATTGCGCTGCTGTTCCTGTTTCGCGTGCCGCTTACCGGCGGGCTGGACGGGGACCGGGCTACGGCGCATACGGCCGTGGTGGAAGTGAATGGTGCCATTGCCTCTGACACCCACGCCAGTGCGGATAACCTGGTGGGCGCCCTGCGCCGCGCGTTCGAGGCGGAAAATGCCCGGGCAGTGGTACTGAGGATCAACAGCCCGGGCGGCAGTCCGGTCCAGGCGGGTTATGTCTACGATGAAATTGTACGGCTGCGGGAGCAGCACCCTGGCAAGAAAGTCTATGCCGTCATAAGTGACATCGGCGCCTCGGGTGCCTATTACATCGCCGCTGCCGCGGACGAGATCTACGCGAACCGGGCCAGCCTTGTGGGCTCCATCGGGGTAGTATCCGGTGGTTTTGGCTTTACCGGACTGATGGACAAGGCCGGCGTGGAGCGACGCCTTTATACCGCCGGCGAAAACAAGGCGTTCCTTGATCCGTTTTCCCCGGAAGAGCCGCAGGAAGTGGCGTTCTGGGAAAGTGTCCTGGAAAATACCCATGACCAGTTCATTGAATATGTCCGCAAGGGGCGGGGCGACCGCCTGGCGGATGATGAACGCCTGTTCAGTGGCCTGGTGTGGACTGGTGAGCAGGCCCTCGAGCTGGGCCTGGTCGACGGACTCGGGAGCACCTCCTGGGTGGCGCGGGAGCTGGTGGGCGCAGAGGACATTGTGGACTACACGCCCCAGCCGTCACCGTTTCGCCAGTTCACCGACGCTCTGGGTGTTTCGATCGTCGGTGCCCTGCGCACAGAAATGGTCGAATCCCGCTACGACCTGCGCTGATGCCTGAGCACATCGACCCCCGACACCCTGAGCATGTCGGTCAGTTTCATCAGCGGCAGGCCGATCAGGGTGTTGGGGTCCCGCCCCTCAAGCCGGTCGAACAGAACAATGCCCAGGCCTTCCATCCGGAAGCTGCCCGCGCACTGGTAAGGCTGTTCAGCCCGCAGGTACTGGTCAATGTCCTCCCCGGTCAGTGACCGGAAATGCACAATATAGGGTTCGCAGGCGCTGATGGTGCGCCCCGTGCGGGAATCATGCAGGGCCAGGCCGGTATGAAAGGTGACGGTCCTGCCGCTGCAGCGGGCCAGTTGGCGGCAGGCGTTCTCATGGGTGCCAGGCTTGCCCAGTATAGTGCCGTCCTCCAGTGTGGCCACCTGGTCCGAGCCGATAATCAGGTGTGCCGGAAAGCGGCTAGCGAGGGCCGTGGCCTTGGTTCTGGCGAGGCGTTCCACCAGCGCCGGGGCGGTCTCGCCGGGCAATGGTGACTCATCGATCTCCGGCGAGGCGGTTTCGAAGGGCATGCCAAGGCGCTCGAGCAGGGCGCGCCGTCAGGGCGAAGAAGAGGCCAGTACCAGGGGTGGGTTTGATTCCATAAACGGGCTCCTCGTGGTCAGGCCCTGAACCTTATCGGGTTGCCGGGGGAGGGTCCAGAGGTCTGTGAGGCAGGGGTTGCATGGGCTCGTGTATGCGCAGTTTCCGTGATCCAGGGCCGTTGCAGGCCCGGCAATGCAAGGAAGTCTTTGACAGGGCGCGGTTGCGTCCCTAAAATTGCGCGCCTATGTCAAACGCCGAATTGCCCAGGTCTGTTGATCCACACCGCATGGCGGAAACCGGAGCCGAGCTGACGGGAACCATTCCCCTGGCGAAGCTGACCCGTTTCCGGTCTGCGGTATTGGCTATTCCCGAGGGCGGTGTTTGCCGGGTGCACCTGGTGTTCAGTGCTGACAGCCAGCGCCGCCGCATTGTCCGGGGCGAGCTGGAAGCGGATGTGGAACTTGAGTGCCAGCGCTGTCTGGGCGAAATGGGCGTAGCCCTGACCTCGTCCTTCGAGCTGGGGCTGGTTTCCACCGATGATCGCGCCAGGCAGCTGCCGTCGGAGCTGGAGCCTTTTATAACCGGGGAAGATTCCGCGGACCTCTGGACTCTGGTGGAAGACGAGCTGTTGCTGGCCTTGCCGGCCTATCCGCTCCATGAGCGTGAGGACTGCCCGGCAACCTCCGAACTGGAGGCACTGGAGCCCGGTACCGGAGAGGCTGGTGCAGGTGACAAGCCTGACTCCGACGCCGGCGAACAGCGTGAGAACCCGTTCAAGGTGCTTGAGGGGTTGAAGAAAACCAGGCACTAGCCGTTATTTTCACGTGCCCGAGGGCACACACAGTTAAAAGGTCAGGAGTACAGTCATGGCTGTCCAGCAAAATCGTAAAACCCGCTCCAAGCGCGGCATGCGTCGTTCTCACGACGCCCTGAGCAAACCGACCCTGTCGACCGATCCGACTACCGGCGAAATTCATCGCCGTCACCACGTCTCTCCGGACGGCTTCTATCGCGGTAAGCAGGTCATCGAAGCCCGCGACGAGTGAGTATGATGTCGGGGCGCCCTGACCGGCATTCCGGCTCATGCACAGGTGAGAGAGTCAGGTGACTTCCGTAACCCTTGCGATCGATGCCATGAGCGGCGATCGTGGCCCGGAAGTTGCCGTGGCGGCTGCCCTTGAGGCGGTCGCCGAAAACGAGGCCTTGACGCTGATTCTGGTGGGAAACCAGGCGCAGCTCAAGGCCTTGTTGCATTCAGGGCACCCCCGTATCCGGGTAGAGCCGGCAGCGGATGTGGTGCGAATGAACGAGCGTCCCTCTCACGCCCTGCGCCACAAGCAGAACGCGTCCATGGCGGTTGCCCTGCGCCTGGTCCGTGATGGTGATGCCCAGGGCTGTGTCAGTGCCGGAAACACCGGTGCCCTGATGGCGTTCGGGCGCCTTTTCCTGAAAATGTATCCCGGCATCGAACGTCCGGCCATCACCAAGCTGATTCCCTCGCTACGGGGTCAGTGCCATGTGCTCGACCTCGGCGCCAACGTGGATGCGTCAGCGGAGAACCTCTATCAGTTTGCCCTGATGGGATCGCTCATGGCCTCTGCTGTCAGTGGCATTCCCGAACCCCGGGTGGCGCTGCTGAATGTCGGGGAAGAGGAGATCAAGGGCAATGAACAGGTGCGGCTGGCGTCCCATATGCTGGCGCAGTGCGAGACCCTGAACTATATCGGCTATGTTGAAGGTAGTGACCTTTTCCGTGACGTGGCCGATGTGGTGGTTTGTGACGGCTTTGTCGGCAACGTCGCCCTGAAGACCGGCGAAGGGGTGGCCGGCCTGCTCATCGAGTTGCTGGAGCAGGCCTTCACCCGCAGCCTCTACAGCCGGCTGGTGGGGTTTCTCGCCAAGCCGATTATTGGTCGCCTGCTACGGGATATGGACCCCACCCGGCACAATGGTGCCAGTCTTCTCGGTTTGCAGGGTGTGGTTATCAAGAGTCATGGCAACGCCAACGAGGTCGCCATGAAAGCCGCTATCCGCCAGGCTGTGCGGGAGGTGCAGCTGGAAGTGCCGCGGCGCATCAACGAGCGGCTGGACGACCTGGTGCTGTAACAGGGTGGTCATTGGCTCCCTGCAAGGCGACGTTCGTCACGGGGCCTTCATGGTCCTTGCTGCCGATTGCTTGTACTATTGGCTAATCTTACTGAACCACCAACCACGGTAAAATTTTTGTCATGAAAACAGCTTTTATCTTTCCGGGACAAGGGTCTCAGTCAGTGGGTATGCTCAAGGTCGCTGCTGAAGCCTGGCCGGTGGTCGAGCAGACCTTTACAGAAGCCTCCAATGTGCTGGGGTATGACCTGTGGGAGCTTTGTCAGAATGGCCCCGCAGAAGAGCTTAACCAGACCATGGTCACCCAGCCGGCCTTGCTCACCGCGAGCATTGCACTGTGGCGCCAGTGGTTTATTGCCGGCGGCCCCGAGCCTGATTATCTCGCTGGCCACAGCCTGGGTGAGTACAGTGCCCTGGTGGCGGCGGAAAGCCTTGATTTTGCCGACGCCATCCGTCTGGTGCGCCTTCGTGGTGAGCTTATGCAGACGGCAGTACCCTCCGGTGAGGGCAGTATGGCGGCCATTCTCGGCCTGGACGATGACCAGGTCATCGCCGCCTGTGAAGAAGCCGCTGAGGGTGATGTTGTATCGGCGGTCAACTTCAATGCCCCAGGTCAGGTGGTTATAGCCGGCAACCGGGCTGCGGTTGAACGGGCCATTGCGGTCTGCAGTGACAAGGGCGCCCGCAAGGCCATGCCGTTGCCGGTGAGTGTGCCGTCCCACTGTGCGCTGATGAAGGGCGCGGCGGAAGAGCTGACAAAGGCCCTGAACGACGTGAGTTTCGGTAACGCCCTTACGCCGGTGGTACAGAATGTGAGTGCAGAGCTGGTCCAGGATGCGGACCGGCTCAAGGCCAACCTGGTGCAGCAGCTGTACTCCCCGGTACGCTGGACTGACTCCATGCGCCTGCTGATTGAAGAGAATGTGGCGGTAGCGGCCGAGTGCGGCGCCGGCAAGGTGCTTGCCGGCCTGGCCAAGCGCATTGATCGTAGTCTCAAGGTGTTCAGCCTCGAGTCCCCGGAAGGTCTGGACAGTGCCCTGGAGGCATTCCGCAAAGACTGATTCAGAAGACACACCGGTCGTTCCGGCCGGTGTCATCCAACATTGATGGAAGGGAGCATTCCATGTCTCTTGATGGCAAGATCGCACTGGTCACCGGTGCTACCCGTGGTATTGGCAAGGCCATTGCCGAAGCTCTGGGCAAACAGGGCGCTACGGTGGTCGGTACCGCCACATCCGAAGGCGGTGCGGAAACCATTACCGCGAGTCTCCGGGACGCCGGTATCCCGGGTTTCGGTATGGTGATGGACGTCGCCGATGCTGCCAGCGTCGAGGCCGGGCTCAAGAAAATGGCCGATGAGGTTGGCGCCCCGGTGATTCTTGTAAACAACGCAGGGATCACCCGGGACAACCTGCTGCTACGCCTGAAGGAAGACGACTGGTCAGCGGTCATCGACACCAACCTTTCCAGCGTCTACCGTTTGAGCAAGGCCGTGCTTCGTGGCATGGCCAAGGCCCGCTGGGGACGCATCATCAATATCAGTTCGGTGGTGGCCGGTATGGGTAACGCCGGGCAGGGCAACTACTGTGCGGCCAAGGCGGGTGTTGAAGGGTTCACCCGCAGCCTGGCGAAGGAAATGTCTAACCGTGGCATCACCGCCAACTGCGTGGCTCCCGGCTTCATCGACACTGACATGACCCGGCAGCTGGATGAGAGCCAGCGCGGCGCCATGCTGGAGAACATCCCGGCAGGTCGCTTCGGCGCACCGGAAGAGGTGGCTGCGGTGGTGGCTTTCCTGGCATCGGATGCCGCTGGTTATGTGACGGGCGACACCATTAACGTTAATGGTGGCATGTATATGGGATAAGGGCCCTGACCCTTTTACCCGAACAGTTTTTATATCCGTCCCTGCTTGTCTGCAGGTAGGGTTTACCATAAACTGGCAATCTTTCATTGCCTGGTTGACAAAAAGTGAGGAAATTATGAGTACAGTTGAAGAGCGCGTTAAGAAGATTGTTTGTGAACAGCTGGGCGTCAAGGAGTCCGAAGTTCAGAACTCTTCTTCTTTTGTAGAGGACCTGGGCGCTGACTCACTGGACACTGTTGAGCTGGTCATGGCTCTCGAAGAGGAATTCGAAACCGAAATTCCTGATGAAGAAGCCGAGAAGCTGACCAGCGTTCAGGATGCGATTGATTACATCAACGCACATAGCTGATCGTCTGTAAGCCAGGCAAAAGCCGTCCTGCTCCCGAGCAGGGCGGCTTTTTTGTAGTGCGCCAGGCATGGCGCGTAGCGCCTTGACGGCGCTGTTCCGGTCCAGGTGGTGCTGGCCGGATGACTTGGGGGTGCAAGTCC
>NZ_JAWLGY010000014.1:0-101988 GCF_041690615.1 Marinobacter sp.
GGACCTTGAGCAATATCTGGAAACCATTGAACGCCAGGCCATTGAGAAGGCCCTTGAGGCGACACGATGGAACAAGACCGCGGCCGCGAAGCGACTGGGAATCAGTTTCCGGGCTTTGCGGTATCGGTTGAAGAAGTTGGGGATGGAGTAACTGCGAGATTTCTCACAGGCAGGATAGCCGGACTCTTATAGGCAAACAGGCCACCTAAACCGAGAATCATCAAGACTGGAAACACTGACAAAATCGCAGGAACAGGCAGGTAGCGTTCAGGATGAACACGCTAAAAGCCCGCATGGGCTATACACTTCTCGAAATACTGATAGTCGTCATTCTGCTGGCCATATTGACAACCTGGGCTCTGAACTCATGGTCGTCCCTGGTTGGCAACGCCCGTCAGAAAACAATGGTTAACGACTATCACACGTTATTCAGCTTTGCCCGATGGCAAGCGGCCAGCATCAGTGGAATAGTAACCATTTGCCCGCTGAATCACAGCAACCGTTGCACCGATGACTGGTCGCTACCCGTTCAGGTCTTTGCCGATATGGACCGGGATGGCAGACCTGACGACGGCATATACAGAACCATGCCGTCTCCTGGCGATTACATCACGGTTCGATCAAGAACCGCTGACACAGGCTATCTTCGATTTTCCGCCAACGGCATGGTGCATGGGCGAACCGGTGGCCTGATTCTCTGCACCAGGGGCGCTACAACCGAGTTGGTCTACGTTGCTGTTAACAAAGGAGGCCGCTTCCGTGCGGAGTATGACCGGGATGGAGACGGTCAAATTATTACCGCCTCCGGTGATGCATTAAGCTGCTGATTCGCGGGCAGCCCACCAGAATGTCCTGTCCTACTCTTCCCAGGTGTTTTCCCCGGCGTCAATCGCGCCATTGTCGTTCTGGTCCCACCTCCTGACGCCTGTCGAAGTCAGCTCCAGGTAGCCGTCTCCAGCGTGCACACCTTTGGGGTCGGCCCGCAGTGTAAAAGACGTTGCATCGGCAGCTTCAATCGTGAGGTCGTAGAATTTGTTACTGCTATCAAGAGGAGCCTCATCCGGGAAAATCTCTGGAGAGCCTGTATCTCCCCCACCGGTTGCGGCGCCTTCATAACTGCTGTTCGTGGTGTAATGCCTTTCCATAGCCCCAGCCAAGCCCGACAAAGCCGACTTGCCGTCGGTCCTGCGGGACTTGTCCACGGAGTTTTGATAGCTGGGATAAGCTATGGCGGCCAGAATGCCGATTACCGCAACCACAATCATCAACTCGATAAGGGTAAAACCGCTTTCCCTCTTAGCAATTGATGCCATGGGAATCATTCCTCATACCAATAGGTTTCGACGACACCGGTCAGGGAGTCCACAGTCATACACTCAGCGCCGACACAGACAATGTCTGTATCATCGACACGCATGCGCTGAGCATCCGGCGGAAGGCCAATGGTGCTGAGCTCTTTTTCACGGTCTTCAGATGTCAGATTTTCATCGTCTGAATTGTCAGCGGTATAGTAATTCCTGACTGCCCGGCCGTCCGCAGCCGAAATGTGATACAGACGGGAGGTACCGGCAGCCGGCGTACAGGGGTTTTCACTTGGGGTTGGTTCATAGGTCGTGATAAATACTTCATTGTTGATCGTCTGACTGGTCGACAGCACCTTCTCACCATCACGCTCAAGGCGAATAAACCAACCTTTACTGTCTCTCAGAGCGTCGGCTGCATCGGAACGCTCAGTTTCAGTGCCCTGCTGTATGAGATTGTCGGTTGCATCATACAGATCCGCCTCAGTAATGGCGGTATAGGAGGGATCGCCATCCGCATCGAGCGGGGGAGCAGTGACATCCGGCATTCGCATCATGTAAATACGGTCTTCAATGGTTTCGTTCAACGGATGAGCCTGGTAGCCAGAGCCGATAATAAGGCCCAAGTAACGTTTTCCGCCGACTTTCATGCCGAACAGGTCCGGCGCATGATAGAACCTGCGTGTCTCAGCCGGGTCGTTATCCTCAGCAAAATCAGCAATGCGTCCGCCAGTCACCAGATCTTCGGCCTTCTTGGCACCGTTGACGACATCAAAGCGGAAAAGCTGTCCGCCCATATCTCCAATGTAAATCTGGTCGATCCAGCCATTACCAGTGACGTCCAGAATTTTGGGCGCGGACGGAACACTGTAATGCATCTCATCAATCTCAAGGTCTGCACCGCTGTCTTTCGGGCCAGCCCACCAAAGCAGATCACCTGTCTCTGCGTCTACGATATATAACGCCCTGCCAGAGGTGTCACGGGTGGCTTCTTTTCGTTCCTCTACAGTGTCCTGGTTGGTGTCATAGCCACCTCCAAATACCAGCACATCATAGATCTTGTTATTGATCTTGATCTTCGACTTGGCCGGGGTCGACCAGGTTTGCGCCAACTCTTCAAAGTCAGAGCCATCCACACCGCCTTGAATCTTCCAGAGCAAACCTGGAGAGGCAGGATTAGTCACATCCAGTGCATAGTAGCCTTTGCCACCACGTCGCATTCCGGCATAGATATAAGCGTGGTCATTGGCGCCACTTATCTCGCCATCGCTGTTGTCATCGTAAACCCAGCTGGTAACTTTCCCGTCCATGCCGTAACGCTTTGGCTCTGAAGTGGAACCACCCATTAAGACAGCCTGGTTCGCCAGAAACTTTTCAGGCATGAAGGAGAAATAGGTTTCACCGCTTGAGCCATTGATACCGTGGATGAACCCTTGATTATCTCCAAAGTAAATAGCTGTATCCGGTGATGCTTCCGTGCCCCCATACACAATCAGGTGTGGTACTGAATGAAGGGGATCAGAAACAAACTTGCGCGACCGGGCCGGGTCTTCGCCATCGATATCTGCGCCCCTTATCCAGTTAATCAGGTCTTTATGATCGTCATCGCTCATTGCAGCATCGCCAAGCAGTGTCTTGGACAGATTGCCAATATTGGCGACGGAGATTTCATTGTCCTCATCGGTAAGGTCGGTATCCGACCCCAGGTAGGTGTACACCTCACGGTTGGCGTGGTAAGTGTCATGCTGAGAAGCAGCTCCCCCTTCCTTTACATTTTTGCCATCAGCACTGGGACTCCACCAGCTACGTGCACCATCCTTAAAAAAGCCCGTCGACGGATCGACCGCTTCGTCCCCGTCCTGATCCAGTATGACCGCCTGTCTATTGCCGTCAGCGTCAACATTGACACCAAGCTTGTAGCGCTTCAGGTTGCCAGCCCACTGAGGTGTAGCCGCTGGTTGAAAAACCGCAAAATACAGGGAGTCAAGGTGATTCAGGCGATCAAAGGTGTTTACTGCGATACCGGGTGCAGAAAAGGTTGTGGATTGCGCCAGAACCTGGTCAAAAAGTTCACTGAACGCATCTTCCAATGAGCTTGCATCGTTAGCCTGAACGTAAGAACCGTTACCGTTGGAAGCGGTGTTCTCCAGGAGTGTTTGGCTGGTTTGAAATCCTACCGTATGAGTGACGATCTTCTGGTCACCGGAAAAGCCGGTGTGCATATCACCAGACCACATATAATCTGCGATTTCATCCAGGCAATTACCGCTGCACGTAGTGCCAATCTCACTCTCTATAGTGGATTTGTAATTAGTATCCGAAGTAGGTTCGCCATCGGTCAACAATACCACATTATTAGGCTGGCATTCGTATTTTATCGGGCTTATAAAACTACCTCCGGAACTTACGCCGTCCACATCGGACTGAGGTAACCTTGCGTAATCAGGCCACGCAACGTAGTCTCCTCCATCTTTGTCCCGGATGAAGATATCTTCTCCCTGATAATACCTCATGGCTTCAAACAGGGATTCAGAAAGTGGCGTATTACCTCCCCCACTCATTTCGTCTACTTTATTCTTTAGAAACGTTCGATGCGCGTCGTCCATTGGCTTAATAGGAGCCTTGAAATACGCACCATCATTACCTCCAAAAAACATCAGTCCGACATTGGCATCAGAAACCGAATCCAAAAGGTTCTTGGTGGCTTCCTGCATGACCGCCAGACGTGTCTCATCACCGATCTTGTTGGATGTCATACTCCCCGACGCGTCCAGTACCAGCATAACATTGGGCTTTACAACTGCGTCTACATCAGTAAAGAAAATCTCAGTATCATCTGCTATCGCGGCAGAGCCGAGCATGGTAAAAAAGGCCGTGGATAGCGAGATTCGCGTAACCTTGCTGAATATGTTCATCGGTTATTCTCCGTCGACCGGGCGCCCCAATAGTAAACCCCAAAAACCATGTAATCCTTCTCGTTATACACGATTGAACCAGGCCTTCCGCTGTATACAGAGAAGTCTTCCTCTGAGATGTCTTCTCCTGAAATCTCAACCTCAAGATCGCGTCGGGGCAAATACGAGGTGCGATCACAAAGCTCGCAATCAGCGACCCTGACCTCAACAACACTGCCGCTGTCGTTCTGAACTAACTCGACTAACCCTGCCTCCAGACTTCGTTCAGCCGGATCACCAAACTTCTGAGTGGGTTCATCAGCATGGCTCACCCCAGCAGTGGCGAGGAACACCCCGATCAATGCTGCAACGGCCCTATAAACGATTAATCTGCCCATCATTTGTTCCTTAACCATCATTCAGTAGTATTCAATGCCCTTGAACACGGTCGATGCGGCGCCCGTGTTATCCATGGTCGCGGATCCCCGCAGCTCGTATCGATAACCTTTCAGCAGTGTTGAGCTTTCATTAGCATCCATGGAACTACCGCTGGTAATGATAATCTCGCCCAGATAACGTGCCTGATAGGTGCCATTAATGCCTTCACCGGGATCAACAGAAAAGCTCTGTTCGGGGCTGAGGTCATTGGCATCCTGCATGGCATCACGGAGCATGCTGAGGTTGCTGTTATAAAGTTGATCCAGCAGGGCGCCAATGCTACTTTCCGCAGCCTGGAACGTCCGGTTAGCGTTCTGGGCATTAGCGGCCATGCGTTCCTGCATCACGGAAGAGTTCATTCCTGCCACACCGATCAGTGTGATAACCAGCAGTATGACCAAGCTGATCACCAGCACAGCACCCCTTTGTTGACAGAAGTTCGCTTTAAGTCTGAATCTGGATACGCGTCGGTTCATAGGGTTAATCCCGGTTACGCAAAGTCACTGTTGTCTCGAATGTCCGCCGGAGCCTACGATCCTCGGGATGCGTTACGCCCCCGCCGGAGGCAGGACCAATGGTCTCTCCCGGCAAGGAGTAGGACCCTGTATCCGAATCGTCCCGGACTTCTTCCGCATCACTCAGCAGCAAACCAAGCTGCACCGCCGCCACGGCTGTGAAATCAAGGCCTGCCTGGTCTGCGGTACGGTACCGCAGGTTGCCGCCAGGGAGCTTTTCGCCCAGCAGGACTTGCATGTTTTCGACACCTTCAACCAGCTCATCAATCTGGAAATTAGGCGTTCCTGAGTTCAGCAGATTATTGCGGGCCCGATACAATGCGCGGATCGGATTTCCAAAATTGTCAACCCGGCCCGTATCGCGGACGAAGTAAACGTTGGAAGAAAACCGAAAGATATTCGCCTTTTCGTTATAAGCCTGACTCAGCCGGTTATCGCTGTTGACACCCTCTGCATGAGCCCAGGTATCTGACTCCGGTTGGCTCGAAATCCGAAACAGGTCAGCATTTTCACAGTCAGAAATGAGCACGATATCATTCTGGTTGAAAAGTTCGGTCTGACCCGTAACCTGAATATTGGCGTTACTGGTTTCCATGTTACCGGTGATCTCGATCGGAACCGTTTCACCACGCTGAACGGCGATTACGTCGCTACCGACGACCGCATCCGATGCAATAGAGGTGCCCTCAAACTCTGTACCGTCCGCCCAGTTCGCGCCATCGACTTCCCAGACCCGGAGCGTGCTCTGCAGAAAGTCTCCGGTTGGCGGATTATCCGCGATGATGTTCATACTAACGGCATAGGGATCTGCACATCCCTGAAATCCGACCATGCGAAGATCTCTTGCCAGAATGTCGACAGCAATCCGGCTAGACTCCTGAATTCTTGCCAGGGAATTACTGAGCCGTCCCGTTTTGCTTGAGTCCAGATAAACCGTGAAAATGCCCAGAATCAATGCCGAGCTTAACGCCAATGTGATCATCAGCTCGACAAGCGATAACCCCTTTTGAGCCAGGTGAGACCGGAGTGATGTCAATGAAAGACTTGCCATGACCTTTCCTTTTAAAGTGTAAATCGCACGGTATAACTTCCATCACCGGCAATATCCTCACCAGCATCCCCGTCCCTGGAGCGTTCCTGCCAGCTCACCGTGATAACAAATGCATTATTCGCCGCGTCATAATCGATCTCCCCCTCGCCACCCGGCAACAGTGGTATTCCACTCCCTACGCCCTGAATCTGCCGGGTCCACTGAACCTTGTCCACGGTCACCTGTTGTTCGGGCGTACAGCCAGCACTGGCGGTATAGCAGTTGGGAAGTGTGGTACTGGCACCGTCCGTCGAGAAGCCATCATAATCTCCACCATTTTCGGCCCGCTCCTTGTTGAGCCGAATCCGGTCCGCCATATCGTAGGCAAGTGTACTGGCCTGGGTCCTCAGGTACGCGCCCTGATTATTTCGCATTCCATCAACCACTAATGCCGCCAGGCCCAGAAGGCCTATGGCGAGGATGAACATGGTTACCATAATTTCGATTAGCGTGAAGCCTGCAGTACGGTTGCGACTTGCCGCGAGGTTAAGTGGTCTGTTTTTTGGTTCATGGTTCACGGGCATGTCACGTCCAGCTGGTCATGGTCATTTAAAATACCGTTGTTATCGAGATCCCTCGCAAGGCGAGTTTGGCCTGAAACATTCACAACAACCGCCCGGGCGCTACCGTCACCGCGGTCATCACACACAGTTATCGTTCCCGCCGCCGAGGCGCCCAACGAGGGCGGCACCGGAAAACCATTGCCTTCGAACTGGATCAGTGAGCCATCATTGCTGCTCAGACCAGCGACGGTCATGGTGTTGCCCCCACTCAAAGGCTGGTACAAACGCAGCAACCGGTCCCCATCAGCCGCGTCGATATCGCCGTCGCCATTCACATCCAGAATAACGATCCAGCCAGCAGACCATGCGGTGCCACCACTACAATCCGGATTGGCAGCTTCCGGATCGTCGACCGGGCAAACGGTGATTGTTTCGTCCTGGACCTTCGCTGCTTCGCTGCGGGCGAAGTTAATAACGCTGGAAACCTCGTTCACCTGGGAAGTCAGCCGGTTCTCGGCAATCAACGTCCTGAACGACGGGATGCCAATCAGCATTACGATGGACAAGATGACCACCGTTATAATCAGCTCCAAAAGGGTAAATCCAGAGTTTGCCTTGCGTTGCATAGGACGACTTCCATCATGACTTACTTGAAGATTAACCAGCGTCCATTGTGCCATCTACAGCAACGCGATGAGCGGTTTTAGTTGGCGGATAAGCGGTTGGGGTGATGGTTTGGGCGTGATGGGGATCACAGGTTGGAGGTTTGGGGGTAGGGCCAAGTCGCGCTGAAGGCTGGTTCGGGGAGTCGTTCCCCCCTCTCCCCAACTCCTCTCCCACGATGGAGGGTGTCGCGAAAGGGGTGCGCAGATATACTGGAACCCGAAACGTCAGGGATAACTCGAGGAGACGATGGGATCGACAAACCGCAAGCTCACTAAAGTGACCGGGGGCAAGCGACGTGACTTGTTTGGTGGTGGCAGTGACGCTGACACGCAGGCCAGTCCCCGGATTCGGTCAGGGCAAGGTCGAGTTTTCGTGGCGCCGGAGCCTCGTGATATTTATCTGGGTAGCCAGCCCCTGGAGGTTCACCTTCAGGAAGCCGGCATTGATGAGCCTCTGACGGTACGTCGTTTGCTGCAGGAGCAGGACTGGTCGGCGTTTGAGTCACGGTATGCCACCACGGGGCGGCCCCCCTATGCGCCCAGCGCCATGATGGGGCTGGTGCTTTACGGCATCTTGCAAGGTGTTACGTCACTGCGAGGACTGGAGCGGCTGGCCCGCCGGGATCTCGGTTGTATGTGGGTAACAGTGGTATCTGTCCGGATCATGCCAACATTGGCCGATTCATCGCGCTGCATGATGATCTGATCGCTGGCCCCTTTTTCGAGGCCCTGACCCGCAGCGTACTGCGAGAGACGGGGTCAGCAGGCGAGTGTCTGGCGGGCGATGGCACGGTGGTGGAAGCGGCAGCCTCGCACTATGGCTTGCTCAAGGTGGAGGCGGCACAACAGAAAGCCGAGGACGCTCAGCGACAGGCGCAAGACGATCCGGACGATCTGGACAAGCAAGGCCGGGCAGAACAGGCCCAGCGGGTGCACCATACCCTGGAGCGCCGCAGTCAACGGCGTCAGGCTCGGGGTAAGTCATCCGGACAGTTACGCATCAGCCCTCAGGAGCCCGATGCCCTGGTTCAGCCCCTCAAGCGGGGGCGTGGTATGGCGCCGGCCTACAAGCCCTCGATTCTTGCCAACGAGTCACGGGTTGTAGTTGGCCATGTGGTGGACCCATCGAACGAAGTCGCTGTCTTGCCGGGCCTACTGACGCAGAGTCGGAAGGTGACTGGCGCGATGCCTGGTGAGCTGTTGCTGGATGCGGGCTATTGGGCAGACGCCGTCATCGAGACCAGCCTGACTCATGACATCAGTTTACTGTGTCCTGAAGGACGTACGGGCGGCAAGAGGTCTGCCGGAAGCCGGCTTTATCCGAAAAGTGACTTCTGCTATAGCGAGTTCGATGACAGCTATCGCTGCCCCGCCGGAGCCCGGATGGTCGTTATCGGGCGCTGGGCCGGCAACGAAAAATCACCGGCTTATACCTTGTATGGCACACCCGCCTGCAATGGCTGTGAGCATCGGGCTCAGTGCACCCGCAACAAGAAAGGACGCCGCCTCAAACGTTATGACGGGGATGAGGCCAAGGAAGCGCTGAGACAGGTGATGTGCCACCCTAAAGCCAAACGTCGGTTCAGCCGGCGGCCGGCGATGGTTGAGCCCGTCTTTTCAGTAATGCGGGGCCTTCAGGGTCTGAACCGCTTTCGCCGCAAAGGACTAGCGGCGGTCAGAACAGAGTTCGCCCTGCACGTACTGGCCTACAACCTGGGGCGGGCCCTTGCCTGTCGCCTTTTTGTGGCGCCGTTCTCAGGCCACACGGTCGTGTTGGCGCTGTTGAAGCAGTATTTTGCGCACCACCAATTTATTGCAATGATGATGAACATAAACAACCCCAACCCCGGGAAGGTCGCTCACGCCGAGCTGAACCTGTTGCTGGCGTGAGCAAAGTTGCTTTTGCAACACCCTCACGATGGGGAGAGGGGCTTTACTTGGGGGCAGGTGATACTTCGGGCTTTTAAACGTTTACGGCGTCGATTCTCAGCTCTTTGGGCATGGAGAACACGATATTCTCCTCGCGCCCCGCGATTTCTTCGGGTGCTGTGCCGCCCAGGTCCTGAAGGCGTTTGATAACGTCGTTGACCAGCACTTCCGGAGCGGAGGCGCCGGCGGTTACGCCGACCACGTTGCAGTTTTCCAGCCACGTCGGGTCGATCTGGGCGGCCTCGTCGATGAGGTAAGCCGGTGTGCCCATGCGTTCAGCCAGTTCCCGCAGGCGGTTGGAGTTGGAACTGTTGGGGGAGCCCACCACCAGCATGAGGTCGCAGTCACCGGCCAGCTGTTTGACGGCGTCCTGACGGTTCTGGGTGGCGTAGCAGATGTCGTCCTTGCGGGGGCCTTCGATCTGCGGGAACTTGTCCCGGAGGGCATCGATGACCCGGGCGGTGTCATCCATGGACAGGGTGGTCTGGGTGACGAAGGACAGTCGCCCGGGGTCTCTGACCTCGAGGCTGGCCACGTCTGCCTCGTTTTCCACCAGGTAGATGTCGCCACCGTTGCTGCGATCATACTGGCCCATGGTGCCCTCCACTTCCGGGTGGCCCTGATGACCGATGAGGATGCACTCGCGGCCGTCACGGCTGTAGCGCATGACTTCCATGTGGACCTTGGTAACCAGGGGGCAGGTGGCGTCGAAGACTTTGAGGCCACGGTCGGCAGCTTCTTTCTGGACCGCCTGGGAGACGCCATGGGCGCTGAATATGACCAGGGTGTCGTCGGGAACTTCTTCGAGCTCGTCCACGAAGATAGCACCACGGTTGCGGAGGTCGTCCACCACGTACTTGTTGTGGACCACTTCGTGACGTACGTAGATGGGGGCACCGAAGACTTCGAGGGCCCGGTTGACGATTTCTATGGCTCGGTCTACCCCGGCGCAGAAGCCGCGGGGATTGGCTAGTCTGATTTGCATATCGTTTAGTTACTCGGGCCTTCAGGCTTTTGGAGTCAGGCTCCGCTGCGGGATGTCTTTCGCCGGGACACGCCGTGAATCCATCCATGGAGGCTCTTCAAAAACGTCCCTGTTTTTGAAGGTCCCGGCGAAAGACATCCCACACCGGATCCCCCAGCTTTATGCTGGCCTCAGCTCAATGAGTGGTCGCAACCGGCTCAACATCAATGATTTCCACTTCAAACACCAGTGTACGCCCCGCCAGCGGGTGATTGAAGTCCACGTCCACCTGGTCACCTTCCACGCGGCTGACCACACCGGGCAACTCGCTCTGGCGGGCGTCGGCGAAGGAGATCATTACGCCGGGTTCAAGCACCATGTCGGCGCTGAACTCATGGCGCTTGAAGGTCTGCACGTTGCTGGGGTTGTGCTGGCCGAAGGCTTTTTCCGGGGGGACCTCGAAGGTTTCCCGGTCGCCGGCCTTGAGACCCATCAGGTAGGCCTCGAAATTCTCCGGCAGGTTTTCGTCGCCGATTTCCAGCTTGGCCGGCTCTTTTTCAAAGGTGGAGTCGATGACCTGGCCGTCGGTGAACTTGAGGGCGAAGTTAAGGGTCACCCGGGTTCCCTGGTCGATGGGCAGTTCTTTCATGTCTATCAGTTGCTCCCGTCCGCCGCCTTGTCGTCGGGCTTGCGGAACATATCGAGGATCATCATGCCGGCACCGATGGTGATGGCGGTGTCGGCCAGGTTGAAGGCCGGGAAGTGCCAGTCCTGCCAATAGAAGTGGAGGAAGTCCACTACGTAGCCGTGGACTACCCGGTCATAGACATTGCCGATGGCTCCGCCGAGGATCAGGGCGATGGCTATAGCCGTCCAGGTCTCGTGGCGCTTGAGACCTTTCAGCCAATAGGTCAGCACTCCGCTGACTACCACCGCCAGCGCCACGAAAAACCAGCGTTGCCAACCGGCCGCGTCTGCCAGGAAGCTGAACGCGGCACCCGTGTTATGCAGCAGGGTCAGGTTGAACATGGGCACCACCGGCACCGGCTGACCGTAGGTCAGCATGGCTGTGGCCATGGCCTTGGTGCCCAGATCGATAGCAATCACTGCCACGGCGAGCCATAGCCACTTCAGTTTGGTGCCGGTCTGTTCCCGGGTCATGGCAGCGTCCATCAGGTATTGGCTCCGTCAGGCAAAGGAGCGGGTTTCACCCGGGCCTTCCACGTTGGTGACACAACGGCCGCAAAGATCAGTGTACTTCTCGTGCTGGCCAACGTCTTCCCGGTGGTGCCAGCAGCGTTCGCACTTGGCGCAGGCCGCCGGGGTTACCTTGACCATCAGGCCTTCGTGGCCAGTCTGCTCGGCGCCATCGGCCTCGGAGATCGGACGTACGGTGGCTTCGGAGGTGATCAGCACAAAGCGAAGCTCGTCACCCAGATGCTTCAGCCGGTCAGCCAGTTCGCCTTCACAGTACAGGGTGACTTCTGCACTGAGGGAGCCCTTGATTTCTCCCCGACCCCTTGCCTCTTCCAGGCACTTGTTTACGGCTTCCTTGACGCTATAGATTTCACGCCAGTAGTCGCGGCCCAGCTCAGCATTGTCCGGCAGCGCGGTGAGGCCTTCGTACCAGGTTTCATAGAACACGGTCTCGCTCCGCTCACCCGGCAGGTGCTGCCAGATCTCATCGGCGGTGAAGCTGAGGATCGGCGCGATCCAGCGCACCAGGGCTTCGGCCACGTGGTAGAGCGCGGTCTGACAGGAACGGCGGGCCAGGCTGTCAGCCGGGGTGGTGTACTGACGGTCCTTGATGATGTCCAGGTAGAAGCCACCCAGGGTAGCCTCACAGAAGTTATAGACCTTCTGGTAGATTCGCAGGAATGCGTAGTTGCCATAGTCCTCGTTCAGCTCATTCTGCAGCTGCAGGGCGCGGTCTACCATCCAGCGATCCAGGGCTATCATGTCCGCCGGCGCCACCATGTGCTCCGCCGGATCGAAGCCGGTGAGGTTGCTCAGCAGGAAGCGGGCGGTGTTGCGGATACGACGATAACCGTCAGCGGTCTGCTTGAGGATGTCCTTGGACACCGTCATCTCGCCGCTGTAGTCAGTGGCAGACACCCACAGGCGCAGGATATCGGCGCCCAGCTCGTTCATGACCTCCTGGGGCGCAATGACATTGCCCAGGGACTTGGACATCTTGCGACCCTTGCCGTCCACGGTGAAGCCGTGGGTGAGCACCTGCCTGTAAGGCGCCACGCCGTTCATGGCGATGGAGGTCTTCAGGGAGGACTGGAACCAGCCCCGGTGCTGGTCGGAGCCTTCCAGGTACATGTCCGCCGGGAACTGGCCCAGCTCCGGCCGTGGCCGCAGGACGGATTCGTGGGTGACACCGGAGTCGAACCAGACATCGAGGGTGTCGGTGACCTTCTCATAACGGTCGGCGTCGGCACCCAGCATGTCGTTGATATCCAGGTCATACCAGGCATCGATACCGTCCTTCTCGATGGCCTGGGCGGCCTTTTCGATCAGGGCCTGGGTGTCCGGATGCAATTCCTGGGTTTCCTTGTTCACGAACAGGGTGATAGGCACACCCCAGGTACGCTGACGGGAGATACACCAATCCGGGCTCTGCTCGAACATGGCTTCGATACGGTTCTGGCCCCAGGCGGGCACCCAGCGTACTCCCTTGATGGCTTCCAGGGCATCCGCGCGAAGGTTTTCCTTCTCCATGCTGATAAACCACTGGGGGGTGGCCCGGTAGATCAGCGGGGTCTTGGTCCGCCAGCAATGGGGGTAGCTGTGCTGGAACTTTTCGGAGCGCACCAGCTTGCCTTCCCGCTCCAGTGCGGCGCAGACCGGCTCATCAGCCTTGTACACGTGCACACCGGCAAATTCGCCGGCGGCTTCGGTGTAGGTGCCATCGGCACGGACCAGGTTGATGGTGCCGATGCCGTAGGCCTTGCCCACTTCAAAGTCTTCCATACCGTGATCCGGCGCGGTATGGACCGCGCCAGTACCTGCGTCGGTAGAGACGTGGTCACCCAGCACAACAGGCACCTGCTTGTCGTAGATTGGGTGGTGCAACTCAAGCCGCTCCAGGGCCTCGCCCTTGCAGGTGGCCAGCACTTCAAACTGCTCCACACCCCAGCGGCTCATGATGCCCTCGACCATTTCAGCGGCCAGGATCATCCGCTCCGGGCCATGGCCCACATCGGTCTGTACCAGGGCGTACTCCAGCTCGGCGTGAAGGGACACCGCCTGGTTGGCCGGGATGGTCCAGGGGGTAGTGGTCCAGATCACGACTGAGACATCGCCCTGCCCCTGGTCGGTCCCGAAGGCCGACAACGCCTCGCTCTGATCCACGGCGGTGAAGCGTACGTCGATCTGGGTGGAGGTCTTGTCCTGGTACTCGACTTCCGCCTCGGCCAGCGCGGACTGACCGACCACGCTCCAGTAGACCGGCTTGAAGCCACGAACCAGGTGACCCTTGGCCACGATCTTGCCCAGGGCACGGACGATACCCGCTTCCACCTTCGGGTCCATGGTCAGGTAGGGCTTGTCCCACTCACCCATGACACCCAGGCGGATAAAGTCCGCCTTCTGGCCTTCAATCTGTTTGGCAGCGTAGTCACGACAGGCCTGGCGGAAGGTCTTGTAGTCCACCTTGACCCCGGCCTTGCCGATTTCCTGCTCCACCTTGTGCTCGATGGGCAGGCCATGACAGTCCCAGCCGGGCACGTAGGGCGCGTCGTAGCCCATGAAGCTGCGGGACTTGACGATCATGTCCTTGAGAATCTTGTTGACCGCGTGACCGATATGAATACTGCCGTTGGCGTAGGGAGGGCCATCGTGGAGGATGAACTTGTCCCGGCCTTCCCGCTGCTGGCGCAGGGTGCCGTACACATCCAGGTCCTGCCAGCGCTTGAGCATGTCCGGCTCGCGTTTGGCCAGGTTACCGCGCATGGGGAAGGCGGTTTCAGGCAGATTCAGCGTGTGCTTGTAGTCGCTCATAATCTCTCGGTCAGTGTTGGTTGGCGACCGTGCCGTGGTCGGCGATCCACGCCCGGGCATTCTCGAAATCCCGGGCGATCTGGTCTTTGAGTTCGTCAATGGAATCAAACTTGGTCTCGTCCCGCAGCGGGTGGCGGAACGTGACAGCAATACGCTGGCCATAAAGTGTGCCAGCAAAGTCCAGCAGGTGCACTTCCAGCGACGGCTGACGCCCGTCTACCGTGGGCCGCAGGCCGATATTGGCCACGCCATCACAGCGGGAGCCATCCGGCAGCGCCACGTCAACCACGTACACACCCCGCAGGGGGGCCAGCCGGCCCAGCATGATGTTGACGGTGGGTGCGCCGATGGTACGCCCCAGCTGCCGGCCATATACCACCTTGCCACGAATCGTGTAAGGGTGGCCAAGCAGGCGCCCGGCCAGCTCAAGCTGGTTTTCCTGCAGGGCGTTGCGTATACGAGTGCTGCTGACCCGCTCACCGTCGATGGTGACGGTTCGGGTATTCTCCACAGAGAAGCCTTCCTTCTCCCCCACCTCGCGAAGCAGTTGGAAGTCTCCGGCCCGGTCGCAACCAAAGCGGAAATCGTCCCCGACGACCAGATGGTGAACTTTGAGGCCGTCGATCAGCACGTCTTCGATAAAGCCCATACCGGAATAGCTGCGGAAGTTCTCGTCAAACTTCAGGCACAGCACACAGTCCACCCCGTGGGACAGGATGGCTTCGAACTTCTGGCGAAACCCGGTCAGCCTGGGCGGGGCATCATCCCCCTGGAAGAACTCCCGGGGCTGGGGCTCGAACACCATGGCGACCGACGGTACGCCGAGTTCGGTGGCCTTGTCCTTGACCTGGTCAAGGATGGTCTGATGCCCCAGGTGCACACCATCAAAGTTGCCCACGGTGGCCACACAGCCCCGGGACAGAAAGGTATTCTCCTGGTGTGACAGTAGCTTGAGGTTGGTCAGCCCCCGGATCAGACGCATGCGTACTGCGAACCCTCTGTTGAATGCCTGCCAGCGACCCGATGGTGCTGGTGAGAAAACGCGCGATTATAACCTATCGACGGCGGAAATGTCTTACCCTCACGCCGACCAGGGCAAGCGCCAGGAAGTAGGCTGCCACACCAGCAACCACCAGCACGGCCATCTCAAACGCACGATCCATACCGCCATACGCCAGCCAGGTGGGTACCGGCTCATTGAGCAGCAGGATGACTGCCGCCAGAACGCCGTTGGCCGCCGCCAGCTGAAGCAGGAACTTCATGGCCCCCGCCTGGGCCTTCCACGCCCCCTCCTTCGCCAGCCCACGCCATAACAGGAAGGCGTTCAACCAGGCGGACAATGAGGTGGCCAGGGCCAGGCCGGCGTGGGCCAGGGGCAGGATTAACGCGAGATTCAGGATCATATTGGCCACCATGGCAATCACACCGATCTTGACCGGGGTTTTGGTATCTTCCCGGGCGAAGAAGCCCGGTGCCAGCACCTTGATCAGCATGAAGGCCAGCAAGCCCAGGGAATAGGCCCGCAGGCTCTGGGCCGACATGGCCACGTCCCGGTCAGTCACCTCGCCGTAATGGAACAGGGTGGCAATCAGCGGCTCGGCCAGCAGCACCAGTGCGACCGCTGCCGGCAGACCAATCAGCAGTACCGCCCTTACTGCCCAGTCCACAGTGGCAGCAAAGTCATCGCGGGACTCAGCGGCATGCTTGCGGGACAGGTTGGGCAGGATAACCGTACCGATCGCAATGCCGAAAACCCCGAGAGGCAACTCCGACAGCCGGTCGGAATAATACAGCCAGGACACACTGCCGGTCTGGAGAAACGAGGCCAGTACAGTATCCAGCAACAGATTGATCTGACTGACGGATACGCCAAACAGTGCCGGCGCCATCAGTTTGAGAATCCGCCGGACACCCTCATGACGGTAATCCACCCGCGGCCTGGGCATCAGCCCGAGGCGCATCAGAAACGGCAACTGGAAGAACAGCTGCAACGCACCGGCGATGAACACGCCCCAGGCCAGGGCCATCACCGGCTCGTCCATCAGGGGAGTCATGAAGATAGCCGCACCGATCATGGCCAGGTTCAGGAGCACCGGCGTGAACGCAGGCACCGCAAACCGGTCATAGCTGTTGAGAATGGCACCGGCGAACGCCGTCAGAGAGATCAGTAATAAATAAGGAAAGGTGATGCGCAGCATATCGCTGGCAAGGCCGAACTTGACCGCGTCATCCGTAAAACCCGGTGCGAAGATGGCTGTCAGCACCGGTGAGCCGGCCATGGCCACCACCGTGACCGCCAGCAGCACAAGCCCAAGGGAGCCGGCCACCGCATTGATCAGCCGCCGCACCTCGGTAATATCGCCCTGCTCACGGTAGGAGGACAGCACCGGCACGAACGCCTGGGAGAAAGCCCCTTCGGCGAACAGGCGGCGCAGAAAGTTGGGAATCTTGAAGGCTACAAAGAAGGCGTCCGCCCCGGCGCCCGCCCCGAAATAGCGGGCAATCACCATATCCCGTACCAGCCCCAGCACCCGGGAAAGCATGGTCATCACGCCCACCACGCCAGAGGATCGCAACAGGCCGGGCACTTTAGGGGGTTGTGGCGGGGCTTCCCGGGACTCCGACTGGCTCATTCAGACCGCTTCCTGTGGTAATGGTGGCCGGAGTTTATCACAGGCCTCCCGGGCGTCGGGAGGTACGCCCTGCCCTTGACATTGGCGGCATCTGAAGGCATGATTCCGCGTCATTTATTTTGACGCGTCGAATGCAGTGGGCGCGACTACGATTGTCGGGGCGACTTCCGCGAAGGCGCTCTCAGCGAATTCAGATTTTCACACAGATTTTTCAGGAGTTACACGGTGGCAAATACCCCGCAAGCCAAGAAGCGCGCACGTCAGAACGAGAAAAACCGCAAGCACAACGCCAGTCTGCGGTCCATGGCGCGCACTTACATGAAGAAGGTTCAGGCCAAGATCGACGCCGGCAACTACGAAGAAGCCCAGAAGGCCTTCCAGGAAGCCCAGCCGATCATGGACAGCATGGTCAACAAGGGCATCTTCGCCAAGAACAAGGTTGCTCGCCACAAGAGCCGTCTGACCACCAAGATCAAGGCGCTTAAAGCCTGATGGGTCAGATCGACTGAAAAACCCCGCCACGGCGGGGTTTTTTATTGGCCGCAATCCGCCCCCATACTGGCCACTGATACCACCCAAAGGGTTATGATGCTCACACCCATCCAATAACAAGGTGCGAGCTATGGCCGACAATATTCACTTCTATGAACCCGCCAATGGGCACGGACTGGCCCACGATCCGTTCAACGCCCTGGTGGCACCCCGTCCCATCGGCTGGATCTCCTCCCGGGATGGCCGCGGTAACCTGAACCTTGCGCCCTACAGCTTCTTCAATGCCTTCAATTACCACCCGCCTATCGTTGGATTCGCCAGCATCGGCTACAAGGATTCTGTACGAAATGCCCAGGAAACCGGTGAGTTCTGCTGGAACCTGGTTACCCGCCCGTTAAGTGAAGCCATGAACGAGACCTGCGCACCTGTCGGTCCGGAGGAGGACGAATTCACCCTCTCAGGCCTGACGCCGAGGCCATCGCGGGTCATTTCAGCGCCCCATGTGGCCGAGAGCCCGGTTGCCCTGGAGTGCCGGGTGTCGCAGATCCTTCAGCTTACGGGGGCCGATGGCCAGGCGGTGGAAACCTGGATGGTGTACGGCGAAGTGGTCGGGGTGCATATCGCAAAACACCTGTTAAAGGACGGCATCTACGACACCGGCGCCGCCGAACCGGTGATGCGTGGCGGTGGGCCTGCGGACTATTTCAGCGTCGGGCCGGAGCAGAAATTCCGGATGCATCGCCCGGGCTGAGATGGCGGGACTGCGCGGCGCCCCACCGTGCAATGGCGGGGGGCTATAGCTCTTCTATATCCGGACGGCGCCCGATGGAGACATCCCTGATGCGCTCGGAGGCAAATCCTCGTAGCAAGGCAAACATCATGGCGAACACCAGGATGAACATGGGCAGGCCAACCACCGTAATGACCTCCTGAAGTGCCGTCAGCCCGGCATCCCCGGCAAGAACAATCAGCATGACCGCGAGCAGACCCTCTGACACACCCCAGAATACCCGTTGATGCCAGGGGCCCGGGTCCGGGGTGCCGGTGCACAGCATGTCCACTACCAGCGAGGCGGAGTCCGATGAAGTGGCAAAGAAGATTGCCACGATCACCACCGCCAGCCCCTGGATCAGGGTTGCGAACGGATAGTTCTCGAAGAAGGCGAACATGGCCAGCGGAATACTCTCTTCCACCGCCGCCGACAGTGAGCCGGCCTGGGCCCCCAGCGCCGCCCTCGCCTGCTCACCGATACCATCAATTTCCATGGCAGACCAGCCATAGATGGCAAACCAGATCAGGGTGAAGATGGACGGCGCAAACAGTACACCCAGCACGAACTCCCGGATGGTACGCCCCCGGGAGATACGGGCCACAAAAATACCGATGAAAGGCGACCAGGTCACCGTCCAGGCCCAGTAGAATACGGTCCAGCTACCCTGCCAGCCCCAGCCACCCTCCTGGTGAGTGTATTGCGCCAGCGCGTCGTTCCAGAATGCCATGGGCAGCAGATTGGTGATGTAGATGCCGAAGGTTTCAACGATGGCCCGCAGAAGAAAGACAGTGGAGCCGGCAAACAGCACGAACAGCATCAGGCCTACCGCCATCCCTATGTTCAGGTTTGACAGGAACTTGATGCCCTTGTCGAGGCCCGCCACGATGGAAGTCACGGCAACCGTGGTCAGCACCAGAATGATGGACACCTTGGTTGTGACATCATCCGGAAGCCCCAGCAGCTCACTGAGCCCCGCATTGATCTGCTGGGTACCCAGGCCTATGGAGACGGCCACCCCGAACAGGGTTCCGAGAATGGCAAAGATATCGAGCGCCTTGCCAAGCGGGCCATAGATACGGTCACCGATGAGCGGGTAGAACACCGAGCTGAAACGCATGGGCAGGTCGTACCGGTAGATAAAGTACGCGAACGCGAGTCCCGGAAGGGTGAAGATAGCCCAGGTATGAAGCCCCAGGTGGTAGATCGCGAAGCCCATGGCATCGTCCGCCGCATCCACGGTGAACGGCTCAACCTCCGGGCGCGGTGGATTGGCAAAGTGGGAGATGGGCTCGGCAACACCCCAGAACATGAGTACGGTACCGATACCGCCAGCGAACAACATGGTGAACCAGGAAATATTTCCGTAATCCGGCCGGGCATTGTTGCCGCCAAGGCGAATGGAACCATGGCGACTCAACGCCGCCCACAGGAGAAAGGCCACCCAGCTGGTCACGCCGAAGATAAAGAACCAGCCCAGGTTGGTGACGACCCATTCCCGGCCACGGCCGAAAGCAGTTCCAATCGGCTCAGGGGCCACCAGCAACGCGACCAGGAAGACTACCATGATACCGGCTGACCAGAAGAATATGGTGGTATCAGTCCGTAGCCTCAGGGTTCTTGCCAGCTTTTCCATCATAGTGTCGTCCTCCCTGCCTGAAAGGTAGGAGCAAACGACAGGCCCGGCCAACGTATTGCAAATATTTCATGCGCGAAACAGCCGTGGCCGGGTTCCTTTTACCTGCCAGCGCCAGAGCCACTCAAGGGGCCCCTGGGTGAACAGTCGGAGCCACGCTGCGCTGACCATCAGCTGAACCATGAACAAGGCCAGCGAAAACACCATAAGTGCCGCCAGCGAGAGGGACGCAAACCGGTCCCCGCCGAAGCCGTAGAAAATACTGATGCACACCACCGACTGCAGTATATAGTTGGTCATGGCCATACGACCTGCAGGGGCAAACGCTGAGCGCACCGAGCGCGCAAGAAGGCCGTCACCCCGCCACCACAACAGCAGGAGAGCACCGTACCCTATGGCAACCAGAGGCGGTGCAGCCACTTCTGCTGACAGGGCAAGCATCTCCTGGCGGGCAGTCTCCGCATCAACGCTTACCTCCACCCAGGCCAAGCCTGTCCCGATAACCAGCCCGACAAGTGCTGCGGCCACCAGCAGACCGATGTGCCCACTGCCCCGCTCAGCCAGCCGCAACCGCGCCGCCGCAGCCCCGAGAAGAAACATCGCCAGCACCCGCAAGGGCCGCAGGTTTTCAATCCGGTCCAGAAACACACTGACGCTCAGCCTGATGTTGGCATTCACCACCTCGGCGTAGCTGCCCCCGCTCAGAGCGGGAACGTTCTCCTGCAACAGCCGGCCACCCAGACCATTGTCCAGCCCCGCCAGCCCCAGCTGCGGCGAGAACCAGAGCGCCACGCCAGTGATCACCAACAGACCGAAGCCCCCGGCAGCCAGTATGGAGGCGCTGACGTTCAGAAGCGCTCCCAGGCACATCCCCATGACCGCATACAGCATCAGGATGTCCCAGGGAGAAAACAGCACCGAGTGCGCCGTACCCACCACCAGTAGACCGACCATTCGCCGGAGATGATAACGCACGGGGTTCTGCTCCACCCGCTGCACCAGCATCATGAAACTGTAACCGAACAGCAGCGAGAACAGACTGTAGAACTTGGCGCGGACCAGAATGTCCAGCCAGGTGGCCACAGTCTGGTCCCACTCAGACCAGGGCAACTGCTGCCTTGTCTCCAGGGCCACAAAGCCCCAGCCGGAGAAGACCTGAATGTTGATCAGAAGAATGCCGAAGATCGCAAAACCCCGGAGTGCATCCAGGCTGTCGATCCGGCCGCCGCCTGTGCTCGTCATTGTCCGCTTCCTGTGGTTGGGTATGACCAGAACTTAGCCGCAACCGAGAAGAATCGCTACAAAGCTAACGCCTTGTAATGTGGGCCTCATTGACACCTCGGCCGGGAGAACCACAGCATGGCAGCTGGTACATTCCCAGCCTGAAGCCAAAGGAAGAGGCCATGAGAAAGCGACATGCCCTGCGTCATATACTTCCCCTGACGTTCGGTCTCCTGATACTGGGCAGTCACGCGATCGCCGGCGGGCAGTGGCGCACCGATCTGAAAAATGACATCGAAAGCATAGACAAGGTGTTTTCGGGGGAGCTGGGCGTCTATGTCCGCCCACTTGCCGGCAAAGAGGCGGTCACCCACAACGCCGAGCAGGACTGGTACCTTGCCTCCACCATCAAGGTTCCCCTGGCCATCGTGCTGATGCAACGCGCAGAAACAGAAGGGCTGGACCTGGAGCAAAAGCTGACCCTGCGCGCCTCGGATTACGTCGACGGCACCGGGGACCTGCTCTGGGTGACACCCGGCGCCCGTTACAGCCTCAACGAACTCAACAGACGGTCCATCGTCGACAGCGACAGCACCGCAACCGACATGCTGATACGCTTTCTCGGCGAGGAAGCTTTCAATCAGGAGGTTTCCGGCATGGTACCGGAAGGGCTCGGCCCCATTACCACTATCCTGCAGGTTCGTTATGACGCCTACCGCGAAATCCATCCCGGCGTTTCGGAGCTGACCAACCGGGACTTCATCGAGCTCAAGACCGCCGATACCCATAAGGCAAGATATGACATGTTGCTGAAGAAGCTCGACATCAGCCCCGACGAGGCCGATGCCGCCAGCGTCACTGAAGCGTTTGACCGCTATTACCAGAGAGGCCTCAACACCGGCAGCCTGGAAGCGTTTGGCACACTGCTTGAGAAGCTGGTACGGGGAGAACTGCTGAACGAACCCCATACTGACCAGTTGCTGGGCTATCTGTCCGCGATCACCACGGGTGACCGCCGTATCGCGGCCGGGCTGCCGCAGGATACGGATTTCGCCCACAAGACCGGCACCCAGGTCGCCCGATCCTGTGACATCGGGGTGCTCAACCCCCGCACTCCGGAAGATGCAGTGATTGTCGCCGTATGTGCCCGCAACTACGAGCGCCTGGGCGAAGCAGAAAAAGCCTACCAGGCGATCGGCAGGGCCTTGAACCGCACCGTGCTGTAACACCCGACCCGCGCCAGCTTCAATCAAGGCGCCGGAGGTGTACTCCCTGAACGTCTGAAACGGCCAAACGTTTAACAGTCAGCGGCCAGGCAGAGTCACCTCAACAGTCTCTCCTCCGTAGCCGTACTGTTGGTCCCTGCCCTGAACGACAACCCTGGAAACACCCTCTGGCACCGCAACATTCGGAAGGCTACGGGTAAACGGTTGCTCGTTGGCATGATGATGAAGCAGCTCTCGAACGCCCAGAGAGTCCCCCTCCGGGGTACTTATCCGAAAAGCGTCCGCGTAACGCTCATGGGTGTCATAAGGCGATGAAAGAGTCACGTCGAAACGATAGCGGCCGTCACCTTCTTCAGTCACGGCGACATCGACCACATCGGGATATTTCTGGGTTTCAGCCGCCTGGGCTGTCGCAAAAGCGGCCAATATCAATAGTAATGACAGAGGGGCGGTCGGGTAACGCATGGTTCTCCTCCTGAAAACGGTCTCCGAAGAAAGATATTCTCCGGCAGTACCAGCTTAGCAGGCAGAACACCCGGCTGATGCCATTCCAGCGTCAGAAAATGGCTCCAAAGTTACCCAATCAGGAGCCGCACCACGGCTGCTGCGAGAATACCTGCTGCTATAGCCGGCAGGGCTCGCCGTGTGACGAGCATGGTTATGGCCGTGGTTGCCAGAGCCGCCAGCGCGCCAGCATCACCGCTGAAGGCCATTGGCACGATAATAGCAATCAGTACCGAACTCGCCATGGTATTGATGAAGCTTTCAATACGAGGGCTGATCCGCACAAAAGACATGACGAAAGCGCCGCCGTAGCGGGTAGCCAGTGTCACCAAAGCCATTAGCACAATAATGAAGAGGATCCCTGCCGGTGTGGTCTCGACACTCATGACACCTCCTGATCACGACGGGATTGACCACCCTGCCCCGGCTCCAGCCAGAAGAAGCCAACGACCCCGCCAGCGAGAGCGCCCACCACTACATGAATATTGGGCGGCAGCCAGCGCCAGGCCGCCAGCGCAGCAACCGACGCGACAGCCCAGGCCACCAGGGTGCGAGTGGACTTCCTGCCCCCCAGGGCCATGGCCAGCAAAAAGCAACCCAGCACCATGTCCAGGCCCAATGCCTGGGGATCCTTCAGCAGGCCGCCGAAGTAAACCCCCAGGATGGTGCCGATCACCCAGGCCAGCCACAGCACCAGGCCGCCACCAACGATCACTTCCAGGTTCTTGCGGCCGTTCTGGTAATCCTGGGCGGCAACCGCCCAGTTCGCATCCGTTAACAGCAACAGCACGCCATAGCGCTTTACCGGCGGCAGCTCCCGTAGCACCGGGTACAACGAGGCCCCCATCAGCAGATGCCGGGAATTGATGGCAAAGACCACGGCCAGTAACGGCACCAGCGACACTTCTGTTCCCCACATATCCACCGCGGCAAACTGGGAGGCACCTGCAAAGACGGTGACGCTCATTAGCAGAGCCTGCAGCGGCTCCAGCCCTTCCTGCACCGCAGCCAGACCGAAGGCCGCCCCAAAAGCGACGACAAACAGAGAGATTGGTAGCAGCCGGAAGAATTCTGCACGGACTCTGGCCGGCTGCCACTGGTAGGGATAGGGAGTGGCAGACATGAAAGGAACCTAACAGAATTTGCGGCCTCTGGCACGCGATTCAGGCGTCACCAGTCCTCACGACCCGAGTACCCGCTTTTCCTTCGAGGATCGCCAGTGCATCCTCCAGCCTCCCGATACCGCTGAGGCCTCCCCCTTCTGCAAAGACCCGGGCGGCGGCCAGCTTGGGTCCCATGGAGCCGGCCGGCAGGTTGAGGCTGTCAGCCTCAGCGATGGTCAGCCGATGAAGGGGAGTGGCAGTGTCCTTACCGAAGTCACGGTAGACAGCCTCCACGTCAGTGAGCAGCAGGAGCACATCGGCCTCCAGCTCGGTGGCCAGGAGCGCGCTGGCGGCGTCCTTGTCGATGACCGCCTCCACCCCGACCAGACTGCCGTCGTCACGGCGCAGCACCGGAATACCGCCGCCCCCCGCACAAATAACCACAACGCCCTGGTCCAGCAGCAGTTTCAGTACCCGCATGTCCGGGATTTCCAGGGGCTTCGGCGAGGGCACGACCCGGCGCCATTTGTCCCCGTCACGGGCAATCTGCCAACCGGCAGCTTCCGCCCTCGCTTCGGCCTCCGCCTTTTCATACACCGGACCGACAAACTTGGTGGGGTTGCGAAACGCCGGGTCGTCCCTGTCCACCCGGACCTGGGTCAGCAGGGTAGCGACCGGGCGATCGTGGCCGAGGGCATTTTCCAGTTCCTGCTCGATGATGTAACCGATCATGCCTTCGGTTTCCGCCCCCAGTACATCGAGGGGGTAAGCTTCGTCGGGCTTGTAGGCGGCACCCTGGAGGGCCAGCAGGCCAACCTGGGGCCCGTTGCCGTGGGTGATGACCAGTTGGTGCCCGGCACGGACGATGTCGGCCAGGGACTCCGCCGCAGTCTTTACGTTGGCCCGCTGGGCCTCGGCGGTCAGGGGCTCGCCGCGCCGCAACAGGGCATTGCCACCAAGGGCTGCAACCACACGCATGGCAGACTCCATTTGTCAGGACCCGAGGGTGGCGACGAGTACCGCCTTGATGGTGTGCATCCGGTTCTCCGCCTGGTCGAAAACGATCGAAGCCGGGCTTTCAAAGACCTCTTCGGTGACTTCCATGGCCTCGATACCGAACTCCGCCTGTACCTCCTTACCCACGGTGGTTTCTGCATTGTGGAAGGCCGGCAGGCAATGCATGAACCGGACCCGGGGGTTGCCCGTTTTCTCCATCATCGCCGCGTTCACCTGGTAGGGTTGCAGCAAGCGGATTCGTTCTGCCCACTTTTCCTTTGGTTCGCCCATGGATACCCAAACGTCCGTATAGACAAAATCCACGCCGGCCACCGCCGCGTCGATGTCGTCGGTGACCATGATCCTCGCGCCCGTTATGCCGGCAATCTCCGTGGCTTCCTGCTGGATCGATTGGCCGGGCCAGCAGGCTTGCGGGGCGCACAGGCGAACATCCATGCCCATCTTGGCGCCGCCGATCAGCAAACTGTCGCCCATATTGTTGGCGGCATCGCCCACGAACACGAACGAGACTTCCCGCAGGGGCTTCTCCACGTTCTCCTGCATGGTCAGGAAATCGGCCAGGATCTGCGTGGGGTGGAATTCGTCGGTGAGACCGTTGTAGACCGGCACGCCCGCATACTCCGCCAGTTCCTCCACCACCGCCTGGCCAAACCCGCGGTACTCAATGGCATCGTATACCCGGCCCAGCACCCGGGCCGTATCCCTCACCGATTCCTTGTGGCCGATGTGGGTGCCGGTGGGCCCCAGGTAAGTGACCCTGGCACCCTGATCGAACGCAGCGACTTCGAAGCCCACCCGGGTGCGGGTGGAGTTCTTCTCAAAGATCAGGGCAATGTCTTTCCCCACCAGGCGAGGCACCTCTGTGCCGGCGTACTTGGCTGCTTTCAGGTCGGCGGCCAGTTTAAGCAGAAACGTGATCTCCCTGGGGGAGTAGTCCCGCAGTGTCAGAAAACTGCGGTTCTTGAGATTGAAGGCCATGGTTGAACTCCTTGCCTGTCAGACGGCGTCGCGGATGGTCGGACAACTCATGCAGCGCCCGCCACCCCGGCCCCGGCCCAGCTCTGCGCCGGGAATGGCCAGCACCTTAATTCCGGCCGCTGTCAGCGCTGCATTGGTGTCATCGTTACGGTCGTAGCCGATAACCACTCCGGGGCTCAGGGCGAGCACGTTATTGCCGTCGTTCCACTGTTCGCGTTCCCGCTCCGCCGGGGTATCACCGCCGGTGGCAATCACCTCCAGTGAGGAATAGCCAAGCACTTCCGCAACCACATCGAACAGCGGTCGCCGATCCTGGCGGAAGGCCAGGTGCTTGCTGCCCTCCCCCGGGCGGAGGTCGTAGCAGACCACTTCATCGGCAACCTCCTTGAAGGCGGTAACCACATTGCCGCCACAGAAGGTGAATACGGTATCCAGATGCATGACAGAGCGGGCTCGGGGCAGCTGGCAGGCAATGACCCGCTGAGCCGCTCCCCGTTCGAACAGGGCACTGGCCAGCTGACCGATAGCCTGGGGGGAAGATCGCTCGCCCATACCCACCAGCACCACACCGTTACCCACGGGCATGATGTCTCCGCCTTCCAGGGACGCCAGGCCATGGTCTTCCAGAGGGTCGCCCCAATAAACATCGACCTTGCCCGCGAATGCCGGGTGGAACCGGTAAATAGCAGTGGTGAGCAGGGTTTCCGGCCGGCGTGCGGCCCAGTACATGGGGTTCAGGCTGACGCCACCATAGATCCACGCGCTGTTGTCCCTGGTGAACAGGAAGTTTGGCAAGGGGGGCAGCACGAACCCCTGGGAACCAAGGTGATTTCCGAAGAGCCCTGTCGGGTCGAAAGGCAGGTCGCTGACCTGCAGCCCGCCGATCAGAAACTCCGCCAGGATGGCTCCTGGCAGCTCGTCCATCCAGGCCCGGAGGTCGGATACCATGCCCACGCCGATGTGGTTCCAGGTAATCCGGTGGTCCAGAATCCACCGCCGGGCGTCCGGGATGTCGAGAGTCTGCGCAAGGAGCTCGTTCATATCCAGTACATCCACCCCCCGGTTCCGCATAACCCCGGCAAAGACATCGTGGTCCTTCTGGGCCTGCTTCACCCAGAACACGTCGTCAAACAACAGCTCATCGCAGTTCGACGGGGTCAGCCGGCGATGGGCAAGCCCCGGCCGGCAGACGATCACCTGTCGCAGGGTGCCTGTTTCGGAGTGTACCCCGAGAGCATGTTCAGTCATGTGGATTCCCCTTTACCGATGGGTCACAGAAGCGCGCCGATGCTGATTACGACCGAAATGAATACGGTGAGAATCAGCAGCAGGGGCCAGATAAAGGCGAGCCAGCGGTCATAGGAAACACGACCTATGGCCAGGCCACCCACCACCACCGCGAAGGTCGGGTTGATCAGGTTAACCAGGCCATTGGCTGACTGGTAGGCAGTAACCACCAGATCCCTGCCCACATCCGCAAAATCCGCCAGCGGTGCAAGAATCGGCATGGACAGCACGGCCAGGCCGGACGAGGATGGCACGAAGAAACTCATGCCGACTTCCAGCCAGAACATCACATTGATAAACGCCAGCTCCGGCAGGCCACCCAGGGTGGTTTCGGCACTATGAAGGATGGTGTCGGCAATCATGCCCTGCTCCATGATCACCACAATTCCCCGGGCCAAACCCACCACCAGAGCGACGCCCAGCAAATCCCGGGCGCCGTCCACAAAGCTGCCGGTCAGCTGTTTCTCACCCAGACGGGCGATCAGGCCGATGATGATGGCCGAACCAAGGAACAGCGCGCCCATCTGAGCCATCCACCAACCCTGGGAGGACACGCCCCAGATCATTACCAGAAAGGTTAGCGCAAAAATGACCAGGGCGATTTTCTGGATGCCGGTCAGCGTAAAGTCATCCATCTCGTCATGGCCGCGCAAAAACAGACGTCGGTGAGCATCCCATTGGCCGGCGACAACGGAACGGGACGGGTCAGCCTTGACCCGCCTGGCATAACGCATCACATAAGCGGCGCAGATCACCAGCCCGCCAACCAGCAGCACCAGCCGCAAGGCCAGCCCGTCGGTGAAAGGAATGTCGGCAGCGTTAGCCGCAATGACTGTCGCGAAGGGGTTGATGGTGGAACCCAGAACACCAATGCCGGCACCCACCAGAATAATTGCAACACCAGTGACCGCGTCATAGCCGGCCGACAGCATCACCGGAATCAGGATGGCATAGAAAGCCAGCGTCTCCTCGGCCATACCGTAGGTGGTGCCACCCAGAGCAAACAGGGTCATCAGGATAGGGATCATCCAGATCTCCCGCCCCTCCAGCCGGTGCATGGCACTGCGTATGCCGGTATCGATGGCCCCGGTGGCGTTCATTACGCCCAGGAAGCCACCCAGAAAGAGAATGAACAGGGCCACGTCGATGGCGTTGGCGGCGTAGCTGTCAGGGTCATAGAAGCCGGCAGTCGGCGCCAGCATCACATCGACAAAACCCTGTGGGTTCGGGTCGACAGTTTCATAGGTTCCGGGCACCGCCACCTCACGGCCGACGTCGTCGTTCATGGCCCGTTCGTACTGGCCGGCAGGAACGATCCAGGTCATCGCTGCCATCAGGATGATCAGCAGGAACAAAATGGTATAGGCGGTGGGGAATCGGGTTTGCAGCTCTGATTCGGGGTTTGAGGTGGGCTGATCTTCAGACATGGGGCATCTCCTGTCCCTGGTGACGAATAATCGAGCTTTACGTGAAACCGAGTATCCCGCCTATCCCCAGTATAAAAATTGACCAAAAGCAATAAAATCGCGTTTTGCTGTCACACCAATCAGACGCTGCACAGAAAGAAAAGTGCGCTCAGAAAGGGACGGTACGCGGGGAACTGATCACTTTCTATGCGCTGTGCGCAAACCATCCGTCCCTGGCTGCGGTTGCTACGTAGTCCATGAACTGTCGCATGCGCGCCACACGCCGAAAGTCGGGGTGGGTCAGAAGCCAGAGTTCGGTCGTCAGCTCCCGGATCGGTGTGGTTAGCCGGAGTAGCCGGTCGTCCCCCTCAGCCAGATAACATGGTAGCGCCGCAACACCAGCGCCATCCCGCACTGCCTGCTGAATAGCAAGGATCGAGTCCAGCCGATAGTGGGTGTTTGAACGGCGGTTGCTCACCGCCATCCAGTTTTCCAGCGCAACGTCGCCCATATAAGGATCCGGTCCGATCCACTGGGCGCCGGACAGCGCATCTGGGGGCAGCGGGAAAGTTGCCGCTCGCCATTGTTCAGCCTGGCCGTAGACCGCCTGGATAATATCTCCGACACGGCGCCCGACGAGCGTTTCCGGTGGTTTTCGGGTCGGACGAATGGCGACGTCAGCCTCCCGGCGGGACAGACTGTGGAGCTGGTTGGAGATGACAAGCTCCAGCTCGATGTCCGGAAACTGCTGACGAAATCCGGCAAGAATCGGCGACAGCAGCCCGGCGTACAAGGTGTCTGTCGTCGTCACGCGGATCGTGCCGGAAAGTTTCAGATCCTGGCCGGCCAGACGACGCTCAGCGCCCTTTACTTCAACATCAACCCTCGCCGCAGCCGCTGCCAGGTCTTACCCGGCCGTCGTTTGTACGTACCCGCTTCGCGTACGGTGAAACAGGGCCACCCCCAGCCGCTGCTCCATATCCGCCAGCCGGCGATAAACCGTGGCATGGCTCGTTCGAAGACGCCGCCCAGCTCCCGATAGCGAGCCAGTCTCCGCTATAGCCAGCACGATCTGCAGATCGTCCCACCGAACCCTCTGTTCATTCATGCAAACGTTGTTATCGATAATTGGGAATATTTGTGACTCTACGAACAGGATAGCCTGAGTTTGATCCGATTCGTAGAGGAGAAGAAGCATGAATATTCTGTTAGTGCTGGCACATCCCGAGCGTGCCTCTTTCAACGGGGCCCTGGCCGATGTGGCCGGGCAGGCCCTTCGGGAGGCCGGGCATCGCGTTCAGGTGGATGACCTTTACCGGGAATAGTTCGACCCGGTCGAACGGCCTGCTCACTATAGCCAACGCCTGGAAAATGACTACTTCGCCCCCCTTACCGAGCAGCGGTCCCATCACCATGCAGGCGCCCTTCCCCGAGACGTCCAGCGGGAGATCGCCCGACTGGAATGGGCGGACCTGGTTATGTTTCAGTTCCCACTCTGGTGGCATGGCCAACCGGCCATCCTCAAGGGCTGGTTTGACCGGGTACTAGTCTACGGCGGGCTCTATTCCGGCAACATGCGTTACGACCGGGGTTACTTTCGCGGCAAACGGGCCATGGTCTCTGTCACCACCGGCTCCCCCGAAACCGCCTTCATGCCCTTTGGCCGCGCCGGCAGTATGGTGGAATGGCTGTGGCCCATTCACGCTTCGCTCTACTACGTCGGCTATGACGTGCTGTCACCACAGATCAGCTATGGTATTCAGGGCGGCGGTATACGTTACCAGGAGGAAGGCGCCTTCCGGGATCATCTCGAAGAACGCAAAGCAAGCTGGGCAGAACGACTGTCCAACCTGTTTACCGAATCTCCCATTCCGTTTACAGGCTGGGATGACTGGGATGAACGAGGAGTGTTGCGCCAGGAGCATCCCATGCGATGGCGACCATAAATGGTGAAACAGCTTCACTGGGGCGGGCAGCCCATCTGTAAACCGTTAGTGCGACCGGCCCGCCTTTAACTGATTGAACCAACGCGACAAATTGTCCCACGAACTTCGAAGTGCCTCGACATAGACTTACCGTTTTTTAACGAAGTCCAGAACGAGGAAGATGCCCGCGTGACCATCAGATCCACTCCCTTCGCCATAACTCTCGCCGTTGCCGGCATGGTGCCGGGTGTTCCCGCTGCAGAGACAGACACTCCCGATTCTTTGGAGATTCTTGTATCAAAGCCGGTAACCGGTGAGGCCTCGCGGCTTTCGGCTTCGGCGATGACGCCAGAACCCGTCTCAAAGCTGCAGGAAAATACCGCCGTGAGCCTGTCCCGCATGGGCGGCCGCGGCCTTGACCCGGTCGTTCACGGTCAGAGCCAGGAGCGGGTGGACGTGCTGCTGGATGGCATCCGTGTCGAAGGTGCCTGCCCCAACCGGATGGATCCCCCTACCAGTCGCCTGAGCACTTCACTACCCCAGACACTTCAGGTCGTTACCACAAACCGCACACTCCGCTGGGGCCCGGTCACCGGAGGCCAGGTTTCCGCTACCACTGCAGCACCGGATTTCGATGACCGCCTCACCACCGGCCACCTGACCATCGGCGGGTCCGATAATGGCGATGGCACCCTGGTCAATGCCAGCGCCGCCGCCGGTGACGACCAGGCGTGGGTCCGGCTAGCGGGCGGGCATGATGAAGCGTCAGATTACGAGGATGGTGACGGGGAGCGGGTCCGAAGCGCCTACGAAAACACCGAGGGCCGGCTCGACGGTTTCTGGCAGGCAGACAGCGGACTGATGTTTCGGGCACTGGTCAGCCGACAGGAAGAGCGGGACGTCAAGTTCGCCGGTGCCGGTATGGACGCACCGAAAACCGATACCGACCTTTACCGTCTGGAAACCGGAGCGCCTGTCGCGAACGGTCAATGGCGCCTGATGGCCTGGCAAGCCGATGTGGATCATGTGATGGACAACTTCAGCCTGCGGCCCGCCACCATGGAAATGCAAACCCTGTCCGAGACCCGGGTGCAGGGCGTCAGGCTGACCCTGGACCAGAGTCCGGACATCTATACCGAGTGGGCAACAGGTATCGACTTCGAGTCCACCAACTGGGATGCAGCCCGATACGGTGGCATGAGCCTCGCCATGGTCAACGCCCTGATGTGGCCGGATGTGGAGCGGGAACGCATCGGTGTGTTCGTGGAGCGTTTCCACCAGCTTACACCTGACCTGAAAGCAGGCGCGGGCGTACGGTATGACCGGGTGGAAATGGAAGCCCAAAAGGCTGACGTTCCCTTTGCCGGCACATCCGCTGCCGAAATCTACCTGCAGCAATATGGCACCACAGCCACTGATGTCCGCGATGACAACGTCAGCGGCTTCGTAGATGGTGAGTTGCGACTCAACACCTATAACCGGCTAAAGGCCACCGCCAGTTACAGCGTTCGCAGCCCGGGCGTATCAGAACGCTATATCGCCAGCTGGAGCCCAATGCCAGGCAAACGTTGGATCGGCAACCCTGGGCTGGACACCGAAAAGCACAAAAAACTGGAGCTAAGTCTGGTGGGCAATGCTGACGACTGGACCTGGCAACCCGCCATCTGGGTCGACCAGGTAGACGACTTCGTCTACCGCACCAAAGCGGATGACGGCGCCAGCGTGCACCGGAATATCGATGCGCGCCTGATGGGCGCCGACCTTGCGCTGGGCTGGAGCAATGGTCGGTGGAGCACCAGTGGCAGTCTCTCGCTGGTGCGGGGCGAAAACCGTGATGATGACCGGTCACTACCACAGATCCCGCCACTTCAGTATACCCAGACCCTTGGGTGGCGCTACCAGGGGCATACCGTGGAAGCGCAGTGGATGCTGGCACGCCGGCAGGAACGGGTTGATGTGGAGTCCGGCCTCGATGCCGGCACCTCACCAGGCCATGGCATTGTCAACCTGACCGGCACGCACCCGTTGAGGGATAACCTGTCTCTGAGCTGGTCACTGGATAACCTGTTCGACAAGACCTGGGCCGCCCACGTGAGCCGTGCCAACACCGATCCGTTCAATCCCGATGCGGTCCGTGTCAATGAGCCAGGAAGAACCCTGCGAGCCGCCCTGACGGCGAGCTGGTAAAACCTCAGCAACTTGTTAACCCATACTGCTAAACTGGGGGAATCCAAGCCCCCTTTCGGAGAATCCGACCATGAAAACGTTGCTGCAAATCGATTTTCCCTTTGATGGCCCCTTCGGAGACGAGATGACCGACGCCATGAAAGGCCTGGCCGAATCCATTGCCCAGGAACCGGGCTTGATCTGGAAAGTCTGGACAGAGAACGCCGCTACCCGCGAAGCCGGCGGCATCTATCTGTTCGAGGACGAAGCCAGCGCCCGGGCTTACCTGGACATGCACACCCGCAGGCTGAAGGAGTTTGGCGTGCCGGAGGTCAATGCAAAGGTCTTTGGCGTAAATGAGGCTCTGTCCGCCATCGATCACGGCCCGGTCTGAAGCCTGACCAGGTTGTGACAGGCAAGGAACCTACCATCCTTATCACGCGCCCGGGTTACCTGTCCCCGACTCGACGATCTGCCTCGGCGGTGGCCTCTTGCCCGGGCAGGTCGCCGAGCTCTTCCCGAAGGATACGGGCGTTGCGCAGGTTGGCCTTGTAAACGAAGTCGAAGGCATCACCAAGCACGGGTACGGACCCGACCGCGGCATCCAGCAGCATGTTCTTCAGGATGTGGGCCCGCGCCCGCCGACTGGCACCGGCCCGCTGCGCCTCCACCAGAATATACCCGGACAATAACATCCCGGTCATATCACCGATTACCGGCACCAGTCCCAGAAGGCCATCCAGCCCGACCGAAAAGCGGGTACCCGGAATGCGAATGGCGCTGTCCATCAGGCGGCTGAACCGCTCGACCCGGCGTAATGCCTGTGTCCGTTGTCTGGTCATCTTTGATCCCTCGTGACAGCAGGAAGTCTATGGCTGCACTCCTACCTTAACCTCCATTACAACTTGATACATATCCTTCCAGCACCCGGAGGTCTGACCAGCACCGCCTGTCGTAAACAGCACGATAAAATCGAAACAACCTGTCGTTATCGGCCGCGATCTCCGAACGCCGACCTGACGACCGCGATCAAGGGTTTACAAAGCGATGCTCCTTTTCCTGTCCCGCCTACTGTTCAACTCATCCACTGCCGGCGATATTCTGGAGAACGCACCACAAGCGGTGCTCAGTATCGACCGGCAAGGCGTCACCCGCTTTATGAACCTAGCGGCAGAGCGGCTCTGGGGCTGCCCGCGTGATCACGCTATCGGCCAACCGGCGTCCCGTCTGCTTGGCCAGTCCGCAGTCCCCTTGCTTAACGGCCAGCAGAGTGAAGCCGAGCTGTCCCTGACCTCAAAGGATGGACGCGCTTTCTGGGCCCACCTTGCGGTTGCCGGCCATGTGAGATCCCGCAACCCGGAAACCACCCTCTTCATCCGGGACATCAGTGAGCAGCGCTATGCCCGGGAGCTGATGCACCAGACCCTCGAGCAAGCCATGGATGCCGTGGTTTCCATCGATGAGAACAACTGCGTCAGCGTTTTCAACGCCACAGCCGAGAGCCTCTGGGGATACCGCAGAGAAGAAGTGCTCGGCCGCAACGTCAAGATGCTGGTTCCTGAAGCGTTCCGTGCCCGCCACGATGAGTACGTTAACCGCAACCGCACCACCGGCGAGAACCGGATAGTCGGCAGTTACCGTGAATTACATATACAGCGCAAGGACGGCTCGTGGTTCTGGGGGCAGGCGGCCATCAGCAAGACCGAGTTCGACGGAAGAATCACCTACACCGCGTTCATCAAGGATGTCACCGAAGAAGTCGAAAAGCGGGAACAGATGGAAATGCTTTCCATGGTCGCCGACAGGGCCAACAGCGGCATTGTGATTACCAGCAGGGACGGTGCCATTGAGTACATCAATGCCGGTTTCGAGCACCTCACCGGCTACCACCTGGAGGAAATCCGGGGTAAAAAGCCCGGTACCTTCCTGCAGGGCCCGGGCACGGACCCGGGAACGGTCAGGGAAATCCGATCAAAGCTTGACCGCGCCGAGCCGTTTTACACGGAAATCCTCAACTACCACAAGAATGGCACCCCATACTGGGTTTCCTTGTCTATTGCGCCCGTGTTCGGTGACAACGGCCAGGTGGAGCGCTTTATCTCAGTGGAAGCGGACATCACAGCCAGCAAACAGCAGACGGTGGATTTCACCCGCCGTATGAGTGCCATAGAAAATGCCATGGCAATTGTCGAGTACAGTCCGGAGGGCAACTACATAAGCGCCAATCAGCTGGTACAGGACAAGTGCAGGGGTAGCGATGGTGCCGCCAGGGCGGCAGCGGCGCTCTGGTCCCAACTGCCACCCGATGCCCGGACACAGCTGAAACAAGTGGGTGAGTTCAGCGGCAAGGCTTCCGTCGAGATCCAGGGAATTTCCGCCCTGGCACTGGATTATCAGATCGTGGCGTTAAAGGACTTCAACGGCGATATACGTCGTTATGTCCTCTTCGGCATTGATATTACCGACCGCCACATGGCCCTGCTGGAAACTCAGGAAGCCATGGACTCAGTACTGCAGGGGAGCAAACAGATCAGCGGTTTTGTATCGACCATCAACGACATCGCAGACCAGACCAACCTGCTGGCCCTGAACGCCGCCATCGAAGCTGCGCGGGCCGGTGATGCCGGCCGCGGGTTCGCGGTCGTGGCTGAGGAGGTCCGCTCACTGGCTCGCAAATCCAGTACATCCGCCAGTGAGATTGACGCCCTGGTGGAAGAGACCCACCAGAAAGTGACTGCGCTGGCCTCATCCCTCAGCCGAATCGACGGCTAACACACCTGCAGGGACCTCTGCGCTGGCCGCTCTGCCTGGCGGAGATCCCGCCAGGAAAAGCTCAGGCCGGCTCGAGCACCTGGCGGTCCAGTTCCTTCGTCAGGGTGGGCGGCAGCTTCAGTGCATTGGCAAGCTGGTCAAGCCAGGCCCGTTCCATGGGGTTCTGGTCGTCAACAATGACGGCACTGACCAGGTAGATTTCCCGCGCCGCCTGGGGAGAGTCCGCCTGCAGGGCCAGCACATCGGCATCCAGCGGGGCCTCGAACTGTTGCTGAACCCATGCCTGTAACTCGTCGTCGGCACCCAGCTTCTCGATTTCCCGGGTCAGCACGGCACGCTCGTTGGCGTCGATATGACCATCGGCACGGGCTGCCATGATCATTGCCTGCAGGATTTCCAGGCCCCGCCGTTCCCTGGCCTGCCCCTGAAGCTGCTCCAGGGGCTGACCTTGCGAAGCGTCTGCTCCGGCACCGCCCTGATAATTCTGGTAGGCCTTCCAGGCCAGTACGCCGATACCTGCGAGGGCGCCGTACTTGAGCGCCTTGCCGCCCATTTTCCGACCGCGCTTTGACCCCACCATCAGGCCCAGGGCGCCGCCGCCCAGCAGGCTTTTCAGGTCAACGCCACCACCCGAGCTAGCCGAGCCCTTAAGTTGCGAGGAAAAGCTGTCGACCATCCGGCTGACATCCATGCCACTACCGGAGGAGCCTGTGCTACCGGACTGACCGGATGCCTGGTTAAGCAACTGATTCAGGATTGACGTGACATTCATGCAGACAACTCCTTGCTGGCGGAACGCCGGTGAATAAGGACCTACTTCAGACCAGTCTAACGAAAGGATGGTTCCCTTCGCCCGAGATTGTTACAGCCGGGACGTGAAGCTTGTGTTAGGTTTAAAGGGGTATTTCGAGTGCTATACAGGCTTTCACAGACAACCGTTGACAAGGGATACCTGACCAGCGACAGCCCTGTAAGGAAGGCCACCATGACTGATGCACTAGCCGCCCCGGAGCAGAACCATCTGCTGGCGGCCTTGCCGGATACGATTAAGAAGCGACTGTTTCCCCACCTCAAGCCGGTCGAACTCAAGCTGGGCGATGTGATCTACGAGTCCGGCCAGCCTATTGATTTTGTCTATTTTCCGACCAACTGCATCATTTCGTTGCTGTATGTGATGCTGGACGGCGCCTCTGCGGAGATATCGGTGGTGGGTAATGAGGGCCTGGTTGGCGTTACCGTGTTCATGGGCGGGGAAAGCACTCCCAGCCGGGCGATTGTCCAGAGCCGGGGTCTCGCCTACCGACTGCCCGCTCAGGACCTCAGGACGGAATTCAATAATCATGCGGAGGTACGGGTGTTAATGCTGCGCTACACCCAGGCGCTGATCACCCAGATGTCCCAGACCGCAGTCTGTAACCGCCACCATACCATCGACCAGCAACTGTGCCGATGGCTGCTGCTGTCCCTCGACCGCCTACAGGACAACCGCCTGACAATGACCCAGGAGCTGATTGCAAACATGCTGGGTGTACGTCGGGAAGGCGTGACCGAGGCGGCCGGAAAACTTCAGAAACTGGGTATTATCGAGTACCACCGTGGCCACATAACCATCATCGACCGGCCACGACTCGAAACCCTTTGCTGTGAGTGCTATGCCGTGGTTAAACGTGAGACGGACCGATTGGCTTCATCACCCCGTTGACGGGAACCCGGTTGAGGGTTTTCACCCGGTACATGGAAGAGTCCGCCTGTTTCAGCAGTTCTCCGGCGTCCTCCCCGTTATCGGGGTAGACACTTACCCCGATACTCAGTTGCAGAGTCACCTGATGTCCATCGATAACCATTGGGGTTGCCACTGCCTCCCGTATCTTGTCAGCCACGGCAAACGCATGGTCTGGCCTGGAGATTTCACTCAGCAACACCACGAACTCGTCACCCCCATACCGGCTGACGGTGTCCGTCGCCCTGACACAGGTTTTCAGTTTGCCGGCCAGCGCCGAGAGGATGATATCGCCGCTGTCGTGGCCAAGCAGGTCATTGACACCCTTGAAATTATCAAGATCAACAAACAGCAGGCCCATCTGTTTACCGTGCCGCCTGGCCAGTGCCAGGGCCTGCTCGAACCGGTCATGGAACGCGGTACGATTGTACAGGCCGGTGAGTGCATCATGTTGTGCCAGGTAGGCCATGCGGGCAGTGGTCTCCCGGGAGAAGCGGGCATCGTGAAAGACGATGACCGCGCCGATAACCAGGCCATGGCGGTTATGGATCGGAGCAGCCGAGTCTTCGATCGCCAGCTCCAGCCCGTCCCTGGCGATCAGCAATGCATTCGCCTCCAGGGCCACAATACTGTCTGACTGGATGGCCCGCCGGGCCGGGTCGGTGGTCGGTTTGTGGGTATTTGCGTCCACCACATTGAAAACCTCACTCAGGGGCCGGCCTATGGCCTCCTGGCGACTGAACCCGGTCAGGGTTTCCGCCACCAAATTCATGTAGGAAACCCGCCCGTCAATATCGGTACTCAAAACCGCATCGCCGATCGAGTCGAGGGTGACCTGGGCACGCTCCTTTTCATCAAACAACTGCTCCTCGGCGGCCAGCCGGGCGATCTCGTGAGCCTTGTAGGTGCTGATATCTTCAACGGTGTGCACATATCCCTGTCCGGGCAGGTTATCCGCAAGCTCGGCAGCATTTCGACGGGTCCAGATAACCTCGCCGCTTGATGATTTCAGGCGCGCCTCACAGAGGAAGGGCTTGCGTCCCTGCACCGCCATATCCCAGTGCTTCAGTGTCCGGTCATGGTCATCCGGATGAATGGTTGCACTCCAGTGAGATCCGATCAGCTCGTCGGCCGTCCAGCCGCAAAGTTTCTGGTATGCGGCATTGCTGTACAGGCATTTACCCTCCCGGTCAGTGACCAGTATACCCAGGGGCATTGAGTCACTGAGCGGCAGGCCCTTGTTGAGGCCAGCCCCGAGGCCCGGGTCCTCAGCCATCGGGAAAAAATCTCGATAACGCAGCATGCCGTTACTCCCCGTTTTCGATAACAACTTCAACCCTGCGATTCTGCTGACGCCCCATGCTGGTGGCGTTGTTGGCTACCGGGCGCTCGAAACCAAAGCCAGATACCTGGAGCCTGCGGCCGTCGATACCGCGATCCACGAGGAAGCGCCGCACAGACTCGGCGCGCTGGCGCGACAGGGTCTGGTTGAAGGCCGCACTGCCCACATTATCGGTATGGCCCTCGATGAGTACCTGGCGATCCGGATACTGTTTCAGGAAGTCCACGAGCTTCTCCAGGTTCTGGTTGGTCCCCCCCTGGATTTCCGCGCTGCCAGTAGCGAACAAAACATCGCCCAGGGTCAGTACCAGGCCTCTTTCGGTGGCCTTGGCCTCGAGGGTGTCAATCTGCCTTTGCAGTTCTTCAGCCTCACGCGTTGAGCGGGCGGAAGCTTCGTCCTGGGACCTGCGGGCACTTGTGGCATCGGCGTGGGCCTGGTCCGCTTCCCGGGTTCGTGCTGCCAGCCGGGCGGCATCCCTTTGCTCACCCAACTGTTCACGCTGTGCCTCCAGCAGCCGTGCCTGTCCCTTGGCCCGGGCTATTTCCACCATGCGGTCAGCCATGTAGACACGGTGAGCGACAAGCGCCTGATCGCTGGATCCCGGTTGTTCGGCAAGTCGCACCGCGGCCTCGGCATTACGTAACTCAACCCGGGCATTACTGGCCATGTCAGGGTTCTGTTGCAGCTCGGTGAGTTTCGCGCGAACATCCTCCGATCCATCGGGGCTGGCAGGTGTCGTCGCGCAGGCAGTCAGCAAGGCAGATGAAAGCACGATCGCGATTCCAGCCTTACGGCCGGGAACGGATTTCAGAATCGTTAAGGTATTCATTGCTGGTCTCCCTGACGCTGCATTTCCTCATCCAGGGCCTCGGCACCGCGGCCCATCTCCCGATTGATTTCCGCGGCCTTCGCAGCTTCCGTCCTTGCGATAGCCAGTTCAGCGGCAACGCGAGCCTGGCGGGCCAGTCGCTCGGCCTCAACCATCCGCTCATCCTCAACGGCCTTATTGGCTGCCATCAGATGCTGGTTCGCTTCTTCCAGTTCAGCACCGGCGTACTGCCGGGCCTGGGCCTGTTCCGCATTTTCAATGGCGTCTCGGGCGGCGTTCAGGGCCTCTGTGGGCGGCAGCTGGGCAGTTGCGCATGCGGTGAGGATGAGTGTTGCAATTAACAGGGTGATAACCTGGCGGGCGTTTACAGCAGCCCACCCCATAGCGTCGGTCTTCATGCGCTGGCTCCTTATGCCACAGAGCTGACCCGTGACACTTGTCTGGCCCCGGGCCCTGCCGGACCCGAACGGTTCGGCGACACTCCTTACCACCCACGCTACGGTGCGCACCGAGGGCTGTCCGTTCGATACCGCACATTGGCGACCTCCCGCTGACAAAGACCACACTACCCCGCTATTCCGGTGCCACAAGGTGGAGTAGTATCAGGGGACGTAAACAGCACGCCGGCGTTGGGAGACAACATGACCGATACACACGGAGACCCGAACGCCGGCCCCCAGGACCGGCTGCGCCGCAGCGCCAGGAGCCTGCTGGACCAGGGGGCGGCGCCCCGAAATGGCGGGGGTACACTCGGGGTGGACGCACTGCAGCTGCTTTTCCAGCGTGCCAGCAACCCGGAAACCGCCGCCGACGCCCTGCAGCTGCTCCATGAGCTGCAGACCTACCAGGTTGAACTGGACCTGCTCCATGAGCAGCTTCAGGCCAACGAGCAGGAAATCTCCGAGGAGCTGACACACTACAAGGCACTTTTTGAGCGTGCCCCAGCCGCCTACCTGACCGTAACCCTCGGCGGCACAATTACTGAAGGCAATCATGCCGCAGGGATGCTGTTCGGGGAATCTCCCGAGGCTCTGGTTGGTATGAACCTGAACAGCCTTGTTGCACCGGGCCGGGGCAATATAATGGCCTCCGTGGCGTCTAGTGCCGGGGTTCTTCAGGGTGCAGGCGAACCAGGCACAGCGGAGACGGAGGTGGATCTCCCGGACCACCGGCGCATCATCATCCGGGCGAGCCGCGCTCCCTCGGCTGACAGTTTTCTGATGATCCTCACCGAAACGACGACCCACGCAAACGTGTCCTGATGCGTATTGTTGGGATTGGCGCATCCGCCGGCGGCCTGGCTTCCCTCGAGGACTTTTTCCGCCATACACCACCCGATACTGGCATGGCATTTCTGGTGGTGCAGCATCTGGACCCGACCCAGAAGGCGCTGTTGCCGGAACTTCTGCAACGCTATACCGACATGCCGGTACGGGAGGCCGAGCAGAACATGCCCGTGCAGGCCGACGCTGTCTATGTCATTCCGCCGAACCGCGAACTGCGGGTGCAAAATGGCACCCTCAGACTGGCCCAGCCGGCACGGCCGAGGGGCCTGCGCCTGCCGGTCAATGTGTTGTTCTCGTCCCTGGCCAGCGCGCAGAATGACCGCGCCATTGCCGTTGTACTCTCGGGCATGGGGTCTGATGGCACGCTGGGGCTGCAGGCGATAAAGGCCACTGGCGGACTGACCGTCGTGCAGGACCCCGCCTCGGCCCAGTTCGATGCCATGCCGAAAAGTGCCATTGCAGCCGGCTGTGCGGATATCGTGGCCCCCGCTGCTGAACTGCCGTCCCGCATACTGGCGTATGTACGGCGGGTTCCGGAGCATGAGCGGTCCAGGCCGTCCGCTACCGCGACAAACGAACTGGAACCGCTACTCCAATTGCTCCAACAAAAGACACGCCACGACTTTTCCCTTTATAAGCCCACCACCCTGAACCGTCGTATCGAGCGCCGCATGGCCATCCACGGGCTGGCCGACCTGGCCGGTTACACCCGCTTGCTGACCGACAACGACCAGGAAGTCCAGCTGTTGTTCCGGGAACTGTTGATTGGCGTTACCCGTTTTTTCCGGGACCCGGATACCTGGGATTACCTGATTGATACCGCTCTGCCCGAGTTGTTTGAAGGACTCCCCGACGATTACACCTTGCGGGCCTGGGTTGTGGGCTGCTCAACGGGGGAAGAAGCCTATTCCCTGGCCATGGCCTTCAGCGAAGCACTCGAGCGCAGTGAGCCCCACCGGAGGCTGGACCTGCAGATTTTTGCCTCCGACATCAGTCCGGACGCCATCACCGAGGCTCGCCGGGGCCGGTATCCACTCAGTGTTGAAGAGACCGTGTCCGAAAAGCGGCTGGAGCGCTTTTTCATCCGGCACACCGACCATTACCAGATACGACCGGACATCCGGGACAAGGTCCTGTTTGCCCATCACGATGTGATCCTGGACCCACCGTTCACCAAACTGGACCTGATCACCTGTCGCAACCTCCTGATTTATTTCGACGTAACACTGCAGCGTCGGATTCTGCCTCTCTTCCATTACAGCCTCCGCCCGAACGGGTTACTGATGCTGGGCAGTTCCGAGACCATTGGCCGACTGAGTCACCTGTTCACGCCGTTGAAGCCGAAATTGCGCCTGTACCGCTGCAAGCCCTGCGAATCCGTCCGCCACTCGGAATTCCTGCTGGAATCCTTTCCTCCCATGTCCACACTGCCCAAGGAGCACGCCGTGCCATCGAACCAGGCTCCCGCCAAGGAGGCGCTCGACAACCTGCAATCGGCAGCAGACCATGTGCTGTTGCAGTCTTATTCACCCGCTGCCGTCGTGCTTAACGCCGATGCGGACATTGTGTACATCAGTGGCCGCACCGGCAGGTACCTGGAGCCGGCCGCCGGGAAGGCCAACTGGAACATCCATGCCATGGCCCGCGAAGGGCTGCGCGAACCCTTGTACACTGCGCTGAAACAGGCGGCGAGCCAGTCAGAGCCGGTTGAGCTCAGCGGGTTAACGGTCCAGACCGGGGCGGGTTCCCAGGTGGTTAATGTATCCATACAGGCATTCAGCGAGCCCGCCGCCCTGAAGGGCATGACGATGGTGGTATTCCGGGACATGCCTGCCAGGGCTGAGTCACGGCGCCGCAAATCAGCTACGAACACAGGCCTGGATTACCCGGCACAGGTGCAGCGCTATGAGCAGGAAATCGCCCAGCTGCGGGAGCAGGCCAAACGCTCCAGGGAGGAGTTGCAGGCGTCCAATGAAGAGCTTCAGTCCACCAACGAAGAGTTGCAGTCCGCCAATGAGGAGCTGACCACGTCGAAAGAAGAAATGCAGTCCATGAACGAGGAACTGCAAACCATCAACACCGAACTGCAGGCCAAGCTGGACGACCTTGCGCTCGCCCAAAGTGACATGCAGAACGTGCTGAACAGCATCGAGATTGCGGTGCTTTTCCTGGACCAGGATCTGAATGTGCGTCGCTACACCGAACGGGCCGCCAGCATTATCAGTCTGCGGGAGAGTGATATTGGCCGCCCGCTCAGCGACCTGACCACCAGCCTCCGGTATCCGGAACTGCAGGAAGACGCCCGGCGGACCCTGGACACCCTGGCAGTGGGCGAAAAGCAGATTACCACCAACGACGGGCGCTGGTTTTCCGTAAGAATCATTCCCTATCGCCGGCTGGACAATGTGATTGACGGTGTTGTCATCACCTTGGTCGACATAACTGACACCAAGAACCTGGAGTCTTCCCTGCGAAAGAAAACGCCCTCCTGAACCGACGCTGCTATCCAGCAAACCGGCCCTATGCCGGTTTGTACTCCGGCTCTGGCCGTTCCGCTCGACCGTCATCGCGCGGAGGCCACGGGCTCCGGTGCGGGGTCTTTCCATCGACCGGCTTGCCGGCCTCCGCAAACGGGCCGTTGATGACCGAATCATCCCGCACCTGAATAAGCTCCATTGGTTCTGAAGCGGATTTCCCGGGCACTAACTTGAACATACAGGCACCTCTCTACACGTTTGGCACTTACCGGATGGTAGCCAGCCTGGTCAGCTCCAACGACAGTATTGGGCGCTGCCCTGACAGTTCTTACTTCCTGGCCTCTTTCTCGAAATCCTCGATCTGCTTCTCGGCTTCATCGCGGGTGACGCCGTAACTTTCCTGTATATGCCCGGCCAGCTTCTCCCGCTCACCGGCGATAACATCCAGCTGATCATCGGTGAGCTTGCCCCAGCGGGACCGGATCTCACCCTTGAACTGCTTCCAGTTACCCTTGACCGTATCCCAGTTCATAGTCCTTTCCTTCTGATTGCTTGCGGACGGTTGCACGTCCTCTTGGACCACCTCGGCGGTTGTCGCAGCAAGGATGGAACAGCGACAAAGGGGCGTCTGTACGGTAGGGCACACTGCATTCTCAAGCATATAAAAATGTTATAACATAACTAACGGAAATCCTGATTCAGAGCACAGCCCATGGCGCACCCTCAACTGAACACCATCCCTACCAACATCATTACCGGCTTCCTGGGCGTTGGAAAAACCACCGCCATTCGCCATCTGCTCAGCCAGAAACCCGATGATGAGCGCTGGGCTGTGCTGGTCAACGAGTTTGGTGAAATCGGCGTGGATGGCGCCCTGGTTCAGGGCACCCGTACCGAAGAGGATGGCATTTATGTTCGCGAGGTGCCCGGAGGCTGCATGTGCTGTACGGCCGGACTGCCAATGCAGATTGCCCTTAACCAGCTGCTGACAAGGGCCAGGCCCCACCGGCTGCTGATCGAGCCCACCGGCCTTGGCCATCCGGCAGAAGTGCTGCAATCCCTGTCAGCGGAGCACTACCGGAATGTACTTTCTGTCCAGAAGACCATCACCCTGGTGGATGCGCGTAAGCTGACGGATCCCCGTTACACCAGCCACGACACCTTCAACCAGCAGATTGCGGTTGCTGACCTGGTGGTAGGGAACAAACAGGACCTCTATGGAGACGAGGACCGGGCGCGCCTGGCGGCCTACGTCGCGAGTAATGGCTCACCGGAAACCCGTGTCGAATATGTGACCCATGGGGCTATCGCCCCCCAATGGCTGGAAGGACCAGCGTCGCCGGCAACGCCGGCATATCGCCCTGATCCTGTCGTGGCTGGGCAGGCATCGAAAAACGGCCTGTTACTCAACAGCGGTAGCACCCGGACATCCAGCGAGACGGAAGGTTACCAAAGCATCGGCTGGCGCTTTGATGCCGGACAGGTATTCGATTACGGCAAGCTGCTCGCCTTTCTGACCGGTCTGGAAGCGGAACGGATGAAAGCCGCCTTTATCACCGACCAGGGCGTATTTGGATACAACCTGACCCGAGACGGCCTGACCGAAATTGAGCTGGATGACGTTGCAGAAAGCCGGTTCGAAATTATCGCGACGACCCTGGATACCCGCTGGGAAGCACAGTTACAGGCTTGCCTTCGCACCTGAGTCTGAATCGGCCCGGGTATATCTGATCAACGCCCGGCCCGACCTCGCCCTGGCTAGAAACTTGCCATGGCGTCCTGCAGGTCTCCCTTGAGCTCCTCCGGCCCAGTGATCCAGAGCTCCCCGTCTTCACCGGGAAGCACACCAACCTGCAGCCCATCCTTGCTGAGCCCCGGTACCCATTTCCGGAAAAAGTCGGGGAGGGAGATGCTTTTGGGCAGGAGGTCGCCCGATGCCTCGGCATAGTCCAGGGCAAACTCGGCACCCGGCCAGACCGGCAGGTACGCCACACCGTCCTCTTCCGAAACAATCTTCAGGAACTGGTTGTCGGCATTGACCAGAATCCAGATCTCGCGCTCCTCGGCCACTTCGCTCAGGAAGTAGTCGTAGCGCTCTTCGCCGTCCATCTGGAGAATTTGCGTTAACGGGTTATCACTCATAGCAGACCCACAGTTCATCTGAAATTTGGAGGATTCTATCGCAAAAACCTGAACGACCGGGTGGAAAAGCGATATCAGCTGCCCGGGCTGGCAGGTTCACTTTCCCCGGGCTTGAACCAGCGATACACGCGCATCGGGGGAATGTTCAGCAGTTCCAGTGACGTGCTGGCTGCAGGCCCCATTACCGGACAGGTGATTCGCGCCACATCCCCCAGAAACTGGTAGGCGACGAAGCGACCACCTCCGGCCAGGCAACCCTGTACAGCCTGCGCCACCGCCGTACCCACCGGTTCCGGCATTTTCGAGAAGGGTATACCAGAGATCACCACATCCGGCTGCCCCAGGTGATGCAGCGCCAGAATCTCCGCAAGATCTTCGGCACTGCCCAGGTGGTTGATGAAGCGTGGATCATCAATCTCACCAAGCAGCTCATGAAACCAGGGACTCAGTTCAATGGACAGCAGACGCGCATCGGGACCGAGGTGCCGGAGGAAGGTACGGGTGGTACCACCGGTACCGGGTCCCAGCTCCACCACCAGCCGGGCGGACGACAGGTCCGCGGTATCGACAATCCGGTTCTCCAGGAAGCGTGAACTGGGAATAACCGAGCCCACCTGGGCCGGTTCCCGCAGGAACCCCCTGAAGAAAGCCAACGGACTGGTTCTGCGGGTGGCGTCGTACTTGGGACTGCTGCTTTCTCCATCCATGCTGCTCTCTCAATCTGACTGTGGGACATGTCTGTTGAGCTTAGCAGTGAAAGCTGTATCCGGCAGTCCGCCTGCCACAAGCAAATAACAACGCGCTCTTCGCTTTCCGGTGCCCGCTATCCCTGACGCCAACGAAGTGCCGCTGACTTCCTGCACCAAAATAAACCACCAGACTATTGGCATGCCCCTGGTTGAGGCGAGCTCATTTTGCCAACTGACCGTCGACTGCCAGTTCTCTGACCGAGTCTGTCGCATAACCCGTTGTCAGGAAGCTATTTTTTATCACCTCAACGGGTTTTGGCACAGTTTCCGCTTTAACCCAGTGAAAGGCTGACCCCGGTTCTCCGGGTTCCGCCCTCTCCTTCCGGGACGACCCGGACGGCGTTGCTCGCCGCCTTCCTGTCTGGACGACCAGATGACCTGTCGATAACAAAGAGGTTATCCGTATGTCATCCGCCAGCCCCGAAACCACTGCCCACAGCGCATTCCAGTCTTTACCCGTTATCGACGTGTCCGGCCTTCAGTCCGGGGACCCGCGGCAGCGTCAGAAGAGCGCTGAGGCACTGGGAAAAGCCGCTCGCGAAGCTGGCTTCCTTTACGTGACGGGCCACGGCATCCCGTCGGAGCTGGTAGACCGTTTCAGGGAACGGGTGCGGGAGTATTTTCAGCAAAGTCACGAAGAGAAAATGCGTAACTACATAGGTTACTCGGTGAACCATAGCGGTTACGTTCCTGAAGGCGAGGAGCAGTTCTACGGAGCGAAAGCGCCGGACCGAAAGGAGGCTTACGATGTCAACTTCGACATGCTTGAGCCAGAACATGCCCGTCCCATGCTCGGCCCCAACCAGTGGCCCGAACTGGACGGGTTCAAGACGGACGTCAAAGCCTACTACGACGAAGTCTTCCAGTTGGGCAACCTGCTGTTCCGGGGCTTTGCCCTGGCTCTGGGGCTTTCCGAGGACAGTTTCACACGCCACGTTAACCGTCCACCCAGCCAGTTGCGCCTGATTCACTACCCGTACAACCCGGACGTGCCGACTGACAGGCCGGGTATCGGTGCTCACACGGATTACGAGTGTTTCACCATCCTCAAACCTACCGCCCCCGGACTGGAAGTGATGAACGGTGCGGGCGAATGGATCGATGTTCCGGTGATGGACGACGCTTTCGTCATCAACATCGGCGATATGATGGAAATTCTCAGCAACGGCCTTTATGTCGCCACTTCACACCGGGTGCGCAAGGTTGCCGAGGAGCGATATTCCTTTCCCATGTTCTGCAACCTGGATTACGACGTGCGGATAGAGCCACTGCCGCAACTGGTCAGCGAAGAGCGCCCTGCCCGCTATGAGCCCCAGGTCTGCGGGGAGCACCTTTTCGCCCAGACCGCCCAGACCTTCCAGTATCTGAAAAAGCGTCTGGAGAGCGGTGAGCTGGCGTTGCCGAACGGCAGCAAGGGCCTCTCTTCCTTTGGCCGGGAAGCCGGAGGCCAGAAATGACACTGGAAGAGCTCGTCAACCGCGTCAACGTTTCGCCTGACCAAAGCGTACCGGACTGGATGCTCGGTTGCTTCCGGCGTCGCTGTATCAGCTTCGCTAACGGCGAATCAGACAACCAGACCATCGTGTACTGGCTCCAGAGCCGGAACTTCACCATCGACCTGCGCCTGCCCCGGGTTGCTGACCAGGTACGCCCTGCCCCGCTAGAGGATTACCGGGCGGGAGACCTTGACGTTCTGGCCGGTTATGAAGGATGGATGGCGCCTTGCGAGTGGGCCGACAGGAAACTGAGCTGGTACGGCGGTACGGCCTTACAGTTGACGAACCGCTGGCCAGAACCCGCCGAACTTCGACGCGTTGGCAATTGCATGGTCGAATTCGCCCCCAGTGGCGCCTATGTGGAGGATTGGCGATTGCAGCCGTCCAGCCCGGGACCACTGGTCGGTCTCCGGCTACTGGAAGAATATGATCCGCAAACGGGGCAGCGCTTCGCCAGGGGCGGTGGGTTGATCATTTGCGGTGACTATGCCGCCCGGGTGCTGGGCCGACCCGCGCCGCTAACTGAGAGCCACTCGTCGTTGGCAGAGATGGCGGTCTCTGCCGAAGGCAGCCGGGAGCACCTCACGGCTCTGTTCGATTTCGAAACGTCGGTGGCATCCGGGTCACTCGCGCAGGGATACACCGTAGAGCACTCGACACAGCCCGGGCGGGTGGGGCTTCCGCTGCTCGAGGAAGGGTCGTTCCGCTGGGATGAGGACCTGGGGCGTGTGGAGCAGACGTTTTCCCACGACGATCAGAACCGGATTCGGATATTTGAAGTGGATGTGATCGAGCCAAACCGGGAGTTCGCCCTGAACACACCAGCCAGTGCAGCGGCCGAAGCCTGGTTCCTGGGCGAATCCGATACCCTGCGCCGCTACACCGGGGTGATGACATGACGATGACCAAACTCTATGACAAACGCTTCCATCCACTACCGGTGACCAACTTCCCGGTGCCGGCACAATGGTCTGGCAAGCATGTACTGCTGGTTCCCGCGGGTCGTGAGTGGGTTAGCGTGGACTACCCGGCAGTGATGGAAAGTCGCAGCAAGCTCAAACACCTCTTCGGTCCACGGGACCAATGGCCCCCGGACGACCTCACGCGGGAAATGGACGAAGCCGACCTGGCTTGGCATGCCCGGGAATTTGCAAGCCGCCGGTCATTCGCCTATCACCTGCTCAGTCATGACCAGCAACGGTGCCTTGGCTGTCTTTACCTGTATCCGACCGCCAGCAGAGAACATGACGCCGAAGCCTATCTGTGGACCCACATCGGGCTCAACGCCTCACAGGCAACCCTGATCGAAGACGAGGTCATTCACTGGGTCAGCCGGGACTGGCCTCTCAGGTCCGTCGCCTGGCCCGGACGATTCATACCGTTTAACCAGTGGGACGAATCCGGCCTACCCAATTACTACGCCAGTACCCGGATGGCTGCAGAGTCATCCGCTGACGGAGACTGACATCCAGTTACTTCGGGCGTTTGCGCTCAAACCGTTTGTGCTATCAACGCGAAAGCAGGAGTTGAACCATGACATCACTGAACAGAACCATCGCTACCGCTGCTCTCTCTGGCCTGTTGTTACTGAGTGTCCCAGCCGTTCAGGCCGAAGAGAATCGGAAACAGTTCTCTCTCGCCTGGTCGATTTACGTGGGTTTTATGCCCTGGGCCTACATGGATGAATCCGGGATCATGGACAAGTGGGCCGACAAGTACGACATTGAGGTCGACCTGGTCAAGGTTAATGACTACATCGAAGCCATCAACCTGTACACCGCCGGGGAATTTGATGGCGCCACCATGACCAACATGGACATGCTCACCATCCCTTCCGCATCCGGTGTGGATACCACTGCCCTGATAACCGGTGACTTTTCCGACGGTAACGACGCGGTCGTCCTGAAAGGACGCGACAGCATGGACGATATCAAGGGAATGGACGTTTACCTGCTGGAGCTTTCGGTCTCCCACTATGCACTCGCCCGGGCTCTCGAGATGGCGGGGCTGAGTGAGCGTGACATCAACGTGATCAACACCTCGGATGCCGACATCGCCACGGCCTTCACAACCGACAAGGTTCAGGCTGCCACGCTCTGGAATCCGCAACTTCAGACCGCCATGCAGGAACCCGATGCGGTCAAGGTGTTCGACTCCACCCAAATCCCAGGTGAAATCCTCGACATTATGGGCGTTAACTCTGAAACCCTGGAAAAGTATCCGGAACTTGGCAAGGCAGTGACGGGGGCCTGGTTCGAGGCCATGAGTATCATTCATGGGGAGGGCGAGGAGGCGATCGCCGCCAGAACCTACATGGGGGAGGAATCGGGTACCGACCTGGAGGGTTTTGAACTGCAACTGGCCGCCACTCACATGTTCAGGACACCACAGGAAAAACTCGACTACCTCACAACCGACCGCTTGCGGGAAACCATGGATTTCGTGACACAGTTTTCCTACAAACACGGACTGCTGGGGGCGGGAGCCCAGTCACCGGACGCCATTGGTATCGAGTTGCCGGACGGTTCTGTCTGGGGTAACGCCGATTACGTTAAAATGCGATTCGACCACAGCTTCCTGAAAATGGCTACAGATGGAGATCTATAATCCTCCCATCTGGACAGTCGGTGGCCAGGAGGATACCGTTTAACCAGCCGATAAACAGGAGGTCCACGATGGCAGAAGAGACACTCAGGGAACAGCTGGGCAATGCGGTAAAAAACGCGATGCGGAACAAGGACAAGACACGGCTTGGCACGTTGCGCATGGCCCAGTCCGCAATCAAGCAGATCGAGATAGACGAGCGCCGCGAGCTGGGTGACGAAGATGTCCTTAAAGTACTGGACAAGATGCTCAAGCAGCGCCGGGATGCGGCGGCTCAATACGATGAGGCTGGCAGACCCGAGCTGGGCGACAAGGAGCGGGCGGAAATGGTGGTGATCGAGGAATTCATGCCCGCCGCTCTGTCCGAAGATGACCTGGACGCCCTTATTCGCACCACCATCAATTCAACCGGCGCCCAGGGCATGCAGGACATGGGGCGAGTGATGAACGAGCTGAAGCCGCAGGTGCTGGGCCGGGTAGACATGGGACATCTGAGCAAGCGGGTTCGCGAGCAACTGGCCGGCTGAAACCATTCGCCGTGCGGCCCCCTGTCAGACCTGACCCCTTACCCCAAGCCGGGATAAGTGCGTGTGGCCGTCGGCGTCATGGTCATCCTCTTCGGATGAGTCGCGTATACTCATTCACTCCCATTAACCACCTGCCCCGCGAGGCTCTGTTATGACTGACGACGATACCCTCCATGCCCTCAAAACCGCCTTCACGTTCATGCCCCAGCCGGTCGAAATCAACCGGTTCGAGTACGGCGACGACGCTGACAGGATTCTCGCCCAGGTAAATTTTGTGCGGGAGGTCCTGCTCAGCCACGGCATTGACCCGGACGAGGTAGCTGGTGACATCAACCCGGCTTCGTCACCCAACTCCTGCTACTGACTTCTAACACACTCTCTAGGAAGGAGCCTTGGGCATCAATGATGCCCGCCCGGTCCATGCACGTGGCCGTGGGCTATTTCTTCCGCATCAGCGGCACGTACTTCGATGATCTCGATATCGAAGGTCAGGGTTCTGCCGGCCATTGGATGGTTGGTGTCCACATCGGCAAACTTGTGGCCGACCTTGGCAACAAGCACGTGACGAGGACCATGCTCGGTTTGTACCTGGGCGATCATGCCCGGCTTCCAGCGTTTGGCTCCCATCAAGTGCTTGATCGGCACCCGCTGGATGGCATCGTCCTTGCGCGGCCCGTAGCCCTTGTCCGGAGTGACCGTAACCGTGAAGCTTTCGCCAGCGTCACGCCCCTCCAGGGCTTCTTCCAGACCCCGGATAATACCGCCATGGCCATGGAGGTAGGCGTTCGGCTCGCCACCACGGGAGTCTTCAACAACATTGCCCTGTTCGTCACTGACGCTGTAGTGAAACAGGACCACCTGGTTCTTTTCGATGGGCATAGGGTTCTCTGCAAAAGTTAAAGGTACGCCATTATAGCTGGTTCATAGGTATCAGGATGACTGCCCGAGTTTTCGGGAGGCCCAGGTCTGCCAATGTTCCCCCGGCATGTCCACGGTTTATGATAACGTTCCATGCAAAGGAGGCACACTTTAATGACCACCAACCTGCCCTATTCCCAGGCCTGCGAAAACAACAAGGGCCCGATTCTGGAAAGACTGCGCGAGATATTTGCCGCGCCGGGCAAGGTCCTGGAAGTGGGAACCGGTACAGGCCAGCATGCCGTGTATTTCGCAAGTGCCATGCCCCATTTACAGTGGCAACCGACAGACCACCCCAACGCTGCACACACGGCGCTCGACCGGCTGGAACAGGCCGCGCTACCCAATATCCTGCCGATGCTTGAGCTGGACGTGGGGCGTACGCCGTGGCCGGTTGATTCCTTCCGGTGGGTGTTCTCGGCAAATACCGCCCATATCATGGCCTGGAGTGAAGTCGAACAGATGTTTCACCACGTTGGTGGGCAACTGCCTGAAGACGGGGCGTTTTGCCTGTACGGGCCGTTCAGCCACCACGGCCGGTATTCCAGTGAGAGCAACCGGGATTTTGACCAGTTTCTGAAATCCAGGGCACCCCATATGGGCATCCGCGACACCGATGACCTGTCTGGGCTGGCAGAGGCAGCGGGTCTTAGCCTGGAGAAAAGCTACGCCATGCCCGCCAACAACGAACTGCTGGTATTTATCCGTGACTGCGCAGCTAAAGCCAACCACTGACCCGGAGGCCGTGTTTCCGGTGCTGGCGCTTAACACCGCCAGAAGCCGATTATCTGCCCCAAGGTCCTACGCCTCATTCGCTTTACGATAGCTGCCCTGGTAATCGAAAATCCGTTCCTGCACCTGCCAGTAGTGCTTCTGCTTGCGGGCAACGACAAAATCGGGTGCCGGCAGCAAGGCTTGTAACCCGAGCACCTCATCGATGCTACTGAATGATCTCGGGGCCTGACCCTTTGCAAAGCGACGCCCGAACAGTCTATTGAAAATGGTTCGCTGCGCCGGCTTGCTGAAATCGAATGACTCGCCGAGCTCCTCCCCATCCTCACCGTGATAGGTGATCCTCAGTTTGCTGCCAGCAACACCCAGGGCAATCCCGGCGCAACGGAGCACCATGGCGTCCTTGAGTTGCAAGGCATCCTTCAACTGATCATCCGGATCGATGATAGCTTCGTGGCACTGCCCGCAGTTACGGGCCGCAATATCATTCTCGCCACCGCAGTGCGGGCATTCCTTGAAACGGAAACGGTACTCGCATTGTTGCGGGCGCCCGTTCGGCCCGGCAGGCTTGTCCCCATCAGCTGGTTCCAGCAGCCCCTGGCAGCGGCGGCCGTAATGCTCAATAACACGGCCTTCAGCGTCTGTCTTGCCCCAGAAGATATTGGCAAAACCGCAGCCCGGGCAGAATACTTGCACCGGCTCGCTGTCCGGGTTCGGTTTCGGCTCCCCCACCTCCGGGTGGTACAAGTTCACATGATTGCCCGCATAGTCAATCACCAGGCAATCCTGCTTGCCTTCGGCCAGCCGAAGACCGCGGCCGACAATCTGCTGATACAGACTGACCGACTGGGTAGGCCGAAGAATGGCGATAAAGTCCACATGGGGCGCATCGAAGCCCGTGGTGAGTACGGACACATTTACCAGGTACTTCAACTGCCGCTGCTTGAAGCGCTGGATCAGCCGATCCCGGTCCGTCAGATCCGTTGCACCGGTAATCAGCGCGGCCTGGTCTTCCGGAAGGTAACCGGTAATCTCCCTTGCATGGTCTACCGTTGCCGCAAAGATCATCACTCCCCGGCGATCAGCGGCCAGCTCAATCACCTGCTCGATGATGGCTCGGGTCACACGCTGATGTTTCCCCAGCAGCTGGTTGACGTCCCTCTCGGCGTATTCGCCAAAGCGGTCTCGCGGCAACGCGGAAAAATCGTATTGCGCCACTGCTGCGTTAACCAGCTCCGGCCGGGTGAGATAACCCTGGTTGATCATATAGCTCAACGGCAGTTCGTAAATGCAGTGCTGAAAGGGCTTGTCCTGCGCTTCTTCGGAACCACGAACAAAGCCCCGGTAGTGATACTGATAGATCCAGCCCATGGCCAGACGGTAGGGCGTGGCCGTCAGTCCGAGCACCTTGAGGGAAGCATTCTGTTGCTGTAGCAGCTTAATGATTTGTTGATACTGACTGGTTTCCTCACCACTGACCCGGTGACACTCGTCGATGATGACCAACGAGTATTCGTCCCGGAACTGATCCAGGTTCGCCGATACCGACTGCACACTGGCGAACGTCACCTGATGGTGGTTTTCCCTACGCTTCAGCCCGGCAGAGAAAATGCCAGCGGTTAGCCCATAGCTTTCGTACTTGGCGTGATTCTGCTCCACCAACTCCTTGACGTGGGTAAGCACCAGGATCCTGCGGCGGGCAAGGCGGGCCAGCTCGGCGATGACCAGGCTTTTACCGGCCCCGGTGGGTAGCACAATCACGGCTGACTCATCGGATTTGCGGAAGTGACTCAGCGTGGCGTCGACCGCTTCCTGCTGGTAGGGCCGCAGTTTGAAAGGGATGTTCATTTGCAGTGATCGTTCGCTGTCTGGATGGAAAGGCGGCCATACTAACAAATACGGTTGCTATTACCTGCGACCTGGAAAATCCGTTCCAGTATACCCAGCTTACTGCGTGGCCAGCGTTGCCGGACGATGAGTTGGTTTTCCCCGATATTTTGTTACGTTTATACAGACATGCGCCCAATAAGACCGGAGGTGGGTTGTGGCCAAACCGCTCAGGAAACCGGAGGACAAGTCTGACGGCCCCGGTTTCCTTCACGCCCAAGCTTAAGCTGCCAAACTATCAGTCATACTACCTGTCGGTAGACGTCTCAAACTCTCTGATCTGCTTTTCGGCCTCATCGCGACCGACGCCATAACTTTCCTGGATCTGCCCAACCAGCTTCTCACGGTTGCCCGATATAACATCCAGTTGATCGTCAGTTAGCTTGCCCCAGCGGGCTTTAACGTCACCCTCTATCTGCTTCCAGTTGCCTTCCATAATATCCCGGTTCATAGCTATATCCTCCTTTGAGCGTAGGCCTCCGGGCGGGGGTCCGGTGTCAACCCATACACTGATAAGACTATCACCGGATCCGGGAAGTGGGGCGCTAACCAAATTACTATGCGGCAATGCCAGGAGTGTTCATACCCGGCCAATGCCGCATCACATCGGCAGCCAGACGTTAAGAATCGCCAACGGGTGCTTGGCGGTCAGGTGGCCTTGCGTCGCCAGTGATGTCGTGCTGACTGGTGACAATCACTTCCCTCGGCCACCATTCCGGGTGGTTGTCGCGGATGAAGCCCAACAACTTCTCACGGACATTCATTTCTGCTGCCCAGCCAGCGAAGGGTTCCGAGGTCATGAGGTAGAAAGAAACCGTCTGGGCCGAGGCAGTCTGCGCAGTGACATAGCAGCAGAGTTTGTGGTGCTCGATGACGTTTTCCTCTGCCTCAGCGAACTCCTTGAACTTCTCCCTCAGGCATTCGACGTCGGCATTCAGGTGAAGCGCCAGCTCTATCATTCTGTACATCTTGGCGGTCTTGACTGAGAGGTTCTCGAACGGCTTGGAGACGAAGTACTGGACCGGTACGACCAGGCGTCGTTCATCCCAGGTTCTCAACCGAATGAACGTATAAAAGATGCCTTCCACGTAGCACCATTGATCCTCGAAGATGATCAGGTCCCCAATCCGTATCGGCTTGGCGAGCGACACCTGGAATGAAGAGAGGATGTTGCCCAGTACGGCCTGACCAGCGATGCCGAGCAGGACGGTCAGAATACTGGCAGACGCCAGGAGGGTCAGGCCCAAGGTCTCGAAGAGTTCGATCTGCGACAGTATGTAGATGGAAACCGCGACGATCGTCACCAGGATGATGCCCCGGCGCACCGCATAAAGTGAGGTCAGAAAGTGGCGTTCATCCCGGGATTTGGTGTCGTCGATTTCGCCCACGAGACGTCGCTTCACGTTGAGCAGTATGACGTCCACGAAACGCAGCGCGATCAAACCGACGCCCCAGGCCGTAATGGTAATCAGCAGTATGCGAAAAGAGGTCGTCGCCACCGCCGAGAAGGAAACCACGTAATTCAGCAGAAACTGCGCGACAATCGTCATGACGACCAGCGCCATGGGTACCTTGATCTGGCCGGCGTAAATGCTCGGAGCGCCGGAAGGTAGCCATCGCGCAATCACGCCGACCAAACGGATAACGAGCCACCCCACCAGTCCTGTCACCAGCAGGAAAACCGGAATCGCGATCCATTCCCAGACCTGGAGCCTGCCGAACGTTGATTTGAATCTTTGCGGTATATGCTCTTCCAGCCAGGAAGGGCCATATTTTTCATACAGGAGAGGCACCGGGGAGAGACTGTCCGGCGTGAACAGCCAGACGGCATCCTCGTCGCCCACCCGATAACGGGCCAGACGAATATCATAGGCTTGCCCGTCAGCACGCAGGGAGGCGATCTGGAGGTTGCGTCTTGGCTGCCCTGCCTGTGGGTTCTGCCCCGCCGGATCTTCAATAACGGCATCCTGTCGCGCCGGCAGGTCGGAGGTATCGATCCACTCACCACGCCTGAGCACTGCGGCCAGCTGCCTGGCTAACTCGGGCCCCTTCTCCCGCTGTTCTGCAGCGCTCAAATCGGACAGGTTGAGAAGGTGCGCCGCTGCCGAAAAGTTCTGCTGTTTGGTGAGTTCGAGAAAGCTGCGGATCGAGTCACGAGGTGTCAGGCGACTGACCTCCTCCGGGGGCTCATCAAGTCCTGCATTCAATGAATCGATGGAAAACCATCGCATCTCTTTGTCGTCGTCCGACGTCTGCGCCACGCACAAACTGGAAAACAGGAGAACAACGGCCAACAGCCCCCATGTCGTATGTTTTTTCATCCACGCCTCCCTGACATTCGCAACCCTGCCCACGTCCTACACATCAGTATGGCCGTCGCTTTTACTGGTAAAGCATAGGAGGCAAGGCGGGACAGGGCCAATGGCGGATGCCAACCGCGGGTATATTGGCTTTCCGGAAAAAGAGCTGACTACGGCTACGTCCGCACTTGAAGCTGAGCTCTCCGGTTCAGAGCGGGAGACGTGTCACGAGGCCTGAAATGCCTGCGTCACTGGTGACCACCAGGATCAGGCTCGCGTCGTCCAATGCAAGGGCGCACGAGGATCGGGTTCATAGGCAAAGTAGATACCGGTGCGCACGGTCCGCACGAGGTGCTCGCCAAGACTGGGATGATGCCGGGCAATCCGATTGATGGCATAACGCAGGGAACGGGTCGCGCCGGTGCGCGCACGTTCGACACCATCGCCCACGGTCCGGGCCCGGTTATTCAGGCCAACGCCGCGGCGCAGTTCATCGACCAGAAACTCGCGATCAGCACGTGCCAGCTCGGCGCGGCGGAAATCGTTCTGGCTCTCCGCTTCCTCGATGTCTTCTTCCACCTCGGTCAGCCTTTGCCGGTAGGCCTCACGGGCCTTCGAATCGAAAACCTCCAACCCGCACTGGGCATCAATACGGGATGGGTCCACTGAGACGTTGACCGGGAGCGCCCCACGTTCCACCGAAACCAGGTCGAGCACATGGAATTCCCGCCCGGGCTCGGCCAGCATTCGTTCCAGATAACGCATACCCTTGAGGTCCTTCAGGCGCACGGTGGCGCCACCGAAGGTGGCCGTTCGCATTTCACCCTCGCATTGAAACAGGCAATATTCAGTTTCTCCACCCGGGCGCGTCGCGGATGCCGGTTCCCGTTGGCGAGCCAGTTCCGCCCAGGGTTTGGCATTGAGGTCGTCAAGGGCCCGGCAGGCTGCATCCAGTTCCATCTCTGCGATGCGGTCGTCCCCCACCTGCCGGTGAGCGGCCGCCAGCACTATCCGCAAATCTGCCGCATCGAAGGGCATTCGCAACTCGGCCCATTCCATGACCGCTTCGGTGAGCAGCGGGATGGCGTCATTTGGCCGCCCGTCACGGAGTGCCAGGCGACCGGCTGCTGCCAGAGACGAGTTTTTCAGCGTACGGCTTTGGTATTTTTCCGCGATGGCAGCCAGTTCCGTTGCCGCGGCACGGGCATCGTCGTCCTTGCCCGCTGCCAGGGCGATAACGACCTGAGCTTCGAGCAGAGGCGCCCGTTGCAGGCTGCCCGAGGGTGGCCGTTCCTTCGACGGGATATCAAACGGATGCTCGAGCGCCGTTTCGATCATTGAAGTGGCTTCGTCTATTCGTCCCTGAGCCAGTCGCAGTAATGCGAGCCCGGGTTGGGGCAGCCAGGCGTTCTGGTGCGCCGCCAGGTAGGCTTCCTCGGCGCCCACAAAGTCACCCTTGCGCAGCCGCGCATTGCCGAGTTCAGTCAGCGGCCAGCCAAATTCCCGACGCATCCAGGGCCGTAATTCTTCACATGCCTGGAGCGCTTCCTGCTCGGCAGCATCGCAGGGCCCTCTCAAACGCATGATCTCCGCCCGGTGCACCCGACAGCGGCCACTGAGCCCTCCAAATGCCGCCCCCTCGCGCCATCGCTCCATGGCCTCGGTCCATTCCTCAGCGCGATCATGGTGGCCGATCCACTGCATCGCGCAAATCACCTCACACCACATCTGCCCCGTCGTCAGGGGGTCGAGATTCCCGGCACTCAGCTCCACCGCCACATCATCGAGTGAGCGGAGCCCTTCATCGACGTCACCGTTATAAATCCATACCCTTGCCTGGGCCACCTGTCCGATAATGGACGGCGGGGCCAGACCGTGCCTCTGGCCTAAGTCCATCGCCCTCCGGGCCCATTCTCCGGTACCCGGCATATCGCCGCACATCAGTCGCTCGTAGGTCCGTACGGCCGCCAGCCACGCCCAGACCGGGCTGTCAGGTACATCCTCGATCAGGTGTTCGGCCCGGGACAGCCAGGCCCGCACAGTGGCCATCAGCCCCGTATCCATCATCAGATACATGCCCACCATCACCGCCGCGAATGCCGCCTCGTGGGCATCGCCGGCGTCAAGGTGAAAACGGTAGAGCTCACCGTAGGCGGTCAGGGTTTCTTCCAGATCTCCGCTGCCATACGCAGCCATGGCCCGAAGCTCCAATAACTCGGCAGACCGCTCAACAGGCAGTGAGGTAATCAGTCCCTTCGCCCTGGCGAAGTCGCCGGCATCGAGTGCCTCGCGAATCCGCGAAAGGTCCGCCTCGTCCATTGCTCAGCCCTCCCTGTTCCGATGTAACAAGGATTGTTACGCCTCATTGGGTAGGTGCCTGGTGCACCTGTCGAACACCCTGTGAAAAAGGAGTTTTTGTTATGAACAACATCCTTACGAGCGACACCCTTTACAACAGACTCGGCGGCAAGGACGGTATCGATAAGCTTGTAGACCGCATTGTCGACCTCCACCTCCAGAACGATGTTGCCGGCCCCAGATACCAGGCGCTGTCCGAGGAGGCCACTGCCAGGGCCCGCGAGAAGGTCAAGGAGTTCCTCGCAGCCGGCTCCGGCGGCCCCGTAGAGTACACCGGCCGGTCGATGCTGGAGACCCATACCGGCATGAACGTCAGCTCAGCCGAATTCCTGGCTGTGGTTGACGATATAATGCAGGCCATGAACGAGATGGACTACCCGCGCCCGGTGTGTGATGAAGTCCTCGGTATCGCCTACTCCCTGAAGGAGGAAATCGTTCACAAATAAAGGACAGAGTGGTTTGTCCACCTGCCGCAGAAGGGGGAATGGGAGATGCTCCGTTGTCCACCAGACCCCATTCCCGCTTCCAACGCCAAGCCCTATCCCCTCATGATAGTAAACATCCCGGAGACGGAAAGCCGTAACACGCACCTTTCCCGGATCGTAGCCAGGCACTGGCCAACCAGTCTGCTAACCTGTTCATTCCATTGACGCAAACGGAGCACCTGTATGATCACAGTCCACCACCTGAACAATTCCCGCTCACAACGGGTTCTCTGGATGCTGGAAGAACTGGACGTGCCCTACGAGATCCGGTTCTACGAACGCGATCCCGAGACCATGCAGGCTCCGGAAAGCCTCAAGAAGGTACACCCGCTGGGTAAATCGCCGGTCATCACCGACGGCGACCTGGTGGTGGCGGAGTCCGGCCTTATCATCGACTACCTGGCCCGCACCTACGGCAAGGACACCATGCCCCCACCCGACAGTGGCCAGGCGTGGCTGGACTACAACTACTGGCTGCACTACGCCGAAGGCTCACTGATGCCACCGCTGTTGATACGCCTGGTGTTCGAAAAGGTCAAAACCAGCCCGATGCCGTTCTTTATCAAACCCGTGGCCAAGGGCATCGCCAACAAAACCAACCAGTCCTTCATCGGCCCGATGATCCACACCCACATGGACTTTGTGGAAGCCCACCTGGCGAAGAACACCTGGTTCCTGGGTGACAACCTCAGCGCGGCGGATTTCCAGATGAGCTTCCCCCTGGAAGCCTCCGTCGCCCGGGGCATCGTCGGCAACAACCGGCCCAACATCACCGCCTGGGTGGAGCGGGTGCATGCCCGGCCGGCTTATCAGCGGGGGCTTGAGAAGGGTGGGGAGTATGATTTTGCCTGATCGAGAATGGGGGGACGACTACCTCACCCCGGATGATAAGGCATCCGAAGAGGCGGCGGCTCCGGACAAGGACAATCCGCGGCATTAAGGGAGATGAGCCGATCCGCATCAATAGCGGGGCCGTACACTCTGTACACAATAAGGAGACGGACCATGAGTAACCCTATCATTGCAGACAACAAGCCCAGGAAAGTCACGCTCGAGCAGGGTAAAAAGTATATGTTCTGCGCTTGCGGGCGTTCCAATGATCAACCCTTCTGCGATGGTTCCCACAAGGGTACCGGCCTCAGCCCCAAAAGCTTCGTTGCTGAAGATGACGGCCAGGCGTTTCTCTGCCAGTGCAAACATACCAGCGATGCGCCCTACTGCGACGGCACCCACGCGCAATTCGACAAGGGTCAGGTGGGTACAGAGGGTCCCGGCTGACACTCCAGGAGACGGGCTGCTTCCGGAGCGATCGGAATGCAGCCATTTAACACTGGGCAGTTTGAGGAAGTCGTCGGTGTCCGCTAACGGGCCCTGTTTTCGGGCTTTGACGTTAACAGGTACAGAGGAAAAACCGCGCGGCCAATACGAGTGGCCAAGGCCGCAACGCATCAAACCGGCAGTTCGATGATTTCTCCAACTACGCCATCTTCACTCACGTCCAGCCGACCTACGGTAATGGGCAGCGTAAAACGTCGCGGCCCTGAACCACCCGGATTGAAGTAAAGCACGTCACCGATCCACTCGTTACGGGGTTTATGGGAATGGCCGGCAATAACCACCCGGTAGCGGCCTTGCGGTTCAATGTCGAGGGTTTTGACGTCGTGGAGCATGTAAAACGCGTGGCCAAGGAATGCCAGATCCTGCACATCAGGAAGATCCGCGGCTCGGCCTGTCTTGTCGATATTGCCGCGAATCGCCACCACGGGCGCAATGGCTTCCAGCGCGTCCAGCACCTCATCCCGACCCACGTCACCGGCGTGCAGGATCAGGTCTGAGCCTTTCAACGCGTCCAGGGCTTCGGGACGCATTTTGCTGTGGGTGTCTGCTATTACGCCGATTTGCATGTTTCAGCCTTTTATCGATGCCTGCTCGTCAACAGGTGTCGACTATGTCGGCAGGGAGGCGATACCTGTCAGCCCCCGCCGCCGCGATCGAAAAGTCGAGGCGGATCTAGTTTGATAATCCGTCTATGGGCCACTCAACGCAAAGTAACCAACTCCCCCTCGACTTCAATACAGTTATGAGCCGCAGGAAGTCCAAAGAAGCTACCTGGCTTATTCTTCTGCACCTGATCAATCCGCACGTTCACCAGCAGGTCGCCAGTAACGCCCTGATCCTGCCCGTTCTGAATGGCATCATCCATTGCTCGCTGAAGGCGTGAGTCGTTCGGCGGTTGTCCGACTTGATGACAATCCTCTCCCTGAACCCGGGTCGCACTGGTTGAATCGTAATCCAGATTCCTGACGTTGAAACTCGATGCGGCCGTAAACTGGCCAAGCCGATACTCAGGGGTTTGGGCTGCACAACCCACCAACAATGAACTCATGGCAACCGCGATAATACCTTTGTTCACTACGACTCCTTATCTTCGATTATTGGCTTTTTCACTTTTCAATCTGGCCGAAGGTGCAGGACTCCACGACACTTCGGAAATGCGCCACAACCCCAAAAATCTTTACCGGCATTCTCCCCACGCTTACCAACCCGCCGAACCATCTCCCCACCACACTTCGGGCAAGCAACAGCATTCGACTTTGCCTCCACGATGGCCTTAACGTGTCTCACGTGCTCACGACTGGTCCTAAACGAGGCCTCCAACCGCCCTGAGCCAACCCGCTCAATCACGTCCTGAATCTGCTCTGGAGTCAGTACCTCGTCCCGGTGCGACTTAATAAACCCAAGATACCCACCACCCTGAGTCACATTCGCCGGCATAGGCGTCTTGAAAGTCGAGTCCCCTACAAACACCACTAGGGAATGCACCTGCTGATCCCCCAGCCCAAGAAGGTTCTGCACGCTCTTCACATGTTTGTAGTTCTGGTGCAGCGGGTTCTGCAACTTCTGAGAATGCCGATAGATCTTCTGAGTCCAATACCGCTGCCTCTCCTCACCATAAATCCACCCCTTCATATTCTTGGTCTCCACCACAAACACCCCATAGGGAGACACGATCAGGTGATCAATCTGGGTAGTTCCATCCTCAGTCGGCAGGGTCACATTGCGAATCAGGTGGTAGGTCTTGTGGTCGAGAAGGAATCGAGCGGACAGGTTAACAACAGCCTCACCCACCCAGCCCTTGAATCGGGCGGACTTGAGGACGGCGACCAGCAAAAAGAGGGGAACCAGGAACCAGAGTTTTTCCCACAGGGGCTGCAGGATGACGGTAAAATCCATTTTCTCGTCCAGATTAGCTTTATTACTTTTAGTTCACTCTACTCTAGAACATGACGCCTAACCAGTGTGAAAAAATTTGTTAAAGAGCCCCGCTGTGTCGTTACAGGACAATAAAAAAACCCGCCCCGGCAGAACCAGGACGGGCAAAACCTTAAACCGGTCTTTCAGCGATCACGCTACCATCAGGTAACCACCCACGGCAGACAGACCAGCGCCCACACCACGGGCCACCCGGTTATCCGCCTTCATCAGCAGGCTACCTAGCCCACGACCAGCAAACGTAATCCCCAACGTCGCAATGGAGAACCCGGCCAGGTAAGCCGCCAGCATCGCACCAGAAGGCATTTCCGTACCGTGGGCATGCCCGTGGAACACCATGAACGCCATCACCAGTACCGCGCCGAAGGCCGTTGGCAGCTTGGCCATTGCAGCAATCAGGATGCCTGCGACGATGACGGACAGGACAATGCCGGTTTCAACACCCGGCAGGCCGATGCCTGCGAAGGCCAGGCCTGCGCCCAGGATCATGCCGCCTACCACGAACAGGGGCGTGGCGTTCTTCATGGCATTGTCCTGGCGCACACTCCAGAAGCCGATGGCGGCCATGGCCAGGAGGTGGTCCAGGCCCAGCATGGGGTGCAACAGGCCGCTGGTGAAGCCGCTGGCGCCGTGGTCGTGGCCCGGGTGGGCGACGGCAGCGGTGGCGGTCAGCAGCAGGGCGGCGGTGGTGAGCAGTTTGGTTGTGAGTTTCATGGTGTACTCCTGGTTGTCTGAATTCGTTTCCCGGTTTGGCTTAAGCGCTTTCGGCCTGCTTGTTGGGTCTGCGCTCGGGCAGCATGCCTTTCTCAAGAATGAAGCTGATGATGGTTTCCAGCCCTACGCCGTCGTACAGGTTGGTAAACACAAACGGCCGCTCGCCGCGCATTTTCCTGCTGTCCCGATCCATCACCTCAAGGGAGGCGTGCACCTGTTCGGCGATGTCGATTTTGTTAATGATCAGCAGGTCGGACTTGGTGATGCCGGGGCCGCCCTTGCGGGGGATTTTGTCGCCGGCGGAGACGTCGATGACGTAGAGGGTCAGGTCGCTGAGTTCCGGGCTGAAGGTGGCGCTCAGGTTGTCGCCGCCGGATTCGACCAGGACGAGTTCGAGGTCCGGGTGGCGGCTCTGGAGGTCGTCGATGGCCGCGAGGTTCATGGAGGCGTCTTCGCGGATGGCGGTGTGGGGGCAGCCGCCGGTTTCCACGCCCAGGATGCGGTCGGCTGACAGGGCCTCGTGGCGTAGGAGGAAGTCGGCGTCTTCCCGGGTGTAGATGTCGTTGGTGACGACGGCGATGTTGTAGTGGTCTCGCAGGGCGAGGCACAGTTGGCGCAGCAGTGCGGTTTTGCCGGAGCCCACCGGGCCCCCTACGCCTACTCTCAGGCAGTGTTTCATGATTGTTGCTCCTATCTTCAATGTTCGCTGTTCAGAGTTCGGTGGAGGGAGGTAGTCGGGTAGGGTTTTCCGGGACACGCCGTGAATCCATCCCTGGAGGCTCTTCGAAAACCTTTTTGCTAATTGCTCCTGCGTCGCAAAAAGGTCCAGTGCTGGCCGTCCTTGGCCAGCCCGTGAAACGCTTTCGCGTTCCACCCATGTTTTCGAAGGTCCCGGAAAACCCTACCCGACCACCTCCTGTCATCCGCGCGGCCCTCTTTGGGGTTCAGCTTCTGAAAAGCCGCGAGTACTGTGTTTCGTGTAAGGCACTGGCCAATGCCAGGCCCGGTAAGATTGGTCCGAGTTCTTCGTCGGTTCGCGTCAATGCGTCGTCCACGGCCACCACCAACCGGGGCCGCAACCGTTCTGTCAGTCGTTGCGCAGCCGTGTGACCCAGAGGTAATGCTTTGCAGGCCACCGCCAGTTGGTTTTCCAGCCAGGCCCAGGCGAAGCCCAGCAGGGTCTGGCGGACCGGGACGTTGCGCTTGTGGGCGGCCCAGGCGAACAGGGTGACGTAGCCCGGAATGGCCGGTAGCAGGTCGCTGGTCGGGGCCAGGTCCAGGCTTTTGAGCAGGGTCAGCAGTGCCGCGCCCAGGCGGGTGTCTTCGTCCACCAGTTCGGCGGTTTCCCGGGTGGCGTGCAGCCACTGGTTCCAGTGATTGACCGTCTCTGCGTCCCCTTCAGCCCAGCCTGCCTGTAAGCGGACGAGCAAGGGCAGTTCACAGCGGCTGAGGCCGTCGTCGAGAACGCCTTCCAGCCATTCGCCCAGCTCTGCCTCGTTGTTGACCCAGCCAAGTTCAAAAGCGCTTTCCAGGCCCTGGGACCAGGCGAAGGCGCCGATGGGCAGGGCCGGGCTGACCAGTTGCATCAGGCCCAGCAGGGCCAGGTCGGCCTGTGGGTCGGTGTCAGTGTGCATGGCTATGGTCGTGTTCATGGCTGTGGTCGTGGTTATGGCCATGGTTGTGACCGTCGCGGCCGGCCTTGTCGTAGGCGCCGGGCTCGGGGTCAAAGGGGGCCCGGTGGTGTTCGAGTGTGGCGCCCAGGCGTTCGGCCAGTTCTTCCAGTACGTGGTCCGGTGGGAAGCGGACCCAGCCTTTACCCTGCCCTTCCATACCAATGCTCAGTTGCACGTGGCGGTTGCCCAGGTGATAGCAGAGTTTTGCCAGGGGCAGGCCTGCGTCGATGTGAGCGGTTACTACCGGCTCGTCGGCGGCTTTTACGCGGATGATCTCGCCGGTGTTGGCCTGCAGGCAGTCGCCGTCGCGCAGCACCGGGCCCCGGTCGAGGAACAGGCCGACGTCGTGGCCGGTGTCACTTGTGGCCCGCAGGCGGCCGCGGATTCGCAGTTCCAGGGGCAAGGTCAGGATGTCGTGGATTTCCGCCTGTTCCATGGGTTCGATGCGTTGTGTCAGTTCCAGCATGTCGTTAATCCTCAGAACAGGTGGTAGCGCTGGGCCAGGGGCAATTCCGTGGCCGGCTCGCAGGTGAGCAGTTCGCCATCGGCATGCACTTCGTAGGTCTGCGGGTCTACGGTGAGGTGCGGGCAGGCGTCGTTGAGTTTGAGGTCGCCCTTGCGCACGTTTCGCACGTTCTTGCAGGCGGAGAGTGTGCTGCGCAGGCCCAGTTCCTTGCCGATGCCGGCATCGAAAGCGGCCTGGCTGACAAAACTAAGCCGGGTCTGGCTGGCAGCACGGCCAAAGGCGCCGAACATGGGGCGGTAGTGGACTGGCTGCGGTGTGGGTATGGAGGCGTTGGGGTCGCCCATGGGTGCAGCCGCAATCATGCCGCCCTTGATGATGGTGGAGGGCTTGGTGCCGAAGAAGGCCGGTTTCCATAGCACCAGGTCCGCCAGCTTGCCCACTTCGATGGAGCCGACATCGTGGGCGATGCCGTGGGTGATGGCGGGGTTGATGGTGTACTTGGCGATGTAGCGCTTGGCGCGGAAGTTGTCGGCGCCTCTTTCTTCATCTTCCGGGAGCAGGCCGCGCTGTACTTTCATCTTGTGGGCGGTCTGCCAGGTGCGGCAGATAACCTCGCCCACCCGGCCCATGGCCTGGGAGTCGGAGGCGATCATGGAGATCACGCCCATGTCCTGGAGGATGTCTTCCGCTGCGATGGTCTCGCGGCGGATGCGGCTGTCGGCGAAGGCCACGTCTTCCGGGATGTTGGGGTCCAGGTGGTGGCAGACCATGAGCATGTCCAGGTGCTCGTCGATGGTGTTGACGGTGTAGGGCCGTGTGGGGTTGGTAGACGACGGCAGCACATAGTCTTTGGAGCACGCGGTGATGATGTCCGGGGCGTGACCGCCGCCGGCGCCTTCGGTGTGGTAGGTGTGGATGCATCGTTCCTTGAAGGCGGCCAGGGTGTCTTCCACAAAGCCGGACTCGTTGAGAGTGTCGGTGTGGATGGCGATCTGGACGTCGTATTTGTCGGCGACGGTCAGGCAGTTGTCGATGGACGCGGGTGTGGTGCCCCAGTCTTCGTGGAGCTTCAGGCCCATGGCGCCGTATTTGAGCTGCAGCTCCAGGGACTCGGGCAGGCTGGCGTTGCCCTTGCCGAGGAAGCCGATGTTCATGGGCATGTCGTCGACGGCCTGGAGCATTTTGCCAATGTGCCAGGGGCCCGGGGTGCAGGTGGTGGCGTTGGTGCCAGTGGCCGGGCCGGTGCCGCCGCCGAGCATGGTGGTGATGCCGCTCATCAGCGCTTCATCGATCTGCTGGGGGCAGATGAAGTGGATGTGGGCGTCAAGGCCGCCGGCGGTGAGGATTTTGCCTTCTCCGGCGATGACTTCGGTGCCGGGGCCGATGACGATCTGGACGTCAGGTTGGGTATCGGGGTTGCCGGCTTTGCCGATGGCGGCGATGCGGCCCTGCTGGATACCGACGTCGGCTTTGACGATGCCCCACCAGTCGAGGATCAATGCGTTGGTGATGACGGTGTCCATGACGGTGTGGTCAGCCCGCTGGCTTTGGCCCATGCCATCGCGAATGACTTTGCCGCCGCCGAATTTCACTTCGTCGCCGTAGTGGGTGGCATCGCTTTCCACTTCGATCCACAGTTCGGTGTCGCCCAGGCGGACGCGGTCCCCGGTGGTGGGGCCGTACATGTCGGCGTAGGCCTGTCTGCTGATTTTCATGTTCTTTGCCTCGCTTTTTAGATTCGGTGCCTGGGAGCCGATCGGGTGAGTCTTTCCGGGACACGCCGTGAATCCGTCCATGGAGGCTCTTCAAAAACGTCCCTGTTTTTGAAGGTCCCGGAAAGACCCACCCGACCGTCTCCTGTCAACTTGGTTGCAGCCCTCAAAGCTTTCCCATGACCTCTGCTCGGAAACCGTAGATCTCTCTTCCGCCGGAATATGGGACAAGTATCACTTCGCGAGTCTGACCCGGCTCAAAGCGGATGGCCGTGCCAGCCGCCACGTCGAGTCGATAGCCGCGCGTCTTCTTCCGGTCAAACCGCAGGGCCGGGTTGGTTTCGGCAAAGTGGTAGTGGGAGCCGACCTGGATCGGTCGGTCGCCGGTGTTGGCCACTTCCACGGTGATGCGTTCGCGGCCGGCGCAGAGTTCGATGTCGCCGTCCTGAAGTTGGTATTCGCCGGGTATCATCTGCATCTCCTTAAACGATCGGGTTATGGACCGTTACGAGTTTTGTTCCGTCCGGGAAGGTGGCTTCCACCTGGACTTCGTCCACCATTTCCGCCACGCCGTCCATGACGTCGTCTCGGGTGAGCACTTCGCGGCCGGCGCTCATCATGTCGGCGACGGTGCGACCTTCCCGGGCGCCTTCCATGATTTCGGCGCTGATGAGGGCGACGGCTTCCGGGTAGTTGAGTTTCAGGCCCTTTGCCTTGCGGCGTTCCGCCAGCAGGGCGGCGGTGAATAGCATGAGCTTGTCTTTGTCTCTGGGGGTCAGTTCCATGGTGTTCTCCGCATGTCTGTTAGGCGGTCAGGTCAGCCAGATTCTTGGTACATGGGCCCGTTGGCCGGTCAGTTCGGGTCTCAGTATTTCCCAGGCCTGCTGGCAGATGGCCCAGGCTTCGTTGCGTTCGTTGCCCAGGTAGCGCAGCAGGAGGACGCCGCCCCGCCGGGTGACGGCCCAGCGGGGGTTGTCCGGGAGTTCTTCGCGCAGGTGTTCGATGGCGTCGGCTTCGTCTTCCAGGCCCACGGTCCACAGGGTGGCCTGTACGGTGTGGCCGCCCTGCCCCCATTTGCCTTTGAAGCGGCGGTGTTTGGGATCCAGGGTCTGGCGTTCCTGCCACAAGGGGATGCCGTCGCGGGTCAGGTGGAAGCGCTGTTGCAGCTGGCCGGTGGCGAAGGGCAGTTCGCTGGCCGGGCGGCCGAGGGCGAGCACTTCCCAGCCGATGCAGCGGCTGCGGCTACCCATTTCAATGGTGGTGGTCTGGGTGCCACGGGAGCCGTCGAAGGCGAGGGTTTCCTGGGGCAGGTATTCCAGGGTGCCGCCCTCGTCTACTGTCAGCTTGGTATGCTGGGCCCAGGCGACGCCGTGGCTGTCGGCCTTGTAGAGTTTGGCGGCGGCCGGTGTTGTCAGCAGGGCATGGGCGCCGGTGCCGACAGTGGCGCTGATTTGTAACGCATCGCCGCTGACCAGTCCCCCCGGTGGGTGCAGCAGGTAGACGTGGCAACAGCCATGGCGACCTTCCGGGTAGAAGGGACGCTGGACCCGCAACGGGCCGTGATGACGGGCGGTGGTCATGCGGGTGACCGGGCGGCCGTCCTGTTGGCGGCCCTCGAAGCCCAGGGTCAGGGTGGCGGCCCAGTGACGCCCCTGGTCGAAGCGGTGGCCGGAGTCGGCCATCTCTGGCACGGGCTGGTAGATGGTCATACCGTCAGGTACTGCTTGATGAGTTCATCGGACAGCTCGCCGATTTCGCCTTCGGCCATGCGGCGGCCCCGGTCGAGGATGGCGAAGCGGTCGGCGTATTTGCGGGCGAAGGGCAGTTTCTGCTCCACCAGCAGCACGGTCAGGCCGTCCTCTGCAATGAGCTTGCGGATGACCTCGCCGATCTGGGCGACGATGTTGGGCTGGATACCCTCCCCCGGCTCATCCAGTATCAGAAGGCGCGGCTCGATAACCAGGGCGCGGCCGATGGCCAGTTGTTGTTGCTGACCGCCGGAGAGATCACCACCGCGGCGGTTTCTCATTTCCCTGAGCACCGGGAACAGTTCGTAGATGCGCTCGGGGATGGTTTTCTGGCCGTCACTCCGGGCAGCCAGTCCGGTTCGCAGATTTTCCTCAACGGTCATTAACGGGAAGATCTGCCGGCCCTGGGGCACGTAGCCGATGCCCAGGCGGGCCCGCTGTTCCAGTGGTTGCTTGATAAGGTCCAGTTCATCGGCAAAGCGGATGCTGCCGCTTGCAACCTTTTCCTCGCCCATAATGCATTTCATCAGCGTGGTCTTGCCCACGCCGTTGCGGCCCATCACGCAGGTGCACTGGCCCCGGGGTACGTCCAGGTCCAGGTCCCAGAGGGTGTGACTCTCACCGTAGTACTGGTTGAGTTTCTCGATCTGCAGCATTCAAGCTTCCTCCCCCAGGTAAACCTTGATCACTTCCGGGTCGTTGGAGACCTGGTCCATGGAGCCTTCCGCCAGCACACTGCCCTGGTGCAGCACGGTGACCTTGCGGGCGATGGAGCGGACAAAGCCCATGTCATGCTCGACCACCACCACCGACTGCTTGCCCGCCAGACTCGTCAACAGGTCAGCGGTGCGCTCCATTTCCTGTTCGGTCATGCCGGCGACGGGTTCATCCACCAGCAGCAGGCGCGGGCGCTGCATCAGCAGCATGCCGATCTCCAGCCACTGCTTCTGGCCGTGGGAGAGGATGCCGGCGGACCGATCACGCAGGTCTTTCAGGTGGATGGTTTCCAGCACTTCGTTAATACGTTCCCGGTGTTCCGGTTTCATGGTTGCGGTCAGCGTGGGAAACACCCGCTTGTCCGCTGCCATGGCCAGTTCCAGGTTCTCGAATACGTTGAGGGCCTCAAATACCGAGGGTTTCTGGAACTTTCGGCCGATGCCCAGGCTGGCGATGTCCGGCTCGTTCATCTGCAGCAGGTTGTGGCGACTGCCGAACCAGACAGATCCCGTATCGGGCCGGGTTTTGCCCGTAATGATGTCCATCATGGTGGTCTTGCCGGCGCCGTTGGGGCCGATAATGCAGCGCAGCTCACCGTCATCGATGGTCATGTTCAGGTTGTTGATGGCCCTGAAGCCGTCAAAGCTGACGTTGACGTCTTCCAGATACAGGATCGGGCCATGGCGCACGTCCACCGGGGATTCAGTGGGCGTGAGGAAGTTGAAGACCTGATCCCGGTTGGCCAGTTCAGTCATGATGCTCATGCTGGGGCCTCCGCGCTGGTAGCAGGTTGTGACGACCCCGGGTCGCCGCCGGTGGACTTGCGACGCTTTTTCAGCAGGCCGGCGATGCCCTGGGGCAGGAACACGGTGACCAGCACGAACAGGGCGCCGAGGGCGAACAGCCAGGCGTCTGGCATGACACCGGTGAATACAGTCTTGGCGTAGTTCACCAGGATGGCGCCGATAACGGCACCGTAGAGCGTCGCGCGCCCGCCCAGGGCAACCCACACCACGATCTCAATGGAGAAGATGGGAGAGAACTCGCTGGGGTTGATGATGCCCACCTGGGGCACGTAGAGCGCGCCAGCCACCCCAGCCAGCATGGCGGAGACCACGAACACGAACAGCTGCACCCGCTCCACCCGGTAACCCAGGAAGCGGGTGCGGGCCTCGGCATCCCGGCAGGCCACGCTGACCCTGCCCAGTTTGCTGGTGACGATACCCCGGCACACCAGGTAGCCGATGGCCAGGGCGATGCCGGTGGCGATGAACAGGCCCAGTCGGGTTGCATCGGTACGCAGGTTGAAGCCCAGGATATCGCGGAAGTCGGTCAGGCCGTTGTTGCCACCAAAGCCCATTTCGTTACGGAAGAAGGCCAGCATCAGGGCGAAGGTCAGCGCCTGGGTGATGATGGACAGGTAGACGCCGGTCACCCGGGAGCGGAACGCCAGCCAGCCGAACACCAGTGCCAGGGCGCCTGGCACCAGCAGCACCATGGCGAACGCAAACCAGGCCATGTCGAAGCCATACCAGTACCAGGGCAGCTCCTGCCAGTTCAGGAACACCATGAAATCCGGCAGGATGGGATCACCATAGGTGCCCCGGTCGCCGATCTGGCGCATCAGGTACATGCCCATGGCGTAGCCGCCCAGGGCAAAGAAGGCGCCGTGGCCCAGGCTGAGAATGCCCAGGTAACCCCATACCAGGTCCACGGCCACGGCCAGCAGGGCGTAGCACAGGTACTTGCCCAACAGGGTGACGGTATAGGCGCTGACATGCAGCGGGTGCCCTTGCGGCAGGGCCAGGTGCAACACGCTGACCACCAGCAGTGCCATGAAGAGAATGCCCAGGAACAACTGTGTGGAGCGTTCCTGCAGAGGTCTGGTTAGCCACATAACAGGTGTCCTGTCTTGCTGATTATTTGATTGGCGCGGATATAAGTGGTCATAACGGGCGCCCTATGCCTCTGCCGCTCGGCCTTTCTGAGGGAACAGTCCCCTCGGCCGTTTCTGGATAAACAGGATGATGAACACCAGCACGATGATCTTGGCCAGAACCGCTCCCGCCCAGGGCTCGAGTAGCTGGTTGATGGTGCCCAGGGTCAGGCCCGCTACCAGGGTTCCCCAGAGATTGCCGACACCGCCGAACACCACCACCATGAAGGAGTCGATGATGTAGTTCTGTCCCAGGTTCGGCCCCACGTTGGTAAGCTGGGACAGGGCCACGCCCGCCAGCCCGGCAACGCCGGAGCCCAGGGCGAAGGTCATGATGTCCACCCGGGTGGCCCTGATGCCCATGGATCGGGCCATGGCCCGGTTCTGGGTGACAGCGCGAACCTCCAGGCCCAGGCGGGTACGGCGCATGATGAGCATGAGGGCTGCGAACACCACCAGGGCGAAACCCAGCACATACATGCGGTTGAGGGTCAGAGACAGGGCGTCGTTGATCACCAGTGAGCCACTCATCCACTCCGGACTGACCACGGTGCGGTTCTGTGGCGATATAACGGTTCGCACCAGCTGCTGCAGGATCAGGCTGATGCCGAAGGTGGCCAGCAGGGTTTCCAGCGGGCGCCCTTTCAGGAACTGGATCACGCTGCGCTCAATGGCGATGCCTGCCAGCGCAGCCACCAGGAAACCGGCCGGAATGGAGAGGATCAGCGCCAGGCCCGGCTGGCCCGGCAGCAACTGCTGCATGCCCCAGGTGGTATAGGCACCCAGCATGATCAGTTCGCCGTGGGCCATGTTGATCACGCCCATCACACCGAAGGTGATGGCCAGGCCAATGGCGGCAAGCACCAGCACGGACCCCAGGGAAAGGCCGAAGTAGAGAGTCTCCGCCGCCTTGTTCATTCTGAGTTTCTGTTCGATAGAGCCAAGGGCCTGCGCGGCCGACGCCCTGAGCGCCGGATCTTCAGAGGCCGCGGCGCTGTTGAGGGCTGCGCGGGCCCGCGAGTGGAGGCTGCCGGCCAGCACGTCGACGGCCTCCAGGCTGCCCTGCTCCTCCACCTGGTAGATCGCCACAGCCTGTTCCAGGCGGTTGCGAACATCCGCGTCCGGTTCTTCATCAATTCGGGCGATGACGTTCCCGGCCACCGCATCGTTCACCTTGCCCAGCATGTCCAGGGCGGCACGCTCCCGTACCTTCACATCGTCCGAGTAGAGATCCAGCATGGCCAGCACCCCGGCCAGTTGCTGGCGCACAGCATTATTGACAGCAATCCGGTCCAGGTCCCGGCGGGACATTTCCCCCAGCACCTCGCCGGTGACGGCGTCCGCCACTTCCCAGTCGCGGCCACGGTTGTTGAGTACGATGACAATCTGGCCGCTGTCCTTCACCTGGCTCAGGCGGTTACTCCCGTATGCATCGAGCCAGCTCCGTGCCCGCTCCTGGCCACTGGTGGCGATGGCAGTGATAGCCGCTTCAGTATCCCGGGGGGAGGCTTCGGCCAGTTGTTCCAGAAGTGCCTCGGCCGAGTCGCCCTCCTGCGCCGTCGCCATGCCCGGGGCCATCAGCAAGGCAATAAGGAAGAAGGTGAGCCATCTGGGGATGCCCATGGTGTCGTCCTGTCCGGTGTCTGGTGGGTAAAAGGTCGTTGAAACCGGCCGGGGCAGCCACGCCACCCCGGTCCGGAAACGGCTTACTCCGCGGCTGCGGCCTGCTCACCGGCAGACGCACCACACTTGCCTTCCTTGACGTTGAAGTTGCCGCAGCGCATGGGGGCGCGCCAGTCAGCAATCAGGTCCCGGGAGCCGGGCAGGTAGTCCGACCAGGCATCGCCAGCGACGGTGGACGGCGTTTGCCAGACAATGGCGAACTGGCCGTTGTCCTGGATCTCACCGATCAGCACCGGCTTGGTGATGTGATGGTTGGGCATCATGGTGGCGTAGCCGCCGGTCAGGTTGGGTACGGTGACACCGATGATGGCGTCCTTGACCGCATCCACCTCAGTGGTCTCGGCTTTCTGCACCGCTTCAACCCACATGTTGAAACCAATGTAGTGGGCTTCCATGGGGTCGTTGGTGACGGCTTCTTCGTCGCCGGTGTACTCGATCCACTCGTCGATGAAGTCGTAGTTGGCGTCGGAGTCCACACTCATGAAGTAGTTCCACGCGGCCAGGTGACCCACCAGCGGACCTGTGTCGATACCGGACAGTTCCTGCTCACCCACGGAGAAGGCAACCACCGGGATGTCGGTGGCTGAAATACCCTGATTGCCCAGCTCGCGGTAAAAGGGCACATTGGCATCACCGTTGATGGTGGACACCACGGCGGTCTTCTTGCCGGCGGAACCGAAGTCCTTGATGTCCGAAACGATGTTCTGCCAGTCCGAATGGCCGAAGGGGGTATAGTTGATCATGATGTCTTCGGCGGCCACGCCCTGGTCCTTGAGGTAGGTCTCAAGGATCTTGTTGGTGGTGCGCGGGTAGACGTAATCGGTGCCGGCCAGTACCCAGCGCTCAACGCCGAGTTCGTTCATCAGGTAATCAACAGCCGGGATGGCCTGCTGGTTGGGAGCGGCGCCGGTGTAGAAGACGTTTTCGGAAGACTCTTCACCCTCGTACTGGACCGGGTAGAACAACAGGCCGTTTAGCTCCTCAACCACCGGCAGCACTGACTTGCGGGAGACCGATGTCCAGTTGCCGAAGATGACGTCCACTTCTTCCTGGGCCAGCAGCTCCCGGGCCTTCTCGGCAAACAGCGGCCAGTTGGAGGCAGGGTCCACCACCACCGCCTCCAGCTCACGGCCCAGCAGACCGCCCTCGGCATTCTGCTTTTCAATCAGCATTTCGACGGTATCTTTCAGCACCGTCTCACTGATGGCCATGGTGCCGGAGAGGGAGTGAAGGATGCCCACCTTGATGGGATCTTCCTCGGCATGGGCCAGTGTGATTCCTGTTCCCAGTGCAGTAGCCAATGCAACGCTGGCCAGACGCTTCTTGAATGTTGTCACGTGCCTATCCTCGCTGTTTCAGTTGTTTGTGCGCTTCTTTGGCGCGGGGCGGATTTCACTCCTCCACCTTGTGCACTGAGAACTGCAAGCGATATGCCAGTAAAATCAATCCAGATTTTTAATTTATAGAACAATCGGTTAGAAAACCCTGAAGTCAAAGCTCCAGGACTGAGGGCACGCTTATAGTGCGCCAGGTTCAGAGTTATGCACCATGTTAATCCTGCCCATGGACGCAATGTTCACATTTGGTGCGTGGCGCAGGCGGGCTGGCTTGCCGCTACTCGACGGATTTCCCATAGCTACTACGCTTTTTTCGAACTTTTACCGGAACCAATGATCCATTCACTCTGTCATCCTGTAAATAAATCTGATTAACAACTAAACCCATAGGGTGCCAGCACATTATGCTGTTAGCGGTATTGTCCGGTTTTCTGCTTGCGGTACTGACACCATTTCTTCATCGCCTGTCCGGCCACGCGCTTGGATGGGTGCTGGCGCTGCTTCCCGCCAGCCTGGCAATCTATTTTGCCTCCCTGACTCCCCTGGTCAGCGATGGTGGCGCGGTGGTCATGGAGTATCCGTGGCTGCCGGGGCTCGACATCACCCTGAACTTTCTGGTGGACGGCCTCTCACTCACGTTTGCCCTGTTGATCAGTGTTATCGGGACCTTTGTACTGATCTACGCGGGTGCCTACCTCAGGGGCCATCCTTATCTGGGTCGTTTCTTCGTCATCATGCTGGCTTTCATGGCTTCCATGCTGGGGCTGGTGCTGTCCGATAACCTTCTGACCCTTTTCATCTTCTGGGAGCTGACCAGCATCACCTCCTATTTGCTGATCGGCTTCGACCATGACAAGCCAGAGGCCCGCAAGAGCGCCCTACAGGGGCTCTTTGTCACCACGGCCGGCGGCCTGGCACTGATGGCCGGACTAATCCTTCTGGCGGTAATGACAGGCAGCTATTCCCTCAGCGGCATACTGGCGTCAACCGACCCCCTTCACGAACACGCACTCTATGTGGGCATGGTCATCTGTATCCTGTTGGGGGCAATGACCAAATCCGCCCAGGTGCCATTCCATTTCTGGCTTCCCAACGCCATGGCGGCACCGACGCCGGTCTCGGCCTACCTTCACTCCGCCACCATGGTCAAGGCAGGAATCTATCTGATGGCCCGGCTCAACCCGGCGCTCGGGGACGGTGCCCTGTGGAGCACGGTGCTGATGCTTTTCGGCGCTGCCACCATGGTGACCGGTGCCTGGATGGCGTTCAGCAGCACTGGCATAAAGAGGGTCCTGGCCTATTCCACGGTGATGAGCCTTGGCACGCTGACGATGCTTATCGGCGTGGGCACTGAGCTGGCCCTGACCGCCTTTATCTGCATACTGGTCGCCCACTCCCTGTACAAGGGAGCGCTGTTCATGGTGGCCGGCATTATTGACCATGGCACTGGAACCAAGGACCTCCGTCAGCTGGGCGGGCTGCGAAGGGCCATGCCCTTTACCGCGCTGTTTGCCGGACTGGCGGCCCTTTCCATGGCCGGTTTCCCGCCGTTGTTCGGGTTTATCGCAAAGGAACTGGCCCTGGAGGCCCTGCTCAAGGCTCCGCTCTGGTCGATCGGACTGACACTGGCCACAGTGCTTTCGTTCATGCTGGTTGTGGGGCTCGCTGGCCTGGTGGCGATCAAGCCGTTCTTCGGCGACCCCGTGAAGACGCCGCAGCACCCCCATGAGGCCCCGCCAGGCATGTTGGCAGGACCGGCATTCCTGTCGCTCGCGGCGCTGGGGTTCGGTCTGGTGCCCTTCCTGCCGGAAGCCGCCATTCTGCAGGCGGCCATGACACGGGTTGCCGGCTCCCCGGTCGATTCATACCTGGCCCTGTGGCACGGGGTGAATGCCCCCCTGCTGCTTTCAGCCGCCAGCTTCGCCGTCGGTATAGTCCTGTATCGCCTGTGGCCAAAACTGCAGCCCAACCTGTTCGCCATGAACAGTGCCGGCGCCCGTGTAGGCCCGGAAACCGGCTACTTCAGGTTCATGGAAGGCATCAGCCAGGTGGCCGGCTGGCAGACCCGGCTTCTGCAGAATGGGGTTCTGGGACACTACCTTCTGGTGCTGGTGGCCGTTACCTTTGGCCTCGCGGGCTTCACCCTGTTCGCCCGCCACGATGTCCACCTTGCCCTGGACCTGGGCGGAAGCCGCTTCTATGAATGGGGCATTGCCGCCCTGCTGGTTGCCTCCGCCGTCTTTTCCTGCTCCACCCATTCGCGTCTGGGGTCGGTGGCGTCCCTGGGCGTGCTGGGGTTTGCAGTGGCACTCATTTTCATTCTTTTCAGCGCTCCGGACCTGGGTATCACCCAGCTCCTGGTGGAAACCCTGACCGTGGTCCTGCTGGTTCTGGTGCTGTTCAAACTACCGGAGTTCGTCAATCTGTCTTCGCCCTTTGAACGATACCGCGACCTTGCCGTTGCCATACTCGCTGGCGTGGTTGTGACCTTGATGATTCTGGCCGGGCTGGAGACCCGTTATTTCGAGTCTATCTCGGCCTACTACAGCGAGAACTCAGCCCCGCTGGCCCAGGGCCGCAATATCGTCAACGTCATTCTGGTGGATTTCCGGGCCCTGGATACCCTTGGCGAGATCTTCGTACTCGCCCTCGCGGCGGTCGGCATCCACAGCATGCTGAAACTCAAGGCGGAGGACCAGCACAAACCATGAAGTCGAATACGCTGATCCTTCACACCGCAGCCCTGTTCATCATGCCTCTGCAGCTGATGTTTTCCGTCTTTCTGCTGCTGCGGGGACATGATGATCCCGGCGGTGGCTTTATCGGGGGCCTGGTGGCAGCCAGCGCCTTTGTCATCCATGCATTTGCCTTTGGCCAGGACGCCACCCGGCGGGTGATGCGGATCTGGCCAGGGGACTTCCTGGCAGTTGGTTTGCTGCTTGCCCTGGCGTCCACCATACCAGCGCTTCTTGCCGGCGATCCGATGCTCACCGCTCACTGGTGGGAGATTCCCCTGCCGGGAGACGATTATTTCAAGATGTCGTCCGTCCTGGTCTTTGATGTCGGGGTCTATCTGGCCGTGCTGGGCACCCTGTCGATTATTGTCATCGGACTGATGGAGGCAGAAGAGTGAAAACACGATACCGGAGAGGTCAGCGGCAGGTCAGGCAGCCTGTCCACCAGTATGGGAGGGAGACGTTGTGGAAAGTCTGATGGCCTATGTGGTGGGCATTCTGTTCGCCGCCGCCATTTACATGATGCTGCGTCGTTCGATTGTAAAGCTGGTTATCGGGCTCATCCTGCTGAGCAACGGGGCCAACCTGCTCATCTTCGTGATGGCGGGTATGACCCGGGGCGCGCCCCCCCTGATTCCGGAAGGCGCCCTGGCCCCATCATCGGCGGTTGCCGATCCGTTGCCCCAGGCACTGATTCTGACAGCCATTGTTATTGCCTTTGGTGTTCTGGCGTTCTCCGTCGTACTGATTCGCCGGGCATACGAGGTGGTCAAAACGGATGACCTGGACCAGATGAAGGATACCGACACTTGATCCCTGAGCTCGCACTTCCCATCCTGATCCCCCTGCTGGCCGGTGCCCTTTCACTGGCCCTGTGGCGGTCAGTCCGCGCTCAGCGGATACTGGCAGTACTGGCAACCCTCGCCATGCTGGCCAGCGGTATCTGGTTGCTGGGCAGCGCCCTGGATCAGGGTTTCGTGGTGATGGAAATGGGCAGCTGGCCGGCGCCCTTCAGTATCGTGCTGGTGGCCGACGTGTTTTCCGCCATCATGGTGGTACTCAATGGCATTATCGGGCTGGCCATTGCCGTCTATTCGCTGGCGTCAACACCCCGTGGCCACGAGAAATTCGGGTATTACCCCCTGATGCACCTGTTGCTGGCCGGGGTCGGCGGCGCCTTTCTCACTGGCGACATCTTTAACCTGTTCGTCTGGTTCGAGGTGATGCTGCTGGCCTCTTTTGCCCTGCTGACCCTGGGGGGCGAGAAGGCGCAAATGGAAGGGGCCATCAAGTACGTGACCCTGAACCTGTTTTCCTCCGCCATTTTCCTTTCTGCGGTGGGACTGCTCTACGGCACGATCGGCACCCTCAATATGGCCGATATCGCCCAGAAAGTGGCTGCGCTCGACGAGCCCGGCATGATTACCGTCATCTCCATGATGTTCATGGTGTCGTTCGGCATCAAGGCGGCCGCCTTTCCCCTTTTTTTCTGGTTGCCGGCGTCCTACCACACGCCGCAGGTGGCCGTATCGGCACTGTTTGCCGGCCTGCTGACCAAGGTCGGTGTATACGCCCTGTTCCGTGTCTTCACGCTGATTTTCACCCAGGATATCGGCTACACCCACACCATCCTGCTTTGGGCTGCGGCGCTGACAATGGTTACCGGAGTGCTGGGAGCGGCGGCGCAGTTCGAGTTCCGGCGCATCCTGTCGTTCCACATTGTCAGCCAGATCGGTTACATGATCCTGGGGCTGGCGCTGTTCACGCCGCTGGCAATAATCGGTGGCATCTTCTACGTCATGCACCACATTATCGTTAAGACCAACCTGTTTCTGGTAAGCGGCATCGTCTACCGAATGCTCGGCAGTTATGAACTCAGGGACCTGGGCGGCGTCTACCGCTACAAACCCCTGCTGGCCGTTCTGTTCCTGATTCCGGCCCTCTCACTGGCCGGTGTCCCGCCTCTCTCGGGCTTCTTCGGCAAGGTCATCCTTATCCGTGCCAGCCTGGAGACCGGGGCCTGGGTGATCTCCGGCATCACTCTCGCAGTGGGCCTGCTGACGCTCTATTCAATGGTCAAGATCTGGGCCGAGGTGTTCTGGAAGCCGGTGCCGGAGCATGTTACTGATACCGGCAGGCTGTCCGGTTCGGAAAAACTCTCCAGACATGCCTGGGCCTACTACCTGCCAGTGGCCAGCCTGGCCACCTGTACCGTGCTGATCGGCATCTGGGGCCAGCCCATCTATGAACTGGCGGAAGTGGCCGCAAATCAGCTCATGAACCCTGATCAGTATATCAACGCGGTGCTCGGCGAACGCTCATTGATTGAGGTAACGCAGCCATGATCGGTTTCTTCTGTAACGTCATGCTGGCACTGGCCTGGGTGGCGCTGAGCGGATCCTTCACTGCAATGAATTTCTTCGTCGGTTTCGGATTCGGCTTTCTGGCGCTGATGGCCCTGCAGGGCCAGGTATCGGTTCTGGATGGTTATGCGAAGCGCATCGGCCGCTGCATTGCCTTCGTCGGGTATTTCGTGATTGCCCTGTTCAAGGCCAATTTCCGCGTGGCCTACGACGTTGCCACGCCGGTCTGGTATATGAAGCCGGGGGTTATAGGATTGCCACTGGAGGCTCGCACCGACACTGAGATCATGTTTCTTTCCAGCCTGATCTCGCTGACGCCCGGCACTCTGAGCCTGGACGTCTCCGACGACCGTAAGGTGCTGTATATCCATGCCATGTTTCTGCAGGATGAGGAAGCCCTGCGTAACGAGTTGAAAGATCTCGAAGCACGACTGCTGGGAATTATGCGCTAAGGAGGCCGGCATTGCTGACCATTGCAATCAAAATCGTCTATTTAATGCTGTCACTCTCTCTGTTGATGGCTTTTATTCGCCTGAGTCGCGGCCCTTCACTGCCAGACAGAGTGGTGTCCCTGGAGCTGATTGCGTCCATTGTTGTCGCCTTCGTGGGTGTACACGCCATTGATTCCGGAGTGGCGAGCCTGCTGGATGTGGCCATCGTTATAGCCCTGACTTCCTTTCTGGCGGCTGTGGGTTTTGCCCGCTTCCTCGAAAGAGGGGCGCAAGGATGACCGACTGGCTGATCGCGATTTTCCTGCTTACGGGAAGTACATTCGTGCTTCTTGCGGCGGTGGGTATTGTCCGCCTGCCGGACCTGGCGACCCGTATGCACGCCTCAACGAAGGCCGGAGCACTCGGCGCCATGATGATCATGGGAGCCGTGATGATTGCCTTCCATGAGCAGCCGGAGGTAATTACACGGGCTGCTGCCATTATCATATTCATCCTGATCACCGCTCCGATCGCAGCGCATGTTATCGGGCGGGCAGGATACTTTCTCGGCACACCCCTATGGAAAGGCACCATCAAGGATGAACTTCGGGATCGTTACGATCAGCAAACCCACGTCCTCAAAAGCGGGCCTGGCGAACAACCCGCGGCTCCGTCCTCACCAGACCGTAGCGAGAAAAAGCGCCAGCCCCGCAAGGACTGATCACAGGCTGGAACGCTGCGGCCACCTGCACCTCTGTTATTTTGCCTGACTCTCCCGCCACCAATAGTCCGTCCCCGGATCTTCTCATTTGAGGGGCAGAAAACTTGACCTATGGAAGGCGCCACGTATGATCGGGGGCGGTCGTTTTCTTATGGAGTAAAAATGTTTTCAAGGCCCCGTTCTGCCGATTCCTGTGCTATAGGCGTGAACCAGGCTCTGTCGCACGTGCCGGCCTTGCATCTCAGCGGCCGCCTGCCCTACTTTCCTGATCCACCAGCCCGTGGGCTAAGGGCTATTGGTGCACAGGTACCACGGCCGTAGTACTGATCCAGGGTCCCGGCACGGGGACACCGGGGCGTCGCAAGGTCGCTGCCCCATCACAAATCAGAAAACACGGAAAACGAGGTTGCGATGACACTGTCGCTGGTGGTGCTACTACCTTTTCTCGGGGCCATTGCGGCGCCCCTGTTCGCCCAGGGCGGGCGAACTGCGATTGCCATTGCCTCATCGGTGCCGGCACTGCTGGCATTAGCCACATTGTTCCCCATGTGGGGCACACTGGCGGAAGGTGGCACCATCGTACAAAGCCTGGAATGGCTGCCCCAGCTGGGCATCAACCTGAGCTTCCGGCTGGATGGTCTGTCCCTGATGTTCGCTCTGCTGATCCTGCTGATCGGCCTGTTGATCATCCTTTACGCCCGCTATTACCTGAAACCCCAGGAGAATGTGGGCAAGTTCTACGCCCTGCTGCTGTGCTTCAAGGGCTCCATGCTGGGCATTGTGCTGTCCAGCAACCTGCTGCTGATGATGGTTTTCTGGGAACTGACCAGCCTGACGTCGTTCCTGCTGATCAGCTTCTGGAACCATAAGCAGGACGCCCGCCGGGGCGCCCGTATGGCCCTGGCCATCACCGGGGGCGGTGGCCTGGCACTGCTGGCCGGCATATTGCTGATCGGCCGCATTGTCGGCTCCTTCGAACTGGACGATGTACTCGCCGCCGGTGACCAGATCAAGGCCCATGCCCTCTACCCGTACGCTCTCACGCTGGTGCTGCTGGGGGCCTTCACCAAGTCGGCCCAGTTCCCGTTCCATTTCTGGTTGCCCCACGCCATGCAGGCGCCGACACCGGTCTCCGCCTACCTGCATTCAGCCACCATGGTAAAGGCGGGCATCTTCCTGATGGCCCGGCTGTACCCGGCCCTGGCCGGTACCGAACAGTGGTTCTTCATGGTCAGCTTTACCGGCATGATCACCCTGCTGATCGGGGCTTATGTGGCGCTGTTCAAACATGACCTGAAGGGCCTGCTGGCCCACTCCACCGTCAGTCACCTGGGCCTGATCACCCTGCTGCTGGGCATGGGCACAGAACTGGCGGCGGTGGCTGCCCTGTTCCACATCATCAACCACGCCACCTTCAAGGCCTCACTGTTCATGGCCGCCGGTATCATCGACCATGAGACCGGCACCCGGGATATGCGGCAGATCAACGGCCTGTGGCGGTATATGCCCCATACTGCCACCCTGGCCATGGTCGCCGCAGCCTCCATGGCCGGGGTGCCGCTGCTCAATGGCTTCCTGTCCAAGGAGATGTTCTTTGCCGAGGCCCTTAGCCTGAACCTGCCCGGTATCTGGGCGTGGATTCCACCCATTGTCGCCACTCTGGCAGGCATTTTTGCCGTGGCCTACTCCGCCCGGTTCATTCACGACGTCTTCTTTAACGGCAAACCCCGCAACCTGCCGATCTATCCGCCCCACGAGCCACCCCGGTACATGAAGATTCCGGTGGAGATCCTGGTGGTCGCCTGCATCATGGTGGGGGTGTTCCCGGCCTTTTCCGTAGGTCCGCTGCTGCAGGCGGCGGCGTCTGCAACCCTGGCCGGCGAAGTGCCCGACTACGGGCTGGCGGTATTCCATGGTTTCAACCTGCCACTGATGATGAGTCTTGCGGCGTTTGTTGGCGGCCTGATCATGTACTCCCAGCGCCAGAAGTTCTTTGATTTCCACGCCCGTTTCCGGGAAGTGGACGAAAAGGCCGTATTCGAGGCAGTGGTGTCCTGGCTGGTTGAGAAGGCCCGCGGATTTACCGCGCTGCTCGAGAACGGCTCACTGCAGCGCTACACCATGCTGCTGATGGTGAGCGCCATTGCGGTTGCCGTGGTTCCACTGAGCGGCATGGCCCTGATTGGCAGCAACGGCCTGACGGCCATTGATCCGCCGACTGCCCTGGGTGCCGCTATCCTTGTCTTTTGCACACTGGGCACCGTCTATATCCACCGGGAGCGGCTGACTTCCCTGATCATGCTGAGTGTGGTGGGGCTGCTGGTATCGCTGACCTTTGCCCGTTTGTCCGCACCGGACCTGGCCATGACCCAGATTTCGGTGGAAGTGGTCACTATCATCCTGCTGATGCTGGCCCTTTACTATCTGCCCTCCTGGACGCCCACCGAAGCATCCGCCGGGCGCCGGAACCGCGATCTGATCATTGCCGGTGTGGCCGGCGTGGGCATGACTCTCGTCACCCTGGCCATGCTGACCAGTCCGTTCAGCTCCATCTCCGATTATTTCCTCGAGAACAGCAAGCCCGGTGGCGGGGGCACCAATGTGGTCAATGTGATTCTGGTGGATTTCCGGGGCTTTGATACCCTCGGTGAAATCACGGTGCTGGCCATTGCCGCCCTGGGCATCTTCGCCATGCTGCGCGGCCGGGAACTCTCGGCGCCGCCCACCGACGGCCAGGGACACCCCTGGGCATTCGATGCCCACCCCACCATGCTCAAGCAGATGTCGCGGCCACTGCTGCCACTGGCGCTGATGGTGTCGGTGTATATCTTCCTGCGGGGGCACAACCTCCCGGGCGGCGGCTTTATCGCCGGCCTGGTGACAGCGGTGGCCCTGCTGGTCCAGTACATCGCCAGCGGCGTCAACTGGACCCAGGCCAGAGTCAGCATGCGCTACCACAATGTGCTTGCCCTCGGGCTGTTCTTCGCCACTGCAACCGGTGCCGGCAGCCTGGCCTATGGCTATCCGTTCCTGACAACCACCTTCACGTACCTGGACTGGCCCGTAGTTGGCAAGTTTGAGGTGGCATCGGCACTGGTGTTTGACCTGGGCGTCTACCTGACCGTTGTTGGTGCCACTCTGTTGGCGCTGGTCAGTCTGGGCAAGCTCACGCCCGCCGGTCGCCCCCTGACCCGCACTGAAGCACGGAAGGAGTCATAACCATGGAACTCGCCTTCGCTCTCATTATCGGGTCACTCACCTTTGCCGGCGTCTACCTGGTGCTGCGTGCCCGGACGTTTCCCGTGGTGGTGGGGCTGACCCTGCTTTCCTACGGCGTCAACCTGTTCCTGTTTTCCACGGGGCGCCTGATGTCCGGAGCGCAACCCATTATCGGCAGCACCGACACCTATTCGGACCCGCTTCCGCAGGCGCTGGTGCTCACAGCTATCGTTATCGGCTTCGCCATGACCGCGTTCGTGGTCGTGCTGTCCCTGCGTACCCGGGCAGACACTGGTGATGACCATGTCGATGGCACATCCGAAACCGAGAGAACCCAAGACCAGAGCACCACCGACCTGCCCCGGGAGGAGACCGGCCAATGAATCACTGGCTTACCGCGCCTGTCCTGATCCCGCTGATTGGTGCCTTCCTGCAGGTCTTTATGGGGTACGCGCCCCTGAGCTTGCGTCGCACCCTGGGGCTTGCCACAACCGGCCTGTTACTGGTCAGCACGGTCTTCCTGCTGATGATGGCTGATGATGGCAGCTACCGGGCCTACGCGTTTGGCAACTGGGCGCCGCCCTTCGGCATTGTCCTGGTGCTGGATCGCCTGGCAGCCCTGATGCTGTTTATCACCGCGTTGCTGGCTCTGTTCTGCCACCTGTTCTCTCTGGGGCGGACCGATGTCAGCAGTCGGCAGTTCCATGCCCTGTTTCTGTTCCAGTTGATGGGGCTGAACATGGCCTTTCTCACCGGAGACCTGTTCAACCTCTTTGTCGCCTTCGAGGTATTGCTGATCGCCTCCTACGGACTGCTGCTCCATGGGGAGGGCACGGCCCGTACCGTTCCCGGGCTGCATTACGTGGTTCTCAACCTGGCCGGTTCGGCACTGTTTCTGATCAGCGTGGGCATGATCTACAGCGTCACAGGCACACTCAATATGGCCGATCTGGCCCGGATCATCCCGACGCTGAACAGTGGCGACCTGCCCCTCGTGGAGGCCGGTGGCATGATCCTGCTGGTGGTCTTCGCCCTCAAGGCTGCCCTGCTGCCACTGACATTCTGGTTACCCAAGGCCTATGCCAGCGCGACGGCTCCTGTGGCGGCCCTGTTCGCGGTGATGACCAAGGTGGGCGTCTACGCCATAATCCGGGTGTATACTCTGATCTTCGGTGAAAACGCCGGGGCCCTGGCCAACCTGGGTATGGACTGGGTGTTCCCCCTGGCCCTGCTGACCATGGTCGTGGGTGTCATCGGCATGATGGGCTCCAGTGGCCTGCGCACCATGGTGGCCTGGCAGGTTGTGGTCTCTGTGGGCACCATACTGGCGGCTTTCTCTCTGGTCAGCGAGGCCGGTCTGTCCTCCGCCCTGTTTTACACGGTGCACACGACCTGGGTAGCCGCCGGGCTCTTCCTGGTGGTAGACCTGATCGCCGCCCAGCGGGGCTCTGCCGGTGACAAGATTGTTACCGCCCCCAGGATGCGCAACCGCACGTTTATCAGCGTCATGTTCATGCTCGGCGCGGTCTCGGCGGCCGGACTGCCTCCCCTGAGCGGGTTCTTTGCCAAGCTGCTGATCATGAGTGCCGCAGTACCCGGACTGCAGATGGCTGCGCTCTGGGCGGTTATCCTGCTGGCAGGGTTCCTTTCCCTGGTGGCCTACAGCCGGGCTGGCAGTATCGTATTCTGGCGCAATGTGGATGGCCACATCGGACAGCCAGAACGTCTGAACTTTCCCCATACCGTAGGTGCAGGTGCCCTGATTGCCATGAGCATCGCCATCGTGTTCGCTGCCGGACCGCTGAGCGACTATACCGATGCCACCGCTGAGCAGTTGCGGGACACTTCCGCCTACATCGGTATCCTGGACACCCCTATGGTCGGGGAGGATGAGTCATGACCGCAGAACGTTTGGGCTTTCCGCAACCGTGGCTGACGGTTGCACTGTTTGTTGTCTGGCAGTTCCTGGCCGATAGTGTGACGGGCGCCAGCGTAGTGATGGGGCTGATCCTCGGTGTTGTGATTCCCCAGATCACCCACCGGTTCTGGCCGGACAGCCCCAGCATGAAGAAACCCTGGGTTCTGGTACGTTACCTGACAGTGGTTCTGTACGACATTATCGTGGCCAGCATTTCCGTGACCATTCTGATTCTGAGCCCCCGTCAGCCACGCTCGGCATTCGTTTCCTACCCGCTGCAGCTGCATGACCCGCTGGGCATCACCATTCTGGCCAATACCATATCCCTGACCCCGGGCACGGTGAGCGCAGATGTGAGTGATGATGGCACCCTGCTGCTGATTCATGCCCTGGACGTGGACGACGATGCGGAACTGATACGCGCGATCCACCAGCGTTATGAGAAGCCCTTGCTGGAGATGTTCCGATGATTACCATCGCCCTCTACATCACCCTGACCCTGGTTGGCCTGGCGGCCCTGCTGAACGTATACCGGCTGGTTCAGGGCCCGGATGCCCCGGACCGCATCCTCGCGCTGGATACCCTCTACATCAACGGAATCGCCCTGATCATCCTGCTTGACCTGGTACTTGGCACCCGTCTCTACCTGGAAGTAGCGCTGCTTATGGCTGTGACGGGGTTTGTGGGTACGGTCGCCATGGCCAAATATCTCAAGCGCGGCAGCGTTATCGAATAAGGAGCCACGATCATGGAAAACCTGCCCTTCTTTGCTGAATTGATTATCAGCTTCCTGCTGGTCTCCGGTGGTTTCTTCAGCCTGATTGGAGCGCTGGGGCTGACGCGGCTGCCGGACTTCTATGGACGCCTGCATGGCCCCACCAAGGCCACGACCCTGGGCGTGGGCAGTGTGGTGATCGCCTCCATGGTGTACTTCACCCTGAGGACCGGCGAACTGGCCATCGCCGAGGTACTGGTGACAGTGTTCCTGTTCCTGACGGCACCGGTCAGCGCCAATATCCTCGCCAAGGCTGCCATGCACCAGCAGGTCAGGTGCATGAAAGGCACACGGGGAAAACCCTGGAGCCAGTGAAGGCGCACCAGCCCCCGACAATGATCCGATAGCCATGACAACACGATAAATTGACATGACCGGTTCCCGTCAGGGGCCTGTTATGGCAGATTATTGCCCCCTGATTTCCACAATAATGCCAAGCAAGAGGTCGAATCGATGGCAAATACAAAGATAATTCCCTCCGCCCAGAATGCTTACGAATACCCGCTGCTGATCAAGAATCTGTTGGCTTCCGGCCCGCGCTATAACCCGGACCAGGAGATCGTCTACGCCAATCGCAGCAAGTACACCTACACCGACCTGGTGGACCGGATCCACCGCCTGGCCAACGCCCTGACCGACGCCGGCGTCGGCCCCGGTGATGTGGTTGCGGTGATGGACTGGGACACCCCCCGGTACCTGGAGTGCTTCTTCGCCATTCCCATGATCGGCGCGGTACTGCATACGGTGAACGTGCGCCTGTCGCCGGAGCAGATTGTCTACACCATGAACCACGCTGAAGACCATACGGTGCTGGTGCATGATGACTTCGTACCTCTGCTGGAGCAGGTCAGTGACCAGCTCACCACCGTCAAGGGTTACATCCAGCTGACGGACGAGAGCGAGGCCCGCGCCACGTCCCTGAACACCGTTGGTGAGTACGAAACCCTGCTGGCGAAGGCAGACAACCACTTCGACTTCCCGGACTTCGACGAGAACAGCGTCGCCACCACCTTCTACACCACCGGCACCACCGGCAACCCCAAGGGCGTGTTCTTCAGCCATCGCCAGCTGGTACTACACACCATGGCCCAGCTCGGCAGTCTCGCGGCCAGCGATGAAATGCCCTTTATGCGGTCCAATACCGTTTACATGCCAGTGACCCCCATGTTCCACGTTCACGCCTGGGGCGTGCCCTATGCCGCCACCATGCTGGGCATCAAGCAGGTCTACCCGGGCCGCTACGAGCCGGAACTGCTGGTAGACCTGATCAAGGAACACAAGGTCACCTTCTCTCACTGTGTGCCCACCATTATGCAGATGATGCTGGCAACCGAATCCATCAAGACCGCTGACCTGAGTAACTGGCACGTACTGATCGGCGGCAGTGCCATGACCGAAGGCCTGTGCCGCGCCGGCGCCAAACTGGGCATTCGCATGTACACCGGCTATGGCATGTCAGAGACCTGCCCGCTGCTGGCCTCCACCCACCTGAAACCGGAAGACCTGGAGCTGCCCCTGGAAGACCAGGCTCCCCGGCGCATCCGTACCGGCGTCGCGGTACCCATGGTGCACATCGAGATTGTGGACGCGGAAGGCAACCCCCTGCCCCACGATGGCGAAACCAAGGGCGAGCTTGTCTGCCGCGCCCCCTGGCTGACCCAGGGCTACTTCAAGGAGCCTGAGAAGGGCGAGGCCCTTTGGGAAGGCGGCTGGCTGCACACCGGCGACGTGGCCAGCATTGACCCGGACTCCACCATCCAGATCAGGGACCGCATCAAGGACGTGATCAAGACCGGTGGTGAGTGGCTGTCGTCCCTGGACCTGGAGAACATGATCAGCCAGCATCCGGCGGTTAATGCCGCTGCCGTGGTCGGGGTTCCGGACGAGAAATGGGGTGAGCGCCCCCACGCCCTGGTACAGCTGATTCCTGGGCATGAAGCCACCCTGGAAGATCTCCAGAATCACCTGAGGCAGTTCGTAGACTCCGGTGAAATCAACAAGTGGGCGATTCCGGAGCAGATCGACTTTGTCGACGACATTCCGAAAACCAGTGTCGGCAAGATCAACAAGAAACTGATCCGGGATCAGTTGGAAGCCTGATCTTTCGCCAACAACTGGCAAGGCAAAGCCCGCCCTCGGTAACGACGGCGGGCTTTCTGTTTCAGTCCAGCAGGTCCCGCCCGTGGGGCCCGTCGAGGGACAGCTCCGGTCCCACCGGAACGATCTGGGTGGGATTGATGGTACGCTGGCTGACGTAGTAATGACGCTTGATCTGGTCGATATCCACCGTCTCCGCCACACCCGGCACCTGGTAGAGGTCCTTCAGATAATCCGACAGCACCGGGAAGTCCGCGATGCGTTGCCGGTTGCACTTGAAGTGGCTGTAATAAACGGCGTCGAAGCGGATCAGGGTGGTGAACAGGCGCCAGTCCGCCTCGGTAAGGCGGCTGCCCGCCAGGTAACGCTGCCCGGCCAACCGCTCCTCCAGCCAGTCCAGTGAATCAAACAGCTCGCCATAGGCCTGCTCGTACTTGTCCTGCGCCGTAGCAAACCCGGCCTTGTATACACCGTTGTTGACCGTGTGATAGACCCGCTCGTTAACCGAATCGATTTCTTCCCTGAGACCTTGCGGATAGAAATCAAGGTCTGCCCGCACGCCGTCGAGATCATCGAACGCACTGTTGAGCATGCGGATGATGTCCGCCGACTCGTTGCTGACAATGGTTTCCCGCTTGCGATCCCACAGAGTGGGAACTGTCACCCGGCCACTATAGTCCGGCGCCGCCCGGGTATAGACCTGGTGGAGAAAGCGCGCGCCGTTGACATGGTCCCGGTGCTGTTCGATGTCAGGACGAAATTCCCAGCCATTCTCCACCATGTCCGGGTGGACTACGGACACGGAAATATGCGCCTCCAGTCCCTTCAATATCCGGAAGATCAGCGTCCGGTGAGCCCACGGGCAGGCCATGGATACATACAGGTGGTAACGACCGGATTCTGCCGGGAACCCGCCTTCACCCTCAGGCCCGGGCGAACCGTCGGCGGTGACCCAGTTGCGGAACCGGGCGGCTTCCCGCTCGAATTTGCCGCCAGTGCTGTCAGTGTCGTACCACTGATCGTGCCATTTGCCGTCTACCAGCAATCCCATCGTTGCTACCCCTTTTTCAGTTTTACCCACGCAATCCACTCCCCTTCGACAGGCGCCTGTCGAAGGGCCACAGATTCCGTAGCAAAAAAGATACTTATCAACAGAAGACAGCTTAGCCATCGCCCTGCTACGCTCCAAGCAAGCAATTCTGGCCATCACCTTCAGATAATTCGATCATGCATACAGCCATTACCATCGACGCCCTGAAAGTCCTCGACGCCATTGACCGCAAGGGCAGCTTTGCCGGCGCGGCCGGTGAGTTGTTCCGTGTGCCTTCCGCCATCAGTTACACCGTCCAGAAGCTGGAGGAAGATCTCGACGTTGAAATATTTGATCGCAGCGGCCATCGCGCCACTCTGACGCCGGCGGGGCGTTACTTACTGAACGAGGGGCGGGCGTTGCTGGAGGCTACCGAGGCCCTGGCCCATACGACGCGTCAGGTGGCCCAGGGCTGGGAGACGCGGCTGCGGATCGGGTTCAACTCCCTGCTGCCGGCGCAGGCGCTGTTTCCGGCCATCCGGGAGTTTTACGATCTGGGGCTGCCGGTGGAAGTACAGCTGGTGGAAGAGGTGTTTGCCGGCACCTGGGATGCCCTGCAGAGCCGCAGGATTGACCTGGCCATCGGTGCCGACCAGGTCAGCCGCCCCGCCGGCGCCTTTACCACCCGGAGCCTCGGGCGCGTGCCGTTCGTGTTCGCGGTTGCCGCCCACCATCCGCTGGCCAGCCGCCAAGGACCACTGACCGAGCAGGACATCGCCAGTTTCCCTGCCGCCGTCGCAGCGGACAGCTCAAGAAACCTGGCACCGGGCAGCGCCGGTATCTTCCGGCGTCAGCAGACCCTCACGGTGTCCAATATTGATCAGAAAATTGCTCTGCAGGAGGCAGGCCTGGGGGTGGGCTGGTTGCCATTACACCGCATCCACAGACAGTTGCAGGAGGGCTTGCTGGTAGCCTGTGATGTTGAGCTGCCCCGGGATCCGATCCCGGTGCACATTGCCCGCCGCAGCGATGAACAGGGCAAGGCCCTGGAATGGTTCTGGGAGAGGCTCAGCCAGCCCGGCGCTTACCAGGGCTGGCTGGATGCGGAGCAACCGCGGGAGGGTTAATCGAAGGCCCAGCGCAGGAACTCACGTTTCTCGTCGCCGCTGGCCCGTTCCCAGAGCATCTTGAGGGCTTCCAGGGTTTCCACGCGGGAGCCCGCCCCGCCCTGACCTTCCTGGTAAGCCGCCGCTCCCTGACCGTCCGGCGACTGGGACGACTGCGCCGGCACAGGGGTGACCACCTGGGCAGCGCCAGCGGTTTGTTGCTCCTGGGGATAGCCTTCAAAAGGCTGGGAGCGAGCCACTGTGCCGCCGCCCCCGGCAACCACCGCAACGCTGAAGTCGGCAGCGAAACGCTCGGCTTCCCGGCGATTGTTCACCTTCGGAATGTCAAAGCGATACTCTTCACCGGCACGTGCGTCGATGACCACCTGCTGGGGCTCTGTCTCTACCACATGAACCGCCGATTCACCGTCACGGACCACGCCGGTCTTGGCCCAGATGGTCTTGTGGGTAAACACAACGATGTTGCGCCCAGGCTGCAGTTCATAGTCAAGCGCCAGGTCTTCCAGCAGGAAGTTACCCACTTTCCGGCCATTCACTTCCTGGACCTTGATGGTCGAGGGTGCCTTCAGTACCGCTACCCCGCCGGCGGATGAACCGCCATCGTAGGTTTTGACCCGGGACACCCCGGTACTGCTGCAGCCTGCAATCACCATAACGGCCAGCAGGACGATAAGCTGTTTCAGCCCGACGGGTGAAACCTTGTTCAGCCTTGCAAACATTCAGTCATTCTCCATGGGTGGCTTTCCGGCATGGGGCACTGGTCGCCTTCCCGGCCCCTGTCACTATCGATGCAGGCATTCTGACCACTGCTCCGGTCTTGCGCAAGTGGGTGATCCGTAACGGGACCGGGGGCGAATTGTAAAAAAGTGTTGAATTTGGCAGAAATTGGTTTAGTTTTATGCAATGCGCCTTCCAAAAGCTGTTTGCCATGGTTGTCGACGAACCAGGTCACGAACCGGGTAATTCCCTCGGCGCATTGCCAAACATGGGCAAGTAGTAGGAGGCAATGATGGATACCAACATCCGGGCTGGTGAAGCCGGTCCAACGCCGTTTCGTAGCAGCCGTTTTTTCTGCGTGGGGGGCAAGTGGTATTTCACCACCCGCGAAGGCTTCGACAGTGGCCCCTTTGCCACCCGGGAAAGGGCCGAAATCGGTCTGAAACGGTTCCTGCATGTGATCAATATGCTGCCCGCCGAATCCCGCGAATTCCGGGTTCACTAGTATCCCGTTTGGTTACTTCGCAAATCCACTGAGCCACTCAAAGCCTTCAAGGCAAGGCGCGCCGGGAGGTTTTGTCGGTTCCAGATCGGGTTCGGCTCAACGGGGCTTTCAAGGGTCTCGGTGGCGTCCGGAGGGCGCGATCTAGAGCAGGCCGGGCATCAGCCACAGCTCGGCCCCCCAGATAACCACCAGTGCCATCAGTGCGGCCAGCACGTCATCAATCATGATTCCCAGGCCGCCGGGCGCCCGTGAATCCACCCAACTGATTGGCCAGGGTTTCCACACATCAAACAGTCGAAACGCCACAAAACACAGCAACACGCCGTACCAGGTCTCCGGAAAAAATCCCAGCACGATCCACATACCCACAAACTCATCCCAGACGATTCCTCCGTGGTCATGCACCTTCAGCGACCGTGAAGTGTACCCGCACAGCCAGACGCCGAGAAGGAATGCCATCAGCACCACGCTCCAGTAGACCGGTTCCGGCAGCTGGGCGATGGGATACCACAAGAATATCGCCGCGAGACTTCCCCATGTACCCGGCGCTCTCGGTACGGCGCCGCTGCCAAAGCCAAAGGCGGCAAGGTGCACGGGATTGCGTAAAAAGCCGGGAGGCAGGATCAGAACCGGCTCCTGTTCCGGCTCCTGGTAATACTCGCTCATGACAGCGTCCGATTATTGGTATTTGAAGTGATCGTAGCCGGTGCCGGGTACCAGACTTTCTCGCGGTCCATCAGCATGTTGCAGGTAAAGACCTTCGGCACGGCAAATTTCCCCGATGACGTGAAGCTTGCTCGCGACATCCCAGGGTAACCGGGCCAGTTCCCCGGCAGGTAGTGTGACGCAAAGCTGATAATCGTCACCACCGTACAGCGCCTGTTCGAGGGTGGCTTCGGCAACGCCATGTTGCCGGGGTATCGCGGCAGCCTCCAGCCTGGCCCCCACACCGGAGGCCGCCAGGATGTGCCCCAGATCCGCCGCCAGGCCATCCGAGATATCAATGGCCGCCGAAACAACACCGCGAAGCTGCCGCCCCAAATCGACCTGTGGTATCGGGTGATGATAACAGTCGAGCAACGGCTTAGCCGACTCGGGCGGGTAAGGGGCATCCAGCCAGTCCAGGGCCGCGGCCGCTCCCCCCAGGGGGCCAGTCACTGCCACCAGGTCGCCTGGGCGAGCACCGCTTCGCAGAATTCCCTGCCCCTGCGGTACGGTTCCATGAACCTGCAGTGTCAGGGTCAGTGGCCCCCGGGTAATATCGCCTCCGGCCAGGGCAATGCCAAACGACAGGGATGCTTCCTGCAATCCGCTAACCAGGGCACCGACCCGGGCCTCATCGGCTTCCGGCAGCGTCAGGGCCAGGGTATAACAGACAGGGTCAGCGCCCATGGCCGCCAGATCGCTGACCGCCACGGCCAGAGCCCGCCAGCCCAGGAGTTCGGGATCGTATCGCAGGGGGAAATGGATACCCTCTACCAGGGTATCCACGGAGAAGACCAGGTCCTGCCCGGGGGGCACTCGCTGGATAGCACAGTCATCGCCGGGCCCGAGCAGAAGGCCGTCCTGCCGGGTGGCCTCAGCCAGGGGCCGGAACAGACGACGGATCAGCTCGAACTCACCCATAACAGGGCATCATCCCTGCCGGGAGCGGGTTTCGGCCAGGCGCAGGCGCTGGCTGAGCTTGTCCAGCAGGCTGTTGACGAACTTGTGTCCCTCGGTGCCACCAAATCGCTTGGCCAGCTCGATGCCCTCATTGATCACCACCCGGTAGGGTACATCAATGCGGCTTTTCAGTTCGTAGGTCCCCAGGCGGACAATCGCCAGCTCGATGGGATCCACCTCGTCCAGCGAGCGGTCCAGGAACGGCTCAATCAACCGGTCCAGTTCCGCCTGCTCCCGATGCACGCCACGAATCAGGTCTCGGAAATAGGCCGAATCCACCTTGCTCATGTCATTGTCCACCATGAACTCGGCTTCAATGTCGTTGATCGGGCTCTTGCTGAAATGCCTGTGGTACAGGGCCTGCAAGGCAAGTGCCCGGGCCCGGCGGCGGTCACCGGCCCGTGGCTGCCCGGAGGGCGCCGCGTCGGACGGGTTGGCAGTATCCTGTTCGCTCATCACTCACCCAGCTTGTTGAACAGGCTGACCATCTCCAGCGCGGTGATGGCCGCTTCGGCGCCCTTGTTGCCCGCCTTGGTGCCGGAGCGCTCAATGGCCTGCTCGATAGAGTCCACGGTCAGTACACCGAAGGTCACCGGCACGTCGGTTTCCAGGCTGACGGCACCGATACCACTGGAGGCCTCACCGGCCACATACTCAAAGTGCGGGGTGCCGCCACGAATAACCGCGCCCAGGGCGATGATCGCACTGTAGTCCCCGGTTTCAGCCACCCGCTTCACCGCCAGTGGCATTTCATAGGCACCCGGCACACGGACGATGGTAATGTCATCATCGGCGATGCCGTGACGGCGCAGGGTATCCACTGCACCTTCCACCAGGCTTTCCACCACAAAACCGTTGAACCGGCCTACAACCAGCGCATAGCGACCGCTGCACTGCCGGAAATCCCCTTCAATTACCTTGATATCTGCCATTCTCTGTCCCGTACCGGGGCCAGTGCCCCGCTGTCTGTTGATTCGTTTCCCGGGGACCTTCAGTCACCGGTATAGGGTACGTATTCCACCACTTCCAGGTCGAAGCCGGAAATGGCAGAGAACTTGATCGGCGCACTCAGCAGGCGCATCTGGCCAACGCCGCAATCCCGCAGGATCTGCGAACCGGTGCCAACGGTGAAATAGACGCCGGAGCTTCCCCCCTTGCCCGCCTTCGCAGGACCTTCCCCAAAGAACTCGTGGATACGGTCTTCCAGGTTGTAGCTGTCTTCGGCGCTGTTCAGCAGCACCACGACGCCCTTTCCTTCTTCCGCCACCTTCTCCATCGCGTGATGCAGCGGCCAGCTGTGGGAATCCTTACGGCGCGCGCCCAGCAGATCCCGGAGGGTGTCAGTGACATGCACCCGGACCAGGGTGGGCTCATCCGCCTTCACCTCACCCATCACCAGGGCCAGGTGTGTGGCCCCCTGGATGTTGTCCTTGTAGGTACGCAGACTGAAGACACCGTACTCGGTGTCCAGGTCATACTCTTCCACACACTCGATGGTGCGCTCGTTCATGGTGCGATAGTGGATCAGGTCGGCAATGGTACCGATCCTGAGCCCGTGTTGCTCCGCGAATTTCTCCAGGTCCTGGCGACGGGCCATGGAGCCGTCATCGTTCATGATCTCGCAGATCACGCCGGCGGGCTCGCAACCGGCCAGCGCTGCCAGGTCACAGGAGGCCTCGGTATGGCCGGCCCGACTGAGCACACCGCCCGGATCCGACATCAGCGGGAAGATATGCCCTGGCTGCACCAGGTCGGATGCCTTCGCATTACGGGCTACTGCAGCCTGCACGGTACGCGCCCGGTCCGCAGCGGAGATACCGGTGGTTACCCCCACCGCTGCCTCAATGGACAGGGTGAACTTGGTACCAAACCCGGAATGGTTGCTCTGAACCATCAGGGGCAGCCCCAGTTGCTCACAACGCTGCCGGGTCATGGGCATGCAGATCAGGCCACGGCCGAAACGGGCCATGAAGTTGATGGCTTCCGGCGTGCAGTGCTCCGCTGCCATGACCAGGTCGCCTTCGTTCTCCCGGTCCTCGTCATCCATCAGGATGACCATCTTGCCCTGACGAATATCCTCGATGATCTCTTCAACGCTGTTCAGTGCCATAGTCTTCCACAACCTCCCGGCGGGCCTGTCGGATCGCCGTGGTGTTAATGCATGGGCCTGCCGACAGATTCATTCAACGGCAGAGAGATTCGGCGCGAGCACCTTGGGCGTCAGTATCAGTCGGGTATCCACCCCGAACTGGCGACGATCGGTGACCAGCCATTCGATTTTTTCACACATGTCGCTAAAGGGCAGCCGCGCAGTGGGCCGTCCTTCACTGCCCAGGAAAATGGGCGCCTGGTAGAGCCAGAGCTCGTCCACCAGCCCTTCAACAATAAAGCCCCCGGCGAGGGTCGGACCCGCCTCCACGAGCAGTTCGTTAACGCCAAGCTCGCCCAGCCGGTCCAGCAACTGCCCCAGGTTAACGCCGCTGTCCTGCCAGCCTACGCCATTGAGGGTAACGCCAAGGGCGGAAAGGTCCTGGGCAGGGCCCGTGGACAGCGCTTCCTCTGAGCAGAACAGGTGTACATCACCACCCTGGAGGATCTTCGCTGTCGAGGGCGTGCGGGCGTCCCGGTCGGCGATCAAGCGCAGGGGCTGCCGCGACGGCTCGGTAGCCTGGCCGATATCCCCCAGCTCATTGCGCCGCACAGTCAGGGAGGGATCGTCCACCAGCACCGTGTTTACCCCGGTGAGTATGGCGTCACTCATAGCCCGCAAACGCTGAACATCACTGCGGGATTCCGGCCCGGTAATCCATTTGCTCTCGCCGGAAGCCATGGCGGTGCGACCATCCAGGCTGGAGGCAATCTTGATACGAACCCAGGGGCGTCCCGATCGCATGCGTTTGAGAAACCCCGGATTCAGCTTTGCCGCTTCTTCCCGCAGCACTCCTTCCTTGACCCGGATACCCGCATCCCGCAACTGCTGCAGTCCCCGACCGGAAACACTGGGATTGGGGTCCTCACTGGCCACCACCACCCGGGCCACGCCGGCGTCAATCAGCGCCCGGGAGCAGGGTGGCGTGCGACCGAAGTGACTGCAGGGTTCCAGGGTGACATAAGCGGTGGCGCCCCGGGCGTCGGGGCCAGCCTGGCTCAGGGCCCTGACCTCGGCATGGGCCTCACCGGCGCGCTCGTGCCAGCCTTCACCCAAAACCACATCACCACGGGCGATGACACACCCCACACGGGGGTTGGGATGGGTGGAATAACGACCGCGCCAGGCCAGCTGTATGGCCCGGGCCATCAGGGCTGTATCCTGAACGGGTGTCATGAGGAACCTTTCGATGTGTCCCGGTCAGCCAGTGCCCTGGCCACATCCGCCGGGTCGGCACCATCGGACAACCGCTCGATTTCCTCCTTGAACTCGTTTACGTCCTGGAAGCTCCGGTACACGGACGCAAACCTTACGTATGCCACCTTGTCCAGCTGGCGCAGCTCGGTCATAACCTCTTCACCCAGCTTCATGGACTTCACTTCCCGCTCGCCGGTGGCCCGCAGGCGATACTTGATGCGGTTCAGGGCCGCATCGATCTGCTCGATACTGACCGGGCGTTTTTCCAGGGCTTTCATCAAACCGGCACGCAGCTTTTCCTCGTCAAAAGGCTGACGAGTGCCGTCCTGCTTCACCACCCGGGGCATCACCAGCTCCGCGCTCTCGAAGGTGGTGAACCGTTCCCGGCAGGACAGGCACTCCCTGCGGCGACGCACCTGATCCCCCTCGGCCACCAGCCGGGAGTCGATCACCTTGGTATCGGCTTCACCACAGAAAGGACAATGCATAGTCGGACGCTCCGAAACAAACAGGCCGCCGGATCAACCAGCGGCCGTGGCAGGGACCTGCCGTTATTAACCGGCGTAGACCGGGAACCGGGCACACACCGCTTCAACCTGCTCACGAACCCGCGTGATGGTGGCTTCGTCTTCCAGGTTGTCGAGGATATCGCACATCCAGCCTGCCAGGTCCCTACACTCGCTTTCACCGAAGCCGCGGGTGGTCACCGCCGGGGTGCCGATCCGCAGGCCGGAAGTGACAAACGGCGAACGCGGGTCATTGGGCACTGCGTTCTTGTTAACAGTGATGTGGGCGCGACCCAGGGCGGCGTCCGCGTCCTTGCCGGTAATGTCCTGTTTGATCAGGCTGACCAGGAACAGGTGGTTCTTTGTGCCACCAGACACCACATCATAGCCGCGCTCGATGAAGACTTCGGCCATGGCGGAGGCATTCTTGACTACCTGCTGCTGATAGCTCTTGAACTCATCACTCATGGCTTCCTTGAAGCACACGGCCTTGGCGGCAATCACGTGCATCAGCGGACCGCCCTGGCCTCCCGGGAACACGGCCGAGTTCAGCTTCTTCTGCAGGCCTTCATCATCGCAGGCCAGGATCAGGCCACCACGGGGACCGCGCAGGGTCTTGTGGGTGGTGGTTGCCACCACGTGGGCGTGGGGAACCGGGTCCGGATAGACGCCGGCGGCTACCAGGCCGGCCACGTGGGCCATGTCCACAAACAGGTAGGCACCCACCTTGTCGGCGATCGCACGGAAACGGGCGAAGTCCAGCTCCTGGGAATAGGCGGAGAAGCCGGCAATGATCATCTTCGGCTTGTGCTCGACCGCCATCGCCTCGACCTCATCGTAATCGATCAGGCCGGTTTCGTTGTTGATGCCATACTGCACGGCGTTGTAGATCTTGCCGGAGAAGTTAACGGTAGCACCGTGGGTCAGGTGGCCGCCGTGGGCCAGGCTCATGCCCAGTACCGTGTCACCCGGCTTGAGCAGGGCCATGAATACGGCGGAGTTGGCCTGAGAACCGGAATGGGGCTGCACGTTGGCGTAGGCGGCGCCGAACAGCTCTTTGGCGCGGGCAATCGCCAGGTCCTCGGCGATATCAACAAACTCGCAGCCACCGTAGTAGCGCTTGCCGGGATAGCCTTCGGCATACTTGTTGGTCAGCACACTGCCCTGGGCTTCCATCACCCGCGGGCTGGTGTAGTTCTCGGACGCGATCAGCTCGATGTGCGCTTCCTGGCGCTGCTCTTCCGCCTGCATGGCGTTCCACAGTTCGTCATCGAAACCGGCGATTTTCATATCACGATTAAACATGGATGTGCTGCCCCTGTCTGTATGGCTGGCCCTGGAAGCACGTCCGCGCCCCCCCGGAACCCCTGAAAAATTGGGCCGCTATTCTATCCCGAAAGCGGGTGAAAAATCATCCTTTATACCGTCCGCAGATACCGGCACGCGGGCCTGTTCCGCTCTGCGTCAATTGCTATCCCCAATCGGTTTAGATACCTTACGGGGTTCTGATTTCAGGCAGGCAACTACCCGGTCTGCCCTAAAGAATTTTTTGCCACGGAATCCACGGAAGGACACGGAAAGAAAAGAACGAAAAGATTGTAGCCACGAAATCCACTAAACCCACGAAATAAAACGGGCGGGTCAAACAAAGTTTTATAGAGCCTCGGGCCTGCCGTTTCGTGGATTTAGTGGGTTTCGTGGCCAACAAGGCCTTCTTCTTTTTGGTTTTTCCGTGTTCTTCAGTGGATTCCGTGGCAATACCTGCATAAAGAGGACACAGCCAACATGGCCCAATACGTTTATACCATGAACCGCGTGGGCAAGGTGGTTCCGCCCAAGCGCGAGATTCTCAAAGACATTTCCCTGAGCTTCTTCCCGGGCGCCAAGATCGGCGTGCTGGGTCTGAACGGCGCAGGTAAGTCCACCCTGCTGCGTATTATGGCCGGCGTGGACCAGGATTACATCGGCGAAGCCCGTCCTCAGCCTGGCATCAAGGTGGGCTACCTGCCTCAGGAACCGGAGCTGGACGAAGAAAAAACCGTCAAGGAGATCGTGGACGAGTCCGTATCCCACGTGCATGAAGCCCTGGCCGAACTGGACAAGGTATACGCCGCCTATGCGGAGCCAGACGCGGATTTCGATGAGCTGGCCAAAAAGCAGGGTGAGCTTGAAGCCATTGTGCAGGCCACCGACGGCCACGACATCGAGCGCAAGATGGAAGTGGCAGCCGACGCCCTGCGTCTTCCAGCCTGGGACCAGAAGGTCAAGGTGCTCTCCGGTGGTGAGCGCCGCCGGGTAGCCCTGTGCCGACTGCTGCTCTCCGGCCCGGACATGCTGCTGCTGGACGAGCCCACAAACCACCTGGACGCGGAATCCGTGGCCTGGCTGGAGCGCTTCCTGCACGACTACGACGGCACCGTGGTAGCCATCACCCACGACCGCTACTTCCTCGACAACGTCGCCGGCTGGATCCTGGAACTGGACCGTGGCCACGGCATTCCGTTCGAAGGCAACTACAGCCAGTGGCTGGAGAATAAGGAAAAACGCCTGGAAATGGAGTCCAAGCAGGAGGCTTCCCACCAGAAGGCCATCAAGCAGGAGCTGGAATGGGTGCGCAGCAACGCCAAGGGCCGTCAGTCCAAGAGCAAAGCCCGCCTGGCCCGGTTCGAGGAGATGAGCTCCCAGGAGTTCCAGAAGCGCAACGAGACCAACGAGCTGTACATTCCGCCCGGTCCCCGCCTGGGCAACAAGGTCATCGAGGTCAACGGCATCAGCAAATCCTTCGGCGATCGCCTGCTATACGAGGACGTGTCCTTCAGCGTGCCGCCGGGAGCCATTGTGGGCATTATCGGTGGCAACGGTGCCGGTAAATCCACCCTGTTCAAGATGATTGGCGGTTACGACAAGCCCGATTCCGGTGAGATCGAGATTGGCGAAACCGTGGAACTGGCCTACGTGGACCAGATGCGGGACCTGGAAGGCAGCAACACTGTGTGGGAAGAGCTGTCCGACGGCCAGGACATCATCAAGGTAGGCAACTACGAGACCCCGTCGCGGGCGTATGTCGGTCGCTTCAACTTCAAGGGCACCGACCAGCAGAAGCGGGTTGGCGATCTGTCCGGTGGTGAGCGTAACCGCCTGCACCTGGCCAAGCTGCTGAAACAGGGCGGCAACGTGCTGCTGCTGGACGAACCCACAAACGACCTGGACGTGGAAACCCTGCGGGCCCTGGAAGAAGCCCTGCTGAACTTCCCCGGCTCCGCGCTGGTGATCTCCCACGACCGCTGGTTCCTGGACCGGGTGGCCACCCACATCCTGGCGTTCGAGGACGACGGCGATGTGGTGTACTTCGAAGGCAACTTCACCGAGTACGACGAAGACTTCAAGAAGCGCAAGGGGGACTCTGCCATGCAGCCCAAGCGCATGAAGTACAAGAAGCTGGCGTAATGGCCAAGGCGAAAACTGCCTTCGTCTGCACCGAGTGCGGTGCTGACTATTCCAAGTGGCAGGGCCAGTGTGGCGCCTGCCATGGCTGGAACACCATCAGCGAAGTTCGCGGCGTGGGCGGCAGCAGCAAGGGTGCCCGTGGTGCCCGCTTCGAAGGCTTCGCCGGCAGCCTGTCGGCGGTGCAAAGCCTGGATGAAGTCAGCCTCGCGGAACAGCCCCGCATCAGCACGGGTATGCAGGAGTTCGACCGGGTGCTGGGCGGCGGTCTGGTGGAGGGCTCTGCCGTGCTGATGGGCGGCCACCCCGGTGCCGGTAAAAGTACGTTGTTGCTGCAGGCGGTCTGCCACCTGGCGGAGAAGACGCCGGCACTGTATGTCACCGGCGAGGAATCCCTGCAACAGGTCGCCATGCGCGCCAAGCGCCTGGGAGTACCGACGAAAGACCTCAAAATGCTGTCGGAAACCAGCGTGGAACGGCTCCTGCAGGTGGCGGAAGCCGAGAAGCCGAAGATCCTGGTAGTGGACAGTATTCAGGTGATGCACGTGGCGGACATCGAATCTGCCCCCGGCTCCGTCTCACAGGTCCGGGAAAGCGCCGCTTACCTGACCCGCTTTGCCAAGCAGACCGGCACGATTCTGTTTCTGGTTGGCCACGTCACCAAGGATGGCAGCCTGGCCGGCCCCAAGGTGCTGGAGCATATGATCGACTGCTCCATCCTTCTGGAAGGCTCCAGTGACAGCCGCTACCGCACCCTGCGGGGCATCAAGAATCGCTTCGGCGCGGTCAACGAACTGGGCGTGTTTGCCATGCTGGAGCAGGGCCTGAAAGAGGTA
>NZ_JAWLGY010000014.1:102088-111461 GCF_041690615.1 Marinobacter sp.
GACAGCCGCTACCGCACCCTGCGGGGCATCAAGAATCGCTTCGGCGCGGTCAACGAACTGGGCGTGTTTGCCATGCTGGAGCAGGGCCTGAAAGAGGTAAAGAACCCCAGCGCCATTTTCCTGAACCGGGGCGAGGAAGCAGCGCCGGGCAGCGTGGTGATGGTAGTCTGGGAAGGTACCCGGCCCATGCTGGTGGAAATCCAGGCACTGGTGGATATGGCCCAGGGCAGCTATCCGCGCCGGGTAGCGGTAGGCCTGGACCAGAACCGCCTGGCCATGCTGCTGGCCGTGCTGCACCGCCATGGCGGCATGCATGTGGCGGATCAGGATGTGTTTGTGAATGTGGTGGGCGGCGTCAAGGTCGTCGAGACCAGTGCTGACCTGGCTCTGCTGGCGGCAATAGTCTCATCCTTCCGCGACCGCGCCCTGCCCCAGGATCTGGTTATATTCGGTGAGGTGGGCCTTTCGGGCGAGATTCGCCCGGTGCCGTCAGGACAGGAGCGCATCTACGAAGCCGCCAAGCATGGGTTTACCCGGGCTCTGGTTCCCAAGGCCAATGCGCCCCGCAAGGCCATTGAGGGGATGAAGGTGATTCCGGTGACCAAACTCAGTGAGGCGTTGTCGGCACTTGAGGAGCTTTGATTGGTCCTGGCACCCCAGCCAGGCGTCCCCGGATGGGCTGTGAACACTTCCGATTGGAACTCGACTGCGTAAGTAGCCTGAATGGCTGGGTGCCTGGGCGCCAGGCCGAGAACCTTTTCCCGGACACGCCGTGAATCCATCCATGGAGGCTCTTCAAAAACGTCCCTGTTTTTGAAGGTCCGGGAAAAGGTTCTCAGCCCGACACCCTGCGAGGCTTATGAGATAAAGCTTGCTTACCCGATCAGGTGGGACAGCTCTCGCTCTAATAGCTCTGCATCACCAAGATTCAGTTCTACCAAGCGCTTCAGGTGAGCGGCGCTTTCCAGATCGATATACTCGATCTTAAAACCGAGCCGGTCTGGTTCGATATGGCGCAAGGTAACCGCCATCACAATGGCGCTTTCGTGATCGTTCAGGTGGACCGTTAATTCGCAGGGCTCACCTTCGGACGCGGCCCACCCAGGTGGTCGAGTCACCAGGGCACCTTTCAGCGAAATATCCAGTATCTCTGCAGTCTGCACGTCGTCCTGCCAGTACAGCTCGCATGGTGCATCGAAAGAAATTCGATGAAACCGACGTTTTTCTGGCTCTTTCTCGGCCATACCATCACTCCGGGCCATTTATTGTTTTCCTCTCGACTATAGACCGCGGAAGTTCACGAATCCACTGCAGTGTCGACAGGATACAAAGCGAGAAAGGTTGGCGATATCGCCGAAGTTAGAGGGACATCGGGTTGAGAACACTTTTCCGGACCTTCAAAAACAGGGACGTTTTTGAAGAGCCTCCATGGATGGATTCACGGCGTGTCCGGAAAAGTGTTATCGGCCCGGTGGCCCAGGCACCCGGCCCTTCAGGCTACTAACGTAGGCGAGACCCGCAGAGAGCTCGTCCGGGAGGAGATTATCGGCCTGGCGCCCAGGCACCAAACCAGCCAGGCTACTACCAACACCCTGGGGCGCCAATAGCGGGCCGGGACAACAAGCCTTAGCGATGATACTCCCCACTTAACTCGACAACCGCCTCAATAAACGCCCCCGCATGCTCCGGATCCACATCCGGTGTAATCCCATGACCGAGATTGAAGATGTGACCAGGCCCTGAGCCGTAGCGCTTCAGGATATCCGCCACCTCCTGGCGAATCCGCTCCTTCGGCGCATACAGCATTGCCGGATCCATATTGCCCTGCAGGGCTACCCGATCGCCGACACGGGCGCGGGCATTACCGATATCCGTGGTCCAGTCCAGGCCCAGGGCATCTGCCCCGGATTCCGCCATGGACTCCAGCCACTGGCCACCGTTCTTGGTAAAGATAATCAGCGGCACCCGGCGGCCATCGTTCTCACGGATCAGGCCATCGGCGATCTTCTTCATATAGTCCAGCGAGAATTCCTGGTAGGCCCAGCTGCTGAGCACCCCGCCCCAGGTATCGAAAATCTGCACCGCCTGGGCGCCGGCCCTGATCTGGCCATTCAGGTAATCGATCACCGAATCTGCCAGGTGGTCCAGCAACCGGTGCATGACTTCCGGCTGGCCGTACATCAGCTTCTTGGCTTCCGAGAACGTCTTGGAAGACCCGCCCTCAATCATGTACGTGGCCAGAGTCCAAGGACTGCCGGAGAAACCAATCAGTGGCACGCGGCCGTTGAGCGCACCACGAATGGTGGACACCGCGTTCATAACGTAATCCAGGTCCACTTCGGCTTTCAGATTGGGCAGCGCGGCAACGTCTGCTTCGGAGCGGATTACATTACGGAACTTGGGGCCTTCGCCGGTTTCGAAATACAGCCCAAGCCCCAGGGCGTCAGGAATGGTCAGGATGTCCGAGAACAGGATGGCGGCATCCAGAGGATAACGCTCAAGGGGCTGCAGGGTGACTTCGCAAGCCAGCGGTGTGTTCTTGCACAGGCTGAGGAAATCCCCGGCCCTGGCCCGGGTTGCACGGTATTCAGGAAGGTAACGACCGGCCTGGCGCATCATCCAGACGGGGGTGCGGTCTACGGGCTGGCGCATGAGGGCGCGGAGGAAGCGGTCGTTCTGCAGTTCGCTCATATCGGGTCCTGATGGTCGAAGTCTGACTGGCCAGGCGAAACCAGGTCTGCCGGTTTTCCACTGGTCATGATGCGCGCAATGATAACGCGTTTGCGACAATAAAAAAGGGCAGCCACCGGAATGGTGCTGCCCTTTTGATACGGATCAGCCGTCGAATGGACGGTCTCAGAGATCCAGGTAGTCCAGGATGCCTTCTGCCGCCTGGCGACCTTCCCAGATCGCAGTGACCACGAGGTCAGAACCTCTCACCATATCGCCGCCAGCGAAGATCTTGGGATTGGAGGTCTGAAACGCAAACTCCGACTCTTCCGGTGCGCTGACCCGGCCGGAATCGTCGGTGTCCACTTTCAACTCGCTGAACCAGTCCGCCGGGCTCGGGCGGAAACCGAAGGCAACCAGCACCGCATCAGCGGGAATGACCTCCTCACTGCCCGGCACCACTTCCGGGCGACGACGGCCGTTCTCGTCCGGCTCACCCAGCTGGGTCTGGACCACCTTCACGCCCTCAACCTGGTCTTCACCGATGATGGCGATGGGCTGACGGTTGAACAGGAACTTCACGCCCTCTTCCTTGGCGTTGGCCACTTCCCGGCGGGAACCGGGCATGTTGGCCTCGTCGCGACGATAGGCGCAGGTAACGCTGGTGGCCTGCTGGCGAATGGAGGTGCGGTTGCAGTCCATGGCAGTGTCACCACCACCGAGGACAACCACCCGCTTGCCTTTCACATCGATGAACTCGCCGGCGTCCTTTTCGAAGCCCAGGCGACGGTTCACGTTGGAAACCAGGAACGGCAGGGCGTCGTAAACCCCCGGCAGATCTTCACCAGGGAAGCCACCCTTCATATAGGTGTAGGTGCCCATACCCATGAATACGGCGTCGTATTCGTCAATGATGTCCTGCAACTGCACGTCCTTGCCCACCTCGGTTTCAAGCCGGAACTCCACGCCCATTTCCTCGAACACCTTGCGACGACGGGTCATGACCGTCTTTTCCAGCTTGAACTCGGGGATACCAAAGGTCAGCAGGCCGCCGATTTCCGGGTAACGGTCAAAAACCACGGGCTTGACGCCATTGCGCACGAGGACATCAGCACAGCCCAGCCCTGCCGGGCCAGCACCGATCACGGCTACCTTTTTGTCGGTCCACTTGACGTCAGACAGGTCTGGCTTCCAGCCGAGGGCAAAGGCCGTGTCAGTGATGTACTTTTCCACCGAGCCGATGGTCACGGCGCCATAACCGTCATTCAGGGTACAGGCCCCTTCGCAGAGGCGATCCTGGGGGCAGACGCGGCCGCAGACTTCCGGCAGGGAGTTGGTCTGGTGGCACAGTTCCACCGCCCGCATGATGTTGCCTTCCGACACCAGCTTGAGCCAGTTCGGGATATAGTTGTGAACCGGACATTTCCACTCACAATAGGGGTTGCCACACTCCAGGCAGCGATGTGCCTGGCTGCTGGCGTCCACTGGTTCGAACTGGTAGTAGATCTCGCCAAAGTTCTTGCGGCGCTTGCTGGCAGGCACCTTCTTCGGGTCAACCCGCCCAACCTGGACAAACTGGAAGTCGTTGTTCAGTCGTTCATTCATGGTGACGCTCTCATCATCTAAATTTCGACGCGCCGGCCCGAATCTGTCGGGCCGGCGGAAAACACTGCCCGCAAGTTATTCCGGGCGGGCCCGGGTGCTGGCCAGCAGGCTCTTCAGGCTGGCGGCCTTGGGCTTGACCAGCCAGAAGCGGCCAACGTAATCGTCGAAATTCTCAAGGATATGGCTTGCCCACTCGCTTGCCGTTTCCGTCACGTGCTCGCGGATAACACCCCGCAGGTAGTTACGGTAGGGCTCCATGTCCTCTCTGGAAATACGCTGGATTTCCACCAGCTCGTGGTTGTATTTATCCACGAAGGTGTTGGACTGGTCCAGCACATAGGCAAACCCGCCGGTCATACCAGCACCGAAGTTGTACCCGGTATTGCCAAGTACCGCGACCATACCGCCGGTCATATATTCACAGCCGTGGTCGCCCACGCCTTCCACCACCGCGTGGGCACCTGAGTTACGAACGCCAAAGCGCTCACCCGCAGTACCGGCAGCAAACAGCTTGCCCCCGGTGGCACCATAGAGGCAGGTGTTACCAATGATGGCCGTTTCCTGGGACTGGAAGGTGCTCACCCGCGGCGGGCGCACCACCAGCTTGCCGCCGGTCATGCCCTTGCCCACATAGTCGTTGGCATCGCCTTCCAGCACCAGGTTCAGGCCTGCCACGTTCCAGACACCGAAACTCTGGCCGGCAGTACCTTTCAGATCCAGGGTGATAGGCGCATCCGCCATGCCCTGGTTGCCGTGAAGGGCGGCGATTTCACCAGACAGACGGGCGCCGATGGAGCGGTCACAGTTGGTGACCTTATAGCTCCAGGCACCGCCGGACTTCTCGACAATGGCGTTACGGATATCGCTGACCATCCGCTCGGCCAGGGCCCCTTCGTCGAATGGAATATTACGCTCCACCTGACAGGTTTGCGGCTTGTCTGCGGGGATATGGTCATTGCTGACGAGACGGCTCAGGTCCAGGCGCTTCTGGCGCTCGGTGTCACCCGGCAGGCGTTCCAGCAGGTCCACACGGCCCACCAGCTCCTCCAGGTTACGAACACCCAGCTTCGCCATCCATTCACGGGTTTCCTCCGCCACGAAGCGGAAGAAGTTCATGGCCATCTCGACGGTACCCTTGAAGTGCTCCTCCCGCAGGTAGTCATCCTGGGTGGCCACGCCGGTGGCGCAGTTGTTCAGGTGACAGATTCGCAGGTACTTGCAGCCCAGGGCGACCATGGGCGTGGTCCCGAAACCAAAGCTCTCGGCGCCGAGAATAGCGCCTTTGACCACATCGAGACCGGTCTTGATACCACCGTCGGTCTGCAGGCGGATCTTGCCGCGAAGATCGTTGGCCCGCAGAGCCTGCTGGGTTTCGCTCAGGCCCAGCTCCCAGGGGGAGCCAGCATAGCGGATTGACGTCAGCGGACTGGCCGCCGTACCGCCGTCATAGCCGGATACCGTGATCAGGTCGGCATAGGCCTTGGCCACACCGGCTGCGATGGTGCCGACGCCGGGCTCGGAGACCAGCTTGACCGAGACCAGCGCCTCCGGATTGACCTGTTTCAGGTCAAAGATCAGCTGTGCCAGGTCCTCGATGGAGTAGATATCGTGGTGCGGTGGCGGTGAAATCAGCGTCACCCCGGGCACGGAGTATCGCAACCGGGCGATCAGCGCGTTCACCTTGCCACCGGGCAACTGACCGCCTTCACCGGGCTTGGCGCCCTGGGCCACCTTGATCTGCATGACGTCCGCACTGCGCAGGTATTCCGCCGTAACGCCGAAGCGACCGGAGGCTACCTGCTTGATCTTTGAGCGACGCTCGGTACCGTAGCGGGCCGGGTCCTCACCGCCCTCACCGGAGTTGGAGCGTCCGCCCAGGGTGTTCATGGCCACGGCCAGCGCTTCGTGGGCCTCGGGGGAGAGGGCACCCAGGGACATGGCCGCCGAATCGAAACGGGGGAAGATCTTCTCCACCGGCTCCACTTCCGACAGGTCGATGGGCTTGATATCGCCCCGGAGCCCGAACAGGTCCCGCAGGGTGGCGACGGGACGGTTGTTCACCAGTCCCGCGTACTCCTGGTACTGGCCGTAATCACCGGTGGTGACCGCATCCTGCAGGGTGCGAACCACGTCCGGGTTGAAGGCATGGTATTCCTGGCCATGCACATACTTGAGCAGGCCCCCCTGGGTAATGGCCTTGCGACGTTTCCAGGCGGTAGCGGCCAGCTGTTCCTGGTCCTGCTGGAAGTCGTAGAACGTCGCCCCCTGGATCCGGCTGGGGACTCCCCGGAAACACAGGTCCACCACTTCGTCGGCCATACCGATGGCCTCGAACAGCTGAGCACCGCGGTAGGAAGTAATGGTGGAGATGCCCATCTTGGACAGGATTTTCAGTAGGCCCTTGTTGATGCCCTTGCGGTAGTTGTTCTTGGCGTCAATGGGATCCATCAGCATCTCGCCGGTGCGGATCAGGTCATTGATCACCTGGTAGGCAAGGTACGGGTAGACCGCCGTGGCGCCGAAGCCGAACAGCACGGCAAAGTGGTGGGGGTCACGGGCCCAGCCGGTCTCGACAATGATGTTGGAGTCACAGCGCAGTCCCTGGCGCACCAGGTGGTGATGGACCGCGCCGGTGGCCATCAGGCTGTTGACGGGCAGTTCACCCTGCTCCAGGTCCTTGTCGGACAGGATCAGCAGCACCTTGCCGTCATCCCGGACCGCTTTCTCGGCAGCCTCACAGATGTCACGGATGCCATTCTCCAGGCCACGCTCGGGGCTGTAGCTGAGACGGATTTTTGCCACTTCGAAGCCGGGCCGGTCATTACCTTCGATGCGCAGGAACTTGCCCGGGGACAGCACTGGCGTCGTCAGGATCACCCGGTTGGCATGCTCCGGGCCTTCCTCGAACACGTTACGCTCGGCGCCGAGACAGGTTTCCAGGGACATGACCACGGCTTCCCGCAGCGGGTCGATTGCCGGATTGGTTACCTGGGCGAACTTCTGGCGGAAGTAGTCCGCCACATGGCGAACCTTGCTTGAAAGCACCGCCATGGGAGTATCGTCACCCATGGAGCCCACAGCTTCCTGGCCGCTTTCAGCCAGCGGGCGCAGTACCTGGTCGCGTTCCTCGTAGGTAACCATGTACATCTTCTGATGCACCTGGAGTTCGTCATTGTCCATCAACCTGAACTCCGGCGTAGCCGCATTCAGCGTGGACTCAACCCGCAGGGCGTTCTCACGCAGCCACTTCTTGTAGGGCTGGGCGCTCTTGAGCCGCCGATCAATATCCTGGGTATGCAGGACTTCGCCGCTTTCGGTGTCTACCGCCAGCATCTGGCCCGGCCCGACACGGCCCTTGGCCACGACGTCTTCCGGCTCGTAATGGTAAGTTCCAATCTCAGACGCCAGGGTGATGAAGTCGTCCTTGGTGACCACCCAGCGCGCGGGCCGCAAACCGTTCCGGTCCAGCATACAGACCGCATAGCGGCCATCGGACAGTACCAGGCCGGCCGGACCGTCCCAGGGCTCCATATGCATGGAGTTGTACTCGTAGAAAGCGCGCAGCTCGGAGTCCATGGTGTCCACGTTCTGCCAGGCCGGCGGAATCATCATCCGCGCCGCCCGGAACAGGTCCACGCCACCGGCCAGCAGCACTTCCAGCATGTTGTCCATGGAGGAGGAGTCCGAGCCGGTCAGGTTGACCAGCGGCTGCAGCGTCTGCAGATCCGGCAGTTCCGGTGAGCTGAACTTGGCAGCCCGGGCGATGGCCCAGTTACGGTTGCCATCAATAGTGTTGATTTCACCGTTATGTGCCAGCAGACGGAACGGCTGGGCCAGGGGCCACCGGGGCATGGTGTTGGTGGAGAATCGCTGGTGGAACACACAGATAGCGGTTTCCAGGTCCGGGTCACCCAGATCCGGGTAAAAGTTGGCCAGGTCAGCGGGCATCATCAGGCCCTTGTAGGCCAGCGTCCGGTGGGACAGGCTGCAGATGTAGAACTCGTCGTCATCCGCCATATCCCGCTCGGCATGGCGCCGGCCAACGAACAGGCTGATACCGAAATCTCTTTCGTTCTTGCCACCCGGCTCAACGAATACCTGCTCAATGCGCGGCAGACAGTCCAGGGCCATTGGGCCGAGGCAGCTATCGTCCACCGGCACTTCCCGCCAGCCCATGATTTCCAGGCCCTGCTCCACCAGGCGTTTCTCGACTGCAGCACGCCCGGCGGACGCACGGGCTTCATCCTGAGCTAAAAAAACCTGGCCAACTGCAAAAAGGTCGCCAGGTTTTTTTCCGAACGCCGCCTGTGCAGCTTTATAGAGGAAGGCCCTGGGACTCTGGATCAGGAGCCCACAACCATCGCCGGTCTTGCCGTCTGCCGCGATGCCTCCGCGATGCGTCATGCAGGTAAGGGACTCGATAGCTGTCTGCAACAGTTTATGGCTTGCCTCGCCCTTCATATGGGCGATCAGGCCGAAACCACAGTTGTCCCGGAACTCGCCGGGATGATACAAGCCTGTTGTCATAAGCGTTCTCTCGCATGTAAAAGCTTTCATATCAGCCCCTTGCGCACCAAGATAGTGCAAAAAATGAGCCGACACCGAAAAAAAGGGGGAAGGGATTCTACACACGTAGAAATACGTAGACAACTTTTTCCTGGCTCAGGGGACTTGTGGGCGTAATTTTGCACCAGATCAGTGCATCAGAAGCTCTCGAAGGCCCTTACCCAGGAATCACTGACCCCCAGGTTGTCCGGTAATCGGTTGGCCGCCGACCGGGCGGCATCACGGGTGGGATACTGGCCATAAACCAGCATAAACCATGGCTGGCCATTTCGCTCGCCCCGGGTATAGGTGAGGTCTTCATTATCCGGGGCCCGGGCAATAACGTTAACAATGGTCTGCTCCAGGTTGCCGGCCACCAACTGAAGCGTCCAGCCATCACGGGCCCTGAGGGACTCGATGGGGACAAATCGCTGGGGCAGTTCCGGCGAGAATGCTGGCTCTGGCTCTGGCTCTGGCTCTGGCTCTGGCTCTGGCTCTGGCTCTGGCTCTGGCTCTGGCTCTGGCTCTGGCTCTGGCTCTGGCTCTGGCTCTG